>NZ_PSYY01000001.1:0-1756632 GCF_003383025.1 Haloferax sp. Atlit-4N | reverse complement strand
GACCCCCGGGAAGGTGTGTCATCCCGGTGGGCGCCTGACGACCTTGGGGTCGGGGCGTTCGGTGGAAGCCTTCGGGGGGAGTGCCCCCGTGCGCTTCTTCGCATTAATCCGAATGCCGGGGATACATTTAACCCCGTTGATTTAGTGGCTCTGTGAGAAAAATAGACACGAGGCGTGCCATAACTTCACGCGCGGTCAGTTGTGACATCAATTAGACTGAGCGAGAAATCAATGTATTAGTTTCGCGTGCGTGCGAGGTGTCGATAGAATCGACCCGTTGAAGTCGGTTTATAACGGGTCGCTTTATAAGGCCGGAGGTACGATTCACGTGCGAGCAATGAGTGGGCCGGCAGACTCCATCGAGATTCAGAACGTAGTCGCATCGACCGGGATCGGTCAGGAGCTCGACCTCGAAGCCCTCGCCGACGACCTCCCCGGTGCAGATTTCAACCCGGACAACTTCCCGGGCCTCGTCTATCGCACCCAGGACCCGAAAGCCGCTGCGCTCATCTTCCGCTCGGGGAAGATCGTGTGCACGGGCGCAAAGAGTATCGACGACGTGCACGACGCACTCGGAATCATCTTCGACAAGCTCCGCGAGCTGAAGATTCCCGTCGATGACGAGCCAGAGATAACCGTCCAGAACATCGTCTCCAGCGCGGACCTCGGACACAACTTGAACCTGAACGCGCTGGCTATCGGACTCGGTCTCGAAGACGTCGAGTACGAGCCCGAGCAGTTCCCCGGCCTCGTCTATCGGATGGACGAGCCGAAGGTCGTCATCCTGCTTTTCGGTTCCGGGAAAATCGTCATTACCGGCGGAAAGCGGACCGACGACGCGGAGACCGCGGTCGAAGAGATCGTCGAGCGCATCGACGCGCTCGGACTGCTCGGATAGACGCTCCCGAACTATCGATTTTTCGCCGCGTTACGGACCTGAACACCCGCAAGTGTAAAATACGGAACAGTCTAACGGATGGCACATGAGTGCGCGGGAGGACGTTGCGTTCCTCGTCGGGTCGCAAAGCAGGGAGGCTATTCTCCAAGCGCTGGCAGTCGAGCCGCGTCGGCCAACTGACCTCGCGGACATCTGTGACTGTGCGAGGGAGACGGCACAGCGGACACTGGCAGGGTTCTGTGACCGCGGATGGGTCAAAAAGACCGAGGGTGTCTACCATCTCACCGCGGGCGGCGTGATGGTCCACGACCAGTACGCGGAGTTCATCGGTACGGTCGAGTGCGCCGATAGAATGAGCGAGTTCCTGGCGAACGCCGCGGAAATCTGTGAGGGCGCACCGCCCGGCGTCCTCAGCCAGATGAATATCACCACCGCTGCCGACAACGACCCTCACGCACCGCTCAACAGATACCTGACCATCGTCGGGAACGAGCCGGTCGACCGCTTCCGCGGTGTCACGCCCATCGTGAGTCGGGTGTTCAACGAGTCGGCCAAAGAGGTATTGGGCCCGGACACGCGGATGGAACTCGTCGTCGACCGCGACGTCCTCGAACGGTCGATGGACGCCTACCCCGAGTCGTTCGAGCGCGCACAGGACCTCGACCAGTTCGAACTCCGAGTCACCGACGAAGACCTCGACTTCGGCCTCCTACTAGTCGACGGCCACGGAGTCGTCTCTGCCTACGACGAACACGGTAACCTGACGTCCCTCGTCGACGGTGACGCCCCGGAGGTCGTCTCGTGGGTCGAGAGCCTGTACGAATCCGTCTGTTCGACATCAATCCCGCTCGAACAACTGGAATCGTGACTCGCCCTCGACAACCGATGGTGTGACCGGTCCGGTCACACGTGATAATTCCAATCACATACTACTGCAATAAAATATAAGAGGTCGCTCGACAGAGGTGTACTTGCAGCGGTGCAGCGTCCCCCACTAGGCGATTCGGCCCTTACGTGCTTTCGGTCGGTCCCCTGATTCCCCGTCAGGTGTCCGCGTTCTCGGTGAGAACGTCTTTCACTACGTCCGGGTCTTCGAGCAGTTGGTGCTTGGTGTAGCTTCCTTCCGCACTTCCGCCGCTGTGTTTCGACTGTTCGATGATATCGAGAAAGGCGTGTTCTTTCAGCAGGTCGCGGACCCGCCGAAGCGACAGGCTATCGGAACCTTGCTGCCGACAGATGTTCTCGTAAACCTCGTAGACGCGACTCGTCCGGAAGCCATCCTGCTGTTGGTTCGAAAGCGAGAGGATAGCCAGCGCTTGTAACACGTAGCGAGAGTGCGGCGTCGACCCGCGAATCAACTCGCGGAAGCGGTCGGTCTCCGCGCGCTGTCGCGCCTGCGTGACGAAGTTCTCTCTGACCGTGCTCGCCCCCATCGACTGGGCAATCTCACCCGCGTATCGCAGGATATCGATAGCCTTCCGCGCGTCCCCATGCTCGCGGGCGGCGAGCGCCGCGGCCCGTGGAATCGTCGACGGGTCCAACACGCCGTCGCGGAACGCGTCGCTGCGCGCGTCCATGATGTCGCGAAGTTGGTTCGCATCGTACGGCGGGAAGACGAATTCGCGCTCGCAGAGGCTGGATTTCACCCGCTCGTCCATCCGGTCTTTGTACTGGATCTTGTTGCTGATTCCGATGACGCCGAGCTTACAGCCGGCGATTTTGCCGGCCTCTCCCGCCCGCGAGAGCTGCATGAGGATGTCGTCGTCGCTCAGTTTGTCGATTTCGTCGAGGATGATGAGGACGACGTCGTACAGCGAATCGAGGATGCGCCACAGTCGTTTGTAGTACGTCGACGTCGAGAGTCCCTTGTCGGGGACTTTGATTCCGGTAATCGCGGTGTCGTTGACGCTGTCGGCGATAGTCTGGACGGCCTGCGTCTCGGTCGTGTCCTGCGCGCAATCAACATAGGCGAACGTCGCTTTCACTCCCTCTTCTTCGGCCGTCTCGACGAGTCGCTGGGAGACGTACTTCGCACAGAGCGATTTCCCCGTCCCCGTCTTCCCGTAGATAAGGACGTTGCTCGGGCTCTGTCCGAAGATGGCGGGGTTCACCGCGGTCGCGAGATCCGAGATCTCGTCGTCGCGACCGACGATGCGACCCTCCCCCGGGAGGTGGTTTATCTCCAACAACTCCTTGTTGGCGAAGATGGGGTCCTCCCGGGTGAAGAGGTCGTCGCTGGCGTTAGGCATGTTCGCAACACACCACGTTTCCGGTGAAAGGACTTACCATTCGACCCAGCACACACACACCACGTTTCCGGTGAACGACCACGAACCCCGGTTTCCCGTCCACACGAAACGCAGGTATTGATTCACCGGAAACACGGTGTGAGGGAGTCTACCTGACCCGGCGAGGGTCGAGGAATCTCGGCTCGTCTCTCGTCCAGTGACGAGGACGAAAACGAAGGCGAGCCCCGAGAGTCCGGCAATATCGGTGGTAGCTACCCTGGACGTGTTCGTTGTCGCCGTGACAGAACTCAATGAACGTCGCCCGCGGTAACCGTCGATACGACCAGTAGAACAGGTTCTCAGAGACCCGCGAGCTCCGATAGGAGCGGTTAGAACACCGAGAACACGCGTCTCAGGACGTTTCGTTCCGGTCGACTAATACTCGAGTTTCGAGTATAGTCGTGTTTGCGAGTGTATCAATGGTCGGTAACACAAATAAACTATTTAACTATTGTTATACGTGGGCTCCTCTACCACCGACACGGAGAAAGTGGTCAGTTGACCGGCGGAAGTTGACACAGTCCAGTCGCTCACCGGAAACGCGGTGTCTCACACCGTTCCGGAGGGTCGAGCCGATATAGATGGTATAGCGTCTCTCGCGCCGTATTTCACCGGAAACGTGGTGTGCTGGTAATAAGTGGACCGATTCAGTTCAGGCCGAAAACCACGGAGAAGGAACGGGCGTCACCTGCCGCTGTTCGGCGCGCTCCCTACCGAGAGACGCTCGGGCCAGTTCATCGGAAACGTGGTGTGCGCGTGACTCCGTTCCCGTAGCTCACCAGCGAGTCGACACCTATTCCGACGTGATTACTGCCTCCCTCCACCGCGTCGTATTTCACCGGAAACGTGGTGTCTGTCAGCGCTGCTACGTTCTCCGCTCGGTCGGTTGGCAGCGGCTGACTCGGGAATCGGCTGACTTCGAAGCGGGACCACCGCTGCAACGGCTGCTGATGCGACGTTCAGCCGATGCGGCGTTCGGACGACGCGACGGTCAGCCATCGGTCTCGACCGGCGGTCCCAACACTCGCGGTTCGAGGTATCCTCGCCGTCGAGGTCGGATTTCAGCCTCGTATATTTCGACCAATTCACCGGAAACGTGGTGTCTCTGACCGTCTCACGCGGAGTTGCGATTCACCGGAAGCGAGGTGTGGTACTTCCCGCGGGAACGGGTCGGTAACTGACCGGTGCCGACCGACTGCAGTCGCCGACTTTTGTCGAGGTCTACGACTCGCGTTTCGTCCTCTCGTTCACCGGAAACGAGGTGTGCATGCGACTCACGCGCACCCCCGCTCGTCCGCGCTCGGAACGTTCTCCCGCGACGGACTGTGTCGATAGCGTGGCGTCAATGCAATTACCCAGGGGAACGAACCGATACCGTATGCGTGCGCTCAGTCGCGTGTGGGTGCGCCTCAGCGAAGCCGTGTCGGGCCGAGGGAACGACCGAGAGTGGTCCCTCGAACGCTCCCGCTCGACGGAGACGCGGTGGTCTCGTTCGGGAGAGCGAGTCGACTGCTTCCGGTTCGACGACGGTTACGTGACCACCGTCCACTACGAAGACCGCGGGGTCACGTGGCAGTTGACCCCCGGACAGGTCCCGCTCGCGAGCGCGCTCGCGATGGCGAAACTGTACCTCGAACACGAACTGACTCCGCAGACCGACCCCGAGGGACGTCCGTTCGTCGGCCTCACCGAACGCGGTCCGGTTCAGGTGTTCGAAGAGATTCCGCCCGAACCGGTCGAATACGTCTACCTCGACGGCGTCCGGACGCTCGAGGAGTTCCCGGAGTTCCTCACCGTCAGCGACGACTTCAGGTCCGTGTTCGACCGGATGGCACCGGCGCAGTCGAGTACGTCCCGATAGTCGAAACCGCCTCGTTCTCGATAGTGCGAGTCGCTCTCGGTGTCGCAAGCCGTTTCCCCGTCGCGGCCGTACCCGCCTTCGATGACTGCCGAGGACGGGGACCCGAGTCCTCCCGACGGAGACGCCGAGACCGACGAGGCCGACGCCTCCGCAGACGTGCTCGACCGACTGGCAGACGCGACCGACGCGTCGCCAACCGCCGCCGAGGGGGCGAGCGAGGCCGACGACGGCGTCTCGCTCGCGTCGTTCTACGAGGCGCTCGAATCAGAGGGCCGACCCGTCGTGACCGCCCAGCAGGTCGCGCGGCGTCTCGGCGTCTCGCAGGCGGACGCGATGGACGGACTCGACGCGCTCGCCGACGCCGGTCGGGTCCAGCGGGTGAACGTCGAGACCGACCCGACCGTCTGGTATCCGACCGAGTGGGGCGAACTCGCCTCGCGGGAGCGGGTCGTTCTCTTCCCGAAGCGCCGCGAAATCGTCGTCGACAACCCGACCCAGTACACGCGGGCGCGACTCTCACAGTTCGCGCACCTCGTCGATACCACCGGCGACCGCGAGGGAAGAGGCCGAGGCTACCTCTATCGAATCCGGCAGGAAGACGTGTGGCAAGCGCCCTTCGACGACGTCGACTCGCTCCTCTCGATGCTCCGGTCGGTCCTCCCCGAGCGGTCGCCGCACCTCGAAGCGTGGGTCGAAGACCAGTGGAAGCGCGCCCACCAGTTCCGCCTCTACTCCCACGAGGAGGGGTACACCGTCCTCGAAGCGGCCACGGAGAGCCTCATGGGCAACGTCGCCCTCCAAAAACTCGACGACGACCACGTCTACGCGCCCATCTCGGACACGGAGGCGTGGGTCAGAGACGAGGAAATCGCGGCGATAAAGCGCATCCTCTACGATTCGGGGTACCCCGTCGAGGACGACCGCGACCTCGAAGAGGGCGAGGAACTCGACGTCTCGCTTCACGTCGACCTCCGCGACTACCAGCGAGACTGGGTCGACCGATTCGTCGACCAGCGCGCTGGCGTCCTCGTGGGTCCGCCCGGTGCGGGGAAGACCATCGCTGGTATCGGCGCGCTCGCCGCGGTCGGCGGCGAGACGCTCGTTCTCGTCCCGAGCCGCGAACTCGCCCGCCAGTGGCGCGAGGAACTCCTCTCGACGACCGACCTCGACGCCGACCAAATCGGCGAGTACCACGGCGGCGCGAAGGAGATTCGACCCGTCACCATCGCGACCTACCAGACCGCCGGGATGGACCGCCACCGCTCGCTTTTCGACTCGCGTCGCTGGGGGCTCATCATCTACGACGAGGCCCACCACATCCCCAGTCGCGTCTTCCAGCGGAGCGCCGACCTCCAGTCTAAGCACCGCCTCGGACTGTCGGCGACGCCCATCCGCGAGGACGACAAGGAGGCCGAGATTTTCACGCTCATCGGTCCGCCTATCGGGACCGACTGGGGGAAGCTCTTCGACGCCGGTTACGTTCAGGAGCCGGAAGTCGAGATTCGCTACGTGGGCTGGGGCGACGACATGGCCAGAAACGAGTGGGCCTCCAGCGACGGCCGCGAGCGGCACATGCTCGCGGCGATGAACCCCGGGAAGATATTCGAGATTCGTCGGCTCCGCGCCCGCCACGCCGACTCGAAGACGCTCGTCTTCGTCGACTATCTCGACCAGGGCGAGGCGATTTCCGAGGCGCTCGACGTCCCCTTCGTCAGCGGCGAGACCCGTCACCACCGCCGCGAGGCGTACTTCGAGGCGTTCCGAGACGGAGACCTCGACACGCTCGTCATCTCCCGCATCGGCGACGAGGGTATCGACCTCCCGAACGCCGGGCTCGCAATCGTCGCCTCCGGCCTCGGCGGCTCTCGTCGGCAGGGCTCCCAGCGCGCCGGTCGAACCATGCGTCCGACGGGGAGCGCGCTCGTCTACGTGCTCGCCACCCGCGGGACCAGCGAGGAGGACTTCGCCCAGCGACAGATGCAACACCTCGCCGGAAAGGGGATTCGCGTCCGCGAGACGAGTTCTGACGACCTCGACACCGAGGCGAGTGACGGTGACCTCGACACCGAGGCGAGTGACGGTGACCTCGACACCGAGGCGAGTGACGGTGACCCCGACTCAGATGGCGAGGAGTCAGCGTCTGCGGACGGTTCGGAGTCGGCGATGTCCGACGAGTAACCGCGCCGTCGTCGGGCGCTTGGCCGCCCGGAATGAGAATTCTTAAGTCTAACCGTAGATTGAGATTCTCTTGACCGCTCTTAGCTCAGCCTGGCAGAGCAGCCGACTGTAGATCGGCTTGTCCCCCGTTCAAATCGGGGAGAGCGGATTTTGCTTGCAAAATCCGGTCGAGCCGGTTTGAGCAGGTCAGTCGCAGCGCGTGAACGAAGTGAACGCGTCGTCTGACTGGGTTCAAATCGGGGAGAGCGGACTGAACTTCAACACCCGCGAGCGCAGCGAGCGGTGTTGCATGTGACGGACTCCTCGACACGATTTGAGCAGCGAGCAACGCGAAGCGCTGCGAGTGAGTTCAAATCGGGGTTCGACTTATCAGCTTCAAATCGGGGATATACCGTCTGTCACTCCCGCCCACCCCACACCGTCTTCTCGACCAACTCGACGGTCATCGGCTCGTCGACGCGAATCTGACAGGAGAGGCGCGGGTAGCCGAACCGCGCCGCGAGGTCGTCGTGCCAGTGGTGGGCTGTCGGTTCGCCCGAACGAATCCGGACGCCGCACGTGGCACAGAGGCCGCGTCCGCCGCAGTTCGCACGCTTCGTGAGCCGCGCGTACGGCGAGATGCCGGCCTCAAGCAGCGCGTCGCGGAGGACGGTCCCGCGTTCGACGCTGAGGTCGGTGACGCGCTTGCCGTCGGTGTCGCGGACGCGGACCGTGACGGTCGGACCGGCCGGGTCGCGCTCGGGTCGAGACTCGGGGTCGTCCATCAGCCGGTCGTTAGGCCCGACTCGATATGGCTGTACCCCTGCTGGTCACCCTCCGAGTCGTGGCTCTCTCGTCGTCTATGTAGACTCCATACCCGAAGATATCAGTATTATAACGGCTTATGCCGGGCGGATTCGTAGGTGAGCGTGATGGTGACCCTCGCGTCCGCGCCGGTGTTGGTGAACGTCCGCGTCGAGATGAACGACCACGAGACGATGACGGTCGAACTGCACGAGACGAACGAAACGCGCCACCTCGTGGCCTACGAGTCAGAGCGCATCCGCGACACCCTTGCGTCCCTCTCCGAGGGCGCTCGCGTTCCGGTCGAGATGGTCCGCGCCGGCTCGCGCTCGAACGTCTGGAAGGCCGTCGCACTCCACGGTCGACGGCCCGCTCCGGCGGACCAGTCCGCTCGGACGGCGAACTGAGGCGTCTGCGGTCCGTCTTCCTCCCCGCACTCGCCCCGCTGTCTTCTTCACTCGTCTCTCTCCTCTCACCCGTCCCCTCGTCCGCTTTCGTTCACCGGGTCCGCCGGAGACAAACCGTCGGTGCTATACTTCTCGCCTGTGTCGCGCACCGCAATGAGCTTCGTCGCCGAGGTGGAAGTCCGGTTCCGCGACCACGACTCGTTCGGACACGTGAACAACGCCGTCTACGCGACCTACTGCGAGCAGGCCCGCGTCCGCTTCTTCGAGGAGGTCATGGACACGCCGCTTTCGGACCCGCACATCGTCGTCGCGCACCTCGAACTCGACTACCGCGCGCCCATCGAGGGCGTCGGTACCGTCGAGGTGGAAGTCGAGGCCGGCGACCCCGGCGGCAAGAGCTTCCCCATCTACTACACGCTCTCCTACGAGGGCGAGGTCGTCGCCACCGGGGAGACGGTCCAGGTCGCCATGGACGGCGAGGGCCGCCCGACCCGCGTCCCCGACCAGTGGCGCGAGGCAATCGCGAATCAACCGTAGCTCGACCGCGTCCACTCAGCTCGTCTTCGGGCGGTCATCTACCGTCGGCATGGTTCCTTTTCCGGGTGGTCCGCGGCTCGTGAGTCGCTGAATTCGACCCACAGAGCCGAGACAGGAGAATTAAATACTCTCGTGATAATCCTCGGATATGCCTCGGGGAACACTAGAGCACGCACGGTCGGCGGAAGCCGACGACGAGACCCCGCTGTCCCGAGCAGGCGAGCGCGTCCTCCACATCGGTCGCGACCGGCCCATCCGCATCAGCGCCGGCCACCGCCTCCTCCACCACGACGGCAAGTGTAGCCGCCCGCACGGGCACAACTACGAGATTTCGGTTCGCGTCGTCGGCGACCTCACGGACGAGGGCTGGGTCGTCGACAAGGGCGTCGTGACCGACGTCATCGACGAGTGGGACCACCGCTTCCTCGTCGAGTCCGGCGACCCGCTCGTTGAGGCGTTCGAGCGCTCCGGCGACGCCGACGGGACGGTCGTCCTCGACGCGCCGCCGACGGCGGAGATGATGGCCGTCATCCTCGAAGAGAAGCTTCTGTCTGTGCTTCCCGACAACGTCTCCGAGGTCTCGGTCTCGGTCAGCGAAACCTCTGAACTCTGCGCCGGCTTCTGATGCCCGTCTCCGACACCGTCGCCCGCGACGACACCGACGCCGAGGGCGACCGCCTCCCGATAAACGAGCTGTTCGCGTCGTTACAGGGCGAAGGCAAACTCGCCGGCGTTCCGAGCACGTTTGTCCGCACCAGCGGCTGTAACCTCCGCTGTTGGTTCTGCGACTCGTTTCACACCTCGTGGGAGCCGACTCACGCGTGGATGAGCCTCGACGAAATCGTCGCCGAGGTCGAGTCGCGCTCTCCCGAGCACGTGGTCGTCACCGGCGGCGAACCCCTCGTCCACGACGAGACCGACGCGCTCCTGTCGGCGCTCGCCGACGACTACCACCTGACCGTCGAGACGAACGGGACGCTCGAAACCGACGCGCCGGTCGACCTGGCGAGCATCAGCCCGAAACTCGCGTCGTCGACGCCGACGCCCGACAACGCCCCGGCCGACGTGGACCCCGGCGTCTGGACCGAGCGACACGAGAACGCCCGCGTCGACCTCGACGCGCTCGCCTCGCTGGTCGAACACGCGGCGGACTTCCAACTGAAGTTCGTCGTCACCGGCCGCGACGACATCGACGAAATCGAGTCGCTCGTCGCCGACGTGCGCGGCGTTGCGGCCCGCGAAGTCCGCGACAGCGACGTGTTGCTCATGCCCGAAGGACAGACCCGCGAGCAACTCGCTCGGACCCGGACCGAGGTCGCCGACCTCGCCGCGGCGTTCGGCTACCGCTACACGCCGAGACTCCACGTCGACCTCTGGAACGACGCGCCCGAGACCTGAGAACCTCCGAAAACACTCCGAACGCACCTCGAACACACTCCGAACGAACCCCGAATCATTCCACGACAACGATGACTACCGATACCGATACAGACACCACGTCCGACGAGAAACGCGCCGTCGTCCTCCTCTCCGGCGGCATGGACAGCGCGACGACCGCCTACGAGGCGAAGGAACGCGGCTACGAACTCTACGCGCTCCACACCTCCTACGGCCAGAAGACCGAGTCGAAGGAGTTCGACTGCGCCCGCGCGCTCGCCGACGAACTCGACGCCCGCGACTTCCTCCACATCGAGACGAGCCACCTGAAGCAAATCGGCGCGTCGTCGCTCACGGACGACTCGATGGCCGTCGCCGACGCCGACATGGACGCCGACGAGATTCCGACCTCGTACGTCCCCTTCCGCAACGCCAACCTCCTGTCGATGGCCGTCTCGTACGCCGAGGCGAACGACTGCGACGCCGTCTTCGTCGGCGCGCACTCCGAGGACTACTCGGGCTACCCCGACTGCCGCCCCGAGTTCTTCGACGCCTTCGAGGCCATGGTCGACGTCGGCACGAAGCCCGACACGACCATCTCGCTGGAAGTTCCCTTCGTCCACGACTCGAAGACCGACATCGCCCGCCGCGGCCTCGAACTCGGCGTCCCCTTCGAGCACACGTGGTCCTGCTACCGCGCCGAGGAGCCGGCCTGCGGCACCTGCGACTCCTGTGCGTTCCGCCTGCAGGCGTTCCAGAACCTCGGCGAGCGCGACCCCATCCCGTACGCCGAGCGCCCGGAGTACGTGGACGCGGACGCGGCGTAGCGTCGCCCCGTGCGCCGACGACGGGAATAGACTCCGCCCGCCGTTCGACCTGTCTCCCCGTTCCCCTTTTTCACCGCCCTCCGCGAACCTCGCCTCATGAGCGACGAGAAACGCCGAACCGCCGCCCAGTTCGGGAGCGCCGCCGAGTCGTACTTCGACAGCGAGGTCCACCGCCTCGGCGAGGACCGCGAGACGCTCGCGTCGTGGTGCCGCGGCGCGACCCGCGCGCTCGACGTGGCGACCGGGGCAGGTCACACCGCGGGCGCGATAGCCGAGGCCGGCGTTCCCTCGGTCGTCGCGGCCGACGCCGCTCCGGAGATGGTCGCCACCGCGGTCCGCGAATACCCCGTCACGGGCGTCGTCGCCGACGCGGAGCGCCTTCCCTTCGCGGACGATTCCTTCGACGCGGCCGCCTGCCGAATCGCCGCGCACCACTTCCCCGACCCCGAGTCGTTCGTCGCGGAGGTCGCGCGCGTCCTCGAACCCGGCGGCGTCCTCGCCTTCGAGGACAACGTCGCGCCCGAGGACACGACTCTCGCCGAGTTCCTCAACGGCGTCGAGGTGCTCCGCGACCCGACCCACGTCGAACTCCACCCGGTTTCGCGGTGGCGCGAGTGGTTCGAGGCCGCGGGCCTGTCGGTCGAAGCGGTCGAGACCGCAGCGATACGCCTCGAGTTCGACCCGTGGACCGAGCGGACGAACGTCTCGCCCGACGACCGGGCCGAACTCGAACGCCGCTTCCGCGAGGCGCCCGACGAGGCGAAAGCGCTGTTCGACGTGGTGTTCGACGGCGACGAGGTCGTCTCGTTCGCCAACCCGAAGGCGCTGATTCGAGCCCGGAAGGAGTAGCGCTGTCGGGGAAAACCCGTCCCCGCTTCCCGACCCGTTCCCGTCCCTGTTTCCCGCCGGCCGGCTGCGACTCACCGAGACCCACAAACGGTAAGCGGACCCCCCGCGACGTGGGGGTGTGTCAACGCCCGACTCCGACGCTCCCATCTCGCCGCTCGCGGGCCTCGGCATCGCCGTCCTCGCGGTCAGCACGAGCGCCATCCTCGTGCGCTGGAGCGCCGCGCCGAGCCTCGTGAAGGCCTTTTACCGAGTTCTGTTCACTGTGGCTCTTCTCGCGCCCGTCGCGCTCGTCCGCCACCGCGACGCGCTGGCGACCATCTCGGGGCGCGACCTCCTCGCGGCCGGGGGCGCGGGCGTCGCGCTCGCGGCCCACTTCGCGTCGTGGTTCGAGAGCCTCAACCACACGACGGTCGCCGCGAGCGTCACGCTCGTACAGTCCCAACCGCTGTTCGTCGCCGTCGGCGCGTGGGCCGTCCTCGACGAGCGCGTGAGCCGCCGCACCGCCGTCGGCATCGGCGTCGCGCTCGCGGGCATGGTGCTCATGTCCGTCTCCGACTTCCTCACCGCCAGCGGCGCGCCGCGCCCGCTTCTCGGAAACGGGCTCGCGGTCGTGGGTGCCGTGACGGCCGCCGCCTACGTCCTCACGGGCCGGAGCGTCCGAAGCAGGGTCTCGCTCGTCCCCTACGTGGTCGTCGTCTACACGGTCTGTGCCGCCGCGCTCCTCGTCGTCGCGGTCGGCCGCGGCGACCCGCTCACCGGCTATCCGGCCCGCGAGTGGCTCCTGTTTCTCGGGATGGCGGTCGGCCCGGGTATCTTCGGACACACCGTCATCAACTGGGCGCTCGCCCACCTCGAATCGAGCGTCGTCTCCATCTCTCTTCTCGGCGAGCCCGTCGGCAGTACGATTCTCGCGCTCTTTCTCCTCGGTGAGATTCCCACGCTCCCGACCGTCCTCGGCGGAGCGGTCGTCCTCGGCGGTATCTACGTCAGCGCGTCCTGACCTGTCCCGCCACGAGGGGGCTGTCCAGCCTCCGAATGGCCGTCCGGCGAAGCGCCTGTTCGTCTCCCGCCCCCGAGTCAGTTATCGACGCTGATAACCGCGTCACAACGCTCATTACGGTGAGCGGTCGCTACTCCGTATGGACGACGGGTCGGGGGCAGACGTACGTGTCCTCCACGTCGACGACGAACCCAGTCTGACGGACCTCGTGTCGATTTACCTCGAACGCGAGGCCGGCGACGTCGACCTGTCGGTCTCGACGTCGAACTCGGGGGCGGACGCCCTCGAACGACTCCGACAGGAACAGGTCGATTGCGTCGTGTCGGACTACGACATGCCCGATATCGACGGGCTGGAGTTCCTCCGCGCGGTCCGTTCCGAACACCCCGACCTCCCTTTCATTCTCTTTACCGGCAAAGGCTCCGAGGAGGTCGCCCGCGACGCCTTCCGCGTCGGCGCGACCGACTACATGCAGAAAGACACCGGCACGGACCAGTACACGGTCCTCGCCAACCGGGTCGTCAACGCCGTCTCGCAGTACCGCGCGAAGGCGGCCTCCGAGCGGTACGGCACCGCCATCGAGGTGCTCGACAGCGGCGTCTACTCGCTCGATTCGTCGGGTCGCTTCACCTCCGCCGACGGCGTCTTCTGCGAGCTCACCGGCTACGACCGGGAAGCAATTATCGGCCGCGAGTTCGCCGACCTCGCCGCCGAGTCCGACGACGAGATTCGCGCGGCCTTCGAGCGGGTCGTCGCCCCTGACGCTCCCGACACGGAACGCTTCGAGACGGTGCTCTCGCCCGGTCCCGCGTATCCGCACGACGACGACCTCCTGTGCGAGGGTCACCTCGCGCTCCGTCCCACCGAGGACGACGAGCCCGCCGTCATCGGCACGCTACAGGACGTGACCGAGCGCCGCCGCCGCCGGAACCGCCTGCGCTACGAGACGCGCCTGAAAGACGCCGTCTTGGACACGTCCACGTCGCTGATGAGCGCCGAGACCGACGAAATCGGCACGAAAATCGAGTGGACGCTCCAGTCCGTCGGCGAGGTGGCCGACCTCGACCGCTGTTCGGTCTACCTCTACGACGACGAGACGAACGTCGCCGCGCTGATGCACGACTGGCGCGGCGGCGACCCGCGCGAGCATCCCGCGCGCGTCGCCCTCGAAGACGCTCGCTGGCTGGTCGAACGGCTCCATCGCTTCGAAAACGTTCGGCTCCACCGAGTCTCGGACCTCCCGCCCGAGGCGTCGGACACGAAGCGCGTGCTCACCGACGCCGAGACCGGCGGCTTCGTCGCCGTCCCGATGGTCTCGAAGTGGGCGCTCGTCGGCTTCGTCGTCTTCGACGTGGTCGAGACGAGTCGGTCGTGGACCGACACCGAGGTCGACCTCCTGCGCTCGGTCGCCAACAACGTCACCCACACGCTGGCCCGCCAGCGACGCGAGCGCGAACTCCAGCGGCAGAACGACCGCCTCGAGGAGTTCGCGTCGGTCGTCTCCCACGACCTCCGAAACCCCCTCAACGTCGCCAAGGGGTTCGTCGAACTCGCCCGCGAGGAGGACGACGTGGCCTACCTCGACCGCGCGCTCGACGGCGTCACCCGGATGGACACGCTCCTCAACGACGTGCTCAAACTGGCCAGACAGGGCCGAAAGGTCGGGGAGACGCGCTCGGTCGCCATCGAGAACGTCGCCGAGCGGGCGTGGAAGGCGGTCGACACCGGCGACGACGCGGTGCTCGTCGTCGAAGACGGCCTCGGGTCCACGCAGGCCGACCAAGGCCGGTTCCAACAGGCGTTCGAGAACCTGTTTCGGAACGCCGTCGAGCATGGCTCGACGGGCAACCAGACTACGTCTGGTGACGCTGTGGAACACGGTTCCACAGGCAACCGGACTGCGTCCGGTGACGCCGTCGAGCACGGCTCGACAGGCCGCCGGGATGCTCCCGGCGACGCCTCCGCAGACGGGGCGTCGAAGGACGCGGCCGACGACCTGACCGTCCGCGTCGGCCCCACCGAGACCGGCTTCTACGTCGCCGACGACGGCCCCGGAATCCCGGTCGACGAGCGCGACACCGTCTTCGAACACGGTCACACGACCTCCGAGTCCGGGACGGGCTTCGGGCTCTCTATCGTCGAGAGCATCGTCGAGGCCCACGGCTGGGACATCGAGGTCACTGCGCCCGAACCCGACCTCGGCGGCGCGCGGTTCGAGTTCGACATCGGCGGCGTCCGCTCCGAGGTCGAACCGCGCTTCTCGCTCAGCGACGACTGAACCGTCGGCGCGTCCGACCTCCCCGTCCCTATTCTTCTTCCAACAGCCGCTTCGTCTCGGCGTGTCGCGCGCGGAACATCCCCTCGAAGCCGACGCCGCCGAAGACGCCCGCGAGGTCGCCGAGCGGGCCGAACGGTAACTCGTACTCCACGCGGTCTTCGAGAATCGTCTCGTCGCCGTCGGCGACGAACCGGTGGGTGTGGACCCACCGCGAGAAGGGGCCGCCGACCATGTCGTCGCGGAACCACGCCGTTCCCTCGCCCGACTCGCGGTCGAGGATGCGCGAGGTCCACCGCTGGCGCGGGCCGACGCTGAACGGTCGCATCGACATCTCGATTTCCGTCCCGGAAACGAGTTCGTCGGGGTCCTCTTCGCCGTCGGGGCCGCGGACCGACTCGATTTCGAGGTTCATCCACGCCGGGGTGAGCGCCTCCAGTCCGGACACCGCGGAGTGGAACTCCCAGACGCGCTCGAGCGGGGCGGCGATTCGGGTTCGACGCTGGTAGACCGGCATACCCGACCGTTAGGCCGGAGACGGAAAAGCGATGCTGGCGGAATCGAAAAAAATCGACCCGAACGAAAGTCGTTCGCGCCGCCTCAGAGCGTGAAGCGCGAGACGGTCGTGCCGGCTTTCGTCAGGTCCTCGTGGGTCGCCGCGGCGACGGTCACCTGGTTCTCGCCGTACTCGATGGCGACTTCGACTTCGAACGTCCCGTCGTCGGGTTCGACGAGTCGGGTCTCGCCGGGCGTCTTGACCGCGACGACGGCGGCGTCGGTCTGTCCGGTGACGACGAGTTTGTCGCCTTTGAAGCGCGTGCTCACGCGGAGCGACGGCCCGTTGGGGCGGTCCGACTCGACGTATCGCTCGCGGAGGAACGCGGGCGTCTCGACGGGTTCGCCGGCCTCGACGCCGTGGGCGAGGCGGATGAACTGGGCCATCGACCACGCCAGCGGCGTCGCGCTGCCGGTTCCCTCGCCGAACTCCCAGTTGTAGTCGGTCGCGTGTTCGCGGTCCCAGACCTGCTCTGCGAGCATGCGGCCGGAGTTGGCGAAGGCGGCCATCGTCCGCAGCAGGTTGTCCGGCGCGAGGTCGCCCTCGTCGGTCCCGGCGAGCAGTTCGTACTCGCCGCGCTCGCCGGTGAAGATCGGCCAGAGCCGACCTTTCCCTTTGGCGTCGACGGACCACGGCGCGCCCTCTTCGTCGCGCTCGCGCTCGCCGTAGCCGTCGCCGTTGTACCGGTAGAACGCCGGCCCGTGGGGCGTATCGACGCGGATGGTCTCGTCGACTTCCTTCACGGAGTTCCGGATTATCTCGTCGTCGGCGGGCTTGATGCCGAGGCGGGTGAGTTCGAGGAAGCCGGCGTCGATTATCTCGCGTTCGTCGAGCGTCGGCCCGTTGTTCGCGAGCGTCCGCAGGTGCCCGGCGTCGGGCTCGCCGTCGCGGGTGACGCGAACGTAGTACGGCGTGTGCGTGTTGCGGTCGGTGCCGGTCCGCGTCGCGGTCCAGTCGTCGACGCGCTCTGTCCAGTCGTCGGCCAGCGCCAGCCAGACGAGCGCGTCCTCGGTGTGGCCCTCGTCCAGCGCGATCGACGCCGCGCAGCCGAGGCCGGCGATTTCGGCCGCGATGGACGACGGCGAGTAACCGGCTTCCTCCTCCCAGCGCTCCTGTGCGGTCGGCGGCCCGTTCCGCGCGACGTAGTCGGCGGAGTACTTGACGTTCTCGTAGTCGTAGGCCACGTCGTCGAAGGCGACGCCGCGTTCTTTGAGCATGTACGCCATCACCTGCGGGAACGAGATGTTGTCCATCTGTTCGCCGCCCCAGCGGGTACGTCCGTTGAGGTAGGTGTTCTGCGGGATGAAGCCGCGGTCGTCCTGCTGGTAGGTGTAGATGTACTCCAGCGCGTCGATGGCCGTCTCGACGTCGCCGACGGCCTCGAAGACGGTGAAGACCTGATAGAGGTCGCGCGACCAGACGAAGTTGTAGCCGTACCCCTTGGCCTCCTCGGCCGGGACGGCCTCGCCCCACGGCACCGACGGCGAGGCGAGCCCCGCGCCGAGGTAGGTCTTGTCCTCGACCGCCCGCAGGCTCATGAGCGAGGTCTTGTACTGCGCCGCGAGTTCGCCGTCGTCGTCGACCGAGCCGGGGAGCTCCTTGTCGGCGAGGAAGTCGGCCCACGAGTCGGTGTAGGCCGCCCGAGCCGTCTCGTAGCCGCGGGTGAGCGCACCGGCCGCCTCGCCCAGCGCGGCGGCGGTGTCGGCGTGTTCGGCGAAGCCGAGCGCCAGCGTCTCGCCGAGTTCGTCGCCCGTGCCGATGCGCCCGACGAGCACGACGTTCTCGTCGTCGACGCGCTCTTGGGCGCTCGGGAGTTCGCCCTTCGAGAAGAAGTCCGCGAGGTACCGCGAGCCGGCGACGCCGACGGTGGCCCACTCGAACCGGCCGGCGGCGGTGAGCGCGATGGCGACGCTGTACTCTCTGCCGTCCTGGTCGATGAGAAGCGGTTCGTGGCCGTCGCCGGCGTCGAACGCGCCCGCGTCGCGGGCGACGAGGTGATAGCTCCCGAGTTGGCCGAGGCGGATGCCGCGGTCTTTCGTCCCGGTGTTCGCCAGCGCCGTGTCGGCGATGGTGTACAGCTCGTAGTCGTCGCCGTCGATGGACTCGAACTGCACGTCCGCGAGCATCGCGTCGTGTTCGGGGTCGATGACGTACTCGACGGTGAGTTCCCACTCGTGGCCGCGACCGTCGCCCGTCTCGGTGACGACGTGGCGGAAGACGAGCGCGTCGTCGTCGACGATTTCGGCCCGGCGTTTGACCGTGTCCGCGTGGTCGTCCCGCCGGGTCTCGTTGTGAGTGCGCGCCGTGTACTCGTCGTCGGGGTCGGCGTCGACGACGAGGAAGTCGAGCGTCCGGAGGTTCATCAGGTCGACCCGCGGGAAGCGGACCTCGGTCAGCGCGCCCTCGGTCAGGGTGAACCAGACGCGCGAGGGGTCTTCGGCGTAGTGGTCGGCGACGGTGCCGATGCCGTACTTCTCGCCGGTCGTCCACCGCGGTCGGTTCTCCGGGCCGGTCGGCGCGGGCTTCGGCGCGGGGAGCGCGTCGATGTCGGCGAGGATGGCCGTCGTCTCCATCCGAATGGCGTGGGGCCATCCGAGCGGCGTCGCGCTGTCGAAGGTCCCGTCGTCGAACACCTGCTCGGCGAGGTAGCCCGCCTCGGTCGTGAGGGGACCGTCCGGTTGGAGCAGTTCGTAGAGGTTCGTCGCGCGCTCGACGAACCGGCGGCCGTCCTTGCCGATGCGGTCGCAGAGGACGCCGAACTTCGCGGCGGCGTTCGCGCCCCACGCGGTCGAGACGGACCAGACCTTCTCGCCGTCCTGTCCGTCGGCGCGCCAGTAGTCGTCCTCGAACCGGACCAGTCCGGCGACGTCGCCGCGGGGGTTGCGGTAGAGCCCCTTGAGCGTCGCGGCCATGTGCTTGACGAGCCGGTTCGCGGTCTTCGATTCGACCTCCTCGATGTCCGCGTAGGCGTCGATGGCGTCGACGAGGGCGAACGTGGCCGAATCGAGGCGGTCGTCGAGTTCGCCGTTCCGGTCGATGCGGAGGGCGTAGACTTCGCGCTCTTCGGACCACAGTTCGTCGAGCCCCTCGTACACCGCGGTCGCCTGCTCGGCGGCGCGCTCGCGGAGGTCGTCGTTCACGGGCGCGGTGGCGACCGTGGCGTACGCTTGGAGGAACGTCGCGGCCGTGTGCGTGAACCGGCCGCTCATGTTCTCCCACGCGTTCTGACAGGGTTTCGGGAGTCCGTCGGCTTCGAGGCTGCTGTCGAGCCCCGACACGCCGGCGGCGACGGTCGAGCGGATGCGACCGACGAGTTCGTCGTCGAGGTCGTCGCGGCGCTCGGCGAGGAGCGACGCGAGCGCGGCGACGACGCTCGCGGTCTGGTCGGCCTGGTACTCCTCGTCGCCGGAGCCTTCGACGCGGCCGTGGGCCCAGCCGGGGGCGACGGTTCCGTCGACGGCCCAGACGCGGTGAGGCCAGGTGCCGTCTTCGAGTTGCGTCTCGCAGTAGAACTCGGCGCTCGTTCCGAGGCGGTCGCCGAGCCCGAGGCGGAAGGCGTCGTCGGCGTGCGCGAGCGCCTGCGTGACCTCGGCGTCGTCGCGGAACCACGTGTAGCCGTAGCCGCCGGAGTGGGCGTAGAACGGGTCGAACTCGGGGCCGGCGATTCGCGCGCCGCTGGGCGCGGTCAGAAGCGACAGCGCCCGGAGGTCGGCGCGGACGATTCGCTCGCGCGGCGTCCCGTCGGGGACGAACACCTCGGCCTGCTCGCGGGCGGCCTCCCGGAGCGCGTCGGCGGTCGCGTGCTGGACCGAACAGTGTCGGAGGTCGGCGAGGGCGTCGGTCCGAGCCATCTCGTTGTGGTCCGAAAGCTGGGTGACGAGAGTCGTCCGCGCGGCGCGGCCCTCCTGTTCGAGCGGGGCGCTGACGACCACGTCGCCAGAGAGGTGGGTGTCCTCGTAGCGTTCGAGGACGGCCTCCCGCGGGAAGTCGAAAGTGTCGTCGGAGAGAATCTCGTCGAACCGCTCGGGAATCTGGCCGCGAACGTCGGTGAGACCGGTCGACGCGGTGACGTAGTCGTGTTCGTTCCGGTGGAACACCTCGACCGCTTGGGTGTCGTTCGGGCCGCCGGCCTCGTGGATGAGGCGGCCGACCCGCGTCTCTCGGCCCTCGGGGGCGAAGGTGAGAAAGGCGGTCAGGTGGGCGTCGGTGGGGATCGCGCCGCGAAGCTCGACGTGAGTCACGTGGGCGCGACCGAGCGTCAGGTCGTACTGGTGGACGGTGTACTCCCCGGCGTCGTACTCGGTCTCGACGAGGCTCGTCTCCCGGTAGTAGTGCTGTCGCACGGACTCCAACTCGTCGAACCAGTGCGTCTCACCGTCCGCCTCGATGCCGAACCGAGAGCGGTCGATACCGTAGAGGCCCGAAAGCGAAGCAGAGTAATCCCGGAGAGACCCATCGAGGCCGACGTAGACGAGCCGGTCCCCGTGACCGGAGAACGCCCCGTCCGAGGTCCGACACTCCTCTGGGAAGCGTCCGCCCCGGTCGCGTTTGTATTCGTTTAAGGCGGTCCGAAGTCGCATAGAGGTAGACGAGGGTCTCGAACCATAAGTATTGGCCGCCCATCTTGCATCATTTATGCCCGAAAACCGACGAATTCGGGGGACGCCGAGGCGACTCGGTAGAACCCGTCTCCCACCGGAACCTCGGGTCCATCAGGGGTAAACTCAAAGTCACCCGGCACGTTGATTGTGAGTATGCAACACCCAGGACCGCCGCAGTTCATGGCTGTCGGCGAGTCAGTACAACTCGCACCTCGCGACCCCGACCCCGACGCAGACTACTCGTGGCGGGTTCGGAGCGCGCCGGTCGCCAGCAGTCTCGACCTCGAAGAAGACACCGCAGTCGTCCAGTTCACGCCCGACGCGGCCGGCCGCTACGTCGTCGAACTCGACGCGCCCGACGCGACGCACACGCTCACCGTCCGGGTCTTCCCCGGCTCCTACCTGCCCGCCGGCTCCGTCAGGAGCGGCGCGAGCGGGATGAGCGGCTACAGCGGACAGAGCGGCTCCGCGCGCCCGACTGGGTTCAGCGGCGGCGCGTCCGGCTCCGGAAGCGGTGCCGGCGACGCCCAGCGGGGACGGGGCGGTCGGCCGCGCATCAGGCTCGACGCGACCGTCGAAGACGGCGTCGTCGTCGTCCGCGCCGACCCGCAACCGAACCCCGACAGCGACACCGACCGCGACGACCTCGTGGTCGAGTTCGTCGTCGACGACCGCGACGACGTGGACGACGCGGCCGTCGAGACCGAGGGCTGGGAACTCCGCGTCCCGCTTTCGGCGGTCGGCGACCGACTCCGCGTCCACGCGGTCGCCCTCGACGAGACGTACAGCGTGCCCGACACCGTCACCGTCGAGCGCGAGGCCGTCGCCGACGGCGGATTCGCCGAGGCGGAGACTGAAGCGGTCCAGACCGACGTGACCGGCCACGCAGACGGCTCCGGCGCGGGAAGCGCGTCCGTCTCCCGTCCCAACGACCCGCCGCAGTGGGCCCGCGAGGTGACGCTCTACGAGATTTACGTCCGCGGCTACGCCTCGGACGTCGAGGGCGTGGACAACACCTTCGAGGCGCTCGAAACCAGACTCGACTACCTCGAATCGCTCGGCGTCGACTGTCTGTGGCTCACGCCAGTCCTCCAGAACGACCACGCGCCCCACGGCTACAACATCGTGGACTTCTACGACATCGCGGAGGACCTCGGCACCCGCGAGGACTACGAGCGGTTCGTCGAGGCCGCCCACGACCGCGGCATGAAGGTGCTTTTCGACCTCGTGCTCAACCACTCCGCCCGCGCCCACCCGTTCTTCGAGGACGCCTACAAGAACCCCGACTCGGAGTACTACGACTGGTACGAGTGGCAGGAGAGCGGCGAGCCGGGCACCTACTTCGACTGGGAGTACATCGCCAACTTCGACCACCGGAACCTCGAAGTTCGGCGCTACCTGCTCGACGCGGTGGACATGTGGGCCGAGGTGGTCGACGGCTTTCGCTGCGACATGGCGTGGGCCGTCCCCGACACGTTCTGGCAGGAGATTCGCGACCGCGTGAAGGCGAAAGACCCCGAGTTCCTGCTTCTGGACGAGACCATCCCGTACATCGCCGACTTCCACGAGGGCATGTTCGACATGCACTTCGACACGACGCTGTACTTCACGCTCCGGCAGGTCGGCCGCGGCGACGAGCCCGCCGAACGGATTCTCGACGCCGTCGAACAGCGCACGCAGGTCGGCTTCCCCGACCACGCGGCGTTCATGCTCTACCTCGAAAACCACGACGAGACGCGCTACATCGTCGAGTGCGGCGAGGACGAGGCGCTGGCCGCCGCGGGCGCGCTCTTTACGCTCCCCGGCGTGCCGATGGTCTACGGCGGGCAGGAAATCGGCCAGCGCGGCCGCCGGGACGCCCTCGCGTGGGGCCACGCCCGCGACGACATCCGCGAGCACTACGAGCGACTCATCGAACTCCGCGACGAGACGCCCGCGCTCCGGTACGACGGGACGTTCCGCCGCATCGACTACGAGACGGACTCCGACAGCGCGGTCGCGTTCGTCCGCGACCACGACGACGGCTCGTACCTCTGTGCGCTCAACTTCGCCCCCGGCGCGACCACGGTCGACGTCGGCGACCTCGCGGTCGACGCGACCGACATCGTCTCCGGTGACTCCGTCGCCGCCGAGGGCGGTATCCGCGTCGACGACGTGGTCGTCTGCCCGCTCGCGTAACGTCCCGCACGTCCCGTTTCCACGTTCGCGTCGTCTCCGATTTCGCCTCCACCTCCGATTTCGCCGCCGTTCGACCCGACCAGCCCGATACACCATGAGCACGAACTCCCCTATCCCGACCCTGCACGCCGACCGAACGGACGACCTCACCTCGTGGCACGAGTCGGTCGTCGAGAGCAACGACGACGACTTCTCGGCCGCCAAGACGCTGACGACGAAACTCGGCGCGCACCGCCGCGACGGAGTCGTCGAGTTCGGCTTCTGGACGCCGGACCTCGTCGAGGCCGGCGTCCCCGAGGCCGCCGTCGAACTGGAACTGCTGACGCCGCCGGCCGACCTCGACCCCGGCGAGACGGACCACCGGCGCGCGACGTTCGACCGCCACCGCATCCCGATGCGTCGGGTCGGCGAGTACCACTGGACGGCCGTCGAGGGCGTCCGCGCCGGCACGCGCGACACCCTCGGCGCGCTCTACCGACTCGTCTACGAGGGCGACGACGGCGAGGAGCGAACGGTTCAGGATCCCGTCGCGTACTCGGTCCCGTTCGGGGCGTTCGCGCCCGCCGAGGTGTACGACCTCGACAGGCTGGACGAGACCCGCGCCGACCGCGACTACTTCGCGGCGCTCGGCACCGACGACGAGCGGGTCGCCACGACCGAGGACGGCGGTCTCCCGCGCATCGACCCCGCGACGAGCATGCTCGAAATCCACCCCGGAACCGCCACGGCGCGCGGATCGCTCGCCGGGCTCGCGGAGGTGTACCAGGGAATCGCCGCGAAACAGCGCGGCGGCGACGACCTCGCCCCGTGGGAGCACGCCTTCGCCGGGTACGACGGGATTCAGCTGATGCCCGTCGAGCCGCTGACCGAGAACGAGGAGGAACACGACTTCTGGAGCGTCGCCGACGATTCGGCCGCCGAGGTGACGGTCGAGGTCGCCCGCCCGGAGATGATAAACTGGGGCTACGACCTCGTCGTCAGCGCCTTCTCAGCGCCGAATCCCGCCATCCTCGAAACCGGCCGCCCGGACGAACTGGTGGACTTCATCGCCGCGTGCCACGACCTCCCGCGACCGATAAAAGTCGTCTTCGACATCGCGCTCGGCCACGCCGACAACCGCGGCGCGGAACTCCTCTCGGACCGGTACGTCCTCGGCCCGGGAATGTACGGCAAGCACCTCGACTACACGGAGCCGACCGCGCGCGCCGTCTTCTTGGAGATGCAGCGGCGCAAGATGGACTTCGGTGCCGACGGCATCCGCGTCGACGGCGCGCAGGACTTCACCTCCTACGACCCCGAGACGGGCGAGATGTACCACGACGACGACTTCCTCGCGGAGATGGACCGCGTGACGCAGGAGGTCGCCGGCACCGAGTACCGGCCGTGGATGATTTACGAGGACGGGCGGCCGTGGCCGCGGGAGGACTGGGAACTCGCCTCCTCGTATCGCGCGCTCATCGAGCAACACCCCCACTCGTTCCAGTGGTCGCCCATCACCTTCGCTCACAACACCCCCGCGCTCCTCACCTTCTGGGCGACGAAGTGGTGGCGCGTCCGCGAGGTCGGCGAGTTTGGCGGCAACTGGCTGACGGGCGTCGCCAACCACGACACCGTCCGCCGTGGGACCCAAATCGACCCGACGGTCGAGTTCAACCAGTCGCCGGTCAACCCCTACCTCGGCGACGACTACCCGGAGACGCTGGACGAGGCGTACGACAACGCCGCGTCGTCGATGCTGTTTCACTGCTTCCTGCCGGGCGTCCCGATGGACTTCGTCCACGCGAACATGCGCGCGCCGTGGGGGTTCGTCCGCGACACCGACCCGACGTGGAACGTCAAGGTCGTCTCCGACGAGTCGAAGTTCTGCTACTGGCAGGTGCGCGACGAGGACTTCGAGGACGACCGCTTCTTCCGGCGCGTGAAGGGTCTCGGCTTCGATTCTCGCGAGGAACTGTTGACCTTCATGAACGCCCTCTCCTCGGCGGTCGGCGCGACTGACTACGACCTCAACGTGATGGCGGCCATGCTCTCGGCGATGGACCAACCGCTCGGCGACGACCTCTCGGCCGCGGACCTCGAAGCCTACGGCTACGCGTGGATGCGCGACGTGCACGAGTTCGCGAATCTCGGCCACTGGCGCGACGAACAGGACGACGAGCGGACCGCCTTCCGCCTCGAAACCCGCAAGTTCCGCCACGACCGCCCGTGGCTCATCTCTGACCTCGACGCCGACGACGACTACTTCACTTACCGCCACCCGACCGACGGGTCGGTCCTCTACTACGGCTTCCGGACTGCACCGGACGAGGGTGACGGAGGGCAGTTGCTCTTCGCCGCCAACATGGAGGGCGTCCCCGTCGAGGTGTCGCCCGCGACCCTCGCAGCCGACGCCGCTGAAGACGAGAACGCGCCCGCGATTCCGACCGACGGCTGGGAACCGGCGTTAGTCGCTCCCGGCGTCGAGGAACTCGACGACTCAACCGCCTCGACCGACCCGCTCGCGGTCGCACTCACCAACGGGGCGGCCGTCATCTGGCGACGCAACCTGTAACGGTCGCCGAGAACTCACCACCAGATTCATATTCTCAGCGTGTTTTTGGACGTATGTCCACGGTACAACTCGGTATATTATCGAATAATATTGGTAATATTGTTTCTATCTGGTCCAGTTCTCTAAACATTCGATAAGTGTTTATGGGGCATTGTGGGCAGAGCTTTTCAATTAGAACTCTGTGCTATCCGCTACATGATGTCCAAACCAATGCAAGAAAACGGCAGAATTGTACACGATTGTGCTACTGTGTCGGGGGTCTGCGTATGGGTCTTGTAAAGATGACCAAGTGGCGGACGCTGCTTCTCGCCACTATCGGGTTCAACTTCTCCTTCCTCATCTGGTTCTCGTTCGCGCCCTTCACGGGGCCGATGGCGGAGGAGTTCGGGCTCTCGCTCGCAGAAATCGGTATCTTGGCGAGCGCGGCAATCTGGCTCGCGCCCTTCGGCCGCATCCTCACCGGCTGGCTCTCCGATAAGTTCGGCGCGCCGGTGGTGTTCGCCATCGTCCTCGGCTACGTCGGGGTGTTCTCGATGGCGAGCGCCTTCGCCGAGAGCTACACCGTGTTCTTCATCGAACGCCTCATCGTCGCCACGGCGGGCATCACGTTCGTCATCGGCATCCAGCACGTCTCCGAGTGGTTCGAAGAGGAGAACCTCGGCATGGCCGAGGGAATCTACGCCGGCGTCGGGAACGCCGGTGCCGCCGGCGGCGCGCTCATCCTGCCCCGCGTGTTCGGCGCGGACTGGAGCGGGCCGCTCTTCCAGAGCAACTGGCGGGCGGCGTTCTTCTACACCGGTATCGTCTCGATTCTGCTCGCAGTCGCCTACTACGTCCTCGGCGAGGCCGCGGCGACCGACGAGCGCCGGCAGGCGACCGCCGACAACGCGACGCTCAAGCAGTGGGTCCACACGGCCACCCGGTACGGGACCGTCGCGCTCGCGCTCGCCTACGTCATGAGCTTCGGTCTCGAACTCTCGATGAACGGCTGGCTCGCCACCTACTACCGCGAGGCGTTCAACACGAACAACCTCGTGCTCGCGAGCACGTTCGCGGCCACGTTCTCCATCGCGGCCGGTCTGCTCCGGCCCATCGGCGGCTACGTCAGCGACGTGCTGGCGCGCAGGGAGATGGATATCCTGCCCGTGTTCAAGGGTCGCTACCGCGAGCAGTGGACGTTCGTGTCGCTCTCGTTCATCATCGTCTCCATGCTCGCCATGACGCTCGCCGGTCTCTCCGGAGCCGTCCTCATCGCGGTGGCCGCCGGCTTCATGGTCGGCATGGCCTGCGCCTTCGCGGAAGGCGCCATCTTCGCACAGGTTCCGGCGATGTTCCCCAACAGCTCCGGGGCCGTCGCGGGCGTCGTCGGCGGCGTCGGTACCATCGGCGGCATCGCCTACCCGCTCGTCTACTCGTCGGTGCTCCTGCCGAACCTGCACGTCGGCTACGCGCTCGTCGCGGCGACGATGGTTCCCATCGTCCTCCTGAACGCGTGGGTCTACCGCCCGCACATCGCGAAGCGCGCGACTATCGACGGCTTCCTCGGCTCGTCGGGCGCGACCGGCCCGGCGGACGACTGAGCCGCCGACCGCGACGACCGCGACACGTCTGTCCGCGGCACCGACCGCGGACGAAGCGAACGAACTCGAACCGAATCACGGTTTCATTTTTCACCCGATGCCAAGCGCCCGAGAGCCCCCGGCTCTCGCTCAGGCGACGCGCGCGTCGGTCTCGACCGAGACGCCGTCGAGGTAGTCGCCGTCGGGACCGACCCACTCGCCTTCGGTCCCGCAGTCGGTGGTCAGCCGGCAGACGCGGGTCTCCGGCGGCCAGACGACGCGAACCTCGTCGCCGGAGCGCTCGACCGTCACAGTCTGTCGGTACGTGACCGTCTCGCCGAAGTCGCCGACGTAGGTCACCGCGAGGTCGACCTCGCTCGCGCCCGGCGGAATCGACAGCCGCTCGGGACCGAACGCGAGTGGGTGGTTCGTCACGGCCACGCCCGCCGGCGTCAGCGATAGCTCGACGGGCAGGCTCTCGGCCATCGCCGCGTCGTAGCGGGCGTAGCCCTCGTCGGTCTCGACGCGAACCGACACCGTGTTCGTCCCCTCGGGCGCGCCGAGCGTCGTCGTCGCGTCGACCCGCTCGCCCGACAGCACGTCGAGTCGGGTCAGTTCCGGCTCGACCGCGTCCACCGCTCCGGTCCACGTCCCTCGATAAGTGAACCGGTACGGGGTCCGGTTCGTCGCGTCGAGGACCGCGAAGTCCTGTTCGGCCCCGTCGTCGATGGCGTACACCACCGGGCCGTCGAAGCCGGGGTCGTTGCGGAGCGTCTGGAAGGGGTGGGCCGACCAGTCGCCGTAGGGGTCGGGGTGGAAGACGAGCGCCTTCGTCTCGTTGCCCGTCGCGGTCGAGTCGCCACCGAGTCCGATGCCGCCGCCACCGCCCCCGAGACCGCCGGTACCGACGCTCGGAACCGACGGGGTCAGCGGCGGGTGTTCGAAGCCGGCGTCGAGGAGCGGTTCGTAGGTCGCCGCGAGGTTCTCGGTTCGGAGTCGGTTCTCGTCGTAGGGCTCCTCGACGGCCCCGACCGTCACCCCGCCGGCGACGAGCGCCGAGACGAGGAGCACCGAGAAGACGACGCCCCGGGCCTCAGAGGCCGAAAAGCGGCGGTGGGAAAGCCGGCGGAGGAGGCGAGCGCCGGCGACGATTCCGGCCGCGCCGAACACCGCGAGCGGGACGAGCGCGTCGAAGTGGTAGAACGGCCCGAGGAGGTCGATGAGGCCGTTTCGAAGACCGTTGTGCGTCCCCCAGAAGGCGGCGTTGCCGACGAACACCGAGGCGAACACGCCCGCGACGACGCAGGCGAGGGCGTCGTCGGAGAGTTCGGCGAAGGCGCGGTCGCGGCCGCCGAGGCCGTGGTGGCGGCGTCTCGCGCTCCCGCGGAGGTTCCGTCCGGTCTTGTGTCCCCACCAGCGGCGGGCGGTGACGCCGAAGCCGAAGACCGCGGCGACGGTGCCGAACCATCCCATCGGCCCCCAGCGCGTCGCGAGCATGTCGAGCGCTTCGACTGCCGTCTCGACGCCCATCGCGGGCGTGTAGAAGACCTCGTAGCCGAGGATGGCCCGCTCGCCGAAGCCGATGCCGTCCCGCGGGGCGAAGGCGATGTAGGGGAACGTGAGCGGGTCCCCCGTCACGACGGCGTTGTAGGCGAGCGTCAGGCCGACGAACGCGAGTCCGGGGAGCGCGACGGCGGCGTACCGGCGGAAGACGACCCAGCCGGTCCCCGCGCGGCGGGCTGTCGCGAGCGCCCACAGCGAGTGGGCGATGAACGGCAGAGCGAACAGGACGGCGGTGTAGGGCCGGGCGAAGAACGCCGCGCCGACGAGCGCGCCGGCGACGACGGCGTAGCCTGAGGAGTCGCGGCGGGCGGCCCGGACGTAGCAGACGGCGAAGCCGAGGTTGAGCATCGTCGTCGGCGCGTACGCGAGGAACGTCGACGAAGTGAGCAGAAACAGCGGCGAGAGCCCGAGCAGGCCCGCCGCGACGACTCCGGTCGTCCGGTCGAACGCGTCGGCCGTGAGCGCGTAGACCAAGGCGGCGGAGATCGCGGCGATAGCTCCCAACACGAGGTTCGGAAGCCCGAACGCGAGACCGACCGCGAACAGCGCCGGCACGGCCGGCGAGTACTTCGAGTAGAGCTGGACGCCGCCGGGGGCGCTCGGCGTCTCCTGCACCACGAAGAACCACGGTCTGACGGCCTCCGTCAGCGGGCCGGGGTAGAGAAACAGCTTGCCTTCGAGGAGCATCGCGGCCTGCGTGAGATAGACGCCCTCGTCGTCGTTGACGGTGTGGTACGGAAAGAGGTCGACCGCGAACCACGTCACGACGAGTCCGACGAGAAGCGAGACGCAGAGCGCTGCGAGTCGTCGACGCGTTCGCGTCCGGTCGACGTCGATGGAAAAACCGAACGCGAGCCCGCGGACCGCGGCTCGCACGCGGCCACCGAGCGGGAGGGAATCGCCCGTGTTCGAGTCTCGCCGACCCATCCTCAGTCCGAATAAGGGCCGGTCTCGGGGCGCTGTTCGCGCGGGAACCACGCGAGCTCGTGGCCGGCGTCGAGCGTCACCTCGACGCAGCCGTCGGTCGGGACGGTCTCGTCGTGGTTGTGCATACACAGGAGGGTGTCGCCGCCGTGGAGTTCGACCTCGTAGAGGATGGTCGGCCCGAGGTAGCGCTTCCCGACGACTTTGCCGTGGCCCTCGCCGCCGTCGCCGCAGGGGTGGGCCGACACGTCGTCCGGGCGGACGAGGATGTCGATGTCGGTGTCGTCGTACTCGGGCGCGAGGCCGTGTATCTGGTCGCGCGCGACCGACCCGAGTTCGGTTTCGACGACGCCGCCGGCGATGCGTCCCGGCAGGAAGCCCGCGTAGCCGAGGAAGCCGGCGACGAAACGCGATTCGGGGTGCTGGAACACCTGTTCGGGCTCGCCCACCTGTTCGAGGTCGCCGTCGTTCATCACGGCCACGCGGTCGGAGATGGACATCGCCTCCTCCTGGTCGTGGGTGACGGAGACGGCCGTCACGCCGGCCTCCTTGAGGATGCGACGGACCTCCTCGCGCATCTGGACGCGGAGGTCCACGTCGAGGTTCGAGAAGGGCTCGTCGAGGAGCAGGATGGCGGGCTCCGGCGCGAGCGACCGGGCGAGGGCGACCCGCTGTTGCTGGCCGCCGGAGAGCTCGTCGGGGTAGCTGTCGCCTTGGGTCTCCAGTCCCACGAGGTCGAGGAGGTCGCGAACGCGCTCGTCGCGCTCGGCCTCGTCGAGGTCCTTCAGGCCGAAGGCGATGTTCTCGGCCGCGGTGAGGTGCGGGAACAGCGCGAACTCCTGGAAGACGACGCCGACGCCGCGCTCTTCGGGCGCGCGGAAGGTTCCGCCGCCGGAGACGACGTTTCCGTTCAGTCGGACCTCGCCGCCGTCGGGGCGGTCGAGCCCGGCGATGAGCCGGAGCGTCGTCGTCTTGCCGCACCCCGAGGGGCCGAGGAGCGTGAGGATTTCGCCCTCCTCGACGCTGAGCGAGAGGTCGGTGATGACCGACTCGGTTCCGTAGGACTTCGAGACGCCGTCGAGTTCGAGGACGCCGCCGGCGTCCGCGTCGTCGGCCTCGGAGTCGGTGGATTCTGTGCGGTTCGAGCGGTCGGTGGTCGAAAGTGTGCTATTTGACATCGTATCCCTCTTGCGTGATGATGACGAGCATCGAGAGCCCGGAGACGAAAAGCAGGATGAACGCGGGCACGACGGCCTGGCCGAAGTAGCCCTGCTCGTAGGCCGTCCAGATGTGCGTCACGAGCGTGCTGAACCCCGAGGGGCGCAGCAGGAGCGTCGCGGGCAGTTCCTTCATCGTGGTCAGGAAGACGAGCGCCGCGCCGCCGAACAGGCCGGGCGCGACGAGGGGAAGCGTCACGTGACGGAACGCTCCCGACGGGGTCTCCCCGAGCGTCCGCGCCGCCTCGGGGAGCGCGGGGTCGACCCGGAGGAACGACGCCCGGAGCGACCCGATGGCCTGCGGGAGAAAACGGATGACGTACGCGAACACGAGGAGATAGAGCGTCTGGTAGATGGGCGTCGCGTACGAGCTACCGAAGTAGACGAGCGCCAACCCGAGGACGACGCCCGGCACCGCGTAGCCGACGTAGGTCGCGCGCTCGAAGACGGAACTGAGCCGCGAGGGGTGCCGGGCGGCGAGGTAGGCGACCGGCAGGCCGGCGAGCGTCGCCGCGCCCGCGGTCGCGGCCGCGACGAGGACCGAGTTGAGCGCGTACTCGGGCTGGAACGCGAGCGAGCCACTCGTCGCGGCGACTCCCTGCGCGAGCCACGTAAAGAGGATGCCGAGCGGGACGAGGAGCGCGACGGTGGCGACGAGCGCCGCGAAGCCGAGCGCCGGGTACTTCCACTTCCCGAGCGGCATCGGGCTTCCCGAGCGGCCGCCGGTCGTCGTGCGCTCGTCGCCGCGAATCTGCGATTCGAGGGTCAAGATGAGGAGCGTCACGGCGATGAGCTGAAGCGACAGGAGCGTCGCGGTGTCGCGGCCGAACGTCCCGAACTCCACGTAGATGACGCGGGTGAACGCGTCGAACTTCATGATGGCCGGCGTGCCGAAGTCCGAGAGGACGTACAGCGCCGTCAGGAGCGAGCCGGCGGCCACCGCCGGGCGAATCTGCGGGACCGTCACCCGCTTGAACGACTCCCAGCGGGTGTGGTTCAGGGTCCGCGCGGCGTCGATGAGCGTGGTGTCCATCGACTTGAGCGCGGCCCGGGTGGTGATGAACACGTACGGATACGTGTAGAGCGTCAGCACCAAAACGGCACCGGGTAGTCCGTAGATTTCCGGGAGCGACTCGACGCCGAACGGGGCCAAGAGCCGCTGGAACGCGCCCCGCGGGCCGAACGCCGAGACGAACGCGAACGCGCCGATGTAGCTCGGGATAACGAGCGGCAGCGAGACGACGACGGTCCAAAAGCGTCTGAACGGCAGGTCTGTCCGGACGGTCAGGTACGCCAGCGGGACGCCCAGACCGATGCACGCGGTGGTGACGAGCGTGACGAGGACGGCGCTGTTCAGGAACACCTCGACGGTCGTCGGCCGAGTGACGAGCGCCAGCGCCTCGGCGAACCCCACCTCGAGCGCGGTCTTGACGAGCCACAACAGCGGAACGACGACGGCGGCGGCGACGGCCCCGCTGGCGACTGTCAGGCCGAGCGGTTGCTCGTCGTCCCCCCCACCGGTCCCCGTCTGCTGTTCGGTCGCCATGAGTGAGCTACCTCAGAGAACGCCCACCTCACGCAAGAGTTCCACGGTTCCTTCGAGGTCCGAAAGCTGCGTCAGGTCGAGGCCCTCCGGCGGGCTGAGTTCGTCGATGCTCGGAAGCTCGCCGATGGGGTCGACGCCCGAGACGAGCGGGTACTCGAAGGTCGTCCGCGCGAAGTAGTCCTGCGCCTCGGCCGACAGCAGGTGTCGGACGAAGTTGCTCGCCAGTTCGGAGTCGTCGGCGGTGTCGAGGGTGAGCGCGCCCGCGACGTTGAAAATCGAGCCGGCGTCGCCCGCGGTGAAGGCGGTCGAAAGCGGCGCGTTCGGCCGCCCGGCGAGGATGCGCTGGATGTAGTAGTGGTTCGCGAAGCCCGCGCCGATTTCGCCGTCGGCGACGGCCTGCGAGACGAGGAACTCGTCGTTGTACTCCGTGACGCCGAGGTCCTGCATCCCCTGGAGCCACTCTCTGGTCGCCTCTTCGCCCTCGAGGACGCGCATCGCCGTGATGAACGCCTGGAACGAGGAGTACGTCGGGGCCCAACCGACGTTGTCGCGGAACGCCTCCGTGTCCGGGAAGGCCATGATGTCGTCGGGAATCCCCGATTCGTCGAACTGGTCGGTGTTGAACGGGACGGTCCGGGCGCGGCCGGAGGTTCCGGTCCACTGCCCGTCGGGGTCGTGGAACTCGTCGCGGACGAGGTCGAGCACCTCGCTCGGGAGCTCCTGGGTTCGACCGGCGTCCTTCAGCGCGCCGAGTGCCCCGGCGTTGACCGAGAAGAACACGTCTGCGGGACTGTTCTGTCCCTCGGTCTGAATCTGGTTGACTAACTCGGTCGCCGAGTTGTACCGCGGGCGGATGGTGAAGTCGTCGTAGTACTCCTCGAAAAAGGAGATGAGTTCGCCGACGAGCGCCTTGCCGCGGCCCGAGTAGAGCGTGAGTTCGCCCGAGAGGTCGGGCATCTCCGAGACGGACACGCCGCCGGTTATGTCGCGGTCACCGAACGGTGAACGGCCGGAACCGATCTGTTCGACTCCCTCGCCGCTCTCGGGTTCGGTCGTCGTCTCCGTCTCCTCGTCGCCGCCGGTACAGCCGGCGAGCGTGCCGACCCCGAGGGCCGCCGTCGTCGCGATGAACCGGCGACGACTGTGGCCGCGAAGCTCTCGGTCGCGTTCTTGCATACATTGATTTAGGTCTCCCTAAATCATTTATACCTACCGATTCGTCGGGCGAAGCGGGCGAATCGCGGGACAAAGAGACGATTGCCGGTCCGCCGGCGCGGGTCGGTCGGCCGACCGATTGGTCACCCGTCGGGCAATCAGTCAGTCGTCAGCCGGCGCGGCGGCCCGCGGCGCGGCGAGGGCGTCGAGGCAGTCCAGCCAGTCGCGCATGTGCTCGCCGACGTAGTTGAAGAAGTCGCCGTTGCGGTAGTCGGACCAGTCGCCGTCCGCGAGGGCGTCGGCCATCGCCTCGAAGACGCCGGCGTAGCTGTCGGCGTCGTCGCCGACCGCGTCGACGACCTCCCAGAGGTGCTCGTTGAGTTCGAGGCCCGGCACCTCGTTGTTGAGGTCGTCGAACGTCGGGCGGGCGGCCTTGTTGTGCTCGCACAGCGGGTAGCCGGTGAGCACGTCCTTTCCGAGCACGTCGGCGGCGCGCTTGAGGAAGACGCCCGACCAGATGTCGTCGAAGCGGCCGACCTCCCACTCGTTGTCGTCCATCGGTAGCTGGTAGAACGCCGGGATGACTTCGCGTTCGAACGCGAGGTTCATCGAGCAGACGGTGAGGTACTGGCCCTCCTCGGCCACGAAGTCGCCGTCGAAGTCGTCGAAGTCGGTCCGGGTCTGGGCCTGTCCCTCGAGGTCGCCGTCCATCAGGATGCGGACCGCGTCGAGGTCGGGGACGTTCGTCCACAGCCCCTGCGAGGCGACCACGTCGCGGAGTTCTCGCGTCCCGGTCTCGACCGTCTCGTCCATCGCCGAGTAGGGGTACCCGCGGGGGTACAGCCCGTGCTCGTCGGCGTTCTGGTAGAGGACGTTCACCCAACGCTCGTCGCTCGACACCGACTCCACCTCGTCGGTGCGGTCGAGGTTCGCCATGTGGCGGCCGAAGAAGTCCCACTCGTCGTGCGGGAGCGTGTCGTCGTCGATGAAGACGCCGTAGTCGAACTCGGGGTGCGCCCACATGTACAGCAGGCCGAAGCTCGTCTGGGCGTGACTCGCCGCCGGGACGAGATGCGAGTACTCCGAGACGTCGTGTTCGTCGTACCACTCCTCGCGGGCGGTCCCGTCGAAGACCGCGCCCGCGACGCCCTCGTCGTCCAGCATCGACTCCATTCCCTCGGCGTCGCAGAAGTCCTCCGTGACGAGGAGGACGAAGAGCCGGTCGAGGTCGAACCCGTGTTCGCGCGCGTTGTCGAAGTACGACCGCATGCACTCGTACTCCCGAATAGTCGGGACGACCACGCAGATGTCCGCGTTCATTGCTCCTATGAATTTAGGCTTCCCAAAAATAGCTGTTGGTTCCGAATAGCGGGCCTGAAATGCCGATGTAGTGATAATTAACCCGGCGGGTCGGCGAGGGCGGGCGATTCACGGCCGTCCCACTGCCTCAGGCTCGCGTCCCCGTCAACGACTCCAACAGCAGGACCGCCGTGTCCTTCGCCAGCGGGTCGTTCGCGTTCCCGCACTGCGGCGACTGCACGCAGGAGGGACAGCCGTCCTCGCAGTCGCAGTCGGAAATCAGTTCGGCGGTCTGTCGCATCAGTCCCTCGGCGATGTCGTAGCCGGCGCGCGTGATGCCGACCCCGCCGGGGTGGCCGTCGTAGATGAAGATTGTCGATTGGTCGGTGTGGCTGTGGTACGGGGTCGAGAGCCCGCCGATGTCGCCGCGGTCACAGAGCAGTCGGAGCGGAAACAGCGAAATCATCCCGTGTTCCGCGGCGTGGATGCCGCCGTTGAAGCCGTAGTCGCGCCCCTCCGCGCGGTCGCTCGATAGCTCGCGCATCTCCGCTTCCACGTCGCCGGGGACGGTGAAGTACAGCGCCTTCGTCCGCAGGCTCGTCTCCGGCAGGTCGAGCAGTTGCTGGCCGATGGTCGTCCCGCGCTTCGGGTCGCGGCGTTCGAACCCCGTAATCTGCTTGCGCATCGTCACCTCGGCGAACCGGACCTCCACGTCGGACCGTGCCGACAGCGGCTTCGACAGGATGTCCCGCTCGACCGTGATGTGCTTGTCGTGGAGGACGCGGGTGTAGTAGTCCGCCCACGTCGGCTGGAGTCGGGCCACGTCGCGGTCCAAATCGAGCTCCGCGACCTCGTACGTCTGTCCCTGATGGTGGTAGACCGCGCCGGGATGGGCGTCTCGAAGCGCGTCGTCGAACGCCAGCGTGGCGATGGTCTCGTTGTTCCGCGTGTCCATCAGTTGCACCTCGCGGTCGGTGATGGTTCGGAGGCTCATCGCGTGCTGCGGGCTCTCGCTTCCGTCGTGGGTCCACCGGAGCCCGTCGTCCGTCTCCCGGCGCGCCAGCGTTCCGTCGGCTTCGAGGTCCGAGACGACGCCGGGGAACGACCCGCCGAAGTACGACTCGTCGCCGGTCGAGAGCCAGTTCTCGGCGGCCGCGCAGGCGACGTGCGAGGGGAGCAGGTGGTCGTTTTCCGGGTCCGAGACGGCCCGCTCGGGGTCGCCGTCGAAGAACTCCGCGGGGTGGTTCAGCAGGTACTGGTCGAGTTGGTCTTCGCCGCCGACGAGGACGACCAAGGCGGGCCTGTCGCCGCGGCCCGCCCGCCCGGCCTGTTGCCACGCGGACATCCGCGTGCCGGGGTAGCCGTCGATGAGCACCACGTCGAGTCCGCCCACGTCGACGCCGAGTTCGAGCGCGTTGGTGCTCCAGACGCCCGTGATGTCGCCGTCGTGCAGGCCGGCTTCTATCTCCCGTCGCCGGTCGTGAGTCAGGGAGGCCTGATACGCTGCAATCTCGCCGGCGAGCGCGTGTTCGCCGCGGCTCCTGAGGTCGCTCGCGCTCTCGGAGGCGTACCGTTCGGCCGCCTGTCGGGCGCGGGTGAACGCCAGCGTCTGGTGGCCGCGGGCGACGAGGTCGACGAAGAGGTTCTTGGTCTCGACGTGGCCCGAGCGCCGCCGTCCCGACCCGCCGGCCTCGGGGTTCTCGTACTCCGGCGGGTTCCACAGGAGCCAGTTGGTCTCTCCGGTCCCGCTCGTGTCCTCGTCGACGAGCGCGAAGGAGTCCTCCCGCTCGCCCGTGATGCGCGCGGCGTGTTCGACGGGGTTGCCGATAGTGGCCGAACAGCAGACGAACTGCGGGTCGGAGCCGAACCGCTCGCAGACGCGCTTGAGCCGACGGAGGAGCAGCGCGACGTGGCTTCCGAACACCCCGCGATAGCCGTGGACCTCGTCGATGACGACCGTCTCCAGCGAGGAGAAGAACCACTCCCACAGCCGATGGGCGTGCGGGAGCAGCGCGTAGTGAACCATGTCGGGGTTCGAAAGCAGCACCGTCGGCATCCGCTTTCTGACCTCGCGCTTTTCGGACTTCGACAGCCGGCCGGTGTACTGGTCGACCGAGACGCGGCTGCCGAAGCCGAGGCCGCGAACGAGGTCCGACAGCGTGTCGAGTTGGTCGGCGACGAGCGCGTTCTGCGGGCCGAGATAGAGCGTCCGGCCGCCGTGGTCCATCGCCCGCTCGAACGCCGGCACGGTGTACGCGAGGCTCTTGCCGCTGGCGGTCCGCGTCGCCAAGACGACGTTGTTCCCGTCGCGGACCGATTCGACCGCCTCGGCCTGATGCCGGTAGAGTCGGTCGATGCCGCGGTCTTCGAGGGCCGACGCCAGTTGCGGTTCGAGGTCCACGTCGGCGAAGGCGGGCTCGCGCGCTTCGAACCGGCGGTGGGACCGAATCTGCCCCTCGTAGTACGGTCTGGTCCGGAGCCACTCGATGAGGTCGTCCACACGCCTACTGCGGACGTGGCCGCCCTAACGCTGTCGCAGTTCTGACGTGGTAGCACGAGGCATAGTAGCCGCGCCGTTTTTGTTCTTCGCGTCCCGACGGAAGCGCATGAACGAATCCGCGGACGCCGTCCTCATCTACGACGGCGAGTGCGCCTACTGCTCGGTCGCCGCGTCGGCGCTGAAGCGCCTCGACGACGTGGAAGCGATTTCGTGGTACGACGACGCGGCGCAGGCGTTCCTCGACGCCCAGTTCGCGGACGTGCCGTTCGCCATGGTCCTCGTCGACCGTCGGGAGAGCCGCGTCTACGCCGGCCGAGCCGCCGCGAAGGAACTCACCGACCGGGCCGGGATGCCCGGCCTCCTCGGCAGTCTCGTCCGCGACAACTACGACAGAATCGCGAAGGTCGTCGGCGCCGCCAGCGGTCGCGGCCGCGACCCCGACGACGTCCACAGCGTCTACGACCTCGACGCCGACGCGGCCGAGTTGTTTTCGGCCCTCCTCGACAACGCCGAGCCGCGACCCGCCGAGCTTTCGTAACCCGACTGACGCACTCCGGCTATGACCAACTCGAGGAACTCGCCCGACGACGACCCGAGGAACCCGACCGACGACGACCCGAGGAACTCGCCCGACGAGAACCCGACAGTCCACTCGCTCGACCCCGCGGTCCTCGGCACCGACGACGACCCGCTCGCCCTCGGCTCTCGGTCGCCGGTCGGAACGTACGCGCTGGTCTTCGACGCGCCCGCGGCGACCATCGACGTCGGCGCGTTGGGCGAGCACCGCGTTTCCGCCGGTGCCTACGTCTACGTCGGGAGCGCGTTCGGAACGGGCGGACTGCGACGCGTCCTCCGCCATCGGCGCGTCGCGGCCGGCGACCACGACGCTCGCCATTGGCACGTCGACTACCTCGGCGGCCACCCGGCCGTCGGACTCGCGCGCGTCGTCTGCGTTACCGACCGCGACGTGGAGTGCGCGGTCGCGACCGAACTCGCGTCCTCGCTCGGTTCGACCCCAATCGAGGGCTTCGGCTCGTCGGACTGTTCGTGCGACGCGCACCTCGCGCGCGGTGACTCGGTCGAGACGGCGACACCGCTCGTCGAAGCAGCATTTCGAAGCAAAATGTGAAGGGGGATGTCTCCCCCCTCTGACGCCCGAACCGGACCGGGCACCCCGGTTCGGACGAAAAGCCGGTTGTCAGAGGCACCCCGGCATACCCTCATACTGCTGCTACACGCTTTACTTCACCCATCGCATCACTCAGTCATACCGTGACTCGACGTATATAAATACGCTGTTTCTTTATATACTTGTGGCCGATTCTCCTGTTCTTTAAGTAGTACGACGTTCATGTAGCTCGACATGGTTCGGTCCGAGGCTGACGAGGTGTTCGACGTGCTCGCGTCGCGGGCCGACGTGCTCGAGGCCGTCGTTCGCCAGCCTCGAACCACCGCGGAACTCGTGAACGGGCTCCCGGTGTCGCGCTCGACCGTCGACCGCGGCCTCCGGGAGTTAGAGCGCGCGGGCTTCGTCGAGACGAGCGACCGCGTCCACCGCCCGACGCTCGCCGGGCGAATGTCGCTCGACACGTACTCGAACTTCGTCGAGTGTCTGAACGACATCGACGCGGCCAGTACGGTGCTCGATTCACTCGACGCTGGCGCGCCGCTGGCGCCGGTCTTCCTCGACGGCTGTGAGGCTATCGCCGCCGATGACGGCCTCGGACCCGTGCTCTCGAAGCTCACGTCCTTCGTCGAGGGCTCGACGTCGATACGCGGCCTCGTCCGCGGGGCGCTTCCCTCGCAGGTCGACGCCTACTACCGGGCGGTCGTCGAAGACGGCACCCCGGTCGACCTCGTCGCCACCGACGACGTGGTCCAACGGCTCGTCACCGCCTACCGGCCGCAGCTCGCCGAGGCGTGGTCGGTCAGCTCCTTTTCGCTCCGGTCGGTCGAATCGCTTCCCTACAGTCTCGTCGTCTCCGACCTCCCGGACGGCCCCGTCGCGTTCCTGGTCGCGTACTCCGAACGCGGCCTCGCGGGCGTCGTCTACAACGATTCGCCCGCGGCGGTCGCGTGGGCCAGAGAGCGCATCGAGGACTGTCGGGCGGACGCCTCGTCGCTCCCCCGACCGCCGGTCGACGGGAGCTGACGACCCCGCGCCCGCGGCCGATGTCCGCGAGACCCCAACGACTTACGGGAGCCACCGCGAAGGAGTCCCAATGACGACGACGTTCCCCGAAATCCCCTATCTGGAGTGGATTGTCGACCGGGCGGACGAGGCCGCCCACGACCTCGCGACGAGCGACCTCGGGTCGTCCCGGCGCGGCGACGACCTCGTCCCGCCGGTTCTCTCCGGTCGCTCGGACCCCGAGGACGCGACGCTCGCCGGCCAGCTCGCGGCGCGCTACGGCGTCTCCGAGTCCTCGGTCCTCGTCACCGCGGGCGCGACGAACGCGAACTTCCTCGCCGCCTGCGCGCTCCTCGACCTCGCCACCGACGACGACGAAGACCGCGACGAAGACGCCTCGCGCCCGCAGGTGCTCGTCGAAAAACCCGGCTACCAGCCGCTCGTGGCCACTTCCGAGGCGCTCGGCGCGCGCGTCGACCGCTTCGTCCGCCCGCCGGAGTACGACTACGAACTCGAACCCCACCGCCTCGACGGGGCCTCCACCGACGCCTTCGCCTACGCCATCGTCACCAACCGCCACAACCCGTCCGGCAAACTCACGCCGCGCGCCGAACTCGCCGAGGTCGCGTCGGCCGCGGCCGACGCCGGCGGCTACCTCCTCGTCGACGAGGTGTACGCGCCCTTCGTCGACCCCGCCGCCGACGGCCCCTTCGGCGGCATCACGGCGTCGGGCCTCGAAAACACCGTCGTAACCGGGTCGCTGACGAAGTTCTACGGCCTCGGCGGGCTCCGCGTCGGCTGGATTATCGGCCCCGAAGAAGTCGTCTCCCGCGCCCGCTCGGCGTCGATGTACCTGCCCGCCGTCGCCGAGCCGAGCACCAAACTCGCCCGGCGCGCGCTCCACCACGGCGACGAGATAGAGGCCGCCGCTCGCGAACACCTCTCGGCGAACCACGACCTTCTGGCGACGTTCGTCGCCGAGCGCGACGAACTCGACGGCCGCATCCACGCCGGCGGGACGTTCGCCTTCCTCGACCACGCCTCCGTCGACGGCGACGCCGTCGCCGACGCCGCGTGGGACCGCGGCGTGCTCGTCGTCCCGGGTCGCTTCTTCGACGCGCCGGAGTCGTTCCGAATCTCCCTCGGCGGCGACCCCGAGGCGATGGAAGCCGGACTCGCCGCCTTCGGCGACGCCCTCGACGACCTCGCCGAGTAACCCGGCCCGCCGCTCCGACTCGCACCTCCCGGCGGCGCTTCCGGTCTACTGCTCGGTCTTCTCGATGAGCGGGTGCTGGAGGTAATCGTTGACCTCCACGTCCGCGAGCGATTGGAGGCCGCCGAGGCGGGCCATTCGGCGCAGGCCCAACTCGCCGACCTCCTCCGGCGACACCGTGAGGACGTGCGCGAGCATCCGGTCGATGTCGAGCCGCTCCGCGGCCATCGCGCGGTGGTGGCCGTCGACGAGGAGCGTCTCGGGTCCGTGGGAGACGACGATGAGCGGCTCCGCGAGGCCGTTCTGGAGTTCGTACTTCCGGCCTTCGAGTTCGTCGCCGTACACCTCTCGTTGAGTCGGAATCAGCGAGTCCACCTCGACTTCGCGCTCGGCGACGCTGATCGACGCGTCGTGGGTCCGTTCGAGCATCTCGCGGGTGCTCTGGACCTTCGAGGGGGTCGTCCGCTCGATTTGGCTCCGGACCGCGTCGCCGTTCGAAAAGAGGCCGAGCAGCACCCGGTCGTCGTCGACGACGGGGAGGAACTGGTGGCCGGTGCGGAAGATGACGCGCGCGGCGTTCTTCACCGTCATCTCCGGGCGGACGACCACGAGGTCGCGGCTCATCACCGACTCGACCCGCACGTCGCCGTTGACCTCCAAGAGGTCTATCGCGCCGACGAACCCGAGGAGGTGGTTGTCGGCGTCGACGACCGGGAGGCCGCCGTACTGCGGGCCGGCCTTGAGTCGGTCGACCACGTCGGTGACCCACGCGTCGGGCCCGACGGTCTCCACGTCGGTCGTCATGTACGCGTCGACGCGAACGTCGTCGAGTTCCATCGGTGTCATTGGTGGTTCACTCGCATCTCGGTCGTCCCGCGGTTGACCGCGGAGCGCCCTAAACGTATCTGCGACGAAAAACGAGGTGGGAACGACCGGCGTCGCGTCCGAGTCGGGCCCGCGATGCCGCGCCATCGGAGCGCCGTCGGAGTACCGTCGAAGCACCGTCGAAGCGCCGCGGCGTCGCTTACGCGTCGATGGCGCGCGCGAGCACCTCGACCGGGTGCGGCGGGTCGTCGTCCGCGCCATCCATGTCTTCGAGTTGGGTCCGACAGGACGCGCCGGGGGCGACGACCACGTCGCCCGGGCTCTCGGCCACTTGGCCTTCGAGGATGTTCCCGATGGCTTTCGACATGGAGTAGTGTTCGGCCTCGTAGCCGAACGACCCGGACATCCCGCAGCACGTCGAGTCCAGCGGGTCCACCTCGAAGCCGGCGCGGCGGAGGACGCCCACCGCGTGGTGGTCCTTCTTCGTGGACTTCTGGTGGCAGTGGCCGTGGTACGTCAGGGACTCGTCCTGCGGGAGGAACGACAGCGACTCGTCCAGCCGGAACGCGTCGACGTACTCCATGACGCCGTAGGCGTTGGCCGCGACGGTTTCCACGTCGTCGCCGGAGAGCAAGTCGAGGTAGTCCGACTGGAACATCACCGCGTCGGAGGGCTCACAGAGGACGATGTCCCAGCCCTCCTCGACGTAGGGCGCGAGCACCTCGACGTTCTGCTCGGCGTCGGCGCGGGCCTTGTCGAGAAAGCCTTTCGAGTGCGGCGGCCGGCCGGAGCCGGCGACGCCCTCCGGAATCCGGACGTGGACGTTCGCGGCCTCCAGCGCCTTCACGGCGGCCTTCCCGACCTCGGGGTGGTTGTAGTTCGTGTAGGTGTCGGGGAACAACAGCACCCTGCGGTCGGCCTGCGCCTCGGGGATGTCGGCCGACCCGCGGCTCTCGAACCAGTCCACGAAACTCGTCGAGTGGAATCTCGGGAGCGAGCGCTCCTTGGCGATACCGACGGTCTTCTCCATGACCGTCCGCGCGCCCGGTACCTTCGTCGCCGCGTTGGCGAGCGGGGCGAACGCCGACCCGAGCTTCGACAGCGAGTCGATGTTGGCAAAGAGCTTGTCGCGGAGGCTGGAGCCGTTGCGCTGGTGGTACTCGTGGACGACCTCGGCTTTCATCTTCGCCATGTCGACCTCGCTCGGGCAGTCCTTCGAACAGCCCTTACAGCCGACACAGAGGTCGAGCACCTCGTCGACGAACTCGTCGGTGAACAGCTCGTCTTCGGGGAGGCCGCCGCTCATCGCCTGCCGGAGCATGTTGGCGCGGCCGCGGGTCGCCTGAATCTCCTCTTCGGCGGCGCGGAACGTCGGGCACATGACGCCGCCGACCGTGGACTGCTGGCCGCGACAGCCCGCACAGCCGTGGCAGAGTTCGACCATGCCCTCGAACCCGTTGTCGTTGTCCCAGTTCAGCGCCGGTTCGAAGCCGGCGTCGAACTCGTAGTCGGGCGAAAACCGGAGGTTCTCGGTCATGTCGTAGTCGCCGCAGATGTTCCCCGGGTTGAGGAGCCAGTCGGGGTCGAACGCGGTCTTGAGGTCGCGGAAGACGTTCCAGAGGTGGTCGCCGTACAGCTTGCGGTTCCACTGGGTCCGCGCGCGGCCGTCGCCGTGTTCGCCCGAGACGGAGCCGCCGTACTTGACGACCAGGTCCGTCACCTCGTCGGCGATGGCCTCGAACGTCTCGACGCCCTCGGCCGTCTTCGTGTTGACGAGCGGGCGGATGTGCAGGACGCCCGGCCCCGCGTGGGCGTAGTACGAGGCGAAGGTGTCGTGTTCGTCGAGGATGTCCTGGAAGTCCGAGACGTACGCCGGGAGGTTCTCGGCCGGGATGGCGGTGTCCTCGATGTACGCGATGTGCTTTTCGTCGGTCGTCCGACCGAGGAGAATCGGGAGCCCCGACTTGCGCATCTTCCAGAACTTCGCGCGGGTGTCGGCGTCGTGGGCCTCCATGAAGTCGGTCGCGCGGCGCTCCGTTTCGGTCACCGAGGCCGAGCCCTCGTCGGGGTCGAACTCGGTGCCGTCGGGGTCGATGACGCGGTCTTCGATGAGGTTCGCCACCTTCTGTTTGCCGTCCTCGTCGGAGTCGGCGTAGAACTCCACGAGGAGCGTCGAGTCAGTGCCCTCGGGGAGCATGCCGACCACGTCCGCGAACTCGGCGGTGTCGCGCGCGAGGTCGAGCAGCACGTCGTCCATGACCTCGACGGCCGCGGGCTCGTGTTCGAGGATGGGCGCGACGTCGTGCATCGCGTCGATGACGTCGTCGTAGGTGAGAAGCGCCACCGACGCGGTGTTCGGAATCTCCTCCAGCGAGACGGTCGCCTTCGTCACGATGCCGAGGGTGCCCTCGCTCCCGGCGACGAGTCTGCCGAGATTGACGCGGCCAGCCTCCCAGTCCTCGTCGACGCCGGTATCGTCCGGCGTGCGGCGCTCGCCGCGCATCTCGTCGACGAGCATGTCGAGGTTGTAGCCCGAGACGTTGCGCTTCAGGTCGGGGAAGCGCTCGGAAATCTCGTCGGCCTCCTCGTCGAGTATCCGCGCGACCTCCGCGTGGACGCGCGCTTCGAGGTCGCCGTCGGGGTCGCCGGACTCGCGGAGTTCGTCGACGCTCACCTCGCCGAACGTCGTCACCGTGCCGTCCGCGAGGACGAGTTCCAGCTCTTCGATGTAGTAGTCGGTCTTGCCGTACTTCAGTGAGTGCGAGCCGGTGGAGTTGTTGCCGATCGCGCCGCCGAGCGCGGAGCGGTCCCCCCACGCCGGGTCGGGCGCGAACTTCAGGCCGTGGGGGGCGAGTTCCTCGTTGAGTTCGCCGAGGCGGACGCCCGCTTCGGCCGTGGCCGTCCGCGCCTCCGGGTCGATTTCCTCGACGCCGCCCATGTGGCGGACGAGGTCGAGGACGACGGCCTCGTTGACGGTCTGGCCGGCGAGGCTCGTGCCGCCGCCGCGGGGGAGGACGGGAATCTCGCGGTCGGCGCAGTACTCCATCACCGCCGCCACGTCGGCCGTCGAGGTCGGCATGACGACGCCGATGGGGACTTGCTCGTACGCCGACGCGTCGGTCGCGTACAGCGTTCTCGTGTAGGAGTCGAAGCGCACGTCGCCCTCGACGAGGGACTCGAGGTCTTCGACCAGCCCCGGCCGCTCGACGTCGTCGCTGACGTAGTCGTAATCGCCAGCGAGCGCGGGGTCGGTGGCCGGTTCGTGCGTGTTGGATGCCATTGATTAGCTCTGTCGTATGTCGGTTTGCGTGAACGGATAAAGACACCCGGTGACGGGTGTCGGTCCGGGTCGCGCGCGGTTGGTTTGCGCGTCGATTCGCGACCCGAACCGAGTCGGTTCGGTCCGGTTCGAGTCGGGCCGGGACGATTCAGGTCGGTTCCGTCGGGAGTCCCGACCGGTCAGAACACGCCCGGGAACAGCACGTAGCTGAACAGGAGCGTGAGGACGCCGGTCGCGGTCCCGTAGTACAGAAGCGGGATGAGTTCGAGGCGGATGACGCGACCCTCCTCGCCGACGAGGCCGACGACCGCGAGCGCGGCGACGACGTTGTGGACGGCGATGAGGTTGCCGATGGCCCCGCCGACCGCCTGCGCGCCCAGCATGACGGTCTTCGACGTGCCGATCTGGTCGGCGACGCCGTACTGGAAGGTGCCGAACAGGATGTCGGAGACGGTGTTCGACCCCGCGAGGAACGCGCCGAACGCGCCCACGAAGGCGGCGAAGAACGGGTAGGCACCGCCCGCGATGCCGGCCATCCCCTCCGAGAGGACGATGAGCATGCTGTCGGTGCCCGTCGCGTTACCCGACTGGAGCATTATCTGGACGGTCGCGACGGCGAACAGCAGCGCGATGACCGCCGGGGTGACTTTCTCGATGGTCTCGGCCCACGTCGCTTTGACCGCCGCCGTGTCCATGTCGTGGAGGCCGATGGTGACGAGATGGACCGCGAGGAACACCGCGCCGGGCAGGTAGAGCAACTGGAAGTCGCCAGTCAGCCCCGTGCCCCAGATGTCCGCGTACTCGAAGACGAGGTTCGACGTGAGGAAACTCGTCAGCGGGTCGAACACCCGGGTGACGACGAGCAGGGCCGCGACGAGGACGTACGGCGTCCACGCCTTCCAGAGCGACATCTGCTGGGCGACGCCCCCGTCGGCGGCGACCGCACCGCCGCGCTCGCTCGTCTCGCCGGGCTGGATGTCGCCGACCCAGTGGTCGGGCCACTCGGTCCGCGGCGCGAAGTCCCACTCCTCGTCGGGGTGGAAGAAGCCGGCCTTGAGCGCGGAGACGGTGAGCAGCAGTCCGACCATCGCGCCGACGAGGCCGGGGAACACCGGCCCGAGGAAGTAGGCCGTCAGGAAGTACGGCACCGAAAAGGACGCCCACGCGAACAGCGTGAGGGGGAGGACTTCGAGCGCCGGCTTGATGGAGCGCTCCTCGCCGAAGAAGCGCGTCATCATGGCGACGCCGATGAAGGGGAGCACGACGCCGACGACGACGTGGTTCATCGCCGCGAAGACGGCGATTTCGGACACCCACTGTTCGACGCCCATGCCCTGCGCGTCGAGCGCGTTCGTGATGACCGGCACGTCGTCGAAGATGTCTATCATCCCGATGATGAGCGGCGTGCCGACCGCGCCGAAGGTGATAGCCATGAGGTTCCCCGTCAGTGCGACCACGACGGCCGCGAGCGGCGGGAAGCCGAGGCCCACGAGGAGCGGGCCGACGATTGCCGCGGGCGTGCCGAAGCCGGCGGCCGCCTCGATGAACGAGCCCATGAGGAACACGAGCAGGACGACCTGCACGCGGCGGTCCTCGCTGATGGAGGCGAAGCCGTTGTTGATGGCGTCGAACGCGCCCGTCTGCTTGAGCGTGTACAGGAGCAAGATGGCCCCGAAGACGATGTACAGGATGTTCGACGCGGTGATGAAGCCGTTGATGGTCGACGCGATAACCCACTGCGGCGTCATGCCCCAGCCGAGGACGCCGGCCCCGATTGCGACGACCCACGCGACGGGCATCGCCCGCGTCGCGGGCCAGTACCGCCCGACCATCAGATAGGCGATGGTGATGAGCGGGAGCAGGGCGATGAGCGCGTCGGTCGCGTTAACCATGCCGCACACCCCCACAGTTCGTTCCAGCCTGTGCCGTTCCAGATTCGTGCCTGATGCGGTGCATCGTGGAATCCGCTACACAACTTTTGTGATATATATCTATCGTTCGTCGCTATTCCTGACATCTCTGTGGCGGTCGTCTTACTCGGAGTACACAACCCAGTACACTCGAAGATACCGAGCCAAATACGGCGTTAAACGCTCAATTCGTATTCTACACGGTCTATCCTGTCGGTTCGCGGCCGGAGCCGAATCGGAAAAATCGATCCCCAAAACGACCGTTTCACACGTGTTTCCTGGCCATAACACACGACTGAATCGGGAGTTCACTCGTGTGCAAAGGCTTATGCAGTCGTGTGGAAAGGACATATCATGGAAGATGAGTCTCGCGCGCGCTCCCGAAACGAGCACGGACAGTACGTGGGACGCATCTCGCTGGACGCCGTCTTGGAGGTGTTCGAGGCGCGCGACGACGCGGCCCGTCCGCTGACCGCCACCGACGTGATGGAGGCGCTCGACTGCTCGCGGCGCACCGCGCACAACAAACTGAACGAACTCGAAGAACGCGGCGACCTCGCCACTCGGAAGGTCGGCGCTCGGAGCCGCGTGTTCTGGATTCCGATGGCCGCCGACGCGGACTCGACTGCGGGACAGGCCGCGGGTTCGACCGACCCGGGCTCTTCCCCCGAAACCGCGGTTGCGGGCGAGGCCGACGACCCCGACGGCCTCGACCACCCGCCGGCCGTCTCGTCCGCCATCGAGCGCGCCGACCTGCCGGGGAGCGGCCCGATGCTCGACGCCCGCCGCGAGGCGCTGTCGGCGGCGTACCAGTACCTCACCGACCACCCGGAGGCGAAGAAGGCCGACTTCCTGCGGGACGTGTACCGAGACTACCCCGCCGGCTTCGAGTCCGCCGAGGGCTGGTGGAACGCCATTCAACCGGCGCTCAAGCAACTGCCCGGCGTCGACCCGCCGGAAGAGCGCGGCCACATCTGGCACTTCCTCGGCGGGTAGTCCGATTTTCGAACGTGACTCTCACCCTACGAATTTATACAGTATCGGGCCACAATTCCGGCAAACGCATCGATGTCAAGCGATTCGTCGTCTGAGAGTTCCGTCTCGGAGTGTGGCCGCTCGTGAGCGACGGTCGCCCCGGTTCAGACGCGGACGCGTCCGCGCGGTCGGACGTCCCCGACGATTCGGACGACTCCAACGCGGGACCCCCGGAGTCCGCCCCCTCGACGGAACCGAGCGTCGCCGGCGGCGACGACGTCTACGCCTCCGAGGTCGAGGGAAAGCAGTACCGCGGCACCTGGTATCTCCCGCTTCGCTACGAGGAACTGGAGGAGTCGGACGACTCGGACGACTACCCCGATTCGGGCGACGGCGGGTCGTTCCGCCTCGCCGACCTCCCGCGGGTCCCTCGCGTCGGGCACGTCGTCGGCCCCTCGGCCATCATGCTCGGGGCGTCGCTCGGGAGCGGCGAGACGCTCTTTTGGCCCGTGTTGACCGCGCAGTACGGCTGGGCGGTCTTCTGGGCGTTCGTCGTCGGCGTCTTCACGCAGTTCCTCATCAACACGGAGCTTCAGCGCTGGACGCTCGCCACCGGCGAGAGCATCTTCCGCGCGTTCGCACGCGTGGGCTCGTACTGGCCGTGGGCGTTCCTCGTCGGCGGGCTCATCAGCCTCGGCTGGCCGGGGTGGGCCGCCGGCGCGGCGCAGGTCGCCACGACGGCGCTCGGACTGGACGGGTCGGTCGCGCTCTTCGGCGCGTCGCTCGCGACGTGGAAACTCGTCGCCGCCGTCCTGATGGGCGTCATCTGGCTGTCGTATCAGGTGTCGTCGGTCATGTACAACGCCGTCGAGGTGTTCCAGATCGGCCTCCTGTTCGTCGCCATCGGCGCGGCCCTGCTGCTCGTCGCCGTCACCGGCTCGTGGGTCGAGTTCGCCGACCTCCCCGCGGCCGCGGGCTCGGTCGGGACGCTCCCCGAGGGGCTCGACATCGCGGTCTTCCTCGGCGGCCTCGCCTTCGCCGGCGCGGGCGGCTACCTGAACCTCTCGCAGAGCCTCTGGATGCGCGAGAAGGGCTACGGCATGGGCAACTATCAGGGGCGCGTGAAGAACCCGCTGCGCGGCGACGACCCCGAACCCATCGAGCGCGACGGATTCGCGTTCCGTCCGACGCTGACGAACCTCCGCCGCTGGCGCGGCTGGTGGCGCGTCGTCCAACTCGAACACCTGCTCACGTTCGTCCTCGGCCTGCTCCTCGTCGCTCCCGCGTTGATGAGCGTCGCCATCCGCTACGCGTCGGGGTCGACCGCCAACGCCATCCAGATGTGGCTCGGCGACGTCGTCCCGCTGCTCGGCCCGGTCGGCTCCTTTCTCGTCTTCGCCGTCCTCTTCGTCGCGCTCTTTACCACCGAGTACGCCATCGTCGAGTCGTTCGTCCGCAACAGCGCCGACGCCCTCTACGAGTCCTACGGCCGGGAGGCCGGCTGGGACCTCCCGAAGCTGTTCTGGCGGCTCCTCACCGCCTTCTGCGTCTGGGGCGTCGTCATCATCCTGCTTTTCTCCTCGCCGTTCGAGGGCCAAGAGCCGTTTTTCTTCCTCGTCGTCGGGGCCGCGATGTCCGGCGTGATGATGTGGCCCTACACCGCGCTCGTCCTCGTGATGAACACGACTCGGCTCCCCGAACACGTCCAACCCGGCTGGGCGCGCGTCGTCGGTATGTGGTGGGCGACGGGCTTCTACGGCTACTTCAGCGTCCTCCTCATCGGGACGTGGCTGACCACCGTCGGTCTCGAGACGTTCCGGACGGTCCCGACGGTCCTCGGGAGCGGCACCGGCGGCTACCTCCTCTGGGCGGGCTACTTCGTCGTGCAAACGTACGCGGTGACGAAGTCCGCCGCCGGCAAGCGCGAGGCGGCCGGAACGGTCGCCGACGCGGACGAGGCGGTCGGCCGGTTCTCCTGACTCTAATCCTTCATAATTAACCGACAGCGTGGTGCTCGAACCCGAAGAACGATTATGTAGAACGCGCTAGCTCAACGTATGTCAACCGGCACGGTTGCGACGTTCGAGGACTCGCTCGAACGACTCGAAGTAGGCTGGACGCACGCGTCACCCGACGAGTTGGCGGACGTGCTCGAAGGCGTCTGTTCGGACCCGACCATCGGCGTGGAACTCCCGTACGACGGCGTCGACCTCCCCGACTGGGTGAACACGGACCCGACCCCCGCGGACCTCCGCGAGGCGAACGCCGGTATCACGGCCGCGGGATTGGGTATCGCGGACTACGGGAGCGTCGTCGTGCAGGGCACGCCCGACGGCATCGAGCCGGTGAGTCTGTTCGGCGACCTCCACGTCGCCGTCCTCCGGCGGTCGGACATCGTCCCCGGCATGCCCGAGGCGTTCGACTGGCTGGGCGAGGAGTTCCGCACGGGACACTCCTCGGCCATCATCGCCACCGGCCCCAGCGCCACCGCCGACATGGGCGCGCTGGTGAAAGGAGCGCACGGTCCGAAGGAAGTCCACGTGGTGATTCTCGATGAGTAAGGCGCGCGAGGCCAAGGCGGCGAAGATTCGACAGTTGATGGAGACCGAGGGCGACGCCGTCGGCACGAGCACCCGCGGGTTCAACGAGGGTCGCTACCAGTCGGTCCAGACGCTCGACGACTACGAGGGGCTGAAGTCCGAAGCGCGGGCCATCAAGGAAGACGCCATCGAGCGCCTCCCCGAACTCATCGACCAACTGCGCGAGACGGTCGAGTCCAACGGCGGCACGCTCTACATCGCCGACGACGCGGCCGACGCGAACCAGTACATCCGCGAGGTCTGCGAGGACAAGGAGGCCGAACGCGTCGTCAAGTCGAAGTCGATGACCTCCGAGGAGATAGAGGTCAACGAGGACCTCGAAGCCGCCGACATCGACGTGGTCGAGACCGACCTCGGCGAGTGGGTGCTGCAGGTCGCAGACGAGTCGCCGTCCCACATCGTCGCGCCCGCCATCCACAAGTCGCGGGAGGCCATCGCCGACCTGTTCAACGAGACGTTCGAACCCGACGAGCCCCTCGAGACCGCGGAGGAACTCACGATGTTCGCCCGCGAACAGCTCGGCGAACTCATCGAGGGCGCGGACGTTGGGATGACCGGCGCGAACTTCATCACCGCCGACACCGGGACGATGGCGCTCGTCACCTCCGAGGGTAACGCCCGGAAGACGGCCGTCGTGCCCGACACGCACGTCGCGGTCGCCGGCGTCGAGAAAGTTATCCCGACCGTCGAGGACCTCCGCCCCTTCGTCGAACTCATCGGCAAGTCGGGAACGGGACAGGACATCACCTCCTACATCTCGCTTCTGACCCCGCCGGTCGAGTCGCCGACCGTCGACTTCGATGCCCCCGACGCGCCGCTTTCGGAGACCGAGACGGACCGCGATTTCCACCTCGTCCTCATCGACAACGGGCGGTTCGACATGCGCGAGGACGACCAACTGCGCGAGACGCTCTACTGCATCCGGTGTTCGGCGTGTTCCAACGTCTGCGCCAACTTCCAGCACGTCGGCGGCCACGCCTTCGGCGGCGAGACCTACTCCGGCGGCATCGGCACCGGCTGGGAGGCCGGCGTCGAGGGCCTCGACAGCGCCGCGGAGTTCAACGACCTCTGTACCGGCTGTAGCCGGTGTACCACCGCCTGCCCGGTCGAAATCGACATCCCGTGGATAAACACGGTCGTCCGCGACCGGGTCAACCGCGGCGAGGTCTCCGAACTCGACTGGCTCGTCGAGGGGCTCACCCCCGACGAGGAACCCGGCGGCGTCAGCCTCCAGAAGCGCTTCTTCGGCAACTTCGAGACGGCCGCGAAGGTCGGGAGCTTCTTCGCGCCCGTCTCCAACTGGGCGGCCGGACTCGGCGTCTCCCGCGACCTCATGGAGCGGTTCCTCGGTATCGACGCCCGCCGCGAACTCCCCGCCTTCCAGCGCGAGACGCTGAAAGACTGGTTCGAGAACCGAACCTCGCGGGTCGACGACCCGGTCCGGACCGCCGTGCTCTACCCCGACGTGTACACGAACCACGTGCAGGTCGAACGCGGGAAGGCCGCGGTCCGCACGCTCGAAGCCCTCGGCGTCGACGTAATCGTCCCCGACGTTCGCTCGTCGGGCCGCGCCCCGCTCTCGCAGGGCATGATTGCGACCGCGGAAGACCACGCCCACGACGTGTACGCCGGCCTCGCGGAGCACATCGACGACGGCCGCGACATCGTCGTCATCGAGCCGTCTGACCTCGCGATGTTCCGAAGCGAGTACGAGAAGTTCCTGCCCGAGAAGTCCTTCGAGCGCATCTCGGAGGTCAGCTACGAGGTCATGGAGTACGTCTTCGGCCTGCTGGAACACGGCGCGGACGCCGACGCGCTCTCGACGAGCGAGGGAGAGGGCGTCGCCTACCACAGCCACTGCCAACAGCGCACCCTCGGCCTCGAAGGCCACACCGAGGCCGTTCTCTCGGACCTCGGCTACGACGTCGCCACCTCCGACGTGGAGTGCTGCGGCATGGCCGGCTCCTTCGGCTACAAGTCCGAGTACTACGAACTCAGCGTCGACGTCGGCTCCGAGCTACAGGGACAGTTCCAGACCGACGAGAACAGAGACCGCACGGTCGTCGCCAGCGGCACCTCCTGTCTGGAACAGCTCGATTCGCTCCTCAGCCGGCCGACGCAACACCCGATTCAACTGGTCGCGCCGCGGCGGTAACGACCCCGCGAGCGAGCCGTCACCCGCGACGGCTCGAACGTCTTCTTTCAACTGAATATCACGACTCCATCCGGCGATTTCCCGCCGGCGTCGGACGCCCGTCTGCCGCGTGTCTGCGCCCCGAGCCGCGGGCTACGAACAATTAAGACCCGGCATCCCATGTTGGCGGATATGGACGGGACGCCCGAAGAGATTACGACGCTCGTAGGCCGGGAGGTCTACTCGAACAACGGTGTGTTCGTCGGCGAAGTCGAAGACGTCCGCCTCGACCTGGACCACGAGACGGTCACCGGTCTCGCGTTGACGGCGCTGAACGACGAACTGTTCCGCAATCAAATCGAACCCGGGAAGGGCGTTCTCATCCCGTATCGGTGGGTCCGCGCCGTCGGCGACGTCATCCTCATCAACGACGTCATCGAGCGCCTGAAGAATCCCGAAGAAGACGAAGAGTCGCTCGTCGTCTGACGTTCTAGCTTCCGTTTCCGCTCTCGCCGCCCTCCACGCCCATCGCACGGAAGAGCTTGCGCTTTACCGCTTCCTCGGTGAGTTGGAGGAGCGTGTCGCGGTTGTCGTCGTTGGATTCGATGCCCGTGAAGATGCCGAGCGGAATCTCGACGGACCCCTGCGTGGAGTGGCCGCCGGCCTCGCCGATGCCGGTGAAGGCGTCGCTCAGAATCTTCCCGATGTTCATCCGGATGTCCTTCGACCGCGCCGCGAGGTAGATGGTGTCGTCGGCGATGCCGAAGACGGCGGTCGTGGTGATGCCCTCCAGGTTGAGGAGGTGTTGGGCCGCCTGCGTCAGCGCGTCGCGGTCGCGGATGAACCCCGCGTTCGAGACGAGGTGCGAGCCCTGCACGTCGCGGTTCTGGATGGCCTCGGCGAGCACGTCCAGCGTCTCGGGCGACATCGACGGCGACTCGACCTTCTCCAGCGTGTCGTGGTCGGCGAAGGGGTAGAGGTACGCCGCGGCGGTCAGGTCCGCGGGCGTCGTATCGCGCTTGAAGTCGAGCGTCTCGGCGCGGATGCCGTAGAGGAGTGCCGTTGCCACCGCCTGCGACGGGCTGAGGTCGAACTCCTGGATGTACTTCGTGAGAATCGTCGAGGTCGAAGAGACGTTCGGCCGCACGTCGGTAAAGCGGGCGTCGATGCCGTCGTCGGGCTCGAAGTGGTCGATGAAGACCGTGATATCGGCGTCACCGAGGTCGGGCATTCCCGACTTCATGTGGTCGACGAGCGCGACCGCGCCGTACTCTTCGAGCGGCTTCGAGTCGGCCCGCGGGGTGAGTTCGATGCCGAGGATGTTCACGAACGCCCGGTTCTCCTGGTGGCCCATGTCGCCCGAATAGAGGATGTCGGCCTCGACGTCGTATTCGCGGGCGATGGCCTGTAAGGCGACCGCCGACGCGAGCGAGTCGGGGTCGGGGTTGTCGTGGGTGAGGATGGCCATCCCGTGGTCGGTGTCGCGCAGGAGGTCGGCCAGTTGGCGGGCCTTGTATTCGAGTTCGCCGGACTCGACGCTCCGGAGCGCCGAGTCGGCGATGACCTCGGAGGGGTTGATGACCACGTCGGCACCGAGTTTCGTCAGTTCGTCCTCGGAGACGGGGTCCGACGCGCGGACGACGATGAACTGGTCTTCGCCGCGGTCGCGGATGGTCGAGACGGCGGCTTTGTTGGCCTCGACGTCCGACGAGAGGATGAGAATCACGTCGCGTCCGGTGACGGCGCCGGCCAGTTCCGGGTCGGTGATGTCCGTCGTCTGCGCGTTCAAGTCCTGGTCGCGCAAGGCTTCGACGCGGCTTTCGTCCTTGTCGAGGATGAGGACGTCTTTTCCCTCGTCTGTCAGTTCCTCGGCTACCGCGTGCCCGACGCTCCCACAGCCGAGTATCGCGTACGTAGACATCGAGGAAATGCTGACCCCTGCGCTCATCGTTGCCCGCTACTCCGGTCGGCCGCCACTTAACACCCACCGTTTGTCCGTTGTTTCGTGCGTGTGCGTCCCTCCCGTCGTCGTACAGAAAGGAAAGTCATTTTACCTACCGGCAGTTACGAGAGATTGCAAGGGCCGGTAGCTCAGTTAGGCAGAGCGTCTGACTCTTAATCAGACGGTCGCGTGTTCAAATCGCGTCCGGCCCACTACCTTTCCGATGGAATCACAGTCCCCAGAGAGCGGCTGGGCTTTCAGTGTGTGCCCACGTGGACTGTGCGATTTGAACTAGGGAGCGAAGCGAACGAAGTGAGCGGAGAGAGTGGAGTTCAAATCGCGTCCGGCCCATTCCTTCATCCCAGACTTACTCCGGCAGTCGGGGCTCCGGCTCGGCCGTTCGTGTCGGCTCCCCGACTCGCTCGCCACCCTCGGGTGTTTTATGTCCCGCTCCGAACGCTACCGAGTATGAACCAGAGCGACAGGACCGAACTGGTCCTCGTCTTCATCACGCTTCTCGTCGCCGTCGTCTTCGGGCTGGCTACGGGCGTCGGGGAGCGCTTCGACCCCGACCGGTTCGTCGCCGCGCTCACCCCGGACTTCGGTGTGTTGTTCGGGGCCGACGTCGTCGCCGGCGCGGTGCTCGTGACGCTCTTCGGCGGCCTCGCGGTCGGCGCAAAACTCCTGTTCGATTCCTGACTCAGCGCCCGAGTGCGACCCACGAGTTCCCGCGGCCCGGCGAGGGCGCGAGCCGTAACGGGAACTCCGACCCTACCGTCGCCGAGGCCAGTCGGGCCCGAAGGTCGGAGGTCGCACACGCCACCACGGTGCGGAGCTCTCCGGTTTCGGCCACGCGGACGGTCATCGCCCCGTGGTCGTTCATCTCCCGTTCCACTCGGATGAGGCGCGTCTCCACACCTCTCGCCACCGTTTCACCATCCACCAGTTCCATGGTAATATGTCTCTCGCCGTGAAGGATAAAGCTCACCACCGTTATCCGGGGGCTTTAGGTCAGCTTCGTCGACGGCCGGTTCCGGAACTTCTTTTCGCCGGTTAGCCGCACACAGCCCATGGACCGCACCCGTCTCAGGTTTTGGACGCTGTATCTCACTCGGTTCGCCGGCGGCTTCGGCTTTATTACGCTCGTCACCCTCCTCCCGAAGTACATCAACGAACTCGACCCGGGTGCGGTCGCCGTCCCCGAACTCGCGCTCGGCGGACTCGCGCTCGGCGGCTTCTCCCTCTCTCGCGGCTTCGTCATCGGGATGTTCACCACCGGCTTCACGCTCGCCCAGACCGTCGCCGTCGTGCCCTTGTCGTGGGCCGGCGACCGCTACGACAAACGTCTCGTGCTCGCGGGGACGGTCGGCCTCGGTGCGGTCGTCTACGCCGCGTTCCCGCTCGTCGACTCCAGTCTCTCGTTTATTCTCGTCCGAGCCGCACAGGGCGTCGCCGTCACCGGCGCGGGGCTGATGTCGCTCGCGCTCGTCGGCGAACTCGCCCGCGAGGGAACGCGCGCGAACCACATCGGGAAGGCGAACGCCGCCCGCTTCGCGGCCTCCATCCTCGGGAGCATCAGCGCCGGTATCCTCTACGACCTGTTCGGCTTCACGCCCATCTTCATCGTCATCACGATTCTCCTGACCATCGCCGTCGTCGCCATCTGGGTGTTTCTCCCGCCGGACGAGACCCGCGTCCACGGCTTTCCGTTCACGGACCTCGCGCTCAACGAGCGCATCCTGACGATGGCGACGTTCCGCGTCCAGTACGCCGTCGCGGTCACGCTCGTCCGGACGTGGGTCCCCATCTACGCCGGCGTTTCCGCGGCCTCCGGTGGCCTCGAATACGGCGGCATCGCCGTCGCCGCAACCGTCGTCGCCGAGAAGTTCACCAACATGCTCTGTCAGCCGTACACCGGGCGCATCTCCGATTCGTACGGCCGGGCGCGGTTCGTCTTCGTCGGCGGCGGCCTCTACGGCCTCATCGCGCTCGCCGTCCCCTTCTCGCCCGCGGTCGGCGAGGCGCTCGCGCTCCCTGCCGCCTTCCCCTTCCTCGGTCCGCTTTCGCCCGCGTTCCTCCCGCTCGTCGGTCTCGCCGGCTTGCTCGGCGTCGCCGACAGCCTCCGCGAACCGGCCAGCATGGCGTTGTTCGCCGACGAGGGTTCCGGCGGCGCGGGGGTCGCCAGTAGCTTCGGTATCCGCGAACTCCTCTGGCGGCCCGGCAGCGTCGTCGCGCCCCTCCTCGGCGGCTACCTCATGGCCGAAGTCGGCATGGAGTGGGTGTTCTTCGTCGGCGGCGCGTCGGCCATCACCGGCGTCCTCGCCTTCCTCGCCGCTCTGACGTGGTCCCACGGGACCGACGCGCTCACGACGTGGTAGGGCTCAGCGCTTACTCTCTCGCGGCCCCTCTTTCTCTCATGCCCGACGACGCGCCGCCCGCGACGACCCGCGACCGCCCGGTGACCGAACCGAGTTACGGCATCCCCGAATCGGAAGCGGGGCTCTTGGAGTGGCGCGTCGTCGAGACCGCGTTCGCCGACGACGAGGTGTTCTGGGTCACGACCACCCGCCCCGACGGCCGACCGCACGCCCGCCCGGTCTGGGGCGTCTGGGTCGACGGCGCGTTCCACTGCGGCGGCGGCGAGCGAACCAGATGGGTCAGGAACCTCGCGCGCGACCCGCGCCTCGCGGTCCACACCGAAAGCGGGACCGACGTAGTCATCCTCGAAGGCGTCGCCGAGCGACTGGACGAGGAGACCGCCGACGACGCCACGCTCACCCGCGTCGACGACGCCTACGAGGCGAAGTACGGGATTCGCCACGGGACGCCGGTGTTTCGGATTCGACCCGAGCGCGTGCTGGCGTGGTCCGGTTTTCCCGCCGACGCGACGCGGTGGCGGTTCGATTCGGCCTGAGCGCCGTCGTCTCGTTCCGCTTCGATTCGTCTGTTTTCCCCGCGAATCGGATTTCATATCGCGCTATTTGATTTAGTAGTTCGAGAGGCCGGTCCCGGTACCACTCCGGCCGTTCTCACTCCCTGACATGCGGGCCTAGGGTCATTATCGTGTCACTCGTATCACACTGCATGGACCACCTCGAAACCCCGGCGGTACACCGGTTGCTCACCTCGCCCGCCGGCCGATTGTTGACCTCGCGCCCGTTCGAGGCGTTCAAGACTCGCTCGCTCCCCCGCGAGTTCGGCGTCGTCCGCGCTCGCGCCGCGGCCGACGTCGCGCTCTCGGAGGGCCCGGAAGCGTACCTCCGCGAAGTCGGCTCGCCGCCGGCACCGCACCTCCACGACCGAATCGAACGCGCCCTCGCGCAGTACGCCCGCCTCCGCGGCGCGTACGACGAAACGATGGAACGTTGGGACAGCGTCTTCTGGGGCGACGCCGAGTCGACGCCCGACGAGCGCGTCGCCGTCGAGCGCGAGCGCCGCGAGGTGTCGGAACGGCGGGCCAAGCCGACCGACATCTTCGGCTTCCTCCCGAAGGAACACCTCGTGCCGCCGGTGAAGTTCGAGACGCCCTCGCCCGAGGACGCGCGGACCCGCTGGCACCACGAACTCGCCGAACCCGAGCGACTGTACGGCTTCGCCGAATCCAGCGCGGCCGAGGAGTTCCCCCGCGTCGAGCGCTCTGCGACGGTTCGCGGGCCGGGAACCGTCGAGTATCTGCTTCGCTTCCGCTCACCGTCGCCGCATCTCAGCGACCGGGCGACCGCGCGGGTGTACGAACCCGTCGACGCCGCCGACGACCTGCCGACGCTCGTCTTCCACTCCGGCTGGGGGATGTTCGACGACCAACTCACCTACTGGCCCGAAGAGGAGTACGTCGCCCGCGCGCTCGCCCCCGAGGGGTACCGGGTCGTCCTCCCCGACGCGCCGTGGCACGGCCGGCGCGAGCTACTCGGTCGATACAGCGGCGAGCCCTACATCGCCCGCGCGCCCGTCGGCCTGTTCACGCTCTACTCGGCGGCCGCGCTGGAGACCGCCGTCCTCACCGACTGGGCGCGGACCGAGGGCGCGCCGGCCGTCGGCGTCGGCGGCGTCAGCCTCGGCGGAACCGTCGCGCTCCACGTCGGCGGTCGGTGCGGCGACTGGCCCGAATCGATGCGCCCCGACCTGCTGTTTCCCGCGGGGATGCCCGGCGCAATCGACCAGACGCTCCTCGCTGGCGGCCTCACGAAACTGCTCGACATCGACGCCGCCCTCGACGCGGCCGGCTGGACCGGCGAGGCGCTCCACGAGTTCGCGCCGCTGTTGAATCCGCCCAAAGACCCGTGTCTCGCGCCCGAACGCGTCTTCCCGTTCGTCGGGACCCGCGACGAGATGGCTCCCGCGTCCACGGCCCGCGGGCTCCTCGACGAGTGGGGCGTCCCGAGGCCGAACCGCCGCGAGTGGGACTGCGGACACTTCGGCGTGCTCGCGAACCTCATCAGAGACGAGTCGTTCCGGACGACGGTCCGGCGAGAGTTGGACGCGGCGGCGCGGAACCGCCGGAACAGAAAATCAGTTACTGCCTGAGTCGGCCGCGTTCCTCACTCCGCGTCGGCGAGGAAGTCGGGCTCGGGGCGCTTTTCGTCGTACTCGCTCCGGAGGTGGTCGCGGAACGCCTCGACGCTCACGTCCTTGGCCTCGCGCTCCTTGCGGTCGCGGACGGAGATGGTCCCGTCTTCTTCCTCGTCGCCGCCGACGATGACCATGTACGGGACGCGGTCGGTCTGGGCCTCGCGAATCTTCCGGCCGAGCGTCCACGAGCGGTCCTCGATGTCGACCCGGAAGTCGCCGAGTTCGTACTGGAGCTTCTTCGCGTAGCCCATCTGGTCGTCCGAGATGGGCAGGATGCGGACCTGCTCGGGCGCGAGCCAGAACGGGAACTTGCCGTTGAAGTGCTCGATGAGCACCATGAAGAAGCGCTCGTAGCTGCCGTAGAGCGCGCGGTGAATCATCACCGGCTGGTGGTCCTCGTTGTCCTCGCCCGTGTACGTCAGGTCGAAGCGGTCGGGCATGTTGAAGTCGAGCTGGACCGTCGGGCCGTCCCACTTGCGACCGAGGGCGTCCTTGAACGCGAAGTCGATTTTCGGGCCGTAGAACGCGCCGTCGCCGGCCTCGATGCCGTAGTCGATGCCGCTGTCGTCGAGGACCGCGCGGAGCTGCGTCTCCGCCTGCTCCCAGATTTCGTCGCTCCCGACGGACTTCTCGGGCCGCGTCGCGAGCGCGACTTCGGCGTCGAGCCCGAACGTGTCGAAGACCGTCAGGATGTTGTCGATGATGAGGTTGATCTCGTCTTCTATCTGGTCGGGGCGGACGAACAGGTGGCCGTCGTCGATGGTAAAGGACCAGACGCGCGAGAGGCCCGACAGCTCGCCGCGCTGTTCCTTCCGGTAGACCTTCCCGTCCTCGAAGTAGCGCACCGGCAGGTCGCGGTAGGACCACGACTGCTGGTCGAAGATGGTCGCGTGGCCGGGGCAGTTCATCGGCTTCAGGCCGTACTCCTCGTCGTTCACGTCGAGGAGGAACATGTCGTCGACGTAGTTCTCGTAGTGGCCCGACTTCTTCCACAGCTCCGTCCGGAACAGGTGGGGCGTTTCCACGGGGTCGTAGCCCGCGTCGAGGTTGAGTTGCTTCGCGTAGTCCGCGAGCTCGTCGAGGATGCGCTTGCCGTTCGGCTGGTACAGCGGCAGGCCCGGTCCGGTCGTCTCGTCGATGGCGAACAGGTTCAGTTCCTGTCCGAGCTTCCGGTGGTCGCGCTCCTTGGCCTCCTCGCGCATGTCGAGGAACGCTTCGAGGTCGGACTCGGACTCGAACGCCGTGCCGTAGACCCGGGTCAGCGTGTCGTTTTCCTCGTCGCCGCGCCAGTAGGCCGCGGAGATGTTCAGCAGTTTGACCGCGCCGATTTCGTCCGTCGATTCGACGTGCGGGCCCTTACAGAGGTCCTCGAACTCGCCCTGCTGGTAGAACGACAGCTCGTCGTCGCCGGCGGCCTCGTCCTCGAGGATGTCGCGCTTGTAGGGGTTGTCGGCGTACTTTTCGAGGGCCTCCTCGCGGTCGACGAGGACGCGCTCGATGTCGAGGTCCTCCTCGATGATGTCGCGCATCTCGTCTTCGATGGCTTCGAGGTCCTCCTGTTCGAGGTCGACGCTCGTCACGTCGTAGTAGAAGCCGTCGTCCGTCCACGGGCCGATGGTCAGTTTGGCCTCGGGGTGGAGCCGCTGGAGGGCCTGCGCGAAGACGTGGGCCGCCGAGTGGCGAAGCACGTCGAGATACTCGTCGGACTGGTCGGTGACGATGACGAGGTCCGCGCCGTCGTGGAGCGGCGTCTCCTTGTCCACGAGTTCGCCATCGACGACGCCGGCGACGGTGTCCTTGCCGAGGCCGGGGCCGATTGCGAACGCGGCGTCTCGCACCGTCGCACCCTCCTCGACGGAGAGTTCCGTCCCGTCGGGGAGGATGACAGCGATATCACTCATACGCGCACGGAACGGACGGGGGAGAATAAGTGTTGTTGAGACGAGCGCGAGCGACGCCCGCTCGCGACCGATTTCGTGCTGTTTGCTAGCACGACAGAGAGTGAGTCGGCGGTCCGACGTGGCCCCGTCCCCGCGCTCGCGGTCTCCTCGTCGGCCCGCTGTTTCGACCCAAAGTACCAATTGGGTCGCACGCGGACCCTGTGGGTATGCGACTTTCTCGACAGAGCGGGGTGTTCATGCACGTCACCTCGGTCCCGGGGCCCCACGGCATCGGCGACCTCGGCGACGGCGCCCGCGCCTTCGTTGACTTCCTCTCCGACGCCGAACAGTCGATGTGGCAGTTCTGCCCCCTCGGGCCGACGGAGCCGGCCATGGCGAACTCGCCGTATCAATCGAACTCCTCGTTCGCCGGCAATCCGCTTCTCATCGACCTCACGGACCTCGTAAAGCGCGGTTGGCTCACCGAGGACGACCTCGAACCCGTTCCCGACTTCGACCCCCACGCGGTCGACTACGAGCGCGTCGGCGAGTACAAGCGCTCGCGGCTCCGCACCGCCTTCGACCGCTTCGAGGCCGAGGCCGCCGAGGACGACCGCGCCGCCCTCGACGCCTTCCGCGAGCGCGAGGCCGGGTGGCTCGAAGACTACGCGCTGTTCGCCGCCCTCAAAGACGAGTTTCGGCGGGCGTGGATAGACTGGCCGACCGAGTTGAAGACCCGCGACCCCGACGCGCTCGCCGACGCCCGCGAGGAGTACGCCGACGAGATTCGCTACCGCGAGTTCGTCCAGTTCTGCTTCGACGAGCAGTGGCGCGCCCTCGCCGACTACGCCGACGAGAAGGGCGTCACCCTCGTTGGCGACCTCCCCATCTACGTCGCGCTCGACAGCGCAGACGTGTGGGCCGCGCCCGAGGCGTTCGACCTCACCGAGTCGAACGAACCCGCCGTCGTCGCCGGCGTCCCGCCGAACCCGAACGACTCCGGCCAGCGCTGGGGGAACCCGCTGTACGACTGGGAGACGCTCCGCGAGGACGGCTACGGCTGGTGGCTCGACCGCCTCCGCCGCCTGTTCGACCTCGTGGACGTGACCCGCATCGACCACTTCAAAGGCTTCGACGAGTTCTGGGCCATCGACGCCGACTCCGACGACCCCGGAAACGGCGAGTGGCGCGACGCCCCCGGCCACGACTTCTTCGAGACGGTCGAGCGCGAACTGGGCGACCTCCCCTTCATCGTCGAGGACCTCGGCTTCCTCGACGCCTCGCTCGTGGACCTCCGCGACCGGTTCGCCTTCCCCGGCATGCGCGTCCCGCAGTACGCCGACTGGTGCAGCGAGGGCGACATGTACCAGCCGATGCACTACCCGGAGAACTCCGTCGCCTACACCTCGACCCACGACACCGACACGTTCGTCGGCTACTACCGCGACCTCGACGACCGCACCCGCGACTGTCTCCACTACAACATCGGCGCGGACGGCTCGGAGATTCACTGGTCCATCATCGACGCCGTCTGGAACTCCGCGTCCGTCCTCGCGTTCACGACGACGCAGGACCTCCTCGGACTCGGCTCCGACGCCCGGTTCAACACGCCCGGCACGCAGACCGGAAACTGGGAGTGGCGCGTCACCCGCGAGGGCCTCGACGACGGCGTCGCCGACCGCCTCGCGAACCTCACGGACCTCCACATCCGCAACTGAGGCCGCCGCCGACCCTCGGCTCGGTTCGACTACACCTTTTTCAGTCGCCCACCCGACGGCAACGGTATGTCTCGCCGCCTCGGCCTCGGCGCGTTCGCCGCCGGGCTCATCGCTGCGGTTCTCTCGGCGCTCGTCCGCGCGACGACCCCCCTTTCGGACTTCGACGTGCCCAACGCCGACCTGCTCCTCTCGAAGGGGCTGTCCGCCGCCGCGGTCGCGCTCGTCGCCTACGGCGTCTACCGGTTTCTCGCCGCGTTCTTCGTCGGGCGCATCGCCGACCGCCGCCGGGCCCACGACGTTCGGAACGTCCTCCGACTCACGCTCGGCGGGGTCGCGCTCGTCGGCGTCCTCGGGGCGTTCACGGAGCAGTGGCTCGGCCTGTTGGTCTCGTTCGGCGTCATCGGCTTCGCCGTCACCTTCGCGCTCCAACAGCCGATTCTCTCCTTCATCGGCTGGTTCTACATCCTCGCGAAGCGACCGTACGCGGTCGGCGACCGCGTCAACATCGGCTCGGTCTCCGGCGACGTGGCCGAGGTCGACTTCCTCGTCACGACGCTCTGGGAGACCGGCGGCACCCTCGCGTCGAACCAGCCGTCCGGCCGGACCGTCACCGTCCCGAACTCGCTCGTCCTCTCGTCCGAGGTCGTCAACTACGGCGCGCTGTTCGACCGCGTCTGGACCGAGGTACCGGTGCAGGTGTCCTACGAGACGGACCTCCCGTTCGTCCGCCAACTCCTCTTGGACGTGGCCGACGAGGAACTCGGCGACGACATGGACGCCGCGATGAAACGCTACCGGGCCAGGCTCGCCGAGTCGCCGCTGGACCTCGACGTGGCCGGCGGCCCGACCGTCAACGTCGCACAGGAGGAGTCGTGGGTCGTCTTCCGACTCCGCGTGCTCGTCCCGCCGACCCGCGCCCAGCGCGTCAAAAACCGGCTCTACGAGCGCATCCTCGACCGGCTGGGCGACCACCCCGACCGCGTCAGTTTCCCGGTGAGCCGAAACCGCTGAGCGCGACGCGGCTCGACGTGGCGCGACGCGGCGCGCCGGCATCGAAACCCGCAAATCCCCCGCGCCCAACGTCGAAGCGATGGAAACGGGTGTTATCGACCTCGCGAGCCTCGACGGAGCGTTCGACCTCCAATCGACGCTGGAGAGCGGCCAGTCGTACCTCTGGGACCGCCCCGACGGCCGGATGTACGAGCGCGACGCGGCCCACGGCGGCGACGCGTGGTACCAGACGGTCGTCCCGCCGCTCGACGGCGTCGCCGACGAGTCGGCCGTCGTCAGGGTCCGCCAGACCGACGGCGCGCTGGAGTGGGAGTCGAACCTCGACGCCGTCCCGCTTCTCACCCACCTGCTCCGCCTCGACGACGACCTCGACGCCATCGTCTCGGAGATGCCAGACGAACCGCTGGTCCGGCGGGCCTACGAGGCGTACCCGGGCATGCGACTCGTCCGCGACCCGCCGTTCGGCTGTCTCGTCTCGTTCATCTGCTCGGCGCAGATGCGCGTCTCGCGCATCTTCGGGATGCAGTCGCGGCTCAGAGAGACCTACGGCGAGCGCGTGGAGTTCGACGGCGAGACGTACTTCGCGTACCCGACGCCCGAGCGACTGGCCGAGGCCACCGAAGACGAACTCCGCGACCTCAGCCTCGGCTACCGCGCGCCCTACGTCCGGCGGACGGCCGAGATGGTCGCCACGGGCGAGGCGACGCCCGCCGAGGCCCGCGGCCGCGACTACGAGGACGCCCGCGACTTCCTGACGACGTTCGTCGGCGTCGGCGACAAGGTCGCGGACTGCGTCCTGCTGTTTTCGCTCGACTACCTCGAAGCCGTCCCGCTGGACACGTGGATTCGGTCGGCCATCGAGGAGCACTACCCCGACTGCGACCGGGGGAACTACGCCGACACCTCGCGGGCCATCCGCGAGCGCCTCGGCGGTCGCTACGCCGGCTACACCCAGACGTACGTCTTCCACCACCTCCGCTCTGGCGGGGAGTGAGCGGGCGCGAGACGGAGTGGCAAGAAGGTTGATACCCTTCGGCACACAACCTCATCGTAACCATGGACTGCAGAGTCGTCGTCGAGGCCGCGGTCCCGGTGTACGACGTGGAAACCGTCGACGAGGCGATTCGTATCGCCATCTCGAAGACCGGCGAGATGCTCAATCCCGACCTGAAGTACGTCGAGATTAACATGGGCTCTCGGACCTCGCCCGGCGGCGAGGAACTCCCCCCCGCGTTCATCGCCGCGGACGAGGCGCTCGTCGCCCTCGAACTGGAGATGACCGTCTTCAACGTCGAACAGGAGGAACACGCCTCGCGCATCGCCCGCAAGGAGATCGGCCAACGCCTCGAAAATATCCCGCTGAAGGTGCTGTCGGTCGAACGAGTCGACGACGATTCGGTCGAGACGGACGGCGAGGGCGACACCCGCGCCGAGACCGGCGCTTCGGACGACGACGCGCTCGTCGACTTCGACGACCTCGTCGACGACCGCTGAGGCCGTCGCGTCCCGCGTCGTCGCGTCGTCGTCCCGGCCCCGCCCGACTGTTGTTTCTACCCGCGCGTGGAACTCATCCAATTAGCTCGGCACGGCGGTCGCTCGGGAGCGTCGTCGCGCGAGAGAACGGCGCGGTCGCTCTCGGATGTGTAGGGTCGTAGAGGAGAACGCGTTTCTTTTCTCGGTTCAGTCGGCTTGCGGTGCGAGCGGCTCTGGTTCTGCCTCGCGCATCGCTCCGGTGATTCCTTTCGCCAGTTTAAACACGGCTGCTTTGTGGTCCGTTTTGGACTTGTGGATGGATGTCGGTCGTACGCCGAGTTCGTTGTACTCGACGAGACTGATTTCCTCGTCCTCCCAGGCCTCAATCTGGGTGTGGACTTCTGCGAGCAGACCGTGCAGGTGGATGAGTTCCTGCTTCTTCATGAGCAACCACGGCTTGAGACCGGAGGGATATAGTATTATCTTGAGTCACGTTAGCATCCGACTCCCTTAAACCGCCGATTATGGGGGTCTCAGCGGAAATTTCGTGTTCGAACGTTTTCAATTCGTTTGTTGTTTCGCTCCTCGATAGCGAGCGTCGGCGGAATCTCACGAGTGGTTTATATAGCTATGTAGGGCGCGCGCCGAGCGCCGGTCGCGCGCGCCGGGGGTCGTGAGAATTTTACCCCGGCGTGTGCGTACTGTCGCGCATGGACTACGACGACCAACTGGACCGCGCGCTCTCGGAGTCGCCGGACGTCGCGGAAGGTGGCGACCGCTTCAGCGTTCCGGAGCCGACGGTCCGCCAGGAGGGGAACGTCACGGTCTACGAGAACTTCGCGGCGACCCACGACCGCCTCGCGCGCGAGGCGGCGCACGTGCTGAAGTTCTTCCAGACGGAGTTGGGGACGAGCGCCCAGATCGACGACAGGGGCCGCGCGCGCTTTACCGGCGAGTTCCGCCAGCGCCGCATCGCCGACGCGCTCGACGAGTACGTCGAGTCGTTCGTGCTGTGTAGCGAGTGCGGGTCTCCGGACACGAAACTCGTCACCGAACAGGGTGCCGAGGTGTTGAAGTGCGACGCGTGCGGCGCGCTCTCGGCGATTCCCGACATCTAAAAAACGAACGCCAGCCGGGGCCGCCCCGGTCGTGCGGCGACCCCTCTCTCGCTCCTCGCTACTCGAACTGTTTGAGCGTCTGGAGGTCGCGCTCCGTCCGCATGAACTCGGCCGTGCGCCGCGTCGCGCCGCATCCCTGACACGAGTAGTTGTCGCGGTGAGCGGGGAGGTCGGTCGGATTCGTCTCCCAGTCCTTTCCACATTCGGGGCACAAGAGTCGGACGAACGCTTCAACCATACCCCGTATATGCTTCGGGGGTGCGGATAAATGTTGTTACGGTTTGGCACGACCGAGAAAAAGTGCGGGCCACCGAGCCCACCGAGCGTTTACGCGAACAGGGTACCGTCTTGGACTTCGAGCAGCTCCTTGTAGCGGTTGCGGATGGTGACCTCGGAGATGTCCGCGACCGTCGAGACCTCGCTTTGGGTCACCTTCTCGTTGGTGAGGAGGGCGGCGGCGTAGACGGCGGCGGCGGCGAGGCCGACCGGCGACTTGCCGGAGTGGATACCCGTCTCCTTCGCGTCGCGGAGGAGCTTGCGGGCCTGCCGCTCGGCCTCGTCGGAGAGGCCGAGTTCGCTGGCGAACCGCGGGACGTACTGCTCGGGGTCGGCGGGCTTGATTTCGAGTTTTAGCTCGCGGACGACGTAGCGGTACGTCCGGGTGAGTTCCATCTTATCGACGCGCGAGACCTTCTCCAGTTCGTCGAGCGAGCGGGGAGTGCCCGCCATCCGGGCCGACGCGTACAGCGCCGCGGTGGCGACGCCCTCGATGGAGCGGCCGGGGAGCAGGTCGTCGTTGAGCGCGCGGCGGTAGATGACCGAGGCGGTCTCGCGGACGTTCTCCGGGAGACCGAGGGCCGAGGCCATGCGGTCGATTTCGCCGAGCGCCTGCTTGAGGTTGCGCTCCTTGGAGTCGCGGGTGCGGAACCGCTCGTTCCACGTGCGGAGCCGCTGCATCTGCTCGCGCTGGCGCGGCGAGAGGGACTTGCCGTAGGCGTCCTTGTTCTGCCAGCCGATGTTGGTCGACAGCCCCTTGTCGTGCATCATCTTCGTCGTCGGCGCGCCGACGCGGGACTTGCTGTCGCGCTCTGCGGAGTCGAACGCGCGCCACTCCGGGCCGCGGTCGACCACGGTGTCCTCGACGACGAGGCCGCAGTCCTCGCAAATCGTCTCGCCGTGTTCCTCGTCGGTGACGAGGTGGCCGCTACACTCGGGGCAGACCTGCGCTTCGTCCTGCTGTTTTTCGTCTCGCTCGGACTCGCGGGGACGGACGTCCCTGGCCTTTGCGTCGGTACTGTAGGTTCGGGTGGTTATGGTGTCGCTCATGGTGGGGTGGAAGGCGCGGATACGTCTCGGCCGGGAAGACCACAGAAGACGAAAGAATAATCCGGCTTGGACTGGCCTTACCATCAGTAAGTCCGAAAAGCATATAAACCTTTCGCCGAAGTCATGCGGGTCAATCGCACGATGTAGCCGCTCTGTCGTCACCTCGCCGACGCGAACCGAGCGCCAGACGTGAGCAATCGGGTAGTATATCTCTTTCGTCGCTCAGAGCCAGCTCTCCCGTCGGAAGTAGACGAGCAGGACGACGGAGACGAGCGCCATGCCGAGCATCGTCGCCGGATAGCCGTAGGCCCAGCCGAGTTCGGGCATGTTGAACGCCGACGCGCCGGGGTCGAAGTTCATGCCGTAGATGCCGACGACGAGCGTGAGCGGGAGGATGATGGTCGCGACGACGGTGAGCGTCTTCATCACCTCGTTCGTCGACTGCGAGAGCGTGTTGAGGTAGATGTCCCGCGCGCCGCGCGCGAGGTCGCGGTACGTCTCCGTGAGGTCGACCAACTCGACGAGGTGGTCGTACACGTCGCGGTAGTACTTCTCCGTCGACTCGCGGACGTAGTCGGGGTCGCCGCGGGAGAGCACGCCGACCGCCTCCCGCGTCGGCCACACGGTCTTTCGGAACGACAGCAGGTCGCGCCGGACCGCGTTCAGCCCTTCGAGCACCTCCGGGTCGGGCCCCTCGAGGATGATGTCCTCGATGAGTTCTATCTCCTCGCCGACCTCGTCCAACAGGCCGAAGTACTCGTCGACGATGCGGTCGATGACGCGGTAGGCCACGAAGTCCGGCCCGAACCGGAGCATCCGGGGCTCCTCCCGCTCGATGGCGTTCCACACGTAGTTTATCGGCTCTAACTCCCGGCGCGTCAGCGTCACGAGCCAGTCGTCGCCGAAGCAGAGTCCCACGGGTCTGGTCTGGACCTCCTCTTCGAACACCTGTTCGCCGGCGCGGAGCGTCGCCACCCGGACGACGACGAACGTGTAGTCGTCGTACTCCTCGGCCTTCGGGCGGGCGTCGTTCCGAACGTCCTCGACCGAAAGCGGGTGGACGCCGAACGCCTCGGCGACGCGCTCGAACTCCTCCGCGGCGGTCGCGCGGACCCACGTGGTCCCGTCGGCGTCGCGCGCCGCGTCCAACGCGGTCTCCTCGTAGGCCGACACGCCGTCGTCGCCGTAGACGAGCGCCGAAATCACCGCACGTCACCCCCGATTGCCCAGAGCGTGATGCCGACCATGACGGCCGTCACCGAGAACGCCCGGCCCGGGTAGGCAACGAGCGACCCGACGCCGTAGCCGACGACGCCGAGCGCCGTCACCGCGATACCTGCGGTCCGTACGCGAGTCATGAAACCACCGACCCGCGGCGACGAGAAAAAGGCTCGCCCGAGGCGGCTTACGCTTCAGACGGGTGTTCGACCGACCGAATCAGTTCGAGGACGTTCTCCTCCTCGCCGTCGAGCTGTTGGGGGTACAGCCCGATTGCGATGACGAAGTCCTCGTTGTGCTGGACTTTCGTCACGTGGACGTACACGTCGACTTCCTGGCCGCCGAACCGCGCGGTGGCGCTGTACTTCGTGACGTTGGTCGTCTGCCCGAGCATCTGGACGTTCCGCGAACTGACCTGCTGGACGTCGCTGAGGCCCTGATACCGGTTGTCCACGAGGCGGATGAGGTCGTCGTTCGAGTAGTCGCCGATGGGGTTCCGGGGCTGGCCGGCGACCTCGACCGCGGGCGTCGAGATGACGCTGAACGAGCCGAGTTTGGCCTCGCCGAAGAAGCCGAGGTCCAGCGTCTTCTCGTACGTCGTGATGTGGTTGCTGGCGGCGATTTTACGCTCCTGTCCGCCGAACGAGAGCGTGCGGTTCACTGCGAACGTCTCGGTCCCGTTCGTCTCGTAGCCGGCGTTCTCGGCGACGGTCGCGTCCGTCGTGGCCGGTTCGGATTCGAACGTCAGCGTCTCCTCGCCCGTCAGAAAGCCGATACAGCCGCTCGTGAGCACGAGCGCGGCGAGCGCGAGCACCGCGACTACGCGTCTGGAAGTCATTGCCCCGCCATTTCCCCTCGCCGGGCATAAGTTCGGTGGCCGGGCCGCCGCACCCTCGACGCGACCTCTCCGAGCGGTCCGCGGGTTTTCGCCTCAGTCGTCGAGGTTCCGCGACTCGTTTTCGCGGCGAATCACGCGGCCGCTGTAGAGGTAGTAGGCGGGCGCGACGAACGGGAGCGCGAACGCCGCGCCGAACCAGAGGTGCCGCGACGCGCCCCAGCCGATGCCCTGCCCGCGGAGCGACTTGATGTCCGCGCGGATGAGGCCCGCGTAGAAGACGTGGGTGACGAGGTAGACTGCGAACGCCGGCTCCGGCCCGATGTACAGCGAGACGCCGGTGAACATGACGAACCCGATGGCGTAAATGACCGGCAACACCCCGCGGTAGCGGCCGCGCGCCGGGCGCTGTTTCTGCTGACGCTCGCGCTCGACCGCCGTCCCGCGGCGGTACTCGTCGGTGCTCATGTCGCTACGGTGTGCCCCGCGGGGAAAAAAGTGGTTCGCTCAGCCGAGGTACTTGACGTCGACCTCGTGCGGGCCGTCGTCCGTCGGGAGGGCGACGGCCTCGCAGAGGTGCTCGCGGACCGCCGAGCGCCACGCTCGGACCGCCTCGGTGTGGCGCTCGTGGTGCGTTTCGACCTCGTACGGCTCGGGGCGCGTCTCGTCGGGTTCGGGGTACGCGGGGGCGTCGTCGGCGACGAAGACCCGCGGGTCGAGGTGTATCGGCTCGGGGTCGGCGTAGTCCGAGGCCTCGCCGCCGGTGCGGTGAATTCGCGCCCGCATCCGCCCGTAGAACGGCGGGGTGACGCGAAGAACGACTGGGTCGTCGCCCCGGCGGTTCGCCTCGAGGGCGGTCACGAGGTCGTCGGTCGTGACTGCGAGCGAGCGGACGGCGCTCGGGTCGGACGACCCGCGCGCGTCGTTCAATCTCCGGCGCGTCGGCGGCTCGTCACCGACGTGGGCCGAAGCTCACCGCTGCACTCGGGGCAGGTCGAACGGTACGACGCGGCGCTCACGGTCGTTTGACACTCACGACAGACGTACGAAGCGCGTTCCATCGAGCATTCGTACGAGACATGGTGTGTTAAAACTTACCACAGTATGCCGCGAGCGCCGAACCGCGCCCGCGGGTCCGTGTCCTTTTACCCGAACGGGGCGCAATCCGCCAGTATGACAGACGCATGGTTCGCCGGCGCGGACCCCGACGACCCCGAATCCGGGGCGACGCGAGTCCGAACGGGCCGCGCCTCCGCCCCCGCCGATTGGCCGGCCGAGGCCGTCGACGCCGGGTTCGCCGCCGACGACACCGACTACTACGCCAAGCTTCGCTCGGCGACGCTCGCCGCCGCCAGCGAGGCCGTCGCGGAGCGCGAGCGCGCCGACGACGTGCAACTCGCCCACGCCGTGCGCGCGATGGACGACGCCGAACGGACCGCGAACGAACTCGCCGAGCGGGTCGTCGAGTGGGCCGGCACGCTCTACGAGGACGTCCCGCGCGGCCTCGACGGCGTCCGCGACATCGCCGCCCGCGACCCGAAGACCGCCGCCGAAGAGCGCGTCGTCTCCTACGCCACCCGCGCGGTGGACCTGCTCGACGAGCGCGACGACCTCCGGGCGTTCATCGAGGAGCGCGCGCCCACGACCGCGCCGAACCTCGCCGAGATGGCCGGGCCCGTCCTCGCGGCGCGGCTCATCGCGCTTGCGGGCGGCCTCGAAAGCCTCGCCAAGAAACCGAGCGGAACGGTCCAGGTGCTCGGGGCCGAAGACGCCCTCTTCGCGCACCTGAAGGGTCGCGCCACGTCGCCCAAACACGGCGTCATCTTCACTCACGAGTACGTCCGCGGGACGCGCCCGCAGGACCGCGGGTCGGCCGCCCGCGCGCTCGCCGGGAAGCTCTCTATCGCCGCGCGCATCGACCACTACTCGGGCGACTACCGGCCGGACCTGCACGACGAACTCGCCGACCGGATGGCGACGATTCGCGCCCGCGCCGACGAGGAGGCCGACGAATGAGCGACGACTCCGCCGCCGGGGCCGAGGCCGACCTCCCCGAAGGCGTCGAGCGCCGGACGTTCGGCGGCCGCGAGCGCCTCTCGACCCGGGGCGCGCAGGTCTACGGCGAACCCGTGGACGCCGAGGGCTGGCGCGCGTGGGACGCCGGGCGCTCGAAGCTCGGCGCGATGCTCGAACTCGGGATGGACACGGGTCTCGTCGGCGACGAGTCGGTCCTCTATCTCGGGGCCGCCTCGGGAACGACCGTCTCGCACGTCGCCGACTTCGCCGGGCCGACCTACGCCGTGGAGTTCGCGCCGCGACCCGTCCGCGACCTCGTCGGCGTCGCCGAGGACCGCACCAATCTCTTCCCGCTCCTGAAGGACGCGCGCGACCCCGAATCATACGCGCACGTGGTCGAATCCGGCATCGATTGCCTCGTCATGGACGTGGCGACCCGCGGGCAGGCGACCGTCGCCGTCCGCAACCGACAGTTCCTCGCGGACGACGGTCGGCTCCTGATGGCCGTCAAGGCGCGGAGCGAGGACGTGACCGCCGAGCCGGACGACGTGTTCGACGACGTGGTCGCCGAACTGGAATCCGCGTACGAAATCCTCGACACAGCCCGTCTCGACCGCTTCCACGCCGACCACCTCGGTATCGTCGCCCGCCCGAAGTAGACGGGCGGCGGCGTCACCGTCATCGCTCCGTCTGACGACCGTTCCGAGAGACCTGATTTTCGACCGTCACTATCGTCCGATTCGCTTGCCCGCGGTCGTGCGACGCGTTCGCCGGCTCCCACGGTGTTTTTAATTCGGCGCAACTTACGCCGTTGCGATGGAACTAGGGTCGGCGGACGCCTTCGACCGAATGGGGACGCTCGGCGTCGAAGAGGAATTCTACATCGTCGATGCCGACGGCCGCCCCACCTCGGGCATCGACGACTTAGTCTACGGACCGGAGCCTCCGGAACCGCTCGCCGGACGGCTCGACCACGAGCTGTTCAAGTTCACTATCGAGACGCAGACGCCGCTCATCGAGGTCCCCGACGAGGCCGGCGCGGCCGTCGAGACGGTCCGCGAGGCGCTCGTCGACCACGCCGCGAACCACGGCTACCGCATCGCCGCGGCCGGGCTCCACCCCGCCGCCAAGTGGCGCGAACTCGACCACGCGACGAAGCCCCGGTATCAGGCGCAACTCGACCGAATCCAGTACCCGCAACACCGGAACACGACCGCCGGCCTGCACGTCCACGTCGGCGTCGACGACGCCGACAAGGCCGTCTGGGTCGCCAACGAACTCCGCTGGTATCTCGCGCCCCTGCTCGCGCTCTCTGCGAACTCCCCGTTCTGGAACGGCTTCGATACCGGTCTCGCCTCCGCCCGCGCCAAGGTGTTCGAGAACCTCCCGAACACCGGCATGCCGACCGCCTTCGACGACTTCGAGGACTTCCAGCGCTTCGAGCGCCGGATGGTCGAGTACGGCTCGATAGACGACCGAGGGGAACTCTGGTACGACGTGCGCCCACACACGGGCCACGGGACGGTCGAAATCCGAACCCCCGACGCCCAGACCGACCCCGAGCGCGTCGCCGACTTCGTCGAGTACGTCCACGCGCTCGTCTTGGACCTCGCCGACCGCTACGAGTCCGGCGAATCGGGAACGACGGTCCGTCGGGAACTCCTCGACGAGAACAAGTGGCGCGCGACCCGCTACGGGCGAGACACCGACTTCGTCGCCCCGGATTCCGAGGGCGTCGTGAGCCTCGAATCGTTCGTCGAAAGCGAGTCCGACCGCCTCGGCGTCGACGGCCTCCGGTCGCTTCTCGACGCCGAATCCGGCACCGCCGTCCAGCGACGGATTCACGAGGAGTCCGGGCTCGACGCCCTGTGCGAACACTTGACGCTGGACTGAGTCGCACGCCGACGACCGACAGGAAACATTTTTTAGCGCCCCAGTTTTGACCTTTGCCGTAGCACAAATGTCTGCGGACCAGAGCACAGAGGGGAGCGCGGAGTCGACGGACGAAGAACACTCGGGCGGCGCGGCCGACTGCGCTGTCTCCGAGTTCGACGACGGGTTGGTGGACCTGCTCGCGTGGATTCTCGACACGGAGACCCGCGCGCGAATCTACGTCTACCTCCGACAGCACCCCCACTCGACGAGCGAGGAAGTCGCCGAGGGGACCGGCCTCTACCCCAGTACGGTTCGGGAGGCGCTGGCCGAACTCACCGACGACGAGACGGTCGAGCGCCGCAAGCGGAAGAGTTCCGGCGCGGGCAACAACCCCTACGAGTACGTCGCAATCGCGCCGAGCGACCTCGTGAAGGGCGTCTCCGGACAGGTGCAAGAGCAGTTGAACGCCGTGTTCAACCTCGACCGACACCTCGGAACCGACCGCACCGACGAGACCGAACCGGTCACGATTACGGTCCGCGAGGAGTAGCTCCGCGGTCTGCCGGCTGCTGCGGTGCCTCGCCCGATTTCGGGAGCCCTTCGCTCGCCGCGGGTGCTGGTCCGTTAGGCTAACCCGACCCGCTTAAGTCGCGCCGCATCCACCGCGAGAGTATGCACGTCGCGCTGGGCGGGACGTTCGACCCTGTCCACGATGGACACCTCGCGCTGTTCGAGCGAGCGTTCGAATTGGGTGATGTCACGGTCGGACTCACGAGCGACGAACTCGCGCCGAAGACGCGACACGTCGACCGCTACGTCCGGCCCTTCGACGACCGCAAGGCCGACCTCGAATCCGAACTCCGACCGCTCGCCGGGGAGTACGACCGCGAGTTCGAGGTCCGCGAACTCGACAAACCGACCGGCATCGCGACCGAGGAGGGCTTCGACGTCCTCATCGTCTCGCCCGAGACGCGGGGCGGCGGCGAGCGCGTCAACGAGATTCGAGAGGAGAAAGGCCTCAAACCCCTCCGTATCGAGGTCGTCGAGCACGTTCCCGCAGAAGACGGCGAGCGAATCTCCTCGACCCGAATCGTCTCCGGGGAGATAGACCGCCACGGCAACCTCACGCCCGACCGCGAGGGTCGCGGCCGGACGCCCCCGAGCGACGAATAGTTTTCACGCTCACCGTCGTATCGCCGCCCATGCGACACCCGCTTTTCGCCAGCTTCGCCGTCGGCGTCGTCGCCGCGGTCCTCGTCGGTATCGCCGTCACCGAACTGGCCGCTCGGTGGATTTTCTTCTCGCTTTTCGTCGGTATCCCGGCGGGCCTCGTCGCCGGCGTTCTCGCCGTCGCGGTGACCTACGCGGTCTTGACCCGGCGGATGGCACCGACGCGCTCCTCGGAGTGACCGGCTACCAACTCGGGGGTCGGAAGCCGGCCTCCCGCAGGAGGTCCTTCCAGCGCTGTTGGATGCTGAGCCGCGATACGTCCATCGCCTCGGCGACGGCGGTCTGCGAGCGCTCCTCGCCGGCGATGAGCGCGCCGGCGTAGAGGCTGGCGGCGGCGACGGCCTTCTTCGAGCGGTCCTCGTCGGGCAACTGCGTGAGAAACATGTCCGAGGCGTACGAGCGGGCCTCGCTACCGAGTTCGAGGCCGTCGGCGGCGGCGTCGATGCGGGCCAGCCACTCCTGATTGTCTCGCTGGTCTCGGGCGCTGTACATGGTCGTCGTTGCGGCCGCGGGAGCATAATCCCCGCGGCGAGCCCTCGTGACGTTTATATATCGTTGCGGGAAATGTCAGGCCGAAGGGCGAGCGTCGCCCGATTGCGCGCGGGTAGCCAAGTGGCCAAAGGCGCAGCGCTTAGGACGCTGTGGTGTAGACCTTCGCAGGTTCGAACCCTGTCCCGCGCATACCGTCTCGAACACCGTGAGAGACGTGTCTGCGCGACAGAAGGGTTCGAATCAGGGAGCAACGCGACGCGTTGCGACCGCGGTTCGAACCCTGTCCCGCGCACTGACCAAACGAGCTAAGCGAGGGAGCAGACAGGTTCGAACCCTGTCCCGCGCGCCTTCTATCGACGGCGAGCAACGTGTCGCGGCCGCGGCCGAACCCGGTGGGTAGAAAGTGACACTACAGGCCCCAAGCGTTCGTCATCGAATCGTGTGCTCGCGGACCTCGATGCTCCCGTTTTCGAGGACGGTGAGTTCGAATGACTCCGTGGTACCGACCGGCCGTTCCCACTGTACCGTTCCGTTCACCGCGACGGAGACCGTCTGGCGGGTCGGCGCGAACTGGTCGGTCAGGTCGACCCCGTCGTCACCACCGTAGTCTGAGAACGTCTCGTTGAAGACCTCTTCACCGCCTACTGCGACAGCGACGCGCCCTGTGAACCCGGTCTCTGGATAGAGTGACAGTCGGGTCTCGGGTGTCCGGTCGGTGAGCGCTCCCGTCCGCTCGCGTGCCGAGGTCGACTCAGTCGGAGACTGTGTGGTCGCCGCGGACGGAGGGGTTGTTTCGGCTGTCGTCGTGTCGCGGGCTCCGACTCCCGAGCACCCCGCGAGAATAATCAGAAGAGCCGTCAGCACGACAGGGACCGAATTACGCATCTCTCTAATCACCAACGTCGCAACAGGCTGTCAAACCTCTTGTGGGCCCCCAACCGCGGGGGGTTCAAACAGAACGACCTCTCACCCCCGTCGTGCCCCGCACTCCACGCTTAAACACCCCGAATACGTTCGGAGGAAATCTTACCATCGAGCCGTCCAACTCCCCGACGGATGTCTGCGCAGTCACTCTACGCTCGCATCGGCGGCCGCGAGGCCGTCGAAGCAGTCGTCTCGGACTTCTACGACCGCGTCCTCGCCGACGACTCGGTCGCCCACTACTTCGACGACATCGACATGGTCGAACAGCGCGCCCATCAGGTCAAGTTCATCAGCGCCGTCGCGGGCGGTCCCGTCGAGTACGACGGGGCCGACATGCGGGCGGCCCACGACCACCTCGACCTCTCCGGTGAGGACTTCGACGCCATCGCCGAACACCTCGCGGCGGCGCTCGACGAAAACGGCGTCGCCCCGGAAGACGCCGATGCGATTCTCGACGAAGTCGCCGCGCTCAGAGCCCCGATTCTGGGGCAGTAAGCTCCGTTCGGCCCCCCTCGGGGAGAATCAGTCGCCGGTTTCGACCGGCCGAATCGCGCACGCCACGCGTCAGACGCGACACAACCCTTTTTCTCACCCGGTGTGTCTCTCCACCAATGGCGGCGTTATCCGAGTTATTGGGCGACCTCGTGGCGGACGTCGATGGGCTGTTTCTGTTCACGCCGAGTCACTCCCACTACGAGCAGTTCGCTGAGACGGACGTTCCGACGGTGGTCATCGCGCCGGAGAACACGGTCGAAGCCGAGACGTTCGTGGAACTGCCCCTCCAGTTCCAGAACGTCAAGGACCGCATCCGGTTCGGCGTCGAGGGCGCGATGGAACAGAGTATCGTCGAGGCGGGAGATACCATCGCCTGCAACGTCGGGGTCTTCGGCGGCGACCTCGACTCGCTCGTCCGGGTTCGCGTCGACGAGAACATGCGGTCGGGCATCTACGACCTCTTTGCGAACTCCCGGGCGGACCCCGGCGTCATCCGCGACGTGTTCGAGGTGGCCATCGAACTGGGCAAGAAGGGGCAGAAGGGCGAACCCGTCGGCGCGCTGTTCATCGTCGGCGACGCGGGGAAGGTGATGAACAAGTCGCGGCCGCTTTCGTACAATCCCTTCGAGAAGTCCCACGTCTACGTCGGCGACCCCATCGTCAACGTGATGCTCAAGGAGTTCTCGCGGCTCGACGGCGCGTTCGTCATCTCCGACTCGGGGAAAATCGTCTCGGCGTACCGCTACCTCGAACCCTCCGCGGAGGGCGTCGACATCCCGAAGGGGCTGGGCGCGCGCCACATGGCCGGCGGCGCCATCACCCGCGACACCAACGCCACCGCCATCGTCCTCTCGGAGTCCGACGGACTCGTCCGGGCGTTCAAAGGCGGCAAGATGATTCTCGAAATCGACCCGGAGGCGTACTGAGATGCCGGGGCCCGTTTCGGCGTCCCTCGTCCACTCGTCGGTCGGTCCCGCGCCAGCGTCCACAGCCGCATCCGCCTCCGCCTCCGTCGTCCCGCTCCAGACAGTCGGCGGCGCCGTCGACGACATCGTCCGGATAGTCGGGCTCCGGTTTCTCGGCGTGCTCGCCATCCTGCTTCTCGGGTTGGTGCTCGCGTACGTCGCGGGGACGCTCGTCCGGCGACTCCTCGTCAGCGTCGGCGTCCCGGAGGCCATCGAGGGGACCGCCTTCGAGCGGACCGCCCGCGACTTCGAGACATCGACGGTCGAAATCCTGTCGTGGCTGACGCGGTATTTCGTCCTCGGCATCAGCGTCTTCGCCGCCCTCTCGTTCGCCGGGGTCAACTACGCCGACCGCTTCTGGGGGCTCGTCATCGCCATCCTGCCGCAACTGTTCATCGCCATCTTGGTCCTCATCATCGGCGTCGTCGTCGGCGACAAGGTCGAACTCCTCGTCGCCGAGCGGTTCCGCGCGGTCAAACTCCCGCAGGTGAACGTCCTCCCGTCGCTCGCCAAATACACCGTCTTCTTTCTCGCCACGCTGGTCGCGCTTTCGCAGGTCGGCGTCGCCACGCTCGCACTCATCGTCCTCCTCGCGTCGTACATGCTGGGGCTCATCGTGCTCAGCGCCGTCGCGTTCCGCGACCTGCTCCGCTCGGGCGCGGCGGGGACGTACCTCCTTTTCACCCAACCGTACAGCATCGGCGACGAGATCGTCGTCGGCGAGGTCAGCGGCGTCGTTCAGGAACTCGACATGTTCGTCACCCACGTCGAATCCGAGGACACCGAGTTCGTCATCCCGAACGCCCGCGTCCTCGACAAGGGCGTGGGTCGTGTTCGATAGGTAAACAATACTGACGACTGATGTTTCCGGAAATTTTGTCATACCGTTACCATAACAGTTTAGAAGTGGTCCGAAGATTGTCTCATATCGGCTCCCCCTGAAGACGATGACGGAGAACCTCCCCACCCTCGACGTTACTGCCCCCTCAACCCGAGCGTTTGAGGTTGCAGAGACGCTACTCCGAGGGTTTCACTTTCAGGATATGCGGGAGACACATCTTCTCAGCTGCGACTTCGACGCCGCGATGACCGCCGCGGAGCGTGCGGTACATCATATGTCCGAGGCGTTCGTCGCCGAGTTTCCCGACGTTCCCACCGAGCGCGCCGAGCACGCCGGCGAACTGTTCATGCGCGCGCTCTTCCTCCAGGACGAAATCGAAAACCGAGACGCCTTCGACGCCTGCTTCGAACACGACGTCCCGCCCGGAGCGTTCGTCTCGTCCGTTCCCGACGACTCCGAGTCGGACGCGATAAACGACGACCCGCGGTGGCGGGACGTTCGAGAACTCCTCGGCACCGTCTGTGACGAACTCGACATAAATCCGGAATACGCGACGCTCCACACCCGCTTTTGGCGACTCCACGGACAGGAAGTCGACGGCTGGGAGACCGTCGCTCGGCGGGCCCACCGCATCAAAGTCGCACGGATGGCCCCCTCGGCAGACGGAAAAACCATCGATAACCTCGCACAGTATTTCGTCGTCGGCGTCACCCGTCACGACGAGTGGGTCCGAGAGAGCCCCGAGTGCGATGTTTCTTCCGCAATCGACATCGTCGCACACTATTACCAACGGCTGTTCGACCTCAGAGACGAGTCATAAAGGGGTCATAAACCAGGCATAAACGAACGCCGTTTGTGATATATAGATGATATATTTTCGGTGGTGAAACGACCGCCGAAAATAAGTATTGGTGGTAGAATTATCTCTGCAGACCGAACATGGAGGATACCGACCCGGAACTGTATCGCGAGGCTTTCCGAAGTGCGGATATCCCCATGTTGATTGCGGATACGAATTTCGCTTTTCGTGACATTAACGACGCCGGATTGGAGTTCCTCGGCTACGACTACGACGACATCGTCGGCGAGTCGGTCGGACTCATCGCCGCCGACGAGGAGATATACTACGAAATCGTCGAGCAGATGATCGCCGGCGAGACGTGGTCCGGGGAGTTCATGGCGCGGCGGAAGGACCAGCAGGTCGTCTACGGGCAGGGGTTCGCCAGCCCGATGGTCGTCGACGGCGACGTTGAGGGGTTTCTCGCCTTCTTCGTCGACACGACCAAACAGCGCCGCTACGAGAACGCCTCGGAGGTGCTCAACCGCCTCCTCCGGCACGACCTGCGGAACGAACTCAACGTCGTCTACGGTTACACCCAGCAGGTGGCCAGCCGAATCGACGACGAGCAGGCGCTGGAGGAACTCGACCTCGTCCAGGAGAAGGTCCTCGAAATCGTCCACAAGTCCGAGCGCGCCCGCGACCTCCGCGAGCACCTCGAACGCTCCCACGACGTGTCCAACCACCCGGTCCGTCTCGACGTGGTGTTGAACAACAAAATCGTCGACGCCATGATAGAGTTCCCGGACGCCGAGTTCGAGTTCGGGTCGTTCCCCGAGGTCGAGGTCGTCGGCGACGACCTCCTCGGCGAGGCAATCGAGTGTCTGCTGGAAAACGCGGTCATGCACAACGACAAGGAGACCCCGCGGGTCGAGGTCTCGGCCGACCGCGACGGCGGCTTCGTCATCGTCCGCGTCGCCGACAACGGCCCGGGCGTCCCCGAGGAGCACCGCGACCTCATCTTCGGCCGCGAGGAGTACGACCAACTGCACCACGGCACGGGAATCAGCCTCTTTTTCGCCGACAACGTCATCTCGTCGTACAACGGCACCATCTGGGTCGAAGACCGGGAAGACGGCGATGGCGCGGTCTTCTGCGTCCGTCTCCAGGAACAGTCCACGGTCGACGACTGACGCAGACCGCAGCCCGCGGGTCGCGACGACGACCGATTACTCTCCGCCAGTCTCGTCCCCGGACATCGGTCTCGCGGGAACCCCTGCGACCGTCTCACCCGCGGGCACGTCGCGCGTGACGAGCGAGTTCGCCGCGACCTGCGCGCCCTCGCCGATGCGGACGCCCGGCAGGACGGTCGCTTTCGCGCCTATCATGGCCCGCTCGCCGACGACGACCTCGCCGGTCCGGTACTCGTCCTGCAGGAACTCGTGACAGAGGATGACCGAGTCGTAGCCGATGATGGCGTCGTCTTCGATGGTGACGAGTTCCGGCCAGAACACGTCGGGGGTCGCTTCGAGGCCCCACGAGACGCCCGCCCCGACGGTGACGCCGATGCGCCGGAGCGCCCAGTTTCTGACCCGGAGCGACGGCGCGATGCGGGCGACGAGGACGAACACGTAGTTGAGCATCACGCGCCAGACGGGCTTGGCGTCGGTCCAGTACTGCAGCGAGTTCCGCGGGCCGGGCGTCGGGTGGTGCTGGATTCGGTCGTGTCGGCGGGCGTCGCCGTCCGCCGGTGCGGCATCGTCGTCGGTCACGTCCGTCGATTGGGCCGCGAGGGTAAAAGCGCCCTCGCCGCGGCGGCGACGAGAGAATCAGAAAATCGGTCTCGGTGGTCGGTTGTCGCTTACTCGCCGCGGAGTTCGGCCATGTGGTCGATGCGACGCTGGACGAGCGCCGCCGTGCCGATGTCGTGGCGGATGTGGAAGCCCTCGCCGGCGTCGGCGAGCGCGTCCTCCGCGAGTTCCTCCGCCTCGGCGATGCTGTCGGCGACGCCGACCACGGCGAACGACCGGGAGGTCGTCGTGTAGAGGCCGTCCTCGCGGTCGTCGACGCTCGCGTAGAACAGCAGCGCGCCGGCGTCCTCGTCCACCTCGACCGTGATTTCCGCGCCGGCTTCGGGGTCCGTCGGGTAGCCCTCGGGGACGGCGTACTTACAGACCGTGGCGGCTTCGGCGAAGTCGAGTTCGGGCAGCGACTCGCCCTCGCGGGCGGCCGTGAGCACGTCGATGAAGGGCGTTTCGAGGACCGGCAGGGTGTTCATCGCCTCGGGGTCGCCGAAGCGGGCGTTGAACTCGATGACCTTCGGGCCCTCGGTCGTGAGCATGAACTGGCCGTAGAGGATGCCCTTGTAGTCGGGGAGCGCCTCCACGACGGCCTCGATGACCTCGACCGCGGCCTCGTAGTCGCCGTCGGCCATGAACGGCAGGGAGGGCGTCACGTCGGTGTAGCTTCCCATGCCGCCGGTGTTCGGTCCCTCGTCGCCCTCGTAGGCGCGCTTGTGGTCCTGCACGGCGGGGCTGACGCGGAACTCGCCGTTGGCGACGAACGCCTGAATCGTGAACTCCTCGCCGACGAGGCGCTCTTCGAGGACCACGCGCTCGTAGTCCGAGTCGCGGAGGTACGCCTTCGCCTCCTCGGGCGTCACCTGGTCGCCGATGACCTTCACGCCCTTGCCGCCGGTGAGGCCCGCGGGCTTGACCGCGAGGTCGCCGTCGTAGTCGTCGATGTAGTCGCAGGCGGCCTCCATGTCGTCGAAGGTGGCGAAGTCGGGGTTGCCCGGAATCTCCTCGTCGCGCATGAACTGCCGCTGGAACGCCTTGTCCGTCTCGATGCGCGCCTCGGCCGCCTGCGGGCCGAAGGTGTAGACGCCGGCGTCGTCGAGGGCGTCGGAGACGCCCGCCGCGAGGCCGGACTCGGGGCCGACGACCGCGAGCGTCGCGCCGACCGACTCGGCGTAGGCGACGATGTCCTCGGCGGCGGTCTCCGAAATCGTCTCGAAGTCCTCGGCGAGGGCGGCGATGCCGGGGTTTCGGTTGCTGGCGCAGGCGTACAGGTCGCAGTCGGGGGCCAGCGCGCGGGCAATCGCGTGCTCGCGGCCGCCGCCGCCGACGAGAAGGACGGTCTCGCTCATGGTCGCATACCCTGCGCACGGGAGTGTAAAGATTGCTCTTTATCGGCGACGAAATGGGCACGATTGTGGTTATGAACGGTCGCCAACGAACGGGACTCGCCGTCCGACCCGCTCCCCGAGTCGGCCGCGTCGGCCGTCTCCACGCCGCTTTAGTTCCCGGAGCGCCGACTGCGACGCATGTCCGACCCGGTGGGACGCAACCGACTCGACGAGGAGCAGAGCCCGTACCTCCGCCAGCACGCCGACAACCCGGTCAACTGGCAACCGTGGGACGAGACGGCGCTCGACGCCGCCCGCGAGGCGGACAAGCCCATCTTCCTCTCGGTCGGCTACTCGGCGTGCCACTGGTGTCACGTCATGGCCGACGAGAGCTTCTCGGACCCAGACATCGCCGAGGTGCTCAACGAGCACTTCGTCCCCGTGAAAGTCGACCGCGAGGAGCGCCCCGACCTCGACCGCATCTACCAGACCATCTGTCAGCTCGTCACCGGCGGCGGCGGCTGGCCGCTTTCCGTCTGGCTCACGCCCGAGGGCAAGCCCTTCTTCGTCGGCACCTACTTCCCGCCGGAACCCCGCCGCGGCGCGCCCGGATTCCGCGACCTCGTCGAGAGCTTCGCCGAGTCGTGGCGGACCGACCGCGACGAGATAGAAAACCGCGCCGAGCAGTGGACGAGCGCCATCACCGACCGACTGGAGGAGACGCCCGACGTACCCGGCGAAGCTCCCGGTTCGGACGTCCTCGACAGCACTGTGCAGGCGGCTCTCCGCGGGGCTGACCGCGACCACGGCGGCTTCGGCGGCGACGGGCCGAAGTTCCCCCAACCCGGTCGCATCGACGCTCTGCTCCGCGGCTACGCGGTCTCCGGTCGCCGCGAGGCGCTCGACGTGGCGCGGCAAAGTCTCGACGCGATGGCCAACGGCGGCCTCCGCGACCACCTCGGCGGCGGCTTCCACCGCTACTGCGTCGACCGCGAGTGGACCGTCCCGCACTTCGAGAAGATGCTGTACGACCAGGCCGGCCTCGCCTCGCGGTACCTCGACGCCGCCCGCCTCACCGGCAACGAGTCCTATGCGACCGTCGCCGCCGAGACGTTCGAGTTCGTCCGACGGGAACTCACCCACGACGACGGCGGCTTCTTCGCCACCCTCGACGCCCAGTCCGGCGGCGAGGAGGGCACCTTCTACGTCTGGACGCCCGACGACGTGCGCGACCTCCTCCCCGAACTCGACGCCGACCTCTTTTGCGACCGCTACGGCGTCACGCCCGGCGGCAACTTCGAGCGCAAGACGACCGTCCTGAACGTCTCGGCGACGACCGCCGAACTCGCGGAGGAGTACGAGCTCGACGAATCCGAGGTGGAAGACCGCCTCGAAAAGGCCCGGAAAGCCCTGTTCGCCGCCCGCGAGGGGCGCGAGCGCCCCGCCCGCGACGAGAAGGTGCTCGCCGGCTGGAACGGCCTGATGATTTCGGCGTTCGCGCAGGGGTCTGTCGTCCTCGAAGACGACTCGCTCGCTTCCGACGCCCGCCGGGCCCTCGACTTCGTGCGCGAGCGCCTCTGGGACGACGAGACCGAGACGCTCTCGCGGCGCGTGATGAACGGCGAGGTGAAAGGCGACGGCTACCTCGAAGACTACGCCTTCCTCGCGCGCGGCGCGTTCGACCTCTATCAGGCGACCGGCGACCTCGCCCCGCTCTCGTTCGCGCTCGACCTCGCGCGGGCGACCCGCCGCGAGTTCTACGACGCCGACGCGGGCACGCTCTACTTCACCCCCGAGAGCGGCGAATCGCTCGTCACCCGGCCGCAGGAGCCGACCGACCAGTCCACGCCGTCGAGCCTCGGCGTCGCCACGTCGCTGTTCTTGGACCTCGAACAGTTCGCGCCGGACGCCGACTTCGGCGGCGTCGCGGACGCGGTCCTCGGGTCGTTCGCCAACCGCGTCCGCGGCAGCCCGCTCGAACACGTCTCGCTCGCGCTCGCCGCCGAGAAGGCCGCCAGCGGCGTCCCCGAACTCACCATCGCGGCCGACGAGGTGCCCGACGAGTGGCGCGAGACGCTCGCCTCGCGGTACCTCCCCGGCCTCGTCGTCTCCCGCCGCCCCGGCACCGACGAGGAACTCGACGCGTGGCTTGACGAGCTCGGACTGGACGAGGCCCCGCCAATCTGGGCCGGCCGCGAGGCGGCCGACGGCGAACCGACCGTCTACGCCTGCGAGAACTTCACCTGCTCCGCGCCGACCCACGACCTCGACGAGGCGCTGGCGTGGTTCACGGCGGGCGAACCCGCAGGCGCGGGCAACGACAACTAAGCAGGTCCGCCGACTCAGAGCCGCGTCCCGTCGTACCGCCACCGCAACGACCGCACCGTGTTTGCGACTCGTTCGGCGCGCTCGCGGGTCACGCACGGGACGACTTTCTCACCCGTCGGCGTGTCGAAGACGAGCGTCGTTCCGTCGACGACGTCGAGACCCCGCGCCGAGAGCGCGGAACAGTACGTCAGACTCGTCTTCCGGTCCAGCGTCGATTGCACGATAGCCGTGGTGTCGAAGCGGTAGGCGTGGTCGTCGGTCTCCCAGCGCTCGTGGACCGTCGACGCCACGAACAGACCAACCCGGTTCGCGAGCAGGTCTTGAATCGACGCCACAACTCTCTCGGGGAGCGGCGGCGACTCGCCCCAGAGCATCGACTCGTGGGGAATCGTCGTGAGCAGGTCGTCCCCGCGGTCGTCGAGGAGCGTGAGACGAAACACGAAGTTCTCCCCGACCATCGTCGTCGCGGCGTCGAGAAGCGCGAACAGCGCGTCCTCGCCGTCGCGGTCGAGAGGGAAGACGCGGGTCCCGTCGTCCGGGCGCTCGGGGTCGAGTGCTTCGACGGTTGTGAGCGCCTCGACACATCGCTCGATGTCGTCTTCTCCGTACGCTCCGTCGAGACAGCTCTCGTCGAGTTCGGCTCGAACCGCGCTTGCGACGGGGACGGCTTCGGAGAACACCGGAACGAGGTCGCGGCGGTAGTCGTCGCTGTCGAGGAGATAGTGCCGCGGTTCGTCACCGTCGTCCGGGCGCTCACCCGCGTCCCCACCGCGTTTCTCAGGCATCTTCCGACTCCCGCGACAACTGCGCTCGTCGCATCGCATCGCCGTACCCGCGGGTGTCGTATCACGGTTTCGGCGGATTCGGCAGGCCCGGCTTCGTTGGCGGATTCGACGGGCCGACGAAAACGAGAAAATCGGAGCTGGCGCTCAGTTCGAGAGCCGCTCTGCGAGGTAGGCCGCAATCGGAACGTCTTCTTCCTCCACGAAGCGGGCGACCTCTTCGCCGTCGAGTTCGACGACGACCGTCGGGATGAGTTCGATGTCGTACGCCTCGACGAGCGGGCCGACCTTCGAGCCGTCGTCGGCCTTCTCGACGGGGTAGTGGTCGATTCGCTCGGCGGGGACGCCGGCGGCGTCGAGGGCCGCCGCGAAGTCGGGAAGCTGTCCGCGGCAGTCGCCGCACCAGTCGCCGCCCCAGACTTTGAACGTGTAGTCTTCGGCCGCGAGGGCGTCGACCACGTCGGGGTAGGACGCCGCGTCCCACGCGGGGTTCGGTTGCATCGTTTCGAGCGTCTCGGCTTCGGCCATGGGAGGGCGTACCGGCCGCGCGGATTTAACGGGTGCGCTCGCGGCGGGGCTCGCCGTCCGCCCCGAGACGGTGGCCGTATCGTCCGCCTCCGCCAGTCGTTTAGTGTCGCACCGTCAACGGAGGGTCGATGGACGACAGTATCCTCGACGCTATCGGGTCGCCGCTGGTCCGCGTCGACTCCCCCGAGGGGTCGACAATCGCGGCGAAGATAGAGTCGAAGAACCCGGGCGGGTCGGCGAAGGACCGCCCCGCGCTGGCGATGGTCGAGGCGGCCGAGGAGGCGGGCGACATCTCGCCGGGCGACCACCTCGTCGAACCCACGTCCGGGAACACCGGTATCGGACTCGCGGTCGTCGCGGCGGCGAAGGGCTACGACCTGACTATCGTCATGCCGGACTCGATGTCGCCCGAGCGCCGCGAAATCATGCGCGCCTACGGGGCGACCATCGAACTCGTCGAGGGGGATATCTCCGCCGCGAAAGACCGCGCGGACGAACTCGAAGCCGAGGGCATGTACCAACTCCGGCAGTTCGAGAACCCCGCGAACCCGGAGGCGCACTACCGGACGACCGCCGAGGAGATTCTCGAACAGGTGGGCGACCGCCGCATCGACGCCCTCGTCGCCGGTATCGGCACCGGCGGCACGATTTCGGGCAACGGCCGCCGCCTCGTCGAGGAGTTCCCCTCGATGCGCGTCGTCGGCGTCGAACCCGCCGAGAGCGCCGTCCTCTCGGGCCACGAGGTCGGCAACAACGACTTCCAGGGGATGGGGCCGGGCTTCGTCAGCCCCAACCTCGACACCGACCTCATCGACGACGTGGAAATCGTCGAACTCGCGGACGCCGAGGCCGAGTGTCGTCGCCTCGCCCGCGAGGAAGGCATCCTCGTCGGGCAATCGTCGGGCGCGTCGCTCCTCGCGGCCAAGCGCGTCGCCGAGCGACTCGCCGACCCCGACGCGGACGAGGAAGACCGACCGCTCGTTGTGACGGTTTTCTGGGACTCCGGCGAGCGCTACATGTCCACCGGGATGTTCGACGCCGAGGAATAGCGGTCTCTCGACGGCCGGCTCTCACCGACCGAACTCGTCTTCCGCGACTCTGACGACGAGCGTTCGCTCCACGTCTCTGAGGTCGTAGTCGGGGACCGAGCCGTCGACGCGCGTCACGTACATCGGCTCGACGAGGCGGCCGTCTTCGACGCCGTAGATGGCGAGGTGGTCGCCGGTGTCTTCCGGCTGGACCGCCCCGTCTCGAATCTGTCGGGCGAGGTCGCGAGAGAGCCACTCGTCGGGCGAGACGGAGGGCTCGCGGACCAGCGAGAAGTCGGCGAAACGGACGAGATACCAGTTGAGGTCGTTGAGAAGCGAGACGGCCGCGCCGAGGCTCACCGTGTCGACCGAAAGCGAGTTGTCGAACGGTTCTGCGATGTCGTAGGTCGAAAGCGCCGCGCGGGCGGTGTCGCGCGACAGCAGTTCGTACTGGAGGTGGACGTCCTCCGCGCCGACGATACAGACCTGCGTCACGTCGAGAGGGAGGGTCCGGACTCGGTAAAGCGGTTCCGGTACTCAGGCGGTCGATTCCCACTCGGCGGCGCAGGACTCGTCGCAGAAGACGACGCGCTCGCGTTCGAGGGTTATCTTACCGGGCTTATCGATGTCCCGCTCGAGGAGGACCTGGTAGTGGGCTTCGCTCATGTCGACGCGGGCGCGGCAGGCCGCGCACCGCTCGACGGTGTCGCTCCAGTCGGTCCGCGACGCCCGGTGGCTGACGCGCCACTCGGGGCCGGGGCGGCCGTGACCGGGATGCGATGTTTTCGACATGAGAGAACCCTAGCGCTCACGGTAAATAAAGCCATTTTTGTGCAATTTTTCATTCGAAACGAATCTAAACGTTTGAAGAATCGTGACTATGTTGGTCGTTTGCACGGTTCGTATGTGCGTCGGTACCGCACCTCGGTGGGCCTGACGACGGACCGCGCTTCGGGCCTCTCGCCGGCGGCTTCCACCTCGCGCTCTCGCGCTCAGTCGCCGTCGGGGGACACGACGACGCGTTCGCGGGCGGCCTCGACCGCGAGGTCGAACAGGTCGTCGGGTTCCGCGGCCTCGACGGCCGACAGCGAGGCGTTCGTCTCGGGGAAACTCGGTGCGACGCGCTCGCAACCGACCGGGAGCGTCGAGTCGTCGTAGGTGCCGAGGTCGCGGGCGGCCGCGACGATATCGGTCTTGTCGCGGGTCAAAAGCGGGCGGTGGACGGGGTAGTCGACCGCGGCCTCGGTGACGGCGAGGTTCTCGCCGGTCTGACTCGACTTCTGGCCGAGCGATTCCCCGGTCACGACGGAGTGGGCGTGCTCGTCGGTGGCGACCTCGGCGGCGATGGCGAGCATCGCGCGCCGAAGCGAGAGCATCCGGGTGTCCTCGACGCTCTCCATCAGTCGCTCGACCACGTCGCCGGCGGGGACGACGTGGACCCGCATGTCCGCGTTCGGGGCGCGGCGGGCGATGGTCCGCACGGTCTCGATGGCTCGCGCGCGGTGGTCCGCACCGCCGTAGTCGCCCAGGTCGACGTAGACGGGGACGATTTCGCAGCCCCGGCGCATCAGCTCCCACGTCGCCACCGGCGAGTCGATGCCGCCGGAGACGAGCGAGACGGCTCGGCCCTGCGTCCCGAGCGGGAGTCCGCCGGGCCCGTCGAACCGCCGCACGGAGAGATAGGCCGTCTCCTCGCGGCACTCGATTCGGTAGGTTCGGTCGGGGTCGTCGAGGTCGACGGGCGCGCCGGTCGCGTCGACGACGGCGCTCCCGGCCTCGCGTTCGAGGTCGGAACTGGTGAACCCGTGTTGGTCGGCGTCGCCGACGCGGTCGGCGTCGACGGCGAAACTCGCCCCGTCGGGGTGGTCGGACGCGAGGGTTCGGCAGGTCGCGACGATGTCGTCGAGGACGGGGTCGCAGGCGACGCAGGGGCGCGCCCAGACGACGCCCGGCACCTCGGCGCAGGCGGCCGCGACGGCGTCGGCGTCGGCCGCGTCGCGGACGAGCAGGCGGGACCACTCCCGCTCGACGCGGCCCGGAAGCGAGCGGTCGTCGAGGACCGCCTGGAGGTTCGTCCGCAGTCTGGCCTCCATCTTCGCCCGGACGCTCGAACTCTTCGTGCCCACCTCGCCGTAGCCGACGAGGACGACGTGCGCCGTCTGATTCACGGTCGACGTTCTCTGCGGGAACCCTTCAGCGTCTCGTTTCGCGGGGCGTCCGCGCCCGACTCGACGCGATTCCCCCGTCGCTATTAGTGTTATATATCTGTAAATAGTACAATTTACTGAACTGTAGACAGACGGCGAAACAATATAAACCACTTAATAGATTTCACCCCGTTTCCCTCTCGTACAACCGCCGACCGCCCCGCGGCCGCTCTCGACGAACAACTGCCGCCACCTCGATGCCCACTCGATGCCAATGACCGACGAGTCGCCAGCCGATATCGACCTCGCAGCCCCGCAGTACTATCTCAACCGCGAGCTGAGCGAACTGGAGTTCCAGTCCCGCGTGCTCAACGAAGCGCTCGACGACCGGAACCCGCTTCTCGAACGGGTCCGCTTTCTGTCCATCTTCACGAAGAACTTAGACGAGTTCTTCATGAAGCGCGTCGGCGGGCTGAAACAGCAGATTGAGGCCGGCGTGACGGAGCGGACGACCGACGGTCGGACGCCCCGCGAGCAGTGGGAGGAAGCCATCGACAGGGCCCGCCCCATGTTCGAGCGACAGGCGGCGTGCTACCGCGAGGAGATTCGCCCGGCGCTCGCCGACGCGGGAATCCGCATCTGCGACTACGACGAGCTGACGCCCGACCAGCGGACGGAGATGCGCGACTACTTCGAACTCTCGGTGCTGCCGACGCTCACGCCGCTGTCGTTCGACCCGGCGCACCCGTTCCCGTTCATCTCGAACCTCTCGCTGTCGCTCGCGGTCATCACGCGGGACGACGACGGCGACCAGACGTTCACCCGCGTGAAGATTCCGCAGAACCGCCCGCGGCTCGTCGAGGTCGAGACCGACGGCGACGAGGTCCGCTACGTCCTCCTTGAGGAGGTCATCCGCGCCAACCTCGACCTCCTGTTCCCGAACGTCGAGGTCGTCGACACCGCGGTGTTCAAGCTGACCCGGAACGCCGAAGTTCGCCGGAACGAGGAGGTCGCGGAGGACCTCATCGACATGATAGAGGAGGTGCTCGAACAGCGCCGCTTCGCCACCGTCGTCCGCCTCGAAATCGAGGCCGACGCGCCCGAGGCGGCGCGGGACCTCCTCGTCGAGCAGTTGGACCTCGCCGACCGCGAGGTGTTCGAACTCCGCGGACCGCTCGACTACCGCGAGCTGATGGACCTCACGGACCTCGACCGGCCGGACCTCTCGCTGGAGTCGTGGACGCCGCAGCCGCACCCGCGGTTTTCGGACCTCGACGCGACCGACGCGGGCATCGGCTCGGGCGCGTCTCCCCCCGAGACAGCCGCCGAGGACGGCGACACCATCTTCGACGAGATTCGCCGTAAGGACGTGCTGTTGCACCACCCGTACCACTCGTTCGGCGACACCGTCCAGGAGTTCCTCGACGAGGCCGCCAACGACCCCAACGTGCTGGCCATCAAGGCCGCCATCTACCGGACGGCGTCGGACTCGAAAATCATCGAGGCGCTCATCGACGCCGCCGACAACGGCAAGCAGGTCGCGGCGATGGTCGAACTCAAAGCGCGGTTCGACGAGCAGAACAACCTCGAATGGGTCCGCCGCCTCGAAGAGGAAGGCATCCACGTCGCCTACGGCACCATCGGGCTGAAGACGCACACGAAGACCGCGCTCGTCGTCCGCGAGGAGGAAGACGGCGTCCGCCTCTACTCCCACGTCGCCACGGGGAACTACCACTCCGGGACCGCGAAGGGCTACGTCGACCTCGGCGTCCTCACCGCCGACCGCGACATCGGGCAGGACCTCGTGAAGGTGTTCAACTTCTTCACCGGCCCCTCGCTGGACGAGGAGTTCCGGAAGCTCCTCATCGCGCCCGTGACGATGCGAAACGAGTTCACGAAGTGCATCCGCCGGGAGGCCGAACACGCCCGCGCCGGCCGCGACGCCCGCATCGTCGCCAAGATGAACGCGCTCGAAGACCCCGGTATCGTCGAGGAACTGTACGAGGCCTCGATGGCCGGCGTCGACATCGACCTGCTCGTCCGCGACATCTGTCGGCTCCGCCCCGGTCTGGAGGGCGTCTCGGAGACCGTCACGGTCCGGAGCGTCGTCGACCGCTTCCTCGAACACTCCCGCATCTTCTACTTCGAGAACGCGGGCGACCCCGACTACTACATCGGCTCCGCGGACTGGATGACCCGCAACCTCGACAAGCGCGTCGAGGCCGTCGCGCCCGTCGAGGACACCGACATCCGTGAACAGTTGCGGTTCATCCTCGAACTCGGTTTCGCGGACAACCGGAAGGCGTGGGAGATGAACGCCGACGGCACCTACGACCAGCGCGCGCCGGGCGACGACCACGAGATTAGCATGCAGCGAATCCTGATGGAACAGACCCTCGCGGCGTCGAACACGCCCGGCGTCCACCGCGGTATCTCGGCGTCACACCCCGACGTGCCCGAGACGCTCCTCGTGGAGTCCGACCCGTCCGTGATGTCCCCCAGAGACGGCGCGGCGACTGCGGATGCGGACGAGGGCGAGGATAAGGCCGAAGCCGGGGACGAGAGCGACATCGAAGCCGTCGCCGGCGCCGCCACCGAATCTGCCGCCGAATCTGCCGCCGAACCCACCGTTGAGGCGGGCACGGGCGCGCCGAAGAACGGCGACCCACAGCATATCCTCGACGACTTCCCCGAGAAGTGGTACGTGCCGAGCAGTCGGCACTACGAGTACGCGGTTCGGACGCCGGACGGCGACCGCGACTACCGGAAGACGGCCGAGGCGGCCGCGCGGCTGGTCGAGAAGTACTACGGCGAGGAATAATCGCACCGCCCTCGCGGGCGAAGCGGTGTTCTGTTTTCGCGGCCCTGCGAGTCGCGCCGATTAGAACGTGCTGAGTTCGCCTTCGATGGTCCGACGGGTGATGTCGGTCACGTTCGCGAGTTCGCGGTCGACGATGGCGACGACCTCGTCTTCGATGTCGGCGACGGTGACGCCCTCGTCCGTGATGACTTTCGCGTCGGCGACGTGCGGCTCGTCGATGGGGCGACCGATCTGCGAGAGCAGGCGGACCTGCAGGTCGCGGATGCCGTCGACCTCGGCGACGACCGTCTCGGCGATGTGGGTCGAAAGCAGGTTGTAAATCTTCCCGATGTGGTTGACGGGGTTCTTGCCGGAGGTCGCCTCCATACTCATCGGGCGGTTCGGCGTGATGAGGCCGTTGGCGCGGTTGCCGCGGCCGACGGAGCCGTCGTCGCCCTGCTCGGCGGACGTGCCGGTCGTGGTGAGGTAGATGGAGCCCTCCTCGTAGTCGTCGGCGGTGTTGACCTCGACGTTGACCTCGCGGTCGGTGTAGTCGGTGGCGAGGTCGGAGACGAACTCGCGGACGTCGTCGACGGCGGCGACGTAGTCGTCGATGTCCTCGATGTGTTTGTCGACCATGGCGGCGGCGACGGTCACGTCGATGACGTCGCCCTCGCGCTTGCCCATGAGCTTGATGTCCTGTCCGAGTTCGGGGTGGTCGTCGCCGTAGGCCGCGCCGTTGAGGGCGCGCTCGGCTTCGAGGACGATTTGTTCCGTCTCGGTCAGGGGGGCGTGGCCGACGCCGAAGCTCGTGTCGTTCGCCATCGGGACCTGCTGGGTCTCCTCGCCGAACACGTCCTGGAGGTCGCCGGAGCCCTCGCCGAGCTTCACGTCGACGATGATGTCCGTGCCCACGTCGAGCCCGGGGATGTTCTCGTTGAGGTACTCGCGGGCGGCCCGGAGCGCCGTCGAATCCACGGGAATCTTCTCGCCGTCGTACTCCTTCGTGGCGCGGCCGACGATGAGGAGATAGATGGGTTCGATGACCTCGCCGCCGCCGAAGGCGGGCGCGGCCGTGCCGGCGACGAGCTGGGTCTCGTCGGTGTTGTAGTGAAGCACCTTGCCGACGCGGTCGAGATAGAGGTTCGAGAGGGCGCGGGAGACGCTCTCGGCGATACCGTCGGAGATGGAGTCAGGGTGCCCGATGCCCTTTCGCTCGACGATTTCGACCTCCTGGTCCTCGACCGCGCGCTTGTCGGCGGATTCGAGGCGGATATTTCGGTCGCTCATTGGCGGGACGTACCCGGCGGGCGGTTCTATAACTTGCGGAAACCTTTGGCCACACTCGTATTACCTGAGAGTATGCTCGGGCAGTATCTGCCGAGAGAACGGACGCCTGCGGGAGCCGACGACCCGACTACTCCTCGGGCGCGCCCAGCAGCATCCCGAGGTAGGAGGTCCGAATCTGGTCGTCGGGGTCGAGACCGAGGTCGCGGAGGACGGCGAACGCCCCCTCGCGGGCGTCGTCGACGCCGGACTCGACCTCGACTTCGACCTCCACGAACTCGCCGAGTCCCGCCACCGAATCGAGCGAGACGGTGTAGCCGTCGAGGGCGAACCGCTCGCGGTCCTTCTCGACGGTCGCGGCGGAGTCGAAACCGACGGCCTCGCAGATGGCGTCCATCGTCTCGCCGTCCTCGACGCCCGTCTCGTACTCCCGGCGGGTCTTCGACGACTCGTCGACGAGCGGTCCCTTGTAGGTGACGACGGTCTCCTCGTCGGCGAGGTCGCCGCCCTCGTAGCGCGACTCGCGCCGGAGTCGAAGCGCCTCGTCGGTCTCGGCGAAGTCCCTGTGCGGGGCGTCGTAGTAGGTGTCCGTCTGGGCGACGCGGTTGACCTGCTCGGCTTCGGTCGCGTCGAGTCGCTCCCGAACCGCGTCGTGGTCCGCGCGCACCTTGACCTCGACTTCGTACATGCTTCGACCGGCGCGTCCGGGGGGCAAAAACCTCGGTGACTCGCGCCGGCGACCCCTCAGTATCGAGGTATTTGTTACCCTTTATCATGCAAGACCGCGTAGTACGACGGGAGTATGAGCCAAGAGACGCCGAACCCGGCCACCGCAGTAGAACAGCGCGTCGGCGAGGCCGCCGACTACGAAATCACGGGTCGCGTCATCCTCACCGCGATGGCGAGCGGGTTCGTCGGGACGGTGTTGATGCTCCCCGTCCTCGTCGGCATCCCCGAACTCCTCGGCCTCTTCACGACCGGGCCGATTACGCGATTCGCCGGGATGGCGGCGTTCTTCGGCTACGAACCGACGCTCGCCCTCGGTGCGTTCCTCTTCGGCATCGGCGGGGTCATCGTCCTCCCGGTGACGTTCGTCGTCGTCGGGGCGTTCCTCCCGCCGGAGTCGCCGGAGTACCTCCGCGGCGTGTCGTTCGCGACGCTCTACTGGGTCGGGTTCGTGCCGGCGTTCTGGCCGCAGGCCGACGCGTTCGTCATCCTCTCGTTCCTCGTGTTCTCGCTTCTGGCCCACTGGGTGTACGGCCTCTCGCTCGGCTACCTGCTCGACCTGTTCGCGGGCATCCCGCAACACGAGGTCTGACCGGGCGTCGCCGGCGGTCGGGCTCTCCGTCGTCCACCGTCGCCCGCGACCCCGACCGCCGTCCGTTCTGTTCTCTTCTTTCGCCGAGCGACCGGAAACGTCCGTTCGAGGCCGGTCACCACCGACTTCTCCGAAACAATAATCATCACGAACGTTAATTATACTATTTGGGTGGTGTTATCAATGGTCACGGAACTCGTACCGGCGGCCGCGTTCCCGCTCCAGTCGGGGTTGGTCCCGCGAGGGACGCGCACGTTCGTCTTCGAAAGCATCTTCGAGGTGTTCCTGCTCTTGGGGACGCTCGTCGGGGTCGTCGTCGTGGGGTACATGCTCTACAACGCGTACAAGTATCGCTCCGGCTCCGGAAACGGTCACATCGACGACGAGGACCGCCTCGTCCTCGGGGAACTCCCGTCGGGGAGCGGCGGCGGGCGAAAGCTGTTCACTTCGTTTTTCATGAGCATGATAATCGTCGTCTCGCTGGTCTCGTGGACGTACCTGACGCTCCTGTACGTCGAGGAGGGCCCCTCCGACGCCGAGTCGCTCGACGTCGAGGTCGAGGGCTACCAGTTCGGCTGGCGCTTTACCTATCCGAACGGCCATACCACCGACGGCGTGCTCCGGGTCCCCGCTGACCGGCCCGTCCAGCTGACGATTACCACCGCGGACGTGTTCCACAACTTCGGCATCACGGAGTTACGCGTCAAGTCCGACGCCATCCCCGGCCAGGAGACCGAGACGTGGTTCACCGCCGACGAGCCCGGGACCTACACCGCCCAGTGTTACGAACTCTGCGGGGCGGGCCACTCCTACATGTCCGCCGAGGTCATCGTGATGCCGCCCGACGAGTACGAGGCGTGGTACGCGAACACGACCGCGGATAACGCGACCGCGAGCGAGTCGAGCGCCGATGAATCGGTCGCCGCGAAATCGAGTCTCCGACCGGCGGTGGTCCCATGACCGACGCGTCTCCCGGAGGGGACGCCGCGGCCGACGGGGGCCACGAGGTCGCCCGCGGCGGCGACGACCACGGCCACGACTTCCCCGGCACGGGGAGCATCAAGCGCTGGTTCGTCACGACGAACCACAAGGACGTCGGCATCCTCTACATCGTCACGTCGCTTTTCTTCCTCGTGCTCGGCGGCGTCCTCGCGTGGCTGATGCGCATCCAACTGCTCGCCCCGCGGGCGCTCGGCGAGGGGATTCTCGCGCCCGTCGCGTACAACCAGGCCGTCTCGGCCCACGGGCTGTTGATGGTGTTCTGGTTCCTCTCGCCGTTCGCGTTCGGCTTCGCCAACTACGTCGTCCCGCTCCAACTCGGCGCGAAGGACCTCGCGTTCCCGCGGCTCAACGCGCTGTCGTACTGGCTCTACCTCTTTTCTGGCATCCTGTTCGGCGTCTCGTTCTTCCAAGGGGGGACGTTCTCCGGCGGGTGGACGATGTACGCCCCGCTGAACGTCCCGACGTTCACGCCGGACGTGGGGGCGTCGACGGCCGTGTTGGCGCTCGTGTTGTTCGTCGCCTCGGTCACCGTCTCGTCGGTCAACTTCCTGACGACGATGCACCGAATGCGCGCCGAGGGGCTGACGCTCCGGAACGTCCCGCTGTTTAGCTGGACGATTCTCCTGACGGCGTGGATGATGCTGTTCGCCTTCGCGGCGCTTCTGGCGGCGCTCTTGGTGCTCTCGTCGGACCGCCTGCTCGGGACGACCTACTTCGCCATGGAGTCGCCGGCGGGGGCGCTCCTGTGGACGCACCTGTTTTGGTTCTTCGGCCACCCCGAGGTGTACATCGTCTTCTTCCCGGCGCTCGGCGTCATGGCGGAGGTGTTCCAGACGTTCACCGGCCGCCGCATCGTCGGCCGCAAGTGGTTCATCCTCGCGATGGTGCTCGTCGCCATCCAGAGCTTCGCCGTCTGGATGCACCACATGTTCCTGACGAGCATCAACCTGCAGGTGAAGACCCTGTTCATGATTACCACCATCGGAATCTCCCTGCCGTTCGACCTGATGGTGTTCGCGCTCATCTACACGATGCTGAAGGGGAAGATACGCTTCACGACGCCGTTCCTGTTCGTCTTCGGGGCGCTCCTGTTGTTCATCATCGGCGGCATCACCGGCGTCTTCCTCGGCGCGGTCGTCCTCGACTACGAGTTCCGCGGCACCTACTGGGTCGTCGCCCACTTCCACTACGTGATGGTCGGCGGGGTGACGGCCCTCGTCGGCGGCCTCTACTACTGGTTCCCGAAGATGACCGGCCGGATGTACGACGAGTTCCTCGGCAAACTCCACTTCGCCGTCTACTTCGTCGGCTTCAACCTGCTGTACTTCCCGCTTTTCGTCGCGTGGGAGACGCCCCGCCGCGTGTTCGACTACGCGCCCGAACTCGCGCCGTGGCACCAGCTCGCCACCGTCGGCGGGTTCGTCCTCGGGCTGTCGTTCCTCATCATGTTCTACAACCTGTTCAAGAGCGCCTTCGTCGGCGACCCCGCGCCCGACAACCCGTGGGAGTACGCGACCACGGCCGAGTGGGCCGTCTCGTCGCCGCCGCCGCTTGAGAACTTCGACGGGACGCCGACCTACCGCGACGGCCACCTCGAATTCATCGACGACGGCGAGGTCGCGCCGAGCGAGGAGCGTTCCGGCGGGCCGACCGGTGCGGCCGTCTCCGACGGCGGCGTCACCGCGTCGGCGACGAGAGCGGTCACGGCGGACGCGGAACTGCCGACCGCCGAAGCGACCGAAGTCGAGGGACCGAGTCACGCGAGCATCTGGCCGTTCGTCCTCTCGGCCGGCGCGTTCCTCGTCCTCCTCGGCCTCTCGCCGCTCCAAGACGCCGCGTTCCCCGAGGGGATGGTCGGGGCCGCCTACGCGACCACGGCGGTCGCGGGCGGCGTCGTCACCCTCGGGTCGCTCGTCGCCATGGGGCTCGAACCGTTCCACGGCCCGGTCTTCGAGGAGGGCGAGGCGTGGCCCTTCGCCGGCATCGACAACGGCAAGGTCGGGATGTGGATATTCCTCGCGTCCGACGTGGTGCTGTTCGGCGGCTTCCTCGGGGCCTACGTGTTCACCCGGGTCGCCTTCGGCTGGACTGGCTGGGAGCCGATTCCGTCGGACCCGATTCCCGGGCTCGTGAACACCTACATCCTGCTCACGAGCAGTTTCACGGTCGTGCTCGCGCTCGTCGCGGCCGAGAAGAAACATAAGTGGGGGCTCGTGACGAGCCTCGGGGCCACGTTCGTCCTCGGCATCGGCTTCCTCGTCAACAAGGGGCTGGAGTGGCAGCACCTGTTCCACGAGGGGCTGTGGCTCTCGACGAACGTCCGCGCCTCGACGTTCTTCCTCACGACGGGCCTCCACGCCGCTCACGTCATCGCGGGGCTCGTCGTCGCACTGTACCTGACCGCGCGTGCCTGGCGGGGCGCGTACCTCGAAGACAGCCGCTCGGTGGAGTACTTCGGCCTCTACTGGCACTTCGTCGACATCGTCTGGCTGTTCCTGTTCCCGCTGTTCTACATCCTGTGAGGTGACAGAAATGGTATCAACGAAACTCTATACGGCGATTTACGCGGTGTTGTTCGTCTCGGCGACCGTCCAGGTGCTGGTCGAGTTCGCCGGGCTGAGTTACTGGCTGGCCTTCGGCGTCATCATGGTCCTGTCGGCCGCGAAGGCGGTGCTGGTCGCGGCGTACTTCCAGCACCTCCGGTTCGAGCCGCGCTCGCTGACGTATCTGGTCGGCATCGGCCTCGTGGCCGCGCTGGCGCTCACGCTCGCGGCGTCGTACTCGCTCCTGTGACCGTGCGAGCCGACTCCCATTCCCGCTGGCGCTCCCGCGAAACCCTCACCGCGGTCGGCTACGCCCTCCTGTTTTCGGTCCCCGTCGGCGTCGGCGTGACCGTCATGATGACCCGCGTCGCGCCCGGGAGACTCACCGACCCGCTTGTCGTCGGCCCCGGTCTCGTGATCGCGGTGGCAGTCTTCGCGCTCGTCGTCGCCGCCGCGACGACCGGCGAGAACGCGGCCTGACTGGGCGCTATTCGTCTCTTTCTGTGGCTCTGTCGAACTCGTTAGAAGCTGATAGAACTGTGTGATACAGGCAGGGAACGCATTTACTATTGAAGTCAGTAATTGACATATGAACGAGAGCCGTCATTTCGGCTTAGAGAATCCGTGGGTATTCGTCTTCACGAACGTTGTTGTCTGGGTAGTAGTCGTTAGCTCCATCCAAACGGTTCTCTTCGGCGGTGGGTTGACTGGTGCTGTCATCGAGGGAACTGCAGGTGGCTTGGCTTGTGGAATTGCGATGTTCTATCTCAAGAAGAACGACTGGTTCTAACACAGTCAATAAATCCGCGCCCTCTATTCAGCACGACCGCAGAAAACTATCCGTAACTGAGGGCTTCGACAGAATCTCTTTTTCCTCCTCCGCACTCGCACGTACCTTCTTTGACTTTGCCGTGGTAACACTACGCATGAATCGGACTACCGTCGCACTCGCGGCCGCCTTCGGAGCCGTCGTCCTCGGACTCGCGGTCCTCCTCGTCTCGGAGGCGGTCGGCGCAAGCGAATCGTTCGTCGTGGTCGGCGGCGTCGTCGCGCTGGCCGGCGTCGGCGTCCTCACCGGCGTCGTGATGCGCCTGCCCGACCCCGCCGAAGGTGAACACGGCGGGGACAGCGGTCACGCCTGAACTCTCCGGCCCCGTCACAGGCTGAACCCGACGACCGCGAGCAGGAACAGCGCCGTGAAGACCACTCCGAGCGCGCCAGCGACCTTCAGGTGATAGACGAACAGCTCTTCGTCCTCTGCCTCGACCGCGGCCTCGTACGCCGCGGCTTCGCCGTCACTCAGTCCCTCGTGCGCGTCGCCGACGTGGAGGTCTCGGAGTCGCTCCCGCCGGAACGGGCGGTCGCAGTAGGGACACGTCGCCGCCGCGGTCTCGCCGTCGGGGACGACGGTCTCGGGGACGACGGCCGATTTCTCGCGGTTCACCCTGCGACACCCCCGACCGTCGGCTGGGCGACGACCCAGAGGCTCGCCATCGTGTAGCCGACCGTGACGGCGACGAAGGGGTACTCGCTCCGGAGCGGTTGCAGGCGACCCGGAAAGAGGTCGAACGCGCGGGCGTGGGCGACCCACACCGAAAGCAGGTGACCGAGGACGACGAACGCCAACTGGAGGCCGCCGAACCACGCCGGAACGACCAGCACCGAGGGGTTCGCGGGCGGCGACAGCGGCGAGGCCGCGACCGCGACCAGCGCGGGCGCGAGGCCGACGACGTAGCCGAGGAAGTGCGCGAGGTGGTAGCCGGCGGCGATGGGGACCAACGCGGGCGCGAACCAACCGGCGACGAAGCCGACGGTCACGTACGTGTCGGCGGTTCCGCGGGCGACTCGCGCCGCCAGCCGGTAGCCGCCGAGGAAGACGAGAAAGCCGGCGACGATTCCGACGAGGTTCGCGAGCCACGCGGGAACCGGAGCCGCGGCGTCGAGGACGCGACCCCACGCGACGGTGACGACGAGGCCGTCGAACGTCGTCACCCAGAGGAGCGCGACGACAAAGGCCACGTCGTCGGCTCCCAGTCGCTCGCGGGCGCGCGCCAGTCCCGCGCCGGGAACCGAAACCGAGAGGCCGCCGTCTTCGCCCCGCTGGACCGGAGCGAGCAGGCCGTACAGCCGGAACACCCGAGCGACGGGGTCGGCGCGGCGGAACCACGCGTCGCCGTAGACGACCGCGCCGCCGACAGTAAGCAGGCTGTACGCGACGACCACGGCCGCGAGCGCCCGCGGGTCCGCCGCGAGCGGGCTGACGACCTCCAGCCAGACGAGTCCGAGCAGGCCGACGACGCTCGGCCACGACCCGAGCCGGTCGGGGTACGACCGTGACAGCCCCAACGTCTCCCTGAACCGACCTCGAAGCGCCGCGCCGAGCGTCCGCCACGGGTTCACGAGCGGCCACGCGTTCCCGACGAGGTAGGTGACCATCGTGAATCCGGCCCACCAGCCGACCCAGACGAGCAGGACGCCGAGGTTGGCGATGCCGACGGGCGGTCCGAACAGCCCGAAGGCGACGACGAGGACGAGCGCGGCGACGCCGAGTAGTTTGAGTGCGACCGCCGCGGTTGCGACGGCCCCGGCGAGTCCTCCGATTCGGACGCCGACCCGCTCGAAGGCGTCGAGCGTCTCGTCGTCGGTGACGAACGCCGACAGCAGGAAGGAGACGCAGACGACGCCGCCGCCGGAGACGACGACGAGCCAGAACGGGGCCGGAACCGAGCGGAGCGACCCGGCCAGCGAGCCGGCGTGCGCGAGCGCCGGAGCCGAACAGATGAGCGACGCGACTGCCAGCGCGACTGTCCAGACGGCACCGCGTCGAACCGCAACGCCGACCGCGGAGCCGTCGCGCTCGCTCATCGTCGCGCCCGCTCCGCAAGCGACGGTCCGAACGCGAGTAGGGCCGCGGCGACGACGAACACCAGCGTCGAGATGTCGACCGAAAGCGCCCGGAGTGCGCTCACGACGCCGGTGCCGCCGGCCGCGCCCGCGACCAGACCGCCGACGAGCGGGAAGGTACAGCCGACACACGAGACGAGCCCGAGCGCCCCCGAGAGCGCGCTCTTCGCCGCGTCGAGGACCGCGGCGTAGACGAGGTACGCGAGCGCGAGGTAGCCGGCGACGCGGTACGGGACGAACATCGCGGAGACGACTTCGCCGGCGTAGCCGACCCGCGGACCCCACCCCGGCGCGGCGAGCGAGAACTGCCAGCCGGTCGGGTGCCGCGCGGTCGCGACGTGTCCGTGGCTCCCGCCGAGGAGCGCAGCGAAGTCAACGGACACCAACCCGGCCAGCGACGCGAGGGTCACGAAGTACGCGACGGCGACTCCCCCGGCGGCGAGTCGCGCTCGGCCGCTCGCTCGCGGCGGGTCGGTCCAGAGAACGGCCGCCGCGCCGACGGTTATCCAGACGAACGGGTAGAACAGGTACCGGAGGCTCTCGACGCGCTCCGGCGCGGCGTAGAGGTACGCCCCGACGGCGAGCGCCTCGACCCAGCAGAGCGCCGCGAGCCACCACAACCGCGGCGCGTGTCGCGGGTCGAGTCGCCCCGCGTACGAGGTCGCCATCTCAGAGGAGGCCCACCAACCTGAGGGCGACGCCGACGACGAACAGCAGGCCGAGGACCCACGAACCGAGGAGCGCCGCCTGCGACCGCGCCAGCCCGTGCCCCCGCGCGGCGTGGTACGTCCCGTAGAAGAGGTACGCGACGACGACCCCGAGCGTCCCGGCGACGAGCGCCGGTCCGGCGACGTTCGTCACGCTCTCGGGGATGGCGCTCCCGCCGACGAACAGCACCGCCATCGCGCCGAAGCCGAGCGCCGCGAGGACGAAGACGAGCGACAGCACCGTCGGGTCGTCGGCCCAGCGACGCGAGTCGCTTCCGCTTCCGCTCCCGCTCCCCGCCGAACCCCCGCCGGTCGGAGTCGGAACGCTCGTGACGGAGTAGTGTCGCCAGCCGCGGCCGGTCAGAAACACGGTGAGCGCCAGCAGTACGACGCCGAGGACGAACCCGAGGAACAAGCCAGTCTGTGCCATGTGAACACGCCTCGTTTTCTATAACTATTGACAATGATATAAGCGATTCGACCCCACAGCGGCCCTCGGGGTCGAGTTCCCGGGCGTCGGCCGCCTCGAACGCGTCGCGGCGGCGAAACGTGATTCTTAAGGGTCGCACGAGTCACGTAGCGTGTATGAGCGACGAACAGCAGGCGGAGGCCGAGCAGGTCGATGAAGAGGTCGAGTCCGGTATTCAGGACGGCGACTTCGTCCGCCTCGCGTACACGGTGCGAACGATCGAGGACGGCGACGTCGTCGACACGACGGACAAAGAAGTGGCCGAAGAGGCCGAGATCGACGTCGAGGGCTACGAGTTCGAGCCCCGCGTCGTCATCGTCGGTGCCGGCCACGTCTTCCCCGAGGTCGACGAGGCACTCATCGGCGCCGAGGCCGGCGACGAGGGGACCGTCGAGATTCCGGCGGTCGACGCCTTCGGCGAGTACGACGAGGACGACGTGCGCACGGTCAGCGCCAACAAGATCGACGAGGACGACCGCTACCCCGGTGCGCAGGTCACCATCGACGGCGAGCAGGGCCGTCTGGAGACCATCATCGGCGGTCGCGCCCGCGTCAACTTCAACCACCCCCTCGCCGGCGAGGACCTCGAATACGAGTACGAAGTGCTCGAACTCGTCGACGACCGCGAGGAGCAGGCCTCCGGCCTCCTCGGCATGTACCTCCAGCAGGCCCCCGAAGTCTGGATTCAGACGGACGAGGTCGAAGAGGAGCAGGTCGTCGAGTCCGACGACGACGAGGATGAGGACGCCGAGCCCGAGACGGAGACCGTCACCGTCGAGAAGGACACGCTCTACATCGAGGCGACGCCCCAGATGACGATGAACCAGCAGTGGATGTTCTCCAAGCAGCAGATCGCGCAGGACATCATGCAGCGGCTGGACATCGACCGCGTCATCGTCCAGGAGACCATCGAGGGCGGCATGGGCGGCATGGGCGGCCTCGGCGGTATGATGGGCGGCGCGGGCGGCGCCGACATCGAAGAGGCCATCGAGGACGTCGACATCGACGCCGACGAACTCGCCGCGGAACTCGACGCCGACGAAGAGTAAGCGAGTCCGCCGCCCTCGCCGTCTCGGCGAATCGGCGGCTTCTTGATACTCGCCTTCCGACCGCCTCGTAGCTATGGCTTCGTCAGACGACGACGCGACGGCCGAGTTCCGCGACCTCACAGACGTGAAAGTCGCACTCGTCGCCGGGCTCTGTACCGTCGCATTGACGCTCTCGCTCAAGTACGGCGCCGGAATCGAGGTGCCGTTCATCTACCGTCTCTCCCCGCTCGCACCGTACTTCGCCTACGTCTTCTCCCGCGGCGCGGCGCTGTCCGCCCGGACGTGGATGGCGCTCATCGCGGCCGTCACGCTCGGCACGTTCGGGTTCTTCGCGCTCTGAGCGGCGACTCGGCCTCGCTCAGGCGATGTCGCGGCTGGTGTCGACGGTGACGCGCTCCGCCAGCCGAAGCTTGATGGTCTCGTCGAGTGCGCGGCCCCCGCGGAACTTGGGGACTGCGAGGCGGTTGACGATTTCCGAGCCGTCTATCTTCGTGTCGAGGTCGAACACCACGTCGGCCATGTGTTCGGTCAGGTCGCGGTTGTCCGGGACTGACTCGCCTTTCAGCCCGTGGAGGACGGTCAGCCCGCGGGTGTTGACCATGTGCGTCTGCAGGTCGTTGAGGAACTTCCGGTAGCGAGCGCCCTCGCTTCGTTCGAGCACGTCCACCACGTCGATGACGAGGTTCGCGCCCTCCGGGAGGTCGCGGACCAGACTGCTCGCCGTGTCGAGCGGCGCGTCGCCGCCCACGTCGCGCACGGTGGGGTTTCCGGTCGGACCGGGGTTCCGTTCGAGCGCGTCGGTGACGGCCTCGGCCGAGCGAATCGTCGTCAGCCACAGCGTCCCCCGCGTGGTCGTCAGTTCGTGTAAGAACAGTTCGGACTGGCTGGCCGGGTCGGCGGCGAGGAGGACGATGCTCCCCGCGGGAATGCCCCCGCCGAGTTGGCGGTCGAGCACGTCGATTCCCGTCGCCAGTCGAGACATACCCCAGTGTAAGGAAGTCGCTCATATTACTTCTTCCCCGGTATCCTGTCGGCGATTCGACGGTACGCGGCCCGAACTGTCGGACGGGTGAGAACTGGCGACGACTCCTCCGGAACGGTCCCGAGCACCGGCGCGCCCACGAGGTCGGACACCGCCTCGGGAGCCATTCGTGACCGCGAGACGACACATCCGACGACGGGGGTGCCGAGCGCCCGCGCCATCGCGGCCGTCTTGGCGGCGTCGCGGAGCGCCGGCGCGCACAGCGGCGACACGACGACCACGGCGTCGGCGACGCGGAGCGGGACGGCGGCATCGGGCCCAGCGCCCGCGGGGCAGTCGACGACCGCGCGACGTTCGTCGTCCGCGGCGGTACGAAGCCACCGCTCGAAGGCGTCGTCGTCGGTTCCGGCGGGTGCCGGGAGCACGGAAACGGTCGAGTCGGTCGGGTGCGACCGAACCGAGGGCTCGCACACCGATTTGCCCGAGACGGCGTCCACTCGGCGCTCCACGCCGGCCATCGCGTGGAGGTTCGGCATGTCCCTGTCGGCGTCGACGGCGAGCACCGGGCCGTCGAGCGCGCTCGCCAGTCCGAGGGTCGTGGTGGTCTTGCCGCTGCCGCCCTTACCGCCCGCGATTGCCAACATAGCCGGGGCTGGCCCCGGCTTGGTACTTGAACCTGCGGCGAAAACGGGCCGCGTCGAGTTGGCCTCAGTCGTTACAGCAGCCGCCGGCCTCGCCGCCGAAGTCGACCGCGAGCGGCTCCGAGATGGCCTCGTTAATCTTCTCCAACTCGCCGACGAGTTCGGCCTGCGCGAGGAGGTACTCCTCCATCACGGGCTCGGAGTGGAGCTCTTCTTGGGCCGCTTGGACCTTTCGGAGCCCCTCTTGGGTCGCTTCGCCCATCTGTCGGGCCACGTTGAACTCCTCGCGGAGCTGGTTGAACTCCGTGATGAGTTCCTGCACGTCGTCGTCGGCTTCGACGGCGGCCTTCGCCTCCTCGTAGGCTTCGTACTTCGGATGGTCGGCGATGGCCTCGCCGAGTTCGCGCCCGAGTTCTTCGAGCCGCGTCGTCTGCGTGCTCATAGCCGCGCGTTGGGGTGCGAGCGGTTTCAACCTGCCGAACAGGGAAGGAGAGGGGGCGAGCGGTCGCCCCTGTGGAGGGCTCAGACGTGGGACTCGACGAACGCGACCACGTCCTGCAGTTCGTCCGGGCTGACGCCGTGGGGCGCGCCGTAGAGGTTCGCGGTCACGTCCGCGCCGAGTTCGCGGAGGCGGTCGGCCGCGCGTTCGACCCGCGAGGACGGGATGATTTGGTCCATCGACCCGCCACCGACGAACACCGGCTTGCCGGCGATGCCCTCGGGTTCGAGGTCGGCGTGGGAGTCCGCGAGATACCCGTGGAGCGCGACGACCCACGCGTAGTCGTCGGGGTCGTCGAGGAGGAGCGAGAGGCTGGTAATCGCGCCCTGGCTGAACCCGAGGAGGCCGATTCGGTCGGGGTCGATGTCGTACGCCTCGACCGCCCCGGCGATAGCCTCGCGGACGAGGTTCCGCGAGCGTTCGAACTGCTCGGCGTGGGGCTGGCTCTGGTGGAGGCCGCCCTCCGAGAGGTCGAGTTCGTACCACGTGTAGCCGCCCTGCAGGCGGTCGGGCGCGCGGAGGCTCACGACGTGGACGTGGTCGGGGAACTCCTGTGCGATAGACAGGAGGTCCTGTTCGTTCGAGCCGCGGCCGTGGAGCAGGACGACGGCGGGAGCCGGCCCGTCGCCCGGTTCCGACGGTTCGACGTGGACGTGTTCGAGAGGGATATCGGACATGGACGGCGGTAGGCCGCGGCGAGTCTTGAATCCCCGAGTGACAACGGGGTAACCGGGTGACGCCGCCGTCGACGCCGCGGTTCGCTTCGGCGTGCGTGCGGGTGTGTGACGCTCATTCGTGGGGAAGCGCGGTGGTTAAACGGCTCCGTCCGCAACGATGGGGCAATGAGTCAGGACGCCACCTCGGAGGGAGACCTTCGAAACACCGGGATGTCGCTCAAGCACGACCGGGAGTGGGACTACGAACTCGAACAGATCGTCGAAGCCATCGAGGAGCGCGACGCCAAGCGCGTCGGCCTCCAGTTCCCCGAGGGACTGAAGCGCCGCGGCCCGGCGGTCGCCGACGACCTCCGACAGCTCTGCGACGACGACGTGACGTTCATGCTCTCCGGCCAGCCGTGCTACGGCGCGTGCGACCTCGACACCTACCTCATGCGGCGGACCGACGTGTTCGTCCACTTCGGCCACTCGCCGATGAAGGAGTCGGACAAAATCATCTACGTCCCGCTGTTCTCCAACGTCGACCCCTTCCCCATCATGGAGGACGCGCTCGACGACATCGAGGGCGACGAGGTCGGTCTCGTCACCACCGCCCAGCACATGAACCGCTTCGAGGACATGTGCGACTGGCTCGAAGAGCGCGGTTACACCGTTCAGACCCGCAAGGGCGACGACCGCCTCACCTACGAGGGACAGGTCCTCGGCTGCAACTACGCCTCCGCGGACATCCCGGCGGACGACGTGCTCTACGTCGGCGGCGGCAAGTTCCACCCGCTCGGCCTCGCGATGGAACACCCCGACAAGAACGTCGTCATCGCCGACCCCGTCAACAACGTCGTCACCATCGCCGACACGCGGAAGTTCATGAAACAGCGCTACGCCTCGGTCCACAAGGCGATGGACGCCGAGAAGTGGGGCGTCATCTTCTGTACGAAAATCGGCCAGGGTCGCATGGAAATCGCCGAGAAGATTCTGGAGGACAACGAGAACGCCTACCTCATCACGATGGACGAGGTGACGCCCGACAGGCTCCGGAACTTCGACATGGACGCGTTCGTCAACACCGGCTGTCCGCGCATCACGACCGACGACGGCCCGCGCTTCCACAAGCCGATGCTCACGCCGCAGGAGTACCGCATCGCCGTCGGCGACGAACCCCTCGACTCCCTGCAGTTCGACACGTTCCACGGCACCTGGTAGCCCGAGACTCCCGGTGAGCGCCCCGCCCCGGCGCGTGGCTCTCGCGACGCCGCCGAGGGGAGCGTCCTGTTTCGACTCTTCCGCCTCGCTTCGGACGTATCCGATTTCCTGACAGTCCATCCAGAATACCTATACGGGTCGCCATTCGACGGACACGTATGGTCCCTCCACGAACACGAACCGCCCTCCTGAGCCTGCTCGGCGTCCTCGCGCTCGCGGGAACCGCCGCCGCGCAGAACCTCGAATCCGCACAGCAGCTTTCGCCGGTGTTCCGCGCCGGCGGGAGCTTCCTCATCGACCTCGTCGTCGGCGGCATCCTCGTCGCCGCGGCCCCGGCGTACACCAGAGACGCCATCGCCGAGATTCGGGACGACCCCGGCGGGTCGTTCCTCTGGGGTCTCGGCGTCGGCATCGGCGGCCTCATCGTCCTCGTCCTCCTCGCAATCACCATCATCGGCCTCCTCGTGGCGATTCCGGGGTTCCTCGCGTTCATTCTCCTCAGTATCGTCGGGAGCGCGCTCGCAACCGTTCTCCTCGGGTCGCTCGTGACCGGCGTCGCCTCCGGCGGGCCGCCCTCGCTGGGCGTCTCGCTCGTCGTCGGCGCGCTCGTCGCGGCGGTCCTGTCGCTCGTCCCCATCATCGGCGGCGTCATCCTGTTCGTCGTCGACACGCTCGGGCTCGGCGTCATCGGACGCAACCTCTACCGCTCGTGGTCCTGACCCCGCGCCGACGCTTCTGACAGGCGACTCTCAGGAGCCACCACAACATTCAGGGTACCGGTAGCGAATGGGTCAGACAGATGCCGACGACCCACCTCTCCGTCCTCGGACTCGACGTGCAGCGGGTCGTCACCCCGCTCGAAGCAGGCGACGTCGATGCCGACCGGGTTCGTCTGGTCCGCGACGAGGCCGACCCCGAGCAGGGTCGCGACCCGGACGACTGCGCACCCGGCGCGCCGCGAGCGAGCGCACACGCCGCGAAAGCCGTCAGCGAACGGCTCGCCGGTCGGGGAACGCTCGACGAGGCACGGCTCCCCTTCACCGGCTCTTTCGAGGAGCTGTACGCCGCGACGACCGACCTGCTCCGCGAGGCGGCCGCGGACGGCGACGTACGGGTGAACCTCGCCGGCGCGCCCCCGCAGGTCGCCGCCGCCTTCTACGCCGCGCGAACCGCCCTCGTCGACGGCGGCGAACTCGACCGCGGGACCGTCTCGCTTCTGACCGTCCCCGCGACCGACCGTCCCGACCTCGCCGCCATCGACGACCTCCGGACCCTCGTTTCCGACGTCGAGGCCGCGTCCGACGCGTTCGCCGAGTTCCGCCGCGTCGCCGACGGCCCCGCGGCCGCCGCCGTCGCCCGACAGCTCCGAATCGCCCTGTCGGACCTGCGAGACGCGCTCGCCGAGGCCAGCGGCGAATCTCGGTCACGTCCGAACTCCCGCGCCGGCCGAACCGCGGGCGCTCGCGGGGCGCGCTCCAACGGTGACTCGCCGCTCGGCGCGATGAGTTCCTACGTCGGGCGCGCCCGCGAGCAGCTCGCGGACCTCGTCGAGTCCGAGGCACCCCGCCCGGACCCCGAGGACACGCGCGACCCGAACGCGGTGCTCGATGCGCTCGACGCGTGGCTCGACGACGAGAGCCGCCTACTCGCGTCGGTCGAGGAGAACCCCGGCGAACTGGTCGCCCGCTTCCGAACGAGCTGTGAGGCGCGCTTCGGGAAGTTCGAAGACCGGGCGACCATCGAGCTGTTCGAGTCGCTCGACCGCTTCGAGGCGCACCTCGACGCCTATCTGGACGCCCGGGCGCAGCTCTCGGCCGCCGCCGGCCCGGTCGCCGAGCGGACGACGGACCTCACCGAACGGGCCGCCGAGGCCGCGACGAGCCTCTCGGAGCTCGACGAGGCGGGCCACGCGACGGGCGAGTCACCTCTCGAACTCGACGGCCACGCGCTCTCGCCGCTGGGCGACCTCGAAGCCACGATTCTGTCCGTCCTCGCCGGCGGCCCGCCGCGCTCCCGCCAGCGGACGCGTCGCGCGGTCGCCGCCGAACTCCGCGAGCGCGCCGAACACCACGGCATCGTCGCCGGCGCGCGCGACGAGGAGACGTGGTCGGCCTTCGATTCGTTCTGCGTGGGCGTCGCTCGCGATAGCGTGACCGGCGACCGATTCGAAAAGCGGCTCTCGAACGCGCTCGCCCCGCGCCTCGACGTGGCCGTCGAGGGACTCACCGCGAACGGGTTCGTCACGACGCGCGAGCGGGAACGCGGCCGCGACGCGCTCGAACCCACGGACGCGGGTCGGCTCTGGACGTCGACGACCGACTGGGAGTCGTTCCGAGAGACCGTCGTCGACGACCTGCTCCGCGACTGCGTCGAACGCGACGAGGGCGTCGCGGACGCGTAGCGCGGCACGGTCCGATTCTCAGACCGCGTCCTCGATGAACGACACGGCATCCTCCGGCGAGTCGCACGGTTCGAACCCGTCGAGCGAGCCGACCTGCTGGGTTCTGAGCCCGGCCGCGGGGCGGTCGAAGACGTTGGCGTAGCCGATTTCCGAGAGGGTTCCGCCGCCGCCGTCGATGGCGATGACGGCGTCGCCGTTCATGGCGACGAGCGCGTTTCTCGCGTGGCCGAGACCGGTCGCGACGGCGATATCGACGTAGGGGTTCGCCTCGTCGCGGTCCTCTCCCGGGAGGACGCCGATGGTCGTGCCGCCGGCGTCTTTTGCGCCGCGGCAAGCTGCCTCCATGACGCCGCCGAGACCGCCGCAGACGACCGTGTGGCCGCGCTGAGCGAGCAGGCGGCCCACGTCTTCGGCGATAGTTTCGACCGGGTCGGGGACGACGCTGCCGCCGACGACGCTCACGCGCACGGCGAACCCTCCGCTCCGCGCTCTGCGGTGTCCGCTCGGCGCTCGCCGTGGTGACTGATTGCTGCGGGCATGGAGTATCGGACCGCGTCGAAGAAGATAAGTGCGGGGCCGCGTCGGTGTTCGGTCGCGTCAGAACTCGTCTGTTCGCCGTGCGTCGTCGTCCAGCGGGGAAACCGCTTCCCACGCACCGCACGCGCGCATCGTCCGAGCCATCGACGAGAAATCCGCCGTTTGTTTGTGAGTCCTTGACATGGTAATTGATGCCATGTGTGCCTACACTAAATATCTTGTCGGGGTACTACCTTATACACCACATACACCACCCGATTCTATTGCGTTCTACGGTATTTTCTCGTATCGTACGGAAATCGTCCGAATTCTCGGACGCGCCACCGACGAGTGTCGCCCGCGGCGGCGACTGTCGCGACGGGTCGAACGCGAGAGAGCGCAACGCTTAGTCCCCCCGCGCGAGGACACGTGTCTATGACAGTCAGCGACTGGAGCGACTGGCTCCCGCGCGCGGTCGAATCGGCCGACCCCGAGACGGTGGCCATCTGGTATCTGGGATGCAACGGGTTCGTCATCAAGGGCAGCGAGGGCACGACGCTGTTCGTCGACCCGTACGTCGGCATCGGCGACCCGCCGCGGACGGTCCGCATGATTCCCGTCCCGTTCGACCCCGAGGACGTGACCGAGGCCGACGCGGTCCTCGCCACGCACGAGCATACTGACCACGTCCACGGCCCGAGTCAGGCACCTATCCTCGAGAACACGGGCGCGACGTTCGTCGCCCCCGACGACTCGCTCGCCGTCGCCTACGACGACGAAGCGTGGTTCGACGACTACGACCTCTCCGACGACCAGTTCGAGGAGGTCACCGAGGGCGACAGCGTCGAAATCGGCGAGTTCACGGTCCACGTCGAGCCCGCCTACGACCCCGACGCGAGCCACCCGGTCGCCTACGTCTTCGAACACGAGTCCGGCACGTTCATCCACGGCGGCGACACCAAGCCCGCCGAGGAGTTCGCCGACATCGGCGAGCGATACGACCTCGACCTCGGCATCCTCGCGTTCGGGACCATCGGCAACATCCCCGACAAGGAGACGGGCGAGCCGATTCGAACGAAGTGGTACAACGACGAGAACCAGATTATCGAGGCCGCCAGCGACCTCGACCTCGACCGCCTCGTGCCGACCCACTGGGACATGTGGAAGGGCATGACCGCCGACCCGAAGGTGCTGCACCACCACGCAAAGAGCTTCGAGGCCCCGCGCTCGCTCGACCTCGTCGAAATCGGCGACCGCGTCGACCTCTGAGGTCGCGTCCAGAACCGCGTTTCCCGCGACGGCCCTTTTAGCGACGGTCGACACAGGCGGACAGTCACCGCGTCGAAACGGTCGAATCGAGAGACCGCGGCGGGGTAGCCCCACGGCCCCCGGTTGTTTTATAATGGATGTCGGGAAAGTGGCGGCCATGAGCCGCGAGTCCGAAGGGGTTACATCGGTTTCCGACGGCGAGGTTACGGTCGAAAAGACCTTCGCCGCCGACGAGTTTCCCGTTCCCGCTATCAAGTTCGTCATCAGTTCGACGCGAGACGAGGCGACCCGAATCCGGGTCATCGACCGCATTCCGGAGTCGTTTCCCATGGAGAGCGTCGGGTTCCACCCCGAGTTCGAGAGCGACAACTGGACGGCCTACAAGGACCACCGCGTCGAGTACGAGCGGACGCTCGACCCCGGCGAGGAACTCGTGACGGTCTACGGCATCCGCATCACCGACGGCCACGACCAGACGGATTTCCTCGAAGAGCCGACGCTCGAACGCATCCCGGTCGACGGCGGTATCGACCCCGACGACATCGACGACATCCTCGGCGAGGACCGCAGTCAGCTCGTTCGAGACGTGCTCGCGGGGAACCGCGAACCGCTCCACGACGAGTCAGACGCCGACGCGGATGGCGAGGACGAAGGGGAAGTCGTCCTCGAAGAACCCGCCGCCGACGAGCCCGTTGAGGCCGAACTAGAGGCCGAACTGGAGAGCGAAGCCGAGGCGGGTTCCGCCGCGTCCGACGGTTCCGAACTCATCGACGACGCGGAAACCGACGACGACCTCGCGGCCGCCTTCGAGGGGGAAGACGACGGGGACAGCGAGGCGGGCGAGGTCAGCCAGGTCGACGCCGACGTTCTCGGCGACGACGCGGAAGTCGACGACGCGGAAACCGACGACGGCTCCGCCGACCCAACCGGCCCGCGCGCGGTCGCCACCGACACCGCGCCGGCCGTCACCGCGCATCTTGAACAGCCCGATGTCGACGCCGACGCCGGTGCGGACGCCACCGCTGACGCGGACGCCGAACCGTCGGACAGCGAGTCGGGTGAGGTCGGCGACGCGGACGCGGCCGGAAGCGCACCAGCGGCCGACGCGGACACCCTCGTCGGCGCGCTCGCGGCCGAGATTCGGTCGGGGTCGGCCGACGAGGAGGACATCGAAGTCCTGCGCGAGGCGGTCGACGCCGAGACGCGCCGGAGCACCGACGTTCGCATCCGCCGTCTCCAGTCGCAGATGGAGGACCTCGCGGCGTACTCCGACGCGCTCGCCGAGTTCATCGACGAGGAGGGGACCGGGAGCGAACTCGTCTCCGAGTTCCGCGCCGAGATGACCGCGTTCCGCGAGGACCTCGACGCCCTCGACTCGATGGTCGACGGCGCGGTCGAGTCGGTCGACGACGCGACCTCCCGGCTCGACGCGGCCGAGGAGACCATCGCCGCGGTCGACGAGCGCTCCGACCGCGTGGCGACGCGAGTCGCGGACGCCGAAGGTCGCCTCGACGACCACGACGGCCGGCTCGAAGGCCTCGCGTCCGACCTCGAAACCGCGGACGGCACGCTCGACGACCACCACGGCTGGCTCGAATCCCACAACGAGCAGTTCGAGGCCGTCGAGGGCCGCCTCGACGACCACGACGGTCGGTTCGAGGACCACGGCGAGCGGCTCGAAACCGCCTCGCGGAACATCGACGCCGGCTCCGCGCGCCTCGACAGCGTCGAGGAGACGCTCGCCAAGCGCGAGGAGGAACTCGTGACGGTCCGTGAGCGCCTCGACGACATCGCCGGTCGGTTAGACGAGACCGTCGAGCGGCTCGAAGGGACCGAAAACAGCGCCGCGGAAGCGACCGAACAGGCCTCGACGCTCCACGCCGAGGTCGGCGACATCCGCGAGGACATCGCCGAACTCGACGGAGATATCGTGGAGACGCGCGAGGCCCTCGACGACCGCCTCGCGGACGTTCAATCGCGGGTCGAAGACGCCGCGGCCGACGAGGAAATCGAGGCCCTGCGCGACGACATCCAAGAGCTAAACGACACCGTCGCCGAACTCGAAACCTTCCGCGAACGCCTCGCGGGAGCGTTCGGAACCGGCATGGGCGGCGGCCCGGCCGCCGGCGGCGACGACGACGGCGAGGCGGAGTAGCCCGACCGAGCGCGCTCCCGAGGGACGTTTTCCCGAAGCGCAACCTGTTTAGCGGGCCGTCCCGACGTTCCGATGATGACAGAGACGGTGCGCGTCGCTGTTCCGCGAAAGGGTCGCCCCCTCGAAGCGGTGCTCGAACGGTTCGCCACGACCGAGAGCATCGCCGAGGTGGCGGACGAAATCACCTCGACGCTCCGATACGAGAAGTCGGTCACGAAGGGCCATACCCAGCCGGAACACGACGTGTACGAGCGACTCGCGGACTACAGCGACCTCTCGGACCCGGCCGCGCCGGAGTACACGCTCCTGCGCGACGACCGAGACGGGATGCCGCGGCGCATCGTCTTCGACAGCGTCGTCCTCGAAATCGACGGGGTCGACATTCACCTCGTCGGGCGCGAGGAGCCGTTCCGCGCGCTCCGGACCCACGAGTTCGGTCTCGGCTTCGACAGCGCCGACCTCGTGCTCGAAGAGGTCGTCAAGCTCCGCCCCGAGGGCCTCGGGAGCATCGAGGACGTGAACGCCCGCATCGACCCGATGGACACCGACGTTCGGGTCGTCTCCGGCCTCGGCGACACGGTCTATCACACGCTCATGGCCGACCCCGAACTCCTCCCGCCGGGCTCCGAACTCGACCGCGACTTCGTCGCGGACTACGAGGGCGAACTGTGTATCTCGCCGCGCTACGAGCGCCTCGTGGAGGCGGTCCTCGGCACGCGGTGTCTCGACGACGTGACGTTCGCGTATCCGAACGGCGCGCCCGAAGAAGAGGCCGCCATCGCGGAGACCGGTCTCGGCGTCTACCTCACGATGACCGGGTCGACCGCCCGCGAGCACGGGCTCGTCCTCGGCGAACACCTGTTCCCGAGCGAGACGGTCCTGATGGAGAACGTCGCGGAGGCGACGCCGGCCGCGGAAACCGTCAAGCGGGCCATCGCGTCGCCGGAGTTGGAGACCGAACTGAAGGTCTGACTACGTCGAACTCTCGTTTTTCGGGTCCGCGTCGCCGCAGAACATCAGCGTCGAGAGCGTCCGCGCCTCGAAGCCGCCGTCGTCGGTGAGCGAGACGGTCGTGTTCGACGCGTTGCAGTCGAACTGTGATTTTTCGACGGTGACTGCTTCGGTCGTTTCCTCGCCCGACCCGTTCCGCCGAGCGACGCGGAGCGTGACCTCGCGGGCTTCGGTCAGCGACGCGCCGACCCGCGCGCCGGGTTCGAGGCGGTAGGTGCCGCCGAAGGCGACCGCGCCCGCGGGCGTTTCGTAGGCGAATTCGACCGTCTCCGCCGCGTCGGTCGGGTTCACGACGGCGAGGCCGTGGGGCTTGGTGTCCTCGGTCGGGAGGGTTCCGTCGCCGAGCGCGACCGTGACCGCGCCGTCGGCCGCGACGGTGTGCGGCCCGCAAGCCATCCGCGTCGAGGCCCCGGAGACCGAGACACCGCCGTCGCCGGGCGAGAACGCGGTCCACGAGCGGTTACAGTCGAAGTCGGCCGGCCCGACTGACTCGGTCGCCTCGGCGTCCGAGGTGATGTCGGTAACCGTCAGTTCGTACACCGCGGGAACGCGAAGCGAGACGTTTACCGTCGCGTCGCGGTCGAGTTCGTAGGTCTCCGTGTGACCCGGCCCGAGCGGGCGAGAGACGTCGATGCGGGCGGTCCACGGCTCGTCAGTCGGATTTTCGAGGCGGACGTGGTGCGGTTTCAGCCGCCCGTCGTCGCTGGCGGGGCCGTCGCCGACGACGGCCGTGAGGCGCTCGCCGGTCGCGACCGAGACGGCGTCGACCGGCTCGGGCGTCGGCGTCGGGTCGGGAGTCGGATCTGTCGTCGAGTTTCCGTCGTCGTCAGCGTCGTCAGCGCCGTTGCCGGCACTCGCGATACAGCCAGTCAGCGCCGCCGCGAGGCCGGTTCCGGCCGCGGCGAGGAGGGTTCGTCGTTGCACGTCCCTCCCAACGTGTAGGGGTCACTTCCCCCTGTGTATGGCTCAAACGCGCCTTTGAGTCCAGACCGCGCCGAGGCTCACGAGGACGGCGAGGACGACGCCGACGAGGAGAACGAGCGCACCGGGACCGGCGAGGTAGGAGGCGACGAACTCCGCGACGCTCGGTTCGGGGGCGGCCGGAGCCGGCGCGGCGTACCGGACCTGCGGTCGCCGCGCGGTCCACAGCGCCTGCACGGCGACGCTACCGACCAGCGTGACGCCCACGCCGGCGACCAGCGTCCGGAGTCCGGAGGAGAGCTTCGACTCGGTCCGTTCCGCGCCCGCGAAGAGGACGACGGCCGAGCGGGTCGGGCCGTAGACTGCCATCTCGCGGCCCTGCGCGGACACCCACGTCGTCACGGGTTCTATCAGCTCGGCGTCGACCAGTCGCTCGACGTGGTAGCCGACGGTCTGGAGCGTCGTGTCGAGTTCGTCGGCCAGTTCCGAGGCGGGGCACGGGTTGTCGTAGACGGCGGCGAGGAGCCGTCTCGCGGTGGCCGACGAGAGCGCCGACAGAACCTCGTCCGCGTCGTCGTCGTCGAGTTCGACGAGAAGCGGGCTTAGGGACCGGTCTCGAACCGATGCTGCAGCGGGTTTCAGTGGGAGCAACGAACTCACGGTCTCGGCCGTCGTTCTCGCTCCGCGGATAAAGAGACGGGCATGAGTCAAGCGTCCGTTTGACCCTCGCCCCTCGCGCGAGTACCGCTCTCCCGGAGTTAGTAGGTGCTAGCGACACGTCGATGGCCGCTCGCGGGGTAGTACGACCGTGAACCAGAGTCGAACGAACCCAACGGAGGAACGGAGATGAACGGCGACGCGGTCCGGTACGAGAGCGACCACTTCAAGGCGACCGCCGGCTGCGGTGCCCGAAAGCAGAACCTGCAACTCGTCTTCTTCGACGCGCAGTATCCCGAACCGGAGCGGACGGCGGACGGTCTCCAGTCGGTCGAGAGCCAGACGATGAGCGCGCTCGAACGCGTCGAAGCGGCCGTCGAACGCTCGGGGCTCGAGTTAGACGACGTGCTTCGGACCACGGTCTACACGACGGACCTCGACCGAATCGATGCCATCGAGTCGGCATACGACGCCTATTTCGACGCCCGACGGCCGGCGATGACCGTCGTCGGCGTCTCCGAACTCCCGAACGACGCCACCGTCCAAATCGAGGCCACGGGCGTCAAACGATAGGTCGCGCGCCCACCAATTCAATATAGCGAGATACAGTTTACAAGTCGCGCTTCGGACAGCGATTACGCACCTCAGCGGAGCGAGTAGATGTTCGATTCGTACGTCTCGCGCACTCTGTCGCCCCAATTGTGGGTGTACGTGTCGATGATGTCGCCGGCGACGTCGCCGCGGAGGTACTTGACGATGCCGCGGTCGCCGGTCCGGTCCCGGAGGTGGGTGGTGAAAAAGTGCCTGAAGTAGTGCGGCGTGACGTTCTCCTCGCGGTCGCCGCCCGCCCGGTACCACCCGGCGTCGGCGGCGTGAGAGGTGACGACGTGGTGGACGGCGTCGGGTTCCAGTCGTTGGCCCCAGCCCGATGCGGTGCCGACGAAAAGCGGCTCCGCCGGCGACGGCGAATCCGGTCGAATCGCCAGCCAGCGCAGTAGGACGCCTTCCAACTCCTCGTCGACCGGGACCACCGTCGACCGCTTTCGCTTGTTCGAGGCGGTCCGCGCTTCGCCGTTGGTGACGCTTCCGACGCTCGGGTCGGCGGCGACGTATATCGACGGCCCGCGTCCGTCGAGGGCGGCGCGGGTCGATACACCGGACAGGGGTGTATCCACTGACAACGACACGTCTCGAAGGTCGAGATTGCACAGTTCGCCGACGCGCATCCCGGTCTTGAGGAGGGTGACCACCAGCGCGTAGTCCAGCGGATGGGCGATTTCGCGGACGAACTCCCGCATCTGGGGGACCGAAAGCTCCCGACGGGCGGGGTTGGTGTCGATGCGCTCGTCCATCTCCTCCATCACGAGGCTCATCGGATTTGAGTCGAACGCGCCGACCTGCGCCATGTAGGCGTAAAATCGGTGGAGGTAGGAGGCGTACGTCGCCACGGTGCTCGGCGCGACGTCGCGGTTTCGCAGGGTGTGTATCCACGCCATGCAGTCGCGGTGGGTCGCGTCGTCGACCGACCGAGCGGTCCCGGAGGGGTTCCGCGAGGGGTCGCCGAGGAAGGACTCGAACGCCCGGAGGACGCGCTCGTAGGCGTCGCGGGTCCGGTCGGTCTTCCCGTGGTAGGTCATATCCTGCAGGAAGTAGCCGACCGGGTCCTCCGCGTCGGTGGGGCGCTCAGCGGCCATCGCGCTCCGCCAGCGTGTAGCCGCCGTGTCGCCCGCTGTACACGACTCGGCCGCTCGATTGCAGCTCCTGCAGCGTCGATTCGAGGCGGTCTTCGATGTCGTCAGTCAGCGCCGAAACGAGGTCGTCCCACGACCGGTGAGAATCGACCGCGAGCGCCTCGACGATTCGGGCCTCGAACTGGCCGTTATTTTCACCTTCATTATCTTGATTTGAACCGCCGTTCTGGAGCCCCGTTTTCACCCCGTCAACCCCGGGGGTTGTGGCCGTCTCATCGCCTCTCGCCGGAACGTCGAAATCGCGCCGACCGGCCTGTACCATCGTTCTGACAAATTCGCTCTGGCTCATCCCGAGTCGGTCCGCGTGGTCCTTCCAGATGGCCTTCTGGTGGGCCGGGAGGTAGGTTTGCACCGTCGCGCGGTCGGCCTCGTCGCTCATGGACGGGTCGACACGGGGGTCGGTATTCAATCTACCGGCACAGTCCAGAATAAGAGAAGTTATCCTGAGTAGTACATGCGAATTTCTCGCGGTGAAATTGAGTTATCCTGAATTGTGCAATCGCATTTTCGGCGGTTTGCATGTAGTATTCGGGATATTAGAATACCTCGGAGAACGCCGATTTCGGACGTTTCGAGCGAATCTGAGACTCGACCAATTTTCCGTTGCTTTCAATAGGTCGAATTTTACACAATAGCTTCCCATTTCTGTGATGACAACCCATTTTTGGATGGCATTCCTTGCATCGTTTACCCCCGGAGTAACACATGGAAGAACCACTTACACGAGTTTCGTTATTTCACTTCTTAATTTACTGAATTATTATAGAAACGGATACCGCTGGGCTTAGACTCTCTTTTATTTCTTTACAGTAATTTATGAAATATTCTAGACATAATTTCTGACTATTTTCTAGGAAATATATTTGCGAGACGACGCACTATCTGTGTTCTCTCGAACGGGTATATTTCGACCAGAAATGACTCGATATCTTTTCGATTATATCCATTATCGAACGCTGAATATATGTCGTCGGACGGTCCTTCGTTTCGGAATAAATTCAGCTGTGATTATATTGATGTCACTACGTAGAATTCTCCCGGAGTGTTGTCTGATTCGAACACGCAACTACCGGGGTGACGCCGTTCCGAATTCGCTCGAAGACGAACCTAACCGAGGTCTTTGCCGGCCCGATTCGTTCTCTTTTGACGCCTTCACAGCCCTCGTCTTCGCGGTGAGCCAGCAACTCGGGACGTGCTCCCCATCTCAGGTGAAGCGGCGCTTGACGGCGCTGTGGCCGTTCTGACGGACTCGCGTGAATCCCGAGTTTCGGTGGCTTGCTTTCGGTCGGATTCGACGAACCACTCGCTCGGCGACGATGACCGTTCGAGCGAATCACCTCCCCGACCGCCGACTCGTCGAGCTGACCGTCTCGAATTTCGAATGCGACGCCGCACTCCGTCTGCACGACCGGACTCGCGGCCGCGTCCCCGCAACCGTTGTACTTCCGACGCGATACGAACCACCGAGCCGCGAGCGACGCGGCTGTCGCTCTGTGATGCTGACGTAGATTTCAGCACTATCGACTCTTGGAACTCAGACGTTCCACGTCAGCGTTCTCAGTCATCAACTCTCTCGATATCTCGGTCCCTCTGTCGAGTCGTCGCTTGTCCGATCCGAGACTCGTATATCGTATTTCGCTATACACAACCTCGGTTCTCGGGCTCAACCGATTTCGGAAAATTCGACGTCCTGTCGAACCCAGCCGATTCGCGTCGGAGGTGTCGGGACAGCCGTGCGCTGGCGGCTCTTCCTCGGCGTGCTACGCCTCGACTCGCTCTATCAGTTCGGGGCCGTCGTTGGCGGGGCTGTTCACCCGCGTCGAGACGGGGTAGGCCGCGAGTTCGTCGTCGGGGTAGGTGTCGAGGAGCGCCGCCGCCTCGTCGGGGTCGCCGTGGAGCCACGTCTCTTCTTCCTCGGGGTCGAGGACGACGGCCATCCGGTGATGGAGCTCGGAGATGAGGTCGTTCGGCTCGGTCGTGACGACGGTGAACGTCTCAAGCGGCTCCTGTTCGCGCGAGGGGCCGCCGCTTCCGAAGTCGCCGAGGCCGGTCTGTTTGGTCGGCGGCGTCCACCGCTCCCAGAGGCCGGCCATGGCGAACGGGCGGTCGTCATCGAAGGCGACGCGGTAGGGCTGTTTTCGCCCGCCGCGGTCGACCCACTCGTAGAAGCCGTCCGAGGGAACGAGACACCGGCGGGCCTCGTAGGCGTCGGCGAAACTCCGCTTCTCCCGGACGGTCTCCGCGCGGGCGTTGATTCGGTCGTTGCCGACGCTGGCGCTGTCGGCCCACGAGGGGACGAGCCCCCACTTGAGAAAGCGGAACTCGTCGTCCGCTTCGTTGGTCACGACCGGGAGTTCCTGGCCGGGCGCGCAGTTGTACCGCGCCGAAAGCGGGCGCGTCGGCGTCGCGTCGAACCGCGCTTCGAGTTCCTCGGGCGGGGTGAACAGCGTGTAGCGGCCGCACATACCCCCGGCTTCGGGCCCTGCGGGTAAAACGCCCGCGGCGGGAGCGTCCGGGTGCGTGCCGGGAGCGCGGCCGCCGACCCACGACGACGCATTTAGGGTCGCCGACGCCCCCCTGTCGGACATGCGAATCGAGAACAGCTTCATCCCCGTCCGCGGCGTGGGCGAGCGGACGGAGCGGAACCTCTGGCGGGCCGGGTCGACCCACTGGGACGAGTTCGACGCCTCGCTCGTCGGCGCGAAGACGGGCGACCGAATCGAGACGTTCATCGCGGACGCGTACGCCCACCTCGACGACGGCAACTCGCGGTTCTTCGACGACTGCTTCCCCTCGGGCGAGCGCTGGCGACTGTACGAGAACTTCCGCGACGAGACGTGCTTTTTCGACATCGAGACGACCGGCCTCTCGCCCGAGCGCGACTCGGTGACGACCGTCTCGTTCTATCAGGACGGCGAGACGACGACGCTCGTCAGTGGGGAGGACCTGACCGCCGACGCCCTCCGCGAGCAGTTCGCCGACGCGAAACTCATCGCGACGTTCAACGGCGCGCGCTTCGACGTGCCGTTCCTCGAGACCTCGTTCGACGTCTCCGTCGACGTGCCACACGTCGACTTGATGTATCCGTGCCGAACGCTCGACCTCACGGGCGGACTGAAGCAAATCGAGAAAGACGTGGGTATCGACCGCGACCGCCCGGACATCTCCGGCCGCGACGCCGTCCGCCTCTGGCGCGAGTACGAGCGCGGCGACCAGTCGTCGCTCGATACGCTCGTGTCGTACAACCGCGAGGACGCGGTCAACCTCGAACGCCTCATGGAGACGGTCACCGGCCGTCTCCACGACCGCGCCTGCGAGGGACTCGACGCCGAACTCGCCTGAATCGGTCGCCGAGGCGTGTTCGCGGCCGTATTCGGTGAGGGTCGACGACCCGCGAGCGCGTGCCGGAACCCCGCGCTTTTTTCATCCCCCGAAGCGACGCGCCGCACATGACCGACGACCCCGACGCCGACGCCGAGGCGGACGACCCCGCCGATTCGACCCCGCCGTCCGAGGATGCGACCGAACCGACCGACGGCGACGAGCCGGGCGACGCGGAAGCGACCGTCGAAGCGGCGGACGGCGGCACGGACGAGCGCGACAACGGCAACGGCAACGGCGACGATACCGTCCCGCACGTCGAACTCGACCTCTACGAACTCTCCGTCCGCGTCAGCGGGCAGTCGAGCGACGAACTCGACGACGTGGAAGCGTCGGCGACCCGCCTCATGGACTACCTCGTCGACCACGCGAAAGAACTGGAAGACCAGCCTGATAGCCGCGGACTGAGCTAACACCGGCCCTTGCACGCCACGTTTTTGGCAAACCTAAAAGTTCAAGAGTGACGGTCGATAACCCCGTCCAATGACCGAGTACACCTTCGACGACCTCGCGGTCGTGATGGGGACGTACAACGAAGAACAGGCCATCGGGTCCGTTCTGGCGGACATCGACCGAATCACCGACGGGCGCGCCGAGGTCGTCTGCGTGGACGGTTCCGACGACCGAACGCCCGAAATCGCCCGCAAGATGGGCGCGCGCGTCATCGAACAGGAACCGCAGGGGTACGGCGTCGCGGTCGAGGCCGCGGTGCTCGCGCCCGACCGGCCGGTCGTCGTCACCACCGACTGCGACGACACCTATCCGATGGAGTATCTGCCGAAGTTCCTCGACCTCATCAACGACGGCTACGACGTGGTCTCCGGGGACCGAATCACGAAGGGCGCGGAGACGATGCCCCGGCTCAACCGCGCGGGGAACATCGCATTCGCCCGCCTCGCCAGCTACCTCATGGGCGCGACCGTCCACGACACGACCACCGGGATGCGGGCGTACCGCCGGGAACTCCTCCACGACATCGAGTGGACCGAGAACACGGGGTTGTCGGCCGAACTCCTCATCCGCCCCGCGATGCGCGGCTACAAAATCGCCGAGGTGCCCATCCCCTACCGCGAGCGCGCCGGCGAGACGAAACTCGACCCCTTCGCCGGCGGTGCAGCCATCGGAAAGTCCATCGTCAAGGTCTGCCTGGAAGAGCGACTTCGGCTCTGAGCGGCCGTTTCGATCGCTTTCTGCCTTCAGGCCCGACTCCGAACTGACGACCCGCGACGGTCGTGCGCATCGATACCTAACCGCACACTTCTCATAGGCGACTCGGTCGAATATCGGGTATGGATTCGACAACGAACCGACGCCGGGTTCTCGCCGCACTCGGTGCCGGTGTCGCTCTGTCCGGCTGTCTCGGAAGCGACCCGCCGGTCGCGGACGACGACGCGGGAACCGATGGCGCGTCCGAGCCCGCCGACACATCCGATTCCACCGCGGGCGAGTACTCGGGTCCGTTCGAGCTTCCGGTCCCCGAGGACGAACTGCGCCGCGGCGCGTCGAAAGACGCCATCCCGGCCATCACCGCCCCCGTCTTCGCGGCCGACTGGAGCGGGTTCGACGAGGTGGACGCGACGCTCGACGACGGCGACGAGGTGGTCGGCGTCGAACTCGACGGCGTCGCCCGCGCCTATCCGCTCGCGGTCCTGAACTGGCACGAAATCGTCAACGACGACTTCGACGGTCGTCCCGTGGTCGTGACCTACTGTCCGCTGTGCGGGAGCGCCGTCGTCGCCGACAGGCTCGCCGGCGGCGAGCCGACGTACTTCGGCGTCTCGGGCCTGCTTTGGATGTCCGACCTCGTGATGTACGACGACCGGACGAACTCGCTGTGGAGCCAGGTGCTCGCGACCGCGATTCGCGGGGAACTGACCGGCGAGACGCTATCGCTTCTCCCCTCGACTATCTCGACGTGGGGCGAGTGGCGGGCGGCCCACCCCGAGACCGAGGTGTTGGTTCCGCCGCCGGTCTCCGGCACGATTCGCGGGCGGCAGACCCGCCGGTACGACGTGAACCCCTACGCGAGCTATCAGCAGTCGAGCGCCATCGGCATCGGCTTCAACGACGCGGCGGACGACCGACTGCACCCGAAAACGTCGGTCGTCGGCGTCGCCGCCGATGGTGTCGCCCGTGCTTATCCGCTCGACGCGGTCGAGCGCGCGGGCGTCGTCAACGACACCGTCGGCGGCCTCCCGGTCGTCGTGGCGGCCTCCGCCGAGGGAACCCTCGTCGCCTACGTCCGCCGGGTCGACGGCGACTCCGTCGAGTTCGAACGCGACGGGCCGGTTCTCGTCGCCGCCGGGTCGCGGTGGACCCTCCTCACCGGCCGGGCGCTCGACGGCCCCCACGAGGGGTCGGTCCTGACGCGGGCCAACGACCGCTCGCCGATGTTCTGGTTCGCGTGGGCAGACTTCAACCCGGAGACGGAGATTTACGGGGTAAAGAGCGCGACCGGCGAGGAGGAGTAGTCGTTCGCGCGGCGAGCGCGCGTGGTTCGAGGGCGATACGCGGAGAAACGGAGTTTCGGTCGTTCGGACGGCGGTTACGACGAGTTCAGGATGTCGCGGACGCGCCGGGGCTCGCCGGAGAGGGAGGGCTCCTTCTCGACGATTTTCAGCACCTCGTGGTCGGTCACGTCGGGGTAGGACTTCCCGATGGCCTCCTCGATGAGGGCCTTTTCGAGACGGAACTCCGTTCCCTCGTAGACCACGTCTACGCCGTCGTCGTCGAAAGAGAGAATCGTCATACCTGTCTTTGTTTTCCGCGAGTAGTTAAATACGCGTCGTCGTCGCGAAACCGGCGGCCCCCGTCGTGTCTGACGGTCGTCTTGCGGACGGTTTATTACGGCACGGGTGTTGGTTCGGAGCGTGTCACTGGGTACGGACCCGCTCGATGCGCTCGAAATTCCCGACGGGACGACGGTCGAGGAACACGACCTCGTCACCGACGGCGACGTCGTCGTCGGCGGGCAGAGCACCGTCGAGTTCGGCGTCCGCGGGCGGAACGTCCTCGCGGGCGAGCGCGTCACCTTCGGCGGCGATATCGAGGCCGAAGCCGACTGCCGACTCGACATGCTCGACGACGTGGCCGGCAACGTGCTCGTCGGCAACGACGCCTACCTCGGCGAGCGCGTCCACATCGCCGGCCGCCTGATGGTCTCGGGCGACCTCGACATCGGCGACGACGTCGACATCGAAGAGGGGTTCGAGGCCAACGGCTGGATCGTCATCCGCAACCCGATTCCGACGCTCGTGTTCTACTTTATCGTCCTCTCGCAACTCCTCCGACTCGGCGAGGACGAGGCGGCCGACGAACTCGCCGAAACCCTCTCGGGCGAGTCGCCGCACGACCCGCTCGTGATTCCCCGGAACGCCACCGTCTCAGACGACGCGTGGCGCGTCTCGACGCCCGCCCACGTCGGCTCCGGCTGTCGAATCCACGGCAACATCCGCGCGAAGTCCATCGACCTCGCCGAGGACAACAACGTCTTCGGGAGCCTCCGCGCCCGCGACGACATCGTCGTCGGGAGCGGAACGCGCATCCACGGCGACGTCACCACCCGAAACGGCGAGGTCCGCATCCACGAGGACGCTCGCGTCCTCGGCGACGTGTCCTGTAACGACCTCGTGCTCGAAGCCGGCGCGCACGTCGACGGCACGATGCGCGCCCGGGGCGAGATGCGCATCCACCGCGATAACCTCCCCCGCGAGGCCGAGTAACCGGAACCGGGTCGCCCGAGCGACCATGCCGCCCGTGCGCCGCGATAGCAACAGTCGCCGTTTGTGCTTACCCAACGATTAATCCCTCACGTGGTGAGTGTCGTCTATGGACAATCGACTGAAACTTCTCTCGGTCGCCCTCCTCGTCCTTCTCGCCGGGTGTACCGGCGGCGCGGCTGACGGCGGTGCGGGCGGGTCGGAGAGCGTCTCGCTCGCCGCCGATACGACCGTCTCCACGGAGGCCGAACAGGCGGGCGGCGACGACCTCCCGCAGGTCCAGCGGCGGGCGGTCATCAAGAACGGCCAGATAGAACTGACCGTCGACGAGTTCAACGAGTCGCGCGACGCGGTCGAATCGACCGCCGAATCCTACGGCGGCTACGTCAGCGACTCCAACGAGTACGTCAACCGCCGGAGCGGCGGCACCTACCGCTCGGGCCAACTCGTCGTCCGCGTCCCCTCCGAGGACTTCTCGGCGTTCATGGCCGACATGAAGGACCTCGGCGAGGTCGAGCGCGTCGAGACGAACTCGCAGGACGTGACCGACCAACTGGTCGATATCGAAGCGCGGTTGAGCAATCTCCGCGCGCAGCGCGACCGCCTCCGCGAACTCTACGAGTCGGCTAACACGACCGAAGACGTGCTCGCGGTCGAAGAGCGCCTGACGGACGTCCAGACCGAAATCGAGCGGCTCGAAGCCCAGAAGCAGTCGCTCGAAGACCGGGTCGCGCTCTCGACCGTCCGCGTCTCGCTGTCGGAGCGGCCGCCCGGCCCGGCGCAGTGGTACGACACGCCGGTCTTACAGGCGTTCTCCGAGTCGGTCAACGGCGCGTTCGTCGCCCTTCGGGCGCTCGTCGTCGCCGTCGCCTACGCGATCCCGTACCTCGTCGTCTTCGGCGGCCTCCTCGCGATTCTCGGGAGCGGGGTGGTGCTCGCCGGCCGCGCCGCCTACAGACGACTGACGGACTAACTGTTCGCCGGCTTCTTTTCGTCGCTCGCGCCTCCTCGCACGCGAGCGTTTTTCCGCGTCCGCGACCATCGTCGAGCTATGCTCTCTCTCGCGTTAGCCGGCAAGCCGAACGCCGGCAAATCGACGTTCTACACGGCCTCGACGCTCGCCGAGGTCGACGTGGCGAACTACCCCTTCACGACTATCGACGCGAACCGCGGCGTCACGCACGCCCGCACCCGCTGTCCCTGTCTCGACCGCGACGAGCGCTGCGGCAACTGCGAGGACGGTATCCGCTACGTCGCCGTCGAACTCGTGGACGTGGCCGGGCTCGTCCCCGGCGCGCACGAGGGCCGCGGCCTCGGCAATCAGTTCCTCGACGAACTGACGAACGCGGACGCCATCGTCAACGTCGTCGACGCCTCTGGGGGAACGAACGCCGAGGGCGAACCCGTCGAAGTCGGGAGCTTCGACCCCGTCGAGGAGGTCGACTTCATCGAGGAGGAACTCGAACAGTGGCTCGCCGGCATCGTCCACAAGAACTGGGAGTCCGTGGTCCGCAAGTCGCGGTCGCCCGACTTCGACATGGACGACGCCCTCTCGGACCTCCTGACGGGCGTCGGCGCGAGCGAGTACGACATCGCCGCCGTCCTGCGCGACCTCGACTACTCGCCGAACCCCCAAGACTGGGACGACGAGGACCGCGTGGAACTCGCCCGCGCGATTCGCCGGCGGACCAAGCCCATCGTCCTCGTGGCCAACAAGGTCGACATCGCGCCCCCGGAGAACCTCGAACGACTCGCCGAGACCGGAAAGCCCGTCATCGCCGCCACCGCGGACGGCGAACTCGCCCTTCGGCGGGCCCGCGAGGCGGGCATCATCGACTACCACCCCGGCGACGACGACTTCGAACTCGTCGGCGACGTGAGCGGCGCACAGGAGAAGGGCCTCGAACGAATCCGCGACCTGATGGGCGAACACGGCGGCACCGGCACGCAGGAGGCCATCGACACCGCGGTCTACGACGTGCTCGACCGAATCACGGTCTACCCGGTCCAAAACGAGTCGAAGTGGACCGACGGCACGGGTAACGTCCTCCCCGACGCCTTCCTCCTTCCGCGGGGGTCGACGCCGCGGGACCTCGCGTACGCGGTCCACTCCGACATCGGCGACGGCTACCTCCACGCGGTCGACGCGCGAGCGAAACGCCGCATCGCCGAAGACCACGAACTCGAAGAGGGCGACGTCATCAAAATCGTCTCGACGGCGAAGTAACTGTCACAGATTCGTCTTTTCTGCGAATTTTGTCGCTCTTCTTGGGTCAGTACCTCGTCCGCCACGCTACTGATAAACTAAATAACGCTATACAGAATTGGAGTTCAGCAGCTCACCGACGTACGACAGAGGAACGGGTCGAGAGTATCGTTCACCGGGGCGTGGCGGTCGCTCGTCCGGGTTTACGCGATAAAAATGGAATCACCGGTTCCTAACCGACTGCGGCTTAGAGGTCTTTGGCGACGCGAAGTTCCGTATCGGTGACCGTCTCCACCGACGCGGCGGGTACTTCGATGTCGTCGCCGTCGGCGTCGCCGAAGCCGAGGCCCTGTACGACTGCCTCGGCGATGTCTGGGTCGGGTTCGACGTACGCGATTTGGGCGTCCGTGTCGACTTCGGTCACGATTCCGATCTGTTCGGCTTCCTCGTCCATGAGGAACTTCCCTTCGTCGGCGGTCGAGAGAACTGACATCCGTCCAATCGTTACTTCCGAGTGACATAATAACCTACGGCCCCGTACGAACGCTGATACTCCTCGCCCGCGTACGGAACGCATGACAATCAGTTCACAGGTCTCCGAGGCCGACGCTCGTCGGCTCCCGCTGTCCGAGACGCGGGTGCTTCTCGGCGTCGGACTGGCGATTGCCCTCGTCGCCGGACTCGTCTTCCGCGTCGTCGGCCAACTCGTGTTAGTGCCCTCCCGCCCGCTGGTCACGGCCGCGGTGTTCGCGCTGACGGTGCCCGTGATGTGGGCGCTCGCGGTCGGCATCTTCCGGTGGCGCGGGCTCTCCGGCGGCGCGAAACGGGAGGCTGCGGCGCTGCTCGTCGTCCCGGGCATGCTCGTCGACGCGGTCTCGACGGCGCTGTTCTCGGTCGTCTACCCGAACATGGGCCTCGAAGCCGCGGGGCTCTTCGGGGGGCTGTTGCTCTTGGCGTACGCGACGGTCCTGGTCGCGGGCTTCGTCGGTCGGTGACCCGATTCGGGCTGACGCTCCCATCGTCCAGCCGCCGCTCGGCGACGGTGCGGCTCTCCTTTCCTCTCTCCTCCTCAGCCACGCGCGATGACGCGAAAAATAGGACGCGAAGCGGCGGTTTGATTCCGACTCGTCAGTCGGAGTCCGACGAGGAACCGAAGGCGGTCGGGACGCTCACGTCGGCGTGTTGCGAGAGGTAGTACGCGAACGCGAACAGCGCGACGACGCCGATGCCGAGGAGCGCCAGCGAGCCCACCCCGTAGCCGCTCGCGAGGAACAGCCCCGTCGCGACGGCTCCGCAGAGGACGGCGTACGGAATCTGCGTGTTCACGTGGTCGACGTGGTCCGCGCCGGCGAACATCGACGAGAGGACCGTCGTGTCGCTGATGGGCGAACAGTGGTCACCGAACAGCGAGCCGGTGAGGATAGCGCCGATGGCACCGGGGAGCGGCGCGCCGAGCTGGTAGGCAAGCGGCACCGCGACGGGGAACATGATACTCATCGTTCCCCACGACGTGCCTATCGAGAACGAGATGATGGCCGCGGCGAGGAAGACGACCGCGGGCAGGATTTCTGGCGTGATGACGCCCTCGGCGACGCTGACGACGAACGCACCGACGCCGAGCGCCTGGCTGACGCCGCCGATGGTCCACGCCAGCGAGAGAACGGCCACGGGGAACATGACCATCTTGAATCCCTCGAAGATGGCGTCGCTGACGGCTTCGAGTTCGACGCGGGCGTGGCCGACGAGGATGGCGAGCAGCAGCGCGCACGCCGAGAAGACGCCCCAGAGGATGGCGTCGGCGGTGGCCGCATCCTTCAGCGCCTCGACGGGTGCGACGCCGGGCCAGCCGCCGGAGTACAGCAGGCCGAAGCCGGTGACGGCGACGAGCGCGACGATGGGCGCGGCGAAGTACCACCAGCGCGAGTCGACGTGCTCGGGCGTGACGATGTCCTCCTCGCGCGTCTCGATGAGGGGGTCGGCGTCGTCGCCGAGGAGCTTCCCCTCTTCTTTCGCGCGGCGCTCGGCGCGCTTCATCGGCCCGAAGTCCCAGTCCATCACGACGAGGATGAACACGAGCGCGACCGCGAGCAGGCTGTAGAAACGGAACGGAATGCTCTGGAGGAACACCACGAAGGCGCTCTGGTCGATGCCGAGCGAGGCGAACTGCTCGCGGATGAGTCCGACCTCGAAGCCGACCCACGTCGAGACGACGGCGACGCTCACCACGGGCGAGGTGGTCGAATCGAGCAGGTACGCGAGCTTCTCGCGGCTGATGTCGAACTTGTCGGTGATGGGGCGCATCACCGAGCCCGTAATCATCGTGCTCGCGTAGGAGTCGACGAAGATGAGCATCCCGAGGACGCTCGTCCCCAACGCGGCCTGTTTCCGTGTCTTGATGCGGGCGATGATGCGCTGTGCGAGCGCGTTCATCCCGCCCGAGAGGAATATCATCCCGAGCATCGCGCCCGAGAGGAAGGTAAACAGGAGGAGTTTGCTGTTGAACGACTCGGTCACGTTGTTGATGACCAACTGGAGGGAGTACGCCGCCCCGCCGATGGGGTTCCATCCCACCAGGATGGTCGCACCGATCCAGATGCCGGTGAAAAGCGAGAGGAGCACCTGCCGGCTGAGCAGCGTCAGCACGATTGCGAAGAGCGCCGGCAGCAGGCTGATGACTCCCTGCGTCTCTGCGGGCATGACAAACGTTTCGTCACCGGCTCCCGAATTTAAGGGTTTTCACTTCGAACGCCGAGAATAAGACGTATCGGATGCCGTGAGTTGTCGTAGTTCGGTCGACGAATCGTCCGATAACGGCCGTGAGCGAATTTCAGACGACCGCGTCGTACGCCTCGCCCATTATCTCGATGGCCTCGCGGAGCGACTCGGTGTCGGTCGCGTACGACAGGCGGGCGTAGCCGTGGCCGTGCTCGCCGAACGCCTCGCCGGGGACGATAATCACGCCGCGGTCGATGCACTCGTCGACGAAGCCCTCGGGAACCTCGGGCATGACGTAGAACGCGCCGCCCGGCGACGGGACGGTGAGGCCGATGTCCTCCAGCCCCTCGACGACGAGGTCGCGGCGCTCGCGGAACGTCTCGGTCATCTCCTCGATTCGGTCCTGCGGGCCGCTGAGCGCGGCTTCGGCAGCGAACTGCGCCGGCGCGGAGGCGCACGCCTGCACGTACTGGTGGACTCGGAGCATGCGCTCGACCCGGCGGGTAGAGCCGTACACCCAGCCCAGTCGCCAGCCGGTCATCGAAAAGAGCTTCGAGGCCGAGTTGACGACGACGACGTTGTCGGTCTCGGCGAACTCGATGGGCGAGCGGTGTTCGCCCTCGAAGACCGTGTACTCGTACACCTCGTCGGAGATGCAGAGCACGTCGTGCTCGTCGGCGATGCGGGCGAACTCGGCGATGTCGTCGGGCGGCGACACCGCGCCCGTCGGGTTGCCGGGGCTGTTGACGACGAACGCCGCGGTGTCGTCGGTGATGGCCTCTTCGACCGCCTCGGGGTCGAGCGTCAGGTCGTCGCGGAGGGGGACCGGCACCGGTTCGCCGCCGGCGAGTTTGGTGAGCGCGTCGTAGGAGACGAAGCCGGGGTCCGGGATGATGACCTCGTCGCCCTCGTTCACGTGCGCCTCGATGGCGATGTGGAGCGCCTCGCTCCCCCCGGCCGTGGCGATGACGTCGCCGGGGTCGAGGTCGACGCCCTGGTCGCGGCGGTGCTTCTCGGCGATTGCCTCGCGCAGGCTCGGGAGCCCCTTGTTCCCCGTGTAGCCGTCCGCCTCACCGGCCTCGATGGCCTCGACGGCCGCCCGTCGAGCGTGGTCCGGGGCCGGGAAGTCTGGCTGGCCCAACCCGAGGTTGATAGCGTCTTCGCCAGCCGCCTCGAACACCTTGCGAATGCCGCTGATGGAGATGCGCTCCACCCGGTCGGAGAAGTGCGTCATATCCTATCCCGCGTCGCGGTTCGGGATAGTTCTTCCCACGCACGGTCGCGGCCGACCCGTCGGCTCCGTGACGTGACCGACGTACAGTAACGGATTTTACTGCCGCTATCTTGGAGGAGACAATTCAGGAAAACCGACTGTTTCAACCCCGAATGCGGCCGTGAGATGGATTTTCATCGGTTCTCGCGCGTCATCTACCGCGTCTATCGTTACCGCGTACGCGCCCGGAATAAGGCGCTGATTCGTAACGATGGCAATGACAGAGGCACCACGCTCGACTTCACTCAGCCGTAGACGATTCCTGCAGGGCTCCGGCCTCGCCGCGACCGCCGGCCTCGCGGGCTGTCTCGGCGGGTCCGGCGGGAGCGGGCTGGACGAACTCAACGTCGCCTACATGCCCATCTACCCGGACATGCAGTACTTCGTGTTGGAAGAAGAGGGGCTGTTCGACCAGCTTTCGGTCCCGGTCGCGGGCAAGAAGTTCTCCGACGGTCCGAGCATCGTGCAGGCGTCGGCGACGGGCGACTTCGACGTGATGATGTTCGGCATCGTCCCGGCGATGATTGTCATGGACAAGGGCATCCCCGCGAAGATCACCGCGGCGAACATCAAGAACGCGATGCAGATTCTCGCCACCGACGACTTCGCCGCCCTCTGGGAGGAACACGGCGCGGACGCCTTCGCCGAGTTCGAGGCCCGAGAGGGCCGGAAGTTCACCTTCGGCACGTTCCCGCCGGGGTCGGTCCCCGACATCCTGCTCCGCTACTGGATTCAGAACACGCTCGGGCTCGACCCCGAGGAGGACGTGAACATCAAGGGCCTCGGCGGCGCGGCCGCGGTCCAGCAGGCGCTCCTCTCGAACAACATCGACGGCACGAGCATCATGGAGCCCGTTCCGACGGTCATCGAGGCCAACGACGCGCCGTTCCAGCCCATCGCGTGGGCGGGCGACTTCATGCCCGGCCAGCCCGCGGCGGTCACGCTCATGCACGACCGCCTCCGGCAGGACAACCGCGACCTCGCCACGGAGTTCGTCGAACTCCACCAGCGGGCGACGAACTTCGTCGCCGACAACCCCGACACGGCCGCCCAGCACGCGAGTTCGGTCATCGGCGAGAGCGCGCTCCCGGTCGAGACCGCTCGCGCGGCGCTCGACTCCCCCGCGTCGGACTTCATCACCGACCCCCACGATATCGAAGGCGGCGCTGAAATCTTCGCCGACTACGCCCAGACGCTCGGGAAGACGGAAGCGCAGTTGACCGTCGACGAGATGTTCGATTACGGCATCTACGACTCGCTATGAGCAACGACGAAGTCGGCAGCGGCGTCGCCCTCTCGGAGACGGAGGCGGACGAGCGACTGCTCGACCGGCTCGCGGGGTTCTCCTCTGAACAGACGGGGCTCGCGGTCGCCGGCTTCGCGGGCTTTCTCGCCGTCTGGTACGTCGCCGCGCTGTTCCAACCGACGTATCTGCTCCCCTCGCCCGTCGAGGTGCTGGCGGCGTTCGTCGTCGAACTCACCGCGCCGGCGTCGCTTTCGATTCCCTTCACCGGCGCGGAACTCCCGGCGACTCGACTGGTGGTCAAGCTGATTCAGAGCCTCTACCACTACGTGCCGGGCCTGCTCATCGGGACCTCGCTCGGCGTCTTCGCGGGCGTCGCCATGGGCTGGAACACCCGCGTCGACAGCGTCTTCACGCCCGTCACGCGCCTCCTCCGGCCGATTCCGCCGCTGGCGTGGATCGGCTTCGCCGTCATCTGGCTCGGCGTCAACCACCAGGGCGCGACGTTCATCGTCGCCATCGGCTCCTTCTGGATTAACTTCTACAGCGCCTACGGCGGCGTCGAGGGGGTCTCCGAGGACCTCAAAGAGGTCGCCGCGAGCCTCGGCGTCGACGACGACTGGACGATGATTCGGAAGGTCGTCATCCCGGCGGCCAGCCCCTCGATCATGACCGGCATCCGGACGAGCATCGGCCAGTGCTGGATGATCGTCGTCGCGGCCGAACTCATCGTCGGCGTCGGCGTCGGCTACGAGATTCTCAACACGGCGCAGAACCTCGCCATGGACGTGTCGGTCGCCTACATGCTCGTCATCAGCATCGTCTTCCTCGTGAGCGACGGCCTGTTCCGCCGGGTCGAACGGCGGGCGCTGGAGTGGAGAGCATGAGCGGGGACGCGAACGCGGGAGCCGACGCGACCGCGACCGACCCCGACGAGACCGCGACGGTCCGGGTCGATTCGCTCGGCAAGACCTACGCTTCCGACCGCCGGACGGTCGAGGCGCTGTCGGACGTCGAGTTCGCGGTCGAGGACGGCGAGTTCGTCTGTATCGTCGGTCCCTCCGGCTGCGGCAAGACGACGCTGTTCCGCATCATCGCCGGCCTCGAAGACGCCACGTCGGGCGCGGTCACCCTCGACGGCTCGCCCGTCACCGGCCCCGGCACCGACCGCGGCATGGTGTTTCAGGAGTACGGGCTGTTCCCGTGGCGAACCGTCGCCGAGAACGTCGCTTTCGGCCTCGAAGAACAGGGCGTCGAGGAGCCGGCGCGCTCGGAGCGCGTGACTGAGATGCTCGAACTCGTCGGTCTCGACGGCTTCGCCGACGCCTACCCGAAGGAGCTGTCCGGCGGGATGAAACAGCGGGTCGGCATCGCCCGCGCGCTCGCGGTCGACCCCGAACTGCTCCTCATGGACGAGCCGTTCGGCGCGGTCGACGCCCAGACCCGCGACATGCTCCACGGCGAACTGCTCGACATCTGGGCGGAGACGGACAAGACGGTGCTGTTCGTCACCCACGACGTCGAAGAGGCCGTCACGCTCGCCGACCGCGTGGTCGTCATGGCCGCCAACCCAGGCCGCGTCCGCGAAATCGTCTCGGTCGACATCGACCGCCCGCGCGAGCGGACCGAAAGCGAATTTGCAGAATACGTCGAGCGGATTCGCGGGCTGATAGGCGAGTAAGCTTTTCACCCTCGATTCGGTACCTCGGTTTATGATATCTAGACGACAGGTCATCGCTGGCGCAGTCGCCGGACTCGGTGGCATTGGCCTCGCCGGCAATGCGGTGTATCAGGAGTTCAGGCCGAAGCTGTTGCTCTCGGTGATGAACTTCCACGACCAACCGCACTCCTTGACCGTGCAACTCGTTCGCCGAGGCGCCGACGAGTGGAGCGAAGGACTCGCATGGATGGAGTATATCGACATCGAGGCGCAACCCGAGGACGGAGACGTTCCGAGACTGAATTTTCCGGCGGTTGCTCCCGCTCGGCCGTACATCGTCCACATCGAAGCCCGGAGCAACAATATTGGCGACCGAGAGTTCACGTACCTGCCCGACTGTTCTGGGTACGACTCACCAACCCCCGGACTGTACATCGTCATCTCCACGGAGGGGGAGATTAAACTCAAAGGGACCGGGTGTAGCGATGATTCGCTGTGGTACTGAACTACTCCCGCGCCGCTCGCAACTCGTCGATGTGTGCGTCGATGACCGACAGCGTCGCGTCGGCGTCGACGTAGCCCTTCTCGTACTCCTTCATCGCGCTGTTGTAGTCGCTGAGGAACTGTGCGACCGCGTCGTCGAGGTCGTCGCTCATACACGTCCGTAGCCCCGCCATCGGATTTGAACCTTCGGCCCGCGGACGACGGGACCGGAAGCGCACGGGACTCCGGCCCGACCGCCGCACCGCGGGACCGTCGATTTATGACCGCGCCCCGCCAACGCGCCGGTAGTGACGACCCTCCGCTTCGAGGACGGAACGATTCACCTCGCTACCGACCTCGATATCTCGATTCCCGGCGTCGAAGCCGACCCCCGAAGCGGCGGCTATCGAGCCCCAGCGATGCGGTACGCCGCCATTCGGGACGAATTAGAGCGACGGGGAACCGAGTTCGAAGACACGCTCGCCCTCGACGCCCCCCTCTCGCTTTCGACGACCTACGACCTCCGCGACTACCAGCGCGCCGCGCTCGACGCGTGGCTCGACGCGGGCGGTCGCGGCGTCGTGGAACTGCCGACCGGCGCGGGCAAGACGGTGCTCGCGGTCGCCGCGATGGTCGCCCGCTCCGTGCCGACGCTCGTCGTCGTGCCGACCATCGATTTACAGGACCAGTGGATACGCGAACTCGAAACCGAGTTCGACGTGCCGGTCGGTCGGTTCGGCGGCGGCGAACAGACCCAAGAGGCCATCACGGTCTCGACGTACGACTCGGCGTACCTCCGCGCCGACGACGTGGGCGGCGACTTCGGTCTCGTCGTCTTCGACGAGGTCCACCACCTCGGCGGCGAGGGATACCAAGACATCCCGCGCTTTCTCGCCGCACCTTCCCGCCTCGGCCTGACGGCGACGTTCGAGCGCCCCGACGGCGCACACGAGCGCGTCGAGGAACTCGTCGGCCCGCGGGTGTACCGCCTCGACGTGGACGACTTGGCAGGCGACCACCTCGCCGACTACGAGGTCCGCCGAATCGAGGTGGAACTCACGGCCGACGAGCGCGAGACGTACGACGAGGCACAGGAGACGTTCGTGAACTACCTGCGCACCTCGGGGCTGTCGATGCAGTCGGGCAGCGACTACCAGAAACTCGTGATGCGCTCCGGGAACGACCCGAGAGCGCGGGCGGCGCTCCTCGCCAAGCAGCGCGCCCGCGACGTGATGATGAACTCCGAGGCGAAGGTGGACAAACTGGCCCGGTTGCTCGCGCGACACCGCGAGGACCGCGTCATCGTCTTCACCGCCTCGACCGACCTCGTCTACCGCATCTCGCGGCGCTTCCTCGTCCCGCCGATAACCAACGAGACCGGCACGAAAGAGCGCCGCGAAATCCTCGACCGCTTCCGCGACGGCACCTACGACACCGTCGTCGCGGCCAACGTGCTCGACGAGGGCGTGGACGTGCCCGACGCGAACGTCGGCATCCTCCTTTCGGGGTCGGGGTCGGAACGCGAGTTCACCCAGCGCCTCGGTCGCATCCTCCGACCGAAGGCCGACGGCGCGACCGCGACGCTCTACGAACTCGTGAGCGTCGAGACGGCGGAAGAACGGGTCGCGGCCCGGCGTCGGTGACGCGGGTCGGCACCGGCGGGAAAGCGGTCGCCTTCGGAGTCAGGCCAGCGAGACGTTCAGGTCGCCGTTGTTGGCGAAGGCGTCGTACTCGAACTCGAACTCGATTGCGAAGTCGGCGCTCCCGGCTGCCGGGACGGCGAGCTCCTGCGACCGGGTCGACTCCTCGTCGCGGACGCTGACGCGGGCTTCGACCGTGGCGATTCGCTCCGCCCCGCTGTCGTTGACGACCGTCCCGAAGACGCGGAGGCGGCCGTCGTCGGTCGCCTCGAAGTCGACCTCGGAGATACGAACCGGCGGTACCTCCGGGGTGTCTCGGGGCTCCCCTGCCGGTGCCTCGGGCGGGTTTCGCGGACCCGTCGCGCCCGGAAGCGACCCGAGACAGCCGGACGACAGGCCGACCGCGACCAGTCCGAGGAGGCGTCGTCGCTCCATACGATGGCGTCCGCCGCGGGCGCAATGAACCTTGTCGTCCGCGCCGTCGGCCGTGTCCGCCCGCGCCGTCGGCCGGTGTCCGCCCGCGCCGTCGCTCGCTTCTTGCCCACGCCGCCCGAGTCGTTTTTGTCCCGCGGTCCCGTCGTGGCGAGCGTGCTGACGAAGGACCTGCTTCGCGTGTCGCGGGCGGGCGGCGGCTACCACCCGCAGTTCGCCGACCGGGGAGACCGCCCGCTGGCCGCGAAGGCCATCGGCGTCTTCCGGCGACACGTCGGCGACGCGCGGGCCGACCTCGACCACGCCCTCGCGGACCTCGAAGCCGAGGCCGACGACTTCAAACTCGCCCGCGGCTTCGCGTCGCTGCTCGACCGCGAGGCGGTGTTCGAGACGGCGGCTCCCCTGCCGCCCGTTCGCGCCCGCCGCGCCGCGTTCGAGGCCGCGATGGCGGTCGGTGGCGTAACGACCGACGAGGAGCGAGCCGCGGCGCTCGACCGCGCGGCGTCCTCGCTCGGGTCGTCGCCCGAGGCGGTCGACGAGTCGCTCACGGCCGACCGCGAGGTCGAACAGGTGCTTTCCGAGTTCGACCCGCGGTGGACGCCCGACGAACTGCTCGCGCAGTACAACCTTTCGCTCGCCCAGACCGCCCTGTTCGACGCGACCGAGGTTCGGGTCCGAAGCTCCGACCCGAAGGCCGTCGTCTCGGCGGTCAAGCGCCTCCGCCTCATGTACGAGGTCCGGAAGACCGACGCCGGGCGCGAGGTCGTCGTCACCGGTCCCGACGCGCTCTTTCAGCGAACCAGACGCTACGGAACCGCCTTCGCCCGCCTGCTTCGGTCGGTCGCAACCGCCGGCGACTGGCGACTCGTGGCGACCATCGACGACCGCGGGACGGAACGCGAACTGACGCTCACGAGCGAGGACGTGTCGGTCCCCGGCGTCGAGCCGATGGCCGAACCCGGCTTCGACAGCGACGTGGAGTCCGACTTCGCCGCCCGCTTCCGCGGCCTCGACCTCGACTGGTCGCTCGTCCGGGAGCCGGAGCCCCTCGAAACGGGGACGAGCGTGATGATTCCCGACTTCGCGTTCGACTACGCGCACGCCGACTTCCGCGTCTTCTTCGAGATTATGGGCTTTTGGACGCCCGAGTACGTCGAAAAGAAGCTGGGCCAACTCGCCGAGGTGGAAGACGTGGAACTCGTCGTCGCCGTGGACGAGTCGCTCGGCGTCGGCGAGGACATCGCCGCCCGCGACCACCGCGCGGTCCCCTACTCCGGCTCCGTGCGCGTGAAGGACGTGGTGGACGTGCTGCGCGACTACGAGTCCGACCTCGTCGCCGACGCGGCCTCGTCGCTCCCCGCCGAACTCGCGCCGGACGACGACGTGGTCACCCTGTCCGACCTCGCGGCGGCCCGCGGCGTCTCCGTCGACGCGCTCGACGACGTGGTCTTCCCGGAACACGAACTCGTCGGGCGGACCCTGGTTCGGCCCGCCGTCCTCGACGCGCTCGTCGGGGAAGTCGAGGCGGGGATGTCGCTGTCGGCGGTCGAGTCCGTCCTCGACGACCGCGGCCTCGACGACGCGAGCGCGGTCCTCTCGCGGCTCGGCTACCGGGTCGAGTGGGAGGGTCTGACCGGCGGAACGGTCAAAGAGAAGTAGTCTCGGGGGGCGACCCCGAACCGCTCAGTCGAGTTTGACGAGTTCTTCCTGCCGACCCTTCGGGACGGTCGAGCGGAGTTCCCCGTGGAGGTAGAGCCCGACGCCGAGCGGTTCGAGTTCGCCGGCGATTTCGTGGGCGGCGGTGAGGTAGCCCCAGTCGCCCTCCCATCGGTCGAGCTGTTGGTCGTGGCCGTCGACGAACGCCTTCGCCTCGCCGGGGCTCAGTTCGATGACGTTCTTCGTCGCGTCGCCGCAGAACCGCTGGACCGCGTTGGTCGAGGGCTTCCAGTGGCGCTGACGGGTCCGGAGGATGCGCATTCCGAGCCCCTCGACTTTGATGGGGTCGACGACCTCGCCGTGGAACGCCCAAATCTTGCCCGCGCCCTTCTCCCAGAACGTGTAGCCGTCGAAGACCGCCGGGTCGACGCCGAACCGCTCTTCCCACCAGTCGATGACCTCCTCGCGGGAGGGCCGCCCCTCGACGACGCGGTCGTCGGCCGTCGGCGGCAGGCGGTCGAACTGCTGGCCCCAGTTCTCGTCGGGGGCGGTGTCGTCGCTCATGCGTTCACCTCCAGTTTGGCGGTGAAGAAGCCGCCCGTGTCGTTGTGGTGCGGGTAGACGCGGCGGGCCTTGGTCACCGACGGGTCGTACTCGTCGCCCTCCCACTCGGTGATGCCGGGCGCGGTCTCGAAGCCGTCGGGGACGTCCCACTCGACGACCTCGCAGTCCTCCCGTTCGAGGACGAAGTCGAGGATGGCCTCGTTCTCCTCGGGCGCGAAGGTACACGTGGAGTAGACGACGGTGCCGCCGGCTTTCGTCACCTGCACGGCGCGCCGGAGGATGCCCTTCTGGATGCCGGCGACGCTTTTGACGTGGTTCATCGTCCACTCGTCGAGCACGTCGGGGTTCTTCCGGCAGGTGCCCTCGCAGGAACAGGGGGCGTCGACGAGGACGCGGTCGAACTGCTCGAACGACCCGGACTTTTCGGGGGTTCGCTCCCCGAAGGGCTTCATCGAGAAGTTGCGGGCGTCCTGATTCGACACGACGAGGTTGGTCACGCCGAGGCGCTCGGCGTTGTGGCGGAGCGCCGACAGCCGACCGAGGTTGTTGTCGTTGCCGACGAGGACGCCCTCGTCGTCCATCATGGCGGCAATCTGGGTCGTCTTCGACCCCGGCGCGGCGCAGGTGTCCCAGACGCGCTCGCCCGGTTGCGGGTCGAGTGCGATAGCCGGGAGCGCCGACACCTCCTCTTGGCCGTGGAGCCAGCCGTGGAAGTACGGCCAGTTCGTCCCCGGACTGCTGTCTTCGAGCTTCAGGATGCCGGGGTGCCAGTCGGTCGGTTCGTAGGCGACGCCCTCGTCGTCGAGCGCCTCGCGGGCGCGCGCCACCGTCGTCTTGATGGTGTTGACGCGGACGACGGAGGGAAGCGGCCGCTCGCAGGCCGCGAAAAAGGCCTCCTCGTCGTCCACGAGCGGCGCGTACCGCTGGAGCGGGTTCATGACACTCGATTCCGCGGGGGCGCGCTTGTCGGTTTCGGAGTCGTCGGGTGACGAGCTCGGAGCCGCGGGGAGGCGACGCGGGACGGTTCACGGACGCGGACCCGTCCGTCGATAGCGACGCAGTCGCCCGTCGGATTTACTTCGCCCCGGCGACCATGTTCACGTATGGCACGCATTCGCGTCCTCGCGGAGGAACTCACCGACGAACTGGAGTCGCCGACGCTGGTCGAAGGACTGCCGGGCGTCGGGTTAGTCGGCAAAATTGCGGCCGACCACCTGGTGGAGGCGTTCGACATGACCCACTACGCGGACGTGTTCTGCGAGGGCGTCCCGAAGGTTGCGGTCTACATGAAGGACGACCCGACACTCCACCCGCCGGTCAGGCTCTACGCCGACGCGGAGCGGGACCTGCTCGTCCTCCAGAGCGACATCCCCATCCGACCCGACGCGGCGACCGAACTCGCCAGCTGTCTCGGCCCGTGGTTCGAAGACCTCGACGTGCTTCCCGTGTTCCTCTCGGGCATCGCCCACGAGAAGTCCGAGGACGTGCCCGCGCTCTACGGCGTCGGCACCGACGGCGCGACGTCGCGGCTCGAAGACGCCGGCATCGACCGTCCGACGGAGACCGGCCTCGTCTCGGGACCGACGGGCGCGCTCCTGAGCAACGCCGTCTCGGTCGGCCGCCCGGCGCTCGCGTTGGTCGTCGAGTCGGACCCGCAGTTCCCGGACCCCGAGGCGGCCCGAGTCATCATCAAGCACGGCATCGAACCGCTCGTCGGCGTCGAGGTCCCCGTGGACGACCTCGTGGACAGCGCCACCGAGATACGGCAGGCGAAAGAGCAGTTGGCCCGGCGGATGCAGCAGTCCGACGAGGAGAGCACGCAGGCCCGGCCGCTCGGGATGTACCAGTAAGGCCGCTGTCGGTCGGTGACGGCGGGTATCGACCCGCGCGGCCGCCCCACGGTGAGAAGCGTTTCGGCCGGCCCGCAGTCTACACGTTTAAGCCGCGCCGGCCACTTCTCCCGCCCATGAGCGACGACCCTGCCGAGTCGGCCACGGACGCGAACGCGGAATCCGAGCCCGACGCGGCACCCGACGCAGCGGCGCAGGCGGCCGAAGACGCGGCGACGGACGCCGAGGGCGAGGCGTCGAGCGCCGAGTCGGCGGCCGAGGACCCCGACGCGACGGGCGACGGGCCGGCCGTCTCCGACCGCGTCGCCGAGTACGACGACGACCTCGCGGCCGAGGTCGCGGCGCTCGAAGCCCGCGTCGCCGACCTCGAAGCCGAGCGCGACGAGGCCGAAGCGACGGCCGAGGAACTCCAGTCCCGCCTCAAGCGCACGCAGGCGGACTTCCAGAACTACAAGAAGCGCGCGAAGAAGCGACAGGACCAGATAAAAGAGCGCGCCACCGAGGACTTCGTCGAGCGCGTCGTCACCGTCCGCGACAACCTCGTCCGCGCGCTCGACCAGGACGAGGACGCCGACATCCGCGGCGGCCTCGAATCGACGCTCAAGGAGTTCGACCGCATCCTCGAAGACGAGAACGTCGAAATCATCGCCCCCGAACCGGGGACGGACGTGGACCCCAACCGCCACGAGGTGATGATGCGCGTCGACAGCGACGAGCCCGCGGACACCGTCGCCGACGTGTTCCAGCCCGGTTACGAGATGGCCGACAAGGTCATCCGCGCCGCGCAGATCACGGTCAGTAAGGGCGAGTAGTCGCGAGCGACGCGGCTGTCTCCCCGCGGCCGGCCACGGCGGCTTGACGCGTCGCCGACCCGGGGAGGACTTTTGTTCTCACCTCGCAATCACTACGGCATGCGACTTCGTTCCCGTCGGCGGCGGCCGACCGTGCGCGTCACCCAACACGGTGACCCCGGCGACGACGACCTGCTTTTCGTCCTCGGATGGGGCAACAAGCCGGGTCACCGGAGCGTCGAGTGGCTCCTCGACCGCCTCACCTACGAGGGCTACCACGTCCACGCCGTCGAACTCCCGACGAACGGCTGGGAGTTCGAGGGCCAGTACGTGAGCCCGGTGCGGGCGTACGCGGTCGACCGCGACATCGACCTCGTCCTCAGCCACAGCACCGGCGGCCTCGTCGCCGCCCACCTCGACCTCGCGGTCCGGAACGTCTTTTTGAGCCCGTGGTGGGGGACCGCGACCGCCGGCCTCGATGGCCTGCTGCTCCCCGTCGTCAGGCGGTTGCCGACGACGCGCCCGTTCGTCCCCGCGGGCATCTCTCGTACGGACCTCGGCGAACTGAAACTCGCCGCCGAACTGGCCGACGGCCCGGACAACGCCTCGCCCGCCTTCCTCCGCATGATTCACGGCGCGCAGGAGTCGCTGCCACCGTTCCGTCCCGACGACGTGGTCTTCGTCTCGCTGTCGGACCGGGTCGTCGACGTTCGCGCAATCGGCGACCGGACCCCCGCGTCGAACCTCGTCCCGTACGACGGCGGCCACGAGTTCTTCGCCAGCGAGGGCAGGGAGCGGACGCTCTCGGTGGTGCTCGACGCCCTCGACGGAGCGGACCCGTCGTCGCTCCGACTCGGCGGTGCGGGCGTGCCCGGCTCCGACGACTCGACCGACGGAACGGAGCGACCGCAGTCGATGGACTGAGACGCCGTCGCCATCGACATCGACTCTGCCGGACGCGACGCTGGCGACGCGGTCGGCGGTTCTACATAAATCGACCGACCTGTTTCGACGCGAGAACGCAAAATCGCAAGACAGCGTCGACCTCGGTGCGCGCCGTGTGTCGCAGTATCTAGTAACCTTTAACCGGCAAAAGACGGTATTTGCGGGCAAGATGGCGAGCAACAAGATTCTGGGTATCGACCTCGGCACCACGAACAGCGCGTTCGCGGTGATGGAGGGCGGCGACCCGGAGATTATCGTGAACGCAGAAGGCGACCGAACCACCCCCTCCGTCGTCGCGTTCACCGACGACGGTGAGCGGTTGGTCGGCAAGCCGGCGAAGAACCAGGCCATCCAGAATCCCGAGCGCACGATTCGGTCCATCAAGCGCCACATGGGCGAGGACGGCTACTCCGTCGACATCGAGGGCGAGGAGTACACGCCGGAGCAGATTTCGGCGATGATTCTCCAGAAGATCAAGCGCGACGCCGAGGACTATCTCGGCGACGAACTGAAGAAGGCCGTCATCACCGTCCCCGCGTACTTCAACGACAAGCAGCGTCAGGCGACGAAGGACGCCGGCGAAATCGCGGGTCTCGAAGTCGAGCGCATCGTCAACGAGCCGACCGCGGCCTCCATGGCCTACGGCCTCGACGACGAGTCGAACCAGACCGTGCTCGTCTACGACCTCGGCGGCGGCACCTTCGACGTGTCCGTCCTCGACCTCGGCGGCGGCGTCTACGAAGTGGTCGCCACGAACGGGGACAACGACCTCGGCGGCGACGACTGGGACGAGGCCATCATCGACTGGCTCGCCACCGAGTTCAAGAACGACCACGGCATCGACCTCCGCGAGGACCGACAGGCCCTCCAGCGCCTCAAGGACGCGGCAGAGGAGGCCAAAATCGAGCTCTCCTCGCGCAAGGAGACGACCATCAACCTCCCGTTCATCACGGCGACCGACTCCGGGCCGGTCCACCTCGAATACGACCTGACCCGCGCGAAGTTCGAGTCGCTCACCGCTGACCTCATCGACCGGACGGTCGAGCCGACCGAGCAGGCGCTCGAAGACGCCGGCTACGACAAGGGCGACATCGACGACGTCATCCTCGTCGGCGGCTCCACCCGGATGCCGCAGGTCCTCGACAAGGTCGAAGAGCTGCTCGGCTCCGAGCCGAAGAAGTCCGTCAACCCCGACGAGGCCGTCGCGCTCGGCGCGGCCATCCAGGGCGGCGTTCTCGGCGGCGAGGTCGACGACATCGTCCTCCTCGACGTGACGCCGCTGTCGCTCGGTATCGAGGTCAAAGGCGGCCTCTTCGAGCGCCTCATCGAGAAGAACACGACGATTCCGACCGAGGAGTCGAAGATATTCACCACCGCGGCCGACAACCAGACGACGGTGCAGGTCCGCGTCTTCCAGGGCGAACGAGAGATGGCCGAGGACAACGAGCTCCTCGGCGAGTTCACGCTCTCCGGCATCCCGCCGGCCCCCGCGGGCACCCCGCAGATCGAAGTCGGCTTCAACATCGACGAGAACGGCATCGTCAACGTCTCCGCCGAGGACAAGGGCTCCGGCAACGCCGAGTCCATCACCATCGAGGGCGGTGCGGGCCTCTCCGACGACGAGATCGACCGCATGCAGCAGGAGGCCGAACAGCACGCCGAAGAGGACAAAGAGCGCCGCCGCGCCGTCGAGGCCCGCAACGAGGCCGAGGGCGCGGTCCAGCGCGCCGAGACGCTCCTCGAAGAGAACGAAGAGAACGTCGACGACGAACTCCGCGCCGACATCGAGGCGGCCATCGAGGACGTCGAAGCGGTCCTCGAAGACGACGACGCCTCCACGGACGAACTCGAAGACGTGACCGAGGACCTCTCGAAGGAACTGCAGGAAATCGGCAAGCGCATGTACCAACAGCAGGCGCAGGCCGGCGGTGCCGGCGGCGCTGGCGCTGGTGCGGGCGCGGCCGGCGGCCCCGGCGGTGCGGACCCCGAGGACTTCGTCGACGCCGACGCGGACTTCGACGAGGAAGACGAGGACAACTAACGCTAACCACCTGACCGACTCTCGGGTCGCCGAGAGACCCGACGCCGGCGGTCGAATCCGGTCGGAATCCCGGATTTGACGCCGCTCGCGCTCGCCGCGATACGAGAGACGGACTTTTCAAATACCTTCACCGGCTACAAGAGAGCAACTGATGAGCGAGGACTTCTACGACGTACTCGGGGTCTCGCGGGACGCCTCGAAAGACGAGATCAAGAACGCGTACCGCAAGAAGGCCGCGAAGTACCACCCCGACGTTTCCGACGAGGACGACGCCGAGGAGAAGTTCAAGAAGGTCCAGAAGGCAAAGGAGGTGCTCACGGACGACGAGAAGCGGCAGATGTACGACCAAGTCGGCCACGAGCGCTTCCAGCAGTCCCAGAAACGCGGCGGCGGTGGCGGCGGCCGCGGGGGAGGCAATCCCTTCGGCGGCGGCAACCCCTTCGGCGGGATGGGCGGCGGCGGTGGCGGCTTCGAGGACATCTTCAACAACCTCTTCAACGGCGGCGCGGGCGGCCAACAGCGCAACCGTCCCCAGCAGGGTCGCGACGTGGCCCAGCGCATCTCCATCGACCTCGAAGACGCCTACCACGGCGTCGAGCGCGACGTGACGATTCGCCGCCGCGAGGTCTGTCCCGAGTGCGACGGCGAGGGCCACCCCGAGGACGCCGACGTGAACACCTGTTCGGAGTGTAACGGCTCGGGCCAGCAGACGACGGTCCAGCAGACGCCCTTCGGCCGCGTCCAGCAGACGACGACCTGTCGCGCCTGCGGCGGCGAGGGCGAGACCTACAGCGAGGACTGCTCGGAGTGTCGCGGCAGCGGGCGCGTCCGCCGCACTCGCGACGTGACCATCACTATCCCCGCCGGCTTCCGCGACGGCCAGCGCCTCCGCTACCGCGGCGAGGGCGAACCCGGCGAGAACGGCGGCCCCAACGGCGACCTGTTCGTCGAGGTCAACGTCCGCGACCACGAGGAGTTCGAGCGGGACGGCGACGACCTCCGCTACACCCACCCCATCTCCTTCCCGCAGGCCGTCTTCGGCGCGACCGTCGAGGTGCCGACGCTCGACGGCGAGGAGGAACTGAAGGTGCCCGCGGGCACCCAAAGCGGGTCGACGTTCACCGTCTCCGGCGCGGGGATGCCCCACCTCGACGGTCGGGGCCACGGCGACCTGCACGTCGAGGTCCACGTCGTCACGCCCGAGGACCTCAACAAGGAACAGCGCGAGGCGCTCAAGGAGTTCGCCGAGGCCGGCGGCGAGGAGGTCAAAGAGGGCCTCTTCCAGAAGCTGAAGAACTCGCTGTAACGGATTTCCGGCACCACCACGCTCTCTTGTCCGGCGGCCGTCAGTTCAGGCGATGTCCTACACGAAAGCGAACTACGAGGACGTAGACGCGGTCGGCGGCGGCCTCCATTTCCTGCGAGACGAACTCGACTGCGTCGAACTCGGCTTCAGCGTGTTAGAGACCGACCCCGACTGGTCCGGCAAGCCGCACGACCACGCCGAACAGGGCCACGAAGAAGTGTACTTCCTCGTCTCCGGCGGGGCGACGCTCGTCGTCGAAGACAAGAAAGTCGACCTCGAACCCGGCGACGCAGTACGCGTCTCGCCCGAGGACACCCGCGAACTCCGAAACGGTCCCGAAGAGAGCACGTTCGTCATCGCGGGCGCGCCCTGAGCGACGGAGCCGAGACTCAGACGTCGACGCCCGCCCCGCCGCGTTCTCGGACCGCGAGAGCGCCTCGGGGCCTTTTTTCGCGCCGACTCCCTACGACCGGCCATGGACGTTATCGGCGACCTCATGGCCCGCGACCGGCGGAGCGACCGACTCGCCCTCCGGGTTGACGGCCCCGGCCGGACCTACACGTACCACGACCTCATCACGACCTCGTACAAGGCCGGGAACGTCCTCCGCTACCTCGGCGTCCGCAAGGGCGCTCGCGTCGCGGTCGACCCGGTCTCGCTCCCCGAACCGCTGTTGACGTTCCTCGGGGCGGCCCAACTCGGCGCGGTGACCGCGTTCGACCCGGCGGTCGAGGCGCGAGCGACCGTCGTCGCCGTCGACCGCGAGACGGAGTTCGCCGACCTGCCGCCGGGACAGAAACTCGCCGTGTTCGGTGGCCCGCCGAGTTCGCCCGCGACGACGCACTGGGAACAGGAGGTCTGGAGCGAGAACCCGGCGGTCCACCCGGAAATCGTCGCACCCGACGACCCAGCGCTCGTCGCCGACGACCGCGAGTTCACCCACGGCGACCTGCTGGACGCGGCCCGACGGGTGGCCGCCGACTTCGACCTCGGCGAGGACGACACGGTCGCGGTCAGGTCGTCGCTCAGCCACCCGGGAACCGTCGTCGCCGGCGTGCTCGCCCCGCTTCTCGCCGGCGGGACGATTCGAATCCCCGCGGGCGACGAGGCCGTCGAAGCGGCGCTCGCAGTCGGCGACGGGGTTCCCGAAGCGGTCGCCCTCGCGCCGGACGACGCGTACTGACGACGACGCGTGGGGTGGAGAGAAATCACCGAAGACTCCAACTATTAATTCATATTTGAGATTGAATTCTACCTCGGTGTTAAATTCAGGATTTCCACCGCTATATTTATATTCTGGCTGTATCGTTAGTGCAAACACGTTACATGTCACAGTCTAGCATTGTGTCTCTGTGGAACCGGTATCGGTCGGTCGGCATCGTCTACCGAATCGGGGTCGCGTTCGTCCTCGGGTCGCTCGTCGGCCTCGTCGTCGGTGAGCCGGCGACGGCCCTGAAACCGGTCGGCGACCTGTTCGTCCGACTGCTGAAGATGCTCATCGTACCCATCGTGGTGTTCACGCTCCTGATGGGCGTTCGACAGCTCTCACCGTCGTCGCTCGGCCGCGTCGGTGCGCAGGTAGTCGGGCTGTACGCGCTCACGTCCGCGTTTGCGGTCGCCATCGGACTCGGCGTGAGCAACCTCGTGTCCCCCGGCTCTCGCGGGCTCGAAGAGCTGCTCGCCGGCGCTGAAGCCCAGAGTGCGGAGGCCCCGAACGCGGTCGAGGTCGTCCTCAACATCGTCCCGACGAACCCCGTCGGTGCGATGGCCGAGGGCAGCGTGCTCCCGACCATCTTCTTCGTCGTCGTGTTCGGCCTCGGCCTCACGCTGGCGTGGGAAGAGACGGACGACGAGCAGGTCAAACGCGGCATCGAGGCGTTCTTCGACCTCGCCGACGCGGGCGCAGAAGCGATGTACAAGGTCGTCTGGGGGGCGATGGAGTTCGGCGTCCTCGGCGTCTTCGCGCTCATGGCGAACGTCTTCGGCACCGCCGGCGTCGACGCTATCCTGCCCTTCGCGCTCCTCATCGGAACGATGCTCCTCGCGGCCGTCGTCCACATCGGGGTCGTCTACCTCGGCACGTTCGTCGTCGGGGTCGCGGGTCGGTCGCCGGTCGCGTTCCTCTCCGGCGCGCGCGACGCGATGGTGACCGCGCTGAGCATCCGGTCGTCGTCCGGGACGCTCCCGGTGACGATGTCCGACGCGGACGACAACCTCGGCATCGAAGAACGCATCTACGGCTTCACCCTCCCGCTCGGTGCGACCATCAACATGGACGGCACGGCGATGTATCAGGGCGTCGCGGCCATCTTCGCGGCGAACATCGTCGGCGTGAACCTCTCTCTGGCCGACCAGTTCGCGGTCGTCGCGGTCGCCGTGCTGGCGAGCATCGGGACTGCCGGCGTCCCCGGGTCGGGGCTCATCATGCTCACGCTCGTCTTGACGCAGTTGGGACTCCCGCTGGAAATCGTCGGTCTCGTCGCCGGCGTCGACCCCATCCTCGACCGCATCCGGACGATGGTGAACGTGACCGGCGACCTCGCAGTGACGACCGTCGTTGCCACGTGGAACGACGCGGTCGACTTCACCGCCGACGCGTGGAACGACGGTGTCGGCGCGGCGCTGTCCGACTGAACGAAGGCGGAAAAAACCGCTTCAGGACGCGTTTTCTATCTTTTCGAGCGACTCGGGGTTCTCGATACTGCTCATGTCGCCGAGGTCCTCGCCCGCGTAAATCGAGGCGATGGCGCGGCGGATGATTTTGCCCGACTGCGTCTTCGGGAACTCGTCGACGAACAGGATTTCGCGCGGGCGGAACGGCTTGCCCAACTCGTCGCCGACGACGCCGCGAAGCTCCTCGCGGAGGTCGTCGCTCTCTTCGACGCCGTCTTCGAGGACGACGTAGGCGACGACGGCGGTCCCGGTGGTGTCGTCGGGGACGCCGACGGCGGCGGCCTGATTCACCGCGTCGTGTTCGATGAGCGCGCCTTCGACCTCGGCGGGGCCGACCTTGCGGCCGGCCACGTTGAGGGCGTCGTCGGCGCGGCCGTGGAGGAACCAGAAGCCGTCTTCGTCCTTCTGCGCCCAGTCGCCGTGGTCCCAGAGGTCGTCCCACGACGACCAGTAGGTGTCGAGGTAGCGCTCGTCGCCCTCCCAGAGGCTCTTGGTCATCGACGGGCAGGAGTCGCGGGCGACGAGGAAGCCCCGTTCGTGGGTGTCGGCGATGGATTCGCCCGAGGAGTCCACGATGTCGATGTCCATCCCGAGGCCGGGGCCGCCGAGCGAGCAGGGCTTGAGCGGTTGGGTCGGCATCGGCATGAGGAAACAGCCGCAGATTTCGGTGCCGCCGGAGATGTTGATGATGGGGGCTTCGCCGCCGCCGACGCGCTCGTAGAACCACATCCACGACTCGGGGTCCCACGGCTCGCCGGTCGACCCGAGCAGGCGGAGGCTCGACAGGTCGTGTTTCTCGACCTCCTCGTCGCCGTACTTCCGCAGGGCGCGGATGGCCGTCGGCGAGATGCCGAAGGTGGTGATTCGGTGGCGCTCTATCATGTCCCAGAAGCGGTCCGGGTTCGGGTAGTCGGGCGCGCCCTCGTACATGAAGACCGTGCCGGCGAAGGTGTGGTTCCCGATGAGCGTCCACGGCCCCATCATCCAGCCGATGTCGGAGACCCAGAAGAAGCGGTCTTCGGGCTTCTGGTCGAAGCCGAAGTGAATCTCCTTGGCGGTCTGCATCTGGACGCCCGCGTGGGTGTGGACGATGCCTTTCGGCTTGCCGGTCGTCCCCGAGGAGTACAGGAGCATCGACTCGGCGTCCGACGGCAGGCGCTTGGTTTCGTACGCCGCGTCGGCCTCGCCGACGGTGTCGTCCCACCACTCGTCGCGGCCCTCGGTCCACGGCACGTCGGCGTCGCTACCCCCGCTTTCGTCACCGAACCGCCGGTAGACGACGACGTTCTCGACGCAGTCCGCCTCCGCCATCGCCTCGTCGGCGGTCGGCTTCAGTCGGACTTCGGAGCCGCGGCGGTAGAAGCCGTCGGCGGTGAAAAGCACCGAGCACTCGGGGTCTTCGAGGCGGGTCGCGGTGGCGTCGACGCCGAACCCGGAGAAGATGGGGACGGCTATCGCGCCGACCTTGAAACAGCCGTAGAGGATGGAGATGACTTCGGGGACCATCGGCATGTAGAGGCCGACGGTGTCGCCGGTCTCGACGCCGTACGATTCGAGGACGTTGGCGACGCGGTTGGCCTCGCGGTAGAGGTCGTGGTAGGTCCGCTGGACGACCTCGCCGTCTTCGCCCTCCCAGATGCAGGCGACGCGGTTCCGGTTCCCGGAGTCGACCGCGGCGTGGCGGTCGAGGGTGTTGTGGGCGACGTTGATTTCGCCGCCGGGGTACCAGCGGGAGAACTGCGGTCCCTCCGAGTCGTCGCGGACGGCGTCGTACTCCTCGTAGAAGTCGATATCGAGGTAGTCGACGAGTTCGTCCCAGAACCACTCGACGCCCGAGGCACCGACGCCCGGGACCTCGGTCGTCGTCCGCTCGATGAGTTCGTCGTAGTCCTCGATGTCGTGTTCCCGCATGAATCGGGTGACGTTGGCGTCCTCGACGAACGCCGGGTCCGGTTCGTGTACCACGGTGTCGGTGTCGGGTACGTCCATGAATCGAGGTACCGCGACCGCGACCATGAATCTTTAGTGTTCTTTCGTTGAGTTCGCCGGACGCGGCGGGAATCGTCGTACCGGCCCGAGTCGTTTTTGTCGGCCGGTGTGCTACGAGTAAGCATGTACGTCCGAGACGCGAAGAACCGAGACGAGGTCTGGTTGCTCGACTCGCTGGAGGAACTCGGACTCGACGACGGCTCCTTCCGGTCCCGCGATTACGTCATCGCGCTCGACGAGGAGTCCGGCGAGAAGGCGGGGTTCGGGCGAATCCGGGTCCACAAGACCGACGAGCCGTTCTGCGAGGTCACCTGCGTCGGCGTTTCGGAGCGGTGGCGCGGACAGGGCGTCGGCGCGCACGTCGTCGAGCGACTGGTCGACCGCGCCGCGGCCGAGGAGTTCGAGACGGTTTACGGCTTCACCTCGGACCACGGCTACTGCGCGCAGTTCGGCTTCGAGGCGGTCGACGCCGAGGACCTCCCGGCGGGACCGCGTCGGCGACTCGACCGGGTCAGAGAGGTCGACGGCGACGCCATCGCGCTCCGACTCGACCGCGAGGCGTTCTCGATGCCCGAGCGCCTCCGCGAGCGGTTCAAAGTCGCCGCGCCCGCGAGCGTCGGGGACGCCGAGCCGGAGCTGACCGCCGAGGACTTCGGCTACGACGAGGAGACGCCGACGAAATACTCCACGAACCTGCGGCGCTGAATCTCCGGCACCGAGCCGGGACCGAGTCAGGTCCGGTCGTCGAGGAAGTCGGTGCTGAAGACGATCCAGGTCAGCACGCTACAGAACAGAATCGGCGGGAGGATGGCGAACCCCCAGAGGGGTTCGAGCCCCTGCAGGAGGATGAGCACCACGTCGGCCAGTCCGAGCGCGAGGAACGGCGCGGTCGCCAGCGCGGCGCGCTTTCGGTTCTTGCCGCCCGTGTCCTCCGGGAGCGGGCCGGGCGAGGCGTCGCCGGCCGAGGCGTCCGAGGTCGAGGTCGACGAGGGCGCGTCCATGCGGGTTCGTCGGGGCCGGACGAGCAAAAACGGTCCGCCTTTCGGTCGGAGTTCCCCGGCCGATACGCCTTCGCCGTCAGCGTCGGTAGCCGCCGTCCTATCGGGCGTTTTCGACGCGCGAGGCGTACTCGACGAGCGCGAACAGCGCGCCGAGGATGACGGCCGAGAACACCATCCCGTAGAGGCTGAACGCGAGCGGGGTCGTCGGCAGCGAGAGGAGGCCGAACAGCGATATCTCGGCGGCGACCTGGCCGCCGTTCTCGCCGATGAAGACGCCGAGGATGCCCGAGATGGCCACGACGCTCGCGCCGACGAGGAGCAGGATTCGTCGTCCGCCGGATGTGTCGTTCACGACGCCGCGTTAGGGCCGAGCCGTATAGTCGCTTGCGGGACGACGCGACGGGCGAGCGACCCCGTAATCTCGCCCGTGTCGGTCCGTGTCCGTCGGCCGACACGACAGTCTCGGGGAGCCGAACGAACTAAGCCACCCCACGCGAATGAGCGCCCAATGCCCGAAGCACTCGTCGAACGCGCCCGCGAAGCGCTCGACAACGCCTACGTTCCCTACTCGGAGTACACCGTCGGAGCGGCGCTCAGGACCGCCGACGGCGAGGTCTACGTCGGCTGCAACATCGAGAACGCGAACTACTCGAACAGCCTCCACGCCGAGGAGGTCGCCGTCGCGGAGGCGGTAAAGAACGGCCACACGGAGTTCGACCGCCTCGTCGTCACCTCGGGCGCACGCGACGGCGTGACGCCCTGCGGGATGTGCCGCCAGACCCTCGCGGAGTTCTGCGACGAGGACCTCCCGGTCGTCTGCGACCTCGGCGGCGACGACGTCGCCGAGTACGCGCTCGGCGAACTCCTCCCGAACACCATCTCGCTGGACACGCTGGAGGCCGCCGCGGCGAAGCGCGACGCCGACGCCGAGCCCGACGAATAACGTGTCCCTCGCCGTCGGCCGCGGAACCGCCGCCCTCGCGCTCGCCCTTCTCGTGGTACTCTCTGGGTGCACGTCTCTGTCGCCCGCTCCACCCGTCGTAGACGCGGCCCTCGGAGCTCCGGCCGACGCGACCGACGGCGACGACGGAGCCGTCTCGGCCGTCCGCGGCGGAACCGGCTCCGCGGCGATGCCGGAGACGCGACCCGCGGACAACCCGTGGCGTCGCGCGCCCATCGTCGTCGGCATCGACGCGCCCGCGGACGGCCGCGACTACGCCTCGCTCGTCGAATCGGCGGTCGACTACTGGCGAGCGAACGCGTCGGCGACCGCCTACGACCCGGCGTTCGTCGTGGTGCCGAACGCCTCGGCCCCGGACGTGACCGTCTCGGTCGTCGAGCGAATCGACGCCTGCGGCGACTACGACGGCACCGACGCGGTCGGCTGTGCGCCCCTCTTGGACGGCGACGACCCGACCGCGCCCAGCGAACCGGTGTCGGTGGTCGTCGCCGCCGGCTACGACGACCGGACGACCAAGACGGTCCTACGCCACGAGTTCGGCCACCTGCTCGGGCTGACCCACGACGACGCCGGCGACTTCGCCGTGCTGTCCGAGCGCATCGAGACGACGCGACTGCCCGAACCGGACGCCGCCGACCGGGAGACGCCCTTCCGCGAGCGGACCGTCGCGGTTCACGTCGACCTCTCGAACGTCTCGCCCGACGACCGGGCGACCTACGAGGCGGAACTCGACCACGCGCTGTCGTACTACGAGGCCGGGGGCGACGGCGTCGCGCCCGCGAACCTCTCGTTCGAGCGCGTTTCCGACCCCGCGATGGCGGACGTGACGCTCTCGGTGTCGGCGTTCGGCGACGGCGACTCGGGCGTGCGCTGGCGGCGGACCGGTGTCGACGCCGACGACGACGAGGCGCTGGAGTGGTACACCGGCGGTGACCTCGTCGTCGACGCCGACCTCGACCCGTCGCTCGTCGACTGGTACGTCGGCGCGGGACTCGGCTACCTGCTGGCGGCCGACGAGCGCGCCGACCTCCCGCCGCCGTTCCGCGACGGCGACCTCTCCGACGACCCGGCGTGGCGCGGGGTCGCGGGCGAGGCGACGGTCGACGCGACGGTCGAGAGACCGACAGGGAACGCGACGACGCCTCCGGAGAACGCAAGAATTTCCACCGCTGGCCCGCGAGTAGAGCCATGAACGATAGCGAGGACCCGAACGACGAGGTTCAGTACCACCTCGAAGTCGGTCCCGAGGACCTCGCCGACGCGGTGTTGCTCCCCGGAAATCCCGAGCGCGTGGACAAGGTGACGGCGCTGTGGGACGACCACGAGGAGAAGGCCTACCACCGGGAGTACCGGACTGCGACCGGGAACTACGACGGAACGCCGATTTCGGTCACCTCGACGGGTATCGGCAGCCCCTCGGCGGCCATCGCGGTCGAGGAACTCGCCCGCGTCGGCGCGGACACCTTCATCCGCGTCGGCTCCTGCGGCGCGATTCAGCCCGAGATGGACGTGGGCGACCTCGTCATCACCTCGGGCGCGGTCCGACAGGAGGGCACCTCCAAGGAGTACGTCCGCGAGGACTACCCCGCTGTCGCCGACCACGAGGTCGTCTCGGCGCTCGTCGCGGCCGCGGAACGCCTCGGCTACGACTACCACGTCGGCCTCACGATGAGCGCCGACTCCTTCTACGCGGGACAGGGACGCCCCGGCTTCGAGGGCTTCCGCGCCGCCGGCTCCGACTCGCTGGTCGAGGAACTCCGCGAGGCGAACGTGAAGAACATCGAGATGGAGGCCGCGGCGCTTCTGACCATCGCCAACGTCTACGGTCTCCGCGCGGGGGCCGTCTGCTCGGTCTACGCGAACCGAGTCACGGGCGAGTTCCGCACCGAAGGCGAGTCGCGCGCGGCGGAGACCGCCAGTCTCGCGGTCCACCTCCTCGCCAAGATGGACGCGGTCAAGCGAGACGCGGGCGTCGACCGCTGGCACGCGGGTCTCAGCCTCGATTAATCCGACAACCGTCGAACCCGTATTTCGACGCCCTGGGGCCGTGGAGGCCAAAATTACCACAGTCGTGGAGACGGTTTCAAAGCCCCTTTATCGGATGACTGCACAGACGACGACATGAGCACGCAGGTCGTCGTTCTCGGCTCGGGGTACGCCGGGGCCGGCGCGGTCAAAACCCTCGAAGAAGAGCTCGGTCACGACGCACAACTCACGTGGGTCGCCGAACACGACTACCACCTCGTCCTCCACGAGGTCCACCGCTGTATCCGCGACCCGAGCGTCGAGTCCAGCATCGCCATCCCCGTCGACGATGTCAAGGAGGACTCGACCGACTTCGTCAAGGGCCGCGCGACCGACGTGAACGTCGACGACCGGGTCGTCGAACTCGAAGGCGGCGACACCGTCGACTACGACTATCTGCTGGTCGCCATCGGCTCTTCGACCGCCTTCTTCGGCATCGAGGGCCTCGAGGAGTTCGCCCACCAGCTCAAGGGTCTCGACGACGCCCGCGAGATTCACCAGGACATCAAGGAGGCAGCCGCCGACGCCTCCCGCGACGACCCCGCGCAGGTCGTCATCGGCGGCGCGGGCCTCTCGGGCATCCAGACGGCCGCCGAGGTCGCCGAGTACCGCGACACGAACCGCGCGCCCATCGACATCAAACTGGTCGAGGGGATGGACGAAATCTTCCCCGGCAACGACCCCGAACTGCAGGGCGCGCTCCGGCGTCGCGTCGAAGACCTCGACATCGACATCCTCACCGGCGACTTCATCTCGAAGGTCGACGAGGAGACCGTCTTCATCGGCGGCGGCGAGGACGAAGCGCCCGAGGAACTCGCCTACGACGTGCTCGTCTGGACCGGCGGCATCACCGGCCAGCCCGAGGCGTCCGACGTCGAACTCGAACAGGACGAGCGCTCCCACCGCTTCTTCGCCGAGGAGGACTTCCAGACCAGTAACGACCGCGTCTTCGCGGTCGGCGACTGCGCCCTCGTCGAGCAGGGTCCCGACAGCGTCGCGCCGCCGACGGCGCAGGCCGCCTGGGACGCCGCGGACGTGGCCGGCGAGAACATCGCCCGCGCCATCGCCGGCAAGCCGCTCAAGCGCTGGACGTTCACCGACAAGGGGACGGTCATCTCCATCGGTCACGACGCCGTCGCCCACGGCGTGAAGTTCCCCGTCTTCGGCGAGTTCCCCGTCAACGTCTTCGGCGGCCCGCTCGCGCGGACGCTGAAGAAGGGCATCGCCGCGAACTGGATTGCGGACGTGACGTCGCCGAAGCGCGCGCTCTCCGCCTGGAACGACCTGTAACTCGGTCGCCGCGCCCGGCCGCCGGGTGACGCGACGCCCGACGCTCGCCGACTCGGTTTCGATTTCTCTCGTTTTCACGCGCCGAGCGACGCGTCGTCACGCGCAGAGCTCAGTCAGTCACGCGCGAATCTCGGCCCCGGGTGGGTCGACCGCCCACCGTCCGAACGCCGGACCCGTCGGTCGGAGCGCGCGGAGAGTGCCCGGAAAAAGACGAAGAGAGGAGCGTGGTTAGTGCTGGGGCTCGCCGACGGGTGCCTTCATGTCGTCGATGCGGAGGATGAGGATGTTGCTCGTGTCGTCCTTGCCGTCGAGCGTGCCGTCGATGACGAGCTTCGAGAGGGGCGTCGGACCGACGCGAATCTTGTCACCCTCGTGGAACTCACGGACCGAGCCCTGAACGTGAATCTCGGCGCGGCACAGCTCGGGGTGGTGGACGCTGGAGAGGTCGATTTCGTCCACGTTGACGCCTTCGACTTCCTCGTCGTTGTGGAACAGGGGGACGAACGCGGGCTCGTCCATCTTGTCCACGTCGAGCGCCTCGTAGGCGTTCGCGGTCGGCTTGTAGCCGCCCTTCGGACCGGGTACGCCCTCGACCAACTGGAGCGCCTTCAGGCTCTGCATCTGGTTTCGGATGGTGCCGGGGTTTCGGTTGACTTCGGTCGCGATATCCTCACCCTTCACGGCGTCCTCGGAGTCCCGATAGAGGTTGATGAGGGCGGTCAAGATAGTTTTCTGACTCGAAGTGAGCTCGATTGATGACATGGAGAGTGGTTCGCTACATACGTCCTTAAATCCGATGGATGACGCCTCGAATCTGCCGTTCGTCTACTTTGTAACCGCGGGACACTCATGAATGTTCATTTTGAACCCTAATTCGGCCTCGATGCTGTCGATAGCACTATACGGCTCACGAGAGTTTGGTAGCACATGAATGGGAAACGAGTCCTCGTCACCGGCGGTGCCGGCTTCATCGGCTCGAACCTCGCGAACCATCTCGCGGCGGAAAACGAGGTCGTCGCGGTCGACGACCTCTACCTCGGAACGCCCGATAACCTCGACGACGCGGTCGAATTCCACGACGCGAGCGTCCTCGACGACGACCTCCCGACCGAGGGCGTCGACGTGGTGTTTCACCTGGCGGCGCTGTCGTCGTACAAGATGCACGAAGAGAACCCGACGAAAGGCGCGCGCGTCAACGTCGAAGGCTTCGTGAACACGGTCGAACAGGCCCGAAACGACGGCTGCGACACCGTCGTCTACGCCTCCACCTCCTCGATTTACGGCTCTCGGACGGAGCCCTCGCCGGAGGACATGCCGGTCGAAGCGCGCACGGGTTACGAGGCGTCGAAACTCGCCCGCGAGCGCTACGCGGAGTACTTCCACCACCACTACGACATGCGGACGGCCGGGCTCCGGTTCTTCTCGGTGTATCAGGGCTTCGGCGGCGCGGAAGCACACAAAGGCGAGTTCGCCAACACGGTCGCGCAGTTCGCCGACCAGATTGCCAACGGCGAGTCGCCGGAGCTGTTCGGCGACGGCACTCAGACGCGCGACTTCACGCACGTCGACGACATCGTCCGCGGCATCGAACTCGCCGCCGACCACCGACTCCAGGGTATCTACAACCTCGGGACTGCCGAGAGCTACTCGTTCAACGAGATGGTCGGGATGATAAACGAGACCCTCGGAACCGACGTCGACCCGGTTTACATCGAAAACCCCCTCGACGTGTACGTCCACGACACGATGGCCGACTGCACGAAGATACGCGAAGAGACCGGCTGGGAGCCCCAGATTTCCTTCGAGGAGGGCGTCCGACGCGTCTGCGAACCGTACCTCGACGAGTAGCGCCTCGTTCTCCGGACGCTCGTCTCCCTTTCAGTCGGTCACGACGGCCCCGACCGACTCCGCTGTTCGAAGTTCACAGTCACGACGACGTCCTCTCCAGTCGCCTCGCGTATTCGGTCTCCGATTCGCGACGACAACTCCGGGTACTGACGACCGACCGGGTGTTGGACCGCGACCGTCACCCGTCGCGGGCCGTCGTCGAGCCCGGCGGTTCCGAACTCGACGCCGACCGACAGCAGTTCGAGCGAGTCGTACTCCGAGTCGTCGAGGACGGTTTGGACGCCCCCGGTCGCACGGTTCTCGAACGCGATTTGCGAGGCGAGAAGCGACCCCGGGCCGAGCACGGTGAGCCCGAGGAGGACGAGCGCCACCCACGTCGCTCTGGTCCCGAAGAACGAGCGAAGCCGCCGTCTCGTCGACCCCGGCGAGTCCCAGTAACTCGGCCGGTATCCGAGGTACCAGAGCGCGAGCGTCCCCGCGAGGACGATGCTCGCCACGTTGACCGCGAGGAGCGTGAGCGCGCCGACGGCGACCGCCGGAATCGCCCAGGCGACGCCGATACCGACGGCCGCGGCCGCGGGGACGGTCGCGGCCGCGACCGCGACGCCGACGATCGAGACGGGGAGTTCAGTCGCCAAGCCGACGCCTCCGGCCGCGCCCGCACAGAGCGCGACGACGAGCGTCAACAGCCCCGGCGACGACCGACTGGCAATCTGCTGGACCGTGGTCACGTTCAGCGCCGACGGCACGAACTGCGCCGTCTTGAGTCCCCACCCCAGCGCTGCGGCGGCGACGATGGCCACGGCGAGGCCGACGACCGTCGAGCGAACCCCGCCCGTGAACATCGCGTCCTCGCCGAGCGCCGCGCCGACGCTGGCCATGAGCGCCGCGCCGATCTGCGGGGCGATGACCATCGACCCGACGACGAGCGCGGGCGAGTCGAGCAACAGCCCCGCCGTGGCGACGAGCGCGCTCAGCACCGTCATCCCGTAGTACGCCGTCGGCTGGGGGTTGAGGTCGTGCGCCTTCGTCAGAATCTCCTCGTTCGAGACGCGCTCTTCTTCCTCGTCGCCCTCGACGTACCGCTCGACGAGTCGGTCGTAGTGCGGCGTCGTCGCCGACTCGATGTTACCGATGACGAGGTAGCGTTCCTCGAACCCCGCCTCGGAGAGCGTCTCTCTGATTCTGTCGACCGCCTCCGTCGGCAGCGGGAACTCGATAAGGTACGAGCGAGCGTCGGCGTCGGACTCGCCGACCGGGAGGACGACCGGGTCGACGTCCTCGCCTCGGAGCGCATCGACGACCGCGTCGAGTTCCCCCGCCTCGACGCGAATCTGCAAGTGCCGCATGGCACTCGATACGACGCGGTCGCGGAAAAGCGAGACGGGCCTTGCGACCGGCCGGAGCCCATTTCGCCACGCGGCGACCTCCCAGAAGGCGACGGGCGGCATTATCGATAGGGGTGTTTTTCCGATGCCACTAAACGCCCCGAACGAGTGGGTGAACTATGGAACGGAACGTCAGGATTCTCGGTGCACCGACGGACTACGGTGCCAATCGACGCGGGGTGGACATGGGGCCCTCCGCGATTCGATACGCCGGACTCGCGGGGCAACTCGAGTCCGCCGGCGTCTCGCCGACAGACGCGGGCGACCTCGCGGTCCCGCACCACGCGACGCGGGACGCGGACGCCGGGCCGGCGAACGCGAAACACGTCCAGGAGGTCGAAGAAGTGACGACGAGCCTCGCAGACGCCGTCTCGACCGCGCTCGCGGAGGGGACGACCCCGCTCGCGCTCGGCGGCGACCACTCCATCGCCATCGGCTCGCTGGTCGGGAGCGCCCGCGACGCCGACATCGGCGTCATCTGGTTCGACGCCCACGGCGACTTCAACACGCCGAGCACCTCGCCGTCCGGAAACGTCCACGGTATGCCGCTGGCCGCCGCGCTCGGCATCGGCGACTTCGAGGGCGTCGAGTGGGCGAACGCCGCCGGTCTCGAAGCGGGGAACGTCGCCATCGTCGGCCTGCGCTCCGTCGACGGCCCGGAGGCCGAGGCGATTCGCGACACCGACGTCACGGTCTACACGATGTCGGACATCGACGAGCGCGGCATCACCGACGTGACGAACGACGCCCTCGACGTGGCGACCGACGGCACCGACGGCGTCCACATCAGCCTCGACCTCGACTGGCTCGACCCCCGCGAGGCCCCCGGGGTCGGGACGCCCGTCCGCGGCGGCGTGACCTACCGCGAGGCCCACGCGGCGATGGAGCTCGTCGCCCGCTCGGAGGCCATGCGCTCGTTCGAACTCGTGGAGGTCAACCCCATCCTCGACGAGCACAACGAGACCGCGACGCTCGCGACCGAACTCGCCGCAAGCGCCTTCGGCAAGCGCATCCTCTGATGTCGACGCCGAGAGAAGCCCCCGCTCCGCACGACCTGGCCGCCGGCGTCGTCGTCCTACAGGAGAACTCGGTGCTCGCGGTCTACGAGAAGGATCGCTGGGGGCTGCCGAAAGGCGGCTCCGAACCCGGCGAGTTCTTCTTCGAGACCGCCGCCCGCGAGGCCGCAGAGGAGACCGGCGTCGAAGTCGAAATCCAGTCGCTGGCCTTCACGAGCGAGATTCGCGCGCCAGACCACCGCATCTATCTCCAGCGGTTCTATCACGCGACGCCCGTCGCCGACGACCCGACCCCGTCGCCGAGCGACCCCGACGACGAAATCGAGGCCGCGAAGTTCCTCCCGCTCACCGCGCTCGGGTCGACGCTCACCTACCGGCCGCGGGTCGAACCGCTCCGCGACTGGCTCCGGGACCGCAAGCCGCGACACTACACCTACGACCTGACGAGAGAGCCGTCGGACGTGGAGAAATAGGAGCTACGACGCGCTGTCGCTGGTTTTTCTCGCTCTCACGACTCGAACGACGTACCCGACACCCGCTCCGAGACCGCCGAGCGCGAGTGAAAGCACCGCGCCGGCGACGAGCGGATACCCGAGCCACAGCGGCGACTCCATCGTCGATACCGGGGCGAACAGGTTGACCGCGAACGCGAGACACGGACCGAAGGCGAGCACGATACCCTCGCCGGCCCGTTCACCGACGCGCTCGCCTCGGGCGACGTGAGACGCGACGCCGGCGACGACGAGCACCGCGCCCGCGTCGACGACGAGCGACTGCACGTGCGTCGGCGGTTCGAGGTTCCACGCCCGAAGCGCGGTCAGGCCGCCGAGAACGACGACGAATGCGAGCGCCGAGACGCCGACGATTCTCGACCGGGGTCGCACTCTCATACCGAGACGACCCGTCGGCCGGGGTAAATGCCTTCGGGGAGTGACGTTCAGCGCGGTCGCTCACCGGTGGGAATCCGTACAAAGAAATCCGCCGTCGCGAGGAGACGGCCTACTCGTCGTCCGCGTCGGCTTCCACGTCGTCCGAATCGGCTTCCACGTCGTCCAGTTCCTCGTCTTCGGTCGTCATCGCGGCCGGAATCACGTCGACGGAGGCCACGTCGTCGCCGTCGTCGAGGTCCATCACGATGACGCCCATCGTGTTGCGGCCGACCGTCGAGATGTCCTCGACGGGCGTCCGGAGAATCTGTCCCTCGTCGGACATGACGACGAGGTGGTCGCCCTCGCCGACGGTGTTGATGGCGCAGACCGGACCGTTCCGCTCGTTGGTCTTGATGTCGATGAGTCCCTTGCCGTTTCTGGACTGCTTGCGGTAGGCGTCGAGGTCCGTGCGCTTCCCGTAGCCGTTCTCGGTGACGGTGAGAATCCAGCTGTGGTGGTCCTCGTCGATGGCGGCCACGCCGGCGACCACGTCGTCGCCGGTCAGTTTGACGCCGCGGACGCCGCGGGCCGAGCGGCCCATCGCGCGCACCTCGTCCTCGTCGAAGCGGATGGACATGCCCTGTTCGGTGCCGATGACGAGGTCGCTTTCGCCGTCTGTGACCTCCACGTCGACGAGTTCGTCGCCCTCGTCGAGTTTGGTGGCGATGATGCCCGTCGAGAGGATGTTCTGGAACCGGTCGGTGCCGGTCCGCTTGATGTAGCCGTTCTGGGTCACCATCGTCAGGTAGCCCTCGATATCTTCGAGGTCGTCGCAGTTGACGACGGCCGTAATCTCCTCGCCGTCGTCGAAGTCGAGCAGATTGACCGCCGACTTCCCGCGGGCGGTCCGCGACATCTCGGGCACCTGGTAGGCCTTCAGTTGGTAGACCTGTCCGTGGTTAGTGAAACAGAGCAGGTCGTCGTGGGTGTTCGTGACGAACACCGACGAGACGTTGTCGCCCTCCTTGAGGTCCGTGCCGATGATGCCCTTGCCGCCGCGGTGCTGGGCGCGGAACCGGGAGACCGGCATCCGCTTGATGTAGTCGTCCTCGCTGACGACGACGACCACGTCCTCCTCGGGGATGAGGTCGGCGCGGGTGACCTCGCCGGTGTTGGCGACGAACGAGGTCCGCCGGTCGTCGGCGTACTCGTCTTTGATGTCGAGCAGTTCGGACTCGATGACCGCGTCGAGTTCCGAGCGGTCCCCGAGGATGGTTTCGAGGCGCTCGATGGTCGCCTGCACGTCCTCGTACTCGTCTTCGATTTCGGCCGCCTCCATCGAGGTGAGCGAGCCGAGCTGCATCGAGACGATGTGGTTGGCCTGCTCTTCGGAGAAGTCGAACGTCGGCAGCGGTTCGCCGTCGACCTCGACTTCGACCTCGCCGCGGAGCGCGGCCTTCGCGTCGTCGCGGCTCTCGGAGTTCCGGATGGTCTCGACCACGTCGTCGATGTTGTCGAGGGCCTTCAGGCGGCCTTCGAGGATGTGCGCGCGGTCTTCGGCCTCGGCGAGTTCGTACTCGGAGCGCCGGCGGACCACGTCGCGGCGGTGGTCGAGGTAGTGTTCGAGCGTCTCCTTGAGCGTCAGCACCTGCGGCTGACCGTCGACGAGCGCGAGGTTGATGACGCCGAACGTGGATTCGAGGTGGTTGTCGAGCAGTTGGTTCTTGACGACCTCGGCCATCGCGCCGCGCTTGAGTTCGATGACGACGCGGATGCCGTCGCGGTCGGACTCGTCGCGGATGTCGCGGATGCCCTCGATTTTCCCCTCGTTCACGTCGTCGGCGATGCGCTCGATGAGGCGGGCCTTGTTCTCCTGATACGGGAGTTCGTTGATGACGATGCGGCCTTCCTCTTCGAACACGTCGTAGTCGGCGCGGACGCGGACGCGGCCGCGCCCCGTCTTGTACGCCTTGTGGACCGCGTTGCGGCCGACGATGTTCGCGCCGGTCGGGAAGTCCGGGCCCTTGATGTGTTCCATCAGGTCCGGAATGGTCGCCTCGGGGTTCTCGATGAGTTCGACCGTGGCGTCGATGACCTCGCCGAGGTTGTGCGGCGGGATGTTCGTGGACATCCCGACCGCGATGCCGGACGAGCCGTTGACGAGCAGGTTCGGGAACGACGACGGGAGGACCGTCGGCTCCTGCTTGCGGTCGTCGTAGTTCGACTGGAAGTCGACGGTGTCCTTGTCGATGTCGTCGAGGAGTTCCTCGGCGATGGGAGACATCCGGGCCTCCGTGTACCGCATCGCGGCCGGCGGGTCGCCGTCGACGGAGCCGAAGTTCCCCTGGCCGTCGACGAGCGGGTAGCGCATGGAGAAGTCCTGCGCCATGCGCGCGAGGGTGTCGTAGATGGCGGAGTCGCCGTGGGGGTGGTAGTCACCCATCGTCTCGCCCACGATGGACGAGGACTTGCGGTGCGACGAGTTGGAGGTCACGCCGGCCTGATGCATCGCGTAGAGGATGCGCCGGTGGACCGGCTTGAGGCCGTCGCGCACGTCGGGCAGCGCCCGCCCCGCGATGACCGACATCGCGTAGTCGATGTACGACTGCTCCATCTCGTCTTCGATGCGCGCGTTCTTGACTTCGGCCGCGATACCCGCGCCCGGTTCGAAGGAATCTGGTGCGTCAGAACTCATGTTAGATGTCCACCCACTCGGCGTCGTTCGCGTGGTCCTTGATGAACTGCTTTCGCGGCCCGACGGCGTCGCCCATCAGGATGTTGAACATCCGGTCGGCGGCGGCGGCGTCCTCGACGGTGATGCGCTTGAGGACGCGGTTCTCGGGGTTCATCGTCGTGTCCCACAGCTGGTCGGGGTTCATCTCGCCGAGTCCCTTGAACCGCTGGACCTGCGTGGGGTTGCCGTTGCACTCTTCTTCGATGATGCGGTCCCGCTCGGCCTCGTCCATCGCGTCGTAGGTGTTGCCGCGGTAGCGAACGCGGTACAGCGGCGGTTGGGCCGCATAGACGTAGCCGGCCTCGATGAGCGGGCGCATGTGGCGGTACAGGAGCGTGAGAAGCAGCGTCCGGATGTGCGCGCCGTCGACGTCGGCGTCGGTCATCAGGATGAGCCGCTGGTAGCGCGCCTTCTCGATGTCGAACTCGTCGCCGACGCCGCCGCCGATGGCGGTGATGAGCGCCCGTATCTCGTCGTTTTCGAGGATGCGGTCGAGACGGTGTTTCTCGACGTTCAGAATCTTCCCCTTGAGGGGTAAAATCGCCTGGAACTTGCGGTCGCGGCCCTGCTTGGCCGAGCCGCCCGCGGAGTCGCCCTCCACGACGAACAGTTCGGACTTCGAGGGGTCGCGGCTCTGACAGTCCGCGAGCTTCCCCGGTAGCGAGGTGGATTCGAGCGCGGACTTGCGGCGGGTGAGCTCCTCGGCCTGCTTCGCGGCCTTGCGGGCGCGGGCGGCCTCGACGGCCTTCGAGATGATGGCCGTCGCCGTGTCCGGGTTCTCCTCGAAGAACGTCCCGAGTTGCTGGTGGGTGACGCTCTCGACGATACCGCGCACCTCGGAGTTACCGAGCTTCGTCTTCGTCTGGCCCTCGAACTGCGGGTCGGGGTGCTTGACGGAGATGACGGCGGTGAGTCCCTCCCGGACGTCCTCGCCGCGGAGGTTGTCTCCGTCGAGGTCGTCCAGCATGTCGTGGGTGTTCGCGTAGTCGTTGACGACGCGGGTGAGCGCCGTCTTGAATCCGGTCAGGTGCGTGCCGCCCTCGCGGGTGTTGATGTTGTTGGCGAAGGCGTGAATCGACCCCTGCAGTTCGTCGGTCGCCTGCATGGCGATTTCGACCTCGATTCCCTCCGACTCGTCGTCGTAGTAGATGATGTCGTCGTGGAGGGCCGTCTTGGTCTCGTTGAGGTACTCGACGAACTCGCGGATGCCGCCCTCGAAGAGGAACGTGCTCGACTCGCCGGTCCGCTCGTCGCCGAGCGAAATCTCGACGCCGGAGTTGAGGAACGCGAGTTCGCGCAGGCGGTTTTCGAGCGTCTTGAAGTCGAACTCGGTCGTCTCGAAGATACCGTCGTCCGGCCAAAACCGGATGGTCGTCCCGGTGTCCTCGTCGGGTTCGAGGTCGCGCACGCGCTCGAACTGGTCGACCTGCGGCTCGCCGAACTCGAAGCGGTGTGTCCACACCGCGCCGTCGCGTTTGACCTCGACTTCGAGTTCGCTCGACAGCGCGTTGACCACGGAGACGCCGACGCCGTGGAGGCCGCCGGAGACCTGGTAGGACTTGTTGTCGAACTTCCCGCCGGCGTGGAGGACGGTCATGATGACCTCCAGCGCGGGTCGGTCGTACTGTTCGTGCGTATCTACCGGAATCCCGCGGCCGTTGTCGGTGACGCTGACAGAGCCGTCCTCGTGGAGGGCGACCTCGATGGCGTCGCAGTGGCCCGCGAGCGCCTCGTCGATGGAGTTGTCGACGACTTCGTAGACGAGGTGGTGGAGTCCGCGAGAATCGGTGGACCCGATGTACATCGCCGGACGCTTTCGAACGGCTTCGAGCCCTTCGAGGACCTGAATCTGTCCGGCCCCGTACTCGTTATCCTGTGACATCTGAACTGGCCTAGGATAGCCCGTCCCTTAAAGGCTCGCACGCGCGGGCGCGTACTACTTACTGGAGTCCCGCGTAGCGGTTTCCGCGCTCGCCGAGTTCGACTGGCCGGCGCGAACGTCGTGGGTGACTCTGTATAACACGATTCGGGTCTTCGTCGCGAGCGGGCCTCGAAGCGCGTCAACGTCGGAATTTCACTTTCACTCCGTTGCCGGTGAGTACTTAACGCGGGACTGGGTAGATGCGCATCAGGAAATGACCTCGTTCCAGTCGACACTCGGTGACGAGCCGGGGATCGCAGAGGAGCTGGCGAAGGGCCAGCGGGAGATCTCCATCGCCGAGTTCTTCGAGAAGAACAAGCACATGTTGGGCTTCGACAGCGGAGCCCGCGGGTTGGTCACCGCCGTCAAGGAGGCGGTGGACAACGCGCTCGACGCCACGGAGGAGGCGGGCATCCAGCCCGACATCTACGTGGAAATCGCCGAGGCGGGCGACTACTACCGCCTCGTCATCGAGGACAACGGGCCGGGCATCACGAAAGAGCAGGTGCCCAAAGTGTTCGGGAAGCTCCTCTACGGCTCTCGCTTCCACGCGCGCGAACAGTCCCGCGGCCAGCAGGGTATCGGTATCTCCGCGGCGGTCCTCTACTCGCAGCTGACGAGCGGGAAGCCCGCCAAGGTGACGAGTCGGACGCAGGGCTCGGAGGACGCCGAGTACTTCGAACTCGTCATCAACACGGACCAGAACGAACCCGAGATTCGCACCGAGAAGACGACCTCGTGGGACCGCCCCCACGGCACGCGCATCGAGTTGGAGATGGAAGCCAACATGCGCGCCCGCCAGCAGCTCCACGACTACATCCTCCACACGGCGGTCGTCAACCCCCACGCCCGCATCGAACTCCGGGAACCCGGCCTCGACGAGCCGATGAAGTTCGAGCGGGCGACCGACCAGCTTCCGAAACAGACGAAGGAGATTCGTCCCCATCCCCACGGCGTCGAACTCGGGACGCTCCTGAAGATGCTCGCGGCGACCGAGTCGTACTCCGTCTCCGGCTTCCTCCAAGAGGAGTTCACCCGCGTGGGCGCGAAGACATCCGACAAGATTCACGACGCCTTCCGCGACCGGCACTTCGGCCGCGAGATGACGTGGCGGACGCCCGACGCGACCGAGGCGGACGAACTCGTCGCCGTCGTCGAGGACGCCGTCGCCAACAAGGGCAAGGAGGCGACCGCGGCGTTCGCGGACGAACTGGTCGATGTCGTCGTCGGCAAGGACCGCATCGCCCACGGCGAACTCGTCACCATCGTCGAAAACGTCGCCGAGACGGTCGGCGAGGAGACCGACACCTCGTTCGGCGAGACGGTTCGGGAGAACGTCGTCGAGGCGCTGTGGCCCGTCCTCACCGACGATCGCGAGGGCGACGTGTACGCCATCGTCGACGACGTGACGACCACGCAGAAAGACGACGCCGGCAAGGTGTCGATGGCGCGCTCCATCGCCACGCAGTTCGCCGAGACGACCGGCCCGGCCGACCGCGCCACCCGCGACGACGTGGCCGAGTTCGTCGCGTGGGCCGCCGAGCGAACCAAAGAACGCGAAGACGAGACCTACGGCGAGACGGCACAGGAGAACGTCGCCGACGCCATCTGGTCGCGGATGCGCACCGTTTCCGACGAGGTGCCGAAGGTCCGCGAGATCGCCGACGACCGCGACGTGGCCCGCGACCTGCTCGACGCGATGCGCCAGACGGACATCCTCGCGCCGCCGACCGACTGTCTCTCTCCCATCTCCGCGGACCTCGTGGAAGCCGGCCTGAAAAAGGAGTTCGACGCCGACTTCTACGCCGCGGCGACCCGCGACGCCGAGGTCCACGGCGGCGACCCGTTCATCGTCGAGGCCGGCATCGCCTACGGCGGCGAACTGCGGTCCGAGGGGAAAATCGACCTGCTCCGCTTCGCCAACCGCGTCCCGCTCGTCTACCAGCAGGGCGCGTGTACCATCACCCACGTCGTCAAGGACATCGGCTGGCGGAACTACGGCCTCGACCAACCGGGCGGCAGCGGCATGCCGAACGGTCCCGCCGTCCTCATGGTCCACGTCGCCTCCACGAACGTCCCCTTTACGAGCGAGTCGAAGGACGCGCTCGCGGACGTGCCGGCGATTCAAGACGAGGTCGAACTCGCCATCCGCGAGGCGGCCCGCGAACTCAAGTCCTACCTCTCGAAGCGGCGGTCGCTCCAGAAGCGCCGCAAGAAACAGGACGTGCTCGGCCGCATCCTCCCGCAGATGGCGACGAAGCTCTCGGAGGTCACCGGGCGACCCGAGCCCAACATCGACGGCGCGCTCGGCCGCATCATGAACAACCTGACCGTCGAGCGGGCCGTCGAAGACGGCGAGGTGACGCTCACGGTGAAGAACTACTCCAACACGAACGAGTCGCCGGACATCACGGACATCGTCTCGGCGGAGCCGGCCGGCCTCGACGGCGAGGCGACGGTCGTCGACCTCGACGGGGAGTGGTTCGTCAAGTGGAACCCCGAGGTGTCGTCCGGTGAGACGGCGACGCTCACGTACTCGGTCGCACAGGACGCGTCGTTCGACATCAACGTCGACGGCGTCGAGACGGAGAAACTCACGGTGAACGTATAATGGCTCCAGAACCGAACACATCCGAGGAACGCGCCCGCGAGCGTCTCATCGACCTCGCGGCGGAGTTCTACGACCAGTTCGACGCGGGGGAGATTCCGCACATGACGCTCCCGACGCGGACGAAAAGCAACATCGAGTACGACGAGAACTCGAACGTCTGGGTGTACGGCGACCGGACCTCGACGCGCTCTGCGAACAGCGTCCGGGGGGCGCGAAAGCTCCTGAAGGCCGCCTACACCATCGAGTTCCTCGCGCGGCAGTTAGAGGAGGACCGCTCGTCCACCCTGCGTGAGCTGTACTACATCTCCGAGTCGTGGGACGCCGAAGAGGCGCACTTCTCCGACCAGGACGAGTCGAACCAGCTCATCGAGGACCTCGAAATCGTCTCCGAGGTCACCCGCGAGGACTTCCACATGCGGCCCGAGGAGTCGGGGGCGACCCTCATGGGCCCGCTCGAACTCCGCGAGCAGACCCGCCGCGGCGAGCGCGACATCCACTGCCAACTCGACGTGGGCGAGGGCGGCTACCAGATTCCGAACAACCCCGACACCATCGAGTTCCTCGACCACGACATCGACTTCGTCCTCTGCGTGGAGACCGGTGGGATGCGCGACCGCCTCGTCGAAAACGGCTTCGACGACGAGTACAACGTGCTCATCGTCCACCTGAAGGGCCAGCCCGCGCGGGCGACCCGGCGCATCACGAAGCGCCTGCACAACGAACTCGACCTGCCGGTCGTGGTCTTCACCGACGGCGACCCGTGGTCCTACCGCATCTTCGGCTCCGTCGCTTACGGCTCCATCAAGTCCGCGCACCTCTCGGAACACCTCGCGACGCCGGAAGCCAGGTTCGTCGGCATCCAGCCGCAGGACATCGTGGACTACGACCTCCCGACCGACCCGCTCGCGGACTCCGACATCAACGCGCTCCAGTCCGAACTGGAGGACCCGCGGTTCATGAGCGACTACTGGACCGAACAGATAGAACTGCAGCTCGACATCGGCAAGAAGGCCGAACAGCAGGCGCTCGCCTCCCGCGGTCTCGACTTCGTGACCGACGAGTACCTGCCGACGCGGCTCGACGAGATGGGCGTCATCTAACTCGGGCACCCCGGTCGCCGCTTTTCTAGGTCCCGGACCGATTGAACAGCGCCACGATAGTGTAGCCGCCGTAGAAGCCGAGGGTGTGAATCGTTACTTCGGTCGCGAACTCGGCGGCGGTTCGGACTGCTTGGACGTGGAAGAACAGCGCGTCGGTCGTCACGACGACGAGCGTGACGACGAAACAGACGAGGAGTCGGCGGCCGCTGAAAAGCGGGCTCGACCGGAGGGCGTCGCGCATGGCGGTTCGACGGCCGCCCGGCGTATGAGTCTGGTGCCGCGAGTGGTTTCGGGGTGTTACCCCTCCCGGTGCGAACTCACGGATAGAGCCCGTCGCCGCGGAACCCGTCGAAGTAGCGCCTGACGACGCCGTTCAGCGTTCGCGGCTCGCCGGTCGCGAGGTTGTGACCCGCTCCGGAGAACAGCGCGAGCGTCGCGTCCGCGACGCCGTCTTTGAGTTCTCGAATCCGCGGTTCGGGAAAGAGTCGGTCGGCCTTCCCGGCGGCGACGAGCGTCGGCGCGTCGATGTCGGCGAGTATCTCCCGGGAGTCGTGTTCGAGACAGGCCGTACAGGAGACGACGGCGTCGGCGGGAACGGCGGGCCGAAAGTCGACGACTCGGCCGGCCGCCTCGATGAGCGGCGGGGCGACGGTCGCTTCGAGGCCCGTCGCCGCCTCTCGCTCCGCGTCGGCGGCGACCTCGGCCCACCGTCCCTTGCCCGCCAACGAGCGCCAGCGCGTCACGACGTTCTCGCCGTGGCCGCCGAGTCGGGTCCCGGCGGAGACGACGGCCAGCGAGTCCACGTAGTCGCCGTAGTCGGCGGCGAGATACTGGGCGGCGAGGCCGCCCATCGAGACGCCGATAACGTCGGCCGGCCAGAGGTCCTGTTCGTCGATGACGCCGGCGTAGCCCGCGGCGATGTCGCGCGTGGTCGACCCGACCGGGAGGTGTCGCGGTCGGCCGACCACCCACACGTCGCGGTCGTCGAACTCGCGGAACAGGCCGGCGAGCGCCGCCGCGGTCGCGCGGTTCGGGTCGGTGCGCTGGAAGGCGTCCGAGAGGCCGGGAAGCACCACGAGCGGGTCGGCGTCGGCGTCGCCGAAGCGGTAGTAGGGCCGCCGGCCGCCGAGCATGCCGTAGTCGAGGTCCATACGCGAACGGACGGCCCGGCGCGGCAAAATCGTTCTGTCCGTCTGTCCGTCTGTCCGTCTGTCCGCCTCGCCGTCTCAGACTTGGTCGGGGTCGTCGAGGACGACCGGGATGCCGCGGTTCGCCACGTCGACGACGAAGGCGTCCGGGTCGGTTTCGAGAAGCGGAATCGTGTTGTAGTGAATCGGGAGCACGAGGTCGGGGTCGAGCGTCTCCGCGAGGTCGGCGGCCTCGTGGCGGTCCATCACGACCGAACCGCCGATGTTGGCGAGAAACAGCGAGACCTCGAGGTGTTTGTGGCCTTCGAGCACGTCGGAGTCGCCGGGCCAGAAGACGGTCCGGTCGGCGATCGAGATGTGGTAGCCGCAGCCGAAGCCCTGCGGGTGGACGATATCGCCGTCGCGGAGATGCGGCCCGTCGGGGTCGTTGAACGCCGGGAGCGACCACACGTCGACTTCGCCGACGGTGAGGTGGTCCTCCTCGCCGACGCGGACCGTCTCGTAGGGGAGTTCCTCGACCGGCACCACGTCGCGGTCGATGGTCGCGGCGTCGACCCCCTCGAAGGCGACGACCGTCGCGTCGGCGTCGGCGACCTGCTCGATGGCGTCGGAGTCGTAGTGGTGGTTGTGCGTGACCAAAATCAGGTCGCCGTCGCGGGCGTAGTAGTCGTCGAGGACGCCGTAGCGGCCGGGGTCGAAGTAGACGACGAAGCCGTCGGGCGACTCGATTCTGACGGTCGCGTAGCCGAGCCACGACACGTCGAGGCCGTCGTGTTTGATGGTCATACGCGACACCTCGAACCGAGGGGTAAAAAGCGCGGCTCTCGGGGCGAGGCGGTCGATGCGGACGGAGACGAGTGTCGGGCGGCGGGTGCGCGACCCCCGACTCAGACGAGCGTGTCGCGCAGGACGCCGAACACGACGAGGCTCCACAGGAACAACCCGGCCCCGTAGAACAGGAGGGTGAGGCGGAGCGAGGTGTCCGTCTCCACGGGCGACCACAGCCCCGCGTTCGAGACGACTCTGTTCGTCCCGCCCTTCTCGCCCGCGTGTTCGACGTTACTTGGGCCCATCTGTCCCACGGCCCCGCCGCCGAGTACGACGAGGAGTACGCCGGCTCCCGTCAACCCGAGTATGTACAATCCCGAGTGCGTCGCGAGATACACCGCGCCGACCGTGAGCAGACCGAGGAGGCCGGTGTAGAGGACGACCGGCTTCCAGAGGGCGTCAAGATTCATGGAGGACCACCGTCCGAAGCTGTCGGCACACAGATACTATATCTCTTTGGGCGACCCGCGGCGAGCGCCGGTCACTGCGAGTCGGCCAGTCGCTCGACGCGCTCCAGCGAGTCGGCCGTCTCGGCGGTCTTGTCCTCGCGGACGGTGACGAACCGCGGGAACCGGAGCGCGTAGCCCGAGGAGTACGTCGGCGACGCCTGAATCTCCTCGTAGCCGACCTCGAAGACGACCGAGGGGCGGATGTCGACTTCCTTGCCGGACTCCCGTTCGATTTCGGGTTCGAGGAGGTCGGTCAACTCGACTAACTCCTCGTCCGTGATGCCCGTGGCGACCTTGCCGATGGTCTCGAAGGCGTCGTCGCCGGACTCGGCTTCGACGCGGGCCGAAAGCAGGAACGTCCCGAGGAACTCCGCGCGGCGGCCCTCGCCCCACTCCGCGCCGGTGACGACGAGGTCCAGCGTCTCCACGTCGGGCTTGCGTTTCAGCCAGTTCTTCCCGCGGTCGCCCGGCGAGTAGGGCGCGTCGGGGTTCTTCAGCATGATTCCCTCGTGGCCGGCGTCGAGGGCGTCGGCCTCGTAGGCGGCGATTTCGTCGGCGTCGTCGGTCAGGAGGAGGTCGGAGACGGCCGCCGAGTCGTCGCCGAGGACCGCGGCCAGTCGGTCGTGCCGGTCGGACAGCGGGTCGGTCAGGAGGTCGTCGCCGCCGGCGTGCAGGCAGTCGAACGCCCGGAGTTCGACCCGGACCTCCTCGCGCATCCGGCCCACGTCGTGCTTGCGGCGGAAGCGCCGGAGAATCTCCTGAAACGGGAGGGGCTCGCCGTCGTCGTCCATCGCCACGACCTCGCCGTCGAGGATGACCGACTCGTCGACCGCGTCCGCGACGAACTCGACCACCTCGGGGAGCGCGCCGGTCACGTCCTCCATGTTGCGCGAGAACAGCGAGACCTCGCCGTCGGCGTCGCGGTGGACCTGCACGCGCGCGCCGTCGAACTTGGTCTCGACCGCGGCGGCGTCCCACTCGTCGAGCGCGTCGGCGGCGGTGCCGGCCTGCGCCAGCATCGCCTGTACGGGGCGGCCGACTTCGAGGCGGACCCCGTCGAGGCCGGCTTCGCCCTCGTCGCGGGCGAGTTCGGCGACCATGCCGTAGTCGTTCGACACCTGTAGGGCGCGGGCGACGGCGGCGACGGCCTCGTTCCGGCGGTCGCGGGCGGCGGCTTCGGTCTCCGCGTCGGCGTCGTCGTCGCGGATGGCGGCGGCGTCCGCGGGGTCGACCAAGAACGCCTCCGCGACGGCGTCGCGGACGGCCCCTTCGCCGACGCCGATGCGCATCTCGGAGAGGACGAGCCGTGCGAGGATGCGCGCCTCGTCGGGGTCGGTCCGATTGAACAGGCCGTAGAGCGTCTTGAGCTTCGTTTCTTCGCTCCCCGAGCCGGAAGCGGCCGCGAGCGCCCGGAGTTCTGAATCGACTTCGGCGACGGTTAGGCCGTCTTGACCACCCGAGCCGAAGGCGGCGAGGCCGCGCTGGCCGCCGAAGTCGTAGCTCGCGGCGACCGCGCCGATTTCGCCGCGGTCGGCGAGGCGGTCTTCCACGTCGTCGGCCGAGACGTTCGGGCCGGCGGCGCGGGCGATGGCCTCGTGGCAGAGCCGCGGGCCGATGTCGAGCGTGGTCGAGTCCCACGCCGGGAAGACGCGGCCTTGGACGAACCGGGCGACCGTCGGGAGGTCGTCGCCGGCGTCCGAAAAGAGGTCGGAGAGGAGCGAGACGACCGCGAGGTCCGCTGGCTCGGCTTCTATCTCGGCGGCGCGGGCGGCGAACTCGGCGAACTGCATCGTCCGTGGGTATCGCCGCGCGGGGCAAAAGCGTCTCGACAGTCGTCGGGGATGTGATTCGCTGCCGAACGACCGCGGTGCCGGGAAGTTGAAGGCGTTCGACGCCGGAACGCCGGGTATGAGCGACGACCTCGCAGAGCGCGTCGAAGACGTGCTCGCGGTCGACGCGGCCGAGTTCGAAGCGCAAGCGAAAGCCGACGCCGAGGTACTCAAGCGCGAACTGCGCGAGGGGACCTTCGACAACCACCAGTCCATCGTCGGCTTGGAGTACGAGTTCTACGCCGTCTCCGACGGTCGCTGGTCCGCGAGCGAAGACGACGTGCACGCGCTCATGCGGGTCCCGCGCCGGCTGCTCGGGCTCATGGGCTTCGAGAAGGAACTCGGGCTCCACAACGCCGAGATGACCACGAGCCCCCAGCCGCTGAACCCCCACGGGCTCCGCGCGCAGGAGTCCGAGGTCCGCGCCCGACTCGACGCCGCGCTCGACTGCGCCGCCGCCGAGGGGATGCGCCTCGTCTCCGACGGGATGTGGAGCATCCCGCCAGCCGGCGAGAGCGCCCGCGAGTACCTGACAGACTCCGTCACCGACGGTGGCGTCCGCCTCGCGACGAACATGAGCAACTCCGTGCGGTACCACGCGATGGCCAACGGGCCGACCGCCCCGGAGTCGTTCACGCTCGACGCGCCGCACGTCTCGCTCGAAGCGGACACCGTGATGCCCGAGGCGCTCATCACGTCTATCCAGCCGCACTATCAGGTCCCGCACGCGGCCGACCTGCCGTACCACTTCAACTACGCGCTGCGGGTCGCCGGGCCGCTTCTCGCGCTCGGCGTCAACTCGCCGTTTTTCCCCGCCGACCTCTACGACGAGGGCGTGACGGCCGACGAGATTCTCGCCGACGGCTGGGACGAAAACCGCATCGCGGTGTTCGAGTCGGTGCTCAACTCCGGCGACCACGAGAAGGTCGCCTTCCCCGGCGACCTCGACACCGTCGAAGACGCCGTCGACCGCGTCGTCGAGGACTCCACGATGGTTCCCATGTCGGTCGAACGCGGCGACCGCTTCGACGACGACTTCGCCACGCTCCGCCGTAAACACGGCACCTACTGGCGGTGGGTCCGTCCGGTGTTCGACGGCGCGTCCCGCTCGTCGGCCAACGCACGCATCGAGTTCCGCCCCATCGCGGGCCAGCCAACCGTCCGCGACTCCGTGGCGTTCCAGGCCGCCTTCGCGGGACTCATGGAGCGACTCCCCCGACTGGACCACCCCGTCATCGACCTCGACTGGGAGACCGCGGAGGAGAACTTCTACACCGCGATGCGCGAGGGCCCCCACGGCGACCTGCGCTGGATAGACGTCGACGGCGACGACGTGACCGGCGCGGACCTCTACGAGGACCTGCTCGTCCACGCCCGCGACGGGCTTCGGCTCGCGGGCTGTTCCGAGGAGGAGGCCAACTACTACCTCGAACCCCTTCGCAAGCGCGTCGAGACGGGCGTCACGCCGGCCGACTGGAAGCGCGCTCGCGTCCGCGACGCCCTCGACGACGCCGACGACTTCGAGACGGCGCTCCGCGAGATGCAACGCGAGTACGTCGAGCGCCAGTCCGACTCGCTGCTCGAAGGCGCGTTCGCCGACTGGTTCTGAGCCGGCGGGCGCACTCGGCTCCGCGCGCCTCGACGACGGCGGGGCGGTCTCGGCTTCACGCACTTTTGTCGGAGAAATAACTATTATCGCGCCGCTCGAACGCCGCGTATGGTCTCCCGCCGGACGAAAGCCGTCGCCGAATTCGGTCTCGCGCTTCTCACCGCGCTCTGGATGGTGTCGATGCGCCGTCTGCTCCGCTCCAGCGACGACGAGTCGTACGAGCCGACGCCGCTCTCGCCGGGCGGACTCGCCGTCGGCGGGGTGTGGGGAGCCGGGCAGGTGTGGGCGTACGACCGCGATAGCTGGAAGGTTCGCACACGCCGACGTCGCGCGCTGGTCGTCAGCTTCCTCGGTATCGCGGTCGAGCGCCGACTGCTCCCCCGAACCGAGTCGTTCCGGTACAGCCTCGGACTCGGGCGCGTTCTCGGCGTGCTCGGCTACCGGGCGTGGTACGGGCTCCTGCGGCCGCTTCCGGGCGACGAGTGAGCGGATTCTCCGCGGGGGTTCGGTCGCGGGAGTCCGACCAGTCCAGCCGGTCGCGACTCGTTAAAACGAAGAGAAACCGCCGACTGCGGGCGACTTATTCGAGGCCTTCGAAGTTCTGGTGGCGCTGGATGTCGACGCCGTCCTCGGTGACGACGGCGATGTTGATGCCGTTACCCGAGGCGAGGTCGCGCTCGACCGCCGAGCGGATGGCCTTCGTGGCGACCTGCTTCGCCTCGTCGATGCTGAGGCCGTCTTCGAACTCCTGTTCGAGCACACCGAGGGCGTACTGGCTGCCGGAGCCGGTGACGGTGTACTCCTCTTCGAGGATGGAGCCGGCGGGGTCGATGCTGTAGATGTGGGGGCCGGTCTCGTCGACGCCGCCGAGGATGGGCTGGACGACGTAGAACCCGCCCGAGCGGAGGAAGTTGCCGACGAGCGTCGACAGCGCCTGCATGCTCATGTCCTCGCCGCGGCGGGCCTCGTAGAGGCGGACCTCCGCGCGGAGGGAGCTGATGAGCGACTGGGCGGCCGAGACGGAGCCGGCGATGGTCAGCGCGCCCGTCGGGTGAATCTCTTCGACCTTCTGGACGTCCTTCGAGGAGACCATGTAGCCCATGCTCGCGCGCATGTCGGTCGCGAGGACGACGCCGTCTTCGGTCTTGATACCGACGGTAGTCGTTCCGGTCTTCGTCTCCTTGTCTCCGAGCGAGTCGGCGCGACGCTCGGCGTGTGGGAACTCGCCGAGCTCGGGACCGAACACGTTCGAGCGGTCGCCGTTCAGCGAGTCGAGACGGCCGGAGAACTCGTCGTGAGTCGGGGTACGCATTGTCAGCGATTGCACTTCGGCGCTGATAAATGCAACCCTTCACCTCGCCGTTGCCGGTGCCAAAGCGTCAGACGCGCGTCGGCGGCGGCCGCGCGGTGCGGTCGCTCGCGGGAAGTACCGTCGGGAGGAGGGAGGGCGCGCGAGTCGGCTTAGCGAGCCGCGGCGCGTTCGTAGGCGGTTCCGGTCGTTTCCACGAGCCGGCGAATCGGGAGGGTCACACCCATCCGGCGAGCGGCGAGCGCGACGGGGAGCAGCGCGATGCCCATCGCGACCGATAGCTGGTAGGCGGCGAACAGGACGTACTTCGTTAGGCGGGGTATCATCACCGTGTCCTCAGTCGAGGCTCGGGAGGTGTCGGTATATAAATCTTCTCTCAGCCGGCCGCGTGATACCCCGACGCTGTCTATCGATTAAAGTACACTTGTCTCTACACCAACTAGACCGACTATTCGGCGTGAGACGCGCGTGACCCGCGGAGCGCTTTTCCATAAGTTATAGCGATAATCCCCGTGGCATGCGCGGGTCGTGCGCGCTCCGGTCGGTGGACGGGAGTGTCGTGGATCCGGACGCGTCGCGGTCGGTTCGCGGCCCGGGTGTGTGAATCCCACGCGCCCCGGCGCTCGAACCACAAGACACGAAACCCCACCGGCGCGTAACGTGTGTATGAGCAACTATCTCGTCGCGATGGAGGCGGCCTGGTTGGTCCGGGACGTAGAAGACATCGACGACGCCATCGGCGTCGCGGTCAGCGAGGCCGGCAAGCGACTCAACCAGAAGGACAAGGAGTACGTCGAGGTCGAAGTCGGCGCGACGCCCTGTCCCGCCTGTGGCGAACCGTTCGACTCCGCGTTCATCGCGGCCAACACCGCCCTCGTCGGCCTGCTCCTCGAAATCAAGATTTTCAACGCGGACGGCGAGAAGCACGCCTCCCGCATCGCCAAAAGCGAGGTCGGCGGCGCGCTCCGCGACGTCCCCCTCGACGTCATCGACATCCGCGAGTTCGACTCCGACGAAGACCAGTAACCCCGCGCCGTCGCGCCCGGCCGCGTCGGGTCGTGCCAAACCGCACCGACCGGTGTACTTGGGGCGACCGCCCGACACGAGCGAGCGATTTTCGCGGCGCCTGCGAACCCCTGCCCCGATGAGCGACCGGAACACTTTTTCATAACTACGGGTTATCACTCCGGCATGGAACTCCCCACGCCGCAGGACCTCAGGGAACGGCGGAACTCCCTGGAGTTGACGCAGAGCAAACTCGCCGACATGGCCGGGGTCTCCCAGCCGCTCATCGCCCGCATCGAAGGCGGCGACGTCGACCCGCGCCTCTCGACGCTCCGGCGCATCGTCGAGGCGCTGGACGAGGCCGAGGGTCGCATCGTGCGCGCGGAGGACATCATGAACACGACCGTCCGGAGCGTCGCTCCCGACAACTCAGTCCGCGAGGCGCGCGATATCATGCTCGACGCCGGGTTCTCCCAACTGCCAGTCATCGAGAACGGCCGCCCGCTCGGCATCATCTCGAACGCCGACATCCGCCACGTCCAGGAGGACGACGTGACCGACCGCCCGGTCAACGAGGTCATGTCCGAGGGCGTCACGACCGTCGAACCCGAGACGACGCTGGACGAAATCGGCGTCTACCTCGACCACAACTCGGCTATCATCGTCGTCGAGGGCGGCGAGACGGTCGGCATCATCACCGAGGCCGACATCGCGGCCCACATCTGAGGTCGAGTCCGGCGACCGGCGAGACGCCGGAGGCGGTCCGCCGTCCGAAACTGCGAAACTGCGAAACACCGGCACTCCCACGGGACAGACTCAGCGCCGACGGACGACGAGCGGCGTTTCGCCCTTCGGTTGGGTCGTCATCTCGGGCGTGATTTCTAACTCTCCGTCGCCGCCCCAGCCGAGGTCGAAGTCGCGGAGGACGGTCGCGAGCACGATTTTCGCCTCCGTGAGCGCGAACGCCCGCCCGAGACAGCTCCGCGGCCCGGCCCCGAAGGGGAGGTAGGCGTAGGCGGGGCGGTCGGTCTCTCCGTCCCAGCGCTCGGGTCGGAACGCGAGCGGGTCGTCGTACCACCGGTCGTCGCGGTGGATGCGGATGACAGAGAGGTGGATGTCCGCGCCCGCCGGAACGGCCCGGTCGCCGGTCGGAAACGGCTTCGCCGTCTCCCGCGGGAGCGTGTGAACCGGCGGGTAGAGCCTGAGCGTCTCCTTGATGACGCGTTCGAGCACCGGGAGTTCCCCGGTCGCCTCGGCGGTCACGGGGCCGTCGCCGACGACGCGGTCGACCTCGTCGGCGGCGCGCTCGCGGACATCGGGGTGCGTCGCGAGCAGGTACAGCGCGTAGGTGAGCGCGAGCGCCGTCGTCTCGTGGCCGGCGAAAATCAGGCCCACGAGCTGGTTCTCCAGCGACTCGACGGTCGCCGGGTAGTCGGCGTCGGTCCCGAGCGCGTCGGCGAGTCGGCGCGTCAGGCTCTCCTCGTCGGCGGTCTCGACCAGCGTTCTGACCTCCTCGCGGAGGACTCGGTCGGCCCGGTCGAACCGACACCTGCTCGGCGTCGGGACCCACGACGGCAACACCCACGAGGCGGGCGCGAAGCGGCCGTTGAGGCCGTCGGCGGCCGAGCGAACTCGGCGGTCGCCGTCGAGGTCGAGTTCCCGCCCGAGGATGGTGGCGAAGATGATGTCCAGTGTGACGGACTTCATCTCGGCTTCGAGCGACAGCGTCCCCGAGTCGGGCCACGTCCACAGGCGGCGCTCGACCTGCCGGCGCATCACGGACGCGTACTCGTCGACCCGCTCCCAGCGGAAGAACGGCTCTAGCTCGTCGCGCTGTCGCCGCCACTCGTCCCCCTCGGCGGCGATGACGGCGTCGCCGAAGGCGGCCTCGAACTCGCCGCCCTTGACGATGGTATCGCGGTCGGTCACGAACGCCCGCTCGAAGTGGTCGGGGTGGGCGAGGACGTACAGGTCGCCCATACCGACCACGTCGAGTCCGACCGCGTCCTCGACGCCGTGGTCCGCGAGGAGGTCGGCGACGAAGCCGAACGGGTCGGCCGCGAAGCCGACGGTGTGGCCCACGAGCGGGAGGCCGTTCGGTGTCGGTGGCGGTGAAGTCACACCTCCACTATGGCGAACATCGATAAAATAGTGCTTCTAATCGAACAGTTCGATTTGGCAAGCTATCCGCGCTCAGAGGTCGAGGCCGCGAATCGAGACGCCGTCGCCCGCTTCGACGCGGCCGATGACGCGGCCGTCGGTCGCCTCGACCAGCGCCTCGGCGTTCGCCTCGGGGACGGCCGCGACGAAGCCGGTGCCCATGTTGAACGTCGTGTGCATCTCCTCGTCGGAGACGCCGCCGCGCTCCTGGACGAACTCGAACACCGGCTGGGGGTCGAAGGCGTCGTCGACGACGTAGCGGAACTCGCCCATGCGTTCGAGGTTGGTCCAGCCGCCGCCGGTGACGTGGGCCGCGGCGTTGGTCTCGGCGGCGCGCAGGTCGTCCAGCAGGTAGGTGTAGAGCCGCGTCGGTTCGAGGAGCGCCTCGCCGACGGTGTCGTAGTCGTCGCCGTCCCACGCGTCGTCGTAGTCGCCGTCGGCCGTGGCGGCCTTGCGGGCGAGCGTGAGTCCGTTCGAGTGGATACCCGACGACGGGAAGCCGACGAGCGCGTCGCCCTCCTCGGCCTCCCCGGGGAAGATAGCGTCCTTCTTCGCCAGTCCGGCGCAGGTGCCCGCGAGGTCGAGACCGTTGATGACCTCGGGCATGACCGCCGTCTCGCCGCCGACGAGTTCGATGTCCGCCTCCTCGGCACCCGCGGCGAGGCCCTGTCCGACCTGCTCGGCGAACGTCTCGTCGGGCGCGTCGACCGCGAGGTAGTCCACGAACGCGACGGGCCGGACGCCGGCCGCGACGAGGTCGTTGGCGTTCATGGCGATGCAGTCGATGCCGACCGTCGAGTAGTCGCCGAGCGCCTCGGCGACGAGCAGTTTGGTGCCGACGCCGTCGGTGGCGAGCCCGAGGTAGCGGTCGCCGATGTCGAGCAGGCCGGCGTAGTCGCCCGACCCGCCGCCGACCTGCGCGACGAGCGCGGCGGTCGCGGCCTCGCTCGCCTCGATGTCGACGCCCGCGTCGGCGTAGGTCATCCCTTCGGAGTCGTCGTTCGTCATGTTCGTGTACGAGATAGGCCGAAATATAAAATCACAGGGTACGAATCATACACGTTCTCGCATAAGTGAGCGTTCGCCGCCGGTCGGTCGTCGGTCGTACCGGGGGTCGCTCCTCCGGTTGTTCACATCCTGCCGGTCGCGCGCACGCTCTGACGACCCCGCTACGACCCTCCTAATCGACGGCTCTCCGAGCCGATTGTGTTGAATAATCTATAACTTTTGCAATATTTGCGAAAAAGCACCAGAGGACAGTATAAAATTTCTCGGCGCTTCTAGTGCCTTCATAAAACGTTACGAAAGAAGAATGTTCGCCCTAAGCCGGGTCTGAACAGTCGAAAAAGAAGCGAATTCACGGTAACGCTCGACCCCTTATATGATGGTCCCCGTCGTATGCAGGAGTGACGATGTCCGGAATCCCCTCCACGACCGACTCGATCGCGCTCGACTTCGCATCGACCATCGGCCGCCTCGCGTACGCCCCCCTCGAGACCGTCGCGTTCTGGTCGGCAGTCGCGCTGCCCCTCGCGTACCTGCCCGTCCTCAGCGGCGGTCTCTCAGCCGGCGAACTCCCCCTCTTCGCCGGGCTCATCGCCGTCCACGCCGTCGCGCTCGTTCTCGGGCGCGACCACGGCCAGCAGTAACCGCGACCCCGACGCGTACGACCAACCCGGATTCGTCTCGGTTCCCCGCCGACGCTTTCCCCTCCCCACGGCGCGCGTCAGCACCCCCTGCCCGACCGCGAACCGCCCGCAAACCAGCCCACCTGACACTGGCCCAACCCAACCCAGCCCAACCTGACTCCGACGCCGACTCCAACTCCAACTCCAACCTCGACGGCCCGACCTGTTCCCGTCGCACTCGCGCGGTCCCCTCTTCTCTCCGTTCGTTCCCGCAGACCCCGTCCCCCGCCGGGTCGTTCCCCCTCGTCTGTTTCATCCGTTGAACCCGTACGCCTCGGCAGTTCCTTCCGGTCTCCCGCTTTCGCCGCTTCGGTGAACCGGGGCCGCCGCCGCGTGAGGCCGCAGCTATCGGTTGTCGCTTCGGGGACGTGGCGGAGAAGTCGAAGCCGGATGGACCAGCAACCGAATTTCGGAGCCGTGCCGAATCTCGGAACCGCCCCGAATCCCCGTCAGTGGGTCAGAACCCGACGAACAGGAACAGACCGACCGTGAGGAGAACCGACAGGACGAGCACGCCGGCGAATGCCGGTGTGCTCCACGCCTTGACCGTCTTGCCGTCGAGCGACCCGAAGGGAAGCATGTTGAACGCCGCGAGGAAGGCGTTGATGATGAGCCCGCGAGAGCCGACGAGTTGGACCACGTCGGAGCCGACGAGGACGCCGACGACGAGCACCGGCGCGAAGGCGACGAGGAGCAGCAGGTTCGTCACCGGGCCCGCGAGGGCGATGAGGCCGTGTTCGCGCTCGGTGAGCACGCCGCGGTGGTAGACCGCTCCGGGCGCGGCGAAGATGAACCCGACGAGCGCGCTCATGATGGCGACTGCGAGCATGCCGTAGTCGGCGCGGAACTCGGCGACCTGATTGAACCTGACGGCGACGACCTTGTGTGCGACCTCGTGGAGGAGGAAGCCCACGCCGGCCGTCAGCAGGCTCACGACGAGCGCGAGGCCGAACGACCCGCTCGTCAGCAGTTGGATGGTTCGGTTGCCGCCGCCGGCGAAGAAGATGGCGAAGGCGAGGCCGAGTGCGACCCACGCGACGAGCAGGTCGCGGAGTTCGCGCGAGGAAAAGGAGACGTTCACGTCAGGGACCTCCAGATGAGGTCGGCGCTGTTACGCGCGCCCTCGAACATCAGGTTCGCCACGCCCGCGACGCCGCCGAGGTCGGAGGCGATGACGGGGATGACGTAGGTGACGAAGAGGAAGCTCGCGATGATGCTCCCGATGTTCGTCATGGCGACGACCATGATGAGCTTGAACAGCGGCACGTCGAACATCTGGCCGACGAGTTCGACGATGGGCGTCTCCTCGTCGGAGAGCAGTTCGTTCAGTTTGCCGATGTCGCCGACGTTGACCGGCGTGTGTCGGAGTTCGACGTAGCCGGTGAACCAGCCGGGCGCGAGAAGCGGGTTGATGGAGGTCATCCACGCGACGAGGCCGCCGACGAGGGCGGAGGTCCACCGCGCACCGGCGACCTTGGCGAGCGCGGCGGCGAACACGCCGTTGATGAGGAACCACGCGCCGAAGATGGTCAAGAGCCGCTCGTTGCCGACGCCGGCCATCGCCAGGAGGACGAAGAAGGCGATGAACACGGCGGTGACGCCGAAGCCGAGCAGTTTCCCCCACGGGAAGCCGTCTTTCTCCGCGACGCCGACGAGCGACTCCATCGGCGGGAGCGTCTCGGGGTGTGCGAGGTAGTTCTCGATGCCCTCGCGGTGGCCCGCGCCGACGATGGCGACGACGTGCCGACCGGACTGCCGGAGCGCGACGAGTTGGTGGGCGATGTAGGCGTCGCGCTCGTCGATGAGCGCCTCCGCGCCGCCGGGGCTGAACCGACGGAACTCCTCCATCATCGCCGAGACCACGTCGCCGTCGGTCAGTTCGGCCATGTCGAACTCCTCGTAGTCGGCGTCGCCCTCGGCGGGCACGAACAGGCCGAAGGCGTTCAGGACCGCGCCGGCGGTGACGCCCACGACGACGCCCGCGAGGACGCCGATGACGAGGCTCCCGACGATGGCGGTGCCGAGGCTCCCGAGGATTCCGGAGACGAGGCCGGTGCCGAGTCCGAGGCCGAAGCCGGCGACGATACCGATTGCCGCGCCGCCGCCGAGCCCCGCGAGAACCGCGTCGTCGCCGTCGAGGGAGAACGAGGCGGCGGTGTAGAGCAGGTACGCGGACGCGGCCCCGAGGACCGCGGCGGTCGCGGTGCGCGTCAACAGGAGGTCGGTGACGCCGACCGCGCCCCCGAACAGGCCGACGAGCGGCCCGAGGAAGACGCCGACGGCGATGCCCAACACCGCGCCGACCCCGCGGGCGTCGGCGACGCCGAACAGGAGGTCACCGGCCATGCGCACCTTTTCGAGCGTGCCCATCCGCCGCCAGAAGCGCTGGATGGTGACTTGGATGTCGCGGTCGACGAGCGCCACGTCGAGGCCCTCGTCTTCGGCGGTCTCGACCGCCGCGAGCATGTCCGCGCCGGGCTTTACGTCGAACTTGTCTCCCATCCGCGACTGGACGTACGAGAGCATCCAGTAGGCGATAAACTGGAAGACGGTGTTGCCGCGAAGCAGGTCGCGCGCTTCGATGTCGTCGGGCGTTCCGCCCTTCATCTGCCGGTAGCGACCCTCGTCGAGTTCGACCGCGACGACGTCGGGACGCTCTTCCCTGACGGTCTCTTCGACCTCTCTGACGCTGTCGGCCGAGACGTGGGCCGTGCCGACGACGCGGACGTGACCCTCGCCGGGCGACGAATCGTTCATCGCCGGGTTTACCGCCCCACGGTTTTTATCCGTGTCGGCATCTCCCACGAACTATGCAGGATTTCGACGCGCACACCCCGACGCCCGCCCACGAGACGGCCATCGACTGCCTGCAGGCCGGCGTCGAGGCCGTCCTCCCCGACCGCGTCGTCCGCGAGTCGGTGTCGCTCGACGGCGACACCCTGACCGTCGCGGACGAGACCTACGACCTGACCGCCTACGACCGCATCCTCGTCGTCGGCGGGGGCAAAGCCGGCGACGGCGTCGCCGACGCCCTCGAAGCCGTCCTCGGCGACCGCATCGACGATGGTGTCGTCGTGACGCCCGACCCGACGCCGAGCCCCGACGGGCGCATCGAGCGACTCCCCGGCGACCACCCGGTCCCCTCCGCGCGCGGCGTCGAGAGCACCCGGCGGCTCGTTGACCTCATCTCCGACCTCGACGACCGCACGCTCGTCCTCGCCGCCATCACGGGCGGTGCGAGCGCGGTTCTCCCGTCACCCGCCGAGGGCATCTCGCTCGCCGAGTTGCAGGAGACGACCGACAGGCTGCTCGAAAGCGGCGCGGAGATTCACGACCTCAACGCGGTTAGAAAGCACGTTTCGACGCTGAAAGGCGGCGGCCTCGCACGGCTCGCCGCCCCCGCGACGGTCGTCGGCCTCGTCCTCTCGGACGTGGTCGGAAACGACCTCGGCGTCATCGCCTCCGGCCCGACCGCGCCCGACGAGACGACCTACGACGACGCCCTCGACGTGCTGGACCGCTTCGACCTCGACGTGCCGAAATCGGTCCGCACGCGCCTCGCCCGCGGCTCCGCCGGCGACATCCCGGAGACGCCGAAACCCGGCGACTCGGTGTTCGGCCGGGTGACGAACCACGTTCTCGCGGACACGTTCACCGCGCTCGACGCCGCCCGCGAGGTGGCTGCGGACCGCGGTTACGACCCGCTCGTCCTCTCCTCTCGCGTGCGCGGCGAGGCGCGCGAGGCCGCGAAGACCCACGTCGCCGTCGCGGAGGAGTCGCTCGCGACCGGGAACCCGATTTCCGCGCCCGCCGTGGTCCTCTCGGGCGGCGAGTGTACCGTGACGGTCCGCGGGGACGGCGACGGCGGGCCGAACCTCGAATTCTGCCTCGCGGCCGCCGCCGAACTCCCCGAGGAGACCGTCCTCGCCAGCATCGACAGCGACGGGAAAGACGGCGGGACGGAGGTCGCGGGCGCGGTCGTGGACTCGTCGACCGTCGACGCCGGGGACGCCCACGACGCGCTGGCGAGAAACGACGCGCTCCCGGTGCTTCGGGAGGCCGGCGCGCTCGTCGAGTCCGGCGCGACGGGGACGAACGTCAACGACCTGCGCGTCGTCGTGGTCGGCGAGGGCGTCTGAGCGCCGACAGTTCCGCGGGCGACGGACAACAGGTTTGTATCCTCCGGCGGAGTACTCACCCCCATGGCCGGTTTGTTGCCCTCCACTCCCGACACCTCCGCCGCGGACGAATCCTCCCCGCGGGTCATCGGACTCGACGACGACGAGGCGTCGGACCTCCTCTCGGCGCTCTCGTCGGAGACGGCCCGCCGCGTGCTCGCCGCGCTCCACGACAAGCCGACGAACGCCGCGGACCTCGCGGAACGCGTCGACACGTCGCTTCAGAACGTCCAGTACCACCTCCGAAAGCTCGACGACGCGGGCCTCGTCGAGGTGGTCGACACCGTCTACTCCGAGAAGGGCCGCGAGATGAAGGTGTACGCGCCCGCCGACAGGCCGCTGGTCGTCGTCGCCGCCGGCGAGGAGACGCGGACGGGGCTGGCGTCCATGCTGACGAGCCTGCTCGGCGGCGTCGCCGTCTTGGGCCTGCTCTCGGCGTTCGTCCAGTGGGTCGCGTCGCGGGGCCTCGGCGTTCTCGGCGGTGCCGGCGGTGCCGCGGAGTCCGCCGACGCCGGGACGGTCTCGACGATGGCCGCGGAGGCCGCGCCCGCGGCGGCGCAGGGAATCCCGCCGGGGCTCGCCTTCTTCGCCGGCGGCCTCGCCATCCTGCTCGTCATCGCGGCCGTTCAGTTCGCCCGACGCTGAGCGCTCACGGGGAGCGACGGCGACCGGGTCGGCGACTCGTTCTGGGGTAACTATTCGTACTCCGGCCAACTACAGCATAGCATGAAACACCGTGCCGTGGTCCGCGGTATCGGGGTCGGCGTCGGCGAAGACGGCTCGAACGTGCCGGCGGTGGTCCTCGAAGCGCGCGACGAGTTCCTGCCCATCGTCATCACGTCGGACCAGGCTCAGGCCATCCAGCTCGGGCTCTCCGGCGAGCAGTTCGAGCGCCCGCTGACCCACGACCTCCTGGTCGAGATGGTGACCGAGTTCGGCGGGGCCATCGACAGCATCCGCATCGACGACCTCTCGAACGGCACGTTCCTCGCCAAGGTCGACGCCGAGCGGTACCACGACGGCGAGGCGCGGACGTTCGTCTTCGACGCCCGCCCGAGCGACGCCATCGCCCTCGCCATCCGCGTGGACTGTCCGATTCTCATCTCCGACGAGGTGCTCGACGCCGCCGGGCAGTCGCCCGAGGCGTTCGACGCCGACTTCGAGGAGTGAACCGGGGCCGTCGCCGCCGCGCCCCACGATTTCAAGCCCCCTCGGCGCGACCCTGCTCGCATGAGCGAATCCACCGCGACGCTCGACGAGTCGCGCACCGAGATGACCGAACTCCTCCTGCCGAACGACACCAACAACCTCGGGCGAGCCCTCGGTGGGGCGGTCCTCCACTGGATGGACATCTGCGGGGCCATCGCGGCGATGCGCTTTTCGAACCGCCAGTGCGTCACCGCGTCGATGGACCACGTCGACTTCATCAGCCCCATCGACCTCGGCGAAGTCGCCGTGATGGAGGCGTACGTGTTCAACGTCGGCCGAACCAGCGTGGACGTGAAAGTCGACGTGCACGCCGAGAACCCGAAGACCGACGAACTCCGCAAGACGACCACGTCGTTCCTGACGTTCGTCGCGCTCGACGACGACGGGAAGCCGACGCCGGTCCCCCGACTCGTCTGCGAGACCGACGAGGAAGCGGAACTCCGCGCCGAGGCGGTCGCCGCCCGCGCCGAACAGCTCGAATCCGTCATCGAGCGCATGGAGAACTGAGGAAACTGGCGTCAGCGCCGAACCCTTTTCCCGGACGGCGACCGACTGGCGACCATGCTCGACGTTCCCGTTCCGGACCCGCCGTCGCTCCCGACCGTCGACCCGAACCAGTACGACGACGCGCAGGTGGCGGCCGACGCCGACTTCAAGCGCGCCGAGTTGGAGGACTTCCTCGAAGCCGGCGCGTGGGCCGACGCCTTCGAGGCGTGGGCCGCGGAGACGCCCGTCACCGAGGCGCAGTGGGAAATCGTCCTCGACCTCGACCTCCTCTCCCACTTCGACTTCTTCTGGGACGACTTCGCCGACCGCGTCGGCTACCACGCGCCGGGCATCCCCGAGGACTGGAAGGAGCGCGAACTCCACCCCGAACTGACCTCGTGGGGCGAGGTGTCGTCTATCAACGCCGGCCTCACCGAACTCGGACAGGACGTGTGCGACGTGCTCAAAGACGACTACATCGACTGGGAGTCCGAGTACGAAGCGCCCGACGACCTGCCCGACTTCTGAGGCCGGTCTCCCCTCCCTTCGTTGGCTTCCGTGCGGACTCCGACGCCGCTTGGAACCCGGTTCCGAACATTCACAAAATAATGACGTTATATGTTGACATTCACGTAGGAAGGACATATTTCTGGAAGCATTGTGGCTGAATTTGGGAAAACGGTGATATTCCAATCGCCGCTCTCATCTCTCGTCACTATGACGAACATGAAACGCCGCGACGTACTCCGTGGATTCGGTGGCGTCGCCATCGCGGGCGGGCTCGCAGGTTGTATGGGCGGCGGCGGGACCGACGACGAGACGGAGACGACCACGACGGCGACTCCGACTCCCACCCCGACACCGACGCCGGAACCCGAGACGGCGATGCTCCGCGTCGCCCACCTCTCTCCCGACGCGCCGAACGTCGACGTGTACGTCGACGGCTCGGTAGCCCTCTCTGACGTGCCGTTCGGCGCGGTCAGCGACTACCTCTCGGTTCCCGTCGGGACCCGGACGGTGAAAGTCACCGCCGCCGGCGACGAGTCCACGGTCGCTTTCGAGGGCGACCTCGACGTCGCCGAGGCGACCTACACCGTCGCCGCGGTCGGCGAACTCACCGAGGAGACGTTCGAACCGCTCGTCCTCGAAGACGACGTGTCGCTCCCGGACGACGACACGGCCCGGGTCCGCGTGGTCCACGCCTCGCCCGATGCCCCCGCGGTCGACGTGACCGCCGGCGACACGGTGCTCTTCGACGGCGTGTCGTTCACCCAGTCCGGCAGCGTCGAGGTGCCGGCCGACACCTACGCGCTCCAGGTCAGGGGCGACACGGAGTCGAACGACGGCGACGCGGTCGCGGAGTTCGACGTCGAACTCGGCGGCGGCACCGTCTACACGGTGTTCGCGGCGGGCTACCTGACGCCCGACGACGAGCCGACCGACGAGGCGTTCCGGCCCGTCGCGGTCGTCGACGCCGGGTCCGGCGGCGGCGGGCTCGTCCAGCGCGACGTGTCCCTCCGCGCCGCGCACCTCTCGCCGGACGCGCCGAACGTCGACGTGCTCGTCGACGGCGCGGTCGCGCTCTCGGACGTGCCGTTCGGCGCGGTCAGCGACTACCTCGCGCTGACCGCCGGGTCCCACCAGGTGACGATTCGCGCGACCGACGCGCCCGACACGGTCGTCTTCGACGAGACGCTCGACCTCGCGGCCGGCGCGTACACCGCCGCGGCGCTCGGCGAACTCGACTCGGCGGCCGAGAACGGCTTCGCCGTCACCCTCCTCGAAGACGACCGCTCGGCCCCCGCTGACGACGCGGCCCGCGTCCGGGTGCTACACGCCTCGCCGGACGCGCCCGCGGTCGACGTGACCGTCGCGGGCTCCGGGGACGCTCTCGTCGACGGCGCGGCCTTCGGCGACGCCGCGACCGTCGAGGTCCCCGCCGGGGACTACACGCTCCAGATTCGGGGCGACACGGAGTCGAACGACGGCGACGTGGTCGCCGAGTTCGACGTCACCGTCGAGGGCGGTCGCGCGTACACCGCCATCGCGCTCGGCTACCTGACGCCCGACGACGAGCCGGCGGACGCCGCGTTCGACCTCAGCGTCGTCGCGGACAACTGACCCGGAGCGAGCCGCCCACCCGCCCTGCCGTCGCCCCCGCTCCGACGCCGGTTTCGAGCGAACCACCTCCCGAACGAATGACGCCGATGCGAACCCGACGACGTGAACCGCCTCGCGCCCAGCGGCGGCCATGAGCGTCTTGGTCGACGCCGCGCGGTTCGCGCTCGGCGCGAGCGCGGTGTTCCTCGTCGTCCTGCTCGGAATCTGGGGGCGGAACTACCTGCTGTTCCGGTCGAAACACGCGCTCGGCCTCGTCGTCTTCGGCGTCTTTCTGCTCGCGCAGAGCCTCTTCGCGCTGTACTACTACCTCGTGGACCCGACGCTGTCGGTCTGGTTCGCCACCGCCGTTCCCGCCGCGGCGTGGCGGGTGCTGATGGGCGTCCACGTCCTCCAGGCGGTGGCGCTGGCGGTCCTCCTGTGGATTACGTGGGATTAAACCGATAGCCGCCGTCAGCGTCGGACATGCACCGCCGAGCCCTCCTTTCGAGCGCTGCCGCGCTCTCGCTGGCGGGCCTCTCGGGCTGTCTCGCCGACGCCCGACGGACCGCGAGCGGTCGAATCCGCGCCGACACCGGCCACTCGAAACTCCACCCGGCAGACGAGCAGTACGTGAACGGGTCGTTCCCCGACGACGCCGACTTCCGCGGGTGGCTGTTCGCCGACCCGCCGGACGACCAGACGGACGTGTTCACCGACCGCGCGATGCAGGGGCAGTACTCGAACGACCTGCTGTGGGCCGAAGGCGACTCGTTCGTCCTGCTGTTCGAGGTCCGAATGCCCCGCGAGGACGCCGCGTTCTACAACGCCGCGGGGTCCCCGTCGTGGACCGGCTGGCGCGACGCCGACCTCCCGATTCGGCGGTCGCCGCCGTCAGACCTCGAACCGTTCGACGCGGACACGCTCGTCTGCACTCACCTCTCGAAGTTCGACGTGGCGAGGGGTGCCGCGCCGACGAACGCCACGCTCCGGATGTTCGAGCGCGACGACGAGTCCGGGACCACGCACGGGTCGGCGGTCGAGTCGGTCGTCGCGACCCACCGCGTCGGTCGCTGGTCGGACCGATAGCGTCGATGCCGGCGTCGATGTCGGTGTCGTCACCGGAGTAAGCGTTATGCCGCTTCCGAGACTTCGTTCGGATAGCATGCGACGACACCGGAGCCTCTCTCGCTCACCCGCGGTCGGCCAGTCCCGACCGTCGGTCGTCGCTCCGTCGCTCATTATTGCGGGGCAGTAGCCTCGCACACTCCTCATCCTCGACTTCCGTCCGTATCGACCTCCGAGCGACTGCAGTCCCTCCCGGTGTGACACACCGGAACTCCCATGGAGCGACACACGCACCACACCCGACAGGCGTATCGACAGCGACCAACAGACCGCCGACAGCGGAGGGTCTCCCGTGTCTGAGTCGGACCCGCCGGAACGCCCGACCGACGCGGACCAGACCCGCCGTTTTGATATATATCCGCGAGAAGGACGGGGTATGGAAGACATCGCAGACCAGTACACGCCGTCGGACGTGGAGTCCGTCGTCGGCGAGTACTGGGACGAGAACGACGCGTACGAGGCGACGAAGGAGGCACACGCCGACGACCCGTCGTTCTTCTTCGTCGACGGCCCGCCGTACACGTCCGGCCAGATGCACCTCGGCACGGCGTGGAACAAGACGCTGAAGGACGCCGTCATTCGGCACAAGCGCATGACGGGGCATCAGGTCACGGACCGCCCCGGCTACGACATGCACGGCCTCCCCATCGAGGTCAAAGTCGAAGAGGAACTCGGCTTCACCTCGAAGCGCGACATCGAGGAGTTCGGCATGGAGCAGTTCATCCAGAAGTGCAAGGAGTTCGCCGTCCGCAACCGCGAGGCGATGGACGAGGACTTCCAGTCCATCGGCGCGTGGATGGACTGGGACAACCCCTATCAGACGCTCTCGCCCGAGTACATGGAGTCCGCGTGGTGGGCCTTCTCGAAGGTCGCCGAGAACGGACTGGTCGAACAGGGCAAGCGCAGCGTCAACTACTGCCCGCGCTGTCAGACCGCCATCGCGGCAAACGAGGTCGAGTACGACGAAATCACCTCGCCGTCCATCTACGTCAAGTTCCCCCTGAAGGGCCGCGAGGGCAACCTCGTCATCTGGACGACGACGCCGTGGACCATCCCCGCCAACACGTTCGTCGCCGTCGACGGCGAGATGACGTACCAGGAGGTCCGCGCCGAGAAGGACGGCGAGAGCGAGGTGCTCTACCTCGCCGAGCCCTGCGTCGAGGAGGTCCTGAAGAAGGGCCGCTACGAGGACTACGAGGTCCTCTCGGAGGTCACGGGCGAGGAGATGGTCGGCTGGGAGTACGACCACCCGCTCGACGGCGTGGTCGCCGAGTACGCCGACTTCGAGGGCGCGGGACAGGTGTACACCGCCGACTACGTCGAGGCCGACCGCACGGGCCTCGTCCACTCCGCTCCCGGTCACGGTCAGGAAGACTTCGCCCGCGGGCAGGAACTCGGCTTGGACGTGTTCGTCCCCGTCGACGACAAAGGCGAGTTCACGGAGCAGGGCGGCGACTACGCGGGAACCTTCGTCCGCGACGCCAACCCCGAAGTCATCGAGGACCTCGACGAGCTCGGCCACCTGCTCCACGCCGGCGAGCACGACCACCGCTACGGCCACTGTTGGCGCTGTGACACGGACATCATCTTCCTCGCCACCGACCAGTGGTTCATCACGGTCACGGACGTGAAAGAACAGCTTCTCGACAACATCGAGGAGTCCGAGTGGCACCCGCAGTGGGCCCGCGACAACCGCTTCCGCGACTTCGTGAGCGACGCGCCCGACTGGAACGTCTCCCGACAGCGCTACTGGGGCATCCCGCTTCCCATCTGGGTCCCGCAGGACGCCGACGCCGAGGGCGCACAGGAGATGATTGTCGTCGGCACCCGCGAGGAACTCGCAGAGCGCGCCGACCAGGACGTCGACCCCGAGACGGTGGACCTCCACCGGCCCTCGGTCGACCCCATCACCATCACCGAAGACGGCGTGACCTACGAGCGCGTTCCCGACGTGTTCGACGTGTGGATAGACTCCTCGGTCGCCACGTGGGGCACGCTCGACTTCCCCGGCGAGACCGAGGCCTACGACGAGCTGTGGCCCGCCGACCTCATCATCGAGGCGCACGACCAGACCCGCGGGTGGTTCTGGTCGCAACTCGGCATGGGCACCGCCGCGACCGGCGAGTCGCCGTACAAGGAGGTCATCATGCACGGCTTCGCCAACGACAAGGACGGCCGCAAGATGTCGAAGTCCGTCGGCAACATTGTGACGCCCGAGGAGGCCATCGACCGCGCCGGCCGCGACCCGCTTCGCGCCTATCTCCTCAGCCACGACCAGCAGGGCGTGGACCTCTCGTTCGAGTGGGACGGCCTCGCCGACACCCAGTCGACGCTCAACATCTTCTGGAACGTCTTCCGGTTCCCGCTTCCGTACATGGACCTCGACGGCTACGACCCCGCCGAGGCCGACCTCTCGGAGGGCGAACTCACCGTCGTCGACGAGTGGGTGCTCTCGCGGCTCCAGACCGTCGAAGCCGAGATGGCGGACGCGTGGGACGACTACGAGGTCTCCACCGCGCTCAACACGCTTCTGGACTTCATCACGCAGGACGTCTCGCGCTTCTACGTGAAGGCCATCCGCGAGCGCATGTGGGACGAGGAGGACTCGGCGTCGAAGCTCGGCGCGTACGCCACGCTCTCGACGGTGCTCTCGGAGTCCATCCGGCTCATCGCGCCCTACGCGCCCTACATGGCCGAACGGATGTACCAGCGGCTCGACGGCTCGGAGACGACCGTCCACATGCTGTCGTACCCCGAGGCCGACGAGGAGCGCCGCGACGAGGAACTCGAAGCCAACATGGCCGTCCTCCGCGACGTGGAGGAGGCCGCGGCGCACGCCCGCCAGCTCGGCGGTCGCAAGCTCCGCTGGCCCGTCTCGCGCATCGTCGTCGAGTCCGAGGACGCCGAGGTCGCCGACGCGGTCGGAGCCCTCTCGGACCTCCTCGCGGAGCGCGTGAACACCCGCGACGTGCAGGTCGTCGAGGGCTTCGACGAGCTCGTCGAGACCGCGGAGCCGCAGATGAGCGTCATCGGGCCGGAGTTCGGCGCTGACGCCCAGAAAATCATGGAGGCCGTCGAGGGCCTCTCGCGCGCCGAAGTCGAGTCCGGCGTCGAGGTCGACGGCGAGACGTACGACCTCACAGACGAGATGGTCTCGTACCGCGCCGAACCCCCGGAACACGTCACCGGAGCCGACTTCGAGGGCGGCACGGTCTACGTCGACACCGAACTCACCGACGACATCGAGTCCGAGGGCTACGCCCGCGACGTCATCCGCCGCATCCAGGAGATGCGCAAACAGCTCGACCTCGACGTCGAGGCCGAAATCGACGTGTCGCTCGCGGTCGACGACGACCGCGTCGCCGGCTTCGTCGAGGAGAACCGCGACCTCATCGCCGAGGAGGTCCGCGCCCGCGAACTCGACCTCGGAAGCGCCGACGGCGAGACGGTCGAGACGTGGGACGTCGAGGACGTGTCCGTGACCATCGCGGTCACGCAGCTCGACTGAGGCGGCCCCGCGCGGTCCCCGGTCGCTGGCGGCGGTCGGCCGTCACTCGGTCGCCGCGCCCACCTCCCGCAAAATAGCGGGTGACGTGCCTCGATTTTCGCAGACGACGCCGGCTTCGACTTCCGGCTGACCAACACTTTTGGCCTCATCGACCGTGATGGACTGTGAGTCATGAAGAAACTCATCAACGAACCCGGAGCGGTCGTAGACGAGATGCTCGACGGGATGGTGGCGGCGCACCCCGAACTCCGCCGGCTCGACGGCACGAACGTCCTCGTCCGCGGCGACGCGCCGGTCGATGGGAAGGTCGCGGTCGTCTCCGGCGGCGGGTCGGGCCACGAGCCGACGCACGCGGGCTATCTCGGCGAGGGGATGCTCGACGGCGCGGCGGCGGGTGAGGTGTTCACCTCGCCGACGGCCGACCAGTTGAACGAGATGATTCAGGCCACGGACGCGGGCGAGGGCGTCCTCTGCGTCGTCAAGAACTACGAGGGGGACGTGATGAACTTCGACACCGCGGCCGAGATGGCCGCCATGGAGGGCGTCGAGGTCGAGCAGGTCGTCGTCAACGACGACGTGGCCGTCGAGGACTCGCTGTACACGTCCGGTCGTCGCGGCGTCGCGGGCACCATCTTCGTCCACAAGTGCGCGGGCGCGAAGGCCGCCGCGGGCGGCGACCTCGAAGCGGTCACAGCCGTCGCCGAGAAGGTCGTCGACAACGTGCGCACGATGGGGATGGCGCTCACCTCCTGTGTCACGCCGGAGAAGGGCGAACCGACGTTCGACCTCGGCGAGGACGAAATCGAACTCGGCATCGGCATCCACGGCGAGCCGGGCACCGAGCGCGCCGACATCATGAGCGCCGACGAGATAACCGAGCACCTGACCGAGAACGTCCTCGACGACCTCGAACTCGACGAGGGCGAGGAGGTCGTGACGATGGTCAACGGCATGGGCGGCACGCCGCTGTCGGAGCTGTACATCGTCAACCGCAAGCTCCAGTCCATCCTCGACGACCGCGGCATCGAGACGTGGGACGCGTGGGTCGGCGACTACATGACCTCGCTCGACATGATGGGTTGTTCGGTCTCCGTACTCCGCGTCGACGACGAACTGAAGGAACTGCTCGGCGCGCCCGCGGAGACGCCCGGCCTGACCGTCACCGAGTAAGCGGCGACGCTCGCCGAGCACGTTCGGGGGCGACTCCCGACGCGTCCACCGATTTTTCGCGGCAGAACAGTCCCGCGGGACAAGGGATTAACGACAGGCCGACGAAGGACAGCCATGGCTGACGCAGAGACACAACGCGAAGCGGTGCTGGACGCGCTCGACAACGTCGCCGAGCGCCTCGCCGAGGAGAAGGAGTACCTCACGGACCTCGACTCCGCCATCGGCGACGCCGACCACGGCGCGAACATGGAGCGCGGCTTCGGCAAGGCCGCCGACAAGCGCGGGGAGTTCGCCGAGATGGAGCCGAACGAGGTCGTCAAGAACGTCGGGACGACGCTCATCTCGAACGTCGGCGGGGCCTCCGGTCCCCTCTACGGCGGCTCTATCATGTTCGCCAGTCAGGAACTCGAAGGCGGCATCACCGCCGAGACGTCGGTGGCGTTCGCCGAGGCGTACCTCGACAAGGTCAAGGACCGCGGCGGCGCGCAGGTCGGCGCGAAGACGATGGTCGACGCGCTCGTCCCCGCCGTCCACACCTACAAGAAGTCCATCGAGCAGGACGACCTCCCGCCGCTCGAAGCCCTCGCTAAAGCCGTCGACGCGGCCGAGCGCGGCGTCGCCTTCACGGTCCCCATCAAGGCGCTGAAGGGCCGCGCGTCGTTCCTCGACTGGCGCTCGGTCGGCCATCAGGACCCCGGCGCGACGAGTACGCTGTTCATCCTCGAAGAGCTGCTTGAGACGGCCGAGGAGTACCTCGACGGCGAGGTCGACCGCGACGCTCGGGCCGAAGACGCTGTCGGGAGAGCGGAATGATTGGCCTCGTCGTCGTCTCGCACAGCGCGAAGGCCGCTGAGGGAATCGCCGAGGTCGCCGCGCAGATGGGCGGCGGCAACGCCCGCATCGTTCCCGCCGGCGGCGACGAGGACGGCATCGGAACCTCGCCGGACCGCATCCGCGAGGGCATCGAGGAGGCCGACGACGGCGACGGCGTCGTCGTCCTCGTGGACCTCGGCAGCGCCGTGATGAACGCGGAACTCGCCATCGAGATGGCGACGGATTCCGAGGCGGTCATCGCCGACGCGCCGATTCTGGAGGGGACGCTCAACGCGGCCGTCGAGACGACGAGCAAGAAGGCGACGCTCGACTCGGTCGTCGAGCGCGCCGAGGACGCCCGCGACTACCGAAAGCTGAACTGAGCGACCGTCTGGCGACCCGGCCGCAGCCGGCGACGCGTGCCGAGAAGAGACACCGCCGCGGGGCGCGGCGGACCCGGACCGGGGTTTCCTATTCTTCGTCGCCGGCTTCGGGCGTCGAGAGCACTGCTTCGAGGGCGTCGAGCGCCGCTTCCGCGTCGTCGCCCTCCGCGACGAGGCGAATCTCCTCGCCGTGACCGACGCCGAGGCCGGTGACCGCGAGCATACTGGCGGCGGGGACGAGGTCGTCCTCGTCGGCGCGGCCGAGTTGCACGTCGGCGTCGAAGGAGTTCGCGGTCTCGACGAACTGCGAGGCGGGACGAGCGTGGAGGCCGTCTTTCGGGACGACAGCGACGATGCGTTCCATACGTTCGGTATCGACCGGGGAGCGTTATCGCTACCGGTTGCGGAACGCGGCGAAGAAAAATCGTGAACGACGTGTGCGGGGCCGGAGGCGTCCGGGCTGTTAGGGACCGAGTCCGAGGTACGCCGAGTTGGGGATAGCCCCGAGCAGGAACAGCACGCCGATGATGAGCGAGTAGATGGTAATCGACATCGCCGGCGGGTCCACGTGGGTCCCGGAGTGGGCGTACGCGACACGCTGGGTGACTTCGCCGAGCAGCGCGCCGATGAGACCACCGACCGCGGCGGCGACGATGATGAGCGGTTCGCTCCCGCCGACCATCGGCGCGGCGACGGCTCCGAACGCCGACCCACCGAGGGTGATGTGGTGGGTGACGGGAATCTTCTCGACGCCGAGGTTCAAGAACAGCAGGCTGGCCGCGGAGATACCGTAGGCGAGGAAGAAGCTCTCCGTGATGAGCCACGTCCAGCCGCCGAGGATACCGGCTCCGAGACCGATGACGACGATGTTGACCCACTTGTACTGGTGGGGAAGCCACGGTTCGGTCGCGGGCCGACCGCTGCCGTCGCCGCGCATCGTTCCCTTCTCGAACGGCGACATGTCGAGGAGGCCGCTACCGGCGGGCGAGCCGATGAGCGGGTAGCCGAAGGCGATGCGCGCGATGAACGCCGTCGTCATGACGGACAGCGCGACGCTGTCGAGCGGGAGGCCGATACCGCCGGCGACGCGGGAGATGAGGAGCCCGAGGACGCCGAACAGACCCCCGACGGCGAGGATGTCGGGCTGCGTGCCGAACGCGTACGTGATGTCCTTACCGAAGTGGTAGCCGCCCTCGCTGGGGTTCATGTCCGCGTACCGCTTGCCCGCGTAGGCGCTGGCGGCGACGCCGCCGGCGAAGGCGATGTGCGGGCCGACGAACGGGCCGAACCCGATGCTGCCGGTGATACCCGTGCCGAGTTCGCCGGCGGTGATGAGGTCGGCACCTTCGAACTGTCGGATGACGATGCCAGCCGTCTCGCCGAGCAGCACGACGAAGCCGGTGAAGATGAACGACGGCAGTGCGCCGATGGCCGCGCCGAACATCCCGCCCGCGAACGCCGCGAGCAGGAGGACGACGAACCGCTCGGCGCTGACGCCGATGACCGGAATCTGGAGTGCGAATGCTTCGAACACGAGTTACTCCTCCCGTGCCCAGTCGAGCGAGCGGTCGACGGCCTCTTTCCAGCGGCCGTAGCGCGCTTCGACGTTCTGTGGGTCTTTCGGGGCGAACTCGCGGTCGACCTGCCAGTTCTCGCGGAGTTCGTCGAGCGTCTCCCAGTAGCCGACGGCGAGGCCGGCGGCGTAGGCCGCGCCCAGCGCGGTCGTCTCGTCGACCTGTGGGCGGACGATCTCCGTGTCGAGGATGTTCGACTGGAGCTGGCAGAGGAAGTTGTTCTTGACCGCGCCGCCGTCGACGCGGAGGCTGGAGAGGTCGATGTCGCTGTCGGACTCCATCGCCTCGGCCACGTCGCGCGTCTGGAACGCGATGGACTCGAGCGTCGCGCGGACGATGTGCTCGCGGCGGGTGCCGCGGGTCATACCGACGATGGTGCCGCGGGCGCGCTGGTCCCAGTGGGGAGCGCCGAGGCCCGTGAACGCGGGGACGAAGTAGACGCCGTCGGTGGACTCGACCGACCGAGCGAGCTTCTCGGACTCGGCGGCGTTGTCGATGAGCGTCATGTCTTCGAGCCACTCGATCGCCGCGCCGGTGATGAAGATGGAGCCTTCGAGGGCGTACTGGACCGGTTCACCGGAGCGCTGGAAGCCGACGGTGGTGAGGAGGCCGTGTTCGGACATGACGGCCTCGTCGCCGGTGTTCATCAGCATGAACGAGCCGGTGCCGTAGGTGTTCTTCGCGTCGCCGGCGTCGAAACAGGTCTGGCCGAACAGCGCGGCCTGCTGGTCGCCGAGCGCGCCGGCGACGGGGACTTCCGCGCCGAGGAAGCCGTCCGCGTCGGTCTCGCCGTAGTGGTCGTCGTCGGACGACGGGCGGACCTCGGGGAGGAGTTCGCGGGGGACGTTGAACTCGTCGAGGAGTTCGTCGTCCCACTCCATGTCGTGGATGTTGAACAGCATGGTCCGCGACGCGTTCGTCACGTCCGTGATGTGGTTCCCCGTCAGATTGTAGATGAGCCACGTGTCGATGGTCCCGAAGGCGAGTTCGCCGTCGGCAGCGCGGTCTCGGATATCTTCGGGTCGGGAGCGCTGGAGCTTGATGGGGTCGGAGTTGTCCAGCAGCCACTCGGCTTTCGTCGCGGAGAAGTACGCGTCGGGTTCGAGACCCGTCTTCGCGCGCACGTCGTCGGTCTTGCCGTCCGCCTCGAGCGTCTCGATGCGGTCGGTCGTTCGACGGTCCTGCCAGACGATGGCGTTGTGAATCGGCTGTCCGGTCTCACGGTCCCAGATGAGCGTCGTCTCGCGCTGGTTCGTGATACCGATGGCTTCCAACTGCTCGGCGTCGAGTCCGGCGCTTCCGAGCGCCTCGTCGATGACCTTCTTCGTGTTGTCCCAAATCTCGTTCGCGTCGTGTTCGACCCAACCGGGCTCTGGGTAGATCTGTTCGTGCTTCTCGTAGGCGTTGGCGACCACCTTGCCGTCGTGGTCGAACACCATGAACCGCGTGCCTGTGGTACCCTGGTCGATGGCACCGACGTAAGTTTCTCCTGACATTTCTAACCAACCTCGATACGAACTCTCGGTGTGAGAGTCCTACCACTACAAACGTGTACAAATTATATGATAAATGTTTCTTTACTACTGCCTCGCATATTGTGGAGAGCAAAATCACTCTATAGGGACTGAAACGCCAGAATACGGCGTCTACTATTTCACACGGGCACTATTTCACCCGTTTTAATCGAGGACAGAATCGGGCGGACAAAACGGACGATTCGGTCGAACGACGGACAAATCCGGCGATTAATGAGCAACAATCACCGGAAAGTCGCCGTCGAATCGTCGCGCGCGCCGAGCGCGACGGCGTTCGAGTGGTCCGGCGCTCGAACGAAGTCGTTCGTCAACCGTGCGCGCGTGTCAGACCAGCGCCTCTTCGAGGAGCTGGAGCGGGTGTTTGATGTCGTAGCCCGTTCCGTGCTCCATCTGCATCGAACAGGTGGGACATTCGGTCATGCCGACGTCCCCCTGGGCGTGCTCCATGTGGTCGAACATGTCCGCGCCGATCTGCATCGACTTGTCGTACTTCTCTTCCTTCCAGCCGTAGGTGCCGGAGATGCCGGAACAGGAGTCGCCCACGTCCTCGATGTCGACGCCGTCGAGCTGGCGGAACAGCTCGACCGCCTGCCGGTCGAGCCCCTGATTGCGGCCGTGACACGGCGCGTGGTACGCGAACGACTGGTCCTCGACGGACGCTTCTCGAACCTCACTTTCGAGGTCCTCGTGGATGCGCAGGTACTCGAGCGCCTCGTAGGTGTGCGCCGAGAGGTCCTCGATGCCGTCGATGTCGAACAGTTCGGGGTACTCCTGGCGGAGCGACATCGAACAGGAGGTACACGACGCGATGATGTCGTAGCCCTCGGGGATGAGCCCCGCGAAGTTCTCGACGTTGATGCCGGCGGCGCGCTTTGCGTCGTCGAGCATGCCGTTCGCGAACATCGGCGTCCCCGAACAGCGCTGTTTGGGGACGACGACCTCGTAGCCGAACGACTCGAAGAGGCGGACCATCGCCTTGCCCACCTCGGGCGTGTTGTAGTTGGAGTAACAGCCGTGGAAGTAGGCGACGCGCTTCTCCTCGGAGCGGACCTGCGGGCCGCCGCGTTCGTTCCACCACTCGCGGAACGTCTGGGTGGCGAACTCGGGGAAGTCGCGCTCGGCCGTGATGCCGAGCACCTTCTCGTTTATCCGCTGGACGACCGAGTTGCCCATGACGGCGTTCGCCAGCCGGGGGAACATGCTGCCCAACTGGGCGAGCGTGCCGTAGTTGGCGAGGATGCGGTTGCGGATGTACTCCCGCGAGAGCTTGTCCATCTCCTCGTCGACGTACTCGCCGCGGGCCGTGTTGTGCATCTGGCTGAGCGGGACGCCCGAGGGACAGGCGTCGTCACAGCGCATGCAGTTCGAACACGACATGATGGAGTCGTCGACGGCCTCGTCTTCCTTGCGCTTGAGCCGCCACTGCTCCGGGCCCTGGAACTTCGGCCCGGGGAACTCGTCGTCGACTTCCGCGACCGGGCAGGACACGTCGCAGGCGGTGCACTTGTAGCAGTTGTCCGCGCCCGGTCGGAGGTCCATGTCGGTGCTGTCGGGGAACACCTCGACGGCCTCGAAGTCGTCTGTCTGTGCGTCGGGAGTCAGCGTCGGGTTGCCTGGGGATTCTGCGTCACTCATCTGGTTGCCTCCTCGCCCGCGAGTCGGCCGGCGACGGCACCCGTCGCCAAGGAGACGCCGCTCGCGGATTTCTCGCGCGCCACGTCGGCACCGCCGACGACGCCGCCCGCGGCGCGCAGGTTCTCGAAGTGCGGTTCGCCGTCTTCGCCGGTCGGTCGGAGTCCGTCGTCGGGGACGACGCCGAAGCGTGCGAACGCGTGGTCGCCGAACGCCTCGGGTTCGGACCAGTCGTAGCGGTCCTCGGGGTGCGGGACGTGACAGCCGAAGACGGGCTCAGTGACCGATTCTCGGTCGGAGTCGAGGCCCTTGCCGACGAGGCCGCCCGTCGCGAGAACGACCTGGTCGGCCGAGTAGGGCGTCGGTCGGCTCTTCTGGTCGACGACGACCGTCTCGACGCGGCCGTCTTCGGCCTCGAAGTCGACCGCCGGGTTGCCCGCCGAGATTCGGACGCCCGCCTCGTCGAGCGCGTCGAACAGCATGTCTTCGAGCTTGAGCCCGAGCAGGCTCGGCGGGCCGGTCGGCACCTCGAAGACGGGGACGCCGAGGCGGTCCGAAAGCTCCGCGCGGACCTCCTCGTCGTGGTCGTCGCCGAGCATCGCCGGGAAGCCGACGCGCGACTCGCCGTCCAGTTCCTCGGCGACCGTGTCGGCGAGGGCCGAGCGAACCGTGCCGCCGTCGACGTCCTCGTCGCGGTCGAGCGCCTTGGCGAACCGCGTCACCTTCGCGTCGGCGCGGAACCGCTTGGGGAACTCGACGGTGACGCCGCGGGGCGAAAACGGCACGCCGGCGGCCGTCAGGTGGTCGGCCGCGACGGGCGCGTCGAAGTCCGTGAGGCCCGCGAAGCCGACCAGAAGCATGTCGCCGGAGGTGCTGGCGAGACCGGGCGCGACCGACTCGGGGTAGCGCGCGGTCGGCTTCACCGCGCCGCCGTGAGTCATCACGAGCGCGTTCGAGTCGGTGTGGCCGCCGCGGTAGGCGTCGCCGACCGCCTCGTCGAAGATGCGGAGGCCGGCGCGGACGCCGTCCTCGCCGACGACGTGGTAGGGGTGTCCCTCCGGGAGCGCGTCGAGACCGGCGTAGGGGTCCGAGAGGGGACCGTCGCCGCCGGCGTAGCCGAGCACGTCGACGAGGCCGCTGGCCTGCCGGAGCGTGCTCTTCTTGTGGGCGAGCAGGCGCACGCGAGCGCCCGTCTCCGCGGCCGAGAGCGCGGCCGTGCAGGCGGCGATGCCGCCGCCGATGACGAGCACGTCGTCAGTTATCGCCATCGGCACCTCCGAGCGCGTCGTCGTCCGCGCGGTCGGTTCGCTCGCGGCCGCCGTCCGCGACCGCCCCGCCGGACGCGACGCCCGAGGCGTCGCCCTCCGAGGCACCGCCGTCGTCGAAGGCGGCGAAGTCGATGTCGGCGTCGGCCGCCGCGGGGTCCTCGTCGCGGTTCATCGTCGCCGCGTGGAGCATGTGCTTCAGCGCGGTCTGTGAGAGCTGCGTGCCCCACATGGCGTGGCGCTCGCCCTTCCAGCGCTCCTGGTAGAGGTCGTCGAGGGACGCGCGAATGGTCTCCTCGTCGTACTCGGGGGCGAGTTCGTTCGCCATCCGGTGACAGCAAATCGCGCCCTGACAGTTGCCCATCGAGGCGCGCGTCTGGATGCGCACGGAGTTGAGTTCCGTACCCGCGGTGTCGAGAGAGTCCTGAATCTCGGCGCGGGTGACGGCCTCGCACTCGCAGACGACCGGGTTGGGGTCGACGCTGTTGAGCACCTCGTCGGCGCGCGAGCCGAGTCGCTGGGCCGACCGGCGGCCGATGGGCGACCGCAGGCCGAAGTCGTCCATGTAGTCGCGGAGGACGGTGAAGTCCTCGCTGCCCGGCAGCGGCACGTCGGCGGTGCGGCACTCGGCCTCCACGTCGAGCTTCTCGCAGACGTGGTCCGAAATCTGCTCGGCCATCATCCGGTAGGTTGTGAGCTTGCCGCCGACGATGCTCGTCATGCCCGGCAGGTCGTCGCGGTCGTCGTGGTCGAGCAGGAAGAACTCGCGGGTGATGTCCGTCGGGTCCTCCGTGCCGGTGCCCGGCGGCTCGTACAGCGGACGGACGCCCCAGAAGGAGCGTATCGTCCGCGCCTCGGCCAGCATGGGCACGAGCTCCGACAGCGTCTCTATCATCAGGTCGACCTCCCAGCCCTCCTCGGGGTAGTCCTCCGGGTCCTCGACCTCCTCGTCGGTCGTCCCGAGGATGCACGTCGTCTCGTGCGGGACGATGATGTCGGCGTCGCCCTTCGGCCGACAGCGGTTGACGACCGTGTCGACCTGCCGGGTGTTCATGATGGTCATGACGCCCTTCGACGGGCGGACTTCCACGTCGACGCCGGCGAGGTCACCGATTTGGCCGGCCCACGCGCCCGTCGCGTTGACGACGTAGTCGGCGCGGATTTCCTCGACTTCTCCGGGTTCGCCGTGGACGTAGGGCCCGGTGCCGGTCTGGTGGGTGACCTCGACGCCGACGACCTCGCCGTCCTCGACGAGCACGTCCGTGACCTCCGAGTGCGTCTCGATGCGCGCGCCGTGTTCGACGGCGCTCGCGGCGTTCGCCACGCAGAGACGGAACGGGTCGACCGCGCCGTCCGGCACCTTGATGGCGCGCTTGATGTCCTTCGCGAGGTACGGTTCTATCTCGCGCGCCTCCTCGGCTGACAGCACCTCGGCGGGGATGCCGCACTCGCGACAGCCCTCTAACTTCTTCTCGAAGTACTCGTCGGAGTCCTCGGGGCGCTGGACGAACAGTCCCCCCGTCATCTCGACGCAGTGGCCGGCGATTCGCCGCAGGACCCGGTTTTCCTCGATACACTCCTTGGCGGACGGCTGGTCCGACACCGCGTACCGGCCCCCGCTGTGGAGGAGTCCGTGCATCCGCCCCGTCGTCCCGTGTGTGAGATTCCCCTTCTCGACGAGGGTCACGTCCAGCCCGCGCATCGCGAGGTCGCGCGCGATGCCCGTGCCGGTCGACCCCCCGCCAATGACGAGGACGCTCGGCGATTTTTTCATCTGTCTTTCGTGAGGTAGGACCGACGGCACTTTATTTTACCTTCACTCGTCTCGCGCCCCGTTCGTCTCACGGAACGGACCACTTCGGCGGCCGGATTGCCATCGTACTGGCCGTAGAATACCGTAGCTCGGCGTTTCTACGCCTATTCGAAACGACGGTAATAATTCAAAATTATTGTTCTTATTAGTTACGTCCGGTATGGAATCTCCGCCGGCAACGAACCTCTCAACTGGCTTTGAAGCGCCCCGGACGGCCGATTTCCGTGTTTCATGTTCTCACTTCTCAGGGATGATGTCGGTAGTGGTCGATTTTTACGCGTGCGCCGGATACCGTCTGCCACGGACTTTCCACGCCATGCGCCTCGAAGACAGAATCACCAGGCGACGCCGCCGCGGCGGGACGAGACGTCGGCTCGTCCGGGACCTGAACGCGCTCGACCCGACGGCCCACCCCGAGGAGCCGACCGGCCGCGGGCCGACGCTCGAACGCATCCTCGACCACCTCGACCCGGTGTTCGACGGCGACCTGCCGTCCGACGCCCACGTCCACGGGCCGAAGGGAGCCGGGAAGTCGGCGGTCGTCGCGACGCTCTTCGAGCACCTCTCCAGCGCGCTCCCCTCCCAGCGGTCGGTCATCCACACCGCCACGCGCACCGCCGCCACGCCGACGACCTCCTTCGCCTACGTCGACTCCCGCGACGCCTCGACCGAGTTCGCGCTCCTCCACGCGGCGCTCGACGCGCTCTGCGAGGAGCCGGTGCCGTCGCAGGGCGTCGGCGTCGAGGCGCTCCGCGAGCGACTCACAGACCGTGTCGCCCACGACGAACACGCGGTCGTCGCCGTCGACCACGTCGGCGAGCCTGAGACCTACCCCGCGGCGACGGCGGTGGAGACGCTCTCGTCGGTATCGCCACACGTCTCGGTGCTCACGGTCGGCCGCGACCCTCGAAGCGACGCGAGCGAGCGCGACGACGGGGACGGGGCGACCGACGCCACCGACGCGGCGTCCATCGCGGTGCCGGCCTACGAGCGCCACAGCCTCGTGGACATCCTCGTCGCGCGCGCCTCGGACGGCGTCACCCGCAACGCGCTCCCGCACGAGGCGACGCGCGAGGTGGCCGAGTGGGCCGACGGCGACGCCCACGACGCGCTCTCGGCGCTCTACGGGGCGGCGACGCTCGCCGCCGCCGACGGCGCGGACGCCCTCGACACCGAGTACGTCTGCGCCGGCATCGACGCCGTCCCCGACGACGGCTGTTCGCTCGGCCGCGTGTTCGCGCTCCCCGAGAGCCGCCGGCGCGTCCTCCGGGCGTTCGTCGCGCTCGACGACGAGGCGACGGCCTCCGTCTCGGCGGCGACCGAGAACATCGCCGCGTCCCCGCGGGTGTCGCTGTCGCCCGCGACCATCCGGCGCGTCCTCTACGAGCTTTCGGACCTCGGCATCGTCCGCCGCGTCTCGGACTGCGACTCCACCGACGGGCCGGGTCGGCCGGCGACGCGGCCCATCCCGAACTTCTCGACGCTGGCGTTCCGCGGACTGGACGACGCCGAACGCTGAGCCGCGGGGGGCGACCTGCGAGAACGAGACCTGCGTGACCCGCGAGAGCGACGACCCGCCCGGGCCGTCCTGCGGCGCGCTTCTCCCCGACCGCTGAATCTTTTTCCCCCGTCTCCCAACTCCGGGTATGGTTCCGCCGCTCGTACTCGACATCGACGGGACGCTCACCGACGCGCAGGGCCGCCTCGACTCGCGCGCGTTCGAGGTGCTCCCGACGTGGGACGCGCCCGTCATCCTCGCCACCGGCAAGGCGTTTCCCTACCCGGTCTCGCTGTGTCACTACCTCGGCCTCCCGCAGACCGTCATCGCGGAGAACGGCGGGGTCGTCCTCGCCGACGGCGAGGTGACGTTCACCGGCGACCGCGAGGCCGCGCAGGCCGCCGCCGACGAGTTCGTCGCGCGCGGCGGCGACCTCGGATGGGACGCCGCAGACACCGCGAACCGCTGGCGCGAGACCGAGATAATCGCCCGTCTCGACGCCGACGAGGCGCTCCTCCGGGAGGTCGCCGACGAGTTCGACCTCGAAGTCATCGACACCGGCTACGCGTACCACATCAAGACCCCGGGCGTGGAGAAGGGCGTCGGCCTCGAACGCGTCTGCGAGACGATGGGCTACGACCCGGCGGAGTTCGTCGCCGTCGGCGACAGCGTCAACGACGCCTCGACGTTCCGCGTCGCCGGTCGGTCGTTCGCCGTCGCCAACGCGGACGACGTGGCCAAGGAAGCCGCCGACACGGTGCTCGAACAGTCGTACATGGACGGCACGCTCTCGGTGCTCGAATCGCTCCGGGAAGAAGACGCGGCGTAGCGCGTAGCCGCCGACCGCGCGCAGTTCGTCGGCGTCTCAGGCCGGCTCTTCGAAGGGAGCGAAGCGGCCGTTGATGTCCCACTCGTGGATGCAGTAGGGGCTTCCGACCCGTTTTTCGCCGTCCTCTTCGGCGACGACCCACGTCGCGGCGTCGTCGTCCCAGCGTTCCACCCGACCGCAGCGCTCGCAGACGCGTCGCGTCGGTCGTCGAAGTTGGGGTTCCATACGTGTGAGACTGACTGCCGGGCAAAAAAGCCCATCGCCGTCGGCAGTTTCGCGGTCGCACGGCCGACCGTCCCGACTGTCCGACTCCTCGCCGCCGGAGCGAACTAACCGGGGCGGTTGTGTGCGAGTCGAACACGCGTCTTCCGGAACCGATGGGACTTACGGGTCGGGACGCGGAGTGGTTCGCATGGGCTTTCACACCTTCGACGCCGACAGGGCGGCGAAACTCGACGACCCCGCGCGGTTCCGATTCGTCTCCCGAGAGGAACTGCTCTCGCACCTCGGCGTCGCTCCCGACCGGGTCGTCGCCGACCTCGGCAGCGGTACCGGCTTTTTCACCGACGAGGTCGCTCCCCACGTCGGCACGCTCTACGCCGTGGACGTACAGGAGGTCATGCACGACTACTACCGCGAGAAGGGCGCGCCCGACAACGTCGAGTTCGTCACGGCCGACGTGGCGTCCCTCCCGTTCGACGACGACCACCTCGACGCCGCGTTCTCGACGATGACCTACCACGAGTTCGCCACCGACGACGCGCTCGCCGAACTCGCCCGCGTCGTCCGCCCCGGCGGCACCGTGGTCGTGGTCGATTGGTCCACATCCGGTTCGGGCGAGGACGGGCCGCCGCTCGACGAGCGCTTCGGTCTCGGCGACGCCATCGACGCGCTCGAATCGGTCGGCTTCACCGTCGCTCACGGAGAAACGAGACGCGAGACCTTCGTCTGCGTCGCCCGGCGCTGACGCGACCGACAGGGCGGAAGCGAAAATCCCTCACAGGAATTGGAATGTGTGAGTCTGTGTGGTTGATGTAGTTTCCACTCACACACCAATTCGGTGTTGAATATTAACATGCTAGAGTAATTTGGTGAATATCAGGACAACGCTTACCACGAAAACTGTGGTAATTGGTGTCATGGCATTGCATAACTCAGTCATCGACGACTATCACCCGACAGAGGGGTACTACGAGTGTCGTTCCTGTCGCACGCGAACGGTCAGTGCGTCTCACCTGTCGGAATGCCCCGACTGCGGCGGGTCGGTTCGTAACATCGCCGTCGCCCGCGAGTGAGATTCGCCGCCGCCCGCGCGAGTCCGTGAGCGCATCGAGTCCGAACAGACAGCCGACTTCCTTCTCACCGGGTCGCCGTGGCCGCCCGCCACGACGGCCCGCTCAGGATTCGATGATGCCCGTGTACCGGTCGACAAGTAGGACGACCGCCGCGCCGACGACCGCGGCCACGGCGAACGCGGCGTAGAGCTCGGTCGACCACGACCGACCCGCGTCGACGAGCGCGTTGGTGCTCTCGACGACGGGAGCGCGGAGCGCCCCGACGATGAGACTCACGAGGAACGCCAGCGTCGCCCGGCGGTGGTGTTCGAGCGCCCAGCGGACGACGTGCGCGATGCTGAACAGGCCGACGACCGCCCCGAGCATGAACGTGATGACGACCGTTCCCGGTTCGACGATGACCGACAGCGACGCGCCGCCGGCGATGTCGATGAGGCGGTCGATGAACGTGTTGAGCGCCGCGTTCATGTACTCGTACTGGCCGAGAATCAACAGGAGAAGCGACCCCGAGACGCCGGGGAGAATCATGGCGCTGACGGCGATGCCGCCGGCGACCGCAATCGCCGGGAGCGAGTGCCCGAACGCGCCGCCGCTCCCGCCGGAGGCGACGAAGGCGAGGACGAACCCGGCGACGGCGGCCGCGATTTGTCGCGGGCCGTCGAGCGAGACCTGCGCGTACAGGACGACCGCCGACGCGGCGATGAGCCCGAAGAAGAAGCCGTAGGTGGGGACCGGTGCGTCGTTGAGCGCGATGTGTAGCACGCGCATCACGGTCACGATGGCGGTGGCGATACCCGCGCCGAGCGCGAGCAGGAAGCCGACATCGACCTCGCGCATCGCCGCGATTGCGTCGGCCCGGCGTCCCGGGACGACGACGCCGAGAGCGCGCTTGATGCGGCCGGGCGTGATGGCCGTCACCGCGCTGATGAGCCGTTCGTAGATGCCCGTGATGAGCGCGATGGTGCCGCCCGAGACGCCCGGAACGGCGTCGGCGGCACCCATACAGACGCCCTTCAGGTAGATGAGAAGCCACGAGAAACGGGATGTCGCCCCGTCTGAGTTCCTCGACATTTCGTTGTCGGATGCTCTCTCGGGAAGGATATCAGTCCACCGCTCTGTCGGTCGGCGGCGAGAAGAGAAACGCGTCGAAACGGCGGTCTGAAACCGGGCGACTGCCCGGCCCGGCTCGAAACCTTACGCGGCGACCGAAACCGCGCTGGCGTCGACTGACGCCGAGGTCGATGCCGACTCGTTCGTCTGCGAGTCGTCTGAATCGGAGTTCTCAGTCAGGTTGAACTCCTGTTCGTTCCGTTCGAGAGTGACCTGCACGGTTCCGTCTTCGGCACCGTTGACGAGGCCTTCCTCGACGGCGACGTTCTGCGCCTGGTAGCTGACGATGGTGTTGTTCCCGGCGAAGGTCGTCGGCCCGGTGAACGTGTAGTCGCCCGTCGCGCGGACGTCGACGTTCGTGTAGCCGTTGTCCGGACCGTACTCGTCGTAGCCGGTCGTGGAGTACGGGAGCGTCATCGTGAACTCACCGTCGGCGTCGGTCTGCGCCTGTTGCGTGTAGGTGAAGTTCGTGCCCGTGGTCTGGTCGCGCATCTGGACGCGGGCGGTCACCGTCGTGTTGGCCGGGGCACCGCTGCCTTCGACCGTCGCGCCGGGGACGCGCTCGAACGTCTTGACCCACGAGGGGTTGTTGGGAACGAGCGCCTGCGCTTGGATGCCGTAGGTGTTGCCCGCCCGGATGAACGAGTTCTGGTAGGACCCCGAACGGAGCGCCGAGTTGTTTGAGGACTTCACGAGGCGGTAGTGTTCGAGGGCGGCGACGCGTTCCTCGGGGAACGTGCCGATGCCGCCGATCTGCGAGGTCGGGTCGTTCGCGACGTACTCCTCGGCGGCGGTCATGTTGTCGAACACTCTGACCGCCTGCCCGTCGGACGGCGTCACCTTGAACGTGGTTTCGCCGTCGGCGGACGTTCGTTCTTCCCAGTCGACGACGATGGGCGACGCCTCACGGGCGCTGCCGTGGTACGCGTAGAGCCGGACCATCAGGCTCTCGTAGTACCGCTGGTCTTTGAGGCTCGACACGGCGGCGACTCTCGTCTGTCCCTCCTGCTCTTGCAGGCGGTACATCGTACTGTAGAAGTCGGACGTGGAGACGTTCGACTCGTCGTAGAAGACGGTCGGCGCACCGAACTTCGAGTCGGTCGAGGCCATCTGCCAGTCGACCATGACGTAGCGGGTCTCGTTACCCTCCTCGCTCATGTCGGCGAGGACGTCGGAGGCCTGCTCCTCGTTCGGCGCGAGGAGGAAGTTCGCGGCCTCGGTCGCGCCCTGCTGGAACGGGTTAGCGTTCGGGATGCGCTCGCCGAGGACCGTTATCCAGTGCCCGTAGTCCCACCACGACATGACGCCGTACGTTCCCTCGGCGTAGTCGAAGTCGTCGGTCCGTTCGTAAGTTCCGTAGTAGTCCATCTCGTTGGATGCGCCGCCGAACTGCCCCTCTTCGGGCGTGCTGTTCTGCATCCACTCGAAGCTGTCCTGCCACTGCGTCACCGTGCCCGGTCCGGTCTGGGACGACTGGAGGGCGTTGCTGCTGGTGCCGGCGTTGCCGAGCTGAATCGGCACGACGAGCACCGGGGTGAGGACGAGAAGCAGGGCGACGGCGACGACGGCGACCGTCCCGTACGACACGTCGTCGAGGCGGTCGGTGCCGGCGAGGTCGATGATACCGAGCGAGAGAATCTCGCGGAGGAGGTACGCGTTCATCACCGCGACCACGACCGCGAGGTAGTAGTTGAAGCGGACCTGCGTGAAGGCGGCCGAGGTGATGATGGCCGCCCAGACGAGGACGAACAGGTGTTCGCTCTCGTAGTCGGCCTGCAGCACCGCGCCGACGATGAGGGCGCTCGCGATGGCGAGGCTGACGAGCGAGGATTCGAGGCCGAGGAGCCCGCCGATGCCGGCCGGGATGGCCGGAATCAGGAAGATAACGCCGAAGGCGGCGAGGCTGCCGGCGACGTAGCCGATCTTCCGAGTGTCGCCGTCGCGGACGAGCGGCTTGCCGACGAGCCAGATGGCACCGACGAGGCCGGTGAAGAACGTGAAGCCGTACTCGGACATGATGCGCTCGGTCGCGGTCATGCCGCTGTTCTGCAGGACGCTCGCGGCGATGAAGGGCTGTGCCTCGCCGATGGTGCGCGTCGCCGCACCGGCGCTGAAGCCGACGGTGCGGAGGAAGTTGACGCTCACCTGGCGGAAGGCGTCGGGGAGGACGACGGCCGTGCCGATGACGGCGACGAGGCCGAGGGCGGCGACCGCGACGGGGTAGCCGCGGTCGTCGATGTCGTTAGACTCCCACCACCGGGCCAGCGCAGCGAGGAACACCGCGCCCGCGCCGATACCGAAGGCGAACACGGGGTGGAGGAGACTGAAGTTCGTCACGCTGAACGAGAAGTCGGTCAGCGGGACGAACATCAGGAGGCCGGTGACGAGCATCGAGACCGCACCGACAAACGCGACGTGTTCCGGGGACTGTCCGCCGACGTAGTCGGCGACCATCTGGAGGACCAGGTACAGGCCGAAGATACCGACCAGAAGGACGCCCGGCGGCCACGCCCACATGTAGAGCGCCATGCCCACGCCGGCGAGCGCGGACCAGATGAGGGTGGAGCGGAGGGCGTCGAAGTCACGGGCGGCGACGAGTTCCCAGACGGGCTTCTCGCGGTTCGCCACGGTGAGGGCGATCATGATGGCGACGACCGCGAAGCCCTGGAAGAACGGCTCGGCGATGTTGTGGTCGGCGAAGCCGACGAGGCCGCGCTGGAGGAACGTCCCGGGGAGCAAAGCGAGGATGACGACCCCGAAGATGCCGCCGAGGCGACCCCCGAGACGACGGCCGATGAGGAACGTCGGAATGGCCACGAGCGCCCCGAAGACGGCCGGCGCGACAAGCAGCGTCTTGGCCACGAGGTCGGCCGACGGACTGCCGAGGCCGACGACGAGGGCGGCCGTCGCGATAATCTGGTCGTAAACCGTCCCGAACTGGCCGACGCTCGTCCCGAACGGGAAGTAGGTCCACGGGTCGAACGGCATCGTCGACGGCCAGTTCTGGACGGAGTACGTCACCTCTCGGAGGTGATACCAGGCGTCGTTTCCGGAGAAGAGGACATCACCGTCCCTGATAAAGTTACTATACGACCGAAGACGGACGGCCAACATGGCGACCAGTATCACGAGGAGGGCGGGGACGTGATACCAGTCTTTGGCGAGGTCGAGGACCGACTTCGAGTCGGGGCCCTCGATGCGCTCTGTGTCTGCGCTCATCGCTTCGATGGACTGGGAAAACCCGCATAAGCCTTATGACTCGGTTTCATCGGCGAGACGGGCTCGCTCCCGTCGAGACCCGATTCAGCGTGGTTTTGCGGCCGTCAGGTCGCAGTTTCGCGGCCGATCGAGCGCCGACCCGCGCGAACGACACTCTTTATACGGGACCTTCTGATAGCACTCAGTATGGCCGACGGGGATACGGAAGACAGGAGCCACGAGGGCGCGTCGTACCGCGACGACACGGCGCGGGCGCTCGACGTGACCGCCACGCTCTCCGACGCGTCGCTCGTCGTCGCGAGCAACCGAGAGCGATGTTACTCCAGTGAGACCGCCCCGGAGTGGCTCGACGTCGTCGTCCGCACCGACAAGGGCCGCAACTACGCGCGAAACAGAGCCATCGAGGAGGCCGAAAACGAGTGGATAATCGTCGCCGACGACGACATCACCTTCCCCACTCGGCTCGCGGCACACCTCGTCGACTCGATGCACGAGTTCCAGGTCGTCGGGCTGGAGGACTTCTGGCCCATGCGGTGGACGCTCACGCGATTCATGATATTTCACCGAAGCCTGTGGGAGCGCGTCGGTGGCTTCGACGAGCACCGCGAACACGGCGGCGACACAGACTTCGCGATTCGCGCCGAGAAGGCCGGCGCGGAGGTTCACCGCCTGCCCCGTCGCATCGTCCCGCACCACGACACCGAGTCCGACTTCGACGTGGGGACCCACCTCGAATGGCTGTTCTACCTGTTCAAGCGCCACCCGAAGCAGGTCGCGGTCCCCGCGCTCAAACTGGCGCTCGCGAAGGTGAACGTCATCTCCCCGTCGAAAATCGAGTACGACGCGTCGTGGGCCGGTGACGTTTTCTCGCTCAGCGACACCGACGACGCACCGCTCGACCACTGAGTTTCAGACCTCCGAATCATGAATATCCTACTCCTCATCATGGACAGCGTCCGTGCGAGCAACACTAGCCTGCACGGCCACGAACACCGGACGACCCCGTTCTTGGAATCGCTCGCCGACGAGGCCACGGTCTACGAGACCGGTATCAGCCCCGGCTCGTGGAGCCTGCCGAGCCACACCAGCATCTTCACCGGCTACCACGTCGCCGAACACGGCGTCACCGGCGCGAAAAACAAGCTCGAACCCGGACACACCATTTTCGAGCGGCTCGCCGACGAGGGCTACTCGACCGGCATCTTCTCCGAGAACACGTGGGTCACCGAGATGGACGTGGGACTGAAAGAGACCTTCCAGACCGTCGAGGGCGCGCGGAACATCCCGTACGTCGAGGGTCTCGACCCGAGCAACTTCGTGCTCACCGAGGGACAGGGCAACTACGCCGGCTACCTCAAGCGGTGTCTGTCCCACGACCACCCGGCGAAGTCGCTCGCAAATGGGGTCGTCACGAAGCTCGCGTGGGACTACCCGCAGTACCTCCCCGACTCGCTGAAGGCGACTACGCCCGCGGACGTGTACGTCGACCTCTTTCTGGACTGGGAGGAGACGCGGAACGACTCGTGGGCCGCCTGCATCAACCTCATGGACGGTCACATGCCGTACGAACCCCGCCCGGAACACGACAACTGGGGCGGGAAACGCCTCCAGAAGCTCCAACAGGACGTCGACGACCAGGTGTGGGAGTACCTCGGTGGCCACCGACCCTGGTGGGAGAAACGCGCCATGGAGGGGCTGTACGACGGAACCATCCGACAGATGGACGCCCAAATCAAACGCCTCGTCTCGACGCTCAAAGAGCGCGGCGAGTACGAGGACACGCTCATCGTCGTCACCGGCGATCACGGCGAGGGCTTCGGCGAGAAGAGTCAGGTCAAGCCCGATGTGCGACTCGCCGGCCACGGCAAGGACGTACACGAGGCGGTCCTCCACGTCCCGCTCGTCGTCAAGTTCCCCGGGCAGGCGGACTCCGAGACGGTCTCCGCGGCGGCCTCGCTCACCGAGTTCCCGCGCGTGGTCGACGCCGTACTCGACGGTGAGTGGGACCGCGACGCGTTCGTCCCCGACGACGGGGCGGTCGTCGCCTCGACCCACGGCCTCGACGAACCCTCACAGGCGCTCGCCGAGGAGTTCTGTGGGTCCGTCATGCCCTACGGAGGCGTCTCACGGACCGTTTACGAGACGACCGACGAGGGCGTGGTGCAGTATCAGGCCTGGGAGGACGCCGCCAGCACGGTTCGCATCTTCGACGCGAAGACCGCGTGGAAGGCCGCCGATACCGACGACGGCGTCGTCTCGGAGACGTTCGGCGCGTTCGACGACCTCGGCGTCCGCGAGGAGAGCGAGGGCATCGATGCCGCCGAGGGTGCAACGAAAGAGCGCCTGAAGGACTTAGGGTACCTGTAGCGGGGCGTCTACGGTTGCGGGGCCGGTGTGACGGCGGGTCGTCGTCGTGGCCCGCCCCGTTCCGAAGCCATAGAAAGTTTTTCTTTGGTCGGTTGGGTCCGGTCCTCTATGTCGAACGCATTCGACCGGATCAAATACGGCCTCTCGCAGATCGCCGAGAACGGCCGGAGTTTGAACTGGTGGCGGGGGACGCTGATGCGGCGGGGAAACGGGGCGATTCAGACGAAACTGTATCCGGGCAGGCGCGGAATCGACGTGGTCGACGCGGATTGGGACACGCTCGTCGTCCTTGACGCGTGCCGGGCCGACCTCTTCGAGGAGTTCGTCGACCTCGACCAGTTCGACGACTACCGCGCGGAGACCAGTCGAGCGAGTGCGACTCCCGAGTGGCTCCCGGTCTCGTTCCCCGACGAGTACGGCGACATCGTCTACGTCTCGGGCAACCCGCAGGTCTCGAAGAAGGTGCCGGACAAGTGGCACAAGCTCTTCGAAGTGTGGCAGGACGCCTACGACGACGACGTGGAGGCGATTCTCCCCGGACCCATCATCGACGCCGCGATTCGAGCGCGCGAAGAGTACCCGGACAAGCGGCTCATCGTTCACCTGATGCAACCGCACGTCCCGTTCGTCGGCCGCCCGGACCTCCACTTCTGTACCTACCAGTTGTTCGAGGACCTGGACATGGACGGCGACGACCGCGCCGGAAACGTCTTCGAGGCCGCGGCCAAGGGCATCGTCGACGAAGAAGAGATGTGGCAGGCGTACGGCGAGAACCTGACCTACGCGATGGACGAGGTCCAACGGCTCATCGACGCGTTCGACGAGCGCATTGTCCTCACGTCCGACCACGGCAACGTGGTCGAAGCGAAGTCGTGGCCGCTGCCGTTCACCTACCACCAACACCTGCCGTACCACCGCCACCCCGGCCTCGTGACGGTCCCGTGGGCGGTCCTCGACGGCGAGCGGCCGACTATCACCGACGACGGCGTCGAGTCCAGCAGCCGCGCCACCTCCGCGGAGGTCACGGAGCGACTGGAGAATCTCGGCTACAAGTAGTCAGCCGGGGTTCCGATTCGAATTCGTTCGGCAGTCTCACCCGAGCACGTCGGAGACGCTCTCGATGCTCGTGAGGTCCGTCTCGAAGAACTGTCTGTTCTCTGCTACCTTCTCCTCCGACCAGTTCCACCACGCCGTGTCGAGCAGTTCCTCTCGGATGTGTTCGTCGAACCGCCACTTCTTTCGTTCGGCGGGGACGCCCGCGACAACCGCGTAGGGCTCTACGTCGCTCGTCACGACGGCCCCCGCGCCGACGATTGCGCCGTGGCCGATAGAGACTCCCGAGAGGACGGTCGCGTTCGAACCGATCCACACGTCACTTCCGACGTCGATGTCTCCTTTCGAGGTCCACGCCAACTCGTCGCCGGTGACCTGTCGGTACAGTTTCAATTGCAGCGTCGGATTCGCGGTCGTGTGGTTCTGCGACCGGAACTCCGCGCCGGGGGCAACGGCACAGTACCGTCCGATATCGACGGTCCCTCTGAGTGTGTTCCGACCGTTGAGATTCGTCCCCCGTCCGAGACCTACCGTCCCGTTGAGTACGCAGTCGGGACCGACGTGCACGTCGTCACCGAGTGAAATATCTCCTCGCATCGAACAGCCGGATTCGATGCCGACGTTCCGCCCCCGTGAGAAGTTCGTCTCCGCGGGCGACTTGTCGATGAGCGTCGTGGCGATCTCGGGGTAACCAAGCCGCGAAACCACGGATTCGACAGTCGTCTTTACGCTCCGCATTGTACGGAGTCTCCGCGTGGTACTATATTACCCTTGCCCTCCAGTTATCAACATTGATAGGAAAGGGCGATGAGCACGCGACTGCGATGACGACCGGACAGTTGATTTTTAACCTCGTGTGGGGCACTCTGAGTATGTCCAGTTCCCCTCGCTACTCCATCGCGGTCTGTAACTACAACATGGCCGAGACCATCGAGGAGTCGCTTCGGAGCATGGTTGAGCAGGTCGACGAGGAACTGTACGAGGTCGTCGTCGTCGACGGCGGTTCGACCGACGGTAGCCGCGATATCCTCCGCGAGCTGGAGGCCGAATTCGACAACTTGCGGGCGGTTCTTGACCGGTCGGACGAGTGCGACTGGCTCGGCGGGGACCGAAACATCTCCTTCGAGGAGTCCCGCGGCGAGTACGTCCTCGAATCGCTCGACACGGACGACTACTACCACGAGGGGGTCATCGAGGACTTTGTCGAGATATTCCACGCGCTGGAGGCGCAGGTCGACCGTCCCTTCTTCCTCAGCGGGCGCGGGATGAACATCGCCCCCCGCGGACTCCTGCTCGACGTGCCGTACTACGACGTGGGCGGCGCAGAGGACCGCGACCACTGGCGACGGCTGTACGCCCGCGACGCGCTCATCTGGCTGGACCACGGTCACGTCTCGGACTCGCTGGGCTACGACTTCGACCTGCGCGGCGAAATCAGCCGCGACATCCACGGGAAGATAACCGACTTCCAGTCGGGCGTCTCCTTCTGGAGCGCGATTCGGTGGACGCTCCACCACGAACACCACTACATCTTCGAGCGACCGCGGAGCCTCCCCCGCGAGGTCCTAAAGCGCCTCTACGACCTCGCGACGTTCCCGTACGCCTACCTGAAATCGCTCCCGCTCGAACGACACGAGGCCCCGGCGGAGTTCCGGCGGAAGGGCGCGCTCGAAGCGCGCATCGCAGCGACGCGGATGACGCTCCCCGAGATGGAAGCCCACTACGGCTTCGAGGTCGACTGCGACGAGTTCAGCGAGGCGGGCAGGAAGGCGTTCTGCGAGTACGCCGACACGTGACCGACGCTGGAACGTCTCGCGCCGACCGGTGGGATACTCGGTGCCTGATTATCAAACTGTATTTCTGTGGAGAAACGTTCAAAACCCCCTGAAGGAAGTGTCTCCTATGGGGCTTGGCGATTGGGCATCTAACGCACGGTGGTACTATCAGAATCTGAACCTCGGGACCGCGGCGAAAGTCAGCGCCGCGGAGCTACTGGGGGGCGCGGTTCGGCGGGCGTATTCGCACGCTCCACGACTTGGGAGACCGATATACGAGCGGGACTGGGACGCGCTGATTATTTTGGACACGTGCCGTCCCGACGCCCTCGAAGCGGTCGCATCGGAGTACGACTTCCTCCCCAACGGTCGCGTCCCGACCGCCACCTCGCTCGGGTCGAACTCCCGCGAGTTCATGCGGTACAACTTCACCGAGGAGTATCGCGAGGAGATGGACCAGACGGCGTTCGTCACGTTCAACCCGAACTCTGACGCCATGCTCGACCCCAACGACTGGTTGCTGTTGGACGAGGTGTGGCGGGACGCCTGGGAGGCCGACATCGGGAGCGTCCGGCCGCGGACGGTGACGAACCGCTCGATAGCGGCTCACCGCGAACTCGATCCAGAGCGAACGATTATCCAGTACCAACAGCCGCACACGCCGTACCCGCACTTCGAGAAGCACGACTGCGGGGCGCTCGCCATCGAGGACGACGCGAACGACCGGTCCGGGATATTCGGCGCGATTCTCGACGGAAAGATAACTCGCGAGGAGGCGTGGGAGGGCTACCTAGACAACCTACGCTGGGCGCTCGACGACCTCGAACTCCTCCTCTCGAACCTCGATGCGGAGCGGGTGATACTCACGTCGGACCACGGCGAGTGTTTCGGCGAGTGGGGACTGTACGGCCACCACAGATCGACTCCAGTCCCGGAACTCATTCGCGTTCCGTGGGTCGTCACCGAGGCGACTGACGAGGGAACTCACGAGCCGCCCGCCGCATCCACCGACCCCGACGATGTCGGTCTCGACAGCAAGCTCTCTTCGCTCGGCTACCTGTAGCGTCCCGTCGTAGCGGGACGACACCACGCTATCGCCGCTGACGACGTCTCCTCGCGGTCAATCCATATATCCGAGCTCTTCGAGTCGCTTCTGTACGTCCTCGCTCACGTCGTCGGCCTCCGGGACGCCCTCGGTCGTCTCGCGCAGCAGGTGCGGCGGAATCTCCGACCGGAACGAGGCACAGCGGTCGGGGTGGTCGGCCGCGACGTTCTCGCGCTCTTTCGGGTCGGCACGGAGGTCGTACAGTTCGTCTTCCTCGCCGTCGACCGCGATGTACTTCCAGCCGTCCTCGCGGACGCCGACGACGGGGCCGGCGTCGCTGAACGATCCGGTCGAGACGACCCGCCGGGGACCGCCCTCGAAGAGGTCGGTTCCGCGGAACGCGCTCGGCGGTTCGACGCCGTGGTTTCGCGCTACCGTGGGCGCGAGGTCGAGGAGTTCGCGCTGGTCGTCGACGACCCCGCCGTCGCCGCGGTCGGACTTCACCACGAGCGGGACGTGCGTCAGTTCGTCGTAGGGGCGGTTCCGGTGGTAGTAGTTCCCGTGGTCGGCGAACTCCTCGCCGTGGTCGGCGGTGAGGATGATATCCGTCTCGTCGTAGCGGCCGAGCGACTGCAACCCGTCGAGGAAGCGGTCGATGTGGTCGGACGTGTACCGGATATCCGAGTCGTAGAGGTCGACGATTCGCCGACGCTCCGCTTCGGTCACGTCTTCGGGGTGGATTCCCGCCTTGGACATGAGACGGCGAATCTCCGACTCGTCGGCGGGCTCGGCGTACGCCGGGTCCTCGAGGTCGATGCCGTAGGGGCGGTGTGGGTCCATGTAGTGGACCCACAGGAAGAAATCACCGTCGACGCCGTCGAGCCACTCCAGGGCCCGGTCGGTCGTCTTCTCGGCGTTCTCGTACACCGTCTGCTCCATGATGAGCGACGCCGGGAAGACGGCCTCCTGAATCCGTTCGGCGAGGGGACGTATCCCGAGCGACTCGACCGTCGGACGGACGACGTCCATCGTCCGCCGAAACAGCCTGTGGGCCGCCGACGGCGACCCCGAGTCCTCGGAGTCCATGATGCCGAAGTCGTCGAAGTGGTCGAAGTCGGCCGGGCGGGGGACGCGGCTCGCGAAATAGGTGTTCGAATGGATGCCGGCGGTCGATACCTCGTCGGGGAGCGGAGAGGCGATGTTTGGCCCGTCGCGGGCGTGTTCGTCCCCGCGGTACCGGGAGGTGAGAAGCGACGGCACCGAGATTCCCGTGTTGGTACCGTTGGCGAAGGCGGCGGTGAACAGCGTCGAGTCGTCGTCGAGCAGGCGGTCGAGGACCGGAAGCGTGTCCCGCTGGTAGCCGTACTGGCCGACGTGGCCGGCCCGGAGCGCGTCGACGGTGATCAACACGGTGCTCATTGCTTCGGTGGTGTGGCAGGTGCGTTCAAATATCTGTTGCTCAGCGGTCGGCACACTCGAAGGTGCTATAACCTCCGGCGAAGAATCGCCGACAACCCGAAATGAGAAACGTCGTCCTCATCTGTCTCGACACCGTCCGGAAGGACTACTTCGACCGGTTCGCCGAGCGGTTGCGCGAGCGGGCCGACGCCTCTTTCGACCAGTGTCGGGCTGCGAGTGGCTGGAGCGTTCCGAGCCACGCGAGCATGATGACCGGGAAACTACCGCACCAACACGGGATTCACGTGTACAACCGGGATTTCTCAGGGCTCCGTCGGGAAGACACGTTTCTCGCTGACCTCCCGGACCACCGGGCGTTCGGGTCGAGCGCGAACGTCTACGCCAGCGACGCGTTCGGCTTCGACCTGCTTTTCGACGACTTCACCAGCGTCTCGCCCGACCGGCGGTTCCCCGACGGCATCGACGCCGAAAAGTTCGGACAGGAGTGTGAGGAGACGGGGCTCGCCCGCTACCTCGCCTTCCTGAAAGCCTCGCTCGCCAGCGACCATCCGGTCCAGAGCCTCGCCAACGGCGCGCTCGTCGAGTTCGACCGACAGTTCGCCGAGCTCCCCGTGCCGAAGCCGCTCGACGACGGGGCGAACATCGTCTCGCGCGAGGCGGTGAAGCTCGTCCGCGAACACGGCGACGCGGACCCGTTTTTCATGTTCACGAACTTCATGGACGCCCACGGTCCGCTCACCCACGTCCGCGGCTACGACTCAGACCTCCACGACGCGCCGTACTCGTGGACGACGGGCGAGTACAGCACCCACGAGGTCAACGTCTCCGGCGAACTCGAAGAGAACTGGGAGCACATCGAACACACCCGCGGGCTCTACGGCGCGGCCATCGACTACCTCGACCGCAAGGTGTGTTCGTTCATCGACCGCGTGCAGGACGAGACGGACCGAGAGACGACGTTCGTCATCACCGCCGACCACGGCGAGAACCTCGCGTTCGAGGCCGACGGCGGCCTCCTCGCCCACAAGGGCGTCCTCACGGAGGGGCTGCTCCACGTCCCGCTTCTCGTCGTCAACGCGCCCGAGGGATACGACGACAGCGAGACCGGCTACTTCTCGCACGTCGACCTCGGTCGCTTGCTCGTCGGACTCGCGCGCGGGGAGACGCCCGACGTGTTCGAAGCGCGTATCGCCGCCGAGCGAATCGGCTCCAACATGGCCGCCGACGCGTCCGAGGCGGAGCGCCGCGAGTGGGACCGCATGATCCGCGTCGTCTACGACGGGGCCGACAAGTACGAGTGGGATTCCAACGGGACTCGGCTTCGCCACCGACTCGACCCGGACCGACCGAACTGGCAGGAACTCGCGGCGGAGGACGTCGATATCGGCGACCTCGACGAGGCGTTCTTCGACGCTCCGCTCGACGAGTACAAGCGCGAGGCCGTCACCGCGAGCACCGACCACGACGTGGACCAGACGACGAAGTCGCGCCTGAGCGACCTCGGCTACATCTGAACAGCTGACGCGCCGGTCGGCGACCGTTTCCTCCCGATTTCGGGCGGTTTCGGCGGTGATTTCGGTCCCGAAGAACCTTTCTATGGCCGCCGCATCAGCCACCTGTACCGACGTATGAGAAATGTCGTCCTTATCTGTCTCGATACTGTCCGAAAGGACTTCTTCGATTCCTTCTCCTCGCGGCTCCAGGAGCGGGCGGACATCATCTACGACCAGTGCCGAACCGCCAGCACCTGGAGCGCCCCGAGCCACGCGAGCATGTTCACGGGGACGCTCCCCCACGAACACGGCGTCCACGCCTACCACCGCGACTTCTCGGGTATCGGTCGCGACGACACGTTTCTCGCCGAGCTTCCGGACCACCGCGCGCTCGGCGTGAGCGCCAACGTCTGGGCCGGGTCGTCGTTCGGGTTCGACGGCTTCTTCGACGAGTTCTCCAACATCTCTCCCGACCGACGTTTCCCCGAGGGCATCGACGTGGCCCGGTTCGGCCAGTCCTGCGAGAAGACCGGCCTCGGGAAACAACTCGAGTTCCTCAGGCGCGCGCTCGAACACGAACAGCCGGTTCAGAGCCTCCTCAACGGCGCGGCCGTCCAAGTTGACAACATGCTGGCGACCGCGCCGGTGCCGAAGCCGATGGACGACGGCGCGAAGACGCTCATCGGGCAGGCAAACCGCCTCGTCGGCGCGTCCGACGAGCCGTTTTTCCTCTTTACGAACTTCATGGACGCCCACGGTCCCCTGCGGCACATCCTCGGCTACGACGGGAGTCTCCACGACGCGCCGAACTCGTGGAGCTCCGAGCGCCTCGACTGGTCGCGAATCGTCGCCGAGGGCGACGAGACCGAGATGACGCGCTACCGCGACCTCTACGGCGCGGCCATCGACTACCTCGACCGCAAAGTGTGTTCGTTCATCGACGAGGTGCGGGCGGCGACAGACGAGGAGACGACGTTCGTCGTCACCTCCGACCACGGCGACAACCTCGCGTTCGAGGCCGACGGCGGCCTGTGGGGTCACACCGAAAGCAGCCTCAACGAAGCGCTGACGCACGTCCCACTCGTGGTCGTGAACGCGCCCGGTGAGGGCACCGACGTCGTCGACGGCTACGTTTCGCACCTTCGGCTCGGCGACCTCCTCGTCGGCCTCGCCCGTGGGGAGCGCCCCGACGTGACCGACGCGCGGATTCCCGTCGAGCGAATCGGTCACAGCGGCAAACAGCACAAGCTCGCCGAACAGGCGCGGGACACGAACCGGATGCTCCGCGCCGTCTACGACGGCGACCGCAAGTTCGTCTGGGCGGACGACGGGAGTCGAGAGACCTACCGTCTCGACGCCGACCGCCCGTGCTGGCAGGCCGAGACCGACGAACCGTTCGACGCCGAGTCGCTCGACGACTCGTTCTTCGAGATGCCCGTCGCCGACTACGCGGAGCGCGCTCGGTCCGCCGAAGACGAACTCGGCGTCGACGGCGCGACGGCGGACCGACTCCGCGAACTCGGCTATCTCTGACCCAGCCGTGACAGACCACTCCCTCGCACGCCGGTCGTTCAGCCTCCCATGAAAAAGACAGACAGCCTCTCCATCGGCCGCGAGGCGTTCCTCTCCCTGTTCTCGAAGGTCCTCACCGCCGGTACCGGCTTCGCCGGCGTCGTCATCTTCGCGAACCTCCTCGGCGACGTCGGCTGGGGAAAGTACCGGACCGTCCTCGCCGCCGCATTCGTCCTCACGCAGGTTCCGAGCGGTATCGGCGCGGCGGTCAAAAAGCGGGTGAGCGAGGTCGGCGTCGAGCCCGGCTCCTTTTTCGGGACGGCGCTCCTCGCGCACCTCGCGTTCTCGCTCGTCGTCGCCGGTGCGTACGTACTCCTCGAGCCCTACGCCGTCGACTACTTCGGAACCCGCGAACTGGCCGTCGGCGTGGTGCTCGTGGTGGTGTCGCTCGGACTGTTCAACATCGCGAACAAGCTCTACGCCGGCACGGGTCACCCGGCGGTCTCCTCGTGGGTCGACGGCATCCGGAGCCTCCTGACCATCGCGCTCCAGCTGCTCTTTTACTGGCTCGGCTTCGAGGCGTTCGGGCTCGTTCTCGGCCTGGCCATCGCGACGGTCGGAACGGCTGTCCTCGCCGCAGTCCTCTCGCGCGTTCTCCCCGCGCGCCCGACGAAACGGGTCGCAGAGCGAATCTACGACTTCGCCCGGTGGAGCGTCCCGACCTCGATGCTGTCGAATTTCTACTCCAGCGCCGACGTGCTCATCATCCAGGCGTTCGTCGGCCCGGCCTCGGTCGCGTACTACTCGGTCTCGATTCAGCTCGCCCAGCCCGGGGCGATGTTCGCGACGACCATCGGAAACGTGCTGAACGTCAAGTCGAGCGGCGTCGACTCCGTCGGCGGCGACGTGCGGTTCGACCTGATAAACTCCATCTCCTACGCGGGGCTCATCGCGATTCCGGTCTTCTTCGGCGCGGCCGCGATGCCGAAGGAGTTGGTGACGACGCTGTTCGGTAGCGATTTCGCCAACACGCCGGTGCTCGTGGTCGTCGGGATGACCCTGTTCCAGATCGGCAATGCCTACCGCCACCCCTTCGAGGCCGTCTTACAGGGCACCGACCGCCCGGAGCTCGTCTTCCGGGTGAACAGCTTCATCGTCCTCCTGCACCTTCCGGCCGCGGTCGCGCTCGGGAGCGTCTACGGGCTCGTCGGCGTCGTCGCCAGCACGGTCGCCGCGGAGGTCGTTCGACACGCCGTCTTCCAGTACGTCGCCCACCGCGAGTTCGGCGGCGTCGTGTTCACGCGTCCGATGCTCGAACAGACAGTCGCCGGCGCGGTCATGTTTGCCCTCGTCTGGTCGGTCCTCGAATACGCCGTCTCGATTACCGGGTGGGTCTCGCTACTGCTCGTCGTCGGGTTCGGTGCCGTCGCCTACTTCGCGGCGCTCCTCGGACTGAGCAGCCACTTCCGCGAGACGGTCAGAAACACGGTCCCCGGGCTCTCGGGCGAGTAAGCGAGCGACGCCGGCGTCGGGGGCCGCCGCATCAACCCAGTCCGACCCGACCCGACCCAGTTCGGTTCTCAGTGCGCCGCGTTCCACCCGCCGCGACAGACCGTGTCGTAGACCGCGGTCGTCCGCTCGACCACGGACTCCCACGTCGGAAGCGGTTCCGCCGGCGCGTCGAGGTCGACCGCGCGCTCGATGCCCGAAACGAGGGCCGCGGGGTCGACGCCGACGCAGTCGTCGCGGTCCGCCCAGTCGACGAGCGCTCCCGCGTTGCGGACGACGCACGGGGTGCCCGCGGCGAGCGCCTCGGCGACCGTCATCCCGTAGGCCTCGAACTCCGACATCGTCACGAACGCCGCCGCGCCGGCGTACAGCCCCGGCAGGTCCTCGTCGTCGACGAAACCGAGGAAGTGAACGCGGTCTTCGACGCCGACCTCGCGGGCGAGTCGCTTCAGCTCCGACCCGTAGTCGCCGGAGCCGGCGACCACGAGGTCGTAGTCGAGGCCGGGGAGGGCTCGAATCACGTGCTGAACGCCTTTGTACTCCGCTAACCGACCGACAGAAAGCAGGTAGTCGCGGTCCGCCCACTCGGGGTCGGGCGACGCCTCGGCGAACCGCGACACGTCGAGACCGTTCGGAATCACCGTCGCCTCGACGCCGAAGTCGGCTTCGAGCTGCCGGCGCTCCCAGTCGCTGACGGCGATGCGGGCGTCGGCGCGGCGGAGCGCCCACCCGCCCGGGACTCGGTAGACGGACAGCAGTTTGTCTCGCAGGTCGGAGGCGCTCCCGCCGTGGTAGTGCGGGGTGGCGACAAACGGCGTCTCCGCGCCGGTGCCGAGCGCCGCGAACAGGAGCGGAAGCGAGTGGTAGTTGTGTGCGTGGACGAGGTCGGCGCCGCGGGCGAGGCGGCGCACGGTCGCCAGTATCTCCGGGGCGACGTGGAACGCGCCGCCGGGGGCGACGCCGGGGTGTCGAATCACGCGGACGCCGTCTCGGTACTCCGCCGAGCGGGTGAGTCCCTCGGCGTCGGCGGTCAGGACCGTCACGTCGTGTCCCACCGCTGCGAGCCGGGTCGCGAGCTCGGCGACGTGTGCCTCGACGCCGCCGGTGTGCGGAGGATACCGCGTCGTGACGTAGAGGACGTTCATTCGAAGTACTCCCTCGACTCGCGGTCGAGTTCCCACGTGCCGTCGCCCTCGTCGCGGAGGAGTTCGACCGCGGCGACGAGCAGCGACACCTGCGAGTCGAAGACGGCGTACAGCGGCTGGAGCGGACCGAGGCGTTCGGACTGCCCCGCCCACGCGAAGGCGGCGACGGCACCCGGCACGGCGAGGCCGAGCGGCCCCGCGAGGAGGACGCCGGCGGCGGTCGCCAGCGCGACGGTCGCCGCGAGCAGCCACGGCGAGACGACCATGAACCACCAGTTGAACGGGAGGACGACGGTCCCGTAGAACCCGTAGCGGCCGAGCATGTCTCGGTTCTGGACGAGGAGTTTGAGCAGGCCCATCGCCCGGCGGTCCTTGCGCTGTCGGCGCTTCGAGAACTCGGAGACGCCGGACTCGGTGAACGCCATCGCGGGGTCCATCACGACGCGCTTGCCGGCCCGGCGGATGCGGAGCGCGAGTTCGGTGTCGTCGGCGAGGGAGTCGTCGGAGATCGGGACGAAGTCCTCGGCGCGGAACGCGAAGCAGGGGCCGTGGAAGATGAACGTCGAGTCGAGGTGGGATTCGAGGCCCTGAATCTTCGTGAGGATGCCGCGGTAGTCCGATTCGACCTCGCTGTCGCCGAGGACTTCGGACTGTTGGCCCGTCACCGCGCCGATAGTCGGGTCCGAGAGGTTCGCCGCCGCCTGCCGGAGCACGTCCGGGGCGAGCTTCGAGTCGGCGTCGGTTCGGAAGAGCAGTTCGTTGCTCGCCGCCGCGAACGCCTCGTTGAGGGCGGGTGCGACCCCCCGACGCTCGTCGTCGTGGAGGAGCGTCAGTTCGGGGGCGTCGCGTCCGGCGAAGAAGTCGCGGACGACAGCGGGCGTGTCGTCGTCGCTCGCGTCGGCGACGACCACCTCGACCTTCTCCATCGGGTAGTCGAGCGCGAGGATGTCTTCGAGCTTCGCCTCGATGATGCTCGCCTCGTTGTAGGTCGGGAGGACGATGCTCACGGTCGGCTCGTCAGGGGACTTCCGGGCGGGCGACCCCGAAGTGTCGACGACCCGGAGCAACGCGAGGTAGACGAGGTAGGGGACCCCCGTCAGAGAGAGGAGTCCGAACGTCGCGGCGAGGAGGCGACGGAGGCGTGCGCGCATGAAATGTGGTTTTCCCACCAAGAATAAAAGTGCTGTAGGTTGCTCTCGCCCCGCGGATTCGCGGGGACACATCCAGAAGTCCTTTTATACTGTCCGCTGGATGTCCCGCTGATGGACTACGCGGACGTTTGCGTCCTCGTCCCGACCTACAACGAGGCGGAGACTATCGCCGAGGTCGTCGCCAGCTACCGAGACGAGGGGTTCCACAACGTCCTCGTCATCGACGGCGACTCCACGGACGGGACGCGGGAACTCGCCGAGGAGGCCGGCGCGCACGTCGTCGTACAGCGCGGGAGCGGGAAGGGACAGGCGGTCAGGGAGGCGGTCGAAGAGCACATCGAGGCGACGTACGTCCTGATGCTCGACGGCGACGGCACCTACGAGGCGGGCGACGCGGCGAAGATGCTCGACCCGCTCACCGAGGGGTACGACCACGTCATCGGCGACCGCTTCGCCGACATGCGACCCGGCGCGATGACGCGGCTCAACAAGGTCGGAAACCGCATCATCAATCGAGCGTTCGCGTTCATCCACGGCCAGGACTTCCGCGACATCCTCAGCGGCTACCGGGCGTTCACCCGCGAGTCGTTCCTCGATATGACGCTCACCTCCGACGGCTTCGGCATCGAGACGGAGATGGCCGTCGAGTGCGCGAAACGCGGCATCGAGACGACGGTCGTCCCCACGACCTACTACCCGCGACCGAACGGCTCGGACACGAACCTCAACCCGGTCCGCGACGGCGGTATCATCTTCCTCGAACTGTACCGCCGCGCCAAGACCAACAACCCGCTTTTCTACTTCGGCAGCGTCGGGCTCACGTCGACCGCGACGGGGGTCGGCCTCGCCGGCTACGTCGCCTACGAGTGGTTCATCCGCTCTATCTCCCACGAGGTCATCGCCGTCGTCTCCGCGGCGGGCATCCTCTTCGGCGTGCAACTACTGATGTTCGGCGTGCTCTCGGACCTCATCCTCTCGTTACACCGCGAGCAGATGAAACGAATCGAAGAACTGGAGTGAGCGTCGGCGTCGGCTCGCGCCGGGGCGTCGGAACCGGGTGAATCGACCGAGACCGCCTTCAGAACGGGACGAGCGAACGGAGCCGCCCCATCAGACTCTTCGACGCCTTGGCGCGGAACTCCTCGAACACGGGGTGGAGCGTCTCCAAGAGGTCGCGGCGGGAGTCGAACCGGTCTTTCGGCGCGGCGGCGAGGGCGTCGCTTATCGCGACCGTGTTGCCCGCGGCGTCTATCGGCACGGCGACGTCGTCGAGCGCCCGCGCAATCGCTCTCGCGTCTGCCGGGTAGTCGATGTCTGCGGCGTCGACGTCGGCGGCGAGCGCGGCAATACCGAATTCGATTGAGTCCGGCTCTGACGTATCGTTTTGGGGCGGTCTCGCGGCCATCGAACGTGTATAGGATGTCCCGCATGGAAAAACCCCCGACCTTCGGTGATACTGCCAGTGAGCGCCGAAAAACCGCGACGGACGTTTGGTTCGCGACCCACCGTTGGGGTTAACCCCGCCCGGCGCGACGTTCGAGCCATGACGGAGTACACGACGGTCTCCATCCCGAAGGAGTTGGCCGCTCGCGTCGACGACACGCTCGAAGGAACCACGTTCTCGAGCACGAGCGACCTCGTCCGGTTCCTCCTGCGCAGCATCGTCATCCAACACGAGCGCTCCGGCGGCGACCTCTCTGAGTCGGAGTTTCAGGAGATAGCGGAACAGCTGACCGACCTCGGCTATCTGCGGTAGTCTGCCGAGGCGAGCGGCCGCCACCCGCGAGGTGGCAGCGCCGGCCGGCCGAACGGGGTCGGCTCAGTCGAGTTCTTCCTGCGGCGGTTCGGCGTCGTGCACGACGAGTTTCAACTTCCGCCCGGCGCGGTCGAAGGCGGCCAGCGTCCGCCGCTCCCACGGGGGAACGGCGAGGAGCACCACGGCCGCGAGGTCGTCGCGCTCCGTGAGTTCGAACGGTCCCTGCGGGTGGGTGAGAAAGCGGGCGCGGCCGCGGCCGGCCGGCGTCCCGAGGTCCATCCCGAAGACGGCGCTCACGGACTGGCCGGCCTCGGCCATGTAGAAGTGGGTGAGCACCGGCGTCTCCGGGTCGAGGCCGAGGTCGTCGTCGTCGAATTCGCCGGCGGCCGTCGGCGCGAGAACGAGGTTCACCGACGTCGGCTCGGCCTCCTCGGCCATATCGAGCAGCACGTCGACGAGCCCTCGCGTGACGTGGACTCGCTGTCGCTCCGACTCGTCGACCGCTCCATCGGTCGTGCGGTCAGGCTCAGTCTCGGTGCCGGGCGTGCTCTCGTTGCCGACGGCGGTTGTGTCGTCTGACATCAGTTCGAGAGCATCGAGGTGAACGCCTGGAAGTAGGCGCTCGGGAGGTTTCGTCGGGCGTTGCCGAGTGCGGTCCGGAGTTTGTCGCCCGCGTTCACGGGCACGCCCGCGCCGTGGCCGACGAGCAGCCGCTCGGGGTCGTACCGGGAGAGCACGCGCCGCGGCGGGAACGGCCGGAGCATCGGATGGACGCCGAGGTGCTCGCCGCGGGCGCAGAAGTAGCCGACCGTGCCGAGCGTCTCGGGGACGACGAGCAGGTCGTACCCGTCGTGATAGAAGCCGACCTCCTGCCACGGCGGGACGGAGCGGTCGACGAGACGGAACGCCTCGAAGCCGGAGTCGGCGAGGTCGGCCCCGAAGCGTTCGACGGTCGCGTCGAGTTCGTCGGCGACGCCGGTCATCCACGAGGCGACGTAGACCGGCACTTCGTGGCGGTTGGCGATGGCCGCCGAGTCGCGTTTGTGTCGGTCGAGTCCGACCACGACGCCGGCCACGTCACCGAACTCGGCGAACAGGTCGTCGACGCCGGGGGCATCGACGGGGTCGAACAGCCACACGTCGCCGTCGACTTCGACGGCGTGACTGGCCCGCTGCATCGTCTCGTCGGGGTACGCGAGCCATCCGACGCCGTGGTCCCATCGGTCGATTTCGCGGAGGTCGGAAGTGCCGCGACCTTTCATCGGCATGCCAGTATCGTGGGGCGCGCGGCGCATAAGGACTCTCCCCGCGGCCGATGCGCCCGGTTCTGGTCGGTTCGTTCCGTTCGTCGGGACCGCGGAGACCGCGAAGCGGGCCGCCCGGTCAGAGGTCGTCCGTGTTGATGTCCACGCCCGGCGGAGAGACGACGAGGAACTTCCGGAAGTGCATCAGCTGGCCGCCCATATCCTTGATATCACGTGCGAAGCCCGACGCGAGCTTGTTGAGGTCGCCCTCGATGGCGAGAAAGAGGACGTTTCCGCGGGCGACGGACTGGACCCACTCGTCGGGCGGGGTCGACCCGTCGAGGACGCCGAGGACCACGTCACCCTCGGCGTCGTCCTCGTCGAGGTGTTCTTCGGCCGTCTGCAAGTTGAGATTGAAATCGCCCATACCCGCTCGGTTGTCGAGCGACGAGAAAAGGGTTCGGTCGAGCCGCGAACGGCTCTGACGGCACAAACGCGTCCATTGGTATCACGTTTCACACGACAGTCGCAGTTTGCTCCACGTTTGTCCAGTCGAGAGCGCGCGCACCGGGTGCTAAATTTTGTTTCTAAATTCTATTTAGTTATATTATCGCTCAGGAGCCGTCGAACGCCGAGCGGACATATCAAGTCAACATATGTCATGATATCGTATAAGGACGTTTAGGTACAGCGATTAGCCCCGAGAGTAGTTGTCACGCAACACCCGCTGAACGTTCGTGATACTGTCGGGGAGAAACGTTTAAATAGGAGTTCGGGCACGTCACTGACACGATGTCTCACAACGACACGGAGGATTCGTCGGGTTCCCCGGCGGGTCGAGTTCTTCCAGGGCACATTAGCCCAACAATCTGAAATCGAAGACGTACGAATCTTCGACACGACACTCCGCGACGGCGAACAGTCACCGCGAACCTCGTTCAGTTACGAGGAAAAGCGCGACATCGCCGAAACCCTCGACGACATGGGTACCCACGTCATCGAGGCCGGGTTCCCGGTGAACTCGGAAGCGGAGTTCGAAGCAGTCGCAGATATCGCTGCTTCGACGGACGCGACGACGTGCGGGTTGGCCCGCGTCGTCGACAAGGATATCGAAGCCGCGCTGGATTCCGGCGTGGACATGGTGCACACGTTCGTGAGCACCAGCGACGTCCAGTTGGCCGACTCGATGCACGCTTCCCGCGAGGAAGCCGTCGAGCGGGCCGTCCGCAGTGTCGAACACGTCCGCGACGCGGGCGTTGAAGTAATGTTCTCGCCGATGGACGCCACCCGGACGGACGAGGACTTCCTCATCGAAGTCGTCGAGGCCGTCTCCGAGGCGGGCGTCGATTGGATCAACCTGCCGGACACCTGCGGCGTGGCGACGCCGACTCGCTTCGCCCGCATGGTGGCGACGGTCAGAGAACACACCGACGCGAGAATCGACGTGCACGCGCACGACGACTTCGGACTGGCGTCGGCGAACGCGATGGCCGGCTTCGAAGCCGGCGCCGCACAGGCGCAGGTGTCGGTCAACGGCATCGGCGAGCGCGCCGGAAACGCCGCCTACGAGGAGGTCGTCATGGCCGCCGAATCCCTCTACGGCGTCGACACCGGCATCGACACGACGAAGATAACCGAGCTGGCTCGCGTCGTCGAGGCGGCGTCCGACATCCCGGTCCCGGCGAACAAGCCGGTCGTCGGCCGCAACGCCTTCTCCCACGAGAGCGGCATCCACGCCGCCGGCGTCATCGAGAACGCCGACACCTTCGAACCGGGCGTCATGACCCCGGAGATGGTCGGCGCGACCCGCGAGTTCGTACTCGGCAAGCACACGGGGACGCACTCGGTACGCAAGCGCCTCGCAGATATCGGGTTCGAACCCTCGGACGCCGAGGTCCGGGAGGTCACCCGCCGCGTCAAAGACCACGGCGCGGAGAAAGAACGCGTCGACGACGCGACGCTCGAGGTGTTCGCCCGCGACGTGGGTATCACCCACGAGGACGACACGGAGGAGGAGGTCCGCGCCTGATGGCGCCGGGCTGTGGCCCTACGGGGCGACCGCCCTGCTCGCGTCCGACCTCCCGCGCGGTGTGCAATCGTTGCCCGCCGCGAAAGCATTATTACGGCCGGGACGGACGTGTGGCATACGATGACCTCGCACGACGAACACGCGGTTCGCGCGACCTCGGAAGCCGGGGCCAGCGCCGCCGCCGTCGGTGCGATTCGGTCGCTCATTATTGTAGGGGCATAGCCCCCTACCACACCATCTCTCCGACCCGCGTATTCGCACCGTTTTCAGACACGTCCGCAGTCCCCACAATGGCGCACCAGCACCACACGCAGTCACCAGACAGTCCGTATCGACGACCGACCACACACCACGGAGCCCACACATGAGCGAACGAACCGCAGCCACGACCGACCCCGACGCGACCGACGGGGCAGACGATTCGACCGAGACGCCGACCGAGATTACCTCGGGTTCGACGTCAGTCGTCCGCGCCCTCGAAAACGCCGGCGTCGAGACCGCCTTCGGCGTGCAGGGCGGGGCGATAATGCCCATCTACGACGCGTTGTACCACTCTGACATCCGTCACGTGACGATGGCCCACGAGCAGGGCGCGGCGCACGCGGCCGACGCGTACGGCGTCGTTCGCGGCGACCCCGGCGTCTGCCTCGCCACGTCCGGTCCGGGCGCGACGAACCTCGTGACCGGCATCGCCGACGCGAACATGGACTCCGACGCGGTGCTCGCGCTCACGGGGCAGGTCCCGTCCGACATGGTCGGCTCCGACGCGTTCCAGGAGACCGACACCACGGGCGTCACCGCGCCCATCACGAAGCACAACTACTTCGCCTCGTCGCCCGACACCGTCGGCGACACCGTCGGCGAAGCGTTCGCGCTCGCCGCGGAGGGCCGACCCGGCCCGACGCTCGTCGACCTCCCGAAGGACGTCTCGCTCAACGAGACCGACCGCGAGCCCGGTCCGGCGCAGGCACCCGAGACGTGCCGCGCCCGAACCGACCCGGCCGACTCGCAGGTCGAGGCCGCTGCGCGCGCAATCGAGCGCGCGGAGAAGCCCCTCTTGCTGTTCGGTGGCGGCGTCGTCAAGGCCGACGCGACCGAGGTCGCTCGGCGGTTCGCGACCGAACACCGGATTCCGGTCGTCACCACGATGCCCGGAATCGGCGCGATGCCGGAAGACCACGAACTCTGCCTGTCGTGGGCGGGGATGCACGGCACCGGCTACGCCAACATGGCCATCACGCACACCGACTGCCTCATCGCGGTCGGCACGCGGTTCGACGACCGCCTGACCGGCGGTATCGACACGTTCGCGCCCGAGGCCGAAATCGTCCACATCGACATCGACCCGGCGGAAATCTCGAAGAACGTCCACGCGGACTATCCGGTCGTCGGCGACGCCGGTCGCGCCATCGAGCGCGTCGACGCCGAACTGGGCGAGAGCCCCGACGCGCGCGAGTGGGTCGAACAGTGTCTCACCTGGAAGGAGGAGTACCCGATGGACTACGCGGCCCCGGACAACGAGCCGCTGAAGCCGCAGTTCGTCGTCGAGGCGCTCGACGAGGCCACGCCCGACGAGACCATCGTCACGAGCGGCGTCGGTCAACACCAGATGTGGGCCGCCCAGTACTGGACGTTCACCGAGCCGCGGCGGTGGGTTTCGTCCCACGGTCTCGGCACGATGGGCTACGGCTTGCCCGCCGCAATCGGCGCGCGGGTCGCGGCCGACGACGACGAGACGGTCGTCTGCGTCGACGGCGACGCCTCGTTCCTGATGACGATTCAGGAGCTGTCGGTCGCCGTCCGCGAGAACCTCGACATCACCGTCGCCATCCTGAACAACGAGTACATCGGGATGGTTCGCCAGTGGCAGGACGCCTTCTTCGAGGGCCGACGCATGGCCGCCGGCTACGACTGGTGTCCCCAGTTCGACAAGCTCGCCGAGGCGTTCGGCGCGCGCGGCTGGACCGTCGACTCCTACGAGGAGGTCCCCGGCGCCATCGAGGAAGCGCTCGCGTACGACGGCCCCTCGGTCATCGACTTCCACGTCGACCCGGCGGAGAACGTCTACCCGATGGTCTCCTCGGGCGGCGCGAACGGCAAATTCGCACTCTCGGAGGACCAGTTATGAGCGACAATCGGACAGGACTGCAAGGCCCCGCGCCCGACGAGCGGCCACACCCCGACGGCCGACGCAACGCGCAGGGCATCCGCATCGACCCCGAAGCGGAATCGGAACACGAACCGCGGCGAACGGTCTTTTCGGCCATCGTCGAGGACGAACCCGGCGTGCTCTCGCGCGTCGCCGGCCTCGCCGCCCGCCGCCAGTTCAACATCGAGAGCCTCACCGTGGGCCCGACGACCGTCGACGGCCACTCCCGAATCACGATGGTCGTCGAGGAGCCCGAACCGGGCATCGACCAGATAGAAAAACAGCTCGCGAAGCTCAAACCCGTCATCTCAGTCGGCGAACTGGACGACGACGCCGTCCGCGCGGAACTCGTCCTCCTGAAGGTCCGCGGAGAGGACCCCGACAAGGTCCACGCCATCACGGAGATGTACGACGGCCGCACCCTCGACGCCGGCCCCGAGACCATCACGGTCCAACTCTCCGGCGACGAGCGCAAGATAGACGACGCCGTGGACGCGTTCCGGCGGTTCGGCATCATCGAAATCGCCCGGACCGGCCAGACCGCGCTCGCCCACGGCTCGAAGAAGACCGTCCCCGGAGAGGAACCCGGAACCTCCGGCGAACCCACCAAACCAAACACGAACACGCAATGACAGAACTCACCACGGAAGTTTACTACGACGACGACGCCGACCGCTCCCAAATCGACGACAAGACCGTAGCCGTCATCGGCTACGGCAGCCAGGGCCACGCCCACGCACAGAACCTCGCCGACAGCGGGGTCGACGTGGTCGTCGGCCTCCGCGCCAACTCCTCGTCCCGCGCCGCCGCGGAAGCCGACGGCCTCCGCGTCAAAGAGCCCGCCGAGGCGGCCGCCGAGGGCGACATCGTCTCGATTCTCGTCCCCGACACCGTCCAGCCGGCGGTGTTCGAGCAGATTCGAGGCTCCCTCGAGGCCGGCGACACGCTCCAGTTCGCCCACGGCTTCAACATCCACTACAACCAGATTCGGCCCCCGGAGAACGTCGACGTGACGATGGTCGCGCCGAAGTCGCCGGGCCACCTCGTCCGTCGCAACTACGAGGCGAACGAGGGGACGCCGGGTCTCATCGCCGTCTACCAGGACGTAACGGGCGACGCCAAGGAGGAGGCGCTGGCCTACGCCCACGGCCTCGGCTGCACCCGCGCGGGCGTCATCGAGACGACGTTCCAGGAGGAGACCGAGACCGACCTGTTCGGCGAGCAGGCCGTCCTCTGCGGTGGCGTCACCTCGCTGGTCAAGCAGGGCTACGAGACGCTCGTCGACGCGGGCTACTCCCCCGAGATGGCGTACTTCGAGTGCCTGAACGAACTGAAGCTCATCGTCGACCTGATGTACGAAGGCGGGCTCGGCGAGATGTGGGACTCCGTCTCCGACACGGCCGAGTTCGGCGGCCTGACCCGCGGCGACCGCGTCGTCGACGAGCACGCCCGCGAGAACATGGAAGAGATTCTGGAGGAGGTCCAAGACGGCACCTTCGCCCGCGAGTGGATTCTGGAGAATCAGGCGGGCCGGCCGTCGTACTCCCAGCTGAAGGACGCAGAAGAGAACCACCACATCGAACAGGTCGGCGCGCCGCTGCGCGACCTGTTCGCGTGGGCCGACGACGAAGAAGAAGCGGACGCGGAGAAAGCCGAAGCACCGGCGGACGACTGAACACGACACCAATGACACGCGACGACACGACCGACCGAATGCGAGACATCAGCCACACGAACCCCTATACGGGCGAGACGTTCACCACGGTCTACGAGCGCGGCCCGGCCGTCACCGACGGCGGCCAGAGCGATGCGACGCCCGCGGCGGCGGACACGGACGCGACCGAGACCGAGACGATGGGCGACGTGGACCACACGCCCCGCAACGGCGAGGGCGCGAACCAGGTCTGGGAACGCGGCCACGACGACCGCGTCGTACCGGGTGACGGACATGAGTGAGGGAACGCTGTACGACAAGGTCTGGGAGGAACACACGGTCTCGGAGCTACCGACCGGCCAGACGCAGCTGTTCTGCGGCCTGCACCTCATCCACGAGGTGACGAGCCCGCAGGCGTTCGGCATGCTGCAGGAGCGCGACCTCGAAGTCGCCTACCCGAACCGGACGCACGCGACGGTCGACCACATCGTCCCCACGTCGGACCAGTCGCGGCCGTTCCGCGACGACGCCGCGGAGGAGATGATGGCCGAGCTCGAACAGAACGTCCGCGACGCGGGCATCAACTTCTCGGACCCGACCTCGGGCGAACAGGGTATCGTCCACGTCATCGGGCCCGAGAAGGGACTCACCCAACCCGGCATGACTATCGTCTGCGGCGACAGCCACACCTCGACCCACGGGGCGTTCGGCGCGCTCGCGTTCGGTATCGGCACGAGCCAGATTCGCGACGTGCTGGCGACCCAGACGGTCGCGATGGAGAAAAAGAAGGTCCGGAAGATAGAGGTCACGGGCGAACTCGGCCCCGGCGTCGAGGCCAAGGACGTCATCCTCGAAATCATCCGTCGCCTCGGGACCGAAGGCGGCGTCGGCTACGTCTACGAGTACGCCGGCGAGGCCATCGAGAACCTCGACATGGAGGGTCGGATGAGCATCTGTAACATGTCCATCGAGGGCGGCGCTCGCGCGGGCTACGTCAACCCCGACGAGACCACCTACGACTGGCTGAAAGAGACCGAGTACTTCCAGGAGAACCCCGAGCGGTTCGACGAACTCAAGCCGTACTGGGAGTCCATCCGCTCCGACGAGGACGCCGAGTACGACGACGTCGTCACCATCGACGGCTCCGAACTCGAACCCGTCGTCACGTGGGGGACCACGCCCGGACAGGGCGTCGGCATCACCCAGCCCATTCCGGCCCCCGAGGACCTGCCCGAGGAGAAGCAGGACACCGCCCGGATGGCGCAGGAACACATGGGCGTCACACCCGGCGAGACGATGGAGGGCTACGAAATCGACGTGGCGTTCCTCGGCTCGTGTACCAACGCCCGAATGCCCGACCTCCGCCGCGCGGCGGGAGTCGTCGAGGGGCGACAGGTCGCCGACGGCGTCCGCGCGATGGTCGTCCCCGGCAGTCAGCGCGTCAAGGCCGCCGCGGAGGCGGAGGGCCTCGACGAGATATTCAAGGAAGCCGGCTTCGAGTGGCGCGAGGCGGGCTGTTCGATGTGTCTCGGCATGAACGAGGACCAGTTGGAGGGCGACGAGGCCTCCGCGTCCTCGTCGAACCGCAACTTCATCGGTCGGCAGGGGTCGAAAGACGGCCGCACCGTCCTGATGAACCCGCGAATGGTCGCCGCCGCGGCCGTCACCGGGCACGTGACTGACGTGCGCGAACTGAAGGAGGTGAGCGTCGCATGACCGACGAGATTCCCGAAATCGACTCGGCGTCCGGCTCCGGCGTTCCCATCCGCGGCAACGACATCGACACGGACCAGATAATTCCGGCGCGGTTCATGAAGGTCGTCACGTTCGACGGCCTCGGCGAGTTCGCGTTCTTCGACCAGCGCTACGACGAGAACGACGAACCCAAAGACCACCCGATGAACGAGCCGCAGTTCCAGGACGCCGCCATCATGGTCGTCAACGCCAACTTCGGCTGTGGCTCTTCCCGGGAGCACGCCCCGCAGGCGCTCATGCGCTGGGGCATCGACGCCATCATCGGCGAGTCGTTCGCCGAGATTTTCGCGGGCAACTGCCTCGCGCTCGGTATCCCGACGGTCACCGCCGACCACGACACCATCACCGAACTGCAGGACTGGGTCGACGAGCACCCGGCCGCAGACATCGACGTGGACGTGGAAAACGAGACGGTCACCTACGGCGAGAAGACCGTGGACGTGACCGTCGACGACGCACAACGGAAGGCGCTCACCGAGGGCGTCTGGGACACGACGGCGCTCATGAAGTCGAACGCCGACGCGGTCGCCGAGAAAGCCGCTTCCCTGCCCTACGTCGATGACTGAGGAAATCGTCGTCATCCCCGGCGACGGCATCGGCGCGGAGGTCATCCCGGCGGCTGTTGACGTGCTGAAGGCCGTCGGCGACTTCGAGTTCGTCGAGGCCGACGCGGGCGACCACGTGAAGGAAGCCACGGGCGAGGCGCTCCCGCAGGAGACCTACGACCTCGCGGCCGAGGCCGACGCGACGCTGTTCGGCGCGGCCGGCGAGACCGCGGCGGACGTCATCCTCCCGCTTCGGACCGCGGTGGACTCGTTCGTCAACGTCCGCCCGGCGAAGGCCTACCCCGGCGTCGACGCGCTCCGCCCGGAGACGGACCTCGTCTTCCTCCGGGAGAACACCGAGGGCGTCTACGCCGGTCACGAAGACCGCCTCTCCGAGGACCTCTCGACGCTCACGCGCGTCGTCACCACCTCGGCGTCCGAGCGACTCGCCGAGTACGCCTGCGACTACGTCGGCGGTGAGGGTGGCAGTTTCCAGGTCGCCCACAAGGCGAACGTGATGCGCGAGACGGACGGTCGCTTCCGCGACGCCGTCGTCTCCGTCGCCGACGACCGCGGCGTCGAGACCGAGGAAGTCCTGATGGACGCCTTCGCGACGCGCGTCTGTCTCGACCCCACGCAGTTCGACACCATCGTCTGTCCGAACCTCGCGGGCGACGTGCTGTCCGACCTCGCCGCCGGCCTCGTCGGCGGTCTCGGACTGCTCCCCTCGGCGAACATCGGCCCGGACGCCGCGCTGTTCGAACCGGTCCACGGCTCCGCGCCCGACATCGCCGGCGAGGGTATCGCCAACCCGGCCGCGACGATTCTGTCCGCGGCGATGCTGCTCGACTACCTCGACTACGAGGAGGAAGCCGACCGCGTCCGGTCGGCCGTCGAAGGCGTCCTCGCCGACGGGCCGCGCACGCCCGACCTCGGCGGCGACGCCTCCACGGAGGACGTGACCGCCGCGATTCTCGACCGACTCTGAGCGTCGGCGACCCACCGAATCGGCGGTTCGACGTTCGTTTCGAGCGTTCTCGTTTTCGTTTTTGATCGTTTTCTCACCGGCGAGCACACCGTGTTCGTTCTTGTGTGAGATTTGGCTGTTTCGAACAGATACGGGCGGAATCCAACATAAACAATTAACACTACTCCCCGACCTATCTTCCACCTAACGAGGAATCGCTACCGATGTTACCAGCAGAGCGCAAACGCCGCATCGTCGAACTCGTCTCCGACTCGGACGGCCGGTCGGTCGAGTCGCTGTCCGACCACCTCGGCTATTCGAAGGCGACGATACGACGTGACCTGCGCGAACTCGAAGACCGTGGGCTCATCGAGCGGTCGCACGGCGGAGCCGTCCCCGTGACCTCCGTCGGGCGCGAGCAGACCTACGGCCAGAAGGAAGTACAGAATCTCGAAGGGAAACGCGCGATCGCGGACCGCGCGGTCGAAGAACTGGCCGAGGGACAGGTCGTGTTCTTCGACGCGGGGACGACCACGATGGAGGTGGCCCGGAAGGTCCCCAAGGACGGGACGACACTCGGCGTCACCAACTCGCCGCGACTCGCCATCGAACTGAACGAGGAGGACAACGAGGTCAAACTCACCGGCGGGACGCTCCGGCGGCGGACGAAGGCGCTCGTGGGGCCGACCGCGGAGTCGTTCATGGAGCGGACGAACTTCGACCTGCTGTTCCTCGGCACGAACGGGCTGGACGTGGACTCCGGCCTCACGACCCCGAACGAGGACGAGGCGCGGATGAAGGAGCTGATGGTCGAGAAGGCCGCGAAGGTCGTTCTCGTCGCGGACCTCTCGAAGCTCGGCCGACGGAGCTTCGTCCAGTTCGCATCGCTCGAAGACATCGACCTGTTTATCACCGACGGAACGCTCGACGCCGACTCTCGCGAGGAGATAGAGAACGCGGGCGTCACCGTCGTCGACGGAGTTGCACGATGATTCTCACAGTCACCCCGAACCCAGCAGTAGACCACACGATTCACTTCGACGAACCGCTTCAGCCCGGCGTCGTCCACCGGACCGACGACGCGGTGTTCACCGCGGGCGGCAAGGGCATCAACGTCGCCAAGTACGTCTCGGCGCTCGACGCCGACGCGACCGCTTCGGGCTTTCTCGGCGGCCACTTCGGAAAGTTCGTCCGCGACCGACTCGACGCCGACGGCATCGCCTCGGACTTCGTCACCGTCGACGCGGACACGCGCCTGAACACGACCGTGCTCGCGGAAGACGGCGAGTACAAACTCAATCACAACGGCCCGCAGATTCGTGCAGCCGACGTGGACGAACTCGTCGAAACCGCGCAGGCGAACGAGCCCGACACGCTCCTCGTCGGCGGCAGTCTCCCGCCGGGGATGTCCCTCGCCGACGTCGATAGACTCGCCCGCGCGGGCGACTGGCAGATTGCGGTGGACATGGGCGGCGAGTACCTCGCCGAACTGGACGCCGACTACTACGTCTGCAAACCCAACCGTTCCGAACTCGCGACGGCGACGGGTCGAACGGTCGAGACCGAAGCCGACGCCATCGCGGCCGCCGAGGAGCTTCACGCGCGCGGGTTCGAGTACGTGCTGGCCTCGCTCGGCGCGGACGGCGCGCTCCTCGTCACCGACAGCGAGGTCCTCTCTGCGCCCGCGCTCGACGTTGAGGTCGTCGATACGGTCGGCGCGGGCGACGCCGTCATGTCCGGCTTCCTCGCCGCGCGCGAACACGGGCTTTCGGACGCCGACGCCCTCCGAATGGGCGTTCTGACCGCGTCCCGCGTCGTCGGCGTCGCGGGCACCCGCGTCCCGCACCTCGAAGACGTGCTGACGAACGAGACGCACGTCGAGGTGACGACGGTTCGGAGCCGGTGATTCTCAGATGAACGTTTGTTAACGACTGAAACGCTCAGTAACGTTCATATTCGAAAGGGTTTTTGAGCACATTTGCGTATGTTCTTTCGTAGGGGTGGCAACACTATGGCAAACGACGCAGAAGACGCGGTTCGGTCCTACCTCACTTCGGTGAAGGAGGACCTCATGACTGGGGTATCGTTCATGATTCCGTTCGTGACTATCGGCGGAATCTTCCTGGCGCTGGGCTACGCCGTAGCCTCGCTTTCGAACAACGTACAAGACGTATTCAACAGCACGGGGACCGCCGGCTGGTTCCTCGCGCAGATCGGCGTCGCTGGGCTGACGCTGATGGTTCCGGTGCTCGGCGCGTACATCGCGTACGCAATCGCCGACCGTCCGGGCCTCGCACCGGGCTTCATCCTGTCGTACATCATCCAGCAGGGCAACGTCCTGCAGGCGGCCGGTGACGTCATCGGTCTCCAGGGTGGCTCCGCCGGCGCGGGCTACCTCGGCGCTATCGTCGCCGGGTTCCTCGCCGGCATCGTCGCGCGCTGGTTCAAGCAGCGCGACGTGCCCGAGTTCATCGCACCGATGATGCCCGTGCTCCTCATCCCGGTCGCGACGACCGCGGTGCTCACGCCCATCATGCTGTTCGTGCTGGGCGTCCCGATTTCCATCGCGAACGCGGGACTCACGAACTTCCTGAGCAACATGCAGGGCGGCGGACAGGCGATTCTCCTCGGGGGCATCCTCGGGGCGATGATGGCGGCCGACATGGGTGGCCCCATCAACAAGGTCGCCTACGTGTTCTCCGTCGGCCTCATCTCCGAGGGCGTCACCGCGCCGATGGCCGCGGTCATGATCGCGGGTATGGTCCCGCCGATCGGCCTCGCGCTGTCGAACTTCATCGCGCCGCAGAAGTACGCGGCCGAGATGTACGAGAACGCCAAGAGCGGCGTGCTCCTCGGCTTCTCCTTTATCACTGAGGGCGCGATTCCGTACGCGGCGGCCGACCCGGCCCGCGTCATCCCGAGCGTCGTCGCCGGCAGCGCCGTCGCCGGCGCGGCCTCGATGGCGCTCGGCGTGAACATGCCGGCTCCGCACGGCGGCATCTTCGTGGTTCCGCTGTCGAACCAGCCGTTCATGTTCATCGCGTGCATCCTGCTGGGCTCCATCGTCACCGCGGTCATCGCGACGGCCATCAAGCCGAACTTCGACGCCAAGGTGGCCGCCCAGAGCTCCGACGACTGACCACACCGAACTAATCTTTCCAGACCCGAACGAAGTACAATACAATGGACGTCACTGACATCAGCACCATCACACCGCTCGAACTGATATCGCTCGAAGAGCCGCCGGCGACGAAGGAGGGAGCCATCGAGTTCCTCCTCGACCTCGCGGTCGACGCCGGCCGCGTCGACGACCGAGACGCCGCGCTCGACGCCCTCCTCGAACGCGAGGAGGAGGCGACGACCGGCGTGGGCTTCGGCATCGGCATCCCGCACGCGAAGACCGACGCCGTCTCGAAGCCGACGGTCGCCTTCGCGCGCTCGACCGAGGGCATCGACTTCGACGCCATGGACGACAAGCCGGCGAAGCTCCTCTTTATGATTCTCGTCCCCGCGGCGGGCGGCGAGGACCACCTGCAGATTCTGAGCGCCCTCTCGCGGTCGCTCATGCACGAGGACGTGCGCGAGAAGCTCCTCGAAGCCGAGAGCAAGCAGACCGTCCAGGACGTGCTCGCCGAGGTGGTCGAGTGATGGAGCGGACCGTCACGGTCGTCCCCGAAGACGGGCTCCACGCCCGCCCGGCCTCGCAGTTCGTCGAGACCGCGAACTCCTTCGACGCCGACGTACAGCTCGGCCGCGCCGACGAGGACGACCTCGTCCCCGCCGCCAGCATGCTCGCGGTCACCGGTCTCGGCGTCGGACACGGCGAGTCGGTCCGACTCGTCGCCGAGGGTGACGACGCGGAAGCGGCACTCGACGCCCTAGAGGACATCCTTTCGACGCCCGAAGCCAAACAGTAAGCCATGACCGAACGAACCCTCTCCGGCATCGGCGTGACACCGCTTTCGGGCGTCGGCACCGTCGTCTGGTACCGACCGGACGCCGACCTCCCGGAGCCGCCGGCCCCGGAAGACGTGGACGGAGACGCCGAACTGGCGCGCTTCGAGGACGCCCGCGCGGCCGCCGAAGACGAACTCGAAGCCGAGCGCGAGCGGACCGCCGAGCGCGTCGGCGAGGAGGAGGCCGCGGTGTTCGACGCGCACGTCCAGTTCCTCAACGACCCGCAGATAACCGACGGCGTCACCGACGCCATCGAGGGCGGACTCCCAGCCGAACACGCCGTTCAGGAGACGTTCTCCGAGTTCGTCGAGCAGTTCGAGAACATGGGCGGTCGCATGGGCGAGCGCGCCGACGACCTCCGCGACGTGCGCGACCGGCTCGTGCGCGTCCTCTCGGACGGCGAGCGGGTCGACCTCTCGTCGCTGCCGGAGGGGAGCGTTGTCGTCGCCGAGCGCCTCACGCCGAGCGACACCGCACAGCTCGACCCCGAGCGCGTCGCCGGCTTCGTCACGGTGACGGGCGGCCGCACCTCCCACGCGGCCATCTTCGCGCGCTCGCTCGCCCTGCCGGCCATCGTCGGCGTGGGCGAGGAACTCCAGTCCGTCGAGGACGACACCGAAGTCGTCGTCGACGGCGAGTCGGGCGACCTCGTGGTCGACCCGACCGACGAGCGCAAGGAGGCCGCCGCGGCCGCCGCCGAGGTGGACATCCGACACGAGTCGGTCGAGACCGCAGACGGCGTCGAAATCGAGGTCGCCGCCAACATCGGCACGCTTGCGGACCTCGGGCCGGCCGTCGACCGCGGGGCCGACGGCGTCGGCCTGTTCCGCACCGAGTTCCTCTTCCTCGACCGCGAGTCGCCGCCGGACGAAGACGAGCAGTACGAGGCGTACGTCGAGGCGCTCGAATCGTTCGACGGCGGCCGCGTCGTCGTCCGGACGCTCGACATCGGCGGCGACAAGCCGGTCCCGTACCTCGACCTGCCGGACGAAGAGAACCCGTTCCTCGGCGAGCGCGGCATCCGGCGGTCGCTCGGCCCGGACGCGGACCTCTTCGAGACGCAGGTGCGTGCGCTCCTGCGCGCGGCGGCCAGCGCCGACGGGGCGAACCTGTCGGTGATGCTCCCGCTCGTCTCGACGGTCGAGGAGCTTCGCGCCGGCCGAGAGCGGTTCGAGTCGGTCGCGGCCGACCTCGACTCCGAGGGCGTCGAAAACGAACTGCCCGAGTTCGGCATCATGGTCGAGACGCCCGCCGCGGCGTTCATGGCCGACCGGTTCGCGCCGCACGTCGACTTCTTCAGCATCGGGACGAACGACCTCGCGCAGTACGTGATGGCTGCAGAGCGCGGCAACGAGCGCGTTTCTGACCTCGGTGACTACCGTCAGCCGGCGGTCCTCCGCGCCATCGACGCCACCGTCTCGGCGACCGAGGGCGAGGACTGCTGGGTCGGCATGTGCGGCGAGATGGCCGGCGACCCGGACCTCACCGAACTGCTCGTCGGGCTCGGCCTCGACGAACTGAGCATGAGCGCCGTGACGGTGCCGCAGGTCAAGGCGGCCGTCGCGGAGACCGACACCGCGGACGCCCGCGAACTCGCGGAGCGCGTCCTGCAGGCCGACACCAAGGCTGAAGTCGCGGAAATCCTTACACTAGACCAATGAAACTCGTCGCAGTCACATCCTGTCCGACCGGAATCGCACACAGCCAGATGGCGGCCGAGAACCTCCTGCAGGCCGGCGAGCGCCTCGGCCACGACATCGACGTCGAGGTCCAGGGCGCGATGGGCACGCAGGACGAACTGTCCTCGGACGCCATCGCCGAGGCCGACGCGGTCATCATCACCTCGGACACGTCGGTCAGCCGCGACCGCTTCGACGGCAAACTCGTCGTCAAGGGGACGGTCAAAGACGGCGTCAACAACGCCGAGGCCGTCGTGAAGAAGGCGGTCGAACTCGCCGAGGCCGGCAAGACCGGTTCGGTCACGTTCGGAAGCGGCGACGACGGCGAGGACGCCGACGCCGACGCCGGCACCGACGGCTCGTCCGGCGACGCCGCGGAATCGGACGAACCCGTGCGCCGCGGCGGCGACCCCGAAAAGGGGCTGTTCGCCCGGCTGAAGAAGCTGTTCTCGTAACGCCGCCGACGGTTTTCCGTTTTTTCGCTCGCCCGCCAGCGGCGGCGCTTCGTCCGCCGACGAAAATTAACTCGAACGCGAACAAACGAAAACGTGCAGAATCGAAACTCGCTTCCCATACATTATTAGTCTCGCAGTCGTTGACGAAACCGAGGTGAACGCATAATGCCGTTCTACGGCGGGGAGGAACTCGCCACAGTGTACGACGAGGCGCTCGACGAAGGATTCGGCCTCATCGCGAGTAACATCGCGGAGCCGAACATTATGATGGGTCTCATGGAGGGGGCCGACCGGATGGACTCGGACCTCCTGTTGCAGATGAGCGGTGGTGCCTGCCGGTTCGCCGGTGACGGCGACGCCGTCGCGGGCCTGAAAGCCATGGGGAACTACATCGAGACCATCGCCGAGCGGTACGACATCGGCGTCTTCCTCAACATGGACCACCAGACTGACCTCGAGTTCATCGAGCAGCAGATCGAACTCGACATCCCGTCGTCAATCATGATCGACGCCTCCCACGAGCCGTTCGACGAGAACGTCGCGACGAGCCGCGAGGTCGTCGAGATGGTCGAGGCCGCGGACTCCGACGTCCTCATCGAGGCCGAACTCGGCCAGATAAAGGGCGTCGAGGACGAAATCGAGGCCGAAGAGGCGTTCTACACGGACCCCGAACAGGCCGTCGAGTTCGTCGACAAGACGGGCGCGGACCTGCTCGCCATCTCCGTCGGCACGCAGCACGGGGTCGCCAAGGGCAAGGACCTCGAACTCCGCCCGGATCTCGCCCAGGACATCCGACAGGCCCTGCGCGACCACGGCCTCGACACGCCGCTCGTCCTCCACGGTTCTTCGGGCGTCCAGCCCGACCAACTGCAGGAGATGCTCAAACACGGCATCTGCAAGGTCAACAAGGACACCCGCTACCAGTACGAGTACACGCGCACCGCCTACGACCTCTACAGCGAGGACCCCAACGCCATCGTCCCGCCGGAGGGCGTCGAGGACGCCCGCGACACGTTCTTCAACGAGACCGAGTGGTCGCCGAACAAGGACGTGTTCGACCCCCGCGTCGTCGGTCGCGACATCCGCGAGCGTATCGCCGACGTGCACGCCGGTCTGACCGAGGTCTCCGGCAGCGCCGGCCAGTCTCTGTTCAAGTAACCCGCGCGGGCGGTGATTCGTTCACCGTCGAGCGTTCGCCGCGTCCGCACGGCGGACCGGAACCCGGTTGTCGTCTCCACCCGGCACTCCGCCGGCTCTTCGTTTCGATACGCTTCTCGCCCAGCGGCGGCGCTCTCGGGGGTCGACGGCAGTCGAATTCGATGCCCCACGTCGCTTAAGGTGTCACGCGGCGTGGACGTACGTATGCCGCAGATTCACCTCGACGACGAGACGGTCGCCCGACTCGACGCGCTCCGCGAGGACGACGAGGAGTACGACGACCTCATCAACGAACTGATGAACATCTACGAGGCGAGCGAGCGAACGCTGTTCCACGCCGGCGACGAGTACTGAGTCGTCGCCGCCGACGCTCGGCCGTCCGTCCGACCGGTTCGTGGTCGCTCGCGGTGGTCCGTTACGAACCGAGCCACCGCGCGAGCGCTCCCGCGAGGAGCACCAGTGCGCCGGCGATAAACGTGCCGGGAATCGGAAGCACGAACAGGAGTCCACCGAACGCGAATATCAGCGTTGACGGTCTCATCTAGCAGCGACGTCGCGCCCGCGCCTGTTACGAATTGTGGCCCTCGAACGGAATGTCGACACCGGAGCCGGGTGAGCGCTCCCGCCGCGGCCGGTCGCCCGGCCCGCTATTCGAGGTAGCTGACGCGGACCTGATTCCACTTGCCCTTCTTTTCGAGGTGGTCTTGGAGCGCGTCCGCGTACTCTTGTGTGAGCCGTTCCGCGTCCTCGAGTTTCTCCTGTTCGCCCTTCTTGCCGCCGCCGCCCATGCCGAGCGCGCCCTTGATGGAGTCGACGATGCCGCCGCCGCCGGACGACGAGTCGCCTCCGCCGCCGCCCATCGCGCCCATCTGGCTGCGGATGTTGTCGAGTTCGGGGATAATCTGCGGGACTTTCTCCGTGTCGGCGACGATGCGCGCCTCCTCGGGGTCGTCCGCGTTCTCGATTTCGAACTCCGTCGCCGTCATGATGAGACCCCACTCCTGACTGTTGAACCGGGAGTTCATCACCTGCTCGTTGAACTCGCGGTCCACCGTCATCCGGTCGCCGACGATGCTGTCGGTCCAATGTGCCATGTGCACACGTCGTCGGCCGGTCGGTATCAGAGTTGCGGGGCCGACCGGCTCCGGAGGCGACCGACCGCGGAGGCGACCGCGTCCCAGTCAGCCGACGAGACGCCGGGACGGATTGCCTCCCACGCGGGTTTAATGCGGTTGGGTGACGACCCCGAATCATGGAGCGGTACGACCTCCTGTACAGACTGTACGGGAACTTCGACGCGGACGCGGTCCGGGACGCACAGGACTTCGTCGACCTCTTGCCGCCGCTCGGCTCGCCGGTGGCGCTGTCGCACTGGCAGGCGGTCGACGACGAACTCACGGCGAAGAAAGACCGCATCCGCCGGGCGCTCTCCGACGGCGACCGCTACGCCGAACTCGCCGCGCGCGCGACGCGGGACCAGGCCTTCACCGCCCTCGACCTTTACACGAAGTACGGCCGGGCCGTGAACGCGCTCGTCCTCGACGTGGACGAGACGCTGCGCTCTGCGGGACAGACCGACAACGAGATTCCGCGCGAGGTGCTGCACCTCCTCACCCAGTTCCACGAGGAGGGCGTCCCCATCGTCATCTGCACCGGCCAGACCTTGGAGAACGTCAAGGGCTTCGCCATTCAGGGATTGGGCAACGAACTCGTCCACTCGGGGAACGTGAGCATCGTCTACGAGGCGGGCACCGGCGTCTTCACGCCCGGCCACGGCTCGGATACGAAGCGCCTTCTCTACGAGACGCTCGACGACCCGGTGCAGTCGGTCTTCGAGTCGGTTCGCGGGCGCGTCATCAGCGACCTCCCCGACGCGCTCCGCGGTGGCGTTCACCTGCAGGGCAACGAGTTCAACGTCACGCTCAAGCCGAACTTCGAGACCGGCAGCGACGACGCCGAGGAAGTCATCGACGGCGCGCTCGTCTACTTGCTCGACCTCCTCGGCGAGGCGCTCACCGACGACCCCGCCGGTCCCGACTGGGCGCGGGCGTACTTCGCGGAGCGCGACCCTGAGATAGCGGGCGTGCTCGACGACCGCGACGCGCTTCCCACCTCGGAGGCGGCGGAGATTCCCGATGACGTGAGGCGGACGCTGGAGCGCGTGACGGTCGCGTACTACCACGCCGACGCCGCGGAACTCTCCGCGGTCGACCTGAACAAGGCGGCGGGCGTCCGCGCCGCGCTCGACGTGCTCGGGGTGGACGACCCGTTCGTCCTCGTGATGGGAGATTCGAAGTCCGACCTCGACGTGATGAGTTGGGCCGCCGAAAACGAGTGCGGGCTCGCGGCCGCCCCCGAGCACTCCTCTCCGGGTGTGCTCGAACACGTTCGCGAGACCGACGAACTGGTGTTTCCCCGCGGCGACGCCGCCTCGGTGCTCCGGACGGCCTACGCGCTCAACCTCTTGGTCGACTGAGGGTGGGGCGCTGCACGGTGTCTCAGCTCACACCGTGCACATTCCGATGTCGTCACCCGAGTCGTCGTCGGTCGAATCGTCCGAAGACGAGCCGCTGTCGTCGGTGTTCGACCCGTCGTCGTTCGAGTTGTCGTCGGTGTTGTCATCGTTCGAACTGTCGTCGGACGAACTGTCGTCGGTGTTGTCATCGCTCGAACTGTCGTCACTCGAGTCGTCGTCGTTCGATTCGTCGGACGAACTCTCGTCGTTCGAGTCGTCGCTGTCGTTCGATTTCGAACTGCTGCGTTTCTTCGAGGACTTCTTCGTCGTCGAGTCGGTGTCGTCGTCGGCAGCGTCGGTTTCGACCGTCTCGAACGCGCCGGTCGCGTTCTCGGAGTCGTCCGCGGACGAGCCGCCGTCGGCATCGTCGGCGTCACCCGAGTCGTCGCCGACGACGGGCTCTTCTTGGATTTCGACGTCCTCGTCCGGCGCGTCGCCGTCGGGGTCGGTCACGTCAGCGCCGATACTTCTGTCGGCGTCGTCGGCGGGAGCGGGCGTCTCGGGCGTATTCACGCCGCCGGAGAGGAGGGCGAACACGACGATGACGAGGACGACGGCACCGACGCCGAGTTGGCCGAGGTTCATCGCGCGGCCTCCCGGGAGTCGAAGTCGGGACCCTGTGTCGGTACATCGGTGGCAGTCAGAGACATGGTTCGTCCCGTTATTTGCGTCCCGAGGCTTTCGTTACGAATCGTCTACCCCGGACGCCGCGGTAGTTCGGGATTCCGTCGGTCTGAGAGCGCGCCCCGCGACGGGGGCCCGACGCGAAGTCGTCGCGGGACGCGAAAATTCGCGTTCCTAACCCGTGTTAATACGCGAATACCGCGCCGGTCTGAGTGTCTATTTTCGGTTGACTCTCACCGTGAACTGAATGTCTGGAAATCCTGTGGTTATCGCCCGACTACGGAGCGTTTGACGGACGGTGTCTGGCCCGACACCTCCCGCCGGTCCGACTTCGCAGTTATCTCCTCGGAACGCGTACATTCACCGAATGACTACCTCCATCGACAGAATCGTCTCGCGGGTCTCGCGGTGGCCCGGCGTCGAGACCGCGCCGCACCGCTTCGGGGGAACCGAGTTCCTCGTCGCCGGCCGGGAGATCGGCCACGTCCACGACGCCGGCGTCGTCGACCTCGCGCTCACGAAACGCGTCCGCGACGTGCTCCTCACCGACGGCCTCGCGGACCCGCACCACGTGCTCCCCGACTCGGCGTGGGTGACCTACCGCGTCCGGAGCGCCGCCGACGTGCCGGGCGCGATGCGCCTGCTCAGGCTCGCGTACCTCTGGCGACTGCTCGCGCTCCGCCGCCGCGGCGTCGACCTCGACCCGGCGATTGACCCCGACACCGACCTCCGGCGACTCGGCCTCCCCGCCGACCTCGACGCGCTCGTCCGAGAGACGTTCCGCGACACGCTCGACCGACGCGCGCCGGTCTGACCTGTTCCCGCGAGTCCCGAGCGGGGATATGTCTCGGTCGGAAAAACTTTACTAACGTCCGAGTAAACCACTCTACATGGGTAAGAACTACGCGGAGTTGCACGATCCGAACGCGGAGTACACGATGCGAGAGCTGTCGGCGGAGACGATGGGCGTGACGGCCAAGCGCGGCGGCGGCCGCGACGTCGAAATCACCGACGTGCAGACGACGATGGTCGACGGCAACTTCCCGTGGACGCTCGTCCGCATCTACACCGACGCGGGCGTCGTCGGCACCGGCGAGGCCTACTGGGGCGCGGGCGTGCCCGAACTCATCGAGCGCATGAAGCCGTTCGTCATCGGCGAGAACCCCCTCGACATCGACCGCCTGTACGAGCACCTCGTCCAGAAGATGTCCGGTGAGGGCTCCGTCGAGGGCGTCACGGTCACCGCCATCGCGGGCATCGAAATCGCGCTGCACGACCTCGCGGGCAAGATTCTCGACATCCCCGCCTATCAGCTTCTCGGCGGGAAGTACCGCGACAAGGTCCGCGTCTACTGCGACTGCCACACCGAAGAGGAGGCCGACCCCGAAGCGTGCGCCGACGAGGCAGAGCGCGTCGTCGACGAGCTCGGCTACGACGCGCTGAAGTTCGACCTCGACGTGCCCTCAGGCTTCGAGAAGGACCGCGCGAACCGCCACCTGCGACCCGGCGAGATTCGGCACAAGGCCGAAATCGTCGAGAAGGTGACGGAGCGCGTCAAGGACAAGGCCGACGTGGCGTTCGACTGCCACTGGACGTTCTCGGGCGGCAGCGCCAAGCGCCTCGCCGCCGCGCTCGAAGACTACGACGTGTGGTGGCTCGAAGACCCCGTGCCGCCGGAGAACCTCGACGTGCAGGAGGAGGTCACGAAGTCCACGCTCACGCCCATCACGGTCGGCGAGAACCGCTACCGCGTGACGGAGCTTCGCCGGCTCATCGAGAAGCAGGCCGTGGACATCGTCGCGCCCGACATGCCGAAGGTCGGCGGCATGCGCGAGACGCAGAAAATCGCGGACGTGGCGAACCAGTACTACGTGCCGGTCGCGATGCACAACGTCTCGTCGCCGGTGGCGACGATGGCCTCCGCGCACGTCGGCACGGCGATTCCGAACTCGCTGGCGGTCGAGTACCACTCCTACGAGCTGGGTTGGTGGGGCGACCTCGTCGAGGAGACGGTCATCGAGGACGGCTACATCGAGATTCCGGAGAAGCCGGGCCTCGGTGTGACGCTGGACATGGACACCGTCGAAGAACACATGGTCGACGGCGAGACGCTGTTCGACGAGGCGTAAGCCGAAGTCGAATCAGTCGAGCTTCGCTCGACGCGATTCGACGAGGAGTGAAACGACTCGTCGAGCCAGCAGCACGGAGTGCTGCGCTGTTCGACGAGGCGTAAGCCGAAGTCGAATCGGCGAATCTCTGATTCGCCTCATTCGACGAATCGAACCCGAACTCACAGACTGGCTTCCGATTTTTCCGAGGCTCAACGCGGAGCCGTCGGCTCGTCTCCTCGTTCCTCGTCGACCAGCCGAACGCCACCGGAGGGTCGACAGGCGAACACGTGAGCGTCGGGGCCGACGCGCTCGGGGGCGGCGTCTCGAATCGCGCGCGCCGCCCGGTCGAGGGCGTCGCCGTCGACCAGCGCGACCGCGCTCCCGCCGAAGCCGCCACCGGTCATCCGCGCGCCGTAGACGCCCGGCGTCTCGGCGGCGAGTTCGACCGCCGCGTCGAGCTCCGGACAGCTCACCTCGTAGTCGTCGCGCAGGCTCTCGTGGGCCGCGAGCATCGCGTCGCCGACGCGGTCGAGGTCGCCGGCAGCGAGCGCGTCGCGGGCGCGACGGACGCGCTCGTTTTCGGTCACGACGTGTCGAACCCGGCGGCGGTGTATCGGCTCCAGCGCGTCGGCGTGGGCGTCGAGGAGGTCGCGGTCCACGTCCCGGAGGGAGTCGAGGTCGCGGTCGGCGCGCTCCCGGAGGCGGTCGAGCGCCGCCGCGCACTCGCGGACGCGGTCGTTGTAGCCCGACTCGGTCAGTTCGTGGGAGACGCCGGTGTCGATGACGAGGACGCCGACGTCGTCGCCGACGGGCACCGACTCGAACTCGTGGGTTCGGCAGTCGAGAAAGAGCGCCGAGTCGGCCTCGCACAGCGCCGCGGAGAACTGGTCGAGGATGCCGCACTCGACGCCGACGCCCTCGACCTCGGCCCGCCAGCACGCCAGCGCGAGGTCGGCGGTCGGGAGGTCGCGCCCGGAGACCGCGAGAAGCACGCGGCCGACTGCGAGTTCGAGCGCGGCCGACGAGGAGAGGCCCGCGCCCGTGGGCACGTCGGAGGCGATGGCGAGGTCCGCGCCGCCGACGGGGCCGTCCTCGCGGAGGACGCGCGCGACCGCGGCGACGTAGGCGGCCCACCCATCGGGGTCGTCGTCGGGGGCGAGTTCGGCCGTCTCGTCGAAGTCGGCGGCGCGGACGCGGAGCCGGTCGTCGTCTCGCGGGCGGGCCGCGACCGCGACGTGGCGGTCGACGGCCATCGGGAGACAAAGGCCGTCGTTGTAGTCGGTGTGGCCGCCGACGAGGTTCACGCGACCGGGGGCGACGGCGACCGTCAGATTCGCAGGCTCCGTCGGCTCCGGGGTCGAAGTCGAATCGGAATCGGAGGCGTCGCCGCCGGCTCTGAGCGCCGCGAGAGCGGTCTTCGCGCGCTCGACCGGCGTTCCGGCGTCGTCGGTCACCGCGTCGTCAGCATCGTCGTCGCCGGTCATACGTGGCCGTCTCCGTGCGGTTCCCCGGCGCTCGTCGCGTCTTCGTCGGCCGCGACGGCCTCGCCGCCGAGACGGTGGGCTATCTGCCGACCCAGTTCGCGCGGATTCGCCTCGGTCACGCGGAGGTCGTCGCCGACGGCGACCCGGCCGGGCGAAAGCACGTCCGCGCAGATGCCGCCGCGGGACTCGCGGAGGGCGTCGCCCACGTCGTCGCCGACGAGGTCCGCGAGGTGCGCGCAGGGCGGTCTGCGCTTCGTCCCGCGGAGTTCGGCCCCGCCGAGTTCGAACGTCGCGTCGAGGAGGGCGTCGAGGTCGACGCCGCGGACGACGACGTTCCGGCGGTGCTCGCCGGCCGAGAGGTCGAGGTCGTACTCGCGCTTCGCGTCGTCCAGCACCGCGGCGTCGACGAGCGTCACCTGACAGCCGTCGGTCGCCGAGTAGAAGCCGTCGCCGTCGGAGTAGCGGTCGCTCTCGATACCGCCCTCGGCGACCGCGACGGTCTCGTGGGAGACCATCGGCTCGCCCTTCGACGGCGCGGTGTACAGCGCCTCGACGCGTCCGCGAACCTCGGAAGTCATACCTCCGGCTACCACTCCGGGACACGAATAGGTTGGGTCGGCGGGGCGCGGCGGTGCAGTCCGGGGTCCGAAGCGCCGAGCCGAGCCGACTCAGCAGAGCGGCTTCGGGTCGACGCCGAGTTCGGCGAGGCCGTCGGCGTAGTCGTCGTACGCCAGTTGGACGACGTACTCGGCGACCATCCGGGCGCGCTCCCAGTCGTCGTCGCTCTCGCAGCGCTCGGCCAAGAGGTCGAGACCGGTCGCGAGCGTCTCTTCGGTCTCGGCTTTCAACTCGCGGAAGAGGTCGGCGCGGGGCTCGTCGGCCTCGTTGACGAAGAAGCCGATGACCTGCGTGTGGGTCCGGACCGAGACGAGGCCGCGGCCGACCATCCCGGCGGCGGCCCGCTCGACCGTGTCTTCGCGCCCGCGGAGGTACGCGTGCATCACGCCCGGTTCGTCCGGGAGGTCGACCTCCTCGTCGAGCGCGTCGAGGACGCGGTCGAGGTGCTCGGCCTCTTGGGCCGCGGTGGCCTCGAAGGCGGCTCTCGCGTCGTCGTCGGGCTCGTCGTCGGCCCACGCCTCGAACGTCCCGCGGGCCGCGTGCTCGGAGTACGCGGCGGCGCGGAGCACCGCCGGTTCGGAGAGGTCCGCATCGGTCAGCGCTAACAGGAGCTTCGACGAGCCGAGTCGGTCGAGTTGCGTCCGTTTCGCCGCCTCGACTGACTCGCGGAACGAATCGGCGTCCATACCGTTCATCGGTCCGCCAGTCACCTGAACATTCGGACCGGTCCACGAATGTGGGATTCTCACGGCAATCAGTTCCGGTATCATTCGTGATACTCCGCGGTGAGGCTTGAAATACTGGAACCTATTGGGAACGGGTATGACGAACTCCTCGGCACCAGTCGACGCCAACGCGCGAGCGCGTGTCGACGGGGATGCGCTACTCTCAGAACTGGACATCGATGCGGCGGAAATCGACCGCCGGAAGTCGTTCGTTCGCCTCTCGGCGGCGGACGAGCGGCGATTGAGCGACCTTCAACCGCTCTTCGACGAGTTCGCGGACGAGTTCGCCGCGGAGTTCTACGACCACCTCGGCGAACACGCGGCGGCGACGACGTTCTTCGGTCGCTCGACGAAGAACACGGAGATGCTGCAGGCCGACCAGGCGGCGTACCTCCGTGAACTCGGCCGCGGGGAGTACGGCGAGGACTACTTCGCGAAGCGGGCGCGAATCGGGAAGTTACACGACATGATAGACCTCGGGCCGAAGTTCTACCTCGGCGCGTACTCGGTCTACTACGAGGGCATTCTCGGTGCCGTCGCGGACGAGGTGAAAGCCGAGTTCACCGGCGGCGGGCGGACGGTCGGCGACGAGTCCGGCGCAGACGGCGACGGTGCGGGCGACGCTGAGGACGGTGGCGGTCTGCTTTCCGGGCTCCTCGGCGGCGCGGCCGGCGTCTCAGGCGGGCTCCGCGGCGGCGACGACCGGGTCGAAGACGCCGTCGACGAGGTCGTCGCGCGCATCCTCCCCGTGTTGAAGCTCCTGTCTCTCGACCAGCAGGTGGCGATGGAGACGTACATCCACTCGTACAGTCAGGCCGCGCGGGAGGCGGCAGAGCGCCGACGCGCCCTCGCAAACGAGGTCGAAGCCGACGTGAGCGAGCCGGTCGAGTCGCTCCTGCGGACCTCCGAGGAGGTCACGGAGCGAACCGACGACATCGAGACCACGGCGCGGGCGCAGGCCGACGACATGGCGACGGTCGCCGCCGAGGTGTCGGACATGAGCGCGACCGTCGAGGAGATTGCGGCGACCGCGGAGGAGGTCGAGCGGACCAGCGCCGACGCCGCCACGCGCGCCGCCGAGGGCGAGGACGCGGCCGACGAGGCCATCGACGTGATGCGCGACGTGAGCGAGGCCGCCGAGACGGCCTCTGAGGACGTCCAGCAACTCCACGACCAAATCGCGGAGATAGACGAGGTGCTCGACGCCATCAACGACATCGCCGAACAGACGAACCTGCTCGCGCTCAACGCCTCCATCGAGGCTGCCCGCGCCGGCGACGCGGGCGAGGGCTTCGCCGTCGTCGCCAGCGAAGTCAAGAACCTCGCGGAGGAGTCGCAGGCCCGCGCCGCCGAGGTCGAGGGCACGGTGGGCAACATCCAGTCCGAGGCGAGGGAGACCATCGAGAGCCTCTCGCAGACGACCGGCCGACTCTACGACGGCATCGACCGCGGCGAGGACGTGATGCGCAGTCTCTCTGACATCTCGGCGGCGGTCGAGCAGGCGACCGTCGGCGTCGGCGAGGTCGCCTCGGCGACCGACGACCAGGCCGAGAGCGCCGAGCAAATCGCCGGTATGGTCGACGACGCGACGGAGCGCGCGACCGCGGTGTCGGACCAAATCGGCGAAATCGCCGACGCCAACCGCTCGCAGACCGAACAGGTGCTCTCGATTCGCGACGCGGCCGCGCGACTCGGCGGCGGCGAGACGGGCGGCGCCGGCGGGGCGGGCGCGCCCTCCGAACCGAACTCCGACACTCCGACAACCGGCGGTGTCGACGGCCCGCCGGCCGGCGTCCTCGACGAGTCCGGCTTCGACGAACCGCCATCGAGACGCCTGAGCAACGACGGCGGAACGTCGGAGTAGCGCGGGTCACTGTTCTCTCTTCGGTCCGCGTAGCGTTCTTGCGGCCGGCGCGCGTATGGTGTCCGTATGACCCCCGAGGAACTCGCGAGCCGACTCGCCCGCGGCGACCCGACGGCGATTCTCGACGTGCGCGACCGCGACGAGTTCGAGGCGTGGCGCGTCGACGGCCCGGCCGTGACCGCGACGCAGATTCCGGCGATTCGCTTCACGCAGGCCGAGATTCGCGGGACGGTCTCCGAACTCGCGGCGGGGTTCGAAGACGCCCCCTCGCCCGTGGTCGTCGTCTGCGCGGAGGGCCGGTCGAGCGCGCACGTCGCCGAGTTGCTCTCCGAGGCCGGTGTCCCCGCGGAGAATCTCGAAACGGGAATGGACGGCTGGGCGCGCGTCTATCGCGCCCGCGAACTCCCCGTCGGAACCGCGGACGCGACGGTTCTCCAGTACGACCGCCCCTCCAGCGGCTGTCTCGCCTATCTCGTCGTCGCCGGCGACGAGGCGGTCGTCGTCGACCCGCTTCGGGCGTTCGCGGGGCGGTACGTCGAAGACGCCCGCGAGCGCGGCGCTGAGGTCGTCGCCGCCGTCGACACCCACGTCCACGCCGACCACGTCAGCGGCGTCAGCGCCGTCGCCGAGCGAACCGGCGCGACCGTCGTCCTCCCGGCGGGCGCGACAGACCGCGGCCTCGACTTCGACGCGCGACTCGTCGCGGACGGCGAGACTATCAGCGTCGGCGACGCGGAACTCGTCGCCGTCCACGCGCCGGGACACACGACCGAGATGACCGCGTTCCGCCTCGGCGACCTGCTCTTTGCGGGCGACAGCCTCTTCCTAGAGAGCGTCGCGCGCCCGGACCTCGAAGACGGCGACGAGGGCGCGCCCGACGCCGCGAGGCGACTCCACGCGACGCTCACGGAGCGGTACGGCGAGTTCACGGACGACACGCGGGTCGCGCCCGCACACTACGGCCCGCGGACGGTCCCGGACGAAAGCGGCGCGTACGTCGCGGAACTCGGGGCGCTCCGGGACCGACTCGGGGCGCTCTCGATGGACGAGGCGGCGTTCGTCTCGTTCGTCTGTTCGGACATGCCGCCGCGGCCGGCAAACTACGAGCGAATCATCGAGACGAACCTCGGTCGGGACTCGCTGTCGGACGAGGAGGCGTTCGAAGTCGAGTTGGGGCCGAACAACTGCGCGGCGACGAGCGAGGCGTGAGGCGCGGTCCGCGGGCCGAGCGAGTGCGTCGGTCCGACGCGTCGGGCCGGCGCATCGGCTCGGCGACTCGGTGCGAAACGGAGAAACGCGGGCCGGCGCGCCGGCCCCGGAGAGTACCCGTCGTCAGTCGTCGTCGTCGGCGGTGCCGGCGGCCGCGGCGTCGCCTTCGATGCTCGGCGGGTAGACGCCGCGGTCGAGTTTGAGGTCGCTCTGCGGGCGGGCCATGCAGGTGAGGGCGAACCGCTCTGCCTCCTCGTCGGTCAGCCCGCGGGCGGCGGGCTGGGTGACGTCGCCTTCGAGAATCTCGGCGGAGCAGGCGAGGCACATCCCGACGCGGCAGGAGTACTCCTGTGCGATGCCCTCCTCGATACAGGCCTTGAGGATGGTCTGCTTGTCGGATACGGTGATGGTCTCGCCCGTGCCGACGAACTCGACGGTGTACTCGGTCATACCGCGGCGTATGAGCGACCGCACCAAAACTGTTTATCAAAGTCGCGGCGACCTCGTCGCCGACCGCGCGGTCGGAGCAGGCTGCCGAGCGAGTCGGGAACGCGCGACTCGCGCCCGAGTTCGGGCTACTCCGCGGCTTCGGCGTCCGCGTCCGCGCTCTCGTCAGCGTCGTCTTCTTCGTCCTCGTCGTCCAGTCGGATGGTGAGCACCGGGACCGGCGAGGTGCGGACGACGCGTTCGGTGACGCTCCCGAGGAGGTAGTGGCTCAGCCCCGTGCGCCCGTGGGTACCCATGACGACGAGGTCGATGTCGTGGTCGTCGATGTACTCCCGGATGGAGCGGTAGGCGGTCCCGGTGACGACCTCGGCCTGCACGTCGACACCGGCTTCCTCTGCGGCCTCGCCGACGTGTCGGGTCGCAGCGTCGCCCTCCCGTTCGAGGGCGTCGATGACCACGTCCGCGCCGGCGTCGAGCGAGGTGTAGATGCTGGTGTCGATGACGTACAGCGCGTGAATCCGCGCGTCGTACGTCGTCGCGAGGTCGAGGGCGTGGTCGATGGCGCGTTCGGCGGCCCTGCTTCCGTCGGTTGGGACGAGGATTTCGCTGTACATGATAAATTGTACTTAGTTCGGAACGCGGTTAATACTACTCCTCGTTCCCGTCGTCTCGGAACGACAGGATGGCCTCCTCGCACGCCCGCAGTCCGTCGATTCGCTCGGTCTCCTCGTCGAGTTCGACCGTCTCGACGACCGACCAGCCGGCGTCGTCCTCGTAGGCGGCGGCCTTGACCCACGCCTCGGTGGCGAAAAGCAGGCTGCGGGCGGGGCCGTCGTCCTCGACGGCGACGACGAGGTCGAACGCGTCGGCGCGGTTCAGAGACGTCAGCTCCTGCGGTTCGAGGGGGCGAGCGGGTAGCGACTCGATGAGCGACATATCCGAGTGCTACCGGTCGGCGGGGATGACGCTTTCGAAGGGGCGGGCCGCCGGCCTTCCAAGTCGTAACCTTTCTGCCGTCCGGCGCGCCACGTCATCCCATGATTCCCTCCCGCGTCGGGCGGCGACCCGACCGAACGACGCTCGCCGTCGTCGCGCTCGCCGCCGCGGCGCTCGTCGTCCGCCTCGTCGGACTCGGCGACCGGCCGCTCCACTGGGACGAGGCCCGCGTCGGCTACTGGAGCCTCCGGTCGCTCGAAACCGGCTTCTTCTCGTACCGCCCCGTCGCCGGCGGCCCGCTCGTCTATCACCTCTCGCGGCCGTCGCTCGCTCTCTTCGGCGCGACCGACTTCGCGCTCCGCCTCCCCTTCGCGCTGTTCGGCGCGGCCCTCCCGCTCGCGGCGCTCCTCTTCCGCGGCCGCCTCGCCGCCGACGAGACCGTCGGGTTCGCGGCCGTCCTCGCGGCGAACCCGATTCTCGTCTACTACGGCCGGTTCGCCCGCGGCGACGTGCTCGCGGTCGGCTTCGCGCTCGTCGCCTTCGGCTTCGCGGTCCGTCTCGTCGACGGCGCGGGGCGGCGCAACGCCTACGGACTCGCCGCGGCCGTCGCGCTCGCCGTCGCCTCGTCGGGGCTCGGCGTCGTCGCCCTCGGCTGTCTCGCCGTCGCCGGCCTCTTGGTGTTCGACCACGCGGCGCTTCTCCCGTCGGCGCGACCGGCCGCGATGCGCCTCGGCGAGTACGCCGCCCGACTCCGCGGCGCGGCGACCCCCGCGGCCCGCGCGCTCCTCGTTTTCGTCGGACTCTACGTCTTCGCGTTCGCCCCGCGGGCGGGCGACACCGACGGCGCGGGGCTCTACACGCCGGGGACGATTCTCGGCGCAATCGACGCGGCGCTGTTCGGCTCGGTCCGTCGCTTCGTCGGCGTCCGCGTCGTCGACCGCTACCCGGAGGGAACCCACGAGTATCTCCCGTACTTCGGCGACCTCCTCGGCGCGCTCGCGCTCGCGGCGCTCCCGGTCGTCCTCCTCGGCGCGGCGGTCTTCCTCGTCGACCGCTACACGGCCGGCGGGCCGCGTTCTGAGGTGTCGGCGGCGGTCTACTGGGCCGGCGCGTCGCTGGCGTTCGTCCCCATGCTGACCGAGGTGTCCGCGCCGTGGCTCGGCGTCTACGTCGTCGCCCCGCTCGCGCTCCCGGCGGGTATCGGCCTCGCGGCGCTCGTCCGCTGGGGTCGCAGCGCGTTCGACTCGCGGGACGTGCCCCGCGTCGCGGCCGCGGTCATCGTCCTGCTCGCGCTCGTCGCCCAGACCGGCGCGGTGGCGACGACCGAGGTGTACGGCCCGAGCGACCGCGACACCGAACTCGCGCACTTCGCACAGCCGTCCAGCGAGTTCTCGTCGTTCCGCGACAACCTTTCGGCGTGGGTCGGGCCGACCGACGACGAGGGGCCTGAGGTGCTCTACTACGGCAGTTCGATGTACGTCGCCGACGACGCGGCCGACTATCCGCCGGTCCCCGACTCGTGGGGCGAACAGCTCCCGATGGCGTGGTACGTCGAGCGAATCGGCGCCGACTCGACGTCGGCGGCGACGCCCGAGGCGCTCGAATCTCGGTCGTCGGTTCCGCCGGTGGTCATCGCGCCCGCCGACGAGCGCGGGACGGTCGCGCCGCTCCTCGACGGCTACGTCGCACACCAGTACGACACCGGCCTCTGGGGCCGGCCGGTCGTGGTGTTCGTGAAAAACTAAAACTGCGTGTCGTCGACGTCGTCAGTCGGTGACGGTGAGCCGGGTCGCGGGTCGGGTCGGCGGGCCGACGCTCAGCGGAAGCCCATCGCTTCGATCTGTTCTTGGTAGCGGTTCCGGATGGTGACTTCCGTCACCTGCGCCACGTCCGCGACCTCGCGCTGGGTCTTCTTCTCGTTGCAGAGAAGCGACGCGGCGTAGATTGCGGCGGCGGCGAAGCCGGTCGGCGACTTCCCGGAGAGAAGCCCCTGCTCGGCGGACACGTCGATGATTTCGGTCGCCTTGGCCTGGACCTCCTCGGAGAGGTCGAGCGCGGAGGCGAACCGCGGGACGAACTGCTTGGGGTCGACGGGCTTGAGTTCGAGGCCGAGTTCCTGGGAGATGTAGCGGTACGTGCGACCGATTTCCTTCTGCGGGACGCGCGACACTTCCGCGACTTCGTCGAGCGAGCGCGGGATGCCTTCCTGACGGCAGGCGGCGTAGAGCGCCGAGGTGGCGACGCCCTCGATGGAGCGCCCCCGAATCAGGTCCTCGTTGAGCGCGCGGCGATAGATGACCGAGGCGACCTCGCGGACCGACCGCGGGACGCCGAGCGCCGAGGCCATGCGGTCGATTTCGCTGAGCGCGAACTGGAGGTTGCGCTCGCCGGCGTCTTTCGTGCGGATGCGCTCTTGCCACTTGCGCAGGCGGTGCATCTGCGACCGCTTCTCGGACGAAAGCGAGCGACCGTAGGCGTCTTTGTCCTTCCAGTCGATGGTCGTCGTCAGCCCCCGGTCGTGCATCGTCTCCGTGATAGGCGCACCGACGCGCGACTTCGACTGCCGCTCGGAGTGGTTGAACGCCCGCCACTCCGGGCCGCGGTCGATCTGTCGCTCGTCGAGGACGAGTCCGCAGTCGTCACACACCAGCTCCCCCTGGTCTGCGTCCGTGACGATCTGGTCAGAGCCACACTCCGGACAGTTGACTTGCTCGTCCTCTTGTGCCGTTGCCTCCTCCTCTCGTTGACGCTGCCGGCTCGGACGTTCCATTAAAAGGTTTCTGGTGGAGCGTGAATTTAAACCTTTGTAACAGAAATATGATACAGGCCGCTGTCTGGCGATTCGACGAGCTCGGATTCGGGCGACTCGGACGCAGCTACTTATACAGTTCCCTGACTAACGGTGAATCGAATGGTCAGACGTGCTACCGCGACACTCGTCGTCGTCGTTCTCGCGGTCCTCGCGGGCTGTCTCGGCGGGGGCGGCGCGGGGGCGGCGACGACGGTCGAATCGACCGCGACAGAGACGGCATCGCCGACGGCGCAGTCGGGGTCGCCGACGACCGCGGCCGCCGAAGGCGACGTGACAGTCGAGGTGGTCGACGTGGTCGACGGCGACACCATCAAGGTCGTCATGCCGGACGGCGCGCGCGAGACGGTTCGGCTCCTCGGCGTCGACACGCCGGAGGTCCACGCCGAGAACACGCCCGACGAGTTCGAGGGCGTCCCCGAGACCGAGGCCGGCCGGACCTGCCTCCGCACGGCGGGCGAGGACGCGAGCGCCTACGCGAAGTCCCGGCTCGCCGACCGGACGGTCGAGCTCCGATACGACGAGAAGGCGGGCGAGCGCGGCTACTACGGCCGGCTCCTCGCGTACGTCGTCGTCGACGGCGCGGAGTTCAACTACGACCTCATCACCGAGGGCCACGCCCGACTCTACGAGAGTTCGTTCGAGGAGCGCGAGCGCTACGAGCGCGCCGAGCGCGACGCCAGAGAGCGCGGGGTCGGCCTCTGGTCCTGCGCGACCGAGGGCGCGGCCGCGGGCGGCGCGGACGCGACCACCGACGACGGCCTCTCCGTCTCGGTCGTCGCCGACGCGCCCGGCAACGACAACGACAACCTGAACGAGGAGTACGTCACGCTCCGGAACGACGGGGACGACCCCGTCGACCTCTCGGGGTGGACCGTCTCCGACGCGGCGGGCGTGACCTACACGTTCGCCGAGGGGACCGAACTCGACCCCGGCGCGTCGCTGACGCTCCACACGGGCTCGGGAACCGACACCGATGAAGACGTCTACTGGGGTCGCGGCGGCGCGGTGTGGAACAACGGCGGCGACACGGTCACGATTCGGGACGCCGCCGGAACCGAAGTGCTCGCGTACGCGTACGAGTAGAGTCGCCGGCTCCGGGCGGAACCACCCCGCGGGGTCAGGGGGAATGGGGGCGGAGCGTGTGCCCCCACAAGCAGTACGGTACCAATGGGCATTACTCTCTAGGCTGTCATGTCTGCGTGGCGAACCGCCCTGCCATCGGCGGATTCCACGCGCAGGAATTACTACTGGGCATTTACAAAGATATATACATAACCAAAGGAAATGTGTGTGCAACATGAGCACGCTCGAATCCTCGTCCGTCGAAGCCGGACTCGTCGCCGGCCGTCCCGCCGACCTGACTCCCGTCGTCCTCGACGCCGCGGGGCTGGAGTCGACCGCCCCGTCGCACCTCCGCGACCTGAAGGCCGGACTCGCCGAGGAGGGCTACCTCCCCGCCGAACTCACCGTCGAAGCCCGCTTCTGCGAGGACGACCCCCTCGCGGTGCAGTCGGAGTCCGACCGCCTCCGCGAGTACGTCCGCGCCGCCGCGTTCCTCGGCGTCGGGCGCGTCGCCGTCGACGTCGCGGAGTGCTGTCGCCCCGACGACGCCGAGTCCGCGCTCGCGGCGCTCGGCGAGCGCGCCCGGCGCGAGGGTGTCGCTTTTGAGCTTCGAGGTTCCATCGACGGCTGATGGCAACCAAGGCCGCGCTGGAGGCGCAGTTGGCGGTGGTCGCCGGCTTCGAGAACCCGAAGGTCTCGCTCGAACAGTACCCGACGCCGCCGGACCTCGCCGCGCACCTCGTCCACCTCGCGGACCTCCGCGGCGACATCGAGGGCGCGACGGTCCTCGATTTGGGCTCCGGAACCGGCATGCTCGGACTCGGCGCGGCGCTCCGCTCGCCCGCCCGCGTCGTCGGCGTCGAACTCGACGACGCGGCGCTCGAAACCGCGACGGACAACGCCCGCCGGGTCGGCGCGAGCGCCCCCATCGACTGGATTCGCGCCGACGCGACTCGCCTGCCGCTCTGTCTCCCCGACGACCGGCAGGTCACGGTACTCATGAACCCGCCGTTCGGCGCGCAGCGGGGCAACGAACACGCCGACCGCGCGTTCCTCGAATCGGTCGCGTCGGTCGCCGACGTGTCCTACTCGGTCCACAACGAGGGGAGCAAGGAGTTCGTCGAGTCGTTCGTCGCCGACGCGGGCGGCGACCTCACCGACGCGTTCCGGGCGACGTTCGACCTCGACCGCCAGTTCGACTTCCACGACGAGGACCGCCGACAGCTCGACGCCGAAGTGTTCAGAATCGAGTGGTGAGGCGACCGTGACCGCCCCGTCGTCAGCGCGCGCGTCGACCGCGGACCCAGACTAATTGTACGTCTCTTTTCGCGCGACTCGGACTTTCGTCCCCCGCGACTCGGCGAAGACGAACGACTTCTCGCGGACGAACCGGATGCCGTCGAGCGTCGTGCTCGCGTTCTCGGTCGGCATCGGTCCTCTGACGGTCCCGCTGTCCGACGACACCTGAATGTCGTAGCCCGTCGCCGTCGGCACGACCGAGATGTTCCGCCGGGCGACGACCGGTTCGGCTCGGACCGGCCCGGTCTCGTAGGCCAGTCGCGCCTCGCCGTCGGCGACGAGGAACACCCGGTAGGCGGTTCCCGCGCCCGAGACGACGTAGCCGTCGCGGACCGCCGTCACCTGGTCGCGCCAGCCGAGGCCGCCGAGCCTGACCGCCGACTCGCCGTCGAACGCCAGCCGACTCGTGGAGACGGCCGTCGTCCAGATACCGCGCCGCTCGCTTCTGACGATGACCCCGGAGGTGTTGGTCGTCGTCGACTCGCCGAACAGTTCGATGTCGAAGACGGCGGTCAGCCCGTTCGGCACGTCCTCGGCGTAGGTCACGTCGTAGTCCCTGACCGAGACGCTCTCGCCCGGCAGGTCGTCGCCGCTCGCGGTGAACGTGTTGTACAGCATCGCCGGCCCCGACAGGGCCGCGACGACGACGAGGAGAACGGCGAGGCCGGCCTGCCAGCGGCGGGCCGAAAACACCGAGTTGTCGGGCGCGTACTCGCGGAGCGGCTTGTCGGAGGCCGCGACGGTCAGCGCGACGATGGTCGCGAGCGCGACGACGAGCGCGAAGCCGACGGCGCGAAACAGCACGTAGGTCTCGCCGCCGCGGTACCAGTACACCGCCCACAGCGACTCGCTCACGGAAAACAGGAGGACGCCGGCGAAGCTCCGGAGGGCGGGCGGGTTCGACCCCTCGCGGCGGTGGCTGAGCCACACGCCGAGGAGGACGCCGAACAGGAAGCCGATGGCGTGGCCCTGAATGGCGATTTGGGACCACCACGGCGTCGAGAAGATGGGGCGGGCCGACGAGACGACTTCGGGCGACAGCATCGCGTTGTAAAACAGGCTGACGACGCGCCCGGAGACGAACGCCAAGATGGTCGCCAGCGGCCGGAAGACGAGCGCGAAGCCGGCGAACGCGAACACGACGCCGGAGAAGCCGACGACCGGGCCGAGCGCGAAGACGGAGGTCAGAAGCCCCACGCCGACGACGGCCGCGGGGAAGACGACGAGCGACCGGACGTAGGGGTTCTCGCGGGCCGACCCGAACGAGGTGGACCCGGGGCGCGTCGGGTAGTGTCCCCACGCGTACTCCGCGACCGGCGCGAGCGTGAGCGTACCGACGAGGTTGCCGACGAGGTGGCCGGCGCTGGAGTGAGCGAACGCGGCGGTCAGCATCCCGGTCGGGTAGAAGTACGACCACGCCCGGAACGGGATGACGACGGGCCGGTACCACGACGACCAACCGTCCTGCACGACGAGATAGACGAGGAGGACGCCGCCGACGCTGACGAGCGTTCCGAGCGGGAGGCCGAACAGGAAGCGCCGCCGGAGGGCCGCCGAGAGCCGAGTCGGTCTGTCGACGACGGCGAGCGCGACGGCGGCCGCGAGGAGCGCGAGGAGCGCGGCGAGTCGCTGGAACGGTATCCAGCCCGGTATCTCTAGCATTAGCTACCTGTGTCGTACGAATGGGTGATAAAGAAACCCGCGGAGAACTGCTTGAGAAGTGCTAGCGAGCGACACGAATCCGACGGCGGGAGGCGGCTCAGCGTCGGGCGGTCGGTCGCGGGGCGCGCTGCGGCGGACGGCCGCTCAGATTTTCCCTTCGGCGTCGTCGGCCAGTTCCTCCATGCGCTTGCCGACGCGGCCCGCGCTGGAGAACTCGTCGTCGCTCATCGCGGTCGCGAGGGCGTTCCCCAGCACGAACACGGCGTGTTTGTGCTCGCTTTTCGATTTGTGGACGTGGGAGGGCTCGACGGCGAGCTCGTCGTAGGGGTCGAACAGGCTCGAATCGACGTGGTCGCGGGCCGAGAAGTGGTCCTTGATGATAACCATCTGTTCGTGCAGCTCCAGCAGTTCGTCCTTGTGCATGAGCGTTGGTTAGGCGCGAGGGCGGTTTAAGCGTTATTGGGGGATACTGTCACTCGGCTCAGAAGACGTACTCGTCTTCGTGGCCCATCATTCCGTCGTCTTCGTACGCGCGGTCCTCGTCGGACATCGGACCGCTGGTCTTGTACGCGCGGATACCGGTCGACAGCAGGTCCTCGATGGCCTCGTCGCGGTTGACGAACTCGCCCTGTTCGACGAGTTGGACGATCTGCATCTCCAGGTGTTCCGGCACGGTAATCTCTACTTTGGGCATCTGAACGTCCGTCGCTTTGGAAGGGCCGTATATAACTCTACCGGGGGAATACTCGGGTTTTCCGAAGGTCGTTCCGGCGAACGCGAATCTCCGCTTACGTTCGGTTAGTGCGGCTGCCGCCCCGGTCGCCGACGGGTGTCCGGAGTCGTTAGTGATAGGTGCGTCGGGCCGAAGATTCGACCATGGCCAACGACGTGACCCACCTCTACGAGGAGTTCGGCGACGACCGACTCCCGCCGGGCCAACGCGAGACCCAGCGGTTTCCCGTGCTCTCCAAGAGCGGCACGCCCTCGTGGGACCCGGAGACGTGGTCGTTCGAGGCGTGGGGCGCGGTCGAGACCGAACTGGACCGCTCGTTCGACGAGTTCCGCGACCTCCCCTCCGAGACGCAGGTACAGGACTTCCACTGCGTCACCGGCTGGAGCAAGTTCGACTGCGAGTTCGAGGGCGTCACGTTCCCGACGCTCGCTGACGCGGTCGGCGTCGACGACGACGCGGTCCACGTGATGTTCCACGCCATGGACGGCTACACCACGAACCTGCCTCTCGACCAGTGCATGCGCGACGAGGTCATGTTCGTCTGGGGCTACGACGGCGAGGACCTGCCCGCCGACCACGGCGGCCCCCTCCGGGTCGTCACCCCGCACAAGTACGCCTACAAGGGCGCGAAGTGGGTCTCGGGCGTCGAGTTCCTCACCGAACCCGAACGCGGCTACTGGGAGAAACGCGGCTACTCGAACACGGCGAACCCGTGGAACGAAGAGCGGTACAGCTAGGCTGAGTTTTTGGTCCACCGTGAGACTGCATGCAGTCTCACGAGTCTTCGCTCGCTATCGCTCGCGAAGACAGCTTTTTGCGTGGTGAGCGCAGCGAACCACGGAAAAAGGTGGGCGAATCCGTGGAACGAAGAGCGGTACAGCTGAGCTGATTTTCCAGCGTTTTCGGCGGTCGCTTCGCGTCCGAGCCACCAGCGTTGTCGTTCGGTGGACGGATGTGCGCGTCCCGCTGTCTCCCCGGAGCGGCGCGCGGGACAGAAGGGAGAGTTTCAAGCGTCCCCGGTCCTGACCCACGGTCGATGGAACCGTTGCGGACAGACGAGGTGGGGGACCATCTCGTCAGCAGGTCGGTTCGACTGTCTGCGCCGCCCGTCTCGGCGTCGCTCGCGACGATGCGCCGCCCGCGGGCGCTGTGGACCGCCCCCGACGAGCCGACAGTCGTCGGCGGCGGCGTCGCCGTGGCCGTCGAGGCCGACGGCCCTGAGCGACTCGCGCGCATTCGCGAGTCGGCCACGGCGCTGTTCGACGGCGCTGACGTTGACGCCCCCGACGTCGCACGCCCGCGATTCTTCGGCGGCCTCGCCTTCCACGAGGAGGCGACCGGCCGCGACCCGTGGGCCGACTTCCCGGCCGCGCGCTTCGTCGTCCCCGAGGTGCAGGTCGCCTTCGACGGCGACGACGCGTGGCTCACGGTCACCGCCGTCGGCGCGGACGCCGACCCCGAGGCCGTCGGCGACCGACTCGACGAGGTCCGCGAGACGCTCGAATCGCTCGACGACACTCCCCCCGAGGGACCGCCGGGCGTCTCGAACCGCCACCGGACGACCTCGGTCGAGGCGTGGCACGAGAGCGTCGACGCCGCGGTCTCTCGCATCCGCGCCGGCGACCTTCAGAAGGTCGTCCTCGCGCAGGCGCTCGAAGTCGAACTCGACCGCCCCGCCGCCGCGCCCGACCTGCTCGCCCGCCTCGGTCGGACGTACCCCGACTGCCACCGCTTCCTCGTCGAACCGAACGGCGGGGCGAGCTTCCTCGGCGCGACGCCCGAGCGACTCGTCTCGCTCCGCGGCCGCGAGGTCGAGACCGGCGCGCTCGCCGGGACGACCGGCCGCGGCGACACCGACGACGAAGACGAGTGGCTGGCGAACGAACTGCTCGGAAGCGAGAAGGACAACCACGAACACGAACTCGTCGCGGAGACGATTCGGGAACAGCTCGCCCCCCTGTCGGCCGAGATTCGCGTCGGCGACCGCGGGATTCGGAAGCTGGCGACCGTCCAGCACCTCTGGACGCCCATCGACGCGACGCTCGAACGCGACGAACACGTCCTTTCTCTCGTGGACGCGCTCCACCCGACGCCCGCGGTCGGCGGCCTCCCGCCGGAGGCCGCCCTCGACGTGATTCGAGACACCGAACCGTTCGACCGCGGCTGGTACGCCGCGCCGGTCGGCTGGTTCGACGCCGACGGCGACGGCAGTTTCGCGGTCGCCCTCCGCTCGGCCATCGTCGAGGAGACGCTGGCGACGCTCTTTGCGGGCGTCGGCCTCGTCGCCGACTCCGACCCCGACGCGGAGTGGGACGAGGTGCAACTGAAGTACCGACCCATCCTCGACGAACTCGAACGCGACGACTGAGTTCGAGGCTGGCGACCGTCGCCGACGACCGACTCCGACTCGATTCACCCCGATTTGACGACCCAGACGAGATGACAGCACCGAACCGAAACGCCCTCTGGGCACGGACCTTCGCCGACGAACTGGCACGCACCGGCATCGACGCGGTGTGCATCGCACCCGGCAGTCGCTCGACGCCCCTCACGGAGGCGTTCGACCGCCACGACGACATCGAGACGTTCTCGCACCTCGACGAGCGCTCGGCGGCCTACTTCGCGCTCGGCCGCGCCCGGCGCACGGGCGAGGTGACGCCCGTTCTCTGCACCTCGGGCACCGCCGCGGCCAACTTCCACCCCGCCGTCATCGAGGCGTCGCAGGCCCGCGTGCCGATGCTCGTCCTCACGGCCGACCGACCGCCGGAACTCCGCGACAGCGGGGCCAATCAGACTATCGACCAGGAGAAGCTCTACGGCGACGCCGTCCGCTGGTACAAGGACATGCCCGAACCGGAGGCCACCGACAGGAAACTCCGGAGCCTCCGAACCACCGCCGGCCGCGCGGTCTCCGAGGCAACCGGCGTCGACGCCGGTCCCGTCCACCTCAACTTCCCCTTCAGAAAGCCGCTCGAACCGACGTACGTCGAGGGCGACGTGCCCGCCGACCTCGACCCCGAGGCGCTCGACGGCCGGAGCGGGAGCCGACCCTACGTCAAGACGACCGCGGGCGCGCCGGAACTCTCCGAGGACCACCTCCGAAAGCTCGCCGACGACCTCGCGGTCGACCGCGGACTCATCGTCGCCGGTCCCGCCGACCCGCCCGGATTCAACGCCGAGGCCGTCGCCGCGTTCGCCCACGCGACCGGCTTCCCCGTCGTCGCCGACCCGCTTTCGGGACTCCGCTTCGGCGGCCACACCCGGACGACGACCGTCCTCGGCGGCTACGACGCCTACCTCGACGAGCGCGTCACCGCCGACTGGCTCGACCCCGAAGTCGTCGTCCGCATCGGCGCGTCGCCGACCTCGAAGGCGCTCCGGAAGTACCTCGCGCGCACCGACGCCCGGCAGTACCTCGTCGACCCGACGGGCCGCTGGCGCGAGGCCGAGTTCGGGGCGACCGACCTCGTTGAGGCCGAGCCCTCGGTGCTCGCGTGGCGGCTCTCGCAACTCATCCGCAACCGCCCGGACGAGTCGTGGAACGCGCTGTGGACCGACGCGGAAGACGCCTACTGGAGCCTCGTCGACGACGAGAGCGACGCCTTCGAGGGCCGGCTCGCGGCCGACGTGGCCGACCTCGCGCCCGAGCCCGCGACGCTGTTCGTCTCGAACTCCATGCCCGTCCGCGACCTCGACCGCTTCGCGCGACCCTCGACGAAGTCCCGCACGGTCCTCGGGAACCGCGGCGCGTCCGGCATCGACGGTATCGTCTCCTCGGCGCTCGGAGCCGGCTCCGCGGCGACCGACCACCTGACGCTCCTGACCGGCGACCTCGCGTACTACCACGACATGAACGGCCTGCTCGCGCTCGGCCGCCTCGGGGTGGACGCGACCATCGTCCTCGTCAACAACGACGGCGGCGGCATCTTCCACATGCTCCCCATCGAGGGGTACGAGCCGCCCTTCACGGACCAGTTCAAGACGCCCCACGGTCTCGACTTCGCGGCCACGGAGGACCTCTACGACCTCTCGTTCGCGTCGGTCGACCCGGACGACTTCCGCGACGCCTACGCCGAGTCGGTCGCCACCGACGGCACCGACGTCATCGAGGTCCGGACCGACGCCGAGTCCTCGCACCGCGTGCGCGAGCGCATCGCCGAGCGCGCCAGAGAGCGACTGTCCGACTGACCGACTGACCGAACCAGTCGACCGACTGACTTTTCTCCCGCGCTCCGAATCGTGGCGACATGCCCTCCGAACTCTTCCGCCAGTACCGCGGCAGCGTCTACGCCGTCGCCGGGTTCCTCGGCGTTCTCGCGTTCGCCTACGCGACCGTCGTCGCGTACGAACCCCTCGCCGGGGTCTTCGCCGGCGGGACCGTCGTCTTCGGCGTGGTGCTTCTCTCGGACCTCGCCGAGCGCGGCTATCCCCCGGCGCTCGGCCGCTACTGGACGCTCGCGCTCGTCGCGGTCGTGGTCGCCTTTCCCGTCCTCTGGTTCGTCGTCCAGCGGCCCCTGACGGGCCTCGGCCTCGCGCCGCTCGTCGCCGTGGTCGCTTGGGGGCTCGCGCGGTTCAAAGCCGGCGGCTACCCCGAGTCGATGGGCCGCCGCCGGTCGCTCGCGACCGCGTTCGTCGGGACGGGGCTCGTCGCCTACGGCTCCGTGGCCGGAACGACCGCCTTTCTCGTCGGCATCGCGGCCGCGGTACTCGTCGGACTGGCGTCGTGGCTGACGAGTCCGCGCGGCCCGCTTCGAGACTGACTGACCCACTCACTCCGCGTCGGAAGCGTCGGCCGAGACAGCTGACTTCGCCCACGGCCCGACGAGCCGCCCGGCCGCCCAGTAACAGCCGGCGTCGAGGACGACCGACAGGCCGCCGATGACTCCGCCGACGACGCTCGCGGCCGCGACGCCGATGAGCGCGATGAACGCCAGCGAGAGGAGCGGGGCTCCGTTCAGAACCGCGCCGACGAGGACCACTCCGAGGAGGAACGCCGCCCCGATGAGCGCGCCCGCCGCGAACCCGCGGAGGACGAGTCGCCAGAGTCCGCGGAGACCGTTCCGCAGGTCGGCCAGCCCGCCGTCAGCCAGCGCCCACCGGGTCGCGGCCGCGGTGAGGAGCCACAGGTAGGCGAAGACGGCGACGCCGGGGAGCGTCCCGAAGTTGGCGAGTTCGCCTTCGAGCGCGCCGCTCGCGTGCGCCGCGACGAGTCCGACGAGGCTCAGGGCGACGAGGTTGAACGACGAGACGACCCACGCCTCGAAGCGGCCGGCGGCGGCCTCAGCCATGGGCCAACACCTCCGCGAGCGCGACGAGGACGAGGAGCGCGGCGGCGGTCGCGCCGTAGCTCTTCGCGAGGAGCGAGCGCCCGGCACCCGCCGGATGGTCTCGTCGGACCCTGAGCGCGACGAGCGTCCGGACGAACGACCCGAGAACGAACGCGGTCACCGCGAGGAGCTTCACCGTCAGTATCGTTCCCCAGCGGCCGGACGGGCCGGGCGGACCGAGCGCGCCGAGGTTGCCGACGCCGGTGACGACCATCGCGCCCATCGCCGCCCAGAAGACCCACTCGTAGGTGGTCGCGAGAGGCGACGGGTCGCCGACGGCCCCGGCCGAGCTATCTGCTCTCTTGCTCCCGGAACCGGGCGCTCTGAGCGTCGCCCACGCGAACACTGCGCCACCGAAGACGAGCGCCATCCCGACGATGTGAACGAATCTGACGAGGAGGCTGGTCGCGGCCGACATACGCGAGAGTAGTTCGTCGGCTGACAAATAGTTCCGGGCCGAGCGGGGAACGCGCCGCCACTCGGCCCCGACCATCGCCGCAAGCGAATCTTTTTGCGCCGCCCGCGCCGCCACTCGGTATGGTCTCGGAGATTTTCGACCCCGACCGCTGGGAGCCCGTCCCGGGGTCCGACGAGTTCGACGACATCACCTACCACCGCGCCGTCGACGTGCCGGCGGTCCGCATCGCGTTCGACCGCCCCGAGGTCCGAAACGCCTTCCGGCCCGGAACCGTGGACGAACTCTACGCCGCGCTCGACGACGCCAGAAAGCGCGCGAACGTCGGGTGCGTCCTCCTGACCGGTAACGGTCCCTCCGAGAAGGACGGCGGCTGGGCGTTCTGTTCCGGCGGCGACCAGTCGGTCCGCGGCGGCTCGGGCTACGAGTACCGCGACGACGACGAGGCCGACGCCTCCGACGACCCGCTCGTCCGCGAGGCGAAGGCCGGTCGCCTGCACATCCTCGAAGTCCAGCGGCTCATCCGCTTCATGCCCAAACCCGTCGTCGCCGTCGTGCCGGGGTGGGCCGTCGGCGGCGGCCACTCCCTGCACGTCGTCTGCGACATGACGCTCGCGTCCGAGGAGCACGCGAAGTTCCTCCAGACAGACCCCGACGTGGCCTCCTTCGACGGCGGCTTCGGCTCCGCGTACCTCGCCAAGCAGGTCGGCCAGAAGAAGGCCCGCGAGGTGTTCTTCATGGGCAAGACCTACTCCGCCGAGGAGGCCGTCGACATGGGCATGGCGAACGAGGCGATTCCCCACGAGGAGCTAGAGGACGTGGCGCTGGAGTGGGCCGACGAGATGACGAAGAAGTCGCCGACGGCCATGCGCATGCTCAAGTACGCCTTCAACATGACCGACGACGGCATGGTCGGCCAGCAGGTGTTCGCCGGCGAGGCGACCCGGCTCGCCTACATGACCGAAGAGGCCCAAGAGGGCCGCGACGCCTTCCTCGACAAGCGCGAGCCGCGCTTCCGCGACTACCCGTGGCACTACTGAGGGTCTGACGCCGACTCTCGCCGGACGCCGGACCCGCAACCGCGATGCGGTCCCTCCCGTCGGGCCAAGACACGTCGCCTCGCCAATGTTTAGGCCGGCCGAAAAATAGGAACGCTCTTATACATTTAGGTTAGCCTAAACCCCATGGAAGAGAAATCCACCGGGCGGGAGGGACTCACGCGACGCAACTACATTCGGTACGGCGGCACGGCTCTCGGGGCCGGGATGCTCGCCGGCTGTACGTCGGACTCGTCGGGGAGCGACGAGACGACCACGGCGGCCGAGACGACGACCGAGGAAGCGACTGAAACGGAGACCGCGACCCAGACGACCGAGGCGGACTCCTCGTACTCGGTGACGATGGAGCCGATGGGCGAGGTCGCGTTCGACTCGGTCCCCGAGTCGTGGGCCGCCTACGACGGCGGCTACGCGGACATGGCCGTCGCGCTCGGCGTCGGCGACGGGCTGACCGGCGTCGGCGGCGCGGGTCGGTACTACACCTACGTCTACGACGAACTCCCCGGCGTGAGCGTCGACCGCGAGCAAATCGAGGCGTACCCCGAGGTCCGGACGAAAGAGGAGTTCTACGAACTCGACAGCGACGTCCACCTCTACGACCCCAACATGCTCGTCAACTGGTTCGACTGGGACCAAGCCGACGTGGACGAAATCGCGGAGAACGTCGCCCCGTTCGTCGGCAACCTCGTCTTCCGCCGGTCGGACGGCTGGCACGACTACCGCTACTACACGCTCTACGAGGCGTTCGAAAAGGTCGCGCAGGTGTTCCAGCGCGAGGACCGCTACGAGGCGTTCGAGGCGCTCCACGACGAGTTCATCGCGGAGATACAGGCGGAACTGCCGCCGGCGGACGAGCGCCCGAACGTCTTTCTCACCTTCGAGGGGACGACCGAGCCCGAGACGTTCTCGCCGTACCGCCTCAACGACAAGGGCACGAGCAAAAAGCAGTGGAACGACCTCGGCGTCACCGACGCGCTCTCGGGGACCGACATCGAGAATCTCAGCACGACCAATCGCGGCGAACTCGACTACGAGAACCTCCTCGAAATCGACCCCGACGTGATTCTGGTCCGCGGCCACGAGCGCAAGACGCCCGAGGAGTTCCGCGACACCGTCCTCGCGTACATGGAGGACCACCCCGTCGGCGGCGAACTGGCGGCCGTCCAGAACGGTCGGGTCTACCGCGGCGGCTACCTGTTCCAGGGGCCGATTCACAACCTGTTCCTGACCGAGCGCGCCGCGAAGCAGATGTACCCCGACGTGTTCGGCGACGTGACGGACGACGCCGAACTGTTCGACCGCCAGCGCGTCGCGGACATCGTCAACGGGGAGTTCTGAGATGGCGGACGCCGAGCGCTCGGAGGGGACGGCGACGGCGACAGCGACCGACCCCGAAGCGGCGGCGTTCGACTACGATGTGGCCATCGTCGGCGGCGGGCCGACGGGCTGCTCGGCGGGCGTCTTCACCGGCCGGTACGGCCTCGACACCGTCGTCTTCGACCGCGGCCGGTCGTCGCTCCAGCGCTGTGCCTATCTGGAGAACTACCTCGGCTTCCCCGGCGGCGTCGACGTCGAGACGTTCTACGGACTCATCCACGACCACGTCGAGGCGGCCGGCTGCGACCTCGTTCCGGAGCTCGTCGAGGCGGTCGAACCCGCCGCCGGCGACGAGACCGAGACTGCGGACGCCGCCGGGCCGGGCTTCGAGGTCACGACGCAGGACGGCGAGACCGTCACGGCGAGGCGGGTCGTCGCGGCCGCCCGCTACGGCGGCGACTTCCTCGAACCGCTCGGCGACGACGAGATGTTCATCACCTACGAGTACGACGGCGAGACGCGGACGAAGTTCGACCGCGACTACGCCGACGTCGAGGGCCGGACAGCCATCGACGGGCTGTACGTCGCCGCGCCGGTGAGCGAGGTCAACGTGCAGGCCATCATGTCGGCCGGACAGGGCGCGCGCGTCGGCCGGTCGGTCATCACCGACCACCGCCTCGAACAGGGGTATCCCGAGGACCTCGCGGCCCACTGGGACTGGATACGTCCCGAGGCGGAACTCGCCGACGAGGAGACCGCCCGCGACGACTGGCGCGAGCGGTTCGACAGCCGAGTCCCCGACGACTGCGACCTCGCCGACGAGCGACTCCGCGAACTCCGCGAGGCCGACGTGGAGCGCCAACGCGAGATGTACGTCTCCGAGGGGACGGTCGAATCCCGGGCCGAGCGCGGTCGCGAGCGACTCGCCGACCACCTCGGCGTCGACGCCGATTCCGGTCCCGCCGCTGATTCCGCTTCCGACTCCGAATAGCGAGTCATCGACGACCCTGGTCGGCGACGGCGATGACCACGTCGTCGCCGACACCGGGGGCGCGACCGGCTCGTCAGGACCGACGCGCACGCCGGGGGGCCGTCGTCTCCCACCCACCGCCCCGGCGTCGCGCGCTTTCGGATAGGAACTTACTCACTGCTTCGGCCCTCGTATGCAGACAATGAGCACGCAGGACATCTCTCGCAGGCGGGCGTGGGTGATGGCGTCGCGGCCGCAGACGCTCCCGGCGGCCGCCGCGCCGGTCGTCGTCGGCACCGCGGTCGCCGTCCACGCCGACCTGTTCGCCCCGCTCCCCGCGCTCGCGGCGCTCGTGGGCGCGCTTCTCATCCAAGTCGGGACCAACTTCGCCAACGACTACTACGACGCGGTGCAGGGCGCGGACACCGAGGCCCGCGAGGGCTTCACCCGCGTCACCGCCGGCGGGCTCATCCCGCCGGCCGAGGTCAAGCGGGCGATGTACCTCACCTTCGCCGCCGCCATCCTCCTCGGCACCTACCTCGTCTACGTCGGCGGCGTGCCCATCCTCGTCATCGGCCTGCTCTCTGTCGCCTCGGGCATCGCCTACACCGGCGGCCCGTACCCCCTCGGCTACCACGGCCTCGGCGACCTGTTCGTCTTCGTCTTCTTCGGCCTCGTCGCCGTCGTCGGAACGTTCTACGTGCAGGCCGCGAGCGTCCTCGCCGCCCCGCTCACGGTCGGAATCCCGGAGGGAACCGTCACGCTCGTCGCCGTCGTCGCCAGCCTCCCAATCGCGGCCATCTCCACGAACATCCTCGTCGTGAACAACGTCCGCGACAAGGAGGAAGACGCGACCACGGGCAAGCGGACCCTCGCGGTCCGGTTCGGCTACGGTTTCGCCCGCGCCGAGTACGTCGCCATGCTCGCGCTCGCCTACGTCGTCCCCGCCTACCTGTGGACCCGCGCGGGCTTCGACTGGTTCGTCCTCCTGCCCATGTTCTCGATGCCCGTCGCGGCCCGCATCGCGCGGACCGTCGTCACCGAGACGAAAGGCGAGAAGCTCAACCCCGCGCTCGAAGACACGGGCAAACTCCTCGCGCTCTACGCCGTCCTCTTCTCGGTCGGCCTCGTCCTCGCGTGACGATGCGCCTCCGCGAGTTCGCCGTCGACCTCGAAACGCCGCTTTCGACCGCCAAGGGCGACATCGAGCGCCGCGAGGGATTCCTCGTCGCGGTCGATGCCGCGGGCGAGACGGGCGTCGGCGAGGCGACGCCGCTTCCGGGCTGGACCGAGTCGCTCGGCGACTGCCGCGACGCGCTCGCCGACCTCGCCGAAGGCGACGCCGCGGCCGACGCCGACCCCGTATCCGCACTCGAAGACGGGTCGCTCGCGGACGCGCCCGCCGCGAGACACGCCGTCTCGCTCGCCGTCGCCGACGCCCGCGCTCGCGCCGCCGACCGACCGCTCGCCGCGTCCCTAGCCACCGACTCGCACACCTCGCTTCCGGTGAACGCGACTCTCGGCGACGACGGTCCCGAGGCGACCGTCGAGGCCGCCGAGGCCGCCGTCGAATCGGGGTACGGCTGCCTCAAACTGAAGGTCGGCGCGCGCGACCTGACCGACGATGTGGCGCGCCTGCGGGCCGTCCGCGAGGCGGTCGGTCCCGACGTGTCGCTCCGGGCCGACGCGAACGCCGCGTGGGACCGCTGGACCGCGGACCGCTTTCTCGACTCGGTCGAGGAACTGGGCCTCGACCTCGACTACCTCGAACAGCCGCTTCCCGCCGACGAACTCGACGGCCACGCCGTCCTCCGGCGGCTCCACGACACGCCCATCGCGCTCGACGAGTCGCTGGCGGCGGTCCCGCCGCAGCGGGCGCTCGCCTCGAACGCGGCGGACGTGCTCGTCTGCAAGCCGATGGCGCTCGGCGGCCCGGACCGCGTCCGCGACCTCGCGGCTCGCGCCCGCGACGCCGGCGTCGACGTCGTCGTCACGACCACCATCGACGCCGTCGTCGCCCGACTCGGCGCGCTCCACGTCGCGGCGTCGCTTCCCGGCGAACGAGCCCACGGGCTGGCGACCGCCTCGCTCCTCGACGCCGACCTCGCGGCCGACCCGGCTCCCGTGCGCGAGGGCCGGATGCGCGTCCCCGAGGGTCCGGGCCTCGGTATCGACGTGTCCGCGCTGTTCTCCTGAGCCGGTCGGCAACGATTCAACTCTCCACGGTCCAAACGTTTTTCACGGTTCTGCACGTCGAACCGGGGGATGACCGAGGTCGAACTCGACTCCGACGCGGTACGGCTCGCGCTCGACGACGGCGTGGCGACGGTGACGCTGGACGCCCCGGCGGTTCGGAACGCGCTGACGGTCGAAGTCACCGCCGGCGTGCGCGAGGCGCTGGGCTCGCTCCCCGACGAGGCGCGCTGTGTCGTCCTCCGCGGCAGCGACGAGGCGGGCGCGTTCTGCGCCGGCGGCGACGTGAACGCCATGCTGGAGCTACAGGCCGACGCGATGACGCTCCCCGAGGCGGTCGACCACGTCGTCCGCGACACCGCCGACTGCGTGCGCCGCGTCTACGAGTGCGACCTGCCGACGGTCGCGGCCATCGACGGCCCGGCCGTGGGCGCGGGCGGCGCGCTCGCCATCGCCTGCGACCTCCAACTCCTCCGCGAAGACGCCTCCGTCGGCTTCGGCTTCCGCCGGGTCGGCCTCGCGGTCGACTCCGGGCTGTCGTACCTCCTTCCCAGACTCGTCGGGCGCAACGTCGCCATGGAACTCGTCTACACGGGCGAGAAACTCGGCCCCGAGCGGGCGCTGGAACTCGGCGTCGTGAACCGCGTCGCCGACGAGGACGAGTTCGAGGCGGAACTCGACGCCCTCACGGAGCGCATCGCCGGCGGCCCGACGAAGGCGCTCACCGCCTCCAAGCGCCTGCTGCGCCGCCCCGACGACTCCATCGAGGCGGCCATCGAACACGAGGCGTCGGCGCAGGCGGTCATGTTCGGGACCGACGACCACGCCGAGGGCGTGGAGTCGTTCATGAGCCGGCGGGAACCGGAGTTCGAAGGCAAGTAGCCGACTCGGCGGGGGACCGCCACGGGCCGCCCTCGCCTTCGCCTTCGGCGCATTTCGCTGTCGGTGCATACTTGTCGCCGCCCGGCGACGGCGGGAGTATGGTCACCGTCACCGTCTGGAACGAGTACCGACACGAGAAGGAAAACGACGAGGTCGCCGAAATCTACCCCGACGGCATCCACGCGACGATAGCCGAGGGGCTCCGCGAGGCGGGTTACGACGTGCAGACCGCCACGCTGGACGAGCCCGAACACGGCCTCACCGAGTCGGTCCTCGACGACACCGACGTGCTGGCGTGGTGGGGGCACAAGGCCCACGACGAGGTGGACGACGCAATCGTCGACCGCGTGGTCGACCGCGTCCGCGACGGGATGGGCCTGCTCGTCCTCCACTCGGGCCACTACTCCAAGCCGTTCAAGCGCCTGATGGGGACGACCTGCTCGCTGAAGTGGCGCGAGTCGGGCGAGAAAGAGCGCGTCTGGGTCGTCGAGCCCGGCCACCCCATCGCCGACGGACTTCCCGAGTCGTTCGAGGTCCCCCGCGCCGAGATGTACGGCGAGCGGTTCGACATCCCCGCGCCGGACGAACTCGTCTTCACGTCGTGGTTCGAGGGCGGCGAGGTGTTCCGCTCCGGCTGTTGTTACACCCGCGGCAAGGGCCGCGTCTTCTACTTCCGGCCGGGTCACGAGACCTACCCCATCTACGAGCAGGAGGAGGTTCGGACCGTCCTCGACAACGCCGTCGACTGGGCGGCCCCCGGCGACGGTCCCGACCCGTACTTCGGTAACGCGGAGCCCATCGAAGACCTCGACTGAGCCGTCGGTCGCTGAGCGCGGGGCGAAGTAATCGGTTTTTCTCGGCTGCGAGAGCGTCACGCGTCCCTGAAGAGGCGTTATTTCCGAGTGACACCTACTGGCACGCACGACCGCGCCGCCCACGCGGCCGGCGGGTCGTGGTGATATCATGAAGGGAATCGATGGGAAAGTCGCGCTCGTCACGGGCGCGGCGTCGGGTATCGGTCGGGCGACCGCGCTCCGGTTCGCCGAGGAGGGCGCGATGGTCGCGCTCTCGGACGTGCAGGTGGACGCCGGCGAGCAGGTCGTCCGAGAGATAGAAAGCGAGGGCGGCGACGCCGCATTCTTCGAGGCCGATAGCTCGAAGGAAAGCGACGTGGCGAGCCTCGTCGACAGGGCGGTAAGCGAGTTCGGCGGCCTCGACTTCGCGCACAACAACGCGGGCATCGAGGGGACGCCGGGCCCCATCGCCGAGATGTCCATCGAGGACTTCCAGCGGGTCATCGACATCAACCTGACCGGCGTGTTCCTCGGCCTGAAGTACGAGATTCCCCGTCTCGTCGAGAACGGCGGGGGCGCCATCGTCAACACGTCTTCCGTGGCGGGACTGACCGGCGGCGCGAACCTCGCGCACTACTACGCCGCCAAACACGGCGTCATCGGGTTGACCCGCTCGGCGGCGCTCGAAGTGGCGGCCGAGAACGTCCGCGTCAACGCGGTCTGTCCGGGCGTCATCGAGACGCCGATGATAGAGCGATTCACCGCCGGCAACGACGAGGCGAGGGCCGGACTGCTCGAAGACGAGCCAATCGGCCGCCTCGGCAAACCCGAGGAGGTTGCCAGCGCCGTCGTCTACCTCTGTTCCGACGACGCGTCGTTCGTCACCGGCCACCCGATGGTCGTCGACGGCGGCTACGTCGTCCCGTAGCCGACCCGCGCAGAGCCCCGTTTTTTCGCCGCCGGAGCTCGCCCGCCCGGACGGGACCGTCCGGAGCGCCGACTATCATAAGTGGGTGCGGTCCGGAGAACGCCCATGGCACAACCGACGAGCGGACAGCGGCGACTCATGTTCGCCCTGTTCGCGTTCGCGGCGCTCGTCTTCCTCCTCGGCATCGTCGTCATCGGCTACCTCGCCGGCGCGTTCTGAAACTCCCGAGGGCACCCGCGACCGTCCCCGCGGCTCGGGACGGCGAACAGCGGCCGGCTCAGCGGGTCGCGTCTTCGGGGTGGTAGGTCTTCCCGCGAGAGCCGTCGGCGGTCATCCGGCGGAGCGTCGCGGCGGCGTTGCTCGCGTCGTAGCCGAACAGCACGTCCTTCGCGTACTCGTCCGCGACCTCGATGGCGTGGATGAGGTCGTCCACGTCCACGTTCACGGCGTACAGTTCGAGCGAGAAGTCGACGTCGTAGGGCTCCAAAAGCGAGACGAAGCCGCGGGCGATGGTTTCGAGCCAGTAGGTCGTCCCGTAGTTGGTGTCGTAGAGCGGGACGACGAACTCGTCGACGTGCGCCGAGAGCGCCTCGATGTCGAGGCCGGCGCGGCGGTAGAGGTGGCCCGGATAGGGGTCGGGATAGAGCGTGAGATACAGGCGACCGGGGACGCGCTCGGCCGCGTCGGCGACGAAGTCGGTGATGACCTCGGCGCGCCACTCGAACCAGGCGTCCTCGTCGTCGGCGTCGCGGCCGCGGTCGACGGCCCACGCCTCGAACTGCGAGGTACACCGGTCACACCGGCAGTACTCGTCGCGCGGGAAGCCGACGTCGTCGAGGCGAACGTCGCCGTTGGCCGCGGCGGCGTCCTCGACGATTTCGAGCAGGCCGGCGCGGTACTTCTCGTTCGTCGGGCAGATGTACGCCCAGTCGAAGTACGTTCGGTCCCGCGTCGCCGGGTTCCCCTCGCCGTCGACGGGGACCAACTCGGGGCTCTCGTTGGCGGCGGCGTTGTCGCCGAAACACGATATCATGTTGACGGCGTTCGACAGCGGTTCGGCCGCCCGGCCGGTGACGTCCTTGACCTCGTAGAAGCCGCGGTCGAACTCCGGCCAGTCGACTTCTTCCTCGTTGCGCGTGACGACCCCGTACATGGCTCCGCCTTCGCGCGGGCGGCGGGTAAGTCGTTCGCTCTCGGGCGTGCACCTCCTCTTCGGGCGTCGTCACTGACCGGCCGCGAGTGAGGCGAACCCGGCCGAACGCGGCCGAGCACGCGAAAAGGTGGTTACTCTTCGATTTCGACTTCGACGGTGTCTCCGCTCCCGGAGAACACGGTGTAGAGGACCGCCACGAGCGCCAGTACCAGAACCAGTTTGGCCTTCTTGGACATGCCGAGAACTTCGACCGCACCGCACTAAGTGATTACGACACCGGGGCAACTGTGGCGAGCGATTTAAAAACTGGATGCACGTTCCGAACTGGCGTTAATTAAATGACAGAAAGCGCAGAAACGTTATCTTATCTGAGAGCATTCCGTCACTCGTTCAGTTTCCTCTGCTCCGCCCGATGCAACTCGATACTCCGCTCCGCGTCCTCTCCGCCGACGGCGACCGCGCGATTACCCGCGCCGTCCAGCGGACGGTCTCGAACGCCGCCGTCGAGTCGGCCGAGACGCTCGCCGCCGCTCGCTGCGCCCTCGACGGCGACGACGCGTACGACTGTCTCGTTCTCGGTTCGGCGTTTCCCGACGGTGACGGTGTCTCCCTGCTCCGCGAGATTCGCGCGGCCGGTGACGACCTCCCGGTCGTCTTCCTCGCGCCCGGTGACGCCGACCACTCAGTGACCGAACTGGTCGACTTGGATATCGACGCGTACCTCGCCCGCGAGGAAGTCCTCGCGCGGGCGACGGCGACGGCCGACGACGCCGGTGGTGCCGACGGCGCCGAAGACCCGCTCGGCTCGCGGGTCCGGCGACTCGCCCGCGAGCGCCACAGGACGCGGGACGCCCGCGAGACGGCCGAATCGGTCGAGGAGGCAGTCGACACGGAATGGTTCATCGAAGACGCGCTCGACGCCCTCGACGACGTGTTCTACGTCTACGACCGCGAGGGGAAACTCGTCTCGTGGAACGAGCGACTCTCGGAACTCACCGGCCTGTCGGACGCCGAACTCACCGGCATGTCGGCCGACGCGTTCTTCCACGAGGCCGACCGTTCGGCGGTCGAGCGCGCCGTCGAGGAGGTGATGCGGACGGGGACGACCGTCGTCGAAGCGCGGCTCCCGACCGACGACGAGACGCTGTTGTTCCAACTCACCGGCCGCCGGCTCACGGGGCCTGACGGGGAGGTCGTCGGCTTCTGCGGCGTCGGCCGCGACATCACGACCCGCCGGCAGCACGAAGAGCAGCTCGCACAGCAAAACGAGCGACTCGGGGAGTTCGCCCGGGTCCTCTCGCACGACCTCCGAAACCCGCTTTCCATCTCGATGGGCTTTCTCGACCTCGAACGGGAGGCCAACGACTCCGAACATCTCGAACGGGTCGCGACCTCGCTGACCCGCATCAGCGACATCGTCAACGACGTGCTGGCCGCGGCCCGAAGCGGAAGGGCGGTCATCGATTTCGCGCCCGTCTCGCTCGAAGCGGTCGCTCGCCGGGCGTGGAACACGGTCGAGACGGGCGACGCGACGCTCGTCGTCGAGTCCGGCGCGACGGCTCACGCCGACCCCGGTCGGCTCCAGCGGCTGTTCGAGAACCTGTTTCGGAACTCGGTGGAACACGGTTCCACGGGCGGTCGCACCCCGGCGCTGACCGTCCGCGTCACCGCGTCGCCGGCCGACGAGACGTTCGCGGTCGAAGACGACGGCTTCGGCATCGACGCCGCCGTCGCCGCGCGGGTGTTCGAACGCGGTTTCACCACCTCGCCCGAGGGGACGGGCTTCGGTCTCGACATCGTCCGGTCGCTCGCGGAGGCCCACGGCTGGACCGTCTCCGTCGGGTCGGCGGCGACCGGCGGCGCGCGCTTCGAGTTCGACGGCGTCGAGTTCGCCGACGAGGACCACCGCTGTCAGGCGAGCGCCGCGGGAAAAAGGGCGTCGAACGACTCCTAAACCGGTCAGTTCACGTCGAGGTTGGCCGCGACTTCGTCCTCGCGGACGATGGTCTCGCAGTAGTCGCAGCGCACGCCGTCCGAGAGGACCGTAAAGCGGGACCGGATGGGTTCGTCGGCGTTGGAGATGCAGTTCCTGTTCGGACACGAGATGATGCTCGCGACGGCGTCGGGGCGGACGACGCGGTTCTTCTCGACCACGTCGTAGTCGCGGACGATGTTGATGCTCGCGGCGGGCGCGATGAGCGACAGCACGTCCACCTCGGACTGGCTCAGCTCGCGGCCTTCGACCTTCACGATGTCCTTGCGGCCGAGGCGGTCGGAGGGGACGTTCATCCCGACCGAGACCGCCTCCCCGCTGGTGCCGTCGATGCCGAGGATGGCGAGGACGTTGAGCGCCTGTCCCGCGGCGACGTGGTCGATGACGGTGCCGTTTCGAATCTTCGAGACGCGGAGTTGGTGGTCGTCTGTCATCGGTCTTGGGAGAGGAGGATGTCCAACAGCGCCATCCGGACCGGGATGCCGTTGTGGGCCTGTTCGAAGTACGTCGCGTGGTCGGTGTCGTCGATGTCCGGCGAAATCTCGTCCACGCGGGGGAGCGGGTGCATGACGGTGAGGTCGTCCGCCGCCGCCTCCAGCGTCTCCGAGTCGATTTGGTACTGTCCCGCGACCTTTCGGTACTCGTTTTCGTCGGGGAAGCGCTCGCGCTGGATGCGCGTCACGTAGAGCACGTCGAGTTCGGGGAGCACCTCGTCGAGTTCGGTGTGTTCTCTGACCTGCGCGCCCGAGGCGTGGAGGTCGTAGCGGACGTTCCGGGGGAGCCGCAGGCTCTCGGGGCTGATGAAGTGCTGGCTGGCGTCGAAGTTCGTCAGCGCCTCGGCCAGCGAGTGGACCGTCCGCCCGTACTTCAGGTCGCCCATGATGCCGATGGTGAGGTCGTCGAGGCCGGCGTTCTCTCGGATGGTGTAGAGGTCCAGCAAGGTCTGGCTCGGGTGCTGGCCCGCGCCGTCGCCCGCGTTGACGAGCGGTACGTCGACGAACTCGGCGGCCATCGTGGCCGCGCCCTCGCTGGGGTGGCGGAGCACGAGCGCGTCCGCGTAGCCCTCGACCACGCGGACGGTGTCGGCGAGCGTCTCGCCCTTCTTGACCGACGACGACTCGACCGGTCCCATATCGACGGTCTGGCCGCCGAGGCGTTTCATCGCGGAGTCGAAGCTCATCCGAGTTCGCGTGCTCGGCTCGAAGAAACAGAGCCCGAGAACCTTTCCGGCGTGTCGCTGCCGGAACGCGGCCGGGTCGTCGTCGATGTCGGCCGCGCGGTCGAGCACCGCCTCGATGTCCTCCCGCGAGAGGTGCGACGCGGAGATGAGGTGGTCCTGACGCATCGATGAATGACGCGACCTACACCGACTTGAATCCCCCGGCATCGGACGCTCCGCGTGATATTCACCACCATGCACAGAATCGCCGACACCGCCGACCGCGGCGGAAACAGAAACTCGGTCGAAACGGTCGGAACACGCGGCGACGACCGACGCCGAACCGACTCGACCTTACGGCCAGTTCCCGGCGGAGTCGTAGGAGTCGACGACGCGCCGGATGGCGACGACGTAGGCCGCGGTGCGGAAGTTCGGCAGGTCGTGGGTCTCGTAGGCGTCGACGAGCTCCTCGAAGGCGTCGACGATGACGCGCTCCAGTTCGTCGTTGACGCGGTCTTCGGTCCAGTAGAACCGCTGGCGGTTCTGGACCCACTCGAAGTACGAGACGGTGACGCCGCCGGCGTTGGCGAGGATGTCGGGGAAGACGTGGACCTCGCGCTCGGTGAGCACGTCGTCGGCGTCCGGCGTGAGCGGGCCGTTCGCGGCCTCGACGACCACGTCCGCGTTCACGTCGTGGGCGAGCTCGCCGTCGATGGCGTTCTCCAGCGCGGCGGGGACGAGCAGGTCCACGTCGAGGGTGAGAAGCTCCTCGTTGGAGATGGCCTCCGTTCCCTCGTAGTCCGAGACGGTGCCGGTCTCGTTTTTGAACTGCTTGACCGCGCGAGTGTCGAGGCCGTCGGCGTCGTAGATGCCGCCGGAGGAGTCGGAGACGGCGACGACTGACGCGCCGAGGTCGTCGATGAGCTTCGCGGCGACGGAGCCGGCGTTCCCGTAGCCCTGGACGGCGACGGTCGCGCCCTCGATGTCGCGGCCGAGGTAGTCGAACGCCTCGCGGGCGGTGAGCATCGTCGAGCGACCGGTCGCTTCGACGCGGCCCTCGCTTCCGCCGTTCGAGAGCGCCTTCCCCGTGATGACGCCCGGTGCGGTGGTGTTTTCGAGGGTCTCGTAGGTGTCCTTAATCCAGTTCATCTCGCGCTGGCCGGTGTTCACGTCGGGCGCGGGGATGTCGCGGTTCTCCCCGATGAGGGGGCGAAGCTCCTTGGCGAACGACCGGGTGATGCGTTCGAGTTCGGACTCGGAGTACGCCTTGGGGTCGATGACGATGCCGCCCTTGCCGCCGCCGTAGGGGATGTCCACGACGGCGCACTTGTACACCATCCAGCCGGACAGCGCCTTCACCTCGTCGCGGCTGACGTTCGGGTGGTAGCGAATCCCGCCTTTGTACGGGCCGCGGTCGCCGTTGAACTGCGACCGGTAGGCGCGAAACAGTTCGACGTCGCCGTCGTCCATCTCGACGGCGAGGTTCGTTTCGAGGACTCGCTCGGGGTTCTTCAGCCGCTCGATAACGTCGTCGCGCACGTCGAGGTAGGCGGCCGCGTCGTCGATTTGCTCCTGTAGACTCTCGAAGGGATTCGCCTCTTGTGCCATGTCCTAATACGCTCCGGGCATCCGGTTAAGCGTAGCGGGGATTTTAGCATACCACACTATTGAGACACATACTCATTGATAAAAGGTAACAGCTAACGGAGGTTGGACCGACGGGGGGTCGCGCCGGTCCGAGCGCGCTCAGTACGACTCGCCGGCGCGGTCGAGAATGTTCTCGGCCTGTTTGACGAGCGGGGCGTCTATCATCTCGCCGTCGACGCCGAAGACGCCTCGACCCTCACTGGCGGCCTCGTCGCGGGCGCGGAGCACCTTCTTGGCCCACGCGACGTCCTCGTCGTCGGGCGAGAACGCCTCGTTGATGACGGGGACCTGCGCGGGATGGATGGCGAGTTTCCCGTCGTAGCCGAGTCGTCGACCGAACGCGGCGTCCTCGCGGAGCCCCGCCTCGTCCCGATAGTCGACGTGAAGGGTGTCGATGGCGTCGACGCCGGCGGCCGCGGCCGCGACGACGACGCGCTCGCGGGCGTAGAGCACCTCGGTTCCCTCGTCGGACCGAGTCGCACCCACGTCGGCGGCGAAGTCCTCCGCGCCGAAGACGACGGCGGTCGTGTCGGGCGCGGCCGCGACCTCGGGGGCGGCGAGGACGCCCGCCGCGCTCTCGACGATGGCGATGACGGGACAGTCCGCGCCGACCTCGCGGGCCGCGACGGCGACGCTCGTCACGTCGTCGGCGCTCGTCGCCTTCGGGACCACGAGCGCGTCCGGCGGGTGGGCGGCGCAGACGGCGGCGATGTCGTCGCGGCCGGCCTCGCCGGGGTTGACGCGGACCGCGACCTCGGCGTCGGGGTCGAAGTCGGGGTCCGACAGGACCGCGGAAACGGTCTCCCGAGCCTCGGCTTTCCTGTCGGGCGAGACGGCGTCTTCGAGGTCGAAGACGAGCACGTCCGCGCCCGCGCCGGGGGCTTTCCGCAGCAGTTCGGGTCGGTCGCCGGGGGAAAACAGGACGCTTCGTCGGGGCATGGTGTGTGTATCGGGGGGAGCGGTGAAATATCGACTCGTCGCCGACCCGGCTCAGGGCCAGAGGCCGCGGTGTTCGTGGGCCTCGGAGACGCGTTCGAGCGCGACCATGTAGGCGGCGTCGCGCCACGTCACGTCGTGTTCCTCGACGCGCTCGCGGACGGCGGTCCACGCGCGGAGCATCTCGGTCTCCAGTTCGTCGTGGACGCGTTCGAGCGACCACGAGCGGTGGTTGAGGTCCTGCAGCCACTCGAAGTACGAGACGGTGACGCCGCCGGCGTTGGCGAGGATGTCGGGGACGACCGGAAGCTCGCGCGCCTCGAAGATTTCGCCCGCGGCGGAGGTGGTCGGGCCGTTCGCGCCCTCGACGATGAGGTTCGCCTGCACGTCGCGGGCGTTCTCGGCGGTCAGGACGTTCCCGACGGCCGCCGGGATGAGCACGTCCACGTCGAGTTCGAGCAGTTCCTCGTTCGAGAGTTTCCGCGGCGCGTCGTACTTCATGACCGCCTCGGGCTCTTCCTCGTGGGTCGGCACGTCGCGGGTGTCGAGGCCGTCGGGGTCGTAGATGGCCCCGTTCACGTCGGAGACGGCGACGACGGTCGCGCCCTCGTCGTCGAGGAGGCGCGCTGCGGGCGCGCCGACGGACCCGAACCCTTGGACCGCGACGGTGGTGTCTTCGATGTCCCAGCCGAGGTAGTCGATGGCCTCGCGGGCGATGATGGCGACGGAGCGGCCGGGCGCGGTGTCGCGGCCCTTGCTCCCGCCGACCACAGGCGGCTTCCCCGTCACGACGCCGGGCGTCGTCTCGCCTTCCTGCATCGAGTAGGCGTCCATGAACCACGCCATCGTCTGGGCGTCGGTGCCCATGTCGGGCGCGGGGATGTCCTTCGTGGGGCCGATGAAGGGGCGAAGCTCTTCTGCGAACCGGCGGGTGAGCCGCTCTTTCTCGTCGGTCGAGAGGTCCTTGGGGTCGACGACGATGCCGCCTTTCCCGCCGCCGAACGGGAGGTCCATCACGGCGCACTTCCAGGTCATCCACATCGAGAGCCCGATGCACTCGGCTTCGGTCACGCCGGGGTGGAACCGGAGGCCGCCCTTGTACGGCCCGCGGACGCTGTCGTGCTGGGCGCGGTAGCCGGTGTAGACCGCGGTCGAGCCGTCGTCGCGTTCGAGGGGCACCGAGACGCGGTGGACCTGATTCGGGTGTCGGAGCCGCTCGATGACGCCGGGGTCGACGTCGAGGTGCGCCGCCGCGCGTTCGAGCTGCCGGCGGGCCGTCTCGAGGGCTGTCTCTTCCGTCGGTTCGTCGTCCGTCGCGGTGGATGGTGCTGCGGATGCCATGATGGTTCGTGCCGGGCGGATGCCGGCTGAGCCGGGAGACAGACGCGCTGTCCCGCGCCCGTCGCGGCCGGCGAATCGGCCGCCATCGGGCGCTTTCGCAATCCTCTATTGTGGATAATTATAATGGTTGTTATCTAGTTTCGCTCGGGGCAATAGTTGTCACACCGGAGGGCCGACCGGCACGATTTTATCACGGTCTATCACACGGTTCACCATGACCGGGCTATACTACGAGGAGTTCGAGGTCGGTCAGACCATCGAACACGAGAAGCGACGGACCGTCTCGGAGTCGGACAACCAGCGCTTCTGCGACATGACGATGAACCAGCAGCCGCTCCACCTCGACGCCGAGTTCGCGGGCGACTCGCAGTTCGGCGAGCGACTGGTCAACGGTCTCTACACCATGAGCCTCGCGGTCGGTCTCTCGGTTCCCGACACGACAGACGGGACCATCGTGGCGAACCTCAGCTACGACGACGTGTCCCACCCGAACCCGGTGTTCCACGGCGACACGCTCCGCGCGCAGACGACCGTCCTCGACAAGCGCGAGACCTCCGACGGCGAGCGCGGCGTGGTGACGATGAAAGTCGAGGTGTTCAATCAGGACGACGACCTGGTCTGCGAGTTCGAGCGGACGGCGCTGTCGCTGAAACGCGAGTTCGCCGCCGACGCGGACGACGCCTGAGCCGGGCCGGGCCGGGTTGGGTCGAGCCACGGCGCGTCGCCCCGCGTCTCCGCGACCCACCCGCACCGTTTTCTCCCCGGGGTCGCTAGCCGGGACATGGATTTCGACGGCCTCTCCGCGCGGGCCGCCTCGGCGGCCGACTGGTCCGCTTCGGTCGCCGCCCGCGCCCCGGAGCCGATGACGGTCGCCCGGGTCGGCCTCGGCGCGATGGTGTTCGCCGCGGGCGTCCACAAGCTTCTGGACCCGCTTTCGTGGTCGGCCTACGTCGTCCCGTGGCTTGCGCCGCTGCTCGTCGTCTCGCCGGTGACGTTCATGCTCGCAAACGGCGTCCTCGAAGTCGGGTTCGGCGCGGCCATCGTCGCCGACCGCTACACCGCCCTCGCGAGCGCCGTCGCGGCCGTCTCGCTGTCGGCGACGTGTCTCTACCTCGCGGTCGTCTTCGTCGCGGAGGGCGGCCTGTTCGGCGACGTGCTCGCCCGCGACATCGGGCTCGCGGGGCTCGCGTGGGCCGTCTTGGTCGAGTCGCTCCGGCGGCCTACCCGAACACCGTGACGAGGATGAGCTGGGTGTTCATCAGCCCGGCGACGCCCCACGGAACGGCCACGCCGATGGGAATCGCGCCGCGGTAGCGGCCGGGGAGGACGTGCCACGCGACGACCGCGACCGCGAGGACGACGAGCTTCAGCGAGATGAGCGCGCCCACCGGGCCGAACGCGGGGATGAGCGCGAGGACGACGGGGTTCAGTTCGGCGAGGCCTCGGCCGAGCCCGTAGAGCGTCGTCAACACGTCGAGGACGAACGCCAGCATCGTCACGGTCCAGAGGACGTGCTCGTCGCTTACCGCGTGTGCGAGTGCCGCTCGGGGCGTCTCGGGAAGGGGAACTTCGTGGCTCATGGCGGGCTATCGGCAGGCGACGGCCCCGAAGCCGGGACGTGACAGGTCGGGTGGGACCGAGTGGGACGGAACGGGAGTCGGCCGACGATGAGGTCCGTAGCATCCCGACCGTCCTCAGTACGAGCCGCTTAGGTCAGTTACCGTGAGATTACCCGCCGGAAAAACGGAGCATTAACCGCCGAGGTCGGCTCAGAGAACCGTTCCGTGCTTCTTGTCGGGAAGCGACTTGTCCACGTCGGCGTAGAACTCGAAGCGGGCGACGAGCTCGTCGCGGAGGCTCGACGGCGGGACGATTTCGTCGATGACGACCTCGCTCGCCATCCGGTGGGCGTCGATGTCCTCGCGGTACTCCTCGCGGAGTTCGTCTTCCATCCGCGCCCGCTCTTCGGGGTCGTCGATGTCGGCGAGCTTGTTCGCGTAGACCGCGTTGATGGCGGCTTCCGGACCCATGATGCCGATTTCGCCCGAGGGGAGTGCGATGACGCTCTCCGGGTCGTAGGCGGGGCCGCCCATGGCGTAGATGCCCGCGCCGTAGGCCTTCCGCACGATGACGGTCTGTTTGGGCACCGTCGCCGACGACGTGGCGTAGATGAACTTCTTGCCCTTCTCCAGGATGGCGTCCTTTTCGACCTGCGAGCCGGCCATGAAGCCGGGCGTGTCGCAGAGGTAGAGAAGCGGAATCTCGTAGGCGTCGCAGGTCCAGATGAACTCCGCGGCCTTCTCGGCGGCGTCGGGGAAGATGGCCCCCGACCGCTCGGTCGGCTGGTTGGCGACGATGCCGACCGGCCGGCCGTCGATGCGGGCGAACGCGGTGACGATTTCCTTGCCGTAGTCGGGCTTCAGTTCGAACACGGACTCCGCGTCGACGGCGCGCTCGATGAGGTCGTGGGCGTCGTAGGGGCGGTTCGGCGACTCGGGGATGAGTTCGTCGATGCCGTCGGGCGAGTACCGCGGCGGTTTCGGCTCCGAACGAGGCGGCTTCTCGCCGGCCTTGTCGGGGAGGTAGGTGACGAGCTGCGAGACGAGTTCGCGGGCGTGCGCCTCGTCGCGGGCGACGAGGTCGGCGCTGCCGGACTCCTCGGCGTGCATCCGCGCGCCGCCGAGGTCCTGCATGGATATCTCCTCGCCGGTGACCATCTTCACCATGCGCGGCGAGGCGATGGCCATCGCGGACATCCCCTCGACCATGATGGTGAAGTCGGCGAAGACGGGCGTGTAGGCCGCGCCGGCGATACACGGCCCGTAGAGGACGCATATCTGCGGGACGTACCCCGAGAGCATCGAGTGGTTGTAGTAGTACTTCCCGATGCCCTCGCGGTTGGCGAAGAAGCCGGTCTGCTGGTCGATGCGGCCGCCCGAGGAGTCCATCAGGTAGAGCACCGGCTTGCCGGTCTTGAGCGCCCGCTGTTGCATGCGGAGGAACTTCTCGACGCCGCGGCGGGCCATCGACCCGGCCTTGACGGTGAAGTCGTTGGCCATGAAGTGGAGGTCGCGACCCTCGAACTCGGCGGCACCCGTGAGGAGACCGTCGCCGGGCAGCCGGGTGTTCGGGTCCGCCTCGTCGACCTCGGGGGAGTTCTCGTGCCACGAGTCGAAGTTGGCGAACTTGCCGTCTTCGAACTTCAGTCCCTCCGGGAACCAGCGGTCGAGGCGGTCGCGGACGAACAGTTTGCCGGACTCCGGCAATCGCTGTTTGTACTTCTCGGGGCCGCCGCCGAGGATGTCGGCGATTTCCTCGCGGAGTTTCTCCTCGCGCTCGGTTGGTCCCATGTCGTCGTCGAGCGGGAAGGTGTCCGCGGGCGGTTCGGCGTCCGCGACGGCCTCCTCGCCGTCGCCGACGAAGACGCTCACGTCCGTCCCGAGGTGTCGCGCCAGCGCGCTGGCGATGGCCTCGGCCTCGTCGCCGGTCGCGCCGTCGCCGATTCTGACCTTCATACTCGGTGATGCACCACCGTATTCAAAATGGTTTTCCATGTATGATTTGCCGGTCGGGCGAACGGAGGCCGACGACTATCTGGCCGGAGACCGGTCGCTGTCGACGACGGAGTCCGCGGAAAACGAGTGTGCCCGGTCGTTTCGGTTCGCTCGGGACGGTCGGTGGGGTCGGCGGACTAGTCCCGCCAATAGACGGGTCGGCCGCGCGTCAGTCCAGCGCCGCTTCGAGCTTCGCCACGAGGTCGGTGTTGCCGACGTACATCGGGGTCCGCGCGTGGAGGTCGTCCTTGTCCACGTCGAGGAGCGACTTCGCGCCGTCGGAGGTCGCGCCGCCGGCCGTCTCGATGACGTAGCCGATGGGGTAGCCCTCGAACTGGACGCGGAGTTTGCCCTCGGGGGCGGACTCCAGCGTGGGGTACGCGAAGATGCCGCCGTAGGTGAGAATCTGGTTCACGTCGCCGATCATCGACCCGCCGTAGCGGAGCTTGCGCGAGGCGTCCTGTTCGACCTCGCGGGCGAACGTCTCGAAGTCGTCGGTCCAGTCGGGGACGCGGCCGCCGAAGCCGTAGACCGACCCCTCGTCGGGGAGGGTGACGTCCTCGCGGACGAGTTCGTAGCTCGCGTCGTCGTGGATGACGTACTCGTCGACGGTGCCGTTGCGGGCGACGACCATCGTCATGACGGGGCCGTAGAGGACGTAGCCGGCGGCGACGAGGTCGCGGCCGTGGGCCGGCAGCGGGGCCTCGTAGACCGCGAAGATGGTCCCCATCGTGTTGTTCGGCTTCAGGTTCGACGAGCCGTCGAGGGGGTCGACCGCGACCGACAGCCGACCGGTTCCCACGTCGACGGACTCGGGGCGCTCTTCGCTGGCGTACTCGCCGACGCCCTCGAGCGCGCCGATGCGCTCGCAGAGGAGGTCGTCGGCGAACACGTCGGCGGCCATCTGCGTCTCGCCGCTCGGATTCTCGTCCTCGGCGGTGACGCGGCGGCCGGGAAGACCGGTTCGAATCTCGGGCGCGGTGGTCGCGATGACGTCGACCACGCCGTCGATGGTCCGCACGTCGCGGGCGGTGTCGGCGGTGTTGATGTCCGTCGTCGCCATCAGGCCCACCCCTCGGAGCGTCGGCGAGTCGGGCGTGAATCGTCGGCGAGGCGGGAGCGTTCCCCGAGCGTCGTCGGGGCGGGAGATACCGTCTGCGGGGAGTCGACGGCCGTGTCGGAGCCGGGCATCATCTGATTCAAAGTGGTGTAACTACCTATATAAAATCTGCGTCTAATGTGGTTTAGGAGATATTGCCGAATTCGTCCGTTATGGGGTTCGTAACGAAATATTACGGGAAATGATTCTCCGAATGAAAATTACTACTCAGATAGTAAAAATTCGGGACGTGCGGGGCGGGACGCTCACTCCATCGCGTCGCGCGCCTGCGCCTTCCACGCGCTGACGACGGTCGGGTCGATTCGGAGGGCGTCGGCGACGTGTTCCGGGTCCGCGGTGGCGAGTCGCCTGACGGAGCGGACGCCCGCCTCGGCGAGCAGTTCCGCGTCGTCCTCGCCGACGCCCGCGAGCGTCGTCAGCGACTTCGGCTTCGACCGCTCGCGCCACGCCGCCTCGGCCGCGAGCGCGTCTCCCGAGCCGTCGGCTGACGCGTCCGCCGCCTCTGCCCCGCTCGGTGTCCAGTCGCCCGACGTCGTCGGCTCCGAGCGCGCTTCCGCGCCGTCGTCCGATCCCGACGGCGTCCAGTCTCCGTCCCGCGCTGGCCCGTTCGACCCCGCCGCCTCCGTTCCGCTCGGGGTCCAATCGCCGGCGTCGCGCTCGTCGTCACCGGTACCTGCCTCGTCGGTGGCGTCCCAGTCACCCGAACTCGCGGCGACCCACGCGCGCTCGTCGTCGCCCAGCCCGCGAACCTGCGAGGAGCGTCGGTCGAGGTCGTCGCCGGAGTTGAACGACCACGAAAGCGAGTGCCAGCGCCGAATCTTCGCCGCGACGCCGGGGTTCGTCCCGGCGGCGACGAGGTCGCGGTAGCACACCTCGCCGTCGACGATAGCGTCCACGTCGATGTTCGACTCGGCGAGGGATTCGGCCGTCGCCGGGCCGACGTACTTCAGGTCCTGTAGCTCGGTCGGCACGGCGTCGCTCGCGCGTCGACCCCGCGGTCTGAGCAGGTGCGTCAGCGCCTCGTCGGGGTTCGACGGCCCCTCGTCCGCCTCGCTCGCCTCGTCCGCCTCGGTTGCCCGGTTCGTGCCCTCGCCGTCGCTCCGGCGCGCGTCCGAGACGGCTTCCCCTCCGTCCCCGCCCGCGTCGTCTTCGTCGTATCTGCCGGCGTCGTTCACCCCAGTCACCGTTGCATATCCCCATTCTTGCGCCCGACTTGAGTCTTCCCGTGAAAGTCACGAGTCTGTCACTATTCCGAACGCATCGGCAAGTTTTACCTCCCCACCTCGCGCAGAACCGGACATGTACGATACCGAAGATATCGACACGGTGGGCGTCGTCGGCGCGGGAACGATGGGCAACGGCATCGCGCAGGTGGCCGCGATGGCCGGCTACGACGTGGTCATGCGCGACCTCGAAGCGGAGTACGTCGAACGCGGCCTGTCGGCCATCGACGACAGCCTCTCGCGGTTCGTCTCGAAGGAGAAACTGACCGCGGCGGAGGCCGACGCGACCAAGGGGCGCATCTCGGGGACGACCGAGCTCGCGGACCTCGCCGACTGCGACCTCGTGGTCGAGGCGGCCGTCGAGAACATGGACGTGAAACGCGAGGTCTTCGCCGACCTCGACGACATCGTCCCCGAGGGCGTCGTGCTGGCGACCAACACCAGCACGCTCTCTATCACGACCATCGCGGCCGCGACCGAGCGCCCCGACCTCGTCGTCGGCCTCCACTTCATGAACCCCGTCCCGATTATGAAGGGCGTCGAGGTCGTCCGCGGCGAGAAGACCGACGACGAGGTCGTCGCCTTCGCCCACGACTTCTCCGAGGACCTCGGCAAGGAGACGTGGGAGTCCGACGACAAGCCCGGCTTCGTCACCAACCGCATCCTCATGCCGTGGCTCAACGAGGGCATCCGCGCCTACGACGAGGGCGTCGCCTCCAAGGAGGACATCGACCGCGGCATGACCCTCGGCACGAACGTCCCGATGGGCCCGCTCACCCTCGCGGACCACATCGGCCTCGACATCTGTCTGGACGCCTCCGAGACGCTGTTCGAGGAACTCGGCGACCGCTACAAGCCGGCGTACCTGCTCAAGCGAAAGGTCGCGGCGGGCGACCTCGGCAAGAAGACGGGCAAGGGCTTCTACGAGTACGACTAACGGCGCTCTCCGGTCGCCGCCGTCTTCGACGCCGAATCCGAACCGCGGCGATAGCGCATCACACCGGCACCGACCGCCCCCGCGACCAGAAACAGCCCGCCCAGCCCCGCCAGCGCCAGCGCCAACCCTTCGACGGTCTGTGACCCGGCGGCGGCGACGAAGGCGATGAGCGCGCCGAAGAGGAACACGGCGGCGACGAATCCGCCGACGAAGAGGACGAACGACGGCGAGAGGAAGTCGTCTGCGGGCATACGCTCACCTTGACCGCGAGGAGACGAAACTGTTGCCCCGCGAAGGAGAAGGCTATCAAACCTGAAATCCCGCGCGAACCCTTTTATCCCGTCCCGCGTGAAGGTCTCTCAATGATTACGGTCGAGAACCTGCGGAAGACCTACGGCGACTTCCCCGCCGTCGTGGGAAGCGATTTCTCGGTCGAGTCGGGCGAGGTGTTCGGCATCGTCGGCCCCAACGGCGCGGGGAAGACGACGACGCTGAAGATGCTCGCCGGGCTCGTCGAACCGACCGGCGGGTCGGCGTCGGTGCTCGGATACGACCCCGAGGAGCCGGCGATGCGGCGCAAACTCGGCTTTCTCCCCGAGGAGTCGCCGCTGTACGAGGACATGACCGCGCGGTCGTACCTCCGATTCTTCGCCGACCTCTACGACGTGCCCCGCGACGTGGCCGACGAGCGAACCGGCGCGGTGCTCGACCGCCTCGACCTCGAATACCGCGACCGCCGGCTCGGCGACATGTCGAAGGGGATGAAGCGCAAGGTCGCCATCGCCCGGTCGCTCGTCAACGACCCCGACCTGCTCATCTACGACGAACCGGCCAGCGGCCTCGACCCCCTGACGACGAACGTCGTCTTGGAGTTCGTCCGCGAGCTCCGCGACGAGGACAAGACCGTCGTCTTCAGCGCGCACAACCTCTTTCACGTCGAGTCCATCTGCGACCGCGTGGTCATCATGAACCGCGGCGAAATCATCGCCCGCGGGACGGTCCCCGAGATTCGCGCGGAACACGGCGAGACGACCTACCGCGTCTTCACGACCGTGCCGCTCCCGGAGACCCTGCCCGCGGACGACGAGGTCGGAGGCGAAGGCGAGGAGCGCCACGTCGCCGTCGTCGACGAGATGGCGGCCGTCGAGTCGCTCCGCGAGGCGGCCGAGGCCGCCGGCGGCCGCGTCGCCGACATCCGAACCGACGAGGCGTCGCTGGAGGACATCTTCCTCCGACTCGCCCGCGAAGCGCCGACGACGAGCGAGGCCGAGGGCGGTCGCGGACGGGCCGCTGGCGGGGAGGGCGTCGCCGGTGAGCACGGACAGCGCGCCCCCGGAGGTAACGGGCAGTCGTGACCGACCTCCGAACGCGACTGGTCGCACACGCCCGGACCGTTCTCCGAATCGCCCGCTGGGAGGTGTCGCGCTCGGCGGGGACGCTCGACCGCCGGACCGCCGTTATCGGACTGGTCGCCGTCCTCGTCGCCGGCGGCATCGCGGCCGGGGCGGCCGGCGGCGGGGTCGCGCTCGACCGCGACCTCTACCGCGTCGGCATCGCCGGCGACAGTCCCTACTACGACGCCGTGGACCAGTCGTCCACGCTCGACCCGCGACCCGTCTCGGACCCGAACGTCGAACTCGTCGTCAGCGAGACGCACATCTCGGTCGCGGACACCCAGACCGGTCGGGCCGCCTACAGCGCGTTCCGCGACGCGGTCCAGTCGTACAACGAGCGACAGATGGCCCGCGAGGAGAACCAGTCCGCGGCGTTCCCGGTCGTCGTCGACCTCCAGTACCGCGAGCGCGCCGCGCTCGTCCCGGCCGGAAGCCGCGTCGACGGTGGCGCAGGTGGGGGCGGTGACGCCGGTACCGGCGGCGGGGGCGGAACCGACGCCGGAACCGGAACCGGAACCACCGGCGGCGACACCGCGGGTGACTCGGCCGCCGACGGACCCGACGCTTCGGACGCCGCCGCGGCCGACGACGGCGGCGTCGACGCCCCGTCGTTCGGCGGGATGGCGAGCCTCTTCGGCGGCGACACCAGCGGGTCGCCGGCGAGCATCAGCCCGCCGTTCCCCTTCGCCTCGCTCGTCCTCGCATTCGCCTTCCTCGTGCCGATGAACTTCGTGATTCAGGCCTACGGGTCGAGCATCCTCAACGAACGCATCAACCGCCGCGGCGAACTGCTCCTCGTCGCGCCCATCTCGCCGGGCGACATCGTCGCCGGCAAGACGCTCCCGTACCTGCTCGGCACGGTCGCGATAACTATCGCCATCGCGGCCGCGGTCGGCGGCGGCGTCGTCTCGGTGGCGGCGGTCGTCCCCATCGGCCTCCTGTTTCTCGCGTCGACGTTCGTCGGCGCGATGTTCGCCCGCTCGTTCAAGGAACTCACGTTCGTCACGGTGACGGTGTCGGTGTTCCTGACGACGTACACGTTCGTCCCGGCCATCTTCACGAACGTCACGCCCATCGCGCTCATCTCGCCGCTGACGCTCGTCGTCCGCGACCTCGCCGGCGAGTCGATTCCGCTCGGCGAGTTCCTGTTTTCGGTCGGGCCGATTCTCCTCGCCGCGGGCGTGCTGTTCCTCCTCGGCGTCGGCGTCTACCGCGAGGAGGACATGTTCACCCAGCGGCCGGTCCCGCTGAAGTTCCTCGACGCGCTCGACAGTCGCATCTCGCGGGCGCGCTCCGTGGCGACCCTCTCGGCGCTGTCGATTCCGTTCGTCTTCATCGCCGAACTGCTGGCCATCGCGGTGCTGTTCGTCCTCCCGGTGGACCTGACCGTCCCGATGATTCTCCTCGCGGTCGCGGTCATCGAGGAGTTGGCCAAGAGCCTCCACGTCCTCGCCGCCTTCGAGAAGGCGCGCTTTTCCCGGACGCTCCGGTCGTCGCTCGTCCTCGGCGGGCTCTCCGGCCTCGGCTTTTTCGTCGGCGAGAAGTTCACCGCCATCGCCCAACTCGCCGGGTTGCAGTCGCTCACGCTCGGGCAGACCGCCTTCGCGCCCTCCGGCGTCGGTATCGGCGACGGGACCGGCGTGAGCGCCCTCGTCGTGCTCGGCCTGTTCCTCGCGCCGCTGGCGCTCCACGCGGTGACCGCCAGCGTGACCGCCTTCGGGGCGAGTCGGGGGCGCTCGGCCTACGGGGTCGCGCTCGCGGGCGCAATCGCGATTCACCTCGTCTACAACCTCCAGGTGGTGAGCGCCCTTGGGTAGCCCGCGACTCGCCATCGCCCGGCGCGAACTCGGCAGTCTCCGCAAGGAAAAGACCATCGTGCTGGCGCTGGCCATCCAGCTGTTCGTCGCGGCGTTCTCGTCGTTCCTCGTCGTCGGGCTCGTCTCGCTGTACGACCCCGGCGCGGCGAGCTATCAGGTGGACGTGGCCGTCACGGGCGACGAGGAGGCCGTCGAGGACCTGCTTCGCGCCGTCGGGACCGAAGACGGACTCAGCGGGCGGCCGTACTCGTCCACGTCGGCCGCGATGACGGCGTTCCAAGAACGGCAGGTCGATGCCGTCTTAGAGGCGTCTACGGGCGAGGACGGCAGGATACGAGTCGCGGCGGTCGCGCCCGACACGGGCGTGGAGACGACGGCGGTCGTCACCCGCCTCCGCGACGCGCTCCGCGAACTGGAGCGCAACGAACGCGCGGAGCGGAGCGCGTTCCTCGCCACGGACCCGCTGTCACTCCCGCCGGCGGCGGATTCGAGCCCGTACTTCGGCTTCACCTACACGGTGCTCGTCCCGCTGTTGCTGTTCCTGCCCGTGTTCATCTCCGGGTCGCTGGTGGTCGACTCGCTCACGGAGGAGGTGGCCCGCGGGACGCTCGAACTCCTGCGGGTCGCGCCCGTGAGCTTCGCGGCCGTCGTCGACGGAAAGCTCCTCGCAGCCGGCGGGCTGGCACCCGTGCAGGCGGTGGCGTGGATGCTCCTCCTCCAACTGAACGGGTCGACCATCGAGAGCGTCCCGTGGCTGTTCGGCATGGTCGCCGGGCTCTCGGCCGTCGTCGTCACGCTCGGCGCGGCGGTGGCGATTACCTCGCCCGACCGCCGGGTCGCCCAACTCCTGTACTCCATCGGCGTGCTCCTCGTCTTCGCGGGCACGTCGCTCCTTCCATTGAGCCCCGCGAACACGGCCGCGCGGCTGGCGCTCGGGACGGCGGGGGTCGGCGCGAAAGTCGCCGTCGCGGGGCTCGTCTTCGTCGGCGTCGTCGCGCTCGTCGGCCTCCGGTTCGTCGTCGACCGGGTGGACCCGAACGAACTCGGCTGAGGCCCCGTCTCTCAGTTCCGCGCTCGGCGTTCCCGCCCGCCCTCCCTGTGACACCGCACCGGAAGTCGTACAAGCCCCGAGTCCGAGAGGCGACACATGGCACTCGGAGGCACCGCGAAGAAGCTCCAGAAGGTCGCAGAGATGGCCGAAGACGTGTACAAGAAGCTCAACGAACTGCGCGAGCAGGTCGTCGAGGTCCGTGAGACGGTCAACGAGACGAAGTCGCGCGTCGACCGACTCGAAGCCGAGAACGCCGAACAGCGGGCGATTCTCGAAGCCATCGCGGAGGAACAGGGCGTCGACCTCGACGCCGCAATCGCGCAGGCGCACATCTCCGAAGCCGAGGAAGGCTCGGCCGGAGACGACACCGAGGCGACCGCCGACGCGTCCGACGCCGATGCCGACGCATCGAGCGACACCACCGACGAAGCGTAATCCGACCGCCCCTCCGTCTCTCTCCGTTCTCTTTCGACATCCCGTCCCCGCCGCAGCCCCGCCGCCAGTCCCGAAGACGACGCTTTGTTTTCGACCGGCGTCAGTCGCTCCGGCCGCGAGTCGCCCGCCGACGAGGGGACGAACCGGGATGAAAACGTTCAGGGCCAGGGGCAACTTTTGCCCACGTATGACCACGCACCGCGACCCCCTCGACTCGGTGCTCGACGCCGTCGGCGAGACGCCGCTCGTCAGAGTCCACGCGTCGCCCGACGAGGTGCCCGTCTACGCGAAGCTCGAATCGTTCAACCCGGGCGCGAGCGTCAAGGACCGCATCGGGACGTACATGCTCGAACGGATGCTCGAATCGGGCGCACTCCCCGAGGGCGGCACCATCGTCGAGCCGACCGCCGGCAACACCGGCATCGGCTTCGCCGTCGCGGCCGGACAGCTCGGTATCCGCGCGGTGTTCGTCGTCCCCGAGCGGTTCAGCGTGGAAAAACAGACGCTCATGCGCGCGCTCGGTGCCGACGTGGTGAACACGCCCACCGAAGACGGGATGGGCGGCGCTATCGACCGCGCGCACAAGCTCGCCGACGAACTCGACGACGCCGTCGTCCCTCAGCAGTTCTCAAACCCGCTCAACCCCGAGGCGCACTACGAGACGACCGCGCCCGAAATTTACGACGCCCTCGACGGCGAGGTCGGCGCGCTCGTCGCCGGCTGCGGCACCGCGGGCACGCTCATGGGGATGGCGCGGTACGGCCGCGAGCACCACGAGGACACGTTCGTCACCGCGGTGGAACCCGAGGGCTCGCTCTACGCCCGGCTCCACGGCCGCGACGTGGCGGAGGCGTCGTACAAGACCGAGGGTATCGGGACGCACGACCCCGCGACGAACGAGCTGTTCGACCCCGAGCTGGTGGACGAAATCGTCCAAATCGCCGACCGCGACACCCACGACGAGATGCAGCGCCTCGCCGCCGAGGAGGGCCACCTCGTCGCGTCGAGCGCCGCCGCCAACTCGCTGGCCGCCGTCGACGTGGCCGAGCGCGCCGCCGCCGGCGACCTCGACCTCCCGTACGACGCCGTCGTCACCGTCTTCCCCGACTCCTCGGAGCGATACCTCTCGAAGGGCGTCTACGGCGACTTCGAGTCGTGGGAAGGGTGAAAACGGCGGTTCAGCGGCCGTCTCAGGCCGACTCGTCGCCCCGCCGTCCGCTCAGGCGAGCCGCGAGTGTTCGACCTTGAAGCACCTGTCCTGGACGAACGAGAGCCCCGCCTCCTCGGCGCGGGCGGCCGCGTCGTCGTCGCTGATGCCGAGTTGGAGCCAGACGGCCGCCACGTCGCCGCGGGCGTCGGCGCGCTCGATCGCGGCATCGACGATGTCGCCCGCTTCCTCGGACGGCCGGAACACGTCCACGAGGTCGATTTTCTCGTCCACGTCGGCGAGCGAGTCGTACGCCGTCTCGCCGAGGATTTCGTCGTGGAAGGGGTTGACCGGAACGACGCGGTAGCCGTGGCGCTGCATGTACGCCGGGACGTCGTGGGCGGGCTTGCCGGGCGTGGCCGAACAGCCGACGACCGCGATGGTCTCGGCGTCGAACAGCCCGCGGATGTCGTCGTCGCTGGTGATGGGCATACCTACGACGTGACCGGCTGCGGATAAAAATCTCGGGCGGCTGTGCGGCGCGGCCACCGTCCCAGTCCGGAATCGGGGATACGACTTAGTGGTCCGCGATGCGGATGTCCGGCGGCGCGTCCTCGTGAGTCGTGATGATGCCGTCGAAGAGCTGTTTGATGGTGTTCATCGTCCGGTCGTCGTGGGCGTCGGCGTCGATGGTGAACAGGCCGAGGCCGCCGACGCTCTGGATGCGGCCGGTGAACACGTGGAGGAACCGGAAGACGGTCTGGAGGTCGGCGTACATCAGGAGCGTCGACAGCGAGTGGAGCATGATGCGGTTCTCCGGCAGACCGCGGTCCTGGTAGTACTCCTGGAGAATCTCCGAGAGCTTGATTCCGATTCCGGTCATGTCGACCGGCGACGACGTGTATCGGATTCGCTCGTCGTCGCGGACCTCGCCGACGCCCTGCTGTTTCGTGACGCAGTCGACGACTGCGACGGGTTTGCCCTCGTAGTCGAGTCGCTTGCCGAAGTCGTTGAGGATGCGGTCCGCGCCGTCTTTGGTCGTGACGATAACCGCGCCCTCGCCGTTTCGGGTGCCCTCGGCGAGGATGTCGAGCGCCAGCGAGCGCTTGCCGGTCAGCGGCGGCCCGACGAGAAGGAGGTTCGTGCCCGGTTCGACCTCGACGTCGAGGTCAGCGCCTAGCTTATACATGCGGGTACCTCGGTTCGACGGTATCGACTCCGAGGAACGCAATCGCGTGACGCTTCCGCTCGCCGAGGGTCATCGGATAGTACGACCATGCGGTGAGCCGGTAATATTCTTTTTGATTGGCGGATAGAACGCTCCCCGCTCGTCGGCGCGTTCCCCGGAATCCGACCGATTGTTCGTCCGCATACATTTATATGGTTCCTCCAGTCTGCGCCGTCGCCCGTCCGACGATGAAGGCGAACGCCGCTAAAAACATCCCGTATTTGAGTCGGCGCTGCGCCGCGGCCGGGTCGGCGAACGACCGAACCGCGGCCGCGAGCATGACCGCGTCGGCGGGGGCGACGATTCCGAGGTACGCCAGCCCGAACCCGCCCCAGACGAACGGCACCGCGCTCGCGGCGACGGCCACGACCAAGACGACCGCGCCGAGCCACAACGACGCCTTCTCGCCGACGACGATGGGAAGCGTCCGCAGTCCCTCTTCCCTGTCGCCGCCGATGTCCTCCACGTCTTTGACGATTTCGCGGGTCAGCGTCGCCAGCGCGGCGAGTACACAGAGGACGACCGCGCCCAACGGCTCGCCGATGGCCGCGCCGCCGAAGAGGAACGTCGAGCCGGTGAGCGCGGCGACGACGACGTTGCCGACACCCGGGAGACCCTTGAAGAACTCCGTGTACGCGAGGAGCGCGACGAGGTTGACGACGGCGATGGCGATGGCGACGACCGGGAGGACGAACGCCGAGACGACCGCCCCGCCGAACAGCGCGACGCTGAACCACTTCGCCTCGGTCGCGGTCACCGCGCCGCGCGGAATCGGCCGGTCGGGGCGGTTGATGCGGTCGATATCGCGGTCGAAGTAGTCGTTGATGGCGTTGCCCGCGCCCGTGGCGAACACGGTGGCGAGCATCGCCGCGACGACGACGAGCGCGTCGCTCGGGGACGCCCCGGCGACGAACGCCCCGGTGAACGTGAGGACGCCGGCGGCGACGGCGTTTCCCGGTCGGGTGAGTTCGGCGAACCCGCGCGCTCGCGTACCGAGAGACATACCCCGTACTGTTCGGAGGTCGGGTATAAATCGCGCGGAGTCGCCGCCTCGAATCAATCCATTTAAAACAATCCACGACAGACGAAGTCATGTAGGGCGCTTAGCTCAGTCTGGACAGAGTGCTTGGCTTCGGACCAAGTTGCCGTGGGTTCAAATCCTGCAGCGCCCATCCAAAATTTAGGTCCTTCGAGGCCGAAATTAAAAAGCCGCGAGACGGCTCTACGCCGTCGATATCGGCCAAATCGGCGTTTTCTCAAAATCACCGAGAAAATTATTCCCTCAGCTCCCATGCAACGGGTCGCCGCTGTCGGGCGAAATTAGAAGCCAAGAGGGGTGCATGGTAGATGTCTCACGTTCGTCGCGAGAGACATCTATGGCGGTACGTCCGCTACGTCTGCGGCAGCTGCAAAGCCTGGTGTCTCGTCGACCACGCTGAGCGCGCCGCGAAAATGCGCGAGTGCAAAGACTGCGCGCGCATCCCCGCCATCGAGGACGAGATTCGGGACCACCGACTCACCTCGCTCCTGTGGGCGCACCAACTGGCTGCAGAAACCACCGCAAGGACCGGAACAGCGGAGGGCGGGTCCCAGTCCGCCCGAAGCGGCCGGAAGCAGGGGCTTGCCCCTGACCCGGAAGCCGGTCCGCACGAGGCCCGCGGCCGCGGGCCTCGAACGAGTGGCGGTAAGGCCCAGTGCCGTCTGAGCGATTTCATCCGCACAGACGGGGGTTCGCGTGAGTAACGCGGGCACCCGCGCCCCCGGCGCTCACGACTTACCAGCGGCGCGTGCGGTCTCTCGGGGAGATAGATGAGCGTCGGAAAACGCTCATCGTCCGAAATCGCCGGCGTGTGGGGCTCTCGGCTCCGTCCAGACCGATGTAAAGATGCCTACCTCGTGGATTACCTGGGCGACCTCGGCCTGCTGGCCTACGGGTACGACCCGGCAGACCCGGACGACGACCTCGAACTCCGCGGGCGCGACCGGGACCGCGTACGGCTGGTAAAGCGTATCTCGACCTCACCAGAGGGGATTTACCTGCCGACGCTCGTCTCTGAGTGCGTCAAGGGTCAGTACATCGGGCAATGCGAACGGTTCGACGGGAGCGACCCGGACTACCAGTTCGTCTACCGGTTCCTGAACGACCTCGACGGGCACGACCCCCAGCTCATCGAAAAACGCCAGTCTGACGGCATGACGATGGTCACCCCGACAATTCGCCTACTTGACTTGATATCAGAAGGCATTACTCAAACAACCAGGGAACGCGACGACCTGCTGTACGACCGGCATTTCTGCGAAAACTACCTGAGAACCGCGAATGAGGTCGATGACTGGGGTCGGGACCTACTGGAAGACTCTTTACATCGGTACCTGAAGCGCATCGAGAACTACCAGCTGCTGTTCGACGTCCACTTCTGTGGGCGGCGTGGTGGCGACACCACCCGCCGGATGACGAAAGCGTACAACACCCGCTTCAACTCCCAGGGACGACTCCGAAAGACGTGGGCGCGCTACAACAGCGCGCTCGAACACGCGTACGAGAAGTACGATAACGCCGTCTTGATGACGCTGACGACGGACCCCGGCACGTTCGACGACCCGACTCGACCAGACCCGCGCTCGCTGTACGACGGTATCTCGTCGATAAACCCGAACTTCAATCGGCTCCTCTCGTACTTCGATTCCGATCCGTCGACGAAAGACGACACCAGGAAGGATGGCGTACCCAGCTGGACACCGGCGCTCGACGGCAAGGTGACCGGGCGACCTCGCTACCGGCCACCGTATCTGAAAGCCCTGGAGTTCACCGAGAAGGGCTACGCGCACCTGCACGTGCTGATGTTCGACGTTCCGACCCGCGAGAGCGACGGGATGCCGTTCCTGATAGACAAAGCGGAGCTGGAACGAAAGTGGAAGGACTACGGACAGGGCCAAATCGTCGACCTCTACCCGCTCGTGTTTCGGGACGACCTCGACGACGTTGGGAACTTCGGCACCAAAACGCTCGTCGATGACGACGGCGACCAGTACGAGATTCCGGTCTCGAAAGGATTCGTGGACTGGTACCGCTACGGCGACCACGACCACAGCGAAGAGTGGATAGCGAAGAACGCGCGGTCTCACGACCTCATCGAGTTCTACGACGACGAGAGCGGCGAGGATAGCGACGAACAGATGCAAAGCCGGACGGCTGGCGCGTACCTCGGAAAGTACCTCTCGGCCACCTTCGGCTCGCTGCTCGAAGCCTCCGAGTCGTTCGCCGACGCGAAAGAGTCGGATTCGTACGCGGACAAGGCGGCGACGTGGAAACTCGGCCTCTACTGGGCGACTGGCCGGCGGTTCTGGTCCATCTCGCGGGACATCGAGAAAGCGATAGAGAAGCCCGAACACCTGCAAGACCCGGACGTTCGGCACGCCGTTCGAGAGCTCTCTATCGACTCTCTACATCTCGCGTGCGATGGCGCGACAGTCGATGACCTCGACCTCGACGACGTTGTGACTCCAGGCGTAGAATCGACGCTCCCAGAGAGTGCCGACTTCTACTGCCACATCGACTACTTGGGCTGCTACGCCTACTGGGACATGCCGACAGCCGACGCGACGGCTGCCAATCTTGAACACGTCGAAGACTACGTTGCGTCGGGCGGTCAGCCCGAATACCCCGATGTTGGCGGAGAGAAACCCCCGCCGGTTGCCGACGTGTGGGGCTGACGTAGGAACCTACCCTGCCCGGTGATTCCACTTTCACCCGGTTGGTAGGTACGGCTAGTACCTACTAACAAAATATCTAGGTGTAATGGCGTCTGAACCAATGTCGTTCGACGACTTCGAAGAAACGCAAGTCGAAGACGACTACGACGACGGAGTAGAGGAAATCAAGTTCGAAGTAGACGAGCCGGTCATCGGCGTTATCGTCGACATCGACCACGACGTGGGACCGAACGAAAACGACGTGATTCACCTCGCCCGCGGCGGCGACCTCGGCGACCGGGTGAAGTTCTGGTCGAACGGCCAGATTCGCCGGACCATCGACAAAAAGGGCCTCTCGAACGGGAGCTGGCTCGCGGTCAAGAAGACTGCCGAGACGCGGACGTACGAACTCGAGAACGACGACGGCTCGACGGAAGAACGCGAGTACCACGTGTTCGACGTGAGGGGCGAGTAATGGCATCGCGCTACTCGCAGGGTCTCAGCGGCCTCGCGTCGGACTACGCGATGCTGCGGACCATCCCGGCGCTGCTGTCGGTCGTGTTCGTCGCGACCGGCCTGTACGCCTTCGGCGGCATCTCCGACATCACCATCACGTGGCTGTCGAACTACACGCTGACGAGCGAGCACGCGACGCTCGGCGGCATTCTCGTGTACGCTGTTGCGTTCATGTCCAGCGAGACGAAGTCGCTCGAGCACTACGAGCCGTGGGAAATGGCGTTCATCGTCGCGTCGCCCGCTGTCATCCTCGGCTGGCAGTACGTGACCGAACTGAAGGATCTCCTGCTCGGACTGGGCGACCCGCTGGGCGCGCAAGTCGCGTTCCTGATTACGGTCGTCGGCTGGGCGGTCGCTGTGAGGTAACCAGACCATGACCCTTCCTTTCGGCCTCACCAGACTCGAAGCGACTGCGACGCTCGGCTACCTCGCCGCGTGTCTCGGTGCAGCCGCGTTCATCATCACGGGAGGTCTCTGATGCGCGAGTTCGCTCGACGCGGGCTCGCACTCGTCTTCGTAGTGCTGATGGTCACGACCGCGGCGACCGGCCCGGTCGCTGCGGCCTCGACGACGGTCACCGTCGACTACGAGCACTGCGGACCGACTGACCTGCTCGAACAGACGTTTTCGATGTTGCTCGGTGGTGACAAGGAGGCCTGCTTGCAGGGCGGTGTCTCCTACGATGACCTCGAAAACATCACGTCGACCGACGGCTACGCGGCCGGTCTCGCGGTTGATGACTCCGTGGAGTCGTTCAACACGACGCTCGAAAACCGCCTACAGGACACCCGAACGGTCGCCTACTCGAAGGCGAAGATTCAGGTCGTCAACGACATCAACAACGGGACCGCTGAAACGCTCGCCAAAGAGCGCGCGAACGAGACGGTGACGGCGTATTACGCTCAAATTGAGCGCAATATCATCCGTGACTGGAACGCGAAAATGTCGGAACTGGAGTACCTGAACCAGACTGAGACTGGCTTTGCGTTCCACGAACCGAGTGACAGCGACGAATACCAAATTCCCGGTCAGTACGCTGAGAATCCTGATGGATTCCAAACGGGAGTTCACCAGATGAACTACACGCTCGTCAACGGGACGAACGTCACAATGAAATTCTGGCTCCAACCGCACAACGTCGGCGGTGACGGAACCGGCGCGAACGCTGCAGTTGGGGTCTTGCCGAAGACTTCGCTCGCGCCGGACCTGTACGCCTACTCGAACGAGCTTCACGGCTGGTCGACCGGTGGTGACTACTACTCTGCGAGTGACGGTCTTGCCGTTCAGTCGCCGTCGACCTCTAACTACACTGGTGTTCTGTACGGTGCCGACTACACCGGCCTGCTCGAAGACCTCGACACCCAACAACAGCAGGTGCAGGCGAACATGGCGCAGGTTGTCGAAGGCTACTACGCTCAGTACACCGCTGGCGATATCGACTCAACGGACCTCGCTCGCCTCGACCCGTCGACTATCGGAGCGGAAGCGTCGACCGAGTTCAACACGACCGGCTACTACTCGTACGCGGCCGTGCAACTCGCGTCGATTGGCTACTCGGGCGACCTCAACTCCTCGCACACCATCGCGGTCGAAGGACAGAACGGGACGACCATCGTCAACGGGACGATGTTCTACACCGGCGAGGACGCCCCCGCTGGCTGGGACACCGGCTCGACCTACCAGTTCGCGGACTACAACGGGACGTTCTACTTCGCGTACCAGAACGCGAACGACAGCGGGATTTACGACCTCTCGGAGTACGGTGAGAACTTCACTATCGTCGAAGCGTTCAACGTCCAGACCGGCGAGGCCGTCAACACGACCTCGACCCAGCAGTACGTCTACGAGGACACGAACGCGACCGCGCTCCAGTCGCAACTCGACCAACTGCTTGAACTCCGAGAGTGGTTCGAGCAAGAGGCTGGAACCGCGGGGTCGACCGACGGCGGTCGAAACCCGGCTGGAGGACTGAACACGCAAGTTATCGGCGGCGCGCTGCTGGTCGGCGCGGCGGCGGTGCTGCTCATCCAGCGGGAGGGCAACAAGTAGGATGTTCGTCTTCCTGCTGAAGCAGCTCCCCATCGGGCTCATCCTCGGTGTGGTCATCATCGCCGCTGGGCTCCAGTTCATCGGCGTCGACCTCATCGGGATGGGCTCGGACCTGCTGCTCGACCTGCTCGGCGTGCCCGACTGGTCGGGCGACTGGCTCGGGTCGCTGCTGTAACGCTCGCCAACCTCCCTGCCCCACCCCTACCCGTATGACTCGAATACACACCATCATACTCGTCAGTTGCATCGCTCTGCTGCTCGCCGTTCCCAGTACAGTCGTCGCTCAAGAGACCGCGAACGCGTCTGCTCCGACAGAGACGACGACAGCCGCGGCTCCGACCACGGCTTCGGAGTCGTCGAACGAGAACGAGACGACGTACTTCGGCGACGTGGCCGGCGACCCGCTGCTGCGTATCGTCGACGCTGAATACCGCGATGGCACCGCCATCATCACGCTCGAAGCGGACGCCCCGCGGCTGGTGACGGTGACCGCGCCGACCGGCTCGACCTCGGCCGGCGTCGCCTCTGGTAACATCGTCCGTCGCTCCGTGCCGAAAGGACGCTCGACGATTCGCGTCGCGTCGCCCGAACCGCGGGTGACGCTGACGACCTCGACCAGCATCAGAAACGAACAGTACACCGAAATCCGGTTCGAGGACGGCTCGGCGCTTATCGCCGGTCCGTTCACCGGAACAGACGTGCGAGACGCGGCTATCGGCGGCGCGTTCGGCACGTCGTTCGGTGCGCTCCTGATAATCGTCCGGCGGCGCTTCGGCCTCCACCGTGGCATGGAGCGTGTCGCATGAGCGACGACGCCGAAAGCGGAGCTGCGCCTCAGCGGGAAACTCCCGACGAACCAGAACTGGGCGCGGCCTCGACGACGGTCGCGCCGGACCGCGACGCGGGACGGCTCGTCACGGCGTTCGTGTGGGTGATGCGCTACGGCGTTCACCTCGCCGTGGCTGGCTCGCTGCTGCTCGTTGGCCTCGTGCTCGTCTTCGACGTGCACGTGCCTCGATCGCTCCAAATCATCGGCCTCACGGCTGGCCTCTCGGCAGTCATCGCCGGGCGCTGGGTCGGCGGGCAGGCCGTCGACCTGATGGGCGGTCCACAGATGATGTGGCTCGTTGACCTCGACCTGCTCGAGCGCGACGGCGCGGGTGTCTACACCTGCCCGACGCCGCGGTGGTCCGAGTGGACAGTCGTTGACGGCCAACTGTGGTGGGCGACGCCGAACCTCGCGTTCGGCCGCGGCGTCGACCTCGACGCACGGGAAGTCGCCGGGACGTGGGTCGGCTCGCTGCCGGACCCGGTGCTGGCGCGGGCGCTCGAATACCTCCGGTACAATCGGAAACAGTTGGAGCCGAAGGCTCGGAAAGGCGAATCGCTCGAAATCAACTCCTTCGCTATCGTCCGAGCGGCGGCGGTCAAGACCGTGAAACACGTCGTGCGGACGTTCGAGAAAGGCGCGCTGCCGGACGACGGCGAGGCCCTTCACTCGGAGATTGATAGCGTGCTCGAAGACTTCGACCTGGACGGCTCGGATTCCATCTTCGACGAGGACCCGACCGAGTGGGCACCAGGTGACGGCGACCCTGCACCGGACCCGCTGGCCGACCTCGACCAGCGACGGAAGCAACACGCGGCCAACGGTGAATCAGAATGAAACTCGAACTCGAACTTTCGACGCGCGAACAGTACATAATCTCCCTCTCGCTGTCGGTTGGCATCGTCGCTGGCCTGTGGTTCGGTATCCTGATGATACCGCCGCGGGCGCTCGACGTGCCGATGCGCTTCCTCGAGGACGGTTCGGTGTCGGCGTCGTACTACCCGGTGACGAATACGCACCTGTTCATCTCGGCGGCGCTGCCGCTGGCGACGGCGTACCTCGTGCGGAACCACGCGCGGAACGACGGGACGGACGAACTCACTCCTGACCGCTCCGACGGTGACGGAGATGGGCGCGACTCCGCTCACGACCTCGACGGCAGTTCGACCCGCGAGTTCGGCCCGCATCCCCTCGACGGAGGTGAATCCGCGTGACTGACCCGGACACTACTGCTGAGTGCGACTACTGCGGACGGCCGATGTTCCCCCGGAACCCCACGGCGAAGGGACACCTCTGCCGGCGTTGCCTCCGCGATATTCAGGTGGGTGACCGGCTGTGACCGACGAACGACTGCTGACGGCGGCGAAGTTGTACGAACAGGTGCGCGGGCGCATCGACGGCGACCACCGGCTGCTCGACCACGCGGGACTACCGGTCTCGAAGGGCGACCACGCGAACCTGTCGTTCCTGAACTCGCTCGACCTCACCGAGGACGACGAGCTGGCCGACTCGTTCGCCGAGACCTCGCTGGGCAGGCTCGTGGATTCGTCGCTGCGGACCCAAGCCGCGACCCGCGCGGTGCAGTCGTCGCACGCGACCGCGCTTTCGTACTTGGTGGGCGTGACTCAGCAGGACCTCGACGCCAGTTCGCTGACGCTGCCGCTTCGGCTCGTCGACGAGCTCGAAAACGGCGGTGGTCTCACGACCATCACCGGCGCGGGGAACCCGAACACGGGCAAGACGAACACGATGTTCCTGCTGAATGGCGACCTCGCGCGGGCGCACTTCGGCGATGACCTGCTGGTCATCTCGAACGTCGGCACGTGGGACGGCGCGGACATCGTGGTGCGGTCGATGTACGACCTGATGGACGTGCTGCTGACCCACCGCGAACGGCCGAAGACCGTCACTATCGACGAAGGTTCGACGCACTTCGACGCCCGGACGTTCAGCCGCGAAGTGGCGTCCCAGTGGACGCCCGCGATTAAGCGGTTCTCGAAGCTCGGCGTCGAGTCCGTCGGCGTGGTGAGCCACACGGGGAAGGACGTGCATCCCGAACAGAAACGGCTCTCGACGCTGTCGTTCTACAAAGAGGCGCAGGACGAAGTGACGTTCTACCGCGACTGGGACGCCGATTCAGACTCGCCCGATGGTGAGCTGTTCGGCGGCTCGCTCGTGAACCTCGAACCGACGCTGGAGACGTACGACCCGGACGACGCCGCGCCGTGGGCGTGGAACCTGCCGAGCGACCTGTTTCAGGAGCAGTTCGAGAACTGGAGCGAGTTTCACAAAATATTGCAAAATAGTAATTGATTATCGCGGGCCTTCGTCCTCCGTTTGTGCTTTTTGAACCTCCATCCCACATAGATTGTGTTCATACTTCGTCCTCATTGGGGCTCCTGGCTTTGTTTCTTCAGAGGTTTCAGTAACTTCACCACTATCAATCCATCTCTGGCACTCCTCACACCAGTAGTCACCTGCCATATGTATCCTTCTCAACAATACCTATTAAAATCACTTGTAAATATCAACAAAGACTGTGATATTAATACTTCGAGAAAGATTCAATTCCCTACCATTTCCTCTACTAACCAGTGTACCGTTATACCCCGGACGAAATCGACTACGAACGCGCCAACCACCAAGCGAAAGTCCAGGACCGAAAGAACCTCGACGTAAAGCGAATCGGGAACCTCGGAGAGCTCGCGTTCGAACAGTTCTGCCGCGAATACCTCCCTGTCGAGCTCTGGGAGTGGAAGAACGAAGAAGCGATGCGGCGATGCAACCCTGAAAGTTTCTCGTCGTATGACTTCGAAGTGTTCGGCTACGAAGTTGACGTGAAGACCTCGCGCGACGTATCCGCATTCCTCCCCGAAACCCTCCTCGACAACGACCCGGATGACGACATCATCGTGATGGTCTGGCATCGAGACAACGAAGACAGTCTCATCCTGCTCGGCTGGGAGCGCACCGAGACGCTGAAATCAAAAGCGGCCTCGCAAGAGAAGTATTCCGGTGAAGAACCCGAGAAACTGGATCACCTTGCGGCCCGACCGATGAACGAACTCATCGACCTCGGACCGAACACGGCGTACATGAACCAGAAGCCGAAGAATCCGTTTTCGCCCGGCGACCGAGTGAAGAAGAAAGGCGACAAAGACGCGTCAGTTGCGATTGTCGTGGAGGTACTTCCCCCGGAACAGAACACCGGCGCGTACGGTGTGGAGATGGAAGGCGAAGCGGTCAGCGTTGCGTTCCCGTCCAGCCTCGACGAAGGTCCGGGGAACTGGAAGACGATTCACCCGGCGTTGTATGCCTCGTACTGCTACGACCAGAATATCAGGCTCTACACGTACAAACACTCGAATCTGGAGTTTGCTGAGAAAGAGTAGCGACTGACTTTTGGCCTAAATTAAGGAAGCCCGACCCAGAGGAGCTACCCGTGCAGAAAGCTTGCTGAATAACGTGCTTTAGGAGCAATTCAACGACCGGCAAGAGTTCCATAGTATATTGGTGAGTTGAATAGAAACATCGTATTCTTCTCAAATCTGAATACCTAGGTTTCTAGTTATCTGTATGTTTGACTGGCACTTTTTGTTCGTGGAAGTAGGTTCTCACTTTTCTAATCAATTCGTCGTGCACATCGTCTAATAGAGACTCATAGTCGCTATCGATCGTCCTTAGTATCTCATCACCACCCATGCTGATAACTGGAGCGTGATATTCCACACCGTTGTATGTGATATCATGGCCAGATTGAGGTTCCTCAGGCACTTCTGGATCAGTAGACCAGTGACAATCAACAGTCCAATCGTCCACATCACTTTCTAACCAATAGGTTCTAATGCTCCACATTCTGAGTACATCTTCTCCACTTTCCGACATTATTATCAAAAGATGGTTTGTGTTCTTTGTCGATATCTCATCCAAAATCTGGGGAAAATTATTTTCTACTATCGTTTCGTATTCTTTATAATAATTTTCATAATATCGTCGTGTGTTTTCGATCGCGGATTTGTTTGAGTAATATGCGAGAATATTCGATACATCCGAATCTAGACTGTCTTTGTCTCGACCGCAGAATGGGCGTTCTAGCTTATCTATATCTGATTCATACAATACATCAATGAATTCTTCTAATAACCTTTGTTTATGATCGCTCAAAGTTAATCGATGCCTTGGAGGGTCGGTCTCTTCTTCCTCAAATCTTTTTTCAGCAACATTGTGTGCATGCTCATAGGATTTGTCAGGGTCTAAGTTGAGATAACCCTCGAGCCCGACGTGAACCTCACCTACTGAATGGTCTTGAAGAATTCCTCTCATCTTCTCCGATAACCAATACTGTAGGTATCTATAGTAACCATCTCTCACCTCCTCTGTTGAGTAACTCTCTTTCTCATCCAATCCAAGTAATTCGTGAAATTCACTTACAAAGTCATAGATATATTCTGCTGCAAGAAAAGTACAGCCGGAATAATCAAGATTTTTGTTTCTGATAAGGTCTTGTACTGTGTATTCTAATGCATTGTATGCATAACGACTTGGAGAGCGTGATAGCGGATTATCAATTTGGGAACCCGAAATTGCTTTTGCACCTAGGTCATGTACCTCATCCCATGACTTCTCAATGTCTCTAATTTGTGCGTCATTTTCATCTATATCTATTGGATAAAGCGTATATTCTAAGCTATTTTCTTCATACGTGATACTCCCAAACCCAACTCTCCATACATCGGGGTATATTTTACTTTTTACAATTTCGAATTCTGTCTGTAAAAGATCATGGTAACTGTCTAAAAATGCATGTATTTCTCCGAATTCAGGACTATTTCTCCCGATTGCTGGATTTGACCTCTGTTTTAGACTTTGATACTTTTCATAATTTTTAATATACTCATTCAGATTATTTAGTATCCTTTTCCATTCTTCAACATATCCGTTTTCATTCTTCTTTATTGATTGATTTTGTTGGAAGTGAACTACTTTTGAAGATTGCGAACTCAAGTTATTTTCTTTGAACCAATCTACTGTGATATGTTTCCAATAAGCAATTTCTCTGTTCACGTCTACTAACAAAATGAAGAATGGCTCAATACAATAGTGGCAGTATGACAAATGTCTTGTATCAAGTTGCTTTTTCACGCTCTCTTGATTTTTCTTGGGGAGTTTCTTAACCTGAACTACAATTCTCCCGATTGGTGCGTTATCTTTGTCAACTACTTCTACATAGCCATCGTGATTTGGCGCCTTATCCCGAGAGTCTATGTATGATTTTACGGAATCGTCTAATATGTACTCGATTAAGTCCACAGCATCGTTTTCGGCTGTGTCTGTGTCTGGATATGGTGCCGGTTTTACTTTTTCATCATCTTCATCTGCCATTATGTCTATTCAATATCTCAATCATAGTTAGTTTGCCGCTGACATTTCTCCCACCCATCCACCCGCCCCCTTTACGGGTAAGGGTGGTGGGTGCTACCTCACCCGCTTTTCTCTAACGTTGAGGCGTCCAACTTCTCAGAAAGATACTGTTCTCCTGCTTCAGATAGCGTGTAGACTCCGCGGGCGACTTTCGTCAGAAGGCCGTACGATTCGAGCAGGCTACACCGTTGGTTCACGTAGCCCTGACTCTTGTCGATCTCTCTGCTGATGACCTTCGGCGTTCCTGTTCCTTCGTCTGAGATATACTCCAGAATCATATCATCTGCTAATACCCACCAATCTGCCCGCTTTCTCATACATCTCTGAATACGCTGGAGTGTGATTATCATCTCGATAAGCCGACTTCACTTATTCACTAGTGTCCTGTAAAAATGTAAACCTCATCTATAGATACGGATAGCGTAGGTAGAATTAAGTACAGACAATCTGTTCTATCGGCCAACGGAAGCGACACGCGATGTTGACTGTTGTTCAGTCGGCGTCAGAAGCGGACCCAGCGCTGCCACGCTGGCCCGCGGTGGCTCCCGTAACCGAGGTACGGAAGCATGTTCACCTACACGACTCGGGCTATTGAAGCCCCACGACAGACGGCTGTTGACAGACTGACAAAAATAGGTTTCACTTTCGCTCAAACGTACACTTTCACTCCGCGGCTATGGCTCAGGACTTTAAGTAGACATCTCGAATGGATTACCCGGCTGACGGTCCCTTTCGAGGGCGCTCACCCTACCAAAGTTAGCGCCCTCGACCCGGACCGCGGCCTCACAATGGAAGCCATGATTGAGTTAACGCACCCCGGTTGTAAGCGTAGCGAATGGGCCGGAAGTGAATCCGGTTCGGAGGTGATTCGATGAGCAAGCGACTCGAATCGCTCGAACCTGCTCGCGCGGTCCGAATGTACCTGGAGGCCCGCCAGGACGAACTCGCGGACTGGACGTTGAAGTCCCACAAGTACCGACTCCGCGCGTTCGTCGAGTGGTGCGAAGAAGCGGGCGTCGACGACCTGACCGAGCTCGACGGCCGGGACCTCTACGAGTTCCGCGTCTGGAGACGCGAAGGGAACTTCGGCGCGGAGGACGGCGAGACGCCGGAGGAAATCGCGCCGGTCACGCTCAAATCACAGCTCACTACGCTTCGGGCGTTCCTCCGGTTCGCGGCGAACATCCACGCGGTTCCCGAGGACTTCTACGAGCGGGTGCCGCTGCCGAAGCTGTCCGGGACGGACGACGTGAGTGATTCGACGCTCGAACCGGACCGCGCGACTGATATCCTCGAATACCTCCACCGCTACCACTACGCTTCCCGGCGGCACGTCGAATTCGCGTTGCTGTGGGAGACGGGCGCGCGGATGGGTGCGATTCGCGGGCTCGACCTGCGTGACCTCGACCTCGACGGCCGGACGCCGGTCGTCCAGTACAAGCACCGACCCGACCAGGGCACGCCCATCAAGAACGGCGAGAAAGGAGAGCGGTTCAACTCGGTGTCTGACCGGGTGGGCACGATGCTACAGGCGTACATCGACGGCCCACGCGTCGACGCGACCGACGAGTTCGGCCGGAAGCCGCTACTGACGACTTCTCACGGGCGCGTCTCGGCGAGTACGATTCGGCAGGACGTGTACGTGGTCACTCGCCCGTGCTGGCTGAATCAGGGTTGCCCGCACAATCGAGACATCGAGACGTGCGAGGCGGTGGAGCTGAACCACGTCAGTACGTGTCCGTCTTCTCGGTCTCCCCACGACGTTCGGAAGGGCGTGGTTACGCTCTATCGGCGGGAGGAAGTGCCGCGTCGGGTGGTGTCTGACCGCCTCGACGCGAGTGACTTGGTGCTCGATAAGCACTATGACCGCCGTGGAGAGCGTGAGCGGGCCGAACAGCGGCGGAATCACCTCCCGTGGTAGAACAATGAGTGTTCGACATATCCGAACGCGAGAGGTGGTTTATATACCCCGGTCACGGAACCCCTGCAGCGCCCATGATTTTGCGAGGAACTTGGTGACGAGCGGAATCTGGGCCGAAGGAGTTGAACCAAGGAGCGAAGGGAGTGAGCGACTGCGGTTCACAATCTTCTGGGTCAAGAGAATCGCCCGCCGTCGCACGCATCACGCACCTTCCGAGCAGTCGTCGGAGTCGTCGCACCGGCGCTCGGCTTTCCGCTCCAAAATCGACGGCGGACTCGACTTCACAACCCAAACTCGCGCCGCGCCGAAACCCCGATTCTCCTAGGCACAATCCAGTTAGGTACGGCTCCCCTCATATCCGACCACATGGACCGGACCGAATACGCGATACTCACGGTCATCGCACTCGCGACGGTCGGCATCGGCGTGTTCACGACCACGGAGCCGCTGGGGACGTTCCTCGTCGAGAGCGCCCGAGAGGCGCTTTCGACGACCGCGGCCATGGCGTGGGTGACGTGGTGGGCGCTCGTCGTCGGCTTCGCAATCGCCGGCGGCGTGGAGGCGTGGACCTCGGGCGAGGAGGTCTCGGAGCTTCTGGAGGGCCACGGTCCGAGAGAAATCGGCTACGGCTCGCTGTTCGGCTTCGTCTCCTCGTCGTGTTCCTACAGCGCCATCGCCACCGCGAAGAACCTGTTCAAGAAGGGCGGGTCGGCGGCGGCGACCCTCGGCGCGTTCATGTTCGCCTCGACCAACCTCGTCATCGAAATCGGCGCGGTCATCTGGATTCTGCTCGGCTGGCAGTTCCTCGTGGCCGACATCCTCGGCGGGTTCATCCTCATCGGGCTGATGGCGTTCGGCTTCGTCTACCTCGTGCCCGACGAGGTGGTCGAACAGGCCCGACAGAACGTCCAAGACGAGGGTTCGGAGACCGTCCGCGACCCGGTCTGCGGGATGGAAGTCGACCCCGACGAGACCGAGTACTCGGTCGAACACGACGGGCGGACGTTCTACTTCTGCTCGAAGTCGTGCAAGGAGAGCTTCGACCCCGAGGAGGCCAACACGACGGTCCGCGAACAGGCGACGTCGCTGTCGGGGTGGAAGGCGCTCGCCGACAAGCAGTGGAAGGAGTGGGGGATGCTCTGGGACGAAATCGCCATCGGGTTCGTCTTCGCCGGCCTCATCGCCGGGTTCATCCCCGAGTCGGTGTGGACCTCGGTGTTCTCGGGACCGACGTTCGGCGTTCCCGTGTACGTGTTTTGGACCGCGGTCCTCGGGGCCGTCATCGGCGTCGCCACCTTCGTCTGCTCGGTGGGGAACGTCCCGTTCGGGGCGGTCCTGTTCTCGAACGGCCTGCCGTTCGGGAGCGTCCTGAGCTACATCTACGCGGACCTCATCGTCCCGCCCATCATGGACGCCTACCGCGAGTACTACGGGACGAAGTTCGCGGCGATTCTCTCGGGGATGATATTCGTTTCGGCGGTCCTGACGGGCGTGGTCGTCCACTTCGTCTTCCTCGGCGCGGGGCTCACCCCGTCGCCTGAGAGCGTCCAAATCGCCGAAGTGAGCATCGAGGCGGACTACAAACTCGCGTTGAACGTGTTCGCCACCGGCCTGTTCGGCGTCCTCTACTGGCTCCACCGCTCGGAGTCGGTCGGCGACGAGGGCCGCGGCGGCCACGGTGAGGCGGCGAACGCCGGCGGCTGAGCCGCCGACTCGACACGTAACCCACGAACCGCAAAAAACGAAGTCGGGGTTCTCCAGACCGGCCGAATCCCCGGTTAACGTCTATCGGTGCTCGATACCCTGCTTCGAGACGTTCGCTCGGGTGACGTAGTCGTCCATCCACTCGGGGTCGTCGTCGCCTTTCTCCTCGGTCCACGCCCACCCCTCGTAGACGTGGACCCGGTCGGTCCCGCGCTCGCGGAGCCTGAGCGTCGCTTTCCCGTCGATGTCGTCGGGACTCGGGGCGGGGTGGAGCCGCCGAGCGGCCTTCAGCGCCGCCTGCCGGGGATACGTTCCGCTGAACACGCTCGTCTCCTCGCCGTCTTCGACGAGGACGAAGTTTCGCTTGCCGTCTTCTCGTACCATGCTTGTCCCTACCACGCACTCCGAATTAGTAGTTCGTGTCGCCGCGGGGCGCGGCACGCCTTCGAATGGAGCCGACGGCACCGACTCCGAGCGGGGTTACAACAGCGCGTCGAGCCGAGTCAGGTGGAAGTCGACCGCCGCCGTCCCGGTTCGCTCGGGATAGCCGGGACGGGTGACTTCTCCCGTCGAATCGACCGCCGAGTGGACGACAGCGGCGACCTGATAGGCGCGTGGTACCGACGGGAGCGGCCGGACCGACTCGTAGCCCGCGCGGAACGCCCGGCGGAGCGGCGCGCCGTCTTCGACGTACCAGTCGGCGACGAGGTGTTCGACCTTGGCGACGGCGAGGCCCGGCGCGGCGGCCATCGGCTGTCCCCAGTCGAGGACGGCGGTCACGCGGCCGTCGGCGACGAGCGCGTTCCCCGGCCGGAAGTCCCACGGGTAGAGGTTCGACGGCGGGTTCGCGGGGAGCGAGGCGGCCGCGGCGACCTCCTCCAGCCGGCTTCGAACCCCGTCGAACGCCGGCGAGAGCGCCGCGATTCCTTCCCGGACGTAGGCGGAGAACCACGCCTCCCAGTCGGCGTCGGCGGCGCTCACGGCGTCGAATCCGCGGTCGGTCAGCGAGTCGGAAGCATCGCCGCCGTCGGCCCGCGGCCTCCCGGGTGCCGACCGTCCGAGCCGACCGTACCCTCCGAAAGAGAACGCTTCGTGAAGCTGGCCGAGGCCGACGCCGAACGACCGTGCCACGCGGCGTTGGGTCGCCGAATCGAGCGAGACGAACCGCTCGTGGAGTTCGTCGCCGGCGGCGCGCGCTGCGACGACGTACCCGAACCCGTCGACTGCGCCCGACGCGAGGACGCGGGGGACCGGAATCGTCGTGCGCTCGCGGACCGCCCGGGAGAGGGCGGCTTCGAGGGTCAGCGCCGCGGCGTCGGCCGCCGTCTGGACGACGACCTCGCCGCCGTCGGCGAACGTCGCGACCGCGGTCCGCTTGTGGTTTCCGTTCGGGACGCGTGCGGTCGTCGCGACGCGTCGCTCGGGGAACTCGCGGGCGAGCACGGTTGCGACGGGGTCCATGGAGCCACTCTAGGGGCGACGCGAACAAAGGTGCAGCGGACGGCTCCCGCGCGGCCGACCGTAGGAGGTCGTCACGGTCCGCCGTCGAGAATCGCCGAGAACTCGGAGAGCGACCGGAGGACGTACGCCGGGGCGTACGACTCGGCGTCGGGACCGGCCGCGTCAGCGACCTCCGCCTCGACCGGACACCACGCGGCGTCGAGGCCGGCGCGGTGGGCACCGTCTACGTCGAACTCCAGCGAGTCGCCGACGTGGAGGCTCGCGTCCGCCTCGGCGTCGAGGGCGTCGAGCGCCCGGTCGAACGGGTCTGGGTGAGGCTTTCGCCGCGGCATGTCGCCCGCGAAGACGACCGCGTCGAACGCGTCGGCGATGCCAAGCGCGTCGAGCTTGACGGACTGCCGCCGCTCGGGGCCGTTGGTGACGAGACCGACCCGCGCGTGGTCCCGGGCGGCGGCGAGCGCCCCCTCGGCACCCGGTCGGAACGAGACGGCCGAGTAGTCGACCGTCTGGACGAACCCGCGGGCGAGCGCCCGAACGTCGACTCCCTCGCGGTCGTGCTTCGCGGCGACGCGCTCGAAGCCGTCGGCGAGGTAGGCCTCGTGGTCGTCGTGGTCCGGCGGGCCGTCGAGCGCGGTCCAGAGGTCCGACGGCTCGCCGAAGCGGTCGATGCCGGCGGCGTCGAACGCGCCGGCGTAGATGGTCTCGCCGCTCTGGTCGTTCGTACAGAGCGTGTTGTCGAGGTCGAAGAGAATCGCGTCGAACGGTGCCACACGCTCCCTTGGCGCGGCGGCGATAAAACTTCGTCCACGAGCGACGCCGTCCGCGGCGACGACGAGTCGGGGCGGTCGGCGGAGGGAGACGACGGGTCGATAGCTTGCCGCCAGCGGGCCTCAGAAGCCCTTACCGAGCAGCTCGCGGGCGATGATGTTCTTCTGAATCTCCGTGGTCCCCTCGTAAATCTGCGTGATTTTCGCGTCGCGGTAGAGCCGTTCGACGTCGTGGTCGTTGACGAAGCCGGCCCCGCCGTGAATCTGGACGGCCTCGTCGGCCACGTCGGTGGCGACGTTCGAGGCGAACTCCTTGGCCATCGACGCGAGCGCGGTCAGTTGGCCCTCGTCGTTGTCGACGCTCCACGCCGACTTGTAGGTCAACTGCCGGGCGGCCTCGGTCGCGGTGTGCATCTCCGCGAGCTTGTGTTGAATCGCCTGAAAGTCGCCGATGGGGCGGCCGAACTGCTCGCGCTCTTTGGCGTAGTCGAGCGCCCGCTCGCAGGCCCCCTTCGCGATGCCGACCGCCTGCGCGGCCACCGCGGTCCGCGTCTCGTCGAAAAACTGCATGAGCTGGAGGAAGCCCATTCCCTCGGTGCCGACGAGGTTCTCCTCGGGCACGCGCACGTCGTCGAAGACGAGTTCGGCCGTGTCGCTGGCGCGGATACCCATCTTCCCCGTTATCTTGTCGGCGGAGAAGCCGTCGCGGTCGGCCTCGACGATGAGCTGTGAGAAGCCCGCGTAGCGGTCGTCCGCGTCGGGGTCGGTCTGGCACATGACGACGAAGTAGTCGCCGACGCTCCCGTTCGTTATCCACATCTTGGTGCCGTTTATCACCCACTCGTCGCCGTCCTTCTCGGCGCGGGTGCGAACCGAGGTCACGTCTGAGCCCGCCTGCGGTTCGCTGATGGCCGCGCCCATGACGGACTCGCCCTCCGTAATCGGCGGCAGGAAGCGCTCTTTCTGGTCGTCGGTGCCGAAGCTGATGATGGCCTCCGCGCCGAACCCGGCGCTCGTGATGCAGAGCCCGATACCGGGGTCGACCGCGAACAGTTCCTCTGTGACGAGGGCGTTCTCCAGCGAGGAGTAGCCGACGCCGCCGTACTCGACGGGGAAGTGCGCCCCCGTTAGTCCCATCTCCGACGCCTTGCGGACGACCTCCGCGGGATACGTCTCCGCCTCGTCGTACTCGCCCGCGACCGGTGCGACCTCGTTTTCGGCGAACCGCCGGACCTCCTCGCGGATGGCCCGCTGTTCGTCAGAGAGCGAATAGTCCATGATTGATAATCACATACATGGCCGATAACAGTTGTCACACAGCGGGAAACGTGCGGCGAGTTGATTCGACGGACGTGGCGTCGGCCGCGCCCGGGGGGCTCAGTCAGTCGACCGAGTCGGGTCGGTCCGCGGCCTCGACGGCCGCGAGCGGGAGTTCGATGACGAATACGCTCCCCCGGGGTTCGTTGTCCTCGATATGCACGGTGCCGCCGAAGTTGGTGACGATTGTCTCGACGAGGTACAGTCCCGTTCCGGTGCCGGGGCTCTCTAACCCTTTCGCGCCCTTCCCGAAGACGACCGACTTTTGTTCGTCGGAGATTCCGGGGCCGTCGTCGGCGATGCGGACGGTGACGCGCCCGTCGTCCGCCGCCGCCGAGACGGCGACCGACGGCTCGTCGCGGTCGCTGTGGACGACCGCGTTCTTCAGGACGTTCACGAACACGGAGTCGAGCAGGTCGTTGGCGGACACCGTCGCGGACGGGAGGTCGGCGACCGCGAACGTCGCGTTCGGGTGCCCCTCGCGAACGTCTTCGACGGCCTCCCGGAGCGTGGCGCCGACGTCGAGGTGACGACGGCGCTCGTCGTCGTTCGTCGCGCGCATCAGCTGTCCGAGCACGTCGGTGAGGTCGACGGTGTTGAGCGCCCGCCGGAGCGCGGTCTCCAACTGCGACCGCGCCTCGTCGGACAGCGGCTCGTGTTCGAGGACGATGTCGATGTACGCCGTCACGAGCTGCATGTCGTTTCGGATGTCGTGGCGGACGATTCGGTTCAGCACCTCCAGTTCGTCGTTTCTCGACTCCAGGGCGAGTTCGTAGTGCTTCCGGGGCGTCACGTCCCGGACCGAGACCACCCACCCGAGGGGGTCGCCGGCGCGGTCGAGCGGGATGCGCGTCAGTTCGACGTAGCGCTCGCCCTCGACGAGCACGTCGCACGACGAGTGCTCGCCGTCGAGGTCGTCGTCGAGGTCGCCGTAGTTCGGGAGGGCCTCGCTCGCCGGACGACCGAGGAGGGGGTCGCCGGTTCCCAACAGCGGCCGGACGTGGTCGTTGACGTGGACGACGACCCCGTCGGCGTCGAGGACGACGAGGCCGTCAGCCGAGTGCGCGCCGGCGGTCGCGTAGGCGAGCGGGAGGATGTCGAGGAGCTTGTAGCGGTAGACGGCGATGCCGAACGTCACCGAGGGGACCGCGAGCGAGGCGGGGATGAGGTTGACGCCCCCGGCGAGCGGCGGGGTGTGGGTGAGTTCGAGCGCGGCGACGACCGACGGAACGAGCATCCCGACGATGAGGAGCGTCGCCTGCGTCCGGTAGGGGCGGTCGAGTTCGAGCGCGTACTGACCGATGATGCCGAGTCCGAGAAACAGCAGGACGAACCCGTAGACGAGGCCGAACACGCTCACCGGGCCGTCGGCGACGGAGAGTACGGCCACGCCGTCGACGGTCGACAGCTCCCAGCCGGTGTAACCCAGTTCCAGCGGGTTGACAAAGAGGACGGCGAGGAACACCGCGGGAACGACGTACAGCGACGCCACCACGTGGCGGTCGAGCAGCTCCCGGCGGTCGGTGTACGCGAGGGCGAAGACGAAGAACGTCGGCGCGGCCGTCATCGCCCCGACGTGGAGGAGCTTGTACGCCAGCAGTTTCGCGCCGGGGTCGACGAGGAACAGCTTGACCGCCGTCGTCGCGGTCCAGAAGGCGACGGCGGCCGTCAGCACGGCGAACGAGACGACGGTCGGGTTCCGCCCGCGGCGGCGGACGAACTGGACGGCGTAGGCGGAGAGGACGCCGGCGACCACCGCCGCGAAGACCATCGGGTAGGCGTAGGCGGTGTGCTGCCAGTTCATCGGGCGCCTCGCTCGTCAGTCACGGTTCGAGCGGTGCCCTCGGAGGCGTCGTCTCGGAGATGGTGCCCGGCATCGTTGACTATGGACGGCGATACTCCGCCATCGGATAAAGAACTTCTCAGGGGAACCGCCGGACTGCGGGAGCGCTTCCACCGGGGGCGGCGTCAGGCGTGCAGTTCCTCGTCGACGAGGTCGACCGCCCGCGAAATCGCGCCGACCGAGGTGAGATGACCGGCTCCGACGGTGGCTTTCATCGCCTTCGCGGCCTTCCCGCGGAAGATGCTCGGGCCGACCTGCGCGACCGCGCCGTCGCCGACCGAGACGATCCAGCCGGGCACTTCGAACCGGTAGGGGTCGGGCCGCGGCGCGAAGTCGTTCCCGTCGCCGTCGAGTTCGAATTCGACCTGCGCCGCGACGTTGCCGGCGACGGTTTTCGCCTCGCGGAGGGCCGCGGAGGCGCTCGCGGGGACCGGCTCGCCGTCGGCGTCGACCGCGCGGGCCGCGTCGCCGACGACGAACGTCCGCCGGTCGAGCCGGAGGTCGGCCCTGACGGGGGGTCGCTCGCCGCCCATCGCGTCGTCGCCGGCGATGCCGCCGGTCCAGACCAGGAGGTCGTAGTCGAGGTCGCCGGTGTCGGTCGCGACGGTCGCGTCCGTCACCGACTCGACGGTCGTCTCGGTCCGAATCTCGACGCCCCTGTCGAGGAGTTCGTCGCGGACCGCCCGCTGGAACGGCTCGGCGAACGACGGCGCGACGGCGTCCAGTTGCTCCACGAGGACGACGTCGGCGTGCGCGCCCTCCTCGTCGCGGAGCGCGGCGAGTTCGCCCGCGACCTGCACGCCCGACAGCCCCGCGCCGCCGACGACGACGGTCCCGCCCTCGTCGCAGTCGTCGAAGAACCGCTTGCGGATGGTTTCGGCGTCGGCGACGCGCTTCAGCGGGACCGAGTGGGCTTCGAGGCCGGGGATGCCGTAGTAGGCGGTCTCCGCGCCCAGACAGACCGCGCAGTAGTCGTAGTCGAGCGCGTCGCCCTCGGCGAGTTCGACGGTCCGCGCGTCGCGGTCGACGCCCGTCACGCGGTCGACGACGACCTCGGCGCGGTCGAGCGCCTCGTCGAGGGGGACCTGAATCGCGTCGGCGACCGCCGGCCGTCGAATCGCGCGGTGGACTTCGTGTTGGACGAGGTGGTGCGGGGAGTCGTTCACCACGGTCAGGTCGGCGTCGACGGGGAGTCGGCGTTCGAGGTCGCGGGCGAGCGTGAGGCCCGCGTACCCGGCACCGAGAACCAGGACACGCATGGCTGTCTCGTCGGGCGCGAGCAAAAAGAGGGTGACGGCGGTCGCGGTACGCGGCGGTCGGTCGGACGCTCAGAACAGCGCTTCGGACTCGTCGAGCACTTCGGCGGGGCCGCCGACGCCCCACACGTCGGTTTCGACGCCGCAGTCGGCGACGGCTTCCTCGACGCGGTCGACGTGTTCCTCGGTGGTGTTGACGTAGACGCTCGCGCCGGTGTCGGTCGAGAAGTAGACCGGCACGTCCTCTTCGTTCCGGAGCCTGCGGACGGCGTTGAAGACGGCGATGGTGCGCGGCTGCCAGTAGACCCAGCCGGCGGGCCCGGTCATCGTCGTCGCCGCGAGCGACAGCGAGTCGTGCTCGGCGAGTTCGAAGGCGGCGTCGAAGTCGGCGTCGTACAGCGCGTCGCGCATGTCGTCTATCTGGGCGTGGATGTGGGCCATCCGGGCCTGGAACATGTGGCTGTCGGCGGCCTCGGCGTGGGCCTGCTCGGTCTCCTTGTAGGCGGGGACGTGCGCGGCGACGATGCGCAGGTCGTCTTCGAGGTCGGTCTCGATGCGCTCGGAGCGGCAGTCGGTGTCGTTCATCCCCGAGTAGAGGTGCGAGACCGCGCCCGTGACGGCGCGGGCGGCGGACGCCGACCCGCGGCGGGCGATGGTCGAGACTTCGGGATGCGTCATGTCGAGGTCGGCCGCCTCGGCGAGCGCCATCGCGGCCGCGGCGAACCCGGACGCCGACGAACCGAACCCGATGTTCGAGGGGAAGGAGTTCTCGCTTTCGAGGCGGACGCGGTGGTCGAAGTCGGCCAGCTCGCGGACCCGGTCGACGACGGCGCGGATGCGCTCCGCGCCCCGGCCCTCGACTTCCTCGCCGCCGATGACGTAGACGTCTTCGTCGGCGTCGGGGAGGAATTCGACGGTCGTCTTCGTGTGGCTCGGGGCCGTGCAGACGCTGATGCTGTCGTGGTACGGCATCCGTCGCTCCGTGTCTCGCATCCCGTGATACTTCACGAGGCCCTGAATCGGGTGGGCCTTGGCGGTGGCCTTCATGTTCGAACGCCCGTCGGACTCGGGGTTAAACGTCCCGATAGGTGTCGACACCGGCGGGTAACGGGTACAGTCGGTCGGAAATCGAGTGCGCGCCGGCGGGACGGCCGGCGCGGGTCGGTCGCAACGGTGCGCAGGAAGGACGCACGTTCTCCCTCTCCAGCGGGAGGCGGTCGAGTTCGATACGGTGGGTCGCTCGTTCGGTTACTTGGGTAGTCGTATCGTGTTGGCTGTCTCGTGATTGATTCGCTGGGTTCGGTTCGATTGGTTGGCTGGTTAGTCGAGTTCGATGCGGGCGGTTCGTTACGATGCGGGCGGTTCGTTACGATTCGATTGGTTGGCTGGTCGTTCGAGTTCGGTGCGGGTGGTTCGTTGCTGTTCGTCGTCGTGCGATTGGTTCTGCCCGGCTATTCTGTGGACTCGGATTCGTGTCCTCGCTCCCAGACGTTCATGACGCTCTCGCCTGTGGGCGGTGTGTGGCTGACGTCTCGCATCGTCTTCGGGCGGTCACTTGTGTTGCTCATGTGTTGCCTTGGTAGTTGCTACCACGGTTCGTGGATAAAGATTTCGGCGATGTTATATTACGACTTATTAGCATACTAGGAGATATGAGGGGCGAGTCGAGCCGGACCCGAACGCGGGTGGAGCGCACGCCGGAGGGACGGCGACTGGCCGTCTCCCGACGGATTTCGGCTCCCGCGGACGCGGCGTGGGACGTGTTGGTGTCGGTCACCGACTGGCCCGACTGGGGGCCGAGCGTGTCGGCCGTCCGCGGCGTCGACGGACGCATCGAGGCGGGGAGTCGCGGCGAGGTCCGCGTCGCCGGCGTCTGGGTCCCGTTCAGCATCGAGACGTGCGACGACGAGTCCCGTCGGTGGACGTGGCGCGTGGCCGGGATTCCGGCGACGGGACACCGCGTGGAGTCGGTCGGGGCCGACCGCTGCGAGGTGGCGTTCGAAGTGCCGGTTCTCGCGGGGCCGTACGCCGCGGTCTGTGCGCTCGCGCTGCGCAGAATCGAGCGGCTCGCGAAGCGGCGGCTCACAGACGAGGCGAGCCGGGGCCGAAGTGAGTGAGTGAGTGAGGTGAGTCAGCGAGCCGAGGACGTATCTCAAAGCGACGGCTCAGAACGGGCCGAACAGCACGAACGCAGCCGCGACCGCCGCGATGACCACGGCCGCGACGAGGAGTGCGAGCGCGCGACCGGAGCCGGCGTCCTCGGCGGCGTCCGCCTCGGCCGCGGCGCGGGCTTCCTCGGCGTCGATCTCGTCGACGATGTCCTCGAACTCCGGTTCGTGCGGCTCGTGATACTCGTCGATGATAGCCTCGTCGAGGTCGGCGTCCTCGAGCGCTCCGACGAGGTCGGGAAGCGTCACGAGTTCGATGGGGGCTTCGACCTCGACGGGGTCGACGAGGAGCGCCCGGTCGCCGTTGTCGTCGGGCTCGTCGAGCTGTTCATCGTCCGCGAACGCGAGCGCGAGCGTCTCTTCGGCCCGCGCTTCGTCGCCGGTCGTCAGGAGCGTCCCGTCGATACCGCGGCCGTCGCAGCGCTCCGCGAACGCCTCGACGCTCCGGGCGTCGAACGCGGCCTCGACGTCTATCCAGACGACCTCGGTCGGCTGTGACTCGCCTTCGGGAGCCGCAAAGAGGAACGTCCGCTCGTCGCGGGCGGTCCGTTTCGTCCGCTCCCCACGGGCCGAGCGGACCCGCTCGACGACGGTCGCCGCGTCGTCGGTATCGAGAAACGAGAGCACACTCGACAACAACACGTCGCTCATTGTTCGGACAGACTTCGCATCCTGCGATAAACCTTCGCGCCCCATTATCAATTTATGATAACCGGCGGGTCGTCGGCGCAGCCTCGTCGGGACGTCAGTCGGGGCGGACGAGTTCGAACCGGTCGTCGGTCGTCGCGTACTCGTTGCCCGCGAGCCGGCCGACCGCGTCGAGTTTCCTCGTGTCGAGTTTGCCGTCGGTCAACACTTCGTCGGCGACGTGCGCGTGGACGACTTCGCCGAGGACGAGCGTCGAGGAGCCGACCTCCACGCTGTCGTAGAGGGTGCACTCGAAGGCGACTTTGGCGTCGGCGACGCGGGGAGCGTCGACCCGGACGGACTCGGCCTTCTCGATGCCGGCGTGTTCGAACTCGTCGACGCCGGGCGGGACCGTCGCGGCGGTCTCGTTCATCGCCTCGACGAGGTCTCGGGTGACGACGTTGACGACGAACTCGCCGCGGGAGATGGCGTTTCGCGGCGTGTCCTTCAGCGACGGGCCGCGGCCGACCGGCGCGAAGACGACGACCGGCGGGTCGACGCTGGCGACGGTGGAAAAACTGTACGGCGCGAGGTTGTCGGCGTCGTCGCCGCGGGTGCTCACCCACGCGATGGGGCGGGGGACCACCGCCCCCGAGAGCAGGCGGTACGGCGAGCCGAACTCGTCGGGCGCGCCGTCCATCAGCGACCCGCCTCCGCGGGCGGACGGGGTCGGCTATGCGGCGGGAGACGTGCGGGTGTCGAGTCCGGTATTGCGTCGGTCATGAATGGGTGTGTGGTGGGTTCGGACGCCGATGAATCTGTGGGGCCGCGGCGGGTCGGGAGGCTCGTCGTCGCGTGGGAGTCGCCTCGGCGCGGTTAGAACAGCGTCAGGCCGACGGCGTAGGACCACGTCGTCCCGCTGAGCGCGAGGAAGACGAGCGCGCCGCCGAGCATGACGACGTTCTTCAGGAAGCTCGTCATCTCGGACTCCTGTTGGTCCTCGGGAACCGCCCAGAAGTCGTGGAACACCGGCGTCCCGACGACGAGGAAGACGGCGACGGCACCGGCGGCGAGCGCGGGCAGGACGCCGAGGGCGATACCGAGACCGCCGAACACGAGCATCCCGCCGGAGACGACGACGCCGAGGCGAGCCGCCGGCAGGCCCTTCATCTCCGCGTAGCCGGTCATGTGGTCGAGGTTCAGGAAGTGGTTGAGTCCCATGAACGCGAGCACCGCGCCGAAGAGGACGCGCGCGAGGAGGAACGCGATGTCCGCGCCGGGAGCGGCGAACTGGAGCGCGACGCTCATCTCGGTACCTCCGTCGCGGCGGTGGTTCTGTGACGGTCCGTCGTCGGGTGTAGTACTATCATTACGTTACCTGGTACGAGACGGAACCGATATATGTGTTTGCTGACATACATGTCACCGGGTAACCGTGCAGGTATCCGGTTACGCCGGCGTCACTCCAAGTCGGTGATGTCCACGAAGAGTTCGGTCGTTCGGTGACTGAATCGGCACACTCCGGGCGAGTAAGTGGGAGCACGTTTCGTTCTCGGCCGATATATGGTACGTATATGGTAGTATTGTCCGACCCTCGAAAGATATACCCCGCTTGGCAGTGCATATCAGTACGGGACGTGTCAACCATGATGAAAACAACCAGCGGAGGGTCTCATTTATGACCGAGACGTGGGACTCCGCGGGGTACATCGCGAGTTCTCGGTATCGACTGGCCGTGTGTCGGTATCTCTCGGAGCACGGTTCGGGACTTCCGTCTCGAATCGCCGCGGAGACCGACCTCGCACAGCCGCACGTGTCTCGGGCGCTCTCCGAACTGCGGGAGCGGGGCATCGTCGAACTCTTGGTTCCGGAGTCACAGCAGAAGGGGCGACTCTACGGACTGACGGACCTCGGCGAACTCGCTTACGAGCGGGTCGCACTCGACCAGGAAGCAGACATTACCGTCGTCAACGACGGCGAATTCCCCGCGCCCGAACTGTCCTCGGAGCTACAGGAAGCGTACGGGGGCGCGCTCCGAGCAATCGCGTGGTGTGAGCCGATTCAGACGCGGATTCGCTTCTTCGAGCAGTCGCTCATCGAGCGCTACGACGAAGACACCGTCAAGACGCTCGTCGCGACGCTCACGAACGAGGAGGCCATCGACCAACCCCTCGAAGACCTGCCAATCGGAGGGCCGGAACTCGTCGCGTTCGCCATCGACGACGCGCTCATCGTCAGGGTGCCCCTCGAGGACGGCGTGAAACTGCTCGTCTCGCTCGACGCGACTGTCGACGTGACGCTCAACGAACTCCGCGATTCCTGCCGGCAGATGACGGCTACGGCCCTCGACTCCTAACTCCGACGCTTTTGTCTCCCAGCCCCGTACTGCAGGCCGTGCCACAGCGATGCTCCGTCGTCGGTGTCGACGGCTGTCGGTCGGGCTGGGTGTGCGCCGTCGCCGCCGCGGACGGCCTCTCCGTACGGATCGTCTCTGACTTCGCCGCCGTCTGGGACCTCGCCCGCGAGCGTGACGCCGAGCGGGTGCTCGTGGACATCCCTATCGGTCTTCCCGAGTCCGACCGCCGTGCGTGCGACCGCGAGGCCCGCGACCTGCTCGGCGCTCGGGCCGCCACCGTCTTCTTCGCGCCCGTCCGGGCCGTCCTCGACGCCGACTCCCACGAGGCGGCAAGCGCGGCGAACCGCGAGCGCACCGGGGCGGGGCTCTCGATTCAGGCGTGGCACCTCGTGCCCAAAATCCGCGAGGTAGACGCCGTTCTTCGGGAGACACAGCGCGCCCGACAGCGCGTGTTCGAATCCCATCCCGAACTCGCCTTTGCCGCCTTCGCCGGCGAACCGCTCTCGGAACCGAAGTCGACGCCCGAGGGGCGCGACCGTCGTCTCGACGCGCTCAGGACGGCGTTCGCCGGAGCCGGAGTCGGCGACGACGGTTCGAATGCCGGCGCGACGGACGCGCCGAAGTTCGACGCCGAGCGCGCCTACCGCGAGACGCTGGCCCGGACGCTCCGACGCGACGTGGCTCGCGACGACGTGCTCGACGCGCTCGCGCTCGCGGCCGCGGCCGCGGCCCGGCGACCGCTCGGGACGCTCCCGAGCGACCCGCCGCGGGACGCCGCCGGACTGGAGATGGCGATTCGCGTCCCGACGGGGGCTCTCGAGACGAATACAGAAGTTTGACAATCACTAGCATCTATCCGTAAAATCTTGAAACACACGAGTATATAGTCAACAATAGTGTTGGGTATTCTTCGGGGAGAAGATATTTATGCACGGTGTTCAATCGGATAGATGGCGCGGCCACTGTCGCCACCACGGAATACTCAGCCCAGCCCAATGCGTGATTCAGTGCCAGCACGCAGTCGGTCGCGCCTCCCGCTGCCTCTACGCGGGTTCGACGTCCCCGCCCCGGACTCGAACCCGACCGTTTCAACGCTCTGAGCGCCCGCCACGGTCGGTCTACCGCCCTGTTATCGCCCGGTTTCGGTCCTGTGTTCCGGCCCGAAGCTACATCTACAACCCATCCTAACCCCGCGTATGTACACCGGCAGGACGGACCAGCCCTGCTGTCTCTGCGACGACCCGAAGACGGTCGCCCGCATCGCGGTCCCCCCGCGAGCGGTGACGCTCATGGAGAACGCCGCCCCCATCGCGTGGCGCGACATCGTCGGCGACGTGACGCTCCAGTTCTGCGAGAGCGACTGGGAACTCGTCACCGAGTTGGTCTTGGACCTCGGCATGCACCCTCTCTCTCGATGCAACGTCGCCCGCGCGGACTTCAGTATCCGCGAGGACTTCGAGGCGCTCCTGAACAGCACCCGCGAGGAACCAGACCAGACAGCACAGGAAGACCGCATGCTCGCCGAGGCCCGCGCCGTCATCGACGACGCCGACGACCCGATGGTCGAAGCGCGCGACCTCGTGGAGGCCCACGTCGTGGTCCGCGCGCTGGCCGAACTCGGCGTCGACAGGCCCGCGTGAGTCGCGTTCGGTGAGTCCCACGGAACCGTCGACTCGGTCGTTCTCACCGGGCTGACTGTCTCGCGTAGGCCGAACACCGTATTTCTCCGCAGGGGACGTATCAGAGACCAGTTGGGTCGGTCCGTCGCCGCCCCCGCGCCGATGTCCGCGGACCCGGACGCCGTCGGTGCCGCCCGCCGGGACCTCACGATGAAGAGTTACACCGCTATCTTGGTCGCCGTACTGCTCGTCCTCGCCGCGCTCCCGACACCCGTCGCCGGCCAGCAGGCCGAACCGAACAACGTCCCCGTCTTCCGCGCGTACGTGGTCGACCCGGTGGTCGAACCCGGCGTCGAGACGACGGTGCGAGTGGTCTTCGCCAACGACCCGGTCGACACCGAAGACGTGGCGAAAACCGCGGAGAACGTCCGCGTCAGGCTTGACCCGCGGAGCACGCCGTTCACCGTCAGGACCGGCGACCTGTTCGTCGGCACGATGAACGACAGCGACACCCGCGAGGTCGCCTTCCGGGTCGAGGCCCCCGAGAACGTCGCGGCCGGCGAGTACAACCTCCGCCTCGACGTGTTCTACGAGTTCGACAACGCCCACCGCCGCGTCTACCGCCTCGACGTGCCCGTCAGAATCGAAGAGCGCGTGCGGTTCGCCGTCGTCGGCGCGGACTCGTCGGTCCCCGTCGGCGGGAGCGGCGCGGTCGCGTTGACCCTGCAGAACACGGGCGAACTCGACGCGCGGAACGCCGTCGTCGCGGTGACCGCCCAGTCTGCCGACGTGAGCTTCGACGGCGCGCAGACCGCGAGCAGTTTCGCCGCCGACTGGCCCGCCGGCGAGAATCGGACCTTCGTCTACGACACCGCGCTCGATTCCGAGGCGTCCGTCCGCGGCTACGTCCTCGGCGTCGCCGTCGCCTACGAGGACCCCGACGGCGCGCGCCGACAGTACCCCGACCTCGCCGCCGGGTTCGTCCCCTCGCCCAAGCAGTCGTTCTCCGTCGCGGACGTGACGAGCACGCTCCGCGTCGGCGACGAGGGTCGAATCGAGGGCGTCGTCGTCAACGACGGGACGACCCTCGCGCGCAACGCGGTCGTGACGCTTTCCCTCCCCGAGGGGAGCGCGACGGCGACCGAGACCGAGTTCGCCCTCGGCGACCTCGAACCCGGCGAGCGCGTCCCGTTCTCGTTCGACGTGGGAATCTCGGACGACGCGGACGCCGGCCCCCGGCAGTTCACCGCGACGGTCGCCTACCGCGACGCCGGGGGTGACCGGCGCACCGGCGACGACATCGACCTCCGGGTCGCCGTCGCGGCCGCGACCCCCGAGTTCGGCGTGACCGTCGACGAGGGCACCGTCGCGCCGGGCCGGAACGGACAACTCCGCGTGACGGTCGTCAACGACCGCGACGAGACGCTCACCGACATCTCCGCGAAGATATACCTCGAAGACCCCCTGTCGTCTGCCGACTCCGAGGCGTTCGTGGACGAACTCGCACCCGGCGAGTCGGCGACGCTCGTGTTCGACGTGTCGGCCGCCCGCGGCGCGCTGGAGAAGGACTACCCGGCCGAACTCGACTTCCGCTACGACGACGGCGCGGGCGAGACGACCATCTCGGACGCCTACCGCGTGCCCGTCCGCGTCGAGGCACCCGAAGACAGTGGCGGCCTCCCGTTCGGCCTCTCGGCCCCGCTCGTCGGCGCGGTCGTCCTCCTCGCGGCGGTCGGCGGCGCGGGCGTCCTCGTCGTCCGCCGGCGGGGGCGGCGCTGAGCCGTGGCCCGACTGGAGTTCCAGCGGTTCGTCGACTGGGTCGACCACCGCATCGTCAACCGCTCGCGGCGCGTCATCCTCGTCTTCCTCGTCCTCACGCTGGTGTTCGGGGCGGGACTGAGCGCCGTCTCGACCGAGGCGGGGACCGAGCAGTTCGCCGAGGAGGTGCCGGAAGAGGAGGCGTTTTCGCGCGTCACCGAGGAGTTCTCGCCGCGCTTCGAGGCGGGGACCGGTAGCACGCAGCTCATCCAGCGCGCGCCGAACGTCCTGACGAGGCGCGAACTCCTGCGGATGCTCGAAGCGCAAAAGCGCCTCTCGGACCGCGACGACCTCCGCGTCGTCGGTACCGCCAGCGCCGCCTCGGTCGTCGCGGAGACGCTCGACGCCGACGCCGACGGCCTCGACGAGCAGATTGCGGCGCTCGAACGCGCGACCGACAGCGAGGTCGCCGCCGCGGTCCGCGAGAACGCCGACAACGAGCGCTTCACCGGTCTCCTCGCCGACGACTTCAACCCGACCGCGGCGAGCGCCTCGGCGACGATTGCGGTCGTCACCCACTCGATTCCGCTGGCCGACGAGGCCGGCGCGGGACAGGGCGGCGACAGCCCGCTCACCCCGATTCAGCGGACCGCCGGGCGCGTCGTCGCCACCGTCGGCGGCGACATCTCCGTCTTCGGCTCGGGCGTCATCGCCGACGAGTTCGGGACCGTCATCGCCGACTCGCTCGTCCTCGTCGTGCCCGCGGCCGTCGTCTTCATCCTCCTCTTTCTCGTCGTCGCCTACCGCGACCTCGTGGACCTGCTGTTGGGGACCGCCGCGCTCGGGATGGCCATCGTCTGGACGTTCGGCTTCCTCGGACTCGCGGGCATCCCGTTCAACCAGATTATGATCGCCGTGCCGCCGCTGCTCCTCGCGGTCGGCATCGACTTCGGCATCCACGCGGTCAACCGCTACCGCGAGGACCGCGCCGAGGGGCTTCCCGTCGGCGATGCGATGCGAAAGGCGACGGACCAGCTCCTCGTGGCGTTCTTCATCGTCACCGCGACCACCGTCATCGGCTTCCTGTCGAACCTCGTGAGCAACCTCACGCCGATTCGGGACTTCGGCGTCGTCGCGGCCATCGGCATCGTCTTCACCTTCCTCGTGTTCGGCGTGTTCCTCCCGGCGACGAAAGTCGAGGTCGACAGGCTCCGGGAGCGCTACCCGATTCCGACGTTCAGCCAGTCGCCGCTCGGCCGCGAGGGGAGTTCCCTCGGGACAGTTCTCCGGGTCGGCGTCGCGCCCGCCCTCCGCGCCCCCGCCGTCGTGCTCGTCGTCGCGCTCGTCCTCTCGGGGTCGGCGATGTGGTACGCCACGGGCGTCGACACCGAGTTCGGACAGGAGGACTTCCTGCCGCCCGCGGAGGCCCCGGCGTACCTGAAATCCCTCCCAGAGCCCTTCGCGCCGGGCGACTACAGCGTCGTCGCCGACATCGAGTTCCTCGAAGAGCGCTTTTCGTCCTCCCAGAGCGGGGTCGTGACGGTGTATCTGGAAGGTCGGCCCACGGACGACGCCTACCTCGAAACGCTCGACCGGGTCGCACAGGACCCGCCGGACACCTTCATCGTCGAGGACCGCCGGGCCGACTCGACGAGCGTCCTCACCGTCATCGAAGCCGAGGCCCGGGAGAACCCCGAGTTCGCCGCGGTCGTCGCGCGACACGACCGCGACGGCGACGGCGTCCCCGACCGGAACCTCGCCGAGGTGTACGACGCGCTGTTCGCCACCGACTCGGCCGCCCGCGCCGGCGAGTACCTCGCCGACGACTACCGGAGTTCGCGGGTCGACTACCGCGTCCGGGCCGACGCGGACGACGACGCGGTCGTCGCCGACGCCCGCGAGGTCGCCGCGCGCTTCCGCGGTCCGAGCACCGCCACCGGCGCGGTCGTCGTCTTTTCGGCCATCTCGGACCTCATCCTCGACTCCGCGGTGCAGAGCCTCGCCATCTCGATGGCCGGCACCGGCGCGTTCCTCGTGTTCGTCTACTGGTGGCTCGAACGCCGCCCGTCGCTCGCGCTCGCCAACCTCGTGCCAATCCTCGTCGCGGTCACGTTCGTCGCCGGGACGATGCGACTCGCCGGCATCTCCTTCAACGCCTTCACCGCGACGGTGCTCGCGCTGACCATCGGACTCGGCGTGGACTACTCGGTCCACGTCGTCCACCGCTTCGTCGACGAGCGCGCCGACCACGACCTCGAAACCGCGCTCGACCGGACGGTCCGCGGCACCGGCGGCGCGCTCGCGGGCAGCATGCTCACGACCGTCTTCGGCCTCGGCGTGCTCGTCCTCGCGGTGCTCTCGGTCCTCGGCCAGTTCGGCCTGCTCACCGCCGCGAGCATCGTCTACTCGTTCCTCGCGTCGATGCTCGTGTTACCCTCGGCGCTGGTCCTCTGGGACCGGTTCAGCGGCAACGACCCGCTCGTTCCCCTGGGCGGCGTCGAGCGCGAGTCCGGCGCGGCGGCGACCGCCGACTGAGACCCGCGTCCCCGCTCACGCCCCGCTCGTATTCGCGCTCCCGCTTACGCGCCGGCTGGTATTCGACCCACTCACGCGCCGGTTCCGACGCCGAACAGCCGCGTCGACCCCCACGAGAGGACGACGATGCCGACGATGAACACCGCGAGCGCGGCCATCATCGGAAACGGGTCGAGCGACGGCCCGCCGAGGAACGGCCCGCGGACGATGAGAAACGAGGTGCCCATCGAGAGGCCGAGTCCGACGCTCGTGACGAGCGTGAAAAACAGTTTTGCGACGCCGATGCCCCGCGTGTCGTTCCGGAAGCGCATGGGGACAGGTCCCCCGAACCCCGCTTGAACGATTTGGCCGTCTCGTTGATGTTATCGGGCGGTTGTCGGGTTCTCGTCAGCGCTCGACGCGGAAGCCGGTCTCGCCGTCCGGCTCCTCGTAGGTGACGTCCACGTCCTCGACGGACGCCATCGGACTCCCCTCGTGGCACCACTCGACCATCGCCTCCACGTCGTCGCGGGGCCCCTCGAAGACGGCCTCGACGCGGCCGTCCGAGAGGTTCTTCACCCAGCCGTCGACGCCGCGGTCGCGGGCGGTGTCGCGGGTCGTCGCCCGGTAGTAGACGCCCTGTACGTGTCCCGAGACGTAGACGTGCGCGCGGGTTCGACCGTGTTCGCTCATGGCTCCCGATTCGTCATCCGTCGTCAAAGGCGTGCTGCCTCGGGCGGTCGGTTCGGCGGTCCGTCCGACGCCGGCGTCGCCGTCTCCCCGCCCGTCGCCGCGACCGCGCCGGCCGCCCCGTGCCCCCGACCCGCACGCATCCGGCGAACCGTCAGCATCTAAGTACGACCCACCCAACGCTGGACTATGGAACTCTTCGGCACCGCCGGTATCCGCGGGAGCGCGACGGAGCGAGTCACGCCGGAACTCGCCCTCAGCGTCGGCCGCGCCGCTGGCCTCGCCGCGCTCGAATCGGACGCGCCCGCCGAGTTCGTCGTCGGCCGCGACGGACGGACGACCGGGCAGGGCCTCGCCGCCGCCGTCGAGGCCGGTCTGCTCTCCGCCGGCGCGGACGTGACCCGCGTGGGCGTCGTCCCGACGCCGGCGCTCGCGTTCGCCTCGCGGGGTCGACGCGGCGTCATGCTCACCGCCTCGCACAACCCCCCGACGGACAACGGCATCAAGATGTTCGTCGACGGGCAGGAGTACGACCGCGACCTCGAACGCGACATCGAGACGCGGGTCGAGGCGGGCGCGTCCCCGGCCGACTGGGACGACTGGGGCGCGACGGGGACGAGCGGCGTCCTCGACGCCTACCGAAGCGCTATCGTCGAGTTCGCCAGCCAGCACGGCGACGACCTCGACGGCCTCAACGTCGCCGTCGACTGCGGCAACGGGATGTCCGCGCTCGGCACGCCGCAGGTCCTCCGCGACCTCGGCGCGCGCGTCGTCACGCTCAACGGGCAGATAGACGGCCACTTCCCCGGGCGCGAGTCGAAGCCGACGCCCGAGACGCTCGCGGACCTCATCGCGTTCGTCGCCGACGGCGACTTCGACTTCGGCATCGGCCACGACGGCGACGCCGACCGCATCGTCATCATCGACGGGGACGGCGAGGTCGTCCACGAGGACACCGTCATCGCCATCGTCGCCGAGCACTACGTCCGCGTCTCCGACGCCGACGACCCCGTCGTCGTCACGACGCCCAACGCCTCGGGCCGCATCGACGAGCGGGTCCGCGAGGCCGGGGGTCGCGTCGAACGCGTCCGCCTCGGCGCGCTCCACGAGGGCATCGCCAGCGCCCGCGCCGGCGGCGGCGACGTGGTGTTCGCGGCCGAGCCGTGGAAGCACATCCACCCGTCGCTCGGCGGCTGGATAGACGGCGTCGCGTCGGCGGCGCTCGTCGCCCGCCTCGCCGCCGAATCCGGCATGGCCGGCCTGCGCGAACCGGTCACGGAGCGCCCGTACCGCAAGGTGAGCGTCCCGTGTCCCGACGAGAAGAAGCGGGCGGCGATGGCGGCGCTCGAAACCTCGCTTCCCGACGCGATGGCCCCCGAGTCGGTCGACACCGAGTACGGCGTTCGACTGGAGTTCGCCGACGCGTCGTGGACGCTGGTCCGCCCGTCCGGCACGGAACCCTACATCCGCGTGTACGCGGAGGCCGACGACGTGGACCACCTCGTCGACGAGGTGACGGCCGTCGTCGAGGCCGAAATCGAGGACGCCTGAACGGGCTTCGAAGAGGTTTTTCGCCGGCGCAAGCGGCCGGCCTGGTGCGAACTCGACGCCGGCGGACGTGAACCTCGCTCCCGTTCTCTACGATTTGCAAACGTGGTGATGTGACGCCGATGAAACCGCGAAACGACACCTTTATGCAATTTTCGCGGCCCCTGTCTCAATAGGAGTTCATACATATGGACAGACGTTCTTTTGTCAAAGCGGCAGGGGTCGCGGGTATCGCTGGCCTCGCAGGTTGTACGGGCGGACCGTCCGAGGGGAGCGACGACACGACGGCGACGACGACCGAGTCGTCCGGCGGCGAGGAGACCACCACGGCCGAGCAGACGACCGAGGAGTCCGGTCCGGCGGCCAACGTCGGCATGGTCTACGCGCTCGGCGGTCTCGGTGACAAGTCGTTCAACGACGCCGCGAAGCGCGGCATCGAACAGGCGGAATCGGAACTCGGCATCGCCTACGACGAGGCCCAGCCCTCGGCGGCGGAGGAGTTCCCGCAGTTCCAGCGCCGGTTCGCGCAGTCGTCGAACCCGGACTACGACCTCGTGTCGTGTATCGGCTACGCGCAGAAGTCCGCGCTCTCCGAAACCGCACCGAGTTTCTCGGACCAGAAGTTCATGATCGTCGACGACGTGGTCGACGAGGACAACGTGGCGAGCTACCTGTTCCGCGAGGAGCAGGGCTCGTTCCAGGTCGGCTACCTCGCCGGCCTCATCACGACCCAGGAGTTCTCGGCCGGCTCCGGCTCGACGACGGCCGACTCGAAGAGCGTCGGCTTCGTCGGCGGCACCGAGACCGAGCTCATCCGCAAGTTCCAGGCCGGCTACGAGGCCGGCGTGGCGCACGCGGACGAGGAAATTTCCGTCGACGTGGCCTACGTCGGGTCGTTCTCCGACTCCGCGAAGGGCAAGGAGATTGCCACCTCGATGTACGACAACGGCGCTGACGTCGTCTACCACGCGGCCGGCGGCAGCGGCCTCGGCGTCTTCCAGGCGGCCAAAGAACAGGGCAAGTTCGCCATCGGCGTCGACTCCGACCAGTCGCAGACCGAACCGAACTACGCCGACGTCATTCTCGCCTCGATGGTCAAGCGCGTCGAGTCGGCGGTGTACACCTCCGTCGAGAACGTCGTCAACGACGAGTTCAACGGCGGTTCCACCACGACGCTCGGCCTCGAAGAGGACGGCGTCGCCGCCGTCTACGGCGCGGAACTCGGTTCCGAAATCCCGCAGGACGTGAAGGATTCGCTCTCGGAGTCCCGCGAGGCTATCATCGCCGGCGACATCGAGATTCCGACGACGACCGAGTAACGCCGCACTCGACACTCACATTTCTTTCGACGCCGCCCGCCGAGCGACGGCATTCCCGAACCTTGGGGTCAATGTTGCCGCTTTCACACCGCGGTCGGCCGAACATGCTCGCGGGTTGAACGGTTCGAACTCCCCGAGAACCGCCGCGACGCTCCGTGTGGACCACTCCCGCGCCGACTCGAATCCCACGAGTTTAAGCGAACCCCCCCGAAAAAAGGGTCAAGATGAGCACCGCTGTTCATCTCGACGAAATCACAAAACGGTTCCCCGGCGTCGTGGCGAACGACGACGTGGACCTGACCGTCGAGCGCGGCACGGTGCACGCACTTCTGGGAGAAAACGGGGCCGGCAAGACGACGTTGATGAACATCCTCTACGGGCTCTACGAACCCACTGAGGGGACCGTCCACGTGGACGGGGAACCGCGGGACTTCGATTCGCCCGCGGACGCCATCGACGCCGGAATCGGCATGATTCACCAGCACTTCATGCTGGTCGACCCCATGACGGTCGCCGAGAACATCGTCCTCGGCAACGAACCGCGCAAGTGGTTCGGCACGACCGTCGACCGGGAGCGTGCGCGCCAGGAGGTCATCGACCTCTCGAACCGATACGGATTCGACGTGAACCCCGACGACGCCATCGAAGACGTGAGCGTCGGCGTTCAACAGCGCGTCGAGATTCTGAAAGCACTCTACCGCGGGGCCGACATCCTCATTCTGGACGAGCCCACCGCGGTCCTCACCCCGCAGGAGGTCGAAGAGCTGTTCCGCGTCTTCGAGGAGCTGACCGCCCAAGGCAAGACGATTATCTTCATCAGCCACAAGCTCGGGGAGGCGATGCACGCCGCCGCCGACATCACCGTCCTCCGAGACGGGAAGAACGTCGGCACCGTCAAGGCTGACGAGACCTCCAACGAGGAGCTCGCCGAGCTGATGGTCGGCCGCGAAGTTCTCCTCGAACCGAAGGCTGAACCGCAAGAACCGGGCGACGAGGTGCTCGCGGTGCAGCACCTCTCGGCCGAGGACAACCGCGGTATCCCCGCCGTCTCCGACGTGTCGTTCGACATCCGCGAGGGCGAGGTGTTCGGCATCGCCGGCGTCGACGGCAACGGCCAGTCGCAGTTGGTCGAGGCCATCACCGGCCTGCGGACGCCGACCGGGGGGGCGATTTCCTACAAGGGCCGGGACATCACCGGCGCCTCTCGCCGCTCCCGCATCGCCGACGGGATGGCGTACATCCCCGAGGACCGCCACGAGCGCGGGCTCGTGATGGACTTCGACCTCGTCCAAAACGGCATCCTCGGCAGCCAGCACAGCCCGACGTTCGCCGCCGACGGCCGGATAAACTGGTCCGACGCGCGCGACCACGCCGAGCGAATCATCGACGAATACGACGTTCGACCGCCCCACGCCGACGCCGACGCCGAGTCCTTCTCCGGCGGCAACCAACAGAAGTTCATCGTCGGCCGCGAGTTCGAACGCGAACCGGACCTCGTCGTCGCCACCCACCCGACCCGCGGCGTGGACATCGGCGCGATGGAGTTCATCCACGAGCGGCTCTTGGACCTCCGAGCCGAGGGCAAAGCGGTGCTCCTCGTCTCCTCGAAGCTCGACGAGGTACAGGGCCTCTCGGACCGCCTCGGCGTCATGCACGACGGCGAACTCATGGACATCGTAGACCCACGCAACACCACCGAAGAAGAGATCGGCCTGCTCATGGCCGGCGAACGCCCCGACGCCGACGCGACCGACGCGGAACCGCCGGTGGGTGACGCCAAATGAGCGCGACCGAGAACGCGAAGGCCGTCCTCCGACGGCTGACGGCCGCCTCCGCGACCGAGCGCATCCTCATCAGCTTCGCCGCGCTCGTCATGGCCGTGCTCGTCGGCGCGGTCATCATCCTCGTCTCGGGCCGCATCACGACGTGCCAGACCGCGGCGACGACGCTGTTCGGCACCGGCTTCTGTTACGACCCCGTCGAGGTGTACCTCGTGTTGTTCAACGGGGCGCTCGGCGAGCCGTTCCTGCTGAACGACCCCGCGCTGTTCAACCCCAACTGGAACCCGCTGAACTTCGGGTTCGCGCTCACGCTCAAGGAGACGACGCTCCTCATCTTCACCGGCCTCTCGGTCGCCGTCTCCTTCCGCGCGGGCCTGTTCAACATCGGGACGCAGGGACAGCTCGTCCTCGGCGGCCTCGCGACGGCGCTGTTCTCGTTTTTCGTCGCGCCGCTGCTCCCGTCGGGTCTCGTCGGCGGCCTCATCCTGATTCCGCTCGCCGTCATCGTCGGCGCGCTCGTCGGCGGTCTCTACGGCGCGATTCCGGGCGCGCTCAAGGCGTACGCCGACGCCAACGAGGTCATCACGACCATCATGCTGAACTTCATCGCGGCGCAGATCGCGTTCGTCCTCGTCAGCGAGTTCTACGGCAACCCCGACTCGCAGGTCGTCGAGACGACGCCGCTTCCCGACTGGGCGACGCTCCTCCCGGTGGCGTTCCCGCAGGGCGGCGACTTCTCGATTCTCGCGCTCGCGTTCGGTCTCGCGCTCGTCGTCGCCGTCTGGTTCCTGCTCGAACAGACCTCGTTCGGGTACGACCTCCGGACGAGCGGCGAACAGCCGGAAGCCGCCGAGTACGGCGGCGTCGACGCCAAGCGCACGACCGTCACGAGCATGTTCCTCTCCGGCGCGCTCGGCGGCATGGGCGGCGCCATCTGGGTGCTCATGGTCATGGGCAAGTGGCAGGCCGGCGTCCCCGCGCTCGGATTCGACGGCATCACCGTCTCCATCCTCGCGGGGAACAACCCGTTCGGGGTCGTCCCGGCGGCGCTCCTGTTCGGGACGCTCAAATCCGGCTCGCTCGCGGTTCAGTTCGGGACCGGCGTCCCGAAACAGCTCGTCGGCGTCCTCCGCGGCCTCATCATCCTGTTCGTCGCGATGCCCGAGTTCTTCCGCATGCTCGGTTCCGCGATCGACCTCGAACCGGACCGCGAGACCGTCGCCACGGACGGCGGCTCCCTCGGAGGTGACGACGAATGAGTACGACCACTATCGACCGACTCCGCGACACGGAACTGTCTTACAGAGCGACCCTCGCCGGCGGGGCGCTGAGCGTCTTCCTGCTCATCGCGCTCCTCGGTCTCGCGTTCCCGGGCAGCATCTGGGGCAACTTCCTCGCCATCCTCACGAGTCGGAGCACGCTCTCGTCGGCGCTCCGGCTCTCGGTACCCATCACCTTCGCCGCGCTCGGCGGTATCTTCTCCGAGAAGGCCGGCGTGGTGAACATCGGGCTGGAAGGGCTGCTCATCATCTCGGCGTTCACCGCGGTCATCACGACGGCCGTCGTCGGCCCCGAGATGACCGTCCTCGGTCTCCCGGCCATCTGGATCGGCTTCTTCGCCGGCATCCTCTCGTCGGTGCTGTTCTCGGCGCTGTTCGCCGTGGTCTGCATCCGATTCAAGGCCGACCAGATTATCGCCGGCCTCGCCGTCTGGCTCATCGCGCTCGGTCTCGCGCCGTTCGCGGCGACCGTCTACTACGGCGGCGTCAACACCGACAACCTCGGGACGACCCTCGGGACGTGGACGATTCCCGTCCTCTCGGACATCCCGTTTTTCGGCGCGTTCTTCGACGCCGACCCCGCGGTGTACATGATGCTCGTCGCGGTCCCGGCGTCGTGGTACGTCCTGAACCGCACGGCGTTCGGCCGCCACGTCCGCGCGTCCGGCGAGAACCCGAAGGCGCTCGACACCGTCGGCGTCGACGTGAGCCGCGTCCGCTACGCGGGCGTCCTCCTCTCGGGCTTCCTCGCCGGCATCGGCGGCTCCGCGCTGTCGCTCGGCCTCGGTCAGTTCGTCGGTAACAACCAGACGATGGTCAACGGGAAGGGCTTCATCGCCATCGTGGCGTACCTCTTCGGGAACTACAACCCCATCGGCGCGTTCGGCGCGTCGTTCCTCTTCGCGGGGCTGGAGGCCGCCCAGATTCGCCTCCAGCAGGTCCCCGGCTACGCCATCCCCGACTCGCTCATCCAGACGATTCCGTACGTGACCGTCCTCGTCGTCCTCGCGCTCGTCGGCCGCACCCGCATCCCGGAGGCGGCAGGCGAGCACTACGACACCGGCGACGACAACCGCTGAGCGACCCGGAATCCTCGTTTCCCCCGTCTTTTCCGCTCCCCTGTTCTCCGTTTTCGCCCGTTCGAGCGCCGCATCTCGGGCGGGCCGGTCTCCGTCGAACCCCTCCCGAACGGTCGGTGCGGGAGTAAAGAGTTTTCAGCCCGCGATATGGAGGTGATACCATGTCCACAGACGAGAACGACACCGCCGAGGAGTCCTCGGCGAGCCCACGGACCCAGTCCGTGGACGTGGTGGTCGTCGGCGCGGGAACCTCCGGCTGTTACGCCGCCGCCACCATCGCGAACGCGGGCTACGACGTGACCATCGTCGAGCGAAAGTCCGCGGAGGAAGCGGGGCACATCGCCTGCGGGGACGCCCTGAAGGGCGCGGACGCCTTCCCCGAGGCGATTCCGAAGTCGAAAATCGAGCCCGCGTTCACCAACACCGAGGTCGACCACGGCCGCTTCGAAATTCCGCAGGAGGACACCGTCCTCGATATCCCGGTCCCCGGCGAACTCGCCGTCATCGACCGCTGGGAGTACGGCCGCCTCATCATCGAGGGCGCGGACGAGGCCGGTGTCGAACTCCACTACGACACGGTCGTCCAGGACGTGAAACAGGACGACGACGGCACCGTCACCGGCATCGTCGGCAAACACGACGGCGAGGTCGTCGAGTACGACGCCGACATCGTCATCGACGGCGCGGGCTCGCTGTCGCTCCTGCAGGACAAGGTGGACTTCTCCGACGCCACCTTCGACACGAACGTCTCCTACCAGCACTTCTCGTCGGCGTACCGCGAGGTCGTCGAGGTTCCCGAACCCGTCGAGTGGTCCGACGCGCTCGTGTTCAAGCCGGCCGAGGTCGCCGCGGGCTACGTCTGGTACTTCCCGCGGACCGAGACCGAGATCAACGCCGGCCTCGGCTTCCAGATGACGGAGGAGCCGATGAAGCTCGTCGACGACCTGAAGCGGGACCTCCGGGAGCGCCCCGAGTTCGAGGGCGCGGAGGTCATCGACAAGCTCGGTGCCGCGCTCCCGACCCGCCGGCCCTACGACTCGGCGACCGCGCCGGGCTACATGGCCGTCGGCGACGCCGCGGCCCACGTCAATCCGACGACCGGCGGCGGCATCGCCGGCGCGGCCTACGCCGGCAAGTACGCCGGCGAGCAGGCCGCAATCGCGCTCGACGCGGGCGACGTGAGCGAGGAGATGCTCTGGCGCTACAACCAGCGCGTCATGGACCACTTCGGTGGCCGCTACGCCAGCCTCGACGTGTACAACATCCTCTCGACCGCCGTCGACGTGGACGACCTGATGGGTCTCATCGCCTCCATCCCCGGCGAGAAGCTCGCCGAGGCGCTCTACTCCGGAACGACCTCGTTCGGCCCCGTCCTCCTCGCGCAGACCGCGGCGTCGAGCTACGGTCACTGGAGCCAGATTTACGAGTTCTTCAAAATCAAGCGCCTCGCCGACGAACTGCTGGCCCACTACGGCCGCTACCCGACCCGACCGAGCGCCCTCGAGGGCTGGAAGGTCGAGCGGGACCGCATCATGGACGACATCTACGAACTCACGGGCGCGGACCCGAAGTACTGACCTCGGACTCCGCCGCGAACGAGACGTTTCGGAACTCGAACCGGGCACCCCCGTTTTCGCCGTCCGTCGCCGCCACCTCCCAGCCGTGCGCGTCGGCGACGCCGGAGACGATAGCGAGGCCGAGGCCGGTCCCCCGCGAGTCGGTGCTGTAGCCCGACTCGAAGATGCGCTCCCGTTCTTCCGGTGGGATGCCGGGGCCGTCGTCCTCGACGAAGAAGCCGTCTTCCAGCGGACCGACCCGGACGTTGACGCCGGGCGTTCCCCCGTCGGTGGCGTCCGGCACCGGCCGTCTGACCCCCGGATTCGGTGCCTCGTCGGCCGACGGTCGACCACCTGCCGCGCCGCGCTCGACGGCGTCAGACGCGGTCTGGTCGCCTGTCGAACTGCGTTCGACAGCGTCGTCGGATGAAATCCGACTGCCCGTGGAACCCTGTTCCACAGTGTCGCCGGGAGTATCCCGACGGCCTGTCGAACCGTGTTCCACCGAGTTCCGAAACAGGTTCTCGAAGACAGCGGTGAGTCGTCCCCTGTCGGCGAGCAGTTCCGCGTCGGCCTCGACGGTCAGGCCCGACGCGCCGAGGCTGGTGTTCGTCACCGCGTCCGCGGCCACGGTGGCGAGGCTGACGCGCTCGACCTCGCCGACCGACTCGCCGGCTCGGGCGAGCTGTAACACGTCTTGGATGAGCGCCTCCATCCGGTCGTGGGCGTCGGCGACCGTCGAGAGGTGCTCGGTCCCGTGGCCGTCGCGGGCGAGTTCGAGCCGCATCTGGGCGACGTTCAGCGGGTTTCTGAGGTCGTGCGTGATGACCGACGCGAACTGGTCGAGCCGGTCGTTGCGGCGGCGGAGGTCCGCCTCGCGGGCGTCGCGGTGGGTCGACCACCGGACCGCGCCGACCGCGAGCGCGGCGGACCCGACGAGGAGCGCTCCGTCCTCGAAGACGAGCGTGAACGCCTCGGGCTGGACGACGACCTCGTCGACCGCGTCGCTGACGGCGTAGACGGCGAACAGCGCGGTCCCGGCGTACAGCGGTCGCCAGACCGTCTGCACGTCGCGGACGCTCCCGACGACGAACGCGCCGGCGAGCGGAATCGGAACCAAGAGGAGTTCCACGGCGAACCGGAGCCAGTGAACCTCGGGGCTGTCGGGGAAGACGGCGACTTGGACGACCGCGACGCCGACGGCGATGCCGACGACTGCGAGACCCGGACGCAGGTCTGCGTCTTCGGTCGATTCACCTCCGAGGAGCCCCATCGCTGCCGGCTATGCACGGGGGGGACAAATAACCGCTGGCGGTTCGTCGCGGGCAGGTCGGTCGAGCGCGCGTCGGTCCGGCGAGTCGAGGCGGTCGGAAATCGCTCGAACGGCGCTCTCGGCGCGACTCAGGGTTGCTTCGCTCGCCTCAGGGGCGGCCGGCGGCGATTCGTTCGACGCTGCCGGCGAGCACGTCGACGGCGATGCCGATGGTCGCTTCGTCCACGTCGAACGTCCGGGTGTGGTGGCCGCCGGGGTGGTCGGTGCCGACGCCGACGTAGGCCGCGAGGCCGCCGCGGTCCTGGACGTACTGCATGAGGTAGGTCGCGTCCTCGCTGCCGCCGAGGTCGTCGCTTTCGAGAATCGAGGTGACGCCCTCGACCCCCTCGCTCACGCCGCCGACGATGGCCGCGAGCGCGTCGTCGCTCCGGGCGCTCGGGGCCTTCCCCTCGACCCCGATTTCGACCTCGCAGTCGTGCATCGCGGCCGCCGACTCGATGACGGTGTGGGCGCGGTCTTCCATGTACTCCATGAGTTCCGTCGTCGCGCCGCGCACCTCGCCTTCGATGAACGCCTCCTCGGCGACGATGTTCGTGGCCGTGCCGCCGCCCATCAGGCCGACGTTGACGCGGGTCGGTCCGTCGGAGTGCCGGGAGATACCGTAGAGGTTCTGCGTGGCCGCCGCGGCCGCGAGGTTCGCGTTCTTTCCCTCCTCGGGCTTCGCGCCCGCGTGGGCCGGCGCGCCGGTGAACTCGGCGCGGAAGTGCGACACCGCGAGGAACCCGCCGACGCCGCAGACGACCTCGCCGGTCGGGTGGTCGAGACCGACGTGGAGCGCGAGCAGGTAGTCCACGTCGTCGAGGTGGCCGCCCTCGGCGACGGCCTTTCCGCCGGCGACCTGCTCCTCGCTCGGCTGGAAGAACACCTTGAACGTCCCCTCGAAGTCGGAGTCGAGGACGGCGTCGAGGACGCCGATACCGATCGTCGCGTGGGCGTCGTGGCCGCAGGCGTGCATGAAGCCCTCGTTCTCGGAGCGGAAGCCCTCGGCGGCCGGGAGGTGGTCGCCGTCCTCGGACTCGGTGATGGGGAGCGCGTCGATGTCGACGCGGAGCCCGACGGTCGGGCCCTCGCCGCGTTCGACGACCGCGACCGCGCCGGTGTAGCCGCCGACGAGGCGGTCGAGAACGTCCTCGCGCGCGCCGGCCTCGCGGGCCCGCTCGAACCACGCGTCGAGTTCGGCGTCGTCGGGGACGGCCATGCGCTCGTCGGCGTCGAGTATCTCCGGGCCGACGTAGAGCGCGTCGAGGTCGCGCGTCTCCAGTTCGTCGACGAGGCGGGCGGTGGTGTAGAACTCGCGCCACGCGGGTTCGGGGTGGCGATGCAGGTCGCGGCGAAGCGAGACGAGGTCGTCCATCGTCGCTCGGTTGCTCATGTCCGGACTCTTTTCTCCCGGCGATGATAAACGCTCCCGACGTTTCGTGGCCGAGAAACTCAAGTTTGGAAGAAATAGTTGGAGGAAATTCGTGCCTATTATATATCACAGTCAATCTCTGACAAACGATGCCAGAAGAACCGGACATCGAGCTCAGTTTCCGTGGCGGGCGCCTCGTGAGCGCCCTGCCCATCGCCCTGTTCATCGCGTGGGCGATTTTCCAGAGTGGTATCCTCGGTATCGGCGATACGACCGGCCTCGTCGCGGGGATGCTGACAGGACTCATCGTGGGACTACTGTTCGTCCGGGGAGATTGGAAGGACTACGCGGACGTCGTCTTCGCCGGCATGACCCGCCGGGTCGCCGCGACGGCGGTCGTCGCGTGGCTCTGGGCGGGCATGTTCGCCGAGACCATCCAGGTCGGCGGCTTCGTCGACGGCCTCGTCTGGGCGGCCACGGTCCTGAACGTCGGCCCGGGGCTGTTCCCGGCCGTGACGTTCCTGCTCGCGGCGCTGTTGGCGACCGGTATCGGCACCGGTTACGGCACCGCAATCGCCTTCACGAGTCTCGTCTTCCCGGCGGGACTCCTCCTCGGTGCGAACCCCGTGTTGCTGTTCGGCGCGATTCTCTCCGGCGCGGTGTTCGGGGACAACCTCGCGCCCGTCAGTGACACCACCATCGTCTCCGCGGTCACGCAGGACGCCGACATCGGCGGCGTCGTCGCCTCGCGGGTGAAGTACGCCGTCGTCGCGGCGACGCTCGCAATCGCGGCGTACCTCGTCGCCGGCTTCGGAATCCCCGGCGTCTGGGGCGGCATGCCGTACGTCGACGTGGCCGGCGAAGTCTCCGCGTCCGTGTCGCCGTGGGGACTCGTCCACCTGCTCGACATCGCCGTGGTCATCGCGCTCGCCGTCCGCGGCCGACACATCATCGAGGCCGTCTCGTGGGGACTGCTCCTCGCGGCGGCGTTCAACGTCGCGCTCGGCGCGGCGAACTTGGTGGACGTTTCGGTCGGGAGCATGCTCCTGTTCAGCGCGCCGCAGAACGGGCTCACGCAGGCGGTCGAGGCGCTCCCGCTTCTCGGGGCCGTCGTCGAGACCGTCCCCGCGGGGCAGGTCGGCGTCGGCGGGAGCGTCTACTCCGGCGCGGCCGGCTTCTTCCCGCTCATCGTCCTGACGCTCTTGCTCGTCGCGGGCGCGGAAATCATGCGCGCCGGCGGCGGCTTCGACGCGATTCAGGAACTCGTCATCGACCGCGTTGCCACGACGGTCCGCCGCGCGGAGACCACGATGGTCGTCGGGACGGCGCTCGTCAACGCGACGGTCACCATCAACACGGCGGCCGAAATCGCCATCGCGCCCTACGTCGCCACGCTCGGCAAGCGCTTCAACATCAACGGCTACCGCCGCGCCAACATCCTCGACGCCAACACCTCGGCGCTCGGCTACATCTTCCCGTGGGGCGGCGGCCTGCTCGCCGGCTACGGGGCCATGCAGGGCCTCGTCGGCGGCGAGGCGACGCCGTGGTTCACGGCGGAGATGCTCGTGAACCCCGCGTCGGTCTTCCCCTACGTGTTCCACGGCTGGTTCCTCGTGGCGGTGTTCCTGTTCGCCGCGTGGACCGGCTACGGCCGCGAGTACGTCTCCGACCGCACGAGCGAGGAGGTGAGCCGCGTATGAGCCGCCTCGATAAGCTCTTGGCCGGCTGGACGTTCCGCACCGCGACGCCGACGTTCGAACCCGGCGAGGTCATCACGGCCTACGTCAGCGAGCGCAACGGCGACGGTCTCACCGTCCGCATCGGCGACTCGGTCATCCGGGTCGAAGACGGCCGAGGCGCGGCCGTCGAGGACAAGGTTCGGCTGGAGGTCACGTCGTTCGACGCGACCAATCACGTCGGTACCGGCGAGGTAGTCGAGGTCCTCGGGCCGGACGCCTGAGCGGTCGAAAAACAGACAAAAAAGCGCAGACCCGCGTCTTCTTTCGCGCTCCGTGACCGCCGTCAGCGACGGTGACCGAGCGGTTTCTTCTGTTCGACTTCGATTTCGAGGTGGACGCTGTCGGGGAACTCCTTGAGGCCGACCTCGCGGGCGATCTGGTCCGCGCCGTGGATTTCGAGCCGACGGGTGTACACGGGGTATGACCACGACGAGAACTGGTCGCCGGGCTGGAGCGTCCGATACTGCGGGACGCTCACCTGCTTCGGCTGGTCGGAGTGGGGGCCGCGGCACTCCGCGCCCTTCCGCTCGACGAACTGCTTGAGGTCGTCGACCACTCGGTCGAGGACCGCCTTATCACCGCTTTGAAAGGTGAGTTTTGTGACGAAGGCCATAGCTGGGTACTACTCCTTGTTGCACGCTCCGACGGTAAAAGCGCATCTACACGAACCGGGGACTCCGGGCTTCCGCCACCCGAATCCCGAACGAACGACCGTGCGAACGCGCTACAATCTCCGATACCCTCTTAAAGGGTGGCACGTTTATTTCGGGTAATGGCAGTCGAAGCGGTTAGCGCTGGAGCCATTCTCTTCCGCGACACCCGCGGCCGGAGGGAGTACTTACTCCTGAAGAGCCGTCCCGGGGACTGGGAGTTCCCGAAGGGCGGGGTCGAAGGGGACGAGGAGCTTCAGCAAACGGCAATCAGGGAGGTCAAAGAGGAGGCGGGAATCCAAGATTTCCGTCTCATCGACGGCTTCCGCGAGGACTACAGCTACGTCTTCGAGGCGAACGGTACGACGATTCACAAGACGGTTCACCTCTTCATCGCGCGCTCGTTCGAGGCGTCCGCGGAGCTCTCGACGGAGCACCGCGACCTCCAGTGGCGCGACTACGAGCAGGCCATCAACACCATCACGCAGGACGGCCCCCGCGAGATATTCGAGCGCGCACACGAGTTCCTCGACGAACTCGCCGAGCGGAACGAGGGCGAACACAAGTACCTGAAGTAGCGTCGGTCGGTTCGACCGACGCCCGAGACGCGACGAGAGCGAGCGACAGCGCCGCGAGTCGGCGCGGGGGCAACACCCGCGGCGTCGTCTGCGTCGTCGTCGGGTCGCACCCCGAAGCCACCCGACCGAAACGCCTTCGGCTTCCCGCCGCAACTCCCGGTCGTGAGCGACGCCGCCGACCGCGACCCCGAGTTCGCCTTCGAGCTGCGGGTCTGCCGCTGGGCCGAGCGCGCGTGGCACCCCGACGGCCCGCGCCCCGCGTTCGTCGCCCGACAGCTCGGCACCCGAGAGCGCCGCTGGGACACCGTCGTCGTGGAGGTCGACCCCGAGGCGTTCGCCGCCCGGCGCGCCCTCTCGACCGACGGCTTCGACTCCGACCTCTTGCGCGTCGTCCGCCACGCGCCCGCCGAGTGGGCGTGGTACCGAGACGCCATTCCCGAACCGGATTTCCCGTGGCGACACGTCGTGCCGGCGGTCCACCGCGCCGCGGGGCTCGGACTGGTCGAGAAGTGCCGCGGCTCGCGGAACCGCGTCGAGTACCGCCGGACCGCCCCGTACCCCGACTGGGTCGAGCGCGTCGTCGCCATTGAGAACAAGCCGGACCTCGACGCCAGCGCCGCCCGCGCGCTCGCTGACCAACTCGAACACGACGTGTCGCGGGCGCTCGCCGACGAGGTCTGGGTCGCCACCGAGGTGACGGGCCGGCGGGTCGAACCCGCTCTGTTGGAGGACCTGCCGGTCGAAGTCGGCATCCTCGGCGTCGACGGCGACTCGGCGGAGGTGCTGTGGCATCCGAGTTCGCTCTCGCCCGACCCCGACGACGCCCGGCGGCGACTCGTCCTCGCCGAGCGGGCCTACGACCGCGGCTGGCGGAACTACGTGGACACGATGCGCCCCGACTGCCGGCACTTCGAACTCGACCGGCGCGGGCGGGCGCTCGTTCCGCGGTGCGCCGCGAAAGACTGCTATCAGAGCCAGCGCGAGTGCGCCCACTCGTGTCCGTCGTTCGAGCCGGAGCCCCCGGCGTGGCGGATGAAGGGCTGGCCTATCGAGGGCGGCCCCGGCAAGGGCGTGCGCCGGATTCTGGACGCGCGGCGCGAGCGCGCCAGAGACCGTGCCGAACGCGATAGTGAGAACGCCTAAATTCGCGCCCCTCTGACCGGGCAGTATGGAGCGATTCCAGAACACGAGCCTGCCGGACTGGGACTGGTGGGGAAAGCTCTGGCCGACGCCGGGCGAGACGCTTCGGGAACTCGGACTGTCGACCGGCGACACTGTCGTCGAAATCGGCTGCGGAAACGGCTACTTCGCGCTCCCAGCGGCGCGAATCGTCGCGCCGGCCCCAGTGTACGCGGTTGACCTCGACGACCGACTGCTCGCGGAACTCGAACACCTCGCCGACCAGCAGCGCATCGACAACGTGGCGACGGTTCGCGGCGACGCCCGCGAGCTATCGGCGCACGTGTCCGACCCCGTCGACGTGGCGCTCTTCGCGAACGCGTTCCACGGGGTCGACGACCGCGACGAGTTCCTGACGGAAGTCGAGTCGGTCCTCGCCGACGACGGCCGGTTCGTCGTCGTCAACTGGCGACCGCTCCCCCGGTCGGAGACGACCGTGGCCGGCGAGCCCCGCGGCCCGCCGACCGAGCTACGGCTCGGTCCCGAAGAGACCGCCGCGATAGTCGAGGACGCGACTGGCCTCGCGGTGACGGCGGAAATCGACATCCCGCCGTACCACTACGCGCTGGTGTTCGAGCGGCGAGCGTAGCGACCGCGGAGACGAGCGGTTAGACGACTTCCACGTCGACCTCGTCGCGCTCGACGGCGAGGCGGAACGTGGGGACGGTTCGGTAGACGACCTCGATGACGCCCTTGCGGCGGAGGCTCTGGAGCGCCCGGCGCACGTCGTCCACGTCGGGGTCGATGTCGAACTCCTCGCGGAGCTTGTTGAGGACGCTGACGACGCTCTCGGAGCGCTCGTCGGGGCCGGCGACGACCTCGAAGACGCGGGCTTCGAGCGAGGGGACGCGGATGACGCTCGGTACGGACTCGGCCTCGTCGTCGCCCTCGACGCCGGGTTCGACGCCGACGAGTTCGGCGGCCTCGGCCGTCGCGCGGATGAGGCTGTTGTCGTCGCGGTAGTAGTAGTCTTTGAGCTCGGACTCGAGGTAGCGGTGGACTTCGCTCCCGCTTTCGAGGTCCCAGCGGTTCTGTAACTCCTTGTTCTTCGTCGGCTGGAGCCGGACGATGTCGGCGAGGCGTTCTTTCGCCTCGTCGGAGAGCGTCATATCGGTGGATTCGACGGAGGGGGTATAACGTTGTTCTGGATTCTTCAGCGCGACCGCGGAACGTTAATTATTATCCCTGTCCCTTGCGTCGGCTCGACCATGAGCTGGGACACCCTCCGACTCGACTGGGACGGCGACGTGGCGACCATCACCATCGACCGCCCCGAGCAGATGAACGCGCTCAACGCGGACACGCTCGACGCGCTCGAAGACGCGCTCGACGAGGCCGAGGACGGCGGCGCGCGGGTGGTCGTCCTCACCGGCGCGGGCGAGAAGGCGTTCATCGCGGGCGCGGACATCGGCTACATGAAGGACATCGGGTCGCCCGCCGCGCAGGCGTACGCCGAGCAGGGTCACCGCATCGCGACGCGCTTGGAGGAGTTCCCCGCGCCGACCATCGCGGCCATCAACGGCTACGCCTTCGGCGGCGGCATGGAGTTCGCGCTGGCGTGCGACCTCCGGGTCGCCTCCGAGCGCGCGCTGCTCGGTCAGACCGAAATCGACCTCGGCATCATGCCCGGGTGGGGCGGGAGCGTCCGCCTGCCGGCGCTCGTCGGCGACGAAGTCGCCCGTCGACTCATCTTCTTCGGCGAGCGCATCGACGCCAGCGACGCCCACGAGTACGGCATCGTCGGCGAGGTCGTGGCCCACGACCAACTCGACTCGCACGTCGAGGACCTCGCCGCGGACCTCGCGTCGAAGCCGCGACACGCCCTCGCGGGCGCGAAAGCCGCCATCAACATGTCCCACGACGCCCCGCGGGACGCCGCGCTCGACTTCGAGGCCCGCGTCTGGAGCGGCCTGTTCGGCACCCACGACCAGCGCGAAGGGATGGACGCCTTCCTCGACAAGCGCGACCCCGACTTCGAGTAGGAAACCGACGGGAAGCCCCGTTTCGACGGCGCAATCGGTCAATTAGCTTCGTCCGTACTCAGTGATACCCGTGCTAGCACGGCTCCTACAACTGCTAAGGCGCTGCATGTATAATGAATAATCGTGCAAGATTCCATCACGCTCGGCCGCGTCGAATCCCTCCTCGAAGACCTCTCGTACCCGGTCTCGCGCCGGGACGCCGCGGCCTCCCTCGACGGTGTGACGGTGCTCATGGCCGACGGGAACGCCGACCTCGGCGAGTTGGTCGGGAACTGCCTCACGGCCGAGTTCGCCGACGCGAAGGACCTGTACTACGAACTGAACAACGCGATGCCGATCGAGGCGCTCGGCGAGCCGGGGCAGTCCGACGGCGACGCCTGAGCCGCCCGTTCGACACCGGCTTTTTTAGCGCTCACCCCGCGAGCGGGGCGCAATCCTGACGCTTAAGTCCCTCAAGCGGTAGGACGTACTATCATGGAGTTTTGCGACGACTGCGGGTCCCTGATGACGCCGCAAGACGGCGTCTGGGTCTGTCCGAACGGCCACGAGAAAGCGCGCGACAGCGAAAAGGAAAAATCGATGGTCACGACCGAGGGCCAAGAGTCCAGCGAGGTCGTCGACATGTCCGACGTGGACAACGCCGACATCGGCCCGACGACGAAGACCATCTGCCCGAAGTGCGGCCACGACGTGGCGCGCTACGAGATGAAGCAGATCCGCTCGGCCGACGAGTCCGAGACGCGTTTCTTCACCTGCGTCGAGTGCGACCACAAGTGGCGCGAAGACGACCACTGAGCGACTCGCCTTTTTCAGCCCTCCGTCCGTAACGCGGGGTATGTCCGACGCGCTCGCCCCGCCGACGCTCCCGCCGCTCGAGGGGTGGGTCCGCGTCGACGACGCGACCGACCGGCCGTTCGAACTCGGTCCCGTCAGCGTCGTCGCCCGAACCGTCGTCTACGAGGACGCCACCATCCGCGAGCGCGTCCCGGCGACCGCCGACGGCCCGTGGCGCTTCCTGTTCGCCAGCCGCCTCGAAATTCGGCCGCACACGCCGCCGTCGAAGGCGCTGACGAAACTGGTCGGCAAGCGCGCGAGCGCCGGTTTCGAATCCCGCCTCGGAGCGCGCGGCTTCTCGGACGTTCGGCGCGTCGAGTCGCGGACGCTTCGGGTTCGAGTCGGTGGCGGCGACGAGACTGGTTCCGCCGGCGACGGCGGGACCGAAGCCGAGGCCGACGTGGTCCGGTACGCCGCGACCGTCGAACTCGCGGGGGTCGAACTCGCGGCCGACGCCTACCTCGCGGTGACGCCGGTCGACGGCGAGTTCCTCCTGACCGGCGGCGCGTACCCCCGCGAGGTCCGCGGCGGCGACGCGGAGACGGCGGCGGCGCTCCGCGAGGTAATCGAGCCGGAGCGGTTCAGAGAAGAGCTGTTTCGCGTGATTCGCCGCGTCGGGTGAGGCGACGCCGACGGACCGAAAGCGGGGCTGGCCCGGCGGCGTCGGCGTCGTTCACTCGTTGCGGGCGAAGACGAGGTAGCCGGTGTGGCCGACGCCGGCGGTCGAGGGGCGCGACCCGCGGTCGTTGAAGTCCATGTGCCGCTGAATCGTCTCGAACGTCTCCACGTCCGACAGGCCCGCCTCTCTTGCGGCTTCGACGGCCGCGCGCGTGCCCTCCACGAACGGGGAGTAGACGGCGACGTAGCCGCCGGTCACGAGGAGGTCCGGCGCGTGTCGGACGACCTCGGGCGCGTTCTCGGTGTCGAGGGTGAGCACGTCGAACGCCGACGCCGCGAGGTCGTCGACCTCGTCTGTGATGTCGCCGGTGCGAACGTCGACGCGCTCTTCCACGCCGGCGAGTCGCATGTTCTCGCGGGCGACGTCGGCGAACTCGGCGTCGCGTTCGAACGTCGTCACGTCGACGCCGAGGCGACCGAGGTACGCCGAGAGGACGCCCGTGCCGGTGCCCGCGTCGAGGACGCGCTCGCCGGCCGCGACGCCGGTGTGGCCGACGATGAGGCCGATGTCGCGCGGCATCATCGGCGCGCCGGTGCGCTCGAAGTGGTTGAAGAGGTCCGGGCCGCGCGGCTCGCGGACGAGGAACTCCTCGCCGATGTGGGTTTCGAGCGTCTGGCCGGCTTCGACGTCCTCGGGGACGGTGAGCATCCCGAGGTCGGTGTGCAGCTCGTCGCCGGGCGCCCGGAGGTACTCCCGGTCGCCGTGGACGAGGAGTATCACTCCAGTCGCGAGATGGCCGCGGCGAGGTCGCCGTCTTCGGCCTCCAGCGCTTCGCGGGCCTCGTCTTCGGGGACGCCGGCGCGCTGGGCCACGATGGCCACGTCGTCTGCCGGGATGGCGTCGGCGGCCTGCGCGGCCTCGTCGTCGCCGTCGTCACCGGCACCGAGTTCGCGCGTCTCGGGCTCGCCGACGATTTGGTAGGTCTCCTGGCCCTGCGCGTCCATGCGCGTGACCTGCGCGTCAGAGAAGACGAGTTCCTCGTCGGCCGTCTTGATGACGACTTCCTCGGCATCGAGCTCCGTCACGTCGATGCCCATCTGCTTCATCATTTGCTGCATTTTGCGTGGGTTCATCCCGCCGCCTCCAAACATACCCGAAGGGTCGGGGTGAGCGCTCAAAAGCGTGGCGAACGTCGGTGCGCGGCGGGGCGAGCCCGGGCCGACGCTCGCTGGCTCACTCGACCCGCGTGCTGACCGCGAGACCGCTCCCGACCGGGAGGACGATGGTCTCGTACCGCGGGTCGGCCCGCACCGCGTCGAGGAACGCCGCGATGCCGCGGGTGTCGGCGTCGGCCCCGTCGAGCGCCTCAGCCTGCCCCTCGCTCCAGTCGGTGAGCGCGCCGAAGTCGACGGGGCCGCGCATCACGTTGTCGGCGACGACGACGCCGCCTTCCGTGACGCGGTCGGCGACGAGGTCGAACGCCTCGGCGTAGCGGTGTTTCTGGTGGTCCAAGAGCACGAGGTCGAACTCGCCGTCGACGCCCTCGAACAGGTCGAGCGCGTCGCCTTCGAGGAAGGTCGTCCGGTCGGCGAGGCCGGCGCGGTCGAGAAAGTCCCGCGCCATGTCGAGTTCGTGGGCGTCGTGTTCCGTCAGGTAGAGCTCGCCGTCGTCCGCCATCCCCTCGGCGAACCACGTCGCGGAGTAGCCGAAGCCGGAGCCGAACTCGAACAGCCGCTCCGCGTCCGCGAGGTGCGCGAGGACGCGGAGGACGCCGCCCGCTTCGGGGCCGATAATCGGGAAACCGTGCTCATCGGCGTACGCGGCCATCTCGGCCTGCACCGCGTCGTGTTCGGGCGCGGTCGCCGCGAGGAACCGCCGCGTCTCGTCGGTCAGGATGTCCATGGCGAAGCAGGGCGCGCGAGCGACATAAAATCGGTCGCAGCGGCCGGATTCGTGGGTTCCGTCGCGGGCGCGTTTGCGCTCCGCCCTCACCGCGTCCGTCGTCTCGGTCTCACGGTCTCGCGTCCGCCCTCGTCGCGTCCGCAGTCGGCGGCAGCACCGCGATTCGCCGACCCGCGTACGCTTAAGTAGGGACAAACCACATCTTCGACCATGTTTGATCCCGACGAGCTCGAAGAGATTCGGGAGGCGAAAGCCGAGTGGGAAGAGGAGACGCTGGGGCCGACCCTCGACCGCTTCGGGGAGCGAAAGGAGGAGTTCACGACGGACACGGGCGGCAACGTCGTCGAGCGGCTCTACACGCCCGACGACGCCGACGTGGACTACGACGAGGACGTGGGCTTCCCGGGCGAAAAGCCCTACACGCGCGGGGTCTATCCGACGATGCACCGCGGGCGGCTCTGGACGATGCGGCAGTACGCCGGCTTCGGGACGGCCGCCGAGACCAACGAGCGGTTCCGCTACCTCATCGACAACGGCTCGTCGGGGCTGTCGCTCGCGTTCGACCTGCCGACGCAGATGGGCTACGACTCCGACGCGATGATGGCCGCCGGCGAGGTCGGGAAGTCGGGCGTCGCCATCGACAGCCTCCACGACATGGAGACGGTGTTCGACGGCATCGACCTCGGGGAGGTCTCCACGTCGATGACCATCAACGCCCCGGCGGCCGTGTTGCTGGCGATGTACGTCGCGCTCGGCGACAAGCAGGGCGTCCCCCGCGAGGAGCTCCGCGGCACCATCCAGAACGACATCATGAAGGAGTACATCGCGCGGAATCTCTACATCTTCCCGCCGGAGCCGTCGATGCGGCTCATCACGGACATCTTCGAGTTCTGCGCGGCGGAGACGCCGAAGTTCAACACCATCTCCATCTCCGGCTACCACATCCGCGAGGCCGGGTCGACCGCCGCCCAGGAGGTCGCGTTCACCCTCGGTAACGGCATCCAGTACGTGCAGGCCGCGGTCGACGCCGGCCTCGACGTGGACGAGTTCGCCCCCCAGTTGTCCTTCTTCTTCAACGCCCACAACAACATCCTCGAAGAGGTGTCGAAGTTCCGCGCCGCCCGGCGGATGTGGGCGAAAATCATGGAAGAGCGCTTCGGCGCGGAGAACCCGAAGTCGATGCAGTTGAAGTTCCACACCCAGACCGGCGGGTCGACGCTCACCGCCCAGCAGGTCGAGAACAACGTCGTCCGGGTCGCCTATCAGGCGCTGGCGGCCGTCCTCGGCGGCACGCAGTCGCTGCACACCAACGGGAAGGACGAGGCGCTGTCGCTGCCGACCGAGAAGTCGGTTCGGACGGCGCTCCGCACCCAGCAGATTCTCGCCCACGAGTCGGGCGCGGCGGACACCATCGACCCGCTGGCGGGGAGCTACTACGTCGAGGCGCTGACCGACGACATCGAAGACGAGGCGTTCGACCTGCTCGACGAGGTCGACGAGCGCGGCGGCATGCTCGACGCCGTGAAGAACCAGTGGGTCCAGCGGGAGATTCAGGACGTGGCCTACGAGCGCCAACGCGAGATTGAGGAGGGCGAGCGCGTCATCGTCGGCGTCAACGAGTATCAGGTGGACGAGGAGCCGACCGTCGAGGTCCAGGAGGTCGCCGAAGAAGACGAGACCAAGCAGGTCGAGTCGCTCGAAGCCCGGAAGGACGACCGCGACGAGGCGGCCGTCGAGGCCGCTCTGGAGGACATCCGCGCCGCCGCGAACGGCGACGAGAACCTCCTCCCGCTCATCGTCACGGCGGTCAAGGCCTACGCGACGGTCGGCGAGATATGCGGCGTCCTCCGCGAGGAGTTCGGCGAGTACGAACCCGGCATGGCCTGAGTCGGCCCCCGAGACTCGGCGGCAACCAATGCCGGCGGTCGCGTTCCGTCTCCCTTCAGTCCGACCGCCCAGCCCGTCTCGCCCCGTGCCAACTAGTCACTCGAATTATACATTCACCCGGCTAACGAGTTTTATTATCACCCCCCGAGTGGAGACAATCGAGGCTTATGATGCCGCTTATCGTATTCTAAACCCGTCACACGCCCGGCCGCCGTCTGTCGGCGCGAGGTTCGCGCCACCAGTCGCTCGACGTTTCGAGCGGCGGCCGTCGCGTTGCGGGGCTCTTCGACCGGAGAGCCCCCGGTATCGCATCCGATTGTCCACCTCACCAGACGAATGTCACGAAGACGCTCCCGAGACAGTCGTACCGTCTCCGACTACCGACCCTCCCATCACCGACCCGCGCCCTCGCTCGCGACGCAGGCCGTCCTGCTCGCGTCGATGGCCGCGGTCGTCGCGGTCGTCACCTTCCCCGTGGCGTCGCTCGCGGTCGCCGTCACCGTCGCCGCCATCGTCGCCGTCGCCCGCGCCGTCGTCACCCGGGCCGACCGCTCGATGCTGACGGTCGACGTGCCCGGCGTCCCCGTCGAGGTCACGGTCGCCCGGACCGCCCGCGACTGAGGACCGGCCGAACGCCGTGAGTCCCACACCGCCCCCGCTCGCGTCCCTCACACACCTCGCACGCTCCACGCCACTCACGACCACCGCACCCCTCACGGCCGTCACACCCCTCTCGACCGTCACGACTCCCGCGTCCCGCTCTTGACGCGCGCTTCCGCGCTCATTTTCGTTCCCGCTCTCGACGCGTTTCCCGCTCTTAGGTCACTCACCGACCCCGGCGAGTCGGGTTCGAAGCACCCGCACGACCGCCACGACGAGCATCGCTTGGAGGTAGCCGAAGACGGCGAGCGCCGGGTAGAACGTCGCCGTCTCGCGGACGCCGAACTCGTTGGCGGCGAGCGTGTCGAAGAAGAAGGCGGCCACCAGCGCGGGGAAGTCGACGAACCAAATCTCCTTCGGCAACACGCCGAAGAAGCCGACCGCCCACGCGGCCGCGAGCACGGCGAAGACGGCGACTGTGGCCCGGTCTGTTGCGAGTCGAGCGAACCCGCGCGCGAGCCGCCGCGGGTCGCGGGCGGCGCGCCGGGACGTCGGCGTCATCGTCGGCTCACGCCACGTCGGCGTTCGACTCGGACGCCGATTCCGCGTCGGCGTCGTCGTCGCCGACGAGTTTGACGGCGGTCCCGTAGGCCAGAATCTCGGCCGCGCCCTGCGTTACCTCGGCGGTCACGTACCGGACGCCGACGACGGCGTCGGCACCCATCGCCTCCGCCTCGGCAACCATCCGGTCTGTCGCCTCGTCTCTCGCCTCGGCCATCAGCCCGGTGTAGGACTTGAGCTCGCCGCCGACGATGTTCCGGAGCCCCTGCGTGATGTCGCGGCCGACGTTCCGAGCGCGAATCGTGTTCCCGCGGACGGCACCCAGCGTCACCTCGATGTCGCGGCCGACGACCGACTCAGTTGTAGTTACTATCATGACATGAGTATCGAACCGTCTGGGTTTATCCGTTGCGCCCGACGAACTGGAGACATGCACTTCGACCACGTCGGAATCGCCACGCCCGACGCCGCCGGGCTGGCCGCGCTGTTCGCGGAGCTGTTCGACGCGCCCGTGGCCCACGAGGAGACGTTCGACGGCATGTCGGTCATCTTCCTCGAACTCGAAAACGGCTACTTCGAACTGCTCGAACCCCACGAGGAGGGTGCCATCTCGAAGTTCCTCGACAAGCGCGGCGGCGGCATCCACCACGTCGCCATCGAGACCGACGACATCGAGGCCGCGCTCCGGACCGCCGAGGCCGCCGGTGTCGACCGCATCGACGAGGAACCGCGCCCCGGCGCGTGGGGCCACGAGGTCGCCTTCCTCCATCCCAAGTCCACGGGCGGCGTCCTCGTCGAGTTCGTCTCGCACTGAGCGATGACGGGAGATTACCCCGACGACACGGCCGACGACGACGCGCCCGCGGACGGGTCGACCGACGACGACGCAGCCGCCACCGGCAGTTCAGACGGTGGCGATGAGGGCTCCGCCGCTGACGGCTCCGCACCCGGCGGCGAGGGCCGCGGGTTCGCCGGACCGATGCGCGACTGGCTCTCCCACCGGGTCGCCGCGACGCCCGACCGAGAGGCGCTCATCCACGCAGCGACCGGCGACTCGTGGACCTTCCGCGAACTCGACGCGCTCGTCGACGAGACCGCCGGCCAACTCGCCGCGCTCGGCGTCGAGGCCGGCGACCACCTCGGCGTCGTTCTCGACCCCGGCGTGGACTACGTCCGACTCATCCACGCCGCGACGCGGCTCGGGGCGGTGCTCGTCCCGCTCAGCGACCGACTCACCCCCGACGAGGTCGGCCGCAACGTCGAACTCGCGGACGTGACGACGCTCGTCTGCGGCGAGTCTACCGAGTCGACGGCGGTCGAGGCCACGACCGACGTGCCCGTCGTCTCCGTGGACGACCCGCGCTGGGAGGGCGTCATCAACCTCTCGTCTATCGCGCCGAAGCGGGTCGAACCCGCGGGCTGGTCGCTCTCGGAGACGATGCTCCTGCTTTTCACCTCGGGGACGACCGGGACGCCGAAGGCGGTGAAACTCACGATGGGCAATCTGCTCGCCAACGCCGTCGCCGGGGCGTTCCGACTCGGCGTCTCGCCCGACGACCGGTGGCTCGTCACGCTCTCGCTGCACCACATGGGCGGCATCGGCCCGATTCTCCGCGGCCCGCTGTACGGGACGACCGTCGTCCTCCGCGAGGGGTTCGACGCCGGCGGCGCGGCCGACGATATCGGCAAGTACGACGCGACGGGCGTCTCGCTCGTGCCGACGATGCTCAAGCGGATGCTCGACAGCAGGGGCACGCTCTCCGATTCGCTCCGCGTGGTGCTCCTCGGCGGCGCGCCCGCCCCCGACGACCTCGTCGAGCGCTGTCGGAACTACTCGGTGCCGGTCTACCCGACCTACGGCATGACCGAGACGGCCTCGCAGGTCGCCACTGCGACCCCGGACGAGGCGTTCGCCGACGTGGGGACCGTCGGACGGCCGCTGTTTTTCACCGACCTCTGGGTCGTCGACGAGGACGGCACCGCCGTCGAACCCGGGACGCCGGGCGAACTCGTCGTCTCCGGACCGACCGTCTCGCCCGGCTACTACCGGAACCCGGAGGCGACCGCCGACGCCTTCACCGACGCCGGCCTCCGGACCGGCGACATCGGCTACCGCGACGACGACGGCCTCCTGTACGTCCTGAACCGGAAGGACGACCGCATCATCACCGGCGGCGAGAACGTCGACCCCGGCGAGGTCGCGGCGGTCCTGCGGGAACACCCGGCGGTGGACGACGCCGTCGTGCTGGGTATCCCCGACTCCGAGTGGGGCGAGCGCGTCGCCGCGCTCGTCGTCCCCGCCGACCCGGAGAACCCCCCGGACGACGAGGACCTCGACGCCTTCTGCCGCGATCGGCTCGCCGGGTTCAAGTGTCCGAGACTGGTCGAGACCGCGGAGGAACTCCCGCGGACCGTCTCGGAGACCATCGACCGCGAGGCGGTCCGCGAGCGACTGGTCGCGGCCAAGCCCGTCGCGGAGGCCGAACCGGAGCGCGCGGCGGCTGAGGAACGCGACGAAGCGCGCGCGACCGAGAGCGGACGCGAAGCCGACGAATCCGAGGCCGAAGTCGACGAGGTGACGCCCGCGAGCGACGCCGACGGGGCCGCCATCGACGACGCCGAGGCCGACCCGGCGGACGCGGAACGTGGCGGAGACGACGGTGGCGAGGCGACAAGAGACGACGACGGTGAGGCGATAGCCGACGAAGACGAACGCGGTGACGTCGAGAGCGCGGAGGGCGACATCGACGACGGCGACGGCGGCGACGACGAACCCGCTCCCGACCGCGACGAGGAGTGAACGCGCCCGCGGGTGAAGCAAAACCCACAGCCCGCGTCTCGCCGGGTTGCGTCCAAACAATCATTACGTTTTACCGCAAGTGGACTGTATGGTAGGTGCTACCAACCAGACGCTTCGGCCGTTCCTGTGGCGCGCGGGCAAGCTCTTTCCGGACCGCGAAATCGTCTCTCGGACCGCCGAAGGGCTGGAACGCTACACGTACTCGGAGTACGAGGGACGCGTGGCACGGCTCGCGGGGGCGCTTTCGGACGCCGGCATCGGGGACGGCGACCGGGTGGCGACGTTCTGCTGGAACCACAACCGACACTTCGAGACGTACTTCGGCGTGCCGTCGATGGGCGCGCAGTTGCACACCATCAACCCGCTTCTCCCCGACCACCACATCCAGTACATCGTCGAGAACGCGGCTGACCGCATCATCTTCGTGGACCCGTCGCTCGCGCCGAAACTCGCCGGCGCGGTCGATGAGGACGCCTTCGCCTCCGTCGAGCAGTTCGTCGTGATGGCCTCGAACGTCCCCGAGGACGTGGGGCTATCCCCGGTGACGGACTACGAGTCGTTCATCGCCGACTACCCCGACGAGTACGACTGGCCCGACCTCCCGGAGGACCAACCGGCGGGGATGTGCTACACGTCGGGGACGACCGGCGAACCGAAGGGCGTCGAGTACTCCCAGCAGATGCTGTGGGCGCACACGATGGCGACGCTCCCCAAGTCGGGTCTCGACATCGGCGCGGAGGACGTCATCATGCCGGTCGTGCCGATGTTCCACGTCAACGCGTGGGGCCTGCCGTTTTCGACGACCGCGGCGGGCGCGAAACACGTCTATCCCGGCCCGTCGCCGACGCCCGAGGACCTCGCCAAACTCATCGAGGAGGAGGGCGTGACGATGACCGCGGGCGTGCCCACGGTGTGGCTCGGCCTGCTCGACTACCTCGACGAGAACGACGCGGACATCTCGTCGCTCGAACGCATCATCATCGGCGGGTCGGCCGCGCCCAGGTCGGTCATCCGCCGGTTCGACGAGGAGTACGACGTGGACGTGCTCCACGCGTGGGGGATGACCGAGATGTCGCCGGTCGGCACCGTCGCGCATCTCAAGCCGGGGATGGAGGACCTCCCGGCCGAAGAACAGTACGAAAAGCGCGCCAAGCAGGGCCTGCTCGCGCCGGGACTGGAGATGCGCGTCGTCGACGACGACGGCGACGAGGTCCCGTGGAACGGCGAGGACTTCGGCGAACTCTGGGTGCGCGGCCCGTGGGTGACGACCGAGTACTTCGAGCGCCCCGACGCGAACGAGGAAGACTACGAGGGGAACTGGCTGAAGACCGGCGACGTGGTCACGGTGGACGAAGACGGTTACGTCCAAATCGTCGACCGGGCGAAAGACGTCATCAAGTCCGGCGGGGAGTGGATTTCGTCGGTCGAACTTGAAAACAGCATCATGGCTCACGACGACGTGGCGGAGGCGACCGTCATCGGCGTGCCCCACGAGCGCTGGCAGGAGCGCCCCGTGGCCTTCATCGTCCCGAAGGCGGGCGCGGACGAAGCGGCGCTCAAGGCCGAACTCGTCGCGCTCGTCGAAGACGAGTTCCCGAAGTGGTGGGCCCCCGACGAGGTCGTCTTCATCGAGGAGGTCCCGAAGACCGCGACCGGCAAGTTCGACAAGAAGGTGCTCCGAGACCAGTACGACGACTCCTCGCTCATCGAGGGCAAGACGCCCGACGCGGAGGCCCCGTCGGACGAGTGAGCGCCGGGTCGGTCGTGGGTTCTAACGAAGAACCAGTTTGAAGTTTAGACTGGTTCCATACACTATTTTTACTGTACAATCCTATGTCGGGACATGGAACTTCTCGACGACTCCATCGTGCCCGAACACGCCCGCGAACTCAAGCGGGAGGCCCGCGAGTTCGCCAAAGAGCACATCGAACCGGTCGCGGAGGAATACTACGAGTCCGGCGAGTACCCCCACGAGGTCCTCCAGGCGGGGATGGACGCGGGGCTCGTCGCGCAGGACATCTCCGAGGAGTACGGCGGCAAGGGCTTCGACCTCCAGCAGATTCTGGCAATCTCCGAGGAGTTCTACCGCGCCGACGCCGGCATCGCGCTGACGCTCCAACTCGCCTCGTTCGGCTGCGAGATTATGGAGGACTACGGCAGCGAAGAACAGAAGGAGAAGTGGCTCCGCCCGGTCGCCGAAAACGAGCAGATTTCGGGGCTCGCGGTGTCCGAGCCGCAGACCGGCTCCGACATGGCCGGCATGGAGACGACCGCCGAGAAGACCGACGACGGCTACGTCCTCAACGGCGAGAAGTACTGGGTCGGCAACGCCGTCGAGGCCGACTGGCTGACGGTGTACGCCAAGACCGCCGACACCGACGACCGCTACTCGAACTACTCGATGTTCATCGTGCCGACGGACACGCCCGGCTACGAGGCCGAGCACATCCCCGAGAAGATGGGCATGCGCGCGTCCAAGCAGGGCCACATCGTCTTCGACGACTGCGAGGTTCCCGAGGAGAACCTCATCGGCACCGAGGGCGGCGGCTTCTACATGCTCGCGGACTTCTTTAACCACGGTCGCATCATCGTCGGCGGCCACAGCCTCGGCCTCGCCGCCGCCGCCATCGAGGAGGCGTGGGAGTTCGTCCACGAGCGGCGGGCGTTCGGCCGCAACGTCTCGGAGTTCCAGGCGGTCCAGCACATCCTCGCCGACATGCGCATGGAGTTCGAGGCGGCCCGCGCGCTCAACTGGCGCGCCGCCGAGAAGGTCGAAACCAACGAGGACGCCGGCTTCTGGGCGGCCGCCGCCAAGACGAAGTCGACCGAGACGGCCGTCGACGTGGCCGAACGCGGCATGCAGCTCCACGGCGGTCGGTCGGTCCTCAACGAGTACAAGATTTCGCGGGTCTACCGCGACGTTCGCATCCCGGTTATCTACGAGGGCGCGAACGAGATTCAGCGCAACCTCATCTACCGGCAGGGCGCGCTCTGAGGCGACCCGAGACCGGGGAGAGAACTGACAACTCGTTTTCCGGTTTGGCATCGCTTGACCGGAACGCAGTTACTATCTGAGCGTCGTACCTTGACTCAGCAAATGGTACGCACGAGCGTTATCGGCTGCGGAAACATGGGGAGCGCCCTCCTCACCGGGCTCTGGAAGGCGGGCGGTCACTCGGTCGTCGCCTGCGACCTCGACCCCGACGCCCTCGCCGCGGTCGCCGACTACTGTGAAGCGACGACGGACGACGTGTCGCGCGCCGCCGACGCCGACGTGGTGTTCGTCGCGGTCAAGCCCGACATCGTCGAGGCCGTCCTCTCGGAACTCGACCTGTCTCCCGACCAGACTCTCGTCACTATCGCCGCGGGCGTCCCGACCTCGTTCGTCGAGGCGCGCACCGACGCCCGCGTCGTCCGCATCATGCCGAACCTCGCCGCCGAGACCCGCGACATGGCCGCGGCGGCGACCGGCGACCTGACCGACGAGGTCCGCGAACTCCTCTCGGACGTGGGCGAGTTCGTCGAGGTCGAGGAGTCGCAGATGGACATCGCCACCGCGGTCAACGGCAGCGGCCCGGCCTTCGTCTTCTATCTCATCGAGGCCGTCACGCAGGCCGGCGTCGCGGGCGGGCTCTCCGAGGAAGACGCCGAGATTCTCGCCGCCCAGACGTTCAAGGGCGCGGCCGAGACCGTCGTGCAGGACGACCGCAGCGCCGACGAACTCATCGACGCGGTCTGCTCGCCGAACGGGACGACCATCGAGGGGATGGAGGTCCTCTGGGACAGCGCCGCCGACGAGGCCGTCACCGAGGCGGTCGTCGCCGCCGAGCGCCGGTCGAAGGAGCTCGCGGAGGACTTCGCCGATGAGTGAGGTGAGCGAGACGACGGAGACCTCCGAGGTCGCCGAGCCCGACCCCGACGCGGTCGCCGCCGCCCGCGACGCCGCCGCCGAGGCGAAGCGCGTCATCGTCAAGGCCGGCACGAACTCGCTGACCGACGAGGACTCCAACCTCGACGACGACAAGCTCGACAAGCTCGTCGACGACATCGAATCGCTCCTCTCGCGCGGCAAGGAGGTGCTTCTCGTCTCCTCGGGCGCGGTCGGTGCCGGTATCGGCCGCCTCGACCATCCCACAGCTGACCGCGACACCCTCGAAGCGTCGCAGGCGCTGTCGACGGTCGGCCAGAGCCTCTTGATGCACCGCTACACCGAGAGCTTCGAGCGCTACGACCGGAAAGTCGCCCAGATTCTCATCACCCAGCACGACCTGGAGAACCCCGAACGGTTCACCAACTTCCGGAACACGGTCGAGACGCTGTTGGAGTGGGGCGTCGTGCCCATCATCAACGAGAACGACGCGGTCGCCACCGAGGAGCTCCAAATCGGCGACAACGACATGATTTCGTCGAACATCGCGGTCGGCATCGGCGTCGACCTACTCGTGACGCTCACCGACGTGGGCGGCGTCTACACCGGGAACCCGAAGGAGGACCCCGACGCCGAGCGCATCGAGGTCGTCGGCGACAACTACAGCGACGTCGAGGACATCGTCACCGCGAGTTCGACCGGCGGCTTCGGCGGTATCCAGACGAAGGTCCGCGGCGCGCGCGACGCCGCCGAGTACGGCATCCCCGCCGTCATCGCGAAGTCGACCGAACCCGACGTGCTGGCGAAGATCGCCGAGCGCGAATCGGTGGGAACAATGTTCCTCCCCCTCGATGGTGAACTCGATGACTGAGCGAGACACGACCGCGCAGGTCGAACAGGCACAGTCGGCGGCGCTGCGCCTCGCCAACGTCGACGCGGCCGACCGCGACGCCGCGCTCGGAGCCATCGCGGACGCCATCCGCGACAACAGCGAGGCGATTCTCGCGGCCAACCGCGAGGACGTCGAGGAGGCCGAGGCGATGCTCGAAGCGGGCGAGTACACGCAGGCGCTCGTCGACCGCCTCAAACTCGACGAGGCGAAACTCGACGACATCGCCGGGATGGTCGAGTCCGTCGCCGAGCAGGACGACCCGCTCGGCGAGACGCTGGAAGCGCGCGAACTGGACGCGGACCTCGAACTGTACAAGCTCTCGGTCCCCATCGGCGTCGTCGCGACCATCTTCGAGTCGCGGCCCGACGCGCTCGTCCAAATCGCCGCGCTGGCGCTGAAGTCCGGCAACGCCGTCATCCTCAAGGGCGGCAGCGAGGCGAGCGAGTCGAACCGCGTGCTGTACGAGACGATTCTGTCCGCCACCGAAGAGCTCCCCGACGGCTGGGCGACGCTCATCGAGGCCCACGAGGAGGTCGACCGCCTGCTCGAACTCGACGACATGGTCGACCTCGTGATGCCCCGCGGCTCCTCGGAGTTCGTCAGCTACATCCAGGACAACACCCAGATTCCCGTCCTCGGCCACACCGAGGGCATCTGCCACGTCTACGTCGACGAGTCGGCCGACCTCGACATGGCCGAAGACATCACCCTCGACGCGAAGGTGCAGTACCCCGCGGTCTGCAACGCCGTCGAGACGCTCTTGGTCGACGAGTCCGTCGCCGCCGACTTCCTGCCGGCGGTCGTCGCGCGCTACCGCGACGAGGGCGTCGTCCTCCGGGGCGACGAGGCGACCCGCGAGCACGTCGCTGTCGACCCCGCGACCGACGACGACTGGGACACCGAGTACGGCGACCTCGAACTCTCCATCAAGGTCGTCTCGGACCTGTACGACGCGGTCGACCACATCAACGCCCACGGCTCGAAACACACCGAATCCATCGTCACCGGCGACGCCGAGCGCGCCGAGACGTTCATGACCGGCGTCGACGCCGCCAGCGTCTTCCACAACGCCTCGACCCGGTTCGCCGACGGCTACCGCTACGGCCTCGGCGCCGAGGTGGGCATCTCGACGGGCAAGATTCACGCCCGCGGCCCGGTCGGTCTCGAAGGGCTGACGACCTACAAGTACTACCTCGAAGGCGACGGCCAGTTGGTCGCCACCTACGCCGGCGAGGACGCCGTCCCCTTCACCCACGAAGCGCTCGACGCCGAGTGGAACCCCGGCCACCGAAGTCGGCGAGACTGAGCGCGCCGGACGCCCTTCGGTCGTCGCTCCGCGTTTCGAATTCTCGCGGCACATAGAACTATATCCCTGACAGTCGCCTCTCCGGTAGAGTCGTCTCCGCTGCGACTCGGTGACTCCAATGGATTTAGACGAATTCGTCAGCACGCACGCACCGTCCGAAGGCGGCGAATCCTTCGAACTCGAAAACTCGAAACTGCTCGACGTGGCTCTCGACGGGAGCGTCATGGCCAAGGCCGGGTCGATGGTCGGCTACACCGGCGACATCTCCTTCGAGCGGAAGTCCGCCGGCGGCCTGACGGGGATGCTCAAGAAGAAGGCCACGGGCGAGGGCGACGTCATGATGCAGGCGACCGGAACCGGGCACCTCTATCTCGCAGACCAGGCCAAGGAGGTCCAGATTCTCGAACTCGACGCGGGCGAGGAACTGAGCGTCAACGGTAACGACGTGCTCGCGTTCGAGTCGAGCGTGAACTGGGACATCAAGATGCTGACGAGCATCGCCGGGGCGTCCTCCGGCGGCCTGTTCAACGTCTTCCTCGAAGGCCCCGGCCACGTCGCCATCACGACCCACGGCGAGCCCATCGTCCTCCAGACGCCGGCCAAGACCGACCCCAACGCGACCGTCGCGTGGAGCGGAACCGTCTCGCCGTCGTCGAACCGCGACATCAACATCAAGGGCCTGCTCGGCCGCTCGTCGGGCGAGTCCTACCAGCTCGAATTCGCGGGCGAAGGCGGCTTCGTCATCGTCCAGCCGTTCGAGGAAGTCGGCCCCGGCGAGTAGTCGCCCGGCGCGACTCCGACTCCAGTTTTGCGCTCAGCGGCCGTTTTTCGGCCGTTTTCGTCGTTACTCGGACCGAACGGGCCGAGACGGCGCGTATCTCTCGTGCCCGGCGGGCATATATTGTCTGCCTGAACTGTTATGCCGGCTCCGTCCTAATCCCGGCGTATGGGTGACATCAGCGTCCATCTGGTCGACCGCGGTCGCGTTCTCACGGATATGGGGTACGTCCTCGACGGGTACACCATGGGGAGCGCGTCGAACCGAAGCCCCGACCACGAAACGGCCGAGTTCGTCGTCTGGAACGCCGTCGTCGACGGCCCCGACCGGACGGTGCTGTGGGACACCGGAGCGAACCCCGAGGCGGGCGACGGCTACTGGCCCGCCCCGCTGTACGAGGCGTTCGAGTACGTCGACGCCGCGGAACACACGCTCGAAGGCGACCTCGATTCGGTCGGCTACGACCTCGGCGACATCGACGCCGTGGTGATGAGCCACCTGCACCTCGACCACGCGGGCGGCCTCGCCGAGTTCGCCGGGACGGACGTGCCGATATACGTCCACGAGGAGGAACTGAAGTTCGCGTACTACTCGGCGAAGACGACCGAGGGCTCCATCGCGTACCTCGCGTCGGACTTCGACCGCGACCTGAACTGGGACGTCGTCCACGGCGGCGAGCACACGCTGTTCGACGGCTTCCGGCTCGTCCACCTACCGGGTCACACCCCCGGCGTGCTGGGCGCGCACATCGAGACGCCCGACGGCGACGTGCTCGTCGCGGGCGACGAGTGCTACGTCGAGGGCAACTACACGGACGAGGTGCCGCTCGGCCCCGGCCTGCTCTGGAGCGAGCGCGACTGGTTCGAGAGCCTCCAGAAAGTGAAGGAACTCGAACGCCGGACCGGCGGCGACGTGCTGTTCGGCCACGACCTCGAACGGTTCGAGTCGTTCGGCGACGGCTGGAACGTCTGAGACGGGCGACGGCGCGCCCGACGAGGCTCTGATTTTCACGCGTCAACCGCAGAACGGCGGGCGGCCGCGGCACTCATCGCGTCCGAAGAACGTAAGAAGGGAACCGCAGGGATTGGCTGGGTTGGGTGGTGTGGGTTGGGGTGGAGTGGGGGATTGAATGGCCGGTGGAGACGACGGACCGGCCTAAATCATGAGTTGCACGTCGGCGTCGGCCATGTGCTGGAGGGCCGTCGCCGCGCCGACGCCGGTGGTGACGCCGTCGTAGAACTCGGCTTCGTCGTAGCCCATCAGCTCGATGGTCATCTGGCAGGCCTGGAGGTCCACGCCCATGTCGAGGGAGGTCTCGATGAGTTCCTCGACGGTCGCGGTCCCGTTTTCCTGAATCTTCTTTTCCATCATGCTCGTGGCGACGTTGTCCATGAAGGGCAACGCGGCCACGGCGTTCGGCATCGGCATGCTCGGGTTGCCGACCGCGCTGAGCTTCAGGTTCTTCGACTTCTCCTCGTGGAGGATGTCGAGCCCCCAGAACGTGTGGAAGACCACGACGTCCCAGCCGAAGGCGGCCGCCGTGCTGGCGAGGATGAGCGGCGGGTACGCCATGTCGAGGGTGCCTTTGGTCGCGATGATGGTCATCGACTTCTGTCCGTCGTCGTCGGTGGCCTCCCGAAGGTCGGAGACCTCCTCCTGCAGGGCTTGGACCTGCGCGCGGAGGTCTTCGACGGAGGCGGCTCCCGCGTCGACGGGCGCGTCGGCGTCCGAGCTCATTCCTTCTGGATGAGGTGGCGGAAGACCGCGTCGCCGTCTTCCTCGGCCTCTTCCTGGTCGAGCATGGAGACGCCGTCGGTGGAGTCAGCCCAGCCCTTCAGGTCGCTCATGCTACCGGAGTCGGTCGCGACGACCTGCAGAATCTCGCCGCTTTCGAGGTCGTCGACCGCGCCGCGGGTCTTGACGACGGGCATCGGGCAGGACAGTCCTTTCACGTCGAGGGTTTCGGTGGGTTCGTATGTACTCATTTTTCGAGGTCACCTGTGTTGGGTGTATTCCACAATATAGGGGTGCTTCGTAAAAGTGTGTCGGTTCTTGGGTAGACTACACAATACTTAGGCTCGACAGCGATGCATGCCGAAATCGGCGGTTAAACGGGGATTAGCGTCATTACACGCTCGCACGAGTGCGAAATCGCACTACCTTCTGACGATATATTCTGAGTTAGTATTGCAAGAAATTCAAACTACCATCCGAAAGCTTAAGTCGAACCACCCGATAGTGGGTGATGCATACATGACCGTTCCAGACCTGCCGGAACTCGAAGTCGACGTGCCAGTCATCGAGCCCGAGACGCTGAAAGCCCGCATCGACGAGGGCGAGGCGCTCACCATCCTCGACAATCGCGTGCCGTCGGAACACGAGGATTGGCGCATCGACGGCGAGAACGTCTCCCACGTCAACATCCCCTACTTCGAGTTCCTCGACGAGGAGCTCGACGAGGCGCTGTTCGAGGACCTGCCCGAAGACGAGGAGTTCGTCGTCCTCTGTGCGAAGGGCCACTCCTCGGAGTACGTCGCCGGGCTCCTGATTCAGGAGGGCTACGACGCCGTGGCGCTCGAACGCGGGATGAACGGCTGGGCGAGCATCTACGAGTACACCGAACTGGAGACCGACGGCGACGCGCTCGTCGCGCAGTACCAGCGCCCCTCCAGCGGCTGTCTGGCGTACCTCGTCGTCGACGGCGACGAGGCGGCCGTCGTCGACCCGCTCCGGTACTTCGCCGACGAGTACGTCGCCGACGCGAAGGCCCTCGGCGCGGAACTGAAGTACGCCGTCGACACGCACATCCACGCCGACCACATCAGCGGGGTCCGCACGCTGGTCGAAGACCACGGCGTCACGGGCGTCATCCCCGAGGCCGCCGAGGACCGCGGCGTCGACTACGGCACGCCCTACGACACAATCGCGGACGGCGAGACGCTCACCGTCGGCGACACCGACATCGAGGCCATCCACACGCCCGGTCACACGACCGGCATGACGACCTACACGGTCGACAACGTGCTGTTCACGGGCGACGGCCTGTTCATCGAGTCGGTCGCCCGCCCCGACCTCGAAGACGGCGACGAGGGCGCGCCCGACGCGGCCGGAATGCTCTACGACTCGCTGCAGGAGCGCGTCCTCTCGCACGACGACGACGCCATCGTCGCCTCCGCGCACTTCAGCGACGCGGCAATCCCCGCCGCCGACGGCAGTTACACCGCCACGCTCGGGGAACTGAAGGACACGATGGACGCACTTTCGATGCCCAAAGACGAGTTCGTGGAGTTCATCCTCTCGGACATGCCGCCGCGGCCGGCCAACTACGTCGACATCATCGAGACGAACCTCGGCGTGCAGGAGTCGGACGACGACCGCGCCTTCGAGCTCGAACTCGGGCCGAACAACTGCGCGGCCAGCAACGAAGCCCTCACGAACTAAATGTCGGGTCTGACGCCGCTCCTCGTCGAAGGGCTCTTTCCGAACGGTATCGCGCACTACGCGCTCGGCGGTCTCCTCATCGGCCTCGGGACCGCCGTCATCTACCTCGGGACGGGCATCATCGCCGGCGCGAGCACCTTCCTCGAATCGACGCTGTCGTACGCCTCCGACCTCCCGCGGTTCAACAAGGCGAAGTACGTCGCCTCGCGGGACTGGCGGGTCGTGTTCACCCTGAGCATCGTCGCCGGGGCCGCCATCTACACCGTCCTGTTCGGTGACGGCTGGTGGGTCTCCGACGTGCAACCGTGGCGCTTCGCCGTCGGCGGCGTCCTCGTCGGCGTCGGCACCCGAATCGGGAAGGGCTGTACGTCCGGCCACGGGGTCTGCGGCGTCGGCTCGCGCTCGCGGACCTCGCTCGTCAACGTCGCCACGTTCATGCTCGTCGCCATCGGGGTCGCACAGCTCCTGAGCGCGCTGGGGGTGTCGCCGTGAGCGACGACGAACGCGGACTCGGGTTCATGCTGGTCGTCGTCGCGGGCGGCCTGATATTCGGGTTCGGCCTCGCCGTCAGCAACATGGCCCGCCCGGAGGTCGTCCTCGACTTCCTTCAGTTCGACGACCTCGGTCTCGTCTTCGTGATGGGCGGGGCCGCGGTCGTCACCGGCACCGTCTTCGCGCTCGCCGAGGCGTTCGGCGACCGCGCGCCCCTCACCGGGCGCGACTACGGCCGCCGCCTGAAGTCGTTCGACAAGAACGTCGTCGTCGGCGGGGTCGTCTTCGGAGCCGGCTGGGGTATCTCCGGCATCTGTCCCGGCGCCGCCTACGCCAGCCTCGGCGTCGGCAACTACCCCATCCTCATCGCCATCGGCGGGATGTTCGTCGGCGCGTACCTGCAGGGGCTCTGGCGGGCCCGCCGCGCCGAGAGCGCCGTAACCGGCACCTCCGCCGACTGAACCCCTCGTCGGCGAATCCGATCTCGTTCTTTTCCCGTCCGTCGCCCGCAGAGCGACGGCGACGACGTTCTCGCCTCCCTGTCGGCGAACCGCCGCCGATGGGCCGCGGCTCGCGCGCGCTGTCGAGCAGTCGGTGGTCGTTTCCTCCGCGAGTCGACGGTCGACGCTCGCCGCCGATGTCCGAGAACGTCGTCGTGAGCGGCTCTCGACCGAGTCTATGCGATTGTAACCGGCCAGATATAGTATTGCACAAGAAGCAAACAACTATTTTGTCATAGATAGCGGACAAATATGTTCGTAACGTCTCGTGATACAAAATATAGCTCGATTTAGTGGTATTTCTATGTCCATTCTATAACTTACGAGTATGCAACAGCGATATGGTATTGTACAGTATTCCCAAAAGCGTTATATCCTCACTCCGGTTAGCCAGCGGTGTACAAGATAGTATGATGCGTGCAATACACTCCGGGCACCCCGAGGGGTGCTGGTAAGATGTTCGGAATCGAGACGTTGGGCGGGAACGCACAGGCCGCCGCGCTCGTCGGCGTCGTCCTCGTCGAGGCGATGGTGCTGTACGTCGGGTACGGCGCGCTGACCGCCGCACTCGGACCGACCGTTCGGAAGGCCATCGGTGGTGAGTGAGCGTGTTCGAACTACTCGGCATGTCTGCCGGGATGCTGGCCCTCTTCGTCGCGTTCGGGGTTCTCATCGGCGTCCTGTTCGGCTTCTTCGGCATGGGCGGGTCGTTCCTCGTGACGCCCGCGCTGCTCGTCATGGGCTACCCCTCGCGCGTGGCCGTCGGTTCCGGGCTCGCGTTCGTCTTCGGGACCTCCGTCATCGCGACGCTGAAGCACCGCGACCTCGGACAGGTCGACTACAAACTCGGCATCTCGATGATTATCGGGACCACGGTCGGCCTCGAAGTCGGGAAGGAAATCGTCCTCTACCTCGAAGAGCTCGGACTCGCCGGTAACATCATCAGCGTCACGTACGTGTTGCTTCTCGGCGGTATCGGGCTGTTCGTCACCTACGAGGCGCTGAAGGGCGGCAACGGCGGCGGCGTGAGCCACGACGTGGACGGCGACGCCGACATCGACGCCGACGACATCCCCGAACTGGCCAAGAAGATTCAGAGCTACTCGCTCCCGCCGATGATAACCCTCCGCGGCGGCGTCAAAGTCTCGCTGTGGATGATTCTCCTGGTCGCGTTCGCCACGGGGCTCCTCTCGGGCTTCCTCGGCGTCGGCGGCGGCTTCATCCGCATGCCCGCGCTGTTCTACCTCATCGGCGTTCCGGTGCCCATCGCGGTCGGCACCGACCTGTTCGAAATCATGTTCTCGGGCGGTATCGGCTCGTTCCTCTACGCGCAGTCCGGCGGCGTCGACCTCTCTATCGTCGCGCCGCTCCTCGCCGGGTCGGCGCTCGGCGCGCGCGTCGGCTCCGCCGCGACCTCCATCGTCGACGAGGACGAGATCAAGATTTACTTCGGCCTGATGCTGCTCCTCGGCGCGCTCGCCGTCGCCGTGCGGCAGGCCGGGAACTACCTCGGCATGGGCGTCCTCGACTACGTCAGCCTCGCGCTCATCCTCGGGTCGGCGCTCATGGTCTCCGGCGCGGTGCTCTACAGCGCCGTCAAGTCCATTCGCGCGCCTTCGGCCGCCGGAAGTTCGACCGCCGACTGAGGACGACGGCTCGCACGCGAACCGCACTCGTATCGAACCCGAATCCACGACACCGGGACGCCGTTTCTCCCCCGGTGTTGTGCAAACTATACAAACCCTTTTGAGGGCTGACCACGTAGCCCGAACCGACAATGGCTAGCTCGATGGTCGAATACCTGCAATCGGACATGGAGTGTGAGGGACTCCTCGAGTGTCTCCACGGACTGAAGCAACTCGACCGGCGGTGTTTCGAGGTGCTCGTCGAGACCGACGAACACCTGACCGTCGACGAGGTCGCCGAGGCGGTCGAGCGGGAACGTTCGACCGCGTACCGCTCCATCCAGCGCCTGCTGCAGGCGGGGCTCATCCAGAAGGAACAGGTGAACTACGAACACGGCGGCTACTACCACGTCTACCACCCGACCGACCCCAACGAGGTCGCAGACGACATGCAGCGCATGCTCAACGACTGGTACGCCCAGATGGGCACGCTCATCCAGGAGTTCCGCGACAAGTACGACGAGAAAATCGTCCCCGCGGAGTAGTTTTCTTCGACCGACGAGCGGCCGCCGCCTCTCGATTGGTCCACCTCCCAAATCGATTAGGTTCCGTATTCAACGCCTCTGAGTCCATAGCTACTGCCACGACCACTCTATGTCGAAGAGTAAAAGCAGTCCCCGAAACAACGAGTTCGTCGAAGAGTGCCAGTCGTGTGAGTCCCGGACGCCGCACGACGTCTCCATCGAAATCAAGACCGAGAGCCGGAAACGCGAGAACCGCGAGTTCTCCCGCGAGCCGTACCGTGTCACGCGCTGTACGCGCTGCGGGAACACGCGGTCCCAGCGAATGAACGACGCGTGAGCGATACCCCCGCCGACCGCCGGCCACCCTCGGCAGACCACTCCCGACCCCAACCCCGGCCCCGACCCCGACCCCGACCGACCGCCTCCGCGACACCGACGTAGCCACGGTCCGAGCCATGACACAGCAACCCACACCAGACGCGCCGACTGTCCTCCTCGTCGACGACGAGGCCGCCCTCGCCGATAGCCTCGCGCTGTGGCTCGAACGCCGCTACCGCGTCCGAGTCGCGTACTCCGGGCGCGAGGCCCTCCAGACGTTCGACGAGAGCGTCGACCTCGTCTTCCTCGACCACAACCTCCCCGGTCTCTCCGGCGAGTCCGTCCTCGAAGAACTCTCCCGACGGGTCGACCCGTCGTCGTTCGCGGTCGTCATGCTCAGCGCCGCGCCCGGCGACGAACTCGCCGACCTCCCCGTTGACGCCGTGCTCACGAAGCCGGTCACCAAACGCGACGTCTTCGACGCCGCCGACCGATTCGTCGGCGACGCGCCCGAAGCCAAACTCGACTAATCTCCTTTCGACGGTCCGCGGCCGCCCGCTTCAGTCGTCCGCCGACGCGGGATTCAGCTCGTCGAAATACGTCTCGATGAGCTTTCGCTCCGCCGTCCGGAGGTGTTCGTGGAGCGTCGGCGGCGAGATGCCGAGCGAGTCGGCGACCTCTTCTGCCGTGCTCCCGCGGGGCCACTCGAAGTAGCCGGAGACGAGCGACGTTTCGAGGACCGTCTTCTGCCGGTCTGTCAGTTTGGAGTCGAGCGTCCGCCGGAAGGAGTCGGCCGACTGGACGGACCGCTCCACCTCGCGCTTTGCGACGACCGAGACGCCGGCCGCGGCCGTCGTCACCGCCTCCACGAGCGCGCCGTGGTCGGCGTCGGCCGCGACGTGGAGCGCGAGGGTGCCGCTCCCCTCGGAGAGCGTCAACCGCTCCACGCTCGCGCCGTGGTCGATGGCGGTCGACAGCATCGCCTCGGCGTCGGTGCGGAGTTCGACGACGGACTCCTCGTCGCCGTCGGCGACGACGCGGGCCTGCGAGACGTCGGCGGCGTCGATAGCGGCCGCGACCGCGTCGCACCCCGACGCGCCGGCGACGCTGACGAAACAGGTGAGCTCGTCGCCGGCTCGGGTGACGCCGTCCAGCGAGAGTCGGCAGTCGAGCGTCGCCGAGAGCCCGGCGAGCACGCCGGCGCCGCCGCCGACCTGAAACTCCAGTTCGACGACGCTGTCGCCGTTGAGAAGCTGCTTGCTCTGCGTCGCGTTGATGCCGTTGCCGACGGTCGCGCCGAGGTCAGAAAACAGTCCTGCGGACTCCTCGTCGAAGCCGTCGGTCTCGTCGTAGACGACGAGCGCGCCGTACACCGTTTCGCGGTAGTCGATGGCGACACAGAGCGCCGACACCGCGTCGAGGTCGGCGGCGTCGTCGCCGAAGACCGCCGCGCGGTGCGCCTCGGAGATGTCCTCGAAGGCGAAGCCGTCTTCGACCGTTCCGTCGATATCGAACGCCTCGTCGACGAAGTCGAGGTCGACGCCCGAGGGGTCGAGTCCGTAGCCCGCCGCGGCGGTACACCGGAGCGTGCCGGCGGCGGTGCGTCTGAGAACAAACGCGGCCTCGTGGGCGCTCGCGACCGCGTCGCAGACGGTCCGTTCGATTTCGTCGCGGCTCCGCGCGTCGATTATCGCCCGGTCGATGTCGCGGAGGAGCTCGTTGGTCCGGTTCAGGCGGTCGAGCTGCGCCTCGCGGTTACGAATCGCCGCCTCGTGTTCGGCTCGGACCGCCTCCAGTCGACCGCGGAGGTCCGACAGCGCCTCGGGCTCGCGGAGCTCCTCCACGTCGCGGCTGTCGAGCGCCGCCTCCGTGGATTCGAGCGCGAAGTACTCGCGGACCTCCGACTCGAAGCCCGACCGCACGAGCAGCTCTTCGACCGTCTCTTTGACCTCCGACTCCGAGACGGGCTTGACGAGGTAGGCGTCGAACGGCATGTCGACGATGTCCGTGTCGGGCTCGACCGCGGTCATCATCGCCACGCGGCAGTCGAGGCCGCGCTCGCGAATCTCGTCGAGCACGTCGTCGCCCGTGACGTTCGGCATTCGGCGGTCGAGGAGGACGACGTCGACGGTGTCGTCGAGTCGGTGGAGGGCTTCTTCACCGCCGTAGGCGGTCTCGACGGCGAACCGCTCGCCGTCGAGCCAGTACCGGCAGGTGTCTGCGAGGTCCTCGTCGTCGTCGACCACGAGAACGACCTGCTCGGCGGCCCGCTGTTCGGGGCTCTCGCGCGCCGAGCGTTCGGTGACCATCGTATCGAACACACAGTAACGGCGAACAGTAATATATCTGCCCATCGCAGCAGGTGGAATTTAGGCGGTTCAGTGACCCGATTCGGTCGTCTCCGACGGACGGGGAACTCCCGCGACCGACTGCGAACCGACCCGCGAGACGGCCCCGGGCCGAACTCACGCTCGCGGGAGCGTGACGACGAACGTGGCTCCGCCGCGGTCGTTGTCCTCGATTGCGACCGTCCCGCCGTAGCTCTCGACGATTTCGCGGACCAGAAACAGCCCGAACCCGTTACCCGGATTCGACAGGTCCTCGATGCGCTGGTCGACGATGCGGTGTTTCTCCTCGTCCGGGACGCCCGGGCCGTTGTCGGAGACGCGGAGTTCGACCGCGTCGTCGCCGGCCCCAACCTCGACTTCGACCGCCGGGTTCGGCTTGTCGTTGTGCTGGACGGCGTTTTTCAGCAGGTGCTCGATGACCTCGTCCAGCAGGTCGTCGGCGACGACCGAGACGTCGGGGAGCCGTCCGACTTCGACGCTCGCGGCGTCGGTCTCGCTCCGCAGCGACTCCGCGCCGTGGTCGACCGCCTCGTCGATTCGACGCGGTCGGAACTCGTGGGACTCGCGCTCGACGATGACCTTCATGAACGTCCGCATCGTCCCGACGAGTTCGGTCATCTCGCGGACGCGCCCCTGTATCGTTTCGAGGTGGGTCAGCCCCGCGTCGTCCACGAAGTCCTCGACGATGTCCGCCCGCGCGCCGACCACGTTGAGCCCGTTGAGGAGGTTGTGGCGGATGATGCGGTTTACGAACTCCAGTCGCTCCTGTTCGCGCCGCAACTCCCGCTCTCGCTCCTTGCGGGCGGTGATGTCGTGGCCCTCGAGGACCAGAAGCGACACCTCGCCGTCGTCGTCGCGGACCGGGGTGACGGAGAAGTCGATGACGACCGGCCGGTCGGTGTTCTGTCGCTCGATTTCGACCTCGTAGCGGACGAACTCCCCGTCGGCCGCGCGGTCGAGCGCGGCCCGGAGGTCGGCGATTCGCTCGTCGTCGCCGCGCCACCACGGCGTCTCCCACGCCCGCAGTCCGACGATGTCGTCGCGGTCGCCGTCCACGAGGTCGAGCGCGGCGTCGTTCACCCGGAGGACCGTTCCGTCGGGCTCGACCAGCCCGATGTACTGGAACGTGCTGTTGAACACCGCGTCCAACTGTCGCTCGCGGCGCTTCCGGTCGGTCATGTCGCGGGTCACCTTGGCGAAGCCGATGACCTCACCGGTGTCGTCGGTCAGGGCGGTGATGGTGACAGACGCCCAAAAGCGAGTGCCGTCGGCACGGACGCGCCACCCCTCGTTTTCGGCTCGGCCCTCGGTCCGCGCTCGGTCGAGAAGGCGCTCTGGCAGGCCGTCTTCGGCGTCCTCGTCGGTGTAGAACGTCTCGATGTGTTCGCCGAGTATCTCCTCCGTATCGTAGCCCTTGATGGCCGCCGCGCCGCGGTTCCAGCTCTCGACGCGACCCGAGGCGTCGAGGCGGAACAGCGCGTACTCCTCGATGTCCTCGACGATGCGCGAAAACGCCTGCTCGCGGCGTTCGAGTTCGCGCTCGCGCTCCCGCCGGACGTGGGTGTCGATGCCGTGGGCGACGGCGTGGCCGAGATTCGAAATCGGCTCGGCGAGCTCCGCGGTGAACGCCCGCTCGTGTTCGGCGTACATCGTGAGCACGCCGTAGCGCGCGTCGTCGTAGACGAGCGGCACCGACGCCGCCGAGCGGTAGCCGCGTTCGAGCGCCGGTTCGCGGAACGGCCCGAACGCCGGTTCGTCGGCGATGCTGTGGGTCGCCTGCACCGCGTTCGACCGGACCGCGCGGCCGACCGGGCCGTTTCCCTCGGGGCGCTCCGCCGACACCGACACGTCTATCTCGTCGAGGTAGCCGTCCTCGACGCCGGCCCACTCGGTCGGCTCCACGTCGCCGGTCGCCTCGTCGACGACGCCGACCCACGCGAACCGGAGTTCGTCGGTCTGGACGAGTCGCTCGCAGACCTGCCGTTCGATGTCCGCGCGCCCGCCGGCGTCGACGATGGCCTCGTTCACGTCCGCGACGACCTCGTTGAACGTCGCGAGGATGTCGAGTCGCTGGCGCAGTTCGCGCTCCGTCGCAGACGGGTCGTCGACCGACTGCGGAGCCCCGTCGGTCATCCGTCTCGACCCCCCCTCGAACCGGCGTCCCGTCGTGCGTGCATACCCCGACTCTAACCCCCACTGACTTGTGCGTTTCTCGGTCGGCCCGAGCCGTCCCTAACCACGTAGGGCCGTGAATTAGTACCGACCGCGCCATTCGACTATATGGCCACAGTGACCTGCCCGGGTCACTCGTCGTGCCCGCACGACCCTACGGCGGAATCGACAACCTACCCCCTCTCTCCGCCCTGGGGACGTGTCCCTGCCCAAACCCCAACTCCCTTTCCGCGAAATCGCCCGACGAGCGACGGGTGTTTCGTTCGTGTCCCCGACGCGTACATTCATTTCTAGCCGAGGCAGATACAAGACCAAAAGCACGCACCACCGCGCCATTTACGCCGGATGAGCACATACGTGCAACCCATGAAGAAAAACGAGCTCATTCACGTGCATTCGCTGCTCGTAGAAATCGCCACAGACTACCTCGACCGCGGGGTGCTCACCAGCGCCGACCTCGAACCGTACCACCGACTTGGAATCGGCCCGATGGCCCTCCGGGACTGCCGGGCCGACCACGAGCACGCCGTCCGGACGCTCACGACCGCGCTCGCGGTCGGTGCCGCCCGCGACCTCGACCTCGACGCGGAGTCGGTGCCCGGCCGACACCTGCTCCGTCCCGACGAGGCGACCGATACCGACCCCGACACCGACCAGCGCGTCACGTCACACTGATATTTTCTTCGCGGACTCCCCCTCGAACAGCGGCGGCACCGGCCGACGGGTGGACCTAAGAGCGCCCGGCGAGACGCCCCCGGTATGCGACTCGAAGACTACTGGGGAGTCGGCCCGAAGACCTCGGACCGACTGGAATCGGCTCTCGGCAGGGAGGGGGCGGTCGTCGCCATCGAGTCGGCCGACGTGCGGGCGCTCGTCGACGCCGGCGTCACGCGCGGGCGGGCGGTTCGCATCCTCCGCCGCGCCGACGGACAGGCCGGCATCGACGCGCTGTCGACCCGCGACGCCCGAAACGTGTACGACGACCTCCTGTCGCTCGCGAGCGACCGCGCGCTGACCGAACACGCCGCCGACCGAATCCGCGTGCTGACGCCGCTCCCGACCGTCGGAGACCGGCGCGACCGCCTCGACCGCGTCCTCGCGGCGCGGGAGGCGTGGGCCGACCTCGACGACGACGCCCGCGACGCCGTCGAAGCGACGTTCCGCGACTACGACGAGGCCGGCGAGACCGAGCGCGCCGCCGTTCGCGCCGCGCTCGAACTCCGGGAGGCCGGACTTCGCGGGGAGCCGTTCGACGCGCTGGAGGAGGCCGACCCGGATTCCCTCCGCGACGCTCTCGGCGCGCTGGGCTACGTCGACAAGGACGGCTCGGTCGCCGCGGGTGCTGACGACCGCCTCGACAGCCTGCGGAGCCGGCTCGACACCGCGAACGAACTCCAATCCGGCTCGTTCGACGTGCTCGAAACCATCCAGTCGCGGGGCGTCCGCTCGCTCGACGACTTCCGCGCCGCGTTCGTCCAGTACGTCGCCCAGGAGACCGACCTCTCGCGCGGCGAGGTCGAGGCGGTCGCCGCCGAGGACGCCCGCGACGCGACCGACTTCGTGAGCGCGTCGCTCCGGGCGCTCGTCGAGGACCTCGAAGCCGACGTCACCGCGCGCGAGGAGACCGTCGCCGAGGAGCTACGCGACCGCATCTGGGCCGCCCGCGACGACGTGGACCTCGCGGTCGAGGCCGTCGACGAGGTCGCGCTGTCGCTGTCGCTCGCGCGGTTCGCCGACGAGTACGACCTGACGCGGCCGGACATCGCCGAGACGGGGCTGGCGGTCTGCGGGGCCCGAAACCTCTTCATCGACGACCCACAGCCCGTCTCCTACGCCGTCGGCGACCACGAACTCGCGTGCGCCGCCGGGCCGACGCCGCCGGTCGGCGACCGCGTGTCGGTCCTCACCGGGGCCAACAGCGGCGGGAAGACGACGCTTCTGGAGACGCTCTCGCAGGTCGCCATCCTCGCGTCGATGGGGCTTCCGGTCCCCGCCGAGTCGGCGGTCGTCGGCCGGTTCGACTCGGTCGTGTTCCACCGCCGGCACGCGAGCTTCAACGCGGGCGTGCTCGAATCGACGCTCAAGTCCATCGTGCCGCCGCTGTCGGGCGACGGCCGGACGCTGATGCTCGTCGACGAGTTCGAGGCCATCACCGAGCCGGGCCGCGCGGCCGACCTGCTCAACGGCCTCGTGAACCTCACCGTCGAGCGCGACGCCTTCGGCGTCTACGTCACGCACCTCGCGGACGAACTGAGCCCGCTCCCGCCCGAGGCGCGCATCGACGGCATCTTCGCCGAGGGCCTGACCGACGAGTTGGAACTGCGCGTGGACTACCAGCCGCGGTTCGGGACGGTCGGCAAGTCCACGCCGGAGTTCATCGTCTCGCGGCTGGTGGCGAACGCCCGCGACCGCGCCGAGCGCGCCGGCTTCGAGGCGCTGGCGGCGGCGGTGGGCGAAGAGGCGGTACAAAAGACGCTGTCCGACGCCGAGTTCGTCGGCTGAGCCGACGCGGCGGCAGGGAGAGCTATCGGCGGCGTGCGTTCTCGTCGGCTGCGCGGCGACCGCGGCGGCGACGAATCAGCACATCTCGTCGAGCGAGACGAACGCGTCGGCGTCGGCGGTCAACCACGCCTCCATTCGGTCGCAGCAGCTGTCGCGCCGGGGGTAAACGGTCACTTGGTCGGGGCTCCCTCGATAGGTGACGACGACGCTATGGAGGTAGCAATCCCCGGTGGTATCCGCGCCGGTGCGGTCAGCGGTCCCTGCAACCGAGTCCTGAGAGGCGGGCACTTCTGACATTCGCCGTCACCTATACACACGCGACGGCGATTACATAACCTTCACTAAGTGTGGTAGTGATTGACAATACCCGTTGGTTACAAAACGTTGCACCAAGTGGGAGTACGGAGTGATACATAGCTTCGGTTCCCCTCGCGCGGGTGTGGATTCCATAGTTCCGCGGGAGAATCCGCCCCGCCGGGCGACTTCTGCCGGCGGAGACGGGTTGAAGTGCCCGGGACCGCCATCTGGCTGTCGATGGTCGATCCCACGTCCGATTTGGAAGAGAACGTAGACCCCGAAGACGCCCCGACCTGCGCGACGTGCGGGGAGCCGGTTGCCAACAATCCGACGCACCGCGTCGTCACGTGGGTCGAAGACGGCGCCGTGCAGGCGCGGCACTTCTGCGACGACGACTGCCGGGACGCGTGGGACGACGAACGCTGACGCTCTCCTGACGACACGTCTGGCCCTCGGCACGCCGGCCGCGGCGCGGCGCGCCCGCGACTACTCGACCGACGACCAGAACCGGTCGAGGCCGAAGCCGAGCATGTCGGGACTGACCGGCCTGAACTCCTCGCGCTCCTGTTCCGGCAGGTAGTCGCGGACGCCGTTCCACGAGTCGCGGGCGTACCGAGCGTCCACGAAGACGCGGACGCCGACCTCGTCGGTCCCGCGGATGACGCGCCCGATGGCCTGCCGCGCCTTTCTGACCGCGGGCACCGTGAGCGCCGTCTCGAAGCCGTTTCCGAACTCGCGGTCGTAGGCCGTCTTCACCGCGCGGGTCCGCGGCGACGACGTGTTGATGAGCGGGACGCCGCAGACGACGGCGGCCGAGAGCTTGTCGCCGCTGTAGTCGACGCCCTCGGTGAGCGTGCCGCGGAGGCTCGTCACGAGCACCTTCCCGTCGCCGCCGAAGAAGTCGCGCTTGAGCCGCTCCGTGGCCCCGTCGTCCGACGACTCGTCGAGGAGGACGGGCTTGTCGACGCGGGCTTCGAGCGCGCCCGCCATCCACTCGGCCTCGGCGTAGTTCGGCATCCCGACGAGGACGTTGCCCGGCGAGCGCTCGCACACCTCGACGGCGGCGTCGGTGTACGCGAGCCGCGTCTCGTTTTCCTCGCCGGGCGGCCCGCGGTTGCTGTGGGTGAACTTCGGCACGTCGACGGCGAAGCTCGCGCGGTTCGACTCGGGGAAGCCGAGGCCGAACGTCCGCTCGGCGACCGGGCGGCCGTCGTCGGCGAGGGCGTCGAGGCCGGTCACGCGGCGGAACACGTCGATGGGTTCGAGCGTCGCGCTCATCAGGACGCCGCCGCCGAAGTCGCCGAGGCGCTCGGCGATGGCCTCGCCGGGGACGCAGTTGTGGACCGACAGCCGGGCGTTGTACGCGCGACGCCACGACTCCGGCGGCTCCATCTCGTCCCACGTCCGCTCGAGCTCGATTTCGCGGAAGTGCTTTTCGTGGTCCGCGTAGGCCCACGTCGCCAGCGCCCGCCCCGCCGCCGGCGCGGCCCGGCGCTTGTCGTCTTCCTCCACCGAGTCGAGGATGCGGGCGACCGCCGAGCCGGTCGCCTCGGCGCGGACCCACGTCCCCTCGTCGTGGCCGCTCTCCTCGGCCCACTCGGTGAGTTCGTCGACGCCGGGCTCCTCGGGGTCGCGCAGCGGGAGCTCCTCGTCGTCGAGTTCGGTGAGGTCGGCGCGCCAGCCGACGTACTCGCGGTCGAGGTGCGCGGTCACACGCCGGTCAAGTTCCTCCCGGAGGTCGCGGATGAAGTCCCGGGTCTCCTCCAGTTCGCGGAGCGTCACGTCGGCCTCTTGGAGCTCTCCGCGGACGAGTTCGGCGTCGACGGTCGACTTGCCGGCGTCGTCGAACTTCACGGGCTGGATGACGCGGGTGAACTCGCTTTCGGCGTCGCGGAGCGTCCGGTCGCCGACGCCGACCGAGACGAGGTCGCGGACGCGGGGTTCGAGCATGTGCGCCTCGTCGCAGATGACGAACGTCGAGTCGTCGACGAGCGCGCCGGTGAAGGTGCCGACGGTCGTCGGGTCGAACGCGTGGTAGTAGTTGCCGACGACGACCTCGACGTTGGGCAACAGCGCGCCCATCACCGAGTGGGGACACGACCCCGCGCCCGCGGCCAGCGAGACGAGGTCTTCGGTCGCGATGAGGCCCTTATCGTCGAACTCGAAGGGAACGGCCTCGATTGGGTCGCCGTCTTCGGGGAGGTCAGCGAGGAAGTTCGCGTAGAACGGGCAGTACTCCACGTCCTCGTAGTCCGGCATCGACTTGGGGTACGGCGTCGGGTCGCCGGCGGTTTCGAGGTAGTTCGGGCCCGCGGTGGTCGAACCGGTGTCGAGGAGGCCGGTCTGTTGCTCGCGGGCGTCTTTCGCGAGCGCCTCGGCGCTGGTCCGGCCGCCGTCGCCGACGAGCCCGCGGGTCCGGTCGCGGAGGCCCTCACAGCGGTCGTAGACGGTCGCGTCGTCGATGCCGCCGCAGCCCTCGCGGCTGTAGGGACACACGTCGGACTTGCCGACGAGCGTGAGTCCCGAGACGGGTTTCCAGTCGCTCGGGAGGTTCTCGTTGATGGTTCGGAGGTCGGCTTCGAACTGCCGGAGCTGTTGTTTGACGCTCGTGAGGACGAAGACGCGCTCGTAGTCGGAGTCCGGGTCGCGGACGAGGTCGATGCCGGCGGTGAGCGCGAGCATCGTCTTGCCGGTCCCGCACGCGCCCTCCACGACGGCGAACCCGTCGTCTCGGGCGGTCTGTATCGCGGTCTCGATTCCGTCGGCCTGCTCCGGGTACGCCTCCGGGTGGCCGAACACCTCCTGCCAGGTCACGCTCTGTGGTCCAGTTGCGACGGCCATAGGGGTGTCGGTGACTGGCCGCGGACTCGCACTTGAACGTTCGCGCGAGGGATGGCGGCCGGGCCGGCGACGCTATTCGAGGAAGGCGGCGATCGCCTCGGCGAACGCCTCGCGGTCCCCGCCGTCGCCGCCGACGCAGACGACGAACGGCGCGGCGGCGGCGTACACCTTCATCTCGCGCCCCTTCTCGGAGTAGCGGGTGCCGGCGACGCGGACGAGGTCGGCCTCGATGAGGTTCCCGAGGTGGTGGCGGGCGTTCTGGACGGAGGTCTCGACCCGCTTCGAGAGCTCGGTCGCCGTCGCCGGCGAGTCCTGCAGGCACGACAGCAGGTCGCGGGCGGTGTCACAAGAGAGGCAGCCGAGGAGTTGCTCCGTCTCGTCGTCGTCGAGCCAGTGGACGCGCGGGGCGGTCTCGACGCTCGAATCGACGGACCCGTCGGACGGGAGCAACCCTGACATACAATCGACATTTCGGTGCGGGAAGTAAACCGTTTCGGGAGGTCAGGCGCGCTCGGGCGCGCTCCGGTCCGCCCCGGTCCGGTCGACGCCCGGCAGTCGGTTCAGCGCGTAGAGGACGGCGAGCGCGGCGACGAACACCGCGAGCCCCCCGGCGAGCGTCCGGAAGACCGACTCGAAAGCGTAGTTCGCCTCGGTCAGGAAGCCGACCGCGCCGCTCCCGTTGGCCTCCAAGAGGAGCGCCGCGCCGCTGAACACGGCGTAGGCGCTCCCGCGGGCGTCGCTCGGCAGCGACGAGAGCATGAACGTGTCCAGCGCGGGAAACAGGCTGTGGATGACGTAGCCGAGCACCGCGACGACGACGGCGACGGCGACGAAGCCCTGCGCGTACGTCAGGGCGACGAGCGCGCCGATGAAGGCGACGAGCAGGCCGAAGATGTAGGGGACGTGCGGGAGTTTGTCGGCGAGTCGGCCCGACAGCGAGAACGCGGGGACGCCGGCGGCGAAGACGATGGTGAGCATCGTGCTCGCCGTGGCGGCGTCGAACGCCTTCGCTTGGGTCATGTACGACACGAGGAAGTTGAACAGGCCCTGCCAGACGAACCCCGCGGGCGCGATGAGGAGGATGCCCGTGAGGATGAGCTTCCAGTGGCCGAGCGCGGCCGAGAAGTCGCGGTCAGCGCCCGTGCCGGCCCCCGCGCTCCCGTCGCGGGAGACGGCGTAGAGGAGGAGCGTCACGAGCGCGGCGGCGGCGGCCAAGACCCAGAACGTCTCGCGCCACGTGTACGACGCGAGGATGATGACGACGACGGGCGCGGCGACGACGGCGGCGACCTGGCTGGCCGCGCCGTGGATGCCGACCATGCGGCCGACGCGCTCGGGGAACAGTTCGCCGACGAGCGGGGTCGCGGAGACGAAGTACGCGCCCGAGGCGAGGCCGAGGCCGAACGCGCCGATTTGGAGGGTCAGCACCGACGTCGCGCTCGCGGTGAACGCCGCGGCGACGACGAGCAGCGTGCCCGACCCGAGGACGACCTTCGACCGCGAGACGCGCGTGAGCAGGTAGCCGACGGGGATTCGCGGGATGGCGGTCCCGAGCCAGACGAGGCTCGTCACGACGCCGATGGTCGCCGGGCCGACGGAGAACTGCGTCTGGAGCGTCTCGACGAGCGGCGGGAACGCGACGCGGCCGAAGTTGACGAGGAAGACGAGTCCGCAGAGAGTTCCGAAGAGGCGGCGAGTCACTACCCCGGATTCAGTCGCCGCCGTGTCAAGCGTTGCGAATCCGACCCGCGACCACATGTGTTAACGCGGCCCCGGGCCAACGGGGGCGTATGATTACGAGTCGACGCATGGCCGCGGTCGACCTGAACGCCGAGGCGCTCGGCGTGCCGCGGAAACAGCTCATGGAGTCGAGCGGGAACGCCGTCGCGCGGGCCTGCCGCGACCTCGCGGACCCCGGCGCGTCGGTCGCAATCGTCGCCGGACGCGGCAACAACGGGGGCGACGCGCTCGTCGCCGCGCGGTTCCTGAAGGCGTACGACGTGACCGTTCACCTGCTCGGCCGCCCGGAGACGATTTCGACCGACATCGCCCGCGAGAACTGGGACGCCCTCGTCGCGGGCGAGGCCGACCGGCGGACCGTCGCCGACTCGGCCGCCTTCGACCTCGGCGACCCCGACCTCGTCGTGGACGCGATGCTCGGAACCGGCGTCGCCGGCGCGCTCCGCGAACCCGAGGCGACGGCCGCCCGCGCCATCAACGAATCGGCTGCGACCGTCCTCGCGGTCGACGTTCCCTCCGGCGTCGACGCCGACACGGGCGAGGCGGCGGGTCTCGCGGTCGACGCCGACCGCGTCGTCACCTTCCACGACGACAAGCCCGGTCTCGGGGACCTCGACTGCGAGGTCGTCGTCGCCGACATCGGCATTCCCGAGGCGGCCGAACTGTTCACCGGCCCCGGCGACCTCCTCGCGCTCGACCGCGACGCACAGAGCCACAAGGGCGACCACGGCGACGTGCTCGTCGTGGGCGGCGGCCCGTACACCGGCGCGCCCGCGCTCGCCGCGCAGTCGGCCCTCAGAGCCGGCGCGGACCTCGCCCGCGTCGCCTGTCCCGAAGCCGTCGCCCGCGAGGTGCAGGGCTACTCCGAGAACCTCATCGTCCGCGGCTTCTCGGGCGACCGACTCGCGCCCGAACACGTCCCCGACCTCCTCGATTTCGCCGCCGACCGCGACGTCGTCGTCTTCGGCCCCGGTCTCGGTGACGCCGACGAGTCGCTCGACGCGGTCCGCGAGTTCCTCGCCGCCTACGACGGGACCGCCGTCGTCGACGCCGACGCCCTGCAGGTCGTCCCCGAGGTGGAGACCGAGGCGACCCTGATTTGCACGCCACATCAGGGCGAGTTGCGGAAGATGGGCGGCGAGACCGACGCCGACTGGGAGACGCGGCGCGACCTCGTCCGCGAGTTCGCCGCCGACCTCGGCCACGCGCTCCTCGTGAAAGGCGCGTACGACGTGGTCTCCGACGGCGACGGGGTCCGCGTCAACCGGACCGGGAACCCCGGCATGACCGTCGGCGGGACCGGCGACGTGCTCGCGGGCGCGACCGGCGCGCTCGCGGCCGTCTTGCCCCCGCTCGACGCGGCCGCCGTCGCGGCCTACGCGAACGGCCGCGCGGGCGACCTCGCCGCCGAGGAGTTCGGCGGCGGCCTCGTCGCGACCGACCTGCTCGAACGACTGCCCGCGGGCCTCCGAGGTGACGCGGAATGAGCGACGACCGCGCCGGTTCGGAGTCGAACGACTCGGACGACCGCGACCTGACCCACGTCGACGAGGAGGGCAACGTCCAGATGGTCGACGTGGGGGCGAAGCCGGACACCCGCCGCCGCGCGGTCGCACGCGGGACCATCCACCTCAGCGCCGACACCGTTCGGGCCATCCGCGACGACGAAATCGGGAAGGGCGACGTGTTGGCGACGGCCCGAATCGGCGCGATTCAGGCCGTCAAACACACGTGGGAGACGATTCCGATGTGCCACCAAATACCCATCACGAACGTCGACACCGAGTTCGAGGTGGCCGACGAGTCGGTCGCGCTCTCCGTGACGGTCGGCACGACCGGCAAGACGGGCTGTGAGATGGAGGCGTTAGAGGGCGTGACGACCGGCCTCAACGTCGTCTGGGACATGGTGAAAGCCGCGGAGAAAGACGACGACGGCCAGTATCCGGGGACGCGAATCTCGGACGTCGAAGTCGTCACGAAGGAAAAAGAGACGCTCGACTGAGTCGGGTCGGCGGTCCGACTTCCGCCTCCGCGCCGAGGCGGGCGGCTCCGACGGTCCGGCTCAGGCCGAGTCGGCCGGCGCGGAGAGGTCGGCGGCCTTCGCCCGCGCCTTCTCGACGATTGCGGGGCGCGCCTCGAACTCGACGTGGACCTGTTCGCCCTCGTACTCCTCGGCCTCGACGTGGGCGTGGTCGTAGAGCCACGAGACGAGGCTCATCGTGTCGTCGGCCATCGGCAACAGGAGGCGCTCGCGCTTCCACGCGGGCAGTTCGCCCTCGACGCGGTCGGCCAGTTCCTCGACGTTCTCGCCGGTCAGCCCCGAGACGGCGACGGGGTTGGGCGCGAGCGCCGACAGCGCCGCGCGCTTTTCTTCGAGTTCCTCGGCCTCGACCTTGTCCACCTTGTTGAACACGGTCACGATGGGGGCTTCGTTTCGCTCGTAGAGCGTGTCGTGGCTCGTCACCAGCTTCTCGCGCATCTCCTCGATGGGCTCGGAGGCGTCCACGACGAGCAACACGAGGTCGGCCCGGTAGACCGAATCGAGCGTGGACTTGAACGACTCGACGAGCCAGTGGGGGAGGTCGGAGACGAATCCGACGGTGTCGGTGAGAAGCACGTCTCGCTTGCCCGTCTCGGCGCGGCGCGTGGTCGTCCCGAGCGTCGTGAACAGCTTGTCTTGGGACTCCGCGGTCGGGTCGAGGTCCGGGTGGAGGTCGTCGTTCTGGCCGACTTCGAGGTCGGCGGCGAGCCGCTGCATCAGCGTCGACTTCCCGGCGTTCGTGTAGCCCGCGAGGGCCACGAGGTCGAAGCCGGACTCGCGGCGCTGTTCGCGTCGGGTCTCCTCTTTGTCCGCGATGGCGTCCAGTTCGTTCTTGATGCGCGAAATCTGGGCCTTGATGTCCTGCTCGCGGCTCTCGTCGTACTCGCCGAGCCCCATGAACCCGGGGCGCTCGTCGCGCTTCGCCAGCGACGCCTTCGCCTCGGCGCGGGGCAGTTCGTAGCGTAGCTCGGCGAGTTCGACCTGTAGCTGCGCCTTGCGGGTGTTCGCCCGCTGGCCGAAGATTTCGAGGATGAGCGTGAAGCGGTCGATGACCTCCACGTCGTCCGGGAGCTTCTGGGCGATGTTGTACGTCTGGTAGGGGCCCAGTCGGTTGTCGAAGACGACGGCGGCGGCGTCCTCGCGCACGACGAGCGACGCTAACTCGCCGACCTTCCCTTCGCCGAAGTGGAACGCGGCGTCCTCCTCGCGGGTCTGGGTGAGTTCGCCGACCACCTCGTAGCCCGCCGCGCGGGCGAGGTCGGAAATCTCCGTGAGGTCGGCGTCGCCGCGGTCGACGCGCTTCGCGACGACGACGCGACTCATCGCCGCACCTCGATTGTGGGGTACGTAGCCTGCACTGTGTCAGTCGGTACTAGCCGCCGGAGGCACTTAAGCCCCGCTCGGCCGGGGTCACGCGTCGAGATGGCGTCCCGTCACCTCCCGTTCCATGGCCGCGTTTGGACGCCGGGACTCTTGTAGGTTGCCCGGATGCGACCTGACAGTTCGGTGATGGCGACAGTCTCCCCACAAATCACTTATACCAACGGGCGGGATGTTCGCCGTATGGACCCCTTGCAACTGAGCATCGACCCGCAGCAGCTCGGCATCGAGTTCGGGAGCGGGGCCGTCATCGGCGGCATCATCGGCTTCGCGGCCAAGAAAATCGCGAAGCTCATCGCCGTCATCGTCGGCCTCGAACTCGCCGTGTTCAAGTTCCTCGAATCGCGGGGCATCATCACCGTCGACTGGGAGCGCCTCACCGGCGGCCTCGTGAGCGCCACGCAGGACGCCGCGAGCGGCGCGCCGCCGGACTGGATTTCGACGATTCTGTCGACGCTCTCTATCTCCGCCGGCTTCTCCGGCGGCTTCCTCGTCGGCTTCAAGAAGGGGTAGTTCGCGTTCGAGACTCGCCGACGCGCCTCAGAGTTCGTCTTCGTCCTTGACGATGCGCGTCTCGGCCGTGCCGCTCGTGATGTTGTTCACCTTGTCGTAGAAGTCGTTTTGCATCCCCGCGGGGAACGTGATGACGCCGACCCACGAGCCGTCGTTCTGCCACTCCTCGCGTTCGAGGTCGCCGTAGCTCCGAATCTGCGCCTGTCCGCTGCCGGCGTACTCGGCCGGGAGTTGGACGGCGACGGTGACTTCGGCGAACTTGATCGGCAACACGGGTCGGAGCGCGTCGAGCGCGTCGTCGACCTGTGACTCGACCGGCTCCATCGGGTCGATTTTGAACCCGGCCTCTTCGAGCGCGCGCTCGATTCGCTCCGGCGGGTGCGGCGAGTCGTTCATCTGCGGGTTGACCGCGTTGCGGGCGATGCGGTTGATGAGCGACTTGCGCTTCTGTTCTTGCATCTCGCGGCGCTGTTCGGCCGTGATCTGAATCTCCCCTTTCTTGACGACCTCGGGGATTATCTGGAGCGGGTCGGTCGTTCCGAACACCTTCTCGAGGTCGTTCTCGGCGGGGCGGTCGCCGCGGGAGGCGTCCTCGAACACGTTTTCGGCGGCGATGACCTCTTCGAGGTCGCCGTCGAACTCACCGCGCTTTATCGAGAGCGCCGCGTCGGGGTCGATGAGCACCTCGAACCGCGCGCCGTGAGATTCCAGGCGGGCCGTGACTGCCTCGTCGAGTGAAATCATAGGTTCCGATACTCTCTCCGTGGTAAAAAGCCCTCGCCGACCGACTCCCCCGACAGCGTCTCGCGAAATTCGCCGGGACCTCGTTCGGAGCAATCGTTATGCTCGCCCGCACCCCACGTCTCGGTATGAGTTCGCAGGCGTCGGAGAAGTCCCTCGAAGAACGGCTCGACCTGTTCATGCGGCGGAACTTCCCCCAGATCGAGATGCACGGCGGCGACGCGGGTATCGAAGCCATCGACGAGGAGACCGGAGAAGTGTGGATTTCCCTCACCGGCGCGTGTTCCGGCTGCGGCATCTCGCCGATGACGATTCAGGCGCTGAAGGCGCGCATGGTCGCCGAGTTCGAGGAGATAGACGCGGTCCACGCCTCGACCGGCGGCTTCTACGACGACGAACCGGGCGCGGGGTTCGAACCCGACGTGTCCGACGCGCCCTTCTGAGCCGTCTTCTGACATCGCTTTTCGACCGAACCGTCCCGACGAGCGACGCCGCCGCGAGCGCGCGCCGCGCCGTCGCTCGCCGTGGGAGAAAACTGAGGAACCGAGTCGAGTCGAGCGGACGCCGAGTTACGCGGCGGCTTCGATGATGTCGACGAGGTCCTCTTTGCTCTGGACGCCGATGACCTCTTTGACCTGCTCGCCGCCGGCGTAGAACTGCAGGGTCGGGACGCTGCGAATCCCCTGCTCGCGGGCCAGTTCTTGGAGTTCGTCGATGTCGACCTTGGCGACGACGGCGTCGGTCTCCTCGGCGATTTCCTCGACGGTGGGTTCGAGCATCTTACACGGGCCGCACCACTCGGCGTGGTAGTCCACGAGGACGACCGCGTTGTCGGCGATGAGTTCGTCGAGGTGGTCCGAACTCTCGACGTGGACGGGTGCATCGGTTGTCTTCGGAGTGCTCATACCACCACGTATCGGCGCGACACTCTTACCCATTGCGCCTGTTTGCGTGACGGTGCACGACCGTGAAACTCCGTGTTCGCGGCGAAACCAGCCGGATTCGGGGAGCGAGGCTCAGCAGTCGTAGGTCAGGAGCACGCCGTCGTCGACGCGCTCCACGTCGCGGAGCGACAGTCTGGGGAAGTCGGCGACGAAGCCCTCGCCGTCGGCGAGCGTCGGCGCGTCTCGGCCGCCGATGACCATCGAACCGACGTAGAGGGTGAGTTCGTCGACGAGGCCGGCCTCGAACAGCGAGAAGATGAGCTCGCCGCCCCCCTCGACCATGAGCCGCTCGACGCCGCGCGATTCGAGCGCGTCGAAGGCGTCGGGGAGTGACACTCGCTCCGCGCCCGCGACGACGAGTTCGGCCCCGGCCGATTCGAGCGCCTCGCGGCGAGCGTCGGGCGCGGCCTCGGAGACGAGCACGTAGGTCGTCGCCGCGTCGTCCAGAATCCGGGCGTCGGTCGGAGTTCGGGCGCGCGAGTCGGCGACGACGCGCGCGGGATGCGGCGGGCTGCCGCGGTCCTCGCGGGCGGCGACGAGGTCGGGGTCGTCGAGCGCGAGGTGCGGGTCGTCGGCGAGGACGGTCCCGACGCCGACGGCGACGGCGTCGGCCGCCGCGCGAATCTCGTCCACGCGGGCGAAGTCGTCGTCGCCGCTTATCTTCACCTGCTCGCGGCGGCGAGACGAGAGCTTGCCGTCGAGGCTGGCGGCGGCGTTGACGTGGACGTGCATACTCGCGGGTCGTCGCCGCGTCGAAAACGCCTTTCGGTGGGGTGCCGTCGCAGTATTGCCGGACAGGAATTAAATAGGCCTCTGTGGTACATTGTGTCATCTATGACTGCCAAGGTCCTGATGCTGGGGTGGGGGTTTCCGCCGAACGTCAGCGGCGGACTCGACACGCACGTCGGCGAGATGTTCGAGCGACTCGACGACCGCGAGGACGTGGACATCGAACTCGTGCTTCCCGCCGAGTACGCGCCGGACCGCGAGGGAATCGTCGGGGTCCCGACCGGCGAAGGAGACATCATCACCCGAATCGGACGGCTGGGGTCGACGTTCGCCGAGCGCGCCGCCGACGCCGACATCGTCCACACCCACGACTGGTTCGGCTACGGGCCGGGGTCGCGCGCGAAATCGAACAACGAGGACGTGGAGTGGGTGACCACGTTCCACTCGCTTTCGTCCGACCGCAACATCGACCCGCCGCAGCGGGAAGTCGAGACCGAGCGCCGAATCGCCGAGCGCTGTGACCACCTGCTCGCGGTGAGCGAACTCCTCGCCGACAAGGTCAAACGGGAGTACGGCGGCGACTGCCACGTCATCTACAACGGCTTTTCGGAGTGCGAGACGACGGGGCGCGACCTCAAGGAGGAGCTCGGCATCGACGGGAAGATGCTGTTCTTCGTCGGCCGGCACACCGACCAGAAGGGCATCTCGCACCTCGTCTACGCGATGGAGAAACTCGCCCGCGACGACGTGACGCTCGTCATGGGCGGGTCGGGGCACCTCACCGCCCAACTCAAGCGCTTCGCCGAACTGCTCGGCGTCGAAGACCGCATCAAGTGGGCCGGCTACGTCCCCGAGGAGGCCCTCGGCGACTACTACGCCTCGGCGGACCTGTTCGTCTCGCCGTCGCTGTCCGAGCCGTTCGGCATCACCATCGTCGAGGCGCTCTCGACCGGCACGCGCGTCGTCGCCACCGAGAGCGGCGCGGCGGAGGTCCTCCCCGAGGACTGCGTCATCGAGGTCGAACCCGACTCGCGCTCTATCGCCGACGGCATCGAGTACGGCCTCTCGCTGGAGGGGAAGCCGGAGTACGAACCGTACACGTGGGACCGCGTCGTCGACGAGACGGTGGAGTACTACCACAGCATCCTCGACGGGGACACCGACGTCTCGGCCGGGGCGGAAAACGAAGTCGAAGCCAGCGACGCGGACGCCGACGAGGCGGACGCGAACTGAGCGGGCGACCCCCGTTCAGCGGAGGAGTCGCACGTCGGTCACCGGCTCGGGGTGGCGAATCCGGTAGCCACCGCGGGTCGGCACCATCCCTTCTCGCGGCATCGTGCCGCGGGCGGACTGATACGGCGAGTCGTCGGTCTGGACCGACTGGTACGGCGAGTCGTACGCCGACTGGTAGGGGCTGTCCGACGACTGGTACGCGCTGTCGGTGGCCGCCTCGGCGTCGAATCCCTCAGGCGGGAGGTAGATTCGCTCGCCGGACGCCGAGCGGACGACGACCGCGGTGTCCTTGTCGCCCTCCATCACGATGGTCGTCCAGCCGTCCTCGATGGTCACGGAGAAGGAGACCTCCTCGTCGTCGGCGTCGGCGTCCGGGGTCTCGTCGTTCGACATACGACTCCAACTGACACGCGAGCACTTAGTGATTCGCCCGCCGGTCGCCGCCCGCACGCCCGGCAACACTTTTTATCCGACGGGGGCGAATCCCGACTCGATGGAACTCGACCAGCACGCCGAGGAGCTTGCCTCCGCCCTCGGTGTCGACAAAGAGGAGGTCAAATCCGACCTGCAGAACCTCCTGCAGTACAGCGTCCCGCTCGACGAGGCGAAACAGAGCGTCCGCCGCAAGCACGGCGGCGGAAGCTCCGGCGGCAGCGACGGCGCGCCCTCGACGAAGCGAATCGCCGACATCGACCCCGACGGCGGCAACGTCTCCGTGACGGTCCGCGTGCTCACCGTGGGCACCCGCTCTATCGTCTATCAGGGCGACGAACAGACCATCCGCGAGGGAGAACTCGCCGACGAGTCCGGCGTCATCTCCTACACCGCGTGGCAGGACTTCGGCTTCGAACCGGGCGACTCCGTCGTCATCGGTAACGCCGGCGTCCGCGAGTGGGACGGGAAGCCCGAACTGAACATCGGTGCGTCCTCGACGGTCGGCGTCGAGTCCGAGACGGTCGAGACGCCCTACGACGACCGCATCGGCGGCGAGGCCGACCTCATCGACCTGCAGGCCGGCGACCGCGGCCGAACCGTCGAGGTCCGCGTCCTCGAAGTCGACTCGCGCACCATCGACGGCCGCAACGGCGAGACGACAATCCTCTCGGGCGTCGTCGCCGACGAGACCGGCCGGCTCCCCTTCACCGACTGGGCCCCCCGCCCCGACGTGAAAGAGGGCGCGAGCCTGCGTCTCTCGGACGTGTACGTCCGGGAGTTCCGCGGCGTGCCGCAGGTGAATCTCTCGGAGTTCACGACGCTTGAGGTCCTCGACGACCCCGTCGCCGTGACCGACGCCGCGCCCCGCCTGAAAATCGGCGAGGCCGTCGACGCCGGCGGGATGTTCGACGTGGAAGTGCTCGGCAACGTCCTCGAAGTGCGCGACGGCTCCGGACTCATCGAGCGCTGTCCCAAATGCAGTCGCGTCGTCCAGAACGGCCAGTGCCGACAGCACGGCGAGGTCGACGGCGAGGACGACATGCGCGTGAAGGCGATTCTCGACGACGGCACCGGCACGGTGACCGCCATCCTCGACCGCGACCTCACAGAGGAGATCTACGGCGGGACGATGGCCGACGCGATGGAGGCCGCCCGCGAGGCGATGGACAAGGAGGTCGTCGCCGACGACATCGCCGACACGCTCGTCGGTCGCGAGTACCGCGTCCGCGGGAACCTCTCGGTGGACGAGTACGGCGCGAACCTCGAAGCCGACGAGTTCGAGGAGACCGACGACGACCCGGCCGAACGCGCGGCCGCCCTCCTCACGGAGGTGCGCGCATGAGCGCCTCGCCGGTCGTCGGCACGCGGGAAATCGCCTACCGCGTCTTCGCCGCCGAGTTCGACGACGCCTCGCTTTCGTACTCCGAGAGCGACGAGGAGCGCGCGCCGAACTACGTGGTCACGCCCACCGGCGCGCGACTCAACCGGACGTTCGTCGCGGGCGTGCTCACCGAGGTCGAACACGTCAACGACGAGGTCCTCCGCGGGCGCATCGCGGACCCGACGGGCGCGTTCGTCACCTACGCCGGGCAGTACCAGCCGGAGCCGATGGCCTACCTCGACGCGGCGACGCCCCCGGCGTTCGTCTCGCTCGCGGGCAAGGCCCGGACGTACGAACCGGACGACGCCGACGTGGTTTACTCCTCGGTCCGCCCCGAGAGCGTCAACACCGTCGACGCCGACGTGCGCGACCGCTGGATCGTCTCGGCCGCCGAGGCGACGCTCCGCCGTATCGCGGTGTTCGACGAGGCGCTGTCGATGTCCCACCGCGGCGACGACCTGACTCGCGCGCTCGAAGCGCGCGGCGTGGACTCGACGCTCGCGGAGGGCGTCCCCCGCGCCATCGACCACTACGGGACGACCCGAACCTACCTCGAAGCCCTGCGCGAAGTCGCCGTGCAGGCGCTCGAACTCGTCGCGGGCGACCGCGACCAAGTCGACCCCCTCGACGTCGCCCCCGGCGACGGCGGGGACGCCGTCCTCGGCCCGCTCCCCGAACTCGACCTCGAACCGGCCGCGAGCGTCGATATCGAGGTCGACGAGGCGGACGCGGACGACGGGGACGAACTCGACGACTCGGAGCCCGACGCGGGCGAGTTCGACGCCGACCCGGACGCCGAGCCGGTCGCTGACGCCGACGCGGAATCCGAACTCGACGCCGGGGCCGACGCCGACATCGAGTCCGAGTCCGTCGCAGAGCCAGAGACCGACTCCGTCGCGGACGCCGAACCCGAGTCGGAGCCCGCGCCCGACTCGGAACCCGTCGCCGCCGAGGCGACCACCACGACCGAGAACCAGCCGGCGTCCGAGTCAGAACCGGAGACCGCGCCGTCGACGACAGCTGACGCAGAGCCGGAACCTGCCGCGGAACCCGAATCTGACGCAGAGCCGGAACCCGCGGCGGAACCCGACCTCGCGTCCGACTCGCTCGACGCCGACTCGGAGCCCGACTTCGACGCCGGCTCGGACGACGGCGCGCTCGGCGACTTCGAGGACGACGCCACCGACGCGGAGACGGCCGACGCCGACACCTTCGGCGGCTCCGACGACGGCACGCTCGGCGACTTCGAGGACGGCTTCGACGACCCCGAACCCGAGACGGACGCGTCGGCCGCCGCGGCCGACGAGTCGTCAACCGACGCGGCGACCGACTCCGCGACCACCGACGCCGACGAGTCGGTCGACCCCGACGGGATGTACGAACTCGACGAGGACGAGCGGGCCGAAATCGAGTCCGAGTTCGGCACGGAGTTCACCTCCGGCGCGGACGTCGACCCCGCCGGCGAGGCGGACATCGACGTGCCCGACGCGGACGACCTCACCGAGCAACTCGAATCCGAACCCGTCGCCGACGAACCGGAGCCGGAACCCGCGGCCGACGCCGCCCCGGAACCCGAACCGGCGGTCGACGCCGAACCGGAGTCCAAACCCGAGCCGACGCTCGACGCCGGGTCGGATGACGCCGAGAGCGAGGCCGACGCCGACGAAGCCGCCGAGGACATCGACCTCGAATCGGTCGTCGTGGACGCCATGGACGACCTCGACGACGGCGACGGCGCGTCCCACGACGAGGTCGTCGCGGCCGTCGTCGACGAGTACGGCGCGGACCCCGGCGCGGTCGAAGACGCCATCCAGGAGGCGCTCCTCGGCGGTCGGTGCTACGAGCCGCAGGACGGCGTGCTGAAGGCCATCTGAGGCCGTGCCCGGACCGCTCGTCGAACCGATTCCCGGCCACCCAGCCGCGGTGGCGCGGACGAGCAGACGCGGGTTCCCCGAGCGCTCGCTCGTCGTCGCCGACTACCACGCCGGCATCGAGGCCGGCCTGCGGTACGAACGCGGGGTGGAACTCCCGTCGAAGGCCGCGGTCCGCCGCGAGCGCCTGCTGTCGCTTCTCGACCGGACCGACGCCGACCGACTGGTCGTCCTCGGCGACCTCGGCCACCGCATCGGCGACCCGAAGGGAGACGAGGCCGAGGAACTGTGCGAGTTCGCGGACGCCGTGGCCGACCGCGCCGAACTGACGGTCGTCCCCGGCAACCACGACGGCGGCCTCGCGGCGTTTTTCGGCGACGACGTGGCGGTGACAGACCCCGCGGGCGTCCGCCTCGGCGACGTGGGATTCTGCCACGGCCACACGTGGCCCTCGCGGGAGGTGCTCGCCGCCGACGTGGTCTGTTCGGCTCACGAGCACCCGGCGGTCAGGCTGGAGGACGAGGTCGGCGGCGCGCGGAAAGAGCGCGTCTGGCTCCGCGGCACTCTCGCTCCCGAGGTGTTCGCGGAGCACTACGAGGTCGACCCCGCGGAGGTGGCGCGGGCCGACGCCGAACTCGTGGTGTTCCCGGCGTTCAACGACACCTCGGGCGGGACGTGGGTCAACGTCCCCGGTCAGGGATTTCTCTCGCCGTTCCTGCCCGACGGCCTCGCGGACGGGGAAGCCTACCTGCTCGACGGCACGCGGTTGGGCGACTATCGGAACGTCTGAGGGGCCGAAGTCGTCGCGGTCGCCAAACGCGACTTCCCGTTTTTTCGACTCCTACGCGAAGGCGAACGTGAGAGTGCCGAGGACGAACACGGAGACGGCCGTCACGTTGGCGAGTCGTTGCCAGCCGGTCCACTCGCGGAAGAACTCCGGCACGCCCTCCTCTCGTTCTTGCACGGCGTAGCCGACGAACCAGACGGTCGTGAGCACCAGCACCGCCGCGAAGACCAGTTGCCACGCCGCGAGGTCGCCCCGCTGATTGCCGAGGACGATAAGGAGATTGCCGCCGGTGAAGCCGGCCTGCGACAGCCAGAACGACCGTTCGGGAGTCACATCACCACCGAGTACAGTTGGAGGGCGACGCCGAACGCGTAGAGCGCCGCGCCGACGATGACGAGGTAGACGAGCGGGCCCCAGTCCGACGGGACCCGAGCACGGTCGGGGTCGCGGAGGGCGACGACCGACGCGTAGCCGACCACGACGACGCCCGCGGCCGCTGCGGCGGTGTTGATACCCACGTCTCCCGCGGAAACGTCGAGCGCGATATCGACGGCGGCACAGAGACCGAAGACGAGGAACGCGGACCAGTAGACTCGTTTCGGGGACACGCCCGAAATTGATTCACGGGCGACATGAATCTCCCGGTCGGGACCGCCCCGAGCGGTGCGCTTAATCGCTTCGAACCGTAACCTCGGGCGATGCCAGACGGCGAGGCCGCCGCCGGAATGGACGCCTTCGCGACGCTCTCGTCGCCCGTTCGAAACGCGCTCTCGGAGCGCGGATTCACGACGCCCACCGAGCCGCAGCGCCGGGCGATTCCCCCGCTGTCCGACGGGAAACACGGCCTCATCATCGCGCCCACGGGCACCGGCAAGACGGAGACGGCGATGCTGCCGGTGTTTTCGGCCATCGCCGACGCCGAGGACCGATTCGGTATCTCGGCGCTCTACATCACCCCGCTTCGGGCGCTGAACCGCGACATGCGCCAGCGGCTCGACTGGTGGGGCGAACAGCTCGACGTCGACATCGACGTTCGCCACGGCGACACCACGCAGTACCAGCGACAGAAGCAGGCCAACGACCCGCCGGACGTGCTGGTGACGACGCCCGAGACGCTGCAGGCGATGCTCACTGGGAAGAAGTTGCGGACGGCGCTGTCGGACGTGCACCACGTCGTCGTCGACGAGGTCCACGAACTCGCGTCGGCCAAGCGCGGCGCGCAGTTGACAATCGGGTTAGAGCGCCTCCGCGAGTTGGCCGGGCCGTTCCAGCGAATCGGGCTCTCGGCGACGGTCGGGTCGCCCGAGGAGGTCGGGAAGTTCCTGACCGGCGACCGACCGTTCGAGGTCATCGAGGTCGACGTGGACAACCGCGTCGAGTTCGAGGTGGTCCGCCCCGAGGTGACGAACGAGGACGAGGCGCTGGCGGGCAAACTCGCCACCGACCCCGAGATAGCGAGCCACGTCCGGACGATTCGAGACGTCGTCCGCGACCACGAGTCCGTGCTCGTCTTCGTCAACACCAGACAGACCGCGGAGGCCCTCGGCTCGCGGTTCAAGGCGCTCGGCGACCCAATCGAGGTCCACCACGGCTCGCTGTCGAAGGACGTTCGAATCGACGTGGAAGACCGCTTCAAGGCCGGCGAGTTGGACGCGCTCATCTGCACGTCGTCGATGGAACTCGGAATCGACGTGGGTCGGGTGGACCACGTCGTCCAGTACAACAGCCCGCGCGAGGTGTCGCGGCTCCTCCAGCGCGTCGGCCGCGCGGGGCACCGCCTGGGCGTCGTCTCCCGCGGGACCGTCGTCACCGACCACCCCGACGACACGCTCGAAGCGCTCGCCATCGCCCGGCGGGCCGTCTCCGGCGAGGTCGAACCCGCCCGCGTCCACCACGGGAGCCTCGACACCGTCGCTAACCAAATCGTCGGCGTCGTCATGGACTACGGCGACGTGTCGGCCCGCCGCGCCTACGAGATTATCACGCGGGCGTACCCCTTCCGCGACCTCGCCGAGGACGACTTCCGCGCCGTCGTCCGCGAACTCTCGGGGAACCGCCTCCTCTGGCTCGACGAGGACAAGGACCTCCTCGGGAAGTCCGGCGGCACGTGGCAGTACTTCTACGCCAACCTCTCGATGATTCCCGACGAGGAGACCTACGACGTTCACGACATCTCCTCGCGCCGGCAGATAGGGACGCTCGACGAGAAGTTCGTCCTCAACTTCGCCTCGCCGGGCGCGACGTTCATCCAGCGCGGCGAGATGTGGCGCGTCAACGACGTGGACGAGGAGGAGGCGCGAGTGAACGTCTCGCCCATCGAGGACCCCGGCGGCGAGGTGCCGTCGTGGGTCGGCTCGGAGATTCCGGTGCCCGCGCCGGTCGCCGGCGAGGTGGGCGAACTCCGCGACGTGGCCGCGCCGCAGTTCGAGTCCGGGGCCGACCGCGAGGCCGTCGCCCGCGACATCGCCATGCGCTATCCGACCGACGAGGCCACGGTCCGCTCGGCGCTCGGCCCCATCGAGAAACAGGTCGAAGCCGACGCACCGATTCCGACGGCGAACAGGCTCGTCCTCGAAGGCTCGCCCCGGAAGGTGACGCTGAACTCGCCGTACGGCCACCGGGTGAACGAGACGCTCGGTCGGCTCCTGTCGGCGCTCATCGGCCAGCGGACCGGCTCCTCGGTCGGCATGGAGGTCGACCCCTACCGCGTCGAGTTCGACGTGCCCGGGAAGGTCCGCCCGACGACGTTCGCCGAGGTGCTCCGCGAGACCGACCCCGACCACGTCGAGGCGCTGCTCGAACTCGCGCTCAAGCGGTCGGACTCGCTGAAGTTCACGCTCGCGCAGGTGGCCGCGAAGTTCGGCGCGCTCAAGCGCTATCAGGGCAAGGGCCGCTTCGGCGGCGACCGACTCCTCGCCGCGCTGGAGGACACGCCCGTCTACGACGAGGCCGTCCGCGAGGTGTTCCACACCGACCTCGCCGTCGAGGAGACGGTCGAACTGCTCCGGCGCGTCCGCGAGGGCGACGTGGAACTCGCCGTCGCCCGCGAACCCACCGCCATCGGCACCGGCGGCCGCGGGTCGGGAACCGACCTGCTCGTCCCCGAGAACGCCGACGCGAGCGTCATCGAGACGGTTCGGGACCGGATTCAGAACGACCGCGTGCTGTTGGCGTGTCTCCACTGCAAGGACTGGACTCGAAAGACGAAGGTAAAGCGCGTCCGCGACCCCGTGGAGTGCCCCGAGTGCGGCGCGACCCGCGTCGCCGCGCTCAATCCGTGGGACGACGAGGCGGTGAAAGCGGTCCGCGCGCCGGAGAAAGACGACGAACAGGAGCGACTGACGAAGCGGGCGTACCGCTCGGCGAGTCTGGTGCAGGCCCACGGCAAGCGGGCGGTCGTCGCGCTCGCGGCCCGCGGGGTCGGCCCGCACAACGCCGCGCGCATCATCAACAAGCTCCGCGAGGACGAAGACGACTTCTACCGCGACATCCTCGAACGGGAGCGCGAGTACGCCCGAACCCAGTCGTTCTGGGACTGACGGGACGGATTCCGGTTCGGCCGCTTACTCCTCGATGGCCCACTCGTCGAGAATCTCGGTCGTCGCGGCCGCCAGCGCCTCGAAGTCCTGCATCGAGATGCCGTCGGTCGTGACGAAGACGCCGAAGTCCTCGACGGTGATGCGGACGAGGTAGCCGTTTTCGAACACGCGAATCGTGTACTCGTAGTCGCCGAGTTCGGAGCCGCGGTAGGCGTCCTGGGTCATCTTGAAGTCGTGCCACTCGTTGCCGATAAAGGAGTTCAGGTCGGCCTCCTGTTCGAGGTCCTCGCGGAGGTACACCTGCACGTAGTCGAAGCGGCTGAAGTACGTGAGCGACCGGAGGCTGTCGCCGACGGCCGTGCGGCAGACGGTGACGAGCTTTTCTTTTGCTTCCTCGGGGAGGAGATTGGACATCGCTTCAGCCTGCGCGAGCGAGCGCCAAATAGGCGGCGGCTTCGGCAGCGGGCGGGTGGGAGCTGAGACGCGCCGGTCGGTCCGTGACGCCGCTATTCCGACGCGTAGGCGTCCCGGTAGTCGCGCTCGCGCCGGATGAGCTCCTCGACGCCGTGTTCGAGGATGTCGGAGCCGAGCGACGTGGCGCGGTAGTACGAAAACAGCCCCTCGTCGTCGGCCTGCGACCGTTTTCGCTTCTCGACCAACCCGGCGTCGACGAGTTTGTTGAGGTGGTAGTGGAGCGTGTTCGCCTGCACGTCGAGCGCCTCGGCCAGCGCTTTCGGGCTTCGCTCGCCGAAGTGGACCAGTCGGTACAGCAGGGTGAAGCGCGTCCGGTCGCCGAGTGCGGCCTGCATGTCGAGGTACTCGTCCAGCGTGAGGACGCTCGTCGGCGGCAGCAACTCGGCGGGGTCCTCGGGCAGCCCGTCCGAATCGACCGGGTCGTTCGTCGCCATCTCGGTTCGCTAGACGGAGCGTATCGATTTAACGGTTCTTGAGTCGAACTTCGCTGAAAAATCCGAATTTTATATACTACCGTGCGGTACGTGTGTCCATGACGGACGCCATCTCGCGCGACGAGATACGGGCGGCGCTCGGGCGGACGACCTACGACCGGTTTCTCGTCTACGTGATGGGTCCGTACAAGTCGTTCAACCTCAACTACGTCCTCTCAGAGGAGGAACTCGCCGCCATCGACATCGAGGACCTCCCCGGACCGATTCGAAAGCTGTTCGCCGCGCGAGACGAGGTCGACGACGCGCTCGCGCTCCTCCGACGGGTGCAAGGGAGCCTCCGCGCGGACCCGGGCGTCAACGCCTTTCTCGCCGTCGACGCGGACCTCAGCACCGACGAGGTGGACGCCGCCACGCAGTCGCTCGCGTTCGCCGAGGCGAGCAACGCCACCGTGTTCGTGCTGCCGTTTCTCGGCCACAACTTCGGCGTCGGCGAGGAGGCGGGGTCGATACTCGAACGGCTCTCCGAGACGCACGGCGACAGAATCGTCTTCGTCCACGAAGCGACGGTCACGAGCGAGATGATTCGCGCGGCGCGCGCCCGCTGGGACCTCCGCGTCGAGACCTACGACACCGAAGCGGAACTCCACAAGCGCATCCGACTGTTCGTCGCGGACGTGATGAACCGCGAGCTACACGGCGACTTGGACCGGCTGGACTGACGCTCCCGTCAGTTCATGGTGAGTGCTATCTAACAGCACATTAACTATAGTTTACACGAGGGCGACGAACGACTCGTCATGCCCGACGACGCCCTCGGACTGGCGATGTTGGACCGGGTTCGCGGCTGTCTGCGCGCCCCGTGCGTCTACCGCGCCGGCGACGACGCCCGTGGTACTGCCGGCGACGCGCACATCTACGAGAACTATCTCGTCCCGTCGGAGCGGTGGCCCGCCGCGAAGCGCGAGTTCGTCGACTCGTTTCGGACGCCCGTCCTCGACGTGGGGTGCGGGGCGGGCCAGCACGCCCTCGCCGTACAGGAGCGCGGCGACGTCGTCGCCTTCGACGTGAGCCCGAACGCGGTTCGCGCGGCCCGCGAGCGCGGCGTCGAGGCGGCGGTCGTCGGCGACATGTTCGACCCGCCGGTCGAGGCGAGTCGGGCGGGGTTGCCGGCAGGAGGCTTCGAGACGGTCCTCGCCAACGGGACGCAGGTCGGACTCGCGGGCTCGCTGGACCGACTCGCCGACCTCCTCGCGTCGTTTGCCGACCTCGTTTCGTCCGCCGGCGAGGTCGTCGTCGACTCGTACGACCCGACGCGCATCGACCCCGAGCGCTTTTTCGGCTACCTGTCGGACCCGCGGGAAGGCGTCGCCCGACGGTCGTTCCGCGTCGAGTACGGCGACCTCCGCGGGCCGACGCTCGACTTCGTTCTCGTCTCGCCGGCCCGACTCCGGGCGGTCGCTACCGAGGCGGGCCTCGACGTGCGCGAGGTGACCGTCCCGAACGCAGAATCGAGTTACTACCGAGCGCGACTGGCGTGACCCGGCGCTGTCGCTGCGGCACTTCGCGGTGGCACTTCGGGGCGAGGCCGTCGCCGGCCGTCCCTTCCCACGCGCTACGTCCTACTCCCAGCGATTGGTCGCCTCGTTGCGCCGTGGAAGGAACGGGAGGAACAGCGCGACGGCGAAGACGATACCCGCGATGGCGAGGTACTCGGGCGACCCGAGGACGACCGCGACGAGCGAGAACACCGATGCCTCGCCGTCGGCGACGGCCGAGACCGCGTCCGCGTCGTTGTTCAACAACACGAGGAACATGAATATGGCCTCGGCGAACGCGACTCGAAGGCCGGCTTTCGTGACCCACCACGTCGCGGAGAGCGGGCCGCCGGTGAGCGCGTCCCACTCCCGACGGACCTTCCGCCGCCACGCCGCGTTCACGACACACCTCTGTTGCGAGTGAACATGAGACACAGTACGCGGCGAAACGAGATAATCTCGCAGGTGAGCGGGAACGGAGGTTCTCCGGCGGTCGGCCCCGTCAGACCTGCGTCGGCGAGACAGATTCCAGCGCCGCATCGAAGTGCGCGCGGGTGATGCGCACCTCGTCGGCGTGGTCGTTCGCCTCGGTGCCCTCGTAGGCGTCGGCCACGTCCTGAATCGCACGGAGCGCGGCCTCGCGGCAGACCGCGGCCACGTCGGCCCCGGTGTAGCCGTCCATGTGAGCGGCCACGTCGCCGAGGTCCACGTCGGTGCCGAGCGGCTTGTCGCGGACGTGCACGTCGAGGATGGCGCGGCGTGCCTCGATGTCCGGGGCGGGAACCTCGACGTGGGTCTCCAGCCGGCCGGGTCGGAGGAGCGCGGGGTCGAGCGCGTCCCGGCGGTTCGTCGCCGCGAGGACGACGAGGTTCGGGTTGTCGGCGGCGTTGTCCATCTCCGTCAGGAGTTGGGAGACGACGCGCTCGGTGACGCCCGAGTCCGACCCGGCGCTGTCGCGGTCGGTGGCGATGGCGTCTATCTCGTCGAAGAAGACGATGCTCGGGGCGGCCTGTCGGGCGCGGTCGAACACCTCGCGGACGGACTTCTCGGACTCGCCGACGTAGCGGTCCAGCAGTTCGGGGCCGGCGACGTGGATGAAGTTGACGCCGCTTTCGGCCGCGATGGCGCGGGCGAGCATCGTCTTGCCGGTCCCCGGTGGCCCGTGTAAGAGCAGGCCGGTCGGCGGGTCGGTCGAGGCCGCCTCGAACAGCGGCGCGTAGGTCAGCGGCCACGTCACCGCCCGTTCGAGCGTCCGCTTCACGTCGTCGAGGCCGCCGACGCCCTCGAAGCCCTCGGTCGGCTGTTCGGCGACGTACTCGCGCATCGCCGAGGGTTCGACCGTCGCCATCGCCGACTCGAAGTCGGCGCGCGTGACGGTCATGTCCGCGACGGCGACCTTCCCGCCACCGTCCCCGCCTCCGCCCTCGCGGCGGACGCGCCGGAGCGCGGTCATCGCGGCCTCCTTGGCCAGCGATTCGAGGTCGGCACCGACGAAGCCGTGGGTTCGGGAGGCCAGTCGGTCGATGTCCACGCCCTCGGCGAGGGGCATCCGCCGGGTGTGCACGTCGAGAATCTCGCGGCGGCCCGCCTCGTTCGGGACGCCGATTTCGATTTCGCGGTCGAAGCGCCCGCCGCGACGGAGCGCCGGGTCGAGGCTGTCGACGCGGTTGGTCGCGCCGATGACGACCACGTCGCCGCGGGCGTCGAGTCCGTCCATGAGCGACAGCAGTTGGCCGACGACGCGGTTCTCGAGGTCGCCGCCGTCGTCGCGCTTCGACGCGATGGAGTCGATTTCGTCGAAGAAGATGATGGCCGGCGCGTTCTCGCGGGCCGACTGGAACACCTCGCGGAGCTTCTCTTCGGACTCGCCTTTGTACTTCGAGAGCACCTCCGGGCCCGAAATCGTGGTGAAACTCGCGTCGACCTCGTTGGCGACGGCCTTCGCGATGAGGGTCTTCCCGGTGCCCGGCGGGCCGTGTAAGAGGACGCCCTTCGGCGGCTCGATGCCGAGATGGGCGAACACCTCGGGTTCGGACAGCGGGAGCTCTATCATCTCGCGGACGAGGTCGAGCTCGTCGTCGAGGCCGCCGATGTCCTCGTAGGTGACGCCCGTCGCCCGGCCGCGGCTCCCGGCGTCGCCGCCGTCGCCGCCGGTCACGCTCTTGACGGCGTCGCGGACGGTCTCGCTCGCGCCCTTCGAACTCGTCGCCGTCACGGAGACCGCCGTCGCGTCGGTGACGCGGACCACGCCCTCAGGCTTCGTCTCGCTGACGACGAGGGCGGCCCCGCCGAGTCGCTCGACGCGGACGCGGTCGCCCTCGCGGAGCGGCCGGTTCCGAAGCTCCGCCTTCACGACCTCCTCGATGGTCTCGCGGTCCACGCTGGTCCGCTCGAAGGCGCTGGGTCCGGCGAGCGTCACCGAGCGCGCGTCCTCGACGGCTATCTTCCTGACGCGGACGCTGTCGCCGATTTTCACGCCGGCGTTGGCCCGCGTGTCGGCGTCGACGAGCATCTCGCCCGCCGCCGCGCCGGGGCGGGCGGGCCACATCTTCGCGACCGTCTCTCGGGACCCCTCGATGACGACCGTCTCGCCGCTGAGCACGCCGAGTTCACGGCGGGCGGCCTCGGGGAGGCGGGCGATGCCGCGGCCCGCGTCGCGTTTCTCCGCGGCGCGGACGACGAGCGTCACCCCATCTTCTGACATACCCCCCGGTTCGGCCGCTCGACCCTTGAGGGTTCGCCCGGAGTAACCGTTTTCCGGGACGGCGCGGTAACAATACGCATGGTTGCCACGACGGAGAAAGACGGTGCGACGTGGTACCGATGCGAAGAGTGCGGGATGCTGTTCGACGTGGAGCCCGACGCCGAGGCCCACGAGGAGAACTGCGACACGGACAGCCCGTCGTACTTGCAGTAGCGGCGCGCGGCGGGTGCGAGGGCGGCTACGCCGGGTCGTGTTCGTCCGCGAGTCGCTCGGCGTGGTCCAGCGAGGTCGCACGCTCCCAGCGGACGCGCTCGGCGTCGCCGTAGGCGAGCGCCTCCTTCAGTTCGTCGCGGAGGACGCCCACGCCGCGGCCGACGAGGTCGCCGTCCGCGTCGCCGAGTTCGTAGTAGCCGTAGGCTTCCGGGGCCTTTCCGACGGTCCGCTTTTCCAGCGGCTCCCAGCGCTTCCGGAGCATCACTCGGCGACGAACTCGTAGGAGTGCTCGGCCCAGTCGTCCTCGACGAAGACGAACACGCGGCCGCGGGCGACCTCGGGGTCGGCCTCGATTTCGAATCGGTGGCCGGGGACACGCCGGACGAGGACGCCGGGGAACAGCTCTTCTTCTTCGCCCTCGCCGAGGATGACGCGGCCGACGCCGCTCGATTCGAGCACGTCGTCGTGGCTCTTGAGGTCGTTGACGTACATCATGACGCCCTCGGTCTCGGTGGGGTCGGTGACGAGGACGTGGACCTCCTTGCCGGGGGCGGTGGCGAGCGTGCCCGTGACCGCTTCGGGGACGCCCCGGTAGACCGTGGTTCGGTTGTCGATGTACTCCACTTCGACGCCGTAGTCGTGGAGTTCGACGCCGAGTGTGCTCGGGGCGATGTCGCTGCGGGCGCTCATGGCTCACCGTTGCCGCGGGGACGGCAAAAACGTCGCGTCTCGGGTCGACCCGCTGGCGTCGGAATCGAACGCGTCGCCGCCGCGTCGGTCCCCGAACCTACGGGCGAAAACGGCACGGACCGCCACACATAACACGATGTGCCGACCTCCGGCAAGTATGCACGGCCGAGCCACCGCCCTCGGGGCGGGCACCGTCTTGAACGCCCTCGCGACGGCGACCGGCTCCGCGTTCGCCATCGACGCGGAGACCACCGCGTCGGTCGAACTGGACGACTCCGGCGCGGTCCGCGGCAGCATCGCGGAGGCCCCCGACGCCGACACGCGGCTCATCGAGCGCTGCGTCGAGCTTGTGGTCGAGGCGTTCGGCGACGGCGAGGGCGGCACCGTCGAGACCGAAAGCGACCTGCCGATGGCCGCCGGCCTCAAGAGTTCCAGCGCCGCGGCCAACGCGACGGTGCTGGCGACGCTCTCCGCCCTCGGTCGCTCGGTCGGTCCCGGCCCGGACGCCGACATCTCCCGGCTCGACGCCTGCCGCATGGGCGTCCGCGCCGCCCGCGAGGTCGGCGTCACGGCGACCGGCGCGTTCGACGACGCCTCGGCCTCCATGGTCGGCGGCGTCGTCGTCACCGACAACACCGACGACGAACTCATCGCCCGCGACGAGGTCGACTGGGACGTGCTCGTGTGGACGCCCCCCGAGCGCGCCTACAGCGCCGACGCGGACGTGAGCCGCTGCGAGAACGTCGCCCCGATGGCCGACCTCGTTTCCGACCTCGCACTCGAAGGGCGCTACGCCGAGGCGATGACCGTCAACGGCCTCGCCTTCTCGGCCGCCCTCGACTTCCCGACCGACCCCGCCGTCGAGGCGATGCCCATCGCCGACGGCGTCTCGCTGTCCGGGACCGGCCCGAGCGTCGTCGCCGTCGGCGACCGCGCCGACCTCGAACGCGTCAAGGAACTGTGGGACGCCCGCGACGGAGAGACCCGACTGACGACCACCCGAACCGACGGAGCACGAATCCAATGACAGACGACACCGACACCGCAGCCGAACCGTTCCAGGACATGTCGCTCGACGAACTCCGCGAGGAGATAGAGGATATCGACCGCGGCATCGTCGAACTCATCGCCCGCCGGACCTACGTCGCCGACACCGTCGCGCAGGTCAAAGCCGAGAAGGACCTGCCGACGACCGACGAGTCCCAAGAAGAGCGCGTGATGGAGCGCGCCGGGCAGAACGCGGCCCACTTCGAGGTCGACTCGAACCTCGTGAAGGCGATTTTCCGGCTGCTCATCGAGATGAACAAGGCCGAACAGCGGCAGAATCGGTAGCCGATTTCGGGGTTCCAAGACCGCACATCGGAGTTCTGTTAGTCGACTCTTCTTTGGGCCGTTGTTCTGTTGTTCCTCGGTCTTCGCGAGGACACGGTTCCCATAGTCACGAGGATGCGGTTTCCATAGACCTCACTCGCGAGTCACCAGTTCGGGAAGTGAGAGTCGCTTCGGCGAGTCCGGGACGAGCCACGCCGGGACGACTCGCGTGAGCGTGACCATCCCGACCAGTTCGACGAGCGTCTGGGTCACGACGACCGCAGGTGCCAGTCGGTAACCCGCCGGAAGCGCAAGTGCAAGCGGCAGGACGACCAGCGAGTTACGGGTGACCGACGTGAACACGAGCGCCCTGCCCTCCCCGGCATCCATCTGCAAGACTCCCGCCGCGAGTCGTCCGAGTATCGGCATGACGACGAGGAAGGCGACGTACACCGGAATGACGACTGCAATCTCCTCGATCGAACTCTGCACCCGGGGGAGCTGCGACGCGATGACGACGAACAACGTCGCGCCCATCATCGGAACCGGTACCCACCCCATCGCCTCCTGCCACGCGTCGCCCCTCGACGACCGTTCCGCCCACGCTTCGGTAAGCCACGCGAGCGTCAACGGGAGCGCGATGAGTACCAGGAACGCCTCGACGAACGGCCCCGGTTCGATGACCGCTGCGACCGTCGAACCCATGAACAGCCACAGGTACAGCGGGAGCAACAACAGTTGGACGAGCATCAGGGCCGGGGTCGTCGCTGTGATCTGCTCGGCGTCGCCGTCTGCGAGTTCGGTGAAGGTAATCACGTAGTCGATACACGGCGTCAGAAGCACCATGAACGCACCCACGAGGATGACCGGTCGCTGGGGGAGGAACCGAGTGAGTCCCCAGACGACGACGGGGACGACCAAGAAGTTCATACCCAGTGCCGCCGCGACAAACCGCCCGTTCCGAAACGCGCGACGGAGCCGAACGAACGGAATTTCGAGGAACGTGACGTAGAGCAGGGCGGCCAGCACCGGGTCGATGAGCGACTCGGAGAGCGGGGCCGAGTTCGGAAGATAGACGCCGACTCCGACGGCCGAGAGAACGAAGGCTGCATAGACGGCAACTTGATGCCGTTGGAGCCACCGCTTCGAGTTCATCTACCGGCTGCTTCGTTAGTCGCCGGTAAACCACCGTCGCTCCCCCGTGTCAGACAGGATGCGGCGAAGTAGACGGAATCTGTCACGCCAAGTGAGGGCTTGACGGGCCGAACAGCGGCAGCATCGGTAGCTCGGCGCGACGCGGCCGTTGACGCCGCGTCACTCGCGGATGACCATCACCTTCACCCGCCGGACCGCGTCGAAGTCCCGGAGTCGGTACGTTAGCTCTCGGACGCGCTCCGCGGGGCCGCGGCAGAACAGCGATTCGAGACACCACTCGCCTTGGTGGGTGTGGCTCGTGTTGAGGATGACGTCCTGAAACTCGTGTTGCGCCCCGTGCAGCTCGCGAATCACGTCGTGGTGGCGGTAGTCGAAGCCGACGAGCGCGACGACCTCGCCGGACACGTCTTCGAGTCGGGCGTGGGACTCGATGAACTCCTGCATGGCCTCTCGAACCGCTCGCGACCGGTTTTCGATGCCCTCGTCGCGCCACGCCCGGTCGAACTCCTCGACCAGTTCGTCGGGGATGTTGAAACTCGTCCGCATCGGCTCGAACTGACGTGCGCAGCTACAAGAGTTCCCGTTATGACGACACCCCCGATTCGGTATTAAAAACCCCTATACCCCTCGTTTTCCACGAATACGGTAGTACATGGCCTCGAACGAACTGCTCGGGCTCGTCGTCGGCGCGGTGGCTCTCGGAGCCATCCACGGCGTCGAACCGGGTCACGGCTGGCCCGTCGCGGCCTCGTACGCGCTCGACCAAGCGAACAAGTGGGTGTACGGGTTCGCGGCGAGTTTCATCCTCGGAGTCGGCCACCTCGTCAGCAGTATCGCGATGGTGGGCGTGTTCTTCTACGCGAAGGAGTACTTCGACCTCACGCAGGTCAACGAGCCGATCACGATACTCGGCGGCGTCCAAATCGGCGGACAGGTCAGCCTCGTGGCCGGCGTCTTACTCATCGCGCTCGGCATCCGCGAGTACACTCACGGACACGCTCACGGGACTCACGGGCACGACGACGGAGAGGGGCACACTCACGACCACGACCACTCACACGAGAGCAGTCACTCGCACGAGGAGGGCCATTCGCACGACTGCGGGCACTCCCACTCTCACTCACACGGCGACCTCGACGAAGCCGCGGACCGCGGCCTCCTCGGCATCGCGTGGTTCGCGTTCGTCCTCGGGTTCGCCCACGAGGAGGAGTTCGAGATTATCGCGCTCTGCGCCGGGTCGAACTACTGCCTCGAACTGATGAGCGCCTACGCCGTCACCGTCATCGTCGGCATCGTCGGGCTGACGATGCTGCTGATCGCCGGCTACCAGCAGTACGAAGACGAGGTGGAGAAGTACACGCCGTATCTCCCGGCGTTCTCCGCGGCCGTGTTGGTCCTGATGGGTCTCGGCTTCATCACAGGGGTGTTCTAATCGGCCTCCGTCGGCCGGCACCAACGTTGATTGCGTCGGCGGGCATCCCCACGGACGACAGACCGATGCGACTGAGAGAAGCGACGGCGGACGACGTTCCCCGACTCGTCGAGCTGTGGTACGACCTCGCGACGGAGATGGAGCGGTACGCCGACCTCAACGGGCTCGTCTACGAATCCTCGACCGACGTGCCGGAAGACCCGTTCCGGGCGCACCTCGACAGCGACGGCGTGACCGAGTACCTCGTCGAGGTCGACGGCGAGGTCGTCGGGTTCGCGACGACGCGGCTCGGCGAGCACCCCTCGCGGGAGTACTCGAAATACACGCGGCTGGTGAACCTGTACGTCGAAGACGGCCACCGGGGGCGAGGGTACGGTTCGGCGGTCGTCGACGAGGTGAGACGGCGGGCCCGCGAGTCGGGCTGTGACCACCTCAAGGTCTCCTGCGAGTGGGACAACCGCGGCGCGCGGTCGTTCTACGAGGACGCCGGCTTCGAGGAAAAGCAGGTGGAGTTCGCGCAGAAACTCGATTGATTGGCAGGTCTCGGCCGGTGGGCCGGCATCCGATTCGCCCCGGACCGGTCCGCGTTCGACCCCCGGCGATAGAGCTATCACCCGGCGACGCATCGAAGCGGCCACGAGGTGATGTCTATTAACGACCACAATCGGAATCTTCGTCCGCGGACTCGTTCTCGGCGTCTCGATAGCCGCACCGGTCGGTCCAATCGGCGTCCTGTGCATCCAGCGAACGCTTTCTAAGGGCCGTCTCTCGGGCTTCGTCAGCGGACTCGGAGCGGCGTCCGCGGACGCGGTCTACGGGGCCATCGCGGGGTTCGGCCTCGCCGCGCTCTCGTCGGTCCTGCTCGGACACCGTAACGGAATCGCCCTCGCTGGCGGGGTAATCCTCCTGTACATCGGCTTGCAGTCGATTCGAGGCGACCCGGCGTCCGTCGAGTCGGCACCGACGACCGAGCAGTCGGCCGTCGCACCGCCCGACTCGAACCCCCGGACGCTCGTCGCCGACTTCGGGTCGACGTTCCTCCTGACGCTGACGAACCCGGTGACGATACTCGCCTTCGTGGGTATCTTCGCCGGCTTGGGCGTCGGCGTCTCGGGCGACTACCTGGCGGCGGCGGTCCTCGTCGCGGGCGTCTTCGCCGGGTCGGCGCTCTGGTGGCTCGTCCTGAGCGCCGCCGTCGACCGCGTCCGGGAGCGAGTCACCCCGGCGGTCCTCCGGCGGGTGAACCAACTCGCGGGCGTCGTCATCGTCGGGTTCGGGGTCGCCGCGCTCTGGAGCGGCCTGTAGCGCCCCGCCCCGACTCCCGGCTCCGGCCGAGCCCCGCCGAGTCCCGCCGACCTTCTTCGAACCGCTCCTCGTCGTCACCTCCATATCGCTGGCGACCGTAGGCGTGCGTGAGATGCCCACGCACAAAGCGGAGACGACCTGGACCGGTGGCAAAGACGGCAGCGGCGAGTTCTCGACGGAGAGCGGGACCGTCGAGGGAACGTTCACGTTCCCGACGCGGTTCGAGGACGAACTCGGGTCGAACCCCGAGGAACTCATCGGCGCGGCCCACTCCGGCTGTTTCTCGATGCAGTTGACCGCGTTCCTCGAAGGCGAGGGCTACGCGCCGACGAGCCTCCACACATCGGCCGACGTGCACCTCGACCCGGCCGACGGCGGCGGCTTCGAAATCTCTCGAATCGACCTGACGCTCGACGCCGACGTGCCCGACATCGACGAGGAGACGTTCGCCGAACTCGCCCAGCGCGCGAAGGAGAGCTGTCCGGTGTCGAAGGCGCTCGCCGGACCGGAAATCACGCTGACCGCGACGCTCGCCTGAGCGGGCGAGCGGGCGAGCGGGCGCGTCGAATCCAGCATCGCGTCCGTCGTCGCGAGCCGACCGAGTCGGCCGCAGCACTCCACTTCAGCGGTTCGACTCGAACCAGTCTTCGGCGAAGTCGACCAGCGCGGGCTGGTCGAGGAGCGTCGCCGTCGCGGCCGCGACCGAGCCCTCGGTCGCGCCGACGGCCGTCTCGAACGCCTCGCCGACTTCCTCGAAGTCGTCGGTCTCGACCTCGATGTCCTCGTACTCGACGACGACGCGCTCGCCGTCTCGGAGCAGCGGCGCGCGCTCCGTCGTCCGCGTCTTCTCGAAGTCCGCGCGGTGTTCGGCGAGGTGGAGCGAGGTGTCGTTCCCGTGGCCGACGCCGAGCAGGAGCACGTCGCCGCCGCGGTCGTACACCCGCGCCAGCGGCGACCCGTCGCCGAGGCCGTCGTCGAGTTCGTGGCCGCCGGCGATTTCCTCGGCGGCCGCGCCCCACGCCGCGAAGGAGACCGTCGGGTGCTCGCTGCGGACGACGCCGGGGTAGTTGCGGAAGCACTCGGGCACCGCGCCCATCCCGCGGGTGGGCGTCACGTCGGGGCGGAACGGCGGCATCGACTCGCCGATGACGTCGACCCAGCCGTCGGGGACCGGGGGGTTCTCCCACACCGACGGGTCGGTGTACTGGCCCGTGTGGGTCGGCATGACCAGCGTCCCGTCGTCGGTCAGCACCGTCTGGAGGGCGTCCACGACCGCCTGCGGGCCACCGGCGACCCAGCCGATCGAACTGAGCGACGAGTGCACGAGGAGGGTGTCGCCGGCCGCGACGCCGAGCGCGCGGAGGTCCGCGGCGAGCGACTCGACGGTTCCCGGCTCGTCCACGCGCTCGACCGCATCTGCTTCGGACATACGCGTCCGTCGGCCGGCCCGGGATTCAATCTTTGGTGTCGGTCGACCGAAAGGTCCAACTCCGACCTCGGCGACGCGTTCGGTATGTCACGCGTCTCCGCCCGCGACGCTCTCCGCTACGCGACCGAAGACGACGCCATCACGCTCTTTGCAGTCATCCTCGGCGGCTGGGTGTTTTTGACCGTCGGGAGCGTCGCCCTCGCGGGCTACGGGTTCGGACTGATGTTCGCTCTCGGAATCCTCGCCTCGCTCGCCGGGGCGCTCGCGGTGTTCGCCGGCGTCGTCGGCCTCGCGTACAAACTGCTGGTGGACAGTCGCCGGGCGGCGGAGTGAGAAATCAGTTCACCGCCCGAGAGAAGCCGACGAAGGCCACGTAACAGAGTCCGCCCATCACGAGAAAGACGAACTGGTAGCCGGTGTTCGAAACGATGTCGACGACCGACTGCGCCGGTCGGAGCAGTTTCAGCCACAGCAGCGTACCCGCACCGAGCACCGCGACGACCCAGAGACCTCCCAAGAGCGGCCGCTGTTTCAGATACTCGTTGAGTTCGTTGCGGTTCATGTTAACTACCCCACACTAATGGGTTGAAAAGGCGACGGTGGAAAGTCGAGTCGCGTGGGAGGTGCAGTGACGTGAATCGTCTCGTGAACCGCCACATGAACCGTCCCGTCCGGTCGGCAGGTGTTCCGCAGTCGCGGACCTCAGAAGAACTGCTCGAACAGTCGCCCGAGGAGGAGGATGACGAGCGGGATGCTAAACAGCACCGCGATAGTGGCGAGAAAGCCGGTGACGCTCCCCGACTCGGCGGCGGCTTGGAGAAACAGGGTTATCGGTCTTGTCGTGGTTTCAGGCCCCGCCGATATACGTTTTGTTGCCCTCGGGCGCTCACTCCAGATACGTCTCGGCGAGCGCGTCCAGCGCCTCGTGGCGGTGGGTCGTGTGCGGCGCGGTCAGCGGCGAGACCGACACGCGGCCCTCGACGACGGCCCGGCGGTCGGTGCCGTCGGGGTCCGGGATGTCGCCGGTTCGCATCCGCTCCCAGACGCGGTCGTGGAGCTTCACGGTCCCGTTTTCGAACTCCGCGGTCATGTCGTACAGCTCCGAGGGGACGGTCACCTGCATGTCCGCCGGGTCGCCGCTGGGGTCGCGCATGGGCGCGTTGACGTTGAGGTAGTCGCACTGCTCGAAGACGCCGGCCGGCTCGGCGTGTTTGACGAGGTACGACGCGGCGTGGGTCGCCTCGCGGAAGTCCCGCGGGTCGGTCGCCTTCTCGTGCCACGGCAGGTCGCCGCCGGCGGGGACGTACAGCGAGAGGGCGATGGCGGGCACGTCGAAGAACGCGGCCTCGACGGCGGCGCTGACGGTCCCCGACCGGCCGAGGACGTACGCGCCGATGTTGGCTCCCTTGTTGATGCCGGAGACGACCATGTCCACGTCGGGACACAGCGCCTCTAAGCCGGCGACCGTGCAGTCGGCGGGCGTCCCCTCCAGCGCGTAGCCGAGTTCGTGCTCGGTGACGACCGCGTCGGTGGACATCTTCCGGCCGACCGCGCTTTGGTCCGTCGCGGGCGCGACCGCCGTCACGTCGGCGAACTCCGAGAGGGCGTCGTAGAGCGCGCGGAAGCCGACGCTCTCGATGCCGTCGTCGTTGGTGAGGAGGATGCTGGGTTCGCTCATGGTCCGACTGGGGACGGAGCGCGCAAAAAGCCACCCGTCGGACGCAACGTCCGAGGAACGGCGGCGGCCGACGCGCCCCGCTCAGGCGACGCGGTCGACGAGCGTCTCGTCGTCGACGACGAGGTTGTACGCCTCCTCGTCGTCGTTCCAGAGCGCGAGGACGTTCTCGAAGACGAGCACGTCGCCGTAGTCGGCGTCGGCCACGTCGGCGTTCAGCACGGTCTCGCGCGTGCGGACGGCGTAGTGGTCGACCGCCTCGCTGCCGTCGCCGATTTTGAACACCTGGTTGTTGCCCTCCGAGAGGTCGTGGCTCAGTTTGACCGCGAGGAGGTCGATGCGGTTCGTGACGTGGCGCTCCATCTCGGCCATCTTGGCGAACCGCGCGGGGTTCCCGCGAACGTCGAGGCGGCGCTCGCCGTCGGTCCGGAGGACGCTGTAGGAGTACTGCACGTCCACGTTGACGAAGGTTCCCTCGTCCTCGTCGCCGTCGCGACCCTCGTCGAGGCGGCGCTGGAACCCCGGCACGTCGAGGTCCGGCTTCACGTCGAACGACCAGCCCCGGTCCGAGGGCGCGTAGCCGTCCCAGAGGCGGAGCGTCGGCGAGTACACGGTCACGTCGCCGTCGGCGGGCGCGACCTCGCGTTCGACCTCGCGGAGGCCGATGCTCGTGTTTCTGTCCGCCGGCGCGATGGCGACGATTGCGCCGTCGTCGGCGAGGGCGTCGAGGTACTTCTCGACGACCGCGACCGGGTCGTCGAGCTCGCTCAGGACGCTGGCGAAGAGGACGATATCGTACTCGCCGTCGGGGTCGAACGCCTCGGCGGTCTCGCGGTGGACGGTCGTCCGGAAATTCCGGCGCGTCTCGCCGAGCATCCGGTCGAGCACGTCGGCGGAGGCGCTCGGTTCGACCGCGTGGTAGTCGACGACGGCGTCGTCGGGGAGGTAGTCGTGCAGACCGAGCGCGGGGCCGCCGGTTCCGGCACCCACGTCGAGCACGCGGGGATTACGGGGGAGCAGGCTCCGTTCGGCGAGGTCCGAGAGGACGTAGCCGACGGCGGCGTAGTAGTCCGGGAGGTGGTATATCCCGTAGCCGAGCGCGGCGTCCTCGTCGTACTCGACGGGGTTGCCCCGGTAGTAGTCCTCCTTGAGTTGGCGGACGCGCTCCCGGAGGCGGTCGCCGGAGTCGTCGACGTGCCAGTTCGCGCCGTAGCGCCCGATGAGCAGGTCTTCGAGGGCGAAGGAGTAGTCGTCGGGGAAGGCCGCGGGCGACCAGTTCTGAAACGGCGCGGGGTCGTCGTTCGCGGGGACGAACGTGCCGTCGTCGCGCTCGAAGAGGCCGAGGTCGTGGGCCTCCTCGCGGAGCGTCTGTTTCACCACGGCGGGGTGCGGCGCGCCCTCGATGTAGTCGGCTATCTCGTCGGGGTCGATGGGGCGGACGTTTCTGAGGTACTTCGCGTTGTCGCGGACGGCGTCTCTGTCTATCATCGGTGGGCTGTGGAGCGAGTCGCCGTCGCCCGCGCGGCGGGAATCGGGCCCGCGACGGGGCGTCGGCGTCGGTGTCTCCCTTCACTCGTCACTCGATAGGGTCGTGCTTGTCGGTCTGGTCGCGGGTGCGGTCGTCGGCGACGCGGTCGGCACCCGCGCCGACTCCGGTGTCGCCGCGGGAGACGCGCCGGTAGAGGTCGGCGAACGCCTCGTCGTCGGCCGCTGCGAGCGCGCGGGCCGCGTCGGCGACGCGGTCGGCCCCGCCGCCGAACGAAGATTGGATGTCCGCGTACACGCGCGGAGTGCCGCCGGACACCGAGGCGACGAGTTCGTCGAGCGCGGCCGAAATCGGCGTGGCGAACTCCTCGCGCACGTCGTCGGCGGCGAGGCCGAACGCGAGAACGGCGGCGTGGGCGGCCGCCTGCACCGTCTCCATCGCCGCGTCGTGTTCCTCGGGCGTCGTCTCGAAGACGCGGTTGCCGGCCGCGTCGATGTCGGCGAGCAGGGCGTCCGTCTTCGGCCCCGATTCGTCGGCGACGGCGGCGACGTTGCCGGGGGCGTTGTGCGGCGCGAAAAGCGGGTGGAGGCTGAGTCGCTCGCGGTCGGGGAGGTGGTCGCGCATCGCCGCCACCGGCGGTTTCATCGCGCCGGTCACGTCGCACATCGCGGCGTCCGCGCGGTGGGCGTTGTCGGCGACGGCGTCGGCCGCGAGTCGCATCGGAACCGCGAGACAGACCACGTCGAACCGCTCGTCGCCGTCCAGCGGGACCGCCCGGCCGCCCAGCGCGTCCGCTGCGGCGACCGCGCTCTCGGGGTCCGCGTCGGCGAACGCGAGGTCGGCGTCGACGGTGCGGCCGAACCAGCGTCCCATTGCGCCCGCGCCGACGATGAGCACGTCCATCGGTACGGGTGTGGAGGTGCAGCGGCCAAAAGGGAATCGGTGGCGGCGGGTGTGGCGAGACGCCCACCTGCACCCGGCCCGCAAACCACGTTCAACCGACGCCCGGTGTACGAACCATCAAGTGGTCGATGACCGATAGGAAACTATGGCATTCGATGATGTGGATTTCGAGGGTCGGACGGCCTTCATCACGGGAACCAGTCGCGGCATCGGGAAGGCCATCGCGCTCGACCTGGCCGACCGGGGCGCGAACGTCGTCTCGACGGGCAAGACCGTCGACGGGCGCGAGAACCTCCCCGGGACCATCGTCGAGACGACGGAGGAGATACGCGAGCGCGGCGGCGACTCCATCTGGTGTCAACTCGACGTGCGCGACGACGCCTCCGTGCAGACCGCGATCGACGAGACGGTCGACGCCTTCGGCGGCATCGACTTCGTCGTCAACAACGCGGGCGCGATTCACATCGCGGGCTTCGAGGACACGCCGCCGAAGCGGTTCGACCTCCTCATGGACGTGAACGCCCGCGGGGCGTACGCGACGACGCACGCCGCGCTCCCGCACCTCCGCGAGAGCGACCACGCCCACGTCGTCACTTTCTCGCCGCCGATGCCCGCCCGCCCCGCCCCGGGCAAGGTCGCCTACGCGCTCTCGAAGTACGGCATGACGTTCATCGCGCAGTCGCTCGCGGGCGAACTCGACGCCGACGACATCGGCGTGAACGCGCTGTGGCCGGTCGCCGCCATCGAGTCCGAGGCGACCCGGCACTTCGGGATGGGAGCGCCCGAGGACTGGCGCACCCCGCAGATAATGTGCGACGCCGTCGCCGAGCTGTTCTCGCGCGACCCGACCGACTGCACCGGCAACGCGTTCTACGACGAGGAACTGCTGTCCGAGGCGGGCGTCGACGACCTCTCTTCGTACGCCGTCGTCGAGGGAAGCGAGCCGGGACCGATGTCGGCCCAACTGTTCGACCCCGAATACGAACGCTGACCCCGGTTATCGGCGCTGAGACTCGGGAGCGGGCGTTTATATCGAATGAACTCGAAACCACTCGCAATGGGTTCAGACGTCGTCGCAGCTAGAGAGACAGTCCTCTCGACGCGACGGTTTGTCGAATCGGCAATTAGACTTATTTACTGGTGGAGAATCGCCTAGCCCATGGAGTTCCCTCGCCTCCCGACACGAGACACGAGCGGCCAGAAAGTCGTCCTGCCGGACGACTTAGAGGGTGAACAGACGCTCGTGCTCATCAGTTTCGACCGCCGCCAGCAGTCGCTGGTCGGGTCGTGGCGCGGGTTCGCAACGGAGTTGTGCGAGACGTACGGACACTTCGAGTACTACGAACTGCTCGTCCTCGGCGGACGGAGCGGGATGATGCCACCGATGTCCGGCGGCGGAATGTCGCCGGGTGCCGCTCGGAGCCGCACCCACGACAACGCGCTCATCGCGCGGGTGGACAAGACCGCGCTCCAGCGCCGTCTCGGGCTGCTCGGCGAGGGCAACATCTACGCGCTCCTCATCGAGGACGGGACCGTCGTCCGGCAGGCAGCGGGCGTGCTCACGCCCGAGACGGGCGATGCGCTGGAAGACCTGCTAAAACAGTGGCGCGAGGCCAACTCCGGCTGGACCGACGCGCCCGCCGCTTGCGGCTCGACCGGCGACAACGCCCTCGACAGCTGATTTTCTCCGCCGACGCCGATTCGGATTCGGCGCTCGTTCCGATTCCGCGCTCTCGCGCCGGCTACTCGACGACGAGTTCGACCGGGTACTCCGTCAGGTTCTCGTAGCCGTCTTCGGTGACGACGACGAGGTCTTCGATTCTGACGCCGCCGATTTCGGGGTCGTACAGCCCCGGCTCGATGGTGATGACGTGACCGGGGCGAAGCTCCTCGCCGCTCGGGCTCAGCGACGGGAGTTCGTGCACGTCGAGGCCGACGCCGTGGCCCGTGCTGTGGATGAAGCCGGTTTCGGCCGAGGGGTCGGCGCGGAGCGTGTTCTCGCCGGCCGCCTCGTACACGTCGCAGACGGCGTCGTGGACGTCGGCTCCGGTCGCCCCCGGCTCGACGGCGTCGAGGGCGGCCTCGAACGCCTCCTCGGTGAGGTCGAACCACTCGCGTATCTCGGGCGACGGCTCGCCTTTCACGAACGTCCGGGTCATGTCGCCGTTGTACTTCGTCTCCTTGTCGCGCGGGAAGATGTCGATGATGACGGCCTCGTCGGCGCGCAGCGGGCCGCTCCCGCGGTCGTGCGGGTCGGCGGCGTCGGCCCCGCAGGCGACGATGGTCTCGTCGAGGGCGCAGCCGTGTCGCAGGAGCGTGACCTCGATTTCCTCCCTGACGCGCTCGCTCGTCAGCGGGTCGCCCTCGTAGGTGAGCGTACCGTCGGCGGCCACGTCGGCGGCGCGGATGAGGTCCTCGGCGGCGCGCATCGCGGCCTCGTTGGCGTCCTGTGCGGCGTGGACGTGCTCGACTTCCTCGTCGGTCTTCACCGCGCGGATGTTCGTGAGCACGTCGTCGGTCTCGGCCTCGACTGTGACGCCCTCCTCGCGCAAGGCGTCGGCGGTGCCGAGCGGGAAGTCCGCGGGGACCGCGAGCGACCCGACCCCGTAGTCGGCGAGGAACGCCGCGACGGTCTTCGCCTTCCCGACGACTGCCCCGTGTTCGGCGTGCTTGTCGCGGTAGTCGTAGTCGGAGAGCCGCGAGACGGTGTCGGCGCGGCTCTCTTTCTTCGCGCGGCCGAACTCCAGCGTCGAGACGAGGAGGTGGATGCCCTCGGGCGTGTAGAGCGTCACGTACGGGTCCGGCGCGTCGAACCCAGAGAGGTACAGCTGGTTGGAGTCGCTCCCGTCGGCCGAGATGAGATAGCCGTCGAACTCGTCGCCGAGGAACTCGGCCAGCGGTGAGAAATCGGGTTCCATACTCCGGGGTTCGCCCGGCCGGTAGTAAAGCTCTCGCGTCGCGGTCGGCGGGTTCCGGTATCGACTCCGCGACACGCCTCTTCGGGCAGGAGACGCGCCGCGAATCGGCCGCCGGAACTCGTCGCGCGCGCGGTGCGGCGGAGCGCCGCGGCCCGCGGCGCTCATCCCGAACACAGTACGCTCGCCCGCGATATATGTTTGTTGGCAAACAAGAAACCGAGCGACCGCGGCCCCGTCGGCGTCCGGGAGAACGTCGCCGCGTCCGGTACCCTGATACCGGACCCTGCCGACCCCTCGCGTATGGACGCGCACGTCTCCCCGTCTCGGGTCGCCGGACGCACCCGAGCGCCGCCGTCGAAGAGTTACACCCACAGAGCCGTCCTCGCCGCGGGCTACAGCGACGAGGCAGTCGTCCGCGACGCGCTCGTCAGCGCCGACACCAAGGCGACCATGCGCGCGGTCGAGGCCTTCGGCGGGTCGGTCGACCGCGACGGACAGACGGTCGAGGTCGCCGGCTTCGGCGGCCGTCCGGGCACGCCCGACGACGTGGTCAACTGCGAGAACTCGGGGACGACGATGCGCCTCGTCACCGGTTGTGCGGCCCTCGGCGAGGGGCTGACGGTCCTCACGGGCGACGCTTCGCTCCGCTCGCGGCCCCACGGCCCGCTCCTCGACGCCGTCTTCGACCTCGACGGCCGCGCCGAGAGCACGCGCCGGAACGGGCAGGCCCCGCTCGTCGTCGGCGACGGCATGACCGGCGGCACCGTCGAGATTCCCGGCGACGTGTCCTCGCAGTTCATCACCGCGCTCCTCATGGCCGGCGCGGTCACGGAGGAGGGCATCGACGTCGAACTCACGACCGAGCTCAAGTCCTCGCCGTACGTCGATATCACGCTCGAACTCCTCGCCGACTTCGGCGTGGAAGCGACCCGGACCGACGACGGCTTTTCGGTCCCCGGCGGCCAGTCGTACGCCCCCGAGGGCGGCGCGTACAGCGTCCCCGGCGACTTCTCGTCTATCTCCTACCTGCTCGCGGCCGGCGCGGTCGCGGGCGCTGCGGGCGAAGACGTGGTCATCGAGGGCGCGCGCCCGTCCGCACAGGGCGACAGCGCCATCGTCGACATCGTCCGCGACATGGGCGCGACGGTCGACTGGGACGAGGACGCGGGCGAACTGACCGTCTCCGCGGCCGACCTGACCGGCACGACCGTGGACGTGGGCGACACGCCGGACCTGCTCCCGACCATCGCGGTCCTCGGGGCTATCGCCGACGGCGACACGGTCATCGAGAACTGCGAGCACGTCCGGTTCAAGGAGACCGACCGCGTGAGCGCGATGGCCGAGGAACTCGCGAAGATGGGCGCGAACGTCACCGAACAACAAGACAGGCTCACGGTACACGGCGGCGAGACCGACCTCGTCGGCGCGGCGGTCGACGGTCGCGGCGACCACCGCATCGTCATGTCGCTCGCGGTCGCCGGCCTCGTCGCGGACGGCGAGACGACGATTGCGGGCAGCGAGCACGTCGACGTGTCGTTCCCGAACTTCTTCGAGGCGATGTCCGACCTCGGCGCCGACGTGACCGAGAACTGAGCGGACGCATTCGGTTCAACTTCCGGACGGTACCTTTTTCGCCCGCCCGGACGCCGACCGTGTATGTTCGACGCCGACGCGCAGGCGCTCCGCGAGCGACAGTCGGACGGCGACTATCTCCTGCCGGCCTACGACGACTGGTGTTTCTCGCGGATTCCGGGGACCGTCGCCGACCTTCTCGGCGCGGACGCCGGGCCGCGGCTCCCCGCCGAAGCGACCGCGGACTACGACGACGTGTCGCGGGTGGTCGTCTTCCTCGTCGACGGCTTCGGCCTCGCCCAGTGGGACGGCGAGCGCGACCGAATCTCCTTCCTCCGCGAGTTCGAGCGCGCGGGTCGCGTCACCCCGCTCACCACGGTCTTCCCCTCGGAGACGGCCGCCGCGATGAACACGTTCCACTCGGGGGCGTTGCCGTCGGAACACGGCGTCGTCGGCTGGAACGTCTACGACCCCGACGCCGACGAGATGTTCGAGGCGCTGCCCTTCCTCCGGAAGGACGGCACCCAGCCGGAGCGAATCGACCGCGCCGACGTGGCCGACTGCGAGAGCGTCTATCCCGACCTCGCCGCCGCGGGCGTCGAGACGCACCACGTCACGCCGTTCCCGTCCGAGGAGACGGTCGCGCACACCTACGACCCGGAGGACCTCTCGACGTTCTCGGACGCCTTCGCGGAGGCGGCCGAGTCGGCCGCGGACCCGTCGTACGTCTTCGCGTACCTCCCGCAGACCGACGCGGTGGCGCACGCCGAGGGCGTCGACTCCGAGGCGTACCGCGAGACGGCCGCAGAGACCTTCGCCCGCGTGGAGAACGCGATAGCGACGCTCGCGGAAGCGACCGACGAAGACGACGCGGGCGAGACGCTCGTCTGTCTCACCGCCGACCACGGCCTCGTCGACACCGACCCCGAGCGCAACCCCGACCTCTCGGAGACGCCGTTCGACCTCGTCTCCGACCTGCGGACGCTCACGGACGGGACGCCGATTCGGTTCTCGGGGAGTCCGCGAAACGTCCACCTCCACCTGCGAGACGACCGAATCGAACCGGTCTCCGACCTGCTCACGACCGAGTTGGACGCGCGGGTGTTCCGGAAGCGCGAGGTGCTGGAGCGGGAACTGTTCGGCCCCGCTCCCTCGCCGACGTTCGAGCGACGACTCGGCGACCTCGTGGTCGTCCACCGCGACCTCGGCGTCTGGTACGGCGACGAGGAGCCGGGGAACCTCGGCTTCGTCGGCATGCACGGCGGACTCCACCCCGACGAGATGCTGATTCCGTTCGCCACGGCGACGCTGGACTCACTCCGGTGAGTCGGGGTCGGGTCCGCGGCCCGTCACGCCCGTCTCTCTCACGACGGCGTCGACCCACCAGAGCTTGAGAACCATCACGCCGAGCGTACCGAGGAGCGTGCCGACCGGTCTGCGCCGAATCGCCGAGACGAAGGCGTAGAGCGTGACCGGGACGTTGAGGACGTTGAGCACGTTCGGGTAGTCGAGGCCCATCGTCCCGCGCTCGGCGTCGAGCCACTCGCGCTCGGCGAGGACGATTCGGCTGAGGTAGTTGTCCGTGCGCGCGGGCCGCGGGAACAACACCGGGTTAATCGCGGTGAAGGCGACGGCGGCGAGAAAGAGCCGGCGGTCCCGTCGGTAGACGGCGTACATCAACACCGGATAGACGAGGATTCGCGTGCCGGCGCTCCACGGGTTGGCGTGGCGCTCCCAGAACGTCGCTTCGAAGCGGCCGCGGAGTCCGGACGGGGCGTCGGAGTCGGGGTCGGAGTCGGAGGCGGCGGGGCCGGTGGGGGGCGTCGGTTCCATACGGCGGATTCGTCGTCGTCGACCATGAACGTGGGGTCGCCGAACCACCGCCCACGATTGCGCCTTTCTACAAACACTAAATGGGCGGCCACCCGAGGGTCGGGTAATGAACGGCAACGAATTCGGTCGTCTCTTTCGGATGACCACCTACGGCGAGAGCCACGGCGACGCGATGGGCGTCACCGTGTCCGGCTGTCCCGCCGGCGTGGAGCTCTCGGTCGAAGACGTGCAGCACGAACTGGACCGACGGAAGCCGGGCCAGTCGATGATTACGACGAGCCGCGGCGAACCGGACGCCGTCGTCGTCAACTCCGGCGTGCAGGACGGCTACACGACGGGCACGCCCATCGGGATGGTCGTCCAGAACAAGGACGCCCGCTCGGGCAAGTACGAGCCCTACGTGACCGCGCCGCGGCCCTCCCACGGCGACTTCACGTACTCGGCGAAGTTCGGCACGCGCAACTGGGGCGGCGGCGGGCGCTCGTCCGCGCGCGAGACGGTGAACTGGGTCGCCGCCGGCGCGGTGGCCAAGCAGGTCATCGAGCAGAGCGACTACGACATCGAGGTGAAGGCGCACGTGAACCAGATCGGCGACGTGGAAGCGCCGGAGGTCTCCTTCGACGACCTGCGCGAGCACACGGAGGAAAACGACGTGCGCTGTGCGCACCCCGAGACCGCGGCGGAGATGCAGGAACTCATCGAGGAGTACCAGAAGGAAGGCGACTCCATCGGCGGCTCGATATACTTCGAGGCGCAGGGCGTCCCTCGCGGCCTCGGCGCGCCGCGGTTCGACTCCTTCTCGGCCCGACTCGGGCAGGCGCTCATGTCGGTGCCGGCGACGACGGCGTTCGAGTTCGGTCTCGGCCGCGAGGCCCGCGAGTGGACCGGCCACGACCGCAACGAGAACTGGGAGTTCGACGAGGAGGGCGACCCCCGTCCGGTCGGCAACAAACACGGCGGCATCCAGGGCGGCATCACGACCGGCGAACCGGTGTACGGCGAACTGACGCTCCACGCGCCCACGTCCATCCCGAAGAAGCAACGGACCGTGGACTGGGAGACCGGCGAGGAAAAGGAGATTCAGGTCGTCGGCCGGCACGACCCCGTCCTCCCGCCCCGCGGCGTCCCGGTCGTCGAGGCGATGCTCTACGTGACCATCCTCGACTTCATGCTCCTCGGCGGACGCATCAACCCCGACCGCCTCGACGGGCAGGCCGGCGAGTACGACACGCCGTACCACCCGTCCAGTCCGGACAACGAGTAGCGAATCCGATTCCGCGTTATCGTTCACTCTATTCGGCGGGCGTGACAGCCCGTTCGTCCACTTTTGACGGTGGGAGGGTGAGTCAGTTTAACAATATTAAGTCCTTCATTATCTTTCCTTGTTAATCCATAGCAAAGTCTTTAATCGGACCCTCCCCAACTTTTCAGGTAGCGCCCCAGCGGGGCCGTGAGCTCAACATATGACTGACCACGAACTTATCTGGCGGATCGCAGGGGGTTCCGGTGACGGTATCGCCTCGACGAGCCAGAACTTCGCCAAAGCCCTGATGCGAGCGGGGCTACACGTTTTCACGCATCGCCACTATCCATCGCGCATCCGCGGTGGCCACACGTACACCGAAGTGCGCGTGAGCGCAGACCCCGTCAAGTCTCGCGGCGACGGGTACAACTTCCTCCTCGCGCTCGGTGACTCCTTCGCCCGCAACCCGAGCGAAGGTGCCTACTACGGCAACGAGGAGATCAAGCCGCTCTCGGAGAACCTCGACGAACTCAACGAAGGCGGCGTCATCGTCTACGACTCCGGTCTGCTCGACGCCTCCGAGATCGAGGACTTCGACGAGCGCGTCGAGGAGAACAACTGGCACGTCTACGACATCGACCTGCGCACCATCGCCCGCGAACACGGTCGCGAGGTCATGCGCAACACCGCCGGTGTCGCCGTCACGTGCGCCATCGCCGACATCGAACCCGACGTCATCAAGAGCCTGATGTCGGACGCGATGCCGGACAAGATTCTCGAACCGAACCTGACCGTCTTCGACGACGCCTACGAGATGGTCCAAGAGGAGTACGACGTCGAGGCTCCCGACGTGTCCGCGCCGACCGGCGAACACGACGAAGAGCAGGTGCTTCTCTCCGGCTCCGACGCCATCGCGTACGGTGCCATCGACGAAGGCTGCCGCTTCATCGCGGGCTACCCGATGACCCCGTGGACGGAAGTCTTCACCATCATGACCCAGAACCTCCCCGAACTCGGCGGCATCTCCGAGCAGGTGGAGGACGAGATCGCCGCGGCCGCGCTGGCAATCGGTGCCTCCCACGCGGGCGTCAAGGCGATGTCCGGGTCCTCCGGTGGCGGCTTCTCGCTCATGTCCGAGCCGCTCGGTCTCGCGGAGATTACCGAGACGCCGCTCGTCCTCGTCGAGGCCATGCGCGCCGGTCCCTCGACGGGCATGCCGACGAAGCCCGAGCAGTCCGACCTCGAACACGTCCTGTACACCTCGCAGGGCGACTCCCACCGCATCGTCTTCGCGCCCGGGACCGCCGCCGAGGCGTACTACCAGACGCGCAAGGCGTTCCAGATCGCCTACGAGTACCAGATTCCGTCCATCGTCCTCTACGACCAGAAGCTCGGGGGCGAACTCTCGAACGTCCCGGCGTCGGTCTTCGACGAGGAGCCGAACGCCGACCTCGGTTCGGTCCTGACGGAAGCGGAACTCGAAGACGCGCCGCACGACGACTCCGGCAAGTACCAGCGCTTCCAGCACGACACCGAAAACGGCGTCTCGCCGCGTTCGCTGCCGGGCCAGAAGGGCGGTCGCTACCTCGCCACGGGTAACGAGCACATGCCCGCGGGTCACATCTCGGAGTCCCCCGAGAACCGCGTCGCGCAGATGAACCGCCGCATGCAGAAGGTCGACAACATCCGCGCCGAACTCGACGCCGACGGCGAGTTCAACACGGTCTACGGCGACGAAGACGCCGACCTCGGCCTCATCACCTTCGGCAGCCAGCAGGGCACCGTCGAAGAGGCCGCCGACGTTCTCAACGAGAAGGGCCACTCGGTCAAGGTCCTCGGCGTCTCCGAGATGATGCCGTTCCCGAAACAGCAGGTCGCGGACTTCCTCGACAGCGTCGACGAGGCGCTCGTCGTCGAGATGACCGCCTCCGCCCAGTTCCGCGGACTCATCTCCAAGGAACTCGGCGGCTACGGCGACCAGATGTCGAGCCTCCTCAAGTACAACGGCAACCCGTTCGAGCCCGCCGACATCGTCGAGGGCTTCGAGACGGCGCTCCTCGAAGGCGAGGAGCTCCCAGACAACCGCACGAAGTTCGTCCCCAAGGTGGGTGAATAAATCATGAGTGCATTCAGCGCAATCGGTGAAGAAACGGAGCAGGACCAAAACGAGTTCACCCCCGGACTCGAACCCCAGCCGACGTGGTGTCCGGGCTGCGGTGACTTCGGTGTCCTCAAGGCGCTCAAGGGCGCGGCGGCCGAACTCGGCCTCTCGCCCGACGAGATGATGGTGACGACCGGTATCGGCTGTTCCGGCAAGCTCAACAGCTACTTCAACAGCTACGGGTTCCACACCATCCACGGCCGCTCGCTGCCCATCGCCCGCGCCGCGAAGCTGGCGAACCCCGGTCTGACCGTGGTCGCCGCCGGCGGCGACGGCGACGGCTACGGCATCGGTGGCAACCACTTCATGCACACCGCTCGTGAGAACCACGACATCACCTACATCGTGTTCAACAACGAGATCTTCGGCCTCACGAAGGGCCAGACCTCGCCCACGTCGCCGATGGGTCACAAGTCGAAGACCCAGCCCCACGGCTCGGCTAAGACGCCGCTCCGCCCGCTCTCGATGTCCCTGAACGCCGGGGCGTCGTACGTCGCGCGGACGGCCGCCGTCAACCCGAACCAGGCGAAGGACATCATCGTGGAAGCCATCCAGCACGACGGCTTCTCCCACGTCGACTTCCTCACGCAGTGTCCGACGTGGAACAAGGACGCCCGTCAGTACGTCCCGTACATCGACATCAACGACTCCGAAGACTACGAGTTCGACAACACGAACCGCTCGGAGGCCTCGGAGATGATGTTCGAGACGGAGAACGCCCTCCACGAGGGCACCGTCCTCACCGGCCGGTACTACGTCGACGAAGACCGCCCGTCCTACCAGCAGGAGAAACAGCGCATCGGCGAGATGCCCGAAGAGCCGCTCGCGGAGCGCTACTTCGACGACTCCTACGAGTGGGAGCGGACGTTCGACAACTTCCTCGACAAGCACAAGTAACGCCGACGACGCGGTAGTCGGCGCTCGGTTCACGGCCGGCGGCCGCGCCGGTTCGATGTGACCGAGAACCCTTTTCGGATTCGCAAGATATTTTTCTCCCGTCGGAAAACCAACGGGCATGGAAACCACGTCCACGGAAGGACGCATCCTCGCGGTCTTGGAGGAAGACGCGAAGGCGTCGTATGCCCAGATCGCAGACAGGGCGGACGTGTCGAAGCCGACGGTTCGGAAGTACATCCGAAAACTCGAGGACGACGGCGTCATCATCGGTTACTCGGCCGACATCGACCCGAAGAAACTCGCCGGGCAGTCTATCGCCATGGTCGGCATCGACGCGACCAGCGAGCGCTACGTCGAGGTCACGCGCATCCTCAAGGAACTCGACTCGGTGGAGGCGCTGTACACGTCCTCCGGTGACCACATGCTGATGGCCGAGGTCCGCGCCGTCGACGGCGACTCCCTCGGCGACGTCATCTCCGACGAGATTCTGTCTATCGACGGCGTCACGGCCGCACACCCCTCGTTCCTGCAGGAGCGACTGAAGTAACGCGACCGATTTCGTCCGCCGCGACCGACCCGCCGCGACCGACCCGCCGCGTCCTTCCCCGTCGCTTTACTTTCGCCGCGCTATCTGAAGCTTCAGGTACGTCGCGCCCGTCCCCTCGACCATGGCGGAGGAGACGCTGCCGGGCACGACCGCCGACGACGGCCCCGACAGCATCGTCCTTCACGTCGACATGGACTGTTTTTACGCCGCCTGCGAGCGCCTGCGCGAGCCCGAGCTCGAAGGCGAGCCGGTGGTGGTCGGCATGGGCTACGAACCCGGCGAGGGCCACGGCGCGGTCGCCACGGCGAGCTACGAGGCCCGCGAGTTCGGCGTCGAGAGCGCCCAGCCGATTTCGACCGCGCTCGAACGCCTCCCGCGAATCGAGGGTCTCGGCCCCGACGGCGACCCCGCGGCGGCGGGCCACTACCGCACCGTCGACCTCGAGTTCTACAAGGAGGTCGCCGCCGACGTGAAGGCGATTCTCCACGACTGCGCCGACGTGGTTCGCGAGGTGAGCATCGACGAGGCCTACCTCGACGTGACCGACCGGACCGCGTGGGACCTCGCTGCCTCGGGCGACCGGACGCTGGCGGAGGGCTTCGCCCGCTACGTGAAACAGCGCATCGCCCGCGAGGTCGGCGTCGCGGCCTCCATCGGCGTCGCGCCGAACATGTCGACCGCGAAAATCGCCTCCGACTTCGACAAGCCCGACGGGCTGGTCGTCGTCCGCCCCGGCGAGGTGCGGTCCTTTCTCGCACCCATCCCTGTCGAGGAGGTCCACGGCGTCGGCCCCGTGACGGCCCGAAAGCTCGGCTCGCTCGGCATCGAGACGGCGGGCGACCTCGCCGAGGCCGACGCCTCGGTCCTCGAAGCCGAGTTCGGCTCCCGCGGCCGCGAACTCCACGAGCGGGCCCGCGGCTACGACGACCGGACGGTCACGCCGACGGGCCGGCCCAAGAGCCTCTCGCGGGAGTCTGCGTTCACCGAGCCGACCGACGACATCGGGGACAAGCGGGAGGTCGTCCGCGCCCTCGCGGCCGACGTGGCCGACCGCGCGAACTCCCGCGGGGCGATGTACCGGACCATCGGCATCAAGGTGGTCGTCCCGCCGTTCGACATCAACACGCGGGCGACGTCGCTTTCCGGGCCCGTGGACGACCCGGAACTCGTCGAGTCGGTCGCGCTCGACTTACTCGACGCCGAGTTCGAAGAGACGACCGTCCGAAAGCTCGGCGTCCGCGTCTCGAAGCTCTCGTTCGCGGACGCGGACCAGTCGAGCCTCGACGGTTGGGAGTCGGCCGGGGCCGGCGGCGACGACATCTCAGACGACCGCGTCGGCGACGGCGCCAGCGACGATACCAGCGACGACGAGCCCCCGAACGCCGGCGGTGGAACCCGCTCGCACGAGGGCCAGTCGTCGCTCGTCGAGTTCGACTGACGCCGCGGGACCGACGGGGCGAGGGGGAGGAACTATGGCCTCCGAGGGAGTCCACCAAACCGGATGACGGATTCGGACACGGAAACCATCTCGGTCGCCGAGATCAGCGACGGTCCAGGGGGAGAGGGAGTCGAAGAGCCGGGGACGACGGTCGACCTGCCGGTGGTCGACATCCTCACCGGTCGGGGGTTCGTCACCGGCAAGTCCGGGTCGGGCAAGTCGAACACGGCGTCGGTCATCATCGAGAACCTGCTTTCGGCCAACTTCCCGGTGCTCATCGTCGACACGGACGGCGAGTACTACGGCCTCAAACAGGAGTTCGAACTGCTCCACGCCGGGGCCGACGAGGAGTGCGACATCCAGGTGAGCCCCGAGCACGCGGAGCGACTCGCCACGCTCGCGCTCGAACAGAACGTTCCCATCATCCTCGACGTGTCCGGCTACCTCGACGACGCGGCCTCCGACGAACTGGTGACTGAGGTCGCGAAACACCTCTTCGCGAAGGAGAAGAAGCTCAAGAAGCCGTTTTTGATGCTCATCGAGGAGTGCCACGAGTACATCCCCGAGAAGGGCGGGATGGACGAGGCGGGCAAGATGCTCATCAAAATCGGAAAGCGCGGTCGCAAACACGGCCTCGGGGTCGTCGGCATCTCCCAGCGCCCCGCCGACGTGAAAAAGGACTTCATCACCCAGTGCGACTGGCTCGTCTGGCACCGCCTCACGTGGCGCAACGACACCAAGGTCGTCGGGCGCATCCTCGGGTCGGAGTACGCCGACGCCATCGAGGACATGGGCAACGGCGAGGGCTTCCTCGTCACCGACTGGTCCGAGTCGATTCGACGCGTGCAGTTCCACAAGAAACAGACGTTCGACGCGGGCGCGACGCCGGGCCTCGACGACTTCGAGCGTCCGGACCTGAAGTCCGTCGACGGCGACCTCGTCTCCGACCTCAAGGAGATCTCCGACGAGAAGGCCAGACAGGAGAGCCGCATCGCCGACCTCAGACAGGAGATAGACAAGAAGGACGCGAAGATTCGACAGCTCGAACGCGAGTTGGAGGAGGCGCGAGACCTCTCGCGGATGGCCGACCAGTTCGCGCAGGCGATGTTCCAGAAGGCAGAAGCGCCCTACCGCGGCGGCGACGGCCGTAACCTCAACCGCCCCACCGAAAAGCAGGCCGCGCTCGGCGAGTACAACGAGGCCACCGACGGCGACGTGGCGAACGCGGCGGCCGACGCCGCCGCTGAGGGCGGCGACGGGACCGAGAACGCCGGCGATACACCGCCCCGACGACCGCTCGAAGCGCCGTCCGGGCCGCCGTGGCCGACGCACGGACTGCTCTCCGAGAGCGACGAGGCGGAGGTCGACGGCGCGGGCGACGCGGGCGCTGCGGCCGCACCGGCCGACGACGAGTCGTGGATGGCGGCCGCCGAGATGGGCGACTTCGAGCCGGCGGAACTCCACCCCGCGCCGGGCGCGGAGAGCCGCCGCGACGTGGTCGACCGCATGACGGCCATCGTGAACGCGCTGGGAGACGTCCACCACGGAATGCTCGCGCACTACCGGGAACGCGGCATCTCCGACCCGCTCGCCGCCCACGTCGCCGCGGGCGAGACCGGCGACCAGCACCTCGCCTACGGCCGGAACCGGTCGCTCCGCCGGGCGGGCTTCATCCGCCACGCCGGCCGCGGGAAGTACGAGTACGCGCTGCCGGACCTCGTGAGCGACGAGTACGCGGACCTCTTGGGCGACGACGAACTCCGGGAGACGGTCGCGGCTATCGAGGCGTCGTTCGTCGAAGAAGAAGCCGACGGCGAGTAGACGTCGAGACGCGGGCCGTCGGTCGGAAGGAGAGTTTTGACGCGCTTACAGTCCGGAGACGAGGTCTTCGAGCGCCGCGCGCGGGTCGTCGGCCTTGGCGACGCCGGAGGCGAGCAGGATGCCGGACGCGCCGAGTTCCTCGGCGGTCACCACGTCGTCGCCGGTCGAGATGCCCGCGCCGCAGTAGACATCGACGTCGTCGTCCACGTTGGCCGCGGCGTCGACGGCGTCGGTGACGATGCCGGGGTCGGCGGTCGCGACGGAGACGTCGCCGCCGATGAGTTCCGGCGGCTCGACGGCGACCGAGTCGGGGCCGAGCGCGGAGACCGCGCCGATTTGGGCGGGGTTGTTGGCGCAGACGCAGGTTTCGAGGTCCGCTCGCTCGGCGGCCTGGACGGAGCCGTCGATGTCGGCGAGCTTCAGGCGCTTTTCGGAGTGGTTGATGAGCGTGCCGACCGCGCCGGCCTCGGCGACGGCCTCGGCGAGGGTGCTGCCGGTGTGGCTGCCGTGGCCGTTCGGGTCGACGTGCTGGGCCCACGTCTCGACGCCGGTGTCGGCGACGCGGGAGATGTCGGCCGCCTGCGGGGAGACGGCGATGCGGACGCCGGACTCCTCGGCCACGTCGCGCGCGGCGGTGGCGACTTCGATCGGGTCACACGGGTACGCCTTGAGGTTGACTAGGATGAACACAGTCGAAGTCGCGTCCGGCGAGACTAATAAATTGGTTTTCGGGGCCGCGATTGCCACGAGACGGCGTCTCGCGGGCGGAAAATCGTGATAAACGGAACGGGGGATTCGGCCGCGCGGTTCCCGGGACGGGCCGTCGGCACCGGCATCGGCGGTGTCGGCGTCGGCGGCAGTCGCTGGGGCGGGGTCGCGTCAGTCTTTGCGCTTGACCACGTCGCCGAGGGTGGTCGTCGTGGAGCCGCCGCCGGACCACTCGGAGTCGTCGTCGCTCTCGCCTTCGACCAGCGAGATGTCGAGCTTGCGCTCGATTTTCTTCCGGACGGAGTCCGGCGGCATGATGTCGCCGCGTTCGAGCTTGCGGATGAGGCTCGCCTTCTCGTTGAGCGACTGGGCGAGTTCCTCTTGGCTCATTCCGCGGGACTCCCGCGCCTGCCGGATGCGGTCGTCGTAGTCGGTCGCGATTTCGTCCATGTCGTCGAACATGTCGCGGCGACGCCGCTTCGACGACGAGGAGGAAGACGACCCCGAGGAGCGAGAGGAGTTCGAGCCCGACGAGGAGGAGGTGGAGTACTTCGTGCTCGCGCTGGAAGTCGACTCGGTGCGGACCTCCGTGCCGAACTCGGCGCAGTCGTCACACAGCTGCAGTTCTGCGCCTTCGACCTTCACAGTCTTCAGAGAGGCTTGGTCGGAGCCGCACATCTCGCACTGAGGCATACACTCACGTACCCGCCCGCCGCGTATAAAAGGCACGCCACCGGCCACTAACCCGACGCGACCGAGGCGCAACTGACGCGACCGAAACGCGACCGAAACGCGACCGAAACGCGACCGTCCGCGTCACTCGCGCCCGATGCGCGCTCGAATCTGGCGACGGACGGGTCGCGTGACGACGCGGTGGCCTCGCCGATAGACGACGACGTACGAGACCGGCAGGAGCGCGACGAACGCGACGATGAGCCAGCGCCCCTGCGTGAACGGGTCGGGCGGGAGCGTGAACGCGCCGGCGACGTACGAGGCGACACCGGCGAGCATCACGGCGAGCGCGGCGCGTTCGGTCCTCGACGCCGGTCGCCGCCTCGACGACCCGCTGACGAAAAACAAAAGGTACGCGACCAGTCCGACCGGAACGAAGGCGACGAGCGCCCCGAGGAGGTTCGGGAACCCGTGGCCGCGGGCGGCGGCGTTCTGCGAGACCCAAAGCGACGTGGCGACGAGGACGACGACCGGGACGAAGAACAGCGTCGCCTCCGCGGGCGACGGAACGATGGGGGGCACGAATCGTCGTCGTTCGTGTCACCTCATAGTAGTTTTGGCGGGGTTCCGGGACAGTCAGCACCGCGCCTCGTCCGCCAGCGGAAGCGCCAGTTGGACGGTGCTCCACCCGTCGCTTCGGTCGTAGTCGACTCGGCCGCCCGCGGACTCGACAACCCACTTGACGACCCACAGCCCCAGCCCCGAACCGTGGCTGAGTTGCGTGATGTCCTCGTCGCCGAAGACGGCGGCCCACTCGATTTCGGGGATACCGTCGCCGTCGTCGCTGATGCGGAGGGTCGCGTCGTTCTCGCACGCCGCCGCCTCGATGCGGACCGTCACGTCCTCGGGGGTGTGTTCCAGCGCGTTCTCCACGACGTTGGCGAGCGCCTGCGCGAGTTTCGGCCCGACGGAGACCGGGAGCGACGGGGGGAGGTCGAGGTCGAACGTCGCCGCGGGGTATCGGGTTCGCCGCGACTCGACGACCGCGCGGACCGTCGCGGTCGCGTCGACCACCTCGTCGGGTCGTTGGTCGTCGAGGACGGCGGCGGCGGTCCGAGCCTTCTCGCTGACCCGAAGGAGGGTTTCGGTGTGCTGGGCGATTCGCGCGGCCGCGTGGTCGACGCGCGGGTCCGCCGTCGCCTCGCGTATCTCTTCCGCCATGCCGAGGACGACGTTCATCTCGTTTCGGAGGTTGTGCCGGAGGACGCGCTGGAGCACCTGTAGGTGCTCTCTGGCGCGGCGCTGACCGGTGATGTCCGAATAGATGGAAAACCCGTACCGCCTCCCGTCGCCGCGGCTGTAGGGGATGCCGCGATAGAGGAACTCCCGTCTCCCCCACGCGGTCTGGCGGGTGACGATGGCGTGGTTGGCCTTGCCGTCGGCGGTCCGCTGGTCGAAGTCGACCGCCTCGTCGTCGGCGTTCGGCGGGACGATGAAGTCGTTGAGCGACTCGCCGCGTACCTCGGCCGCGTCGTAGCCGAAGACGGCCTCGAACCCCGGATTGACCGACCGGATAATCGGTTCGACGCCGACGATTTCGAACTCGATGACCGCGTCGTCGACGAGGTCGAACAGGTGGTCGAACCGGTCGCGCTCCGTGTGTAGTCGCGCGGCCGCCGGCTCCGGCAGTTCGCGACAGACCGCGCCGACGACCCGGCCCGCGCCCGTGGCGACGCTGTCGGCGTCTCCGCTTCCGTCACCGGCTCCGCCACTGCCGACTTCCCCGCCGGGGTACGGGGCGAACTCGATTTCGACCCCGACGGCTCCGGTCGCCCCGCCGCCGACTCCCGAGAGCCGGCAGCGGCACCGACGACTCTCCCACCCGCTCGCCGCTCGCACGGCGTCCGCGGCCTCGCGAACCTCCGGCCAGTCCCCGTCGGCGAGGAGGTCCGAAAACGGTCGCCCGCGGAGCGCCTCGGTGTCCGTCCCGAGGTGTGCCGCGAATCCCTCTCCCGCGTGGACGACGACGCCCGCCGCGTCGAGGACGAACATCACTCGACGAGGGCCGAGCACCGAGGGCGCTCACTCTCGGTTCGAGAAAACAGATATCGTGGGGCCCGGTGGCGAAATTGCGCGAGTATGTGAGTGTGTGTTGCGCGGTTGTGTCTCATTCGATTCGTTCTCTGGTGATAATCTGAAACATATAAATCCGCGGTAGCGGGCAACATCCTCGGGCAGTCGGTCGGGTTACCTCAGGTCGCTCCACGCGCCCCAGAAGCGCTGGACGGCGGTGAGATGGCCGACGACGGCGAAGAAGACGAGCAGCCAGCCGACGAGCGTGAACCCGCCGAGCGTGCCGGTGTAGACGGCGGACGCGAGGCCGACGAGGCCCATGAGCGCCAGTCGGTCGGCGCGCCCGACGAGACCGCCGTAGGCGCGGCCGAGCCCGACCGCCTGAATCTGCGTGCCGAGGTAGGAGGTCATCAGGACGCCCGTGACGGCGGCGAGACCCAGCGCGAACGAGTCGATACCGGCGGCGAGGCCGACGAGGACGACGATGTCGGCGTAGCGGTCGAGGACGTGGTCCAGCAGGTCGCCGGCCTTCGAGGAGACGCCCTGCTCGCGGGCGAGCGCGCCGTCGACGAGGTCGAGCCAGCCGTTACAGAAGACGAACACCGCGCCGAGGCCGTACCAAAGCGGGTCGGCGAGGCCGAAGGCGACGCCGGCGGCGACGGCGAACCCGAAGGCGACGACGCTCACGCCGTTCGGCGAGAGGCCGGCGGCGTCGGCGACCGAGACGAACGGGGCGAGCAGCTTGTCGGCGGTGTCGCGGTACTGGTCGAGCGTCATAGGTAGTCGATGAAGTCGACGGTCCCCGCCGAGGGTTCTCGCTCGCCCGCGACGACCGACGCGATGTCGTCGGCGACGGCGTCTGGGTCGCGGTCGGTCGTGTCTATCTCGTACACCGAGTCCTCGCCGTGGAACTCGACGGCCTCGCCGAGAATCACGTCCAACGCCTCCGATTCGCGGTTCTCGCGGGCCTTGGCCTCGGACTCGCCGCGGTCGAGGAGCCGCTGTTCGAGGATGTCGGGGCGACACCGAAGCACGACCACGCGGTCGGCCTCGAAGTGGTGTGCGAGGTGGCTCTCGACGAGCCCGTCCCAGTCCCCGAGGTGGTCGCGGGCGGCGTCGAGGTCGACGACGAGCGTGTCGCGCTCCTCGTCGCGTTCGCTCCAGAGGCCCTCGTCCTTCACGAGTCGGTTGAGGTGGACCACGTCGAGGTCGAGGTCGTCGGCGACGCGCTCGGTGGCGGTGGTCTTGCCGGTGCCGGGGGTGCCGGTGACGACGACTCTCACGCCGGCGGCACCTCCGAGACGATTCGGTTGAGCACGTCCACGGCGCGCTCCGTCTGTGCTTCGGTGCCGCAGGAGACGCGGATGCACTCAGGCAGGCCGAAGCTCCCGCAGTCGCGGACGATGACGCCCTCGCGTTGGGCGGCCTCGGTGACGGCGGTCGCGTCGCCGACCTCGACGAGGACGAAGTTGCCCTCGCTTTCCCACGTCGGCGCGTCGAGCTGTTCGCGGAGGTACTCGCGGGACCACCGGGCCGACTCGACGGACTTCTCGACGTGTTCCTCGTCGTCGAGCGCGGCGAGCGCGGCGCGGCAGGCGACCTCGCTGGCGGCGAACGGCGTGTTCACGCGGGCGTAAGCGTCGGCCCACGCCTCGGGCACGCAGGCGTAGCCGATGCGGAGGCCGGCCAGCCCGTACGCCTTCGAGAACGTCCGCAGGACCGCGACGTTGTCGTACTCCGAGAGCAGGTCGATGGCCGAGGGCACGTCGGCGAACTCGCCGTAGGCCTCGTCGACGACGAGGAGCGTGTGGTCCTCGACGGACTCGGCGAGTTCGACGAGTTCCTCCCGCGGGAGCACGGAGCCCGTCGGGTTGTGCGGCGTCGTGAGGTAGACCATGCGCTCGCCGTCGTAGGCGTCGAGGACGAGGTCGGCGGTCTGCTCGAAGTCGTCGCCCTTCGACACCTCGTACTGGACGGCGTCGCCGTGGTGGTACCGGGCGCTCATCGAGTAGTACGAGAAGCCGGGCGACGGTTCGAGAATCCGGCCGTCGGGTTCGAGCATCGCGCGCGTCAGGTAGTCGATAGAGCCGTCTGCGCCGGGCGACACCCACACCTGTTCGGATTCGAGGCCCCACTTGTCGGCGAGGCGCTCGGTCAGGTCCGTGTGGGCCGTCTTCGGGTAGACGCTCACGGTCGGCGCGGCGTCCTCGATGGCGGCGACCGCCTTCGGACTCGGGCCGTGGGGGTTCTCGTTCGAGGAGAGTTTCGTCAGGTCCTCGGGGTCCATCCCGAGTTCGCGGGCGACCTCCTCTGTCCCGCGGCCGGGTACGTAGGGAGCGTGTTCGGAGAGGTCCCGTGGTTGCATGGTCGGAAAATGCGGGTCGCGGTTCTTAAGCGTGCGTACTCCGGGACGGTGAGGTCCTCATTCGAGTTCGGCCCGAAGCGACTCGGCGAGCCGAAGCGAGAGCGCCGCGATGGTGAGCGTCGGGTTCATCGCCCCGCCGGTCGGGAAGACGCTCGACCCCGAAATCCAGAGGTTGCCGAGGTCGTGCGTGCGACACTCGGCGTCGACGACGCTCGATTCGGGGTCGTCGCCCATCCGCGTCGTCCCCATGTGGTGGTACGCGGGGCCGGTCTCGTCGGGGCCGACCGTCCAGCGGTCCTCGACGCCGAGTTCGTCCAGCACGCGCGCCTGAATCTCGTTGGCCCGCGAGAGCGCGGCGTCAGTCTGTTCGTCGACGGACCAGTGTATCTCGGGGACGGGGTCGCCGAGGTCGTCGGTCGTCTCCCGGTCGAGGCCGACGTAGTTGTCCTCGCGGGGGAGCTGTTCGACCAGCGCGCCCATGGACACGTGCGTGCCGTAGCTCTCGTCCAACTGGTCGAGCAGGTCGTCTCCCCACGTGTCGGCGTGGAGGGCGTCGATGACCGGCGACGGGCCGGCGTAGTTGAGAAACTCCAGTTTGAGGCCGTTGACCGGGTCGGCGTCGTCGTAGAACTGGTGGCACTCGCTGGTGTTGAAGCCGACGTGGTTCTGGCGCGTGGGTCGGTCGAGGCGGCCGCCCATCCCGGCGAACAGGTGGTCCATGAAGTACCGACCGACCGCGCCCGAGGAGTTGGCGAGGCCGTCGGGGTAGCGGTCGGAGTCGGACAGCAACAGCAGTCTGACGTTCTCGACGCCGCCGCAGGCGAGGACGAACTGTGTCGCCTCCTGTCTGTGGGTCTCGCCGTCGGGGGTCGTGTAGGCGGCGGCGACGACGCGCTCGCCCGCCTCGTCGTGTTCGAGTCGCCGGACCCGCGCCCGGTCGATGACTCGCGCCCCCGCGGCCTCCGCCTTCTCGACGTGGGACTCGGCGGTGTACTTCGCGCCGGAGGGACACACCGGCTTGCACGTCCCGTAGCCGACGCAGGGCGACCGGTCGTCGTAGGGTTCGGAGTTGCGGGCGTTGCCCACCGAGTGCATGTCGATGCCGAGGCGCTCGCAGGCCTCGGCGAAGATGGAGTCCGAGTGCGACGGCCGGAAGGCCGGAAGCGGATAGGGCTCGTCCCGCGGCGGCGCGTAGGGGTTGTCGGCCGCGCCCGCGACGCCGAACTCGCGCTCCGCGGCGGCGTAGTACGGCCGGAGGTCGTCGTAGCCGACGGGCCAGTCGACCCCGACGCCGTGTCTGGTGTCGAGTTCGAAGTCGCGCTCGTGGAGGCGCATCACCATCCCCTGCCAGTGGAGCGTCGACCCGCCGACGCCCTTCACGCGGGCGGCGTTCAGCGGGTAGAACGACTCGCCGGTGGAGGAAAACGCGTCCCGCGGGCCGCCCATCTCCCACGGGCCGTCGAGGCCGGGGCGGATGTGCTGTTCCAGTTGCTCCCGCCTGTCGCCGTCGAACCGCGGCCCGGCTTCGAGGACGACGACCGTCGCGCCCGACTCGGCGAGCCGATGGGCCACGAGACCGCCGGCGGGCCCGGCACCGACGATACACACGTCGGCGTCGGCGACGGGGGTCCTATCCACCGGTCTCGCCCCCGGAGTCGGCCGTTTCGGTCTCGTCTATCGTCGCCCGCCGGTAGCTCTCGGCCCCGCCGGGGTGGCCGATGGGGTTCTCGATGCCGACGAGGCGGCCGCCGGTCGGCGAGGCGTAGAACGCGTAGAGCAGTTCGTTCACGACGTGAAACCGGAGGCGCTCGGAGAGCGTGCCGTCCGGAATCGGGTCGGCCGCGTCGACGCCGAGTTCGCGGAGCAGGCGGTCGCGGTCGGCCGCGGGGAGGTCGGCGAAGGCCGCGCCCTCCCAGTCGCGGGCGACGTCGTCCAACTCGGTCGCGGCGTCGACCATCGCGGCCCGACGCGAGTCGTCTCGCGCGCGCCCGACGACGTAGGCCTCGACGAACTCCGAGACGCCCTCGGCCGCGCTCGGGTAGACCGCCTCGGCGGCGGCGACCATCGTCTCGCGCACCGCGGCCGGTGGGGTGTCGTCGCTGCCGGCGTCCGCTCCCCCCGTACCGGTCGACCCGCCTTCGTTGCCGGTCGAATCGGCGGTCGGCGGGTCGAACTGCGTCAGCGACACGGCCCCGCCGGTGACGCCGAGACCGGCGAGCACGGCCAGCGCGTCCCGTCGAGTCAGTCGCATTCGGCGGGAATTAGGCCAGCCTAATTATAGGGTTTGTCCTCTCGTCCCACGCGGTCGAGGACGACGGCGACGACGCCGAACGTGACGACGACGGGGACGACCGCGACGAGCATATCGAACCGCGCACCGAGATTGTACGCGAGGACGAGCGCCTGCACGTACGCGAGGAACGTCGCCAGTATCGTATCGAAGACGGGCGGAACGCTGGTTCCGCGTCCCGTCGCTCCGGCGAGTCGGGTGACGACGAGCGCGCCGACGCCGACGACTGGGATGAGAAGCACGCCGAGCGGGGCGGCGACGAACGAGTCGGCCTCGCCGCCGGTTCCGAAGTGAACCGCGACCGAGGAGGGGAGTACGGGAAGGAGCGCGACGCCCGCGACGGCGCTGAGCGCGAGCATCGCGACGCCGACGAGTGTCAACCGGGGAACACGCATACGGTCGGGTCGTGGCTCGACGATGAAAAAACGGACCGTCGGTCGGGGTCAGTCCTGTCTGACGCGGTGTTCGAGGACGCCGACGCCCTCGACTTCGACCTCGACGCGGTCGCCGTCTTCCAGCGGGCCGACGCCCTCGGGCGTGCCGGTCGAGATGACGTCGCCGGGTTCGAGCGTCATGTAGGACGTGATTTCGGCGACGAGGTCGGGAATCGAGAAGATGAGGTGTTCGATGCTGGAGTCCTGCCGCGTCTCGCCGTTCACGCGAAGCGAGATGCTCGCGTCATCGGGGAGGTGGTCGGGGTCGGCGAGGGCCGGCCCGAGGGGCGCGGAGCCGTCGAACGCCTTCCCGCGGACCCAGTTCGTCTCGATATCCTGGTCGTCGCGGTTGGACACGTCGTTCATGACGGTGTAGCCCGCGATGACCGCCTCGGCGTCCTCGGGCGCGACGTTTCGGCACTGCTCGCCGATGACGACGGCGAGTTCGGCCTCGTGTTCGACGTTCTCCTTGCCCGCGGGGAGCGTCACGGTGTCGCCGTGGCCGGCGACCGCGTTCGGCGGCTTGAGGAACAGGAGCGGCCGGTCGGGGACCTCCTCGTCGCGCTCCTCGGCGTGCTTGGCGTAGTTGCGGCCGATACAGACGATTTTCGACGGCTCGCACGGGGGAAGCACGTCGACCTCGTCGAGGTCGTAGCGCTCGCCGCCGAAGGAGACCGAATCGCCGTGCCACTCGCCGGTTCGAACCGCGCCCGCGGGGTCGCGGAATCGGACGTGATGCATGCCCCACGCGTCGGCGGGGGGCGTGATAGGCTTTTACATCGCGCGAGTCGCTCGGTGACGTGGGACATTCTTGCACGATTCTCATCCCTTTTGTGGCCGTGGGGTGACGGGCGTGTATCGGCCGTCCCGGACAGTTCGTTCGAGTGGACTCGGGCGGCCGATTCTGCTGTCGGATTCGAGACGAGAGCGGCGGGGCCGGCTCCTCGAACGTCGCCACGAACTCCCGGAACGTCGCTACGAATCCCCGACGAGCGCGCCCGCCGAAAAGCGGTCACACCGCCCCCTGCGAATAGCTTTTTGTGTATTTCGCGTGTAACGTTCGGGTGCTATGGAACTCACCTGGCACGGTCACTCGACGTGGTACGTCACGGTCGGAGACACCTCGCTTCTCATCGACCCGTTCTTCGACAACCCCGCCACGTCTCTCGACCCGAGCGACGTGGAGACGCCGGACTACGTGCTTCTCACCCACGGGCACGCGGACCACATCGCCCACGCAGGCGAGTTCGACGGCGCGACGGTCGTGGGCACGCCCGAACTCACCGGCTACGTCGAAGCCGAGATGGGCGTCGACGACACTATCGGTATGAACATCGGCGGGACGGTCGAACTCGGCGACGCGTTCGTCACGATGGTCCGGGCCGACCACACCAACGGCATCAACACCGGCTACGAGCACGAGGCCGGGATGCCCGGCGGCTACATGATTAGCGATACGCTGCCGACACAGGAGACCGACGCCGACTCGACGACGTTCTACCACGCCGGCGACACGGGACTCATGACCGACATGCGCGAGATTTTCGGCGCGTACTTCGAACCCGACGCGGCCGCGCTCCCGGTCGGCGACCACTACACGATGGGCCCGTGGCAGGGCGCTGTCGCCGCCGATTGGCTCGGCGTCGACCACGTCTTCCCGATGCACTACAACACGTTCCCGGCCATCGAAATCGACGTGCGCGACTTCGAGCGCGAGGTGAAGGCCGCCGGCAGTCAGGCCGAGGTCCACGCCCTCGACGGCGACGAGTCGTTCACGCTCGAATAACCCCGCGCCTCGCTCGGCGACGGCCCGTCTCGGGTCGTCGCTTGTGCACACCGTTGTCCTATTGAGGAACTTTTAGGGTCGGTCGCTCCTTTCCTCGGAACGAATGTCCGACATCCAGACCTCTACTGTCAGCGAAGAAGGTTTCGCATGCACGAGCCAGGTCGGCGACTTCGACCTCCAGATCGACGCGACCGACGAGACGGGCCCGAACCCGAACGCCGCGCTCGTCGCGACGTACGCCTCCTGTTTCCTCCCCGCGTTCCGCGTCGGTGGTCAGAAGACGGGCTTCGACGACCTCGGTAAGGTCCAGATCGACGCCGACGCCGACCTCGACGACGGCGACGACCTCGAGCGCATCAGCTTCGACGTCTACGTGGAGTCCGACCTCGCGGACGACGAGTTCGCCGAAATCACGGAACTCGCCGAGGACATCTGCCACGTCCACGACGCGCTCCGCGGCGAACTGCAGGCCGACGTGACCGTCGTCGGCGACGCGTTCTAAGCGTCGCTCGCCGCTCGGGCCGATACGCATTCTTTTCGCAGAAGTCGAAGCCGCCAGCGGCGGGTGTCGCGGCGGGTTCGGAGACGCCCCGCCGGGTCAGTAGCGGCGCTTCTTATAGCTTCGAAGACTCATAGCCTCGCCTTCCACGATGATAACCTCGCGGTCTTGGGGGTCCGATTCGACGACGTCGTCGACCTGTTCGCGGAAGTATGGGCTGTTCGGCTCTTCCATACCACTCCCTTCGTCGCACCTAATAAAAATCTTTGTCAGACATTCTCACGCGTGATACCGCGTGAGCGCCGCGGCCAATCAGTCGTCAGCGGCCGCGGCGGCCGGTTCGTGGCTGATTTCGGTGCCGAGCACGTCGAGGAACGCCGCCAACCACTCGGGGTGGTCCGGCCACGCCTGCCCGGTGACGAGGTTGCCGTCGACGGTCACCTCGTCGACCCACGAACAGCCCGCGCGCTCGACTTCCGCGCGAACGGCCGGGTAGGCGGTCATCTCGTAGCCGTCGAGGACGCCCGCGGCGGCGAGAATCTGCGGCCCGTGACAGATTGCGGCGACCGGCTTCCCCTCGTCGAAGAAGTGCCGGACGGCGTCGAGCACCTCGTCGTAGCCGCGGAGGTACTCGGGGGCGCGCCCGCCGGGGACGACGAGCGCGTCGTAGTCCGCGGGGTCGATATCGGCGAACGTCGCGTTCAGCGCGAAGTCGTGGCCGCGGGTCTCCAGATACGTCTGGTCGCCGCGGAAGTCGTGGACGGCGGTCTTACACCGGTCGCCGTCCTCCTTTTCGGGACACACCGCGTGGACCTCGTGACCCACCATCTGCAGCGCCTGGAACGGTACCATAATCTCGTAGTCCTCGACGAAGTCGCCGGCGAGGAGCAGAATCTTCTTTCCGGACATGGGCATCACCCACGCGGTAGTTGTCGCGTCAGAACGATAATGATTGTGTAGGTGGGAATAGCGGCGGCTCGGGAGTCAGGGTCTGGCCGCGAGAGCGGCTGAGGCCGGCTATTTCGAGATAATGCGCCCGATGTCACCGAGGTCGTCGAGGACGTGGTCGGGTTCGTACTCGCTCGCCGCGAGGGCCGCCTCGTCGGTCACGCCGGTTCGGACGAGCGCGGTGCCCATGCCCGCATCGAGGCCGAACGCGATGTCGGTATCGAGACGGTCGCCGACGATGAGGACTTCCTCGGGCGGCAGGCCCAACTTGTCGAGGACGAACTCTTGAGCGACCTTCGAGGGCTTGCCGAGAATCGCGTCGGGGTCGCGCTCGGCGACGCCCGCGACGGCGTTGATAATCGCGCCCGACCCGGGGATGTCGCCGTCCGCGGTCGGGATGATGACGTCGGGGTCGGTGCCGTAGAAGGCGGCCCCGGAGCGGAGCGCGTTGTTGGCGTCGCGGAGGTCGTCGTAGTGAAACTCGCGGTCGATGGCGACGACGACGACCTCGGGGTCGTCGCCGGCACGGACGAGTTCGAACCCGGCGTCACGAAGTTGGTCGTGGAAGCCCGGCTCGCCGATGCAGAAGGTCCGCGCGCCGGGGTGTCTGTCGGCGAGGTACGCCGTCGTCGTCGTGCCGGAGGTGACGATCTCGTCGGCGGTCGCGTCGATTCCGGCCCGACGGAGCCGCGCCTCGTAGGCGACGGGGGCCTTCGTCGGGTTGTTCGAGACGAACAGTCGGTCGAGCCCGGCGGCGTCGACGGCGGCGAGGCCGTCGAGCGCGCCGGGTATCGCTTCGTCGCCGCGGACGACCGTTCCGTCAACGTCGAAAACCACGCCTCGGTAGTCCATCGTCCTCGGTAGGGAGGCGGGGCTGTTGAACGTTCGCCCGAGAGAACTATTATGTTCATTGGTGGCATATGTCATCGTATGGGTGTCTCTTCGAAGCGGTTGGTCGGGTGGCTGCGCGGGCCGGCGACCGGCAACAGCGCCATGGGCGTCTACGGGCTCGTGACGGCGATGGTCGCGCTGTTTTTGACCTACTCCATCGTGGCCACGTTTTCCGTCGTCGTCCCGCTGTTGTCGACGACGGCCATCGTCCTCGCGGCGCTCGTCGTGTGGGTGCTGACGTGGGCGGTCCTCGACGTGGTCGCCAGCCGGACGATTCGCGAGTCGTCGACCTGAGTCGCCGACGACTCTGACGGCGTGACGCGCTCGCGTCGGCGGTGAGCGCGCCGCGAGCGTCACGTGCGTCGGGTTCGACGTAGCGGCGGAACCGTCACAGAACCAAAGACCAATATGCGCGTCGCCCTACTCGTCTACCGTGACGAACACGCAGCTGACACTCGTCCAAATCGACAACTACGGGCCGTGGACGGTCACCCCGGACCCGCGGCGGGAGATGGACCTCCAGACGCTCCAGTCGCGGCTCTTCGCCGACTTGGCCCAGTTCGTCGGCTCTCGCGACGGGTACGCGTTTTTCACCCGGTTCGACAACATGGTCGCGGTCACGAACGGACTCGACCGCGACGACCACGAACTGCTGCAGGAATCTATCGGAAATCGCTATCCCGTAACGCTCAGTCTCGGTATCGGCGTCGACCGGTCGCCCGCGGTCGCGCTCGAACGCGCCACCGACCGCATCCAGCGCGCCGGAAGCGCACAGGACGGCGACCGCCGCGAGGTGCTCTCCGGGGAGACGCTCCCCGAGGCCGACCGCTCGGCGACCGACCTCCAAATCGCGCACTTCGACGTGAACGACGCGACCGGCAAGTACACCGACCGCCTCAACGAGTTCGACACGTTCATCCACATCGAACAGGGCTACGCGTCGCTCATGCGCTACCTGCGTGAGGAACACGGCGCGCTGTCGTTCTTCGTCGGCGGCGACAACATCATCTCGGTCACGCCCGACCTCACCGAAGACCAGTACCGCGACGCCATCGACCACGTCGAGGCCGAGGCGGACGTGGAACTCAAAGTCGGCGTCGGCACGGCGTCGAACGCCCACGAGGCCGGCTTCGCGGCGAAGCACGCGCTCGAAGACTGCCGCCACCGCGGCACGACCGTCGAGTTCGCCGACGCCGCGGTTGAGACCGCAGACGACTGAACGATGGAGGGTCGCGCGGTCTACTTCGTGGCCCCCGAACGCGTCGAGGTCCGCGACCGCGACGTTCCCGCCCCCGGACCGGAGGAGGTCCGCGTCCGCACCCTGACCTCCGCCGTGAGCTCCGGGACCGAGCGACTCGTCTACCGCGGCGAGGCCCCGACCGACCTCGCCGCCGACGAGTCCATCGCGGCACTCGACGGCGACCTCTCGTTTCCGCTCCGCTACGGCTACGCCGCCGTCGGCGAAATCGAGGCCGTCGGCGACGACGTGCCCGACTCGCGGCTCGGAAGCCGCGTCTTCGCGTTCAACCCCCACGAGAGCCGATTTCTGGCGTCCCCCTCGGAACTCATCTCCGTCCCCGACGACGTGACCGACGAGCGCGCCGCGCTCCTGCCGACGATGGAGACCGCGCTCAACTTCGTGATGGACGGTCGACCGCTCATCGGCGAACACGTCGTCGTCTTCGGACAGGGCGTCGTCGGCCTCGTGACCACCGCGCTCCTCGCGCAGTTCCCGCTCGGGAGCCTGACCGCGGTCGACTGCGTGGCCGAGCGCCGGGCCATCGCCGAGAGTCTGGGTGCCGACGAGGCGGTCCACCCCGAGTCGCTGGACGCCCCCGCCGACGGGGCCGACCTGACGCTCGAACTCTCGGGCGACCCCGACGCGCTCGACGACGCCCTGTCGGTGACGCGGTACGACGGCCGGGTCGTCGTCGGGTCGTGGTACGGGACCAAGCCCGCCACGCTCGACCTCGGCGGGCGGTTCCACCGCTCGCGCATCAGCGTCGAGAGCAGTCAGGTCAGCACCATCGACCCCGACCTCCGTGGGCGCTGGGACGCCGACCGCCGTTTTTCGCTGGCGTGGGACCACCTCGAAGACCTCCCCTTGGACCCGCTCGTGACCCACCGAATCGGCGTCGAGTCCGCCGAGCGCGCCTACCGACTCCTCGAAGACGCCCCCGACGAGGCCGTCCAAATCCTCTTTACCTACCGGGACGCTTGACAGTTCATGTACCGCGTCTCGGTTCGCAGGGACCTCATCGCCCAGCACTACCTGACGGTTCCGAACCCCGGGCCGGAGGGTGAGCTCCACTCCCACGCGTTCACCGTCGAGGTCGAACTCTCGGGCCCCGAACTCGACGAGTACGGCTATCTCGTCGATATCGACGACGTGAAGGCCGCGCTGGACGCGACGCTGTCTCGCTACCGCGACGAGACCATGAACGAACTCGTCGAGTTCGCCGGGCAGAACCCGAGCGTCGAGCGGTTCGCCCGCGAGGTGTGCGAACAGTTCGTCGAGGCGGCGTCACTCGACGCGCCCCAACACGTCTCCGTTCGCATCTGGGAGGACGACACCGCGAGCGCGACCTACGAGACCCCGCTCTGACGTGCGGGTCGGAATCGTCGTCTACGGCCCGCTCGACGACCGCTCGGGCGGTTATCGCTACGACTCCGAACTCGTCGATGGGCTCCGCGCCGCCGGCGACGACGTGACCGTCGTCTCGCTCCCCGAGCGGTCGTACCGAAAGCGACTCCGAGACAACGTCTCCGCCGCGCGTCGCCTCCGCGGCCTCGACGTGGACGTGCTCTTGCAAGACGAACTGTGCCACCCCTCGCTGGTCGGCGCGAACGCCGCGCTCGACGACGACGTCCCGGTCGTCTCTGTCGTCCACCACCTCAACTCGCTGGAGCGCTTCCGGGCGTGGCGACGACACGCCAGACGCGCCGTCGAGACCCGGTATCTCCGCTCCGCGGACGCGTTCGTGTTCAACAGCGAGACGACGAAGGAGACGGTCGCGGCCGTCACCGACCCCGAACCGAGCGTCGTGGCGCGCCCGGCCGGCGACCGCTTTTCGTCGTTCGGCGCGCCCCTCGGGGACGACGAGATACGGGCCCGCGCCGCCGACGGGCCGCTCCGGGTCGTCACGGTCTGTAACCTCGAACCCCGGAAGAACGTCGACGGCCTGCTCCGCGGGCTGGCCCGCGTCCGCGGCGACTGGGAGCTGACGGTCGTCGGCGCGGCGGTCGACGCCGACTACGCCGACTCGCTTTCGGACCTCGCCGCCGACAGCGGCATCGACGACCGCGTGACCTTCGCGGGCCGGCTGTCGGACGCCGACCTCGCCGCGACGCTCCGGGAGTCCCACCTGTTCGCGCTCCCCTCCCACTACGAGGGGTTCGGCATCGCCGCGGTCGAGGCGATGGGGTTCGGCCTGCCGGCGCTCGTCTCCTCGGCCGGCGGCGCGAGCGAACTCGTCACCCACCGACAGGACGGCTTCGTCGTGGACCCGACCGATTCGGCCGAACTCACCGACGCCGTGGCTCCGCTGTGTCGGAACCGTCGGCGACTGCTGTCGCTCTCGCTTTCGGCCCGCGACCGCTTTCTCGCGCACCCGACGTGGGACGAGACGGCCGCGGAGATTCGCTCGTTTTTGTTAGACCTCGTCGACGCCGACGACGCGGGGTCGCACGGGGCCCACGAGTAGCCGCCGCGGGCGCAGAAACGCACAGGGGGCGCACTCGGAGGCGACCGGTACGGTCTCAGTCGCGGTCGACGCGGACCCACTCTTGGAGCGTGAAGCCCTCGTAGTCGGTTTCATCGTCGAGTTCCCACTCGTCGTCGTCCCACTCGGGGTAGAACGTGTCGCCCTCGTACTCGCCGGGGACGCGGCTCAGCACCATCCGGTCGAGGTGCGGTTGGAACAGCGCGTAGATGGCGGCCCCGCCGATGACGTAGGCCGTCTCCGCGCCCAGCGACTCCGCGATGTCGACCGCGTCCTCGACGCTCGCCGCGCGGTGAGCGGTGTCGACCGAAAACGACCGCTCGCTTCGGCTCATGACAATTTGGGCGCTCCCCGGCAGGTCGTCGAGCATCGACTCGAACGTCGTCCGACCGAGCACCACCGGGTCGTCGGCGATGCGGGCGCGGTACTGCTCCTTGTCGGCGGGGATGCTCGGCCACGGGAGTTCGCCGTCGCGGCCGATGACGCGGTTCTCGGCGAGCGCGGCGACAGAGACGAGTTCCATCACTCTCACGTCGGGCGCGTGAGAGAAAATCGTTGTGCAGCGCCGGCGTCGCCCCGGGACCGTCCCGGCGTCGTCGGACCTTCGACAACCAGCGGACCGAGGCTCAGCCGCCCCGGTCGACGATTCGCCGGCAGTCCTCGATGAACTGGAGGAGGTCCGTCCCGGCGTCGGTCCCGATGCTGATGATGATTCGCTCCGCCTCGGAGAAGGGAAACTGCAGGACGAACGCGTTCTCGTAGTAGTGGACCACGGCGCGGCGCTCGCCGATGGGATGGGTGTCGATGCCGGGCGTCGCAAACGGCGTCTCGACGCGGAGGTCGGAGACGACTTCGGTCAACGTCTCTTTGGTGTATCGCTCCGAGAGGTCGTCGCGGAGATACTCCAGTTCGTACCCGTCGTCGTCGGCGATGACAACCGTCCGGAGTCCGTCGCCGATTCGCCTGCTCAGATACGCCGCGAGTCGGCGCGCTGTGTCCCGTACCATACCGCGCCGTCGCTCCAAGCGCCTATAGTTTATTGGTATCTTTGTGGTATCGGAACCGAACCGAACGCCAATAGTTTTCAAACGAGCGACAACAACTGCGGGGTATGGAGAAGCAACCGCGGGACGTCCGGCGCGACGGCGCGTTAGTCCTCCTCGGGCTCGCGGGGTTGGTCGCGCTTCAGGTGTTGGTCCCCAGGGACTCGGTCACGGGGGTTGCCGAGATGTTTCGGGGCGGCCTCTTCGGCGGGTCCATCTCGGTGATGGCGGCGGGCGTCTTCCGCGTGCCCGACGAGCAGGCGTTTCGGTTGACGGCCGCGGTGGCCGTGGGGTTCGCGCTGGGTTCCCTCGTGTTTCTACTGTGAGGGTCGCTTCGTGGCTCTCGGGGATAACCTGTGCTGGCTGGCCTACCGAGCTGTTAATCCGTCCTCCACAACGGCGCTGCCGCTCTTCTCTGGTGGAGAATCGCTCACAGAGAACGCACCTCCCGGTTTCCGCTAAACCGGCGGTACAGCGCTGCTGCTCCTTGTTAAAACCCTGCGAAAGGATTAAGGTTAGAGTGGGGCCGGAGGGATTTGAACCCCCGATCGACTGATATCTCCGGTGGGCACCTCGGAACTCCAGAGGGTCGTCAACACGACCGATGATCAGTCGGCCGCTCAGTATATCAGCTGGAGTGTCGTCCCGGGCGCCAAGCCTCTGGAGTCAGTCGCCATGCCGGGCTTGGCCACAGCCCCGATTCGTGCTGTCTGCACTCTCTCGTATGGCGATTTTTCTTAAAGGGGTTTCGATTCTACTCGTCGCGGTCGTCGTCGGCCCAGTCGCACTCCTGGCACTTGTAGGCCGTCACGAACTCCGTCACGCTCGGCATGTAGCCCACCTGGATGACGTTCTCGCCGCACTCCGGGCAGTCGAAGTCGGCGTCCTGAATCGGCTCGGCGTCCATCGGGCGCTCGCCCTCGACGAGTTCGGCGAGCGTCTCGGGCGTGACCATCCGTCCTTGTACGACGCGGTTGCTCATACCCGTGCAACCGTCCCGAAGTAAGTAAGCCCTCCGCCAGCGGTTGGTCCACGTCGCCGCGGGCGTCCGCGCGGCCGCATCCCGGTCCGGTTCAGGGCGTCGCAACCGTCACGGTCCGGGTGCGCGGGCCGTCGCACTCCACGAGGAGGACGGACTGCCACCGACCGAGGTCGAGGCCGCCGTCCGCGACCGGTATCGAGACGCCGTTGCCGACGAGGAGCGCCCGGAGGTGCGAGTCGGCGTTGTCGTCGAGTTCGTCGTGGTCCCAGCCGTCGTCGGGGACCGCCTCGGCGAGCATCGACTCGATGTCGCCGAGCAGCCGCGATTCGGCCTCGTTGACGCAGACGCCGGCGGTGGTGTGTTTCGAGAAAACCGTACAGACGCCGTCGTAGCTCGCGGACACCGCGTCGGCGACTTCGTCCGTCACGTCGATGACCTGAAGCCGGCGCTCGGTTCGAACGTCGAAGGTCCGTCGCATGCGACGGGATTCGCCGGCCGGGAGAAAAAGTCGCCCGGCGGATTACAGCCAGGGCGCGCGGGACTCCTCTTCGCCGGGGTAGCCGTACCCCGGCTCCGAGTCGTCGTCGGTCTCGTCCGCGTTGTCGACCAACGCCTCGTAGTCCTCGGACGACTCGACGTCGTCGCCGCCGTCTGCGACCGGGCCGGCCGCGGCCGCGCCGTTCGCGTTCGGCGTGGCCGATTCGGGGTCGGACGCGTCGTCGACGAACTCGTCGAGGTCCGCACCGTCGGAGCCGGGGTCGAACGCGAACAGCGCGGTGACGCCGAGGACGCCGAGAGCGACGGGGGCCTGCGTCGGCATCAGGCCGAGCACGTCGAGCGCCAGCATGCCGAGGGCGACCGAGCTACCGAAGCGGAAGAGGTCGATGTCGACGTTGCCGCGGAGCCGCGGGGCGAACAGCGCGATGGCACCGGCGAAGCCGACGCCCGTGCCGGCCGCCGCGCCGGCGCTGAGCAGGCGCATCGGGTCGGGGTTGACGATGAGCTCGAACCCGGCGGGATTGAAGCTCGCGACGAGGCCGAGACCGATGATGATGCTCGGCGACGGCAGGTACTCGCCGACCTTCGAGGAGGCCGTCTTCGCCGCCACGGCCAGGATGACGAGGCCGGCGAAGCGGTGGAACACCTCGAAGTTCAGGAGCGTCTCGATGGTCTCCGCGACGGCGGCCTCGGCCACCGCGACCGGGATGAGCAACGCGCCGAGCAGGAGGATTGACGTGAGCTGTTCGCGGCGCGTGCCGTCCATCTCGGCGAGGATGACCGCGACCGTCGCGGACCCACCGAAGATGAGCAGGCCGGTCTGGAGGATGCCCGCGACCGAGGGGTCGCCCGCTGAGGTCGTCAGCGCCCCCGCGATGATGAGCGCGGGGAAGATGCCGTCGATGAGGGGAAGCCCCATGACGGTTGCGAGCAGACGGGTGGCACCCCCTACCTGTTGCTCGAGGCGAAGGGCGACCGGGTGGCGTGAGACACTCATTCGATGTTACTGGCCTTCACCATGGCCCAAGCGGCGATACGAACGCAATTCGGACAGGGGCGTGCTGGCGCTCTGCACGCGAAGCCCATTTCGTCCGAAATTGAACTCCCGTTTAAATGTCTGCCACATCGCTGTAAAGAGAATGCCGGAGTCGGAGGTCGTTTGACCGGCAATGCGCGATGCGGCGGGACGCGTGGAGTCCATACAAGATTACATTAGGACAGGAGTATTAAACGTTGTGTGGGATACGACCGCATGGACCATAGGTATCTCTGTCTACCTTATAAAAAGAGCTGAAGATTCGTCGGATATAGATTGAAATCTCGAAGATACCGTGGTACAAGTTCGTGAATATGGTGATTATTCACGATGGTCTTGTGATTCGGTACACCGTGACGAGGGGACGAACACCCCCGAGCAGTCGCGGCCGACGGCGTCCGTCGCTCGCGGGTGTCGTCACGTGTTCTGGTGGTCGTCTCGGTCCGCCGGCGATGCGAAGAATAATCACGCACATGCATATATCACCGAACTGGTTTGCGATACATCGACACGCCCGTGCTATCTCGCAACCCTTTTGTCGTCGCCGCAACCACGCTTGATATGGCGAACGACGTTCCTGACCGAGAACCCTTCACCGAGAAGCTACGGGTACCCGAATCCCTCACATTCGACGACGTGCTGCTCCGCCCGATGGAGAGCCGCGTCGAACCCGACGACGCCGACGTGTCGACGCGCGTCTCGAAGAACGTCGAACTCAACATTCCCATCCTTTCGGCGGCGATGGACACCGTCACCGAGAGCGGGATGGCCATCGGGATGGCTCGTGAGGGCGGCATCGGCGTGCTCCACCGCAACATGAACGCCGAGCAGATGGTCCACGAAATCGAGCGCGTCAAGCGCGCCGACGAACTCGTCATCCGCCGCGAAGACGTGGTCACGGCCAACCCCGGCCAGACCATCAGCGAGGTCGACGAGATGATGGAGCGCGCCGGCGTCTCCGGCGCGCCCGTCGTCGACGACGACGACGTGGTCCTCGGCATCATCTCCGGCACCGACATCCGCCCGTACCTCGAGGTCGGTGAGTCCGACGAGGTCAGCGAGGCCATGACGGACGAGGTCATCACGGCCGAGCGCGAGGTCACCGCCCGCGACGCGCTCGAACTCATGTACGACCACAAGATTGAGCGCGTCCCCATCGTCGACGACGACAGCCGCCTCGTCGGCCTCGTCACGATGCAGGGCATCCTCCAGCGCCGCGAACACGAGAACGCCGCCCGCGACGACGACGGTCGCCTCGTCTGCGGCGTCGCCGTCGGTCCGTTCGACGGTGAGCGCGCGCAGATGGCCGACGACGCCGGCGTCGACGTCATCTTCATCGACTGCGCCCACGCGCACAACCTCAACGTCATCGACACCGCCCGCGAGATCAAGGAGTCCGTCGAGGCGGACGTCGTCGTCGGGAACGTCGGCACGCGCGAGGCCGCGGCCGAACTCGTCGACTTCGCGGACGGCATCAAGGTCGGCATCGGCCCCGGCTCCATCTGTACGACCCGCGTCGTCTCCGGCTCCGGTATGCCCCAGATTTCGGCCGTCGCGGAGGTCGCCGACGTCGCCGCCGAGTACGATATCCCGGTCATCGCCGACGGCGGCATCCGCTACTCCGGCGACGCCATCAAGGCGGTCGCCGCCGGAGCCGACGCCGTCATGCTCGGTTCCTACTTCGCCGGCACCGACGAGGCCCCCGGCCGCGTCATCACGATGAACGGCAAGAAGTACAAGCAGTACCGCGGCATGGGCTCCGTCGGCGCGATGCAGTCCGGCGGTGCCGACCGCTACCTCAAGGAGGACAACGAGGACGAGGAGTACGTCCCCGAGGGCGTCGAGGCCGCGACGCCGTACAAGGGCTCGCTCGCGTCCGAGCTCCACCAGCTCGTCGGCGGCATGCAGTCCGGCATGGGCTACGTCGGCGCCGAGACCATCCCCGAGGTCAAAGAGCGCGCCCGCTTCGTCCGCGTCTCCGCCGCCGGCCAGACCGAAGGCCACCCCCACGACGTGATGATTACCGACGAAGCGCCGAACTACAGCCCGAGCGAGTAACGCGCTCTCCCGCACCCCGGCTTCGTCGCCCCCGAACTGTTCCCCGACGTACCTCGTTTTGCCGGTCGCCGCTCCGCTGTTCTTTCTCTCGCCGCACGCTCCGCCCCCGTCTGCGGCCACTTCCTGTCACGCGAGCGGGACGAGGACATGGGATAATTAATACGGATGTATGTCGTGCATCTACAAGCGATGGATACCGCGGAGCTACGGACCGCACTTCGGAACGCCGGGTTGTCACAGTATCAGGCGGAGGCTTACGTCGCGCTTCTGCAGCTCGGCGCGGCGAGTGCGACCGAACTCGCCGACGCCTGCGCCGTACCGACTGCCCGTATCTACGATGTTCTCCGCGACCTCGAGGCCAAAGGCTACATCGAGACCTACGAACAGGACAGTTTGCACGCGCGGGCGTGCGACCCGAAGTCGGTGATGGAGGACCTCAAGAGCCGCGCCGTCCAGCTCGACGAGGCCGCCTCCGAGATAGAGACGCGCTGGCAGCAGCCCGCGGTCGACCGACACATGCTGAGCATCGTCAAGCGCTTCGAGACGGTGTTCAACCGAGCCGAGGAGATGATTCGGGAGGCAGACGGCGAGGTGCAACTGTCCGTCACCCCCGAGCAGTTCGACGAACTCAAGCCGGCGCTCTCGGAGGCGTACGAGAACGGCGCGCTGGTGAAGGTCGTGTTGCATCCCGAGCGGACCGACGAACTCGAACCGCTCGCAGAACAGGAGTACGAGGGAGTCGCCACGGAGGTCAGACACCGAACCCTCCCGACGCCGTTCGTCGCTATCGTCGACCGGACGGGCGCGTGTTTCGCGCCGCACGACAGCTCGATGAACCAGTACGGCGTCCTCGTCGACGACTACACGCTGGCGTACGTCTTCCACTGGTACTTCCAGACGGCGCTGTGGGAGGTCTGGGAAGTCGTCTACGACGCACAGACGGACGAACCCCCGTTCGTGTATTCAGACATCAGACACTTCGTGCAGGACACGGAGCCGCTCATCCGCGACGGGAAGCGTATCATCACCCACATCAAAGGCTACGAGACCGACGAGCGCGACCCGATAGAGTTCACCGGCGAAGTGACCGACGTGTACTACACGGCGGTCTCCGCGCCGACGGACACGCTGTCGTTTTCCGAACTCGCGGGACAGGTCTGTCTGACCGTCGAGACCGACGAGGGGACCTACACCGTCGGCGGGTGGGGCGCGGTCTTGGAGGACGTCGAGGCGAACCGAATCACCGTCGAAGAGATATCAGAGACATCTGACAGGTGAAATCTGTTCGATTCGCCGGAATGTATAACAACTCCGGGGGGCAATTAGTGCGCACAAGCGCAGTTTCGGACGGCGTTAGACAAGAGGTATTTTGATATACCACTGCACGACATTGAGTTTCGTGAGCGTCCCCGGAACACCCCTACACTACCAATGAGCGCAGAACAGCCACTGGTGCTCATCGTTGAAGATGAGCCTGACCTCGCCGATCTGTACGCAACCTGGCTTAGGAACGACTACAGCGTTCGTGTCGCCTACGGCGGCCGCGAGGCGCTCGATAAGCTCGACGACGAGGTTGACGTTGTTCTCCTCGACCGTCGAATGCCCGACCTCTCGGGCGACGAAGCGCTCTCGGAGATTCGGGACCGTGGCTTCGAGTGCCGCGTCGCGATGGTGACCGCGGTCGAGCCCGACTTCGATATCATCGCCATGGGCTTCGACGACTACCTCGTCAAGCCCGTCTCGCGCGAAGCGCTGACTGACACCGTCTCTAACCTCATCCTGCGAAACGCTTACGACGTAGGGATTCAGGACCTGTTTTCCCTCGCGTCGAAGAAGGCGCTCTTAGAGTCCGAAAAGGACGAAGCGGCGCTCGAAGAAAACGAGGAGTATCAACAGCTCACCGCCCGGTTGACCGAACTCCGGCGCGAGCTCGACGAGACGCTCGGCCAACTCGACGAGACCGAGGGAATCTCCGCAGTCTACCGAGACATCGGCGGCGAAGTCGACATCGACAGCTCCTAATCGGGTGCGGGCGTTCCGGTCGCCGACCCCTTTCACCTCTCTTTCCCGCTTTCGCGCGCCTACAGCGCCGTTTGCGACCTCGACGATTACTTGCGACACGTGTTCACTTAATTAAGTTATTTTCATATCAGATATACACGAAAAATTATATTTCGCGCTCGCTCCTTGGGGTAAGTGCACATGTCCGACGACAGCAACCAGATGGTCGCGTACCTCCGTCAGAACCCCCGCATGATGGGCGTCCTGTTCACGCTCACGCTCCTGCTCTCACAGGCGGGAAGCGTGGCAGCCGGCAACACCGGAATCATCTACGGTCCGTAATCACGGAAGGAATTCGCAATCCCAGTAGACGGTATCGTCGTAGACGACCGGAATCTGTTCTAACGCGAGGAAGTCTCGAAGTTCTTGGGTCGATAGCCTGATGTCCGAGAGAGACTGTGATGAGAGGAAATACTCGGAGTTGTTCGGTAATGCAGGTATGATTAGCGAACCGAGCCCACTCCGAGATGTGGGGTACGCGTTGTACGACAGTTCGTACGTGTCCGAGTCAATGTGCTCGACCTCACAGAGTATCGCGACTCCGCTTTCGGCTTGGACTACAGAGAGGCTCCCGTCCCCGACCACGCCGTACTGGTGGGCGATGTCGCTGTCGGTTCGGACCACGTCGAGGGACGCCTGCAGCGGGAATCCCCCGTTAAGCAGTCGGGCCAGCGTGCGCCCCACGCCGACCGCCTGACTGTTGATGACCTCGCTGAACGTGACGATACCGCCGATAGCGCCGGCCTCGACGAGCGCGAGTCCCTGGTCGTACGACTGGCAGGCGTTGAGGAAGAACGCCCCCGTCCCGACGTGGTCGAGCGTCTCGGCGTCGACCCTGCCGTCGCGACACTGGAAGCCGTCGTCGTCGATGTGGCCGATGTAGTGGAGGAAGTCCGTCGGCTCGGCGAGTATCTCCCGAAGCTCCGCCCGGCTGAGGTCGTAGTGGGCGTCGACGTCGAACGACAGCCCGTCGCGCGAGCCGTAGACGTCGTCGACGATGTCCGTCTCGGCGAGCATCTCCGGGTCGTTGCAGACGACCGTGATACCGATGTCTCCCTGCGTCGGCTTGCGCTGAAGCCGGTTCCGGTAGGCGGCGGGAGTGGTCTTGCTCGCGCCGACCGGCGTTCCGTCGCTTATCCACGCCTGCTCGACCGAGTCGGTCGAACTGGGCTTGACGTACGTCTCGTTCGGGGTCGTCGCGCCCGCGCTCCTGACGATGTCGTCGCGGAGGAAATCGTCGACGACGGCGGCTTGCACCTCCGAGTGGGGGACTTCGGTCCCCGTGGGCGTCCTGACGACCGCGAGGTCGTTCGTGATGAACGGCAGGAGCTCGATGTTGTCGGTCTGCGGCGCGACGTGCGTCGTCAGCTTCCACTCCGGGACGAGGTCGGCGATGTGCTCGTAGGGTATCTCGAAGTACGCCGAGAGCTGTTCGCCGAGCGACGCGTCGTACAGCCGCTCGACGTCGATGTCCGTCCGCGACTCGACCGTCTGGCGCTCGTGGAGCGGCACGTCGTAGATGCCCTCCGTCCGAACGACGCAGTCGAGGAAGAACGTCCGTTTGAGCGCGCGCGCGACCGACTCCTCGAAGCCGTGGGGGCCGTCGAAGTCGTGGACGAACCCGTCTTCGGCGACGAGTCGGGGGGCGTCACCGGGGACGAGTCTCGCGCCGAGGTAGTACGCCAACGGCGTCGCCACGAAGATGTGACTCAGCGTCGGCGGGAGTTCGATTCGGACGCCGGTCTCGGGGACGTGAAGCCCCTCCGGGATGTCGAGTTCGTCGCCCAACTCGAGAAGCGGCGGGTGACCTCGGAGCGTGGGGTACGACCGCTCGACGCTCGTGGTCTTGAGCGCGGAGCTGAACGCCGAGACGGCCTCCATCACGTCCAGCGGGTCGTCGGTCGTCGTGACCGTCGTCGCGGGGCTCTCGTGCGACGACCGCGCGCCGACGTACACCGTCTGCGGCTCCTCGAACGAGAGGACGGTTTCGAGCGGCTTCGCGTCGACGGTCAGCGGTCCCTCGACTCTGAGGTACGTCTTGACCGCACCGAAGAGTTCGATGCTGTAGGTTGCCGCGTCGAGTTCCTCGTGTCCCTGCTGGTCGACCTGCGCGAGCATCGACCCCGCCTCGTCGCGGACGCAGACGACCGTGTTCGCCGCCAACCCGATACGGTCGGTCTCGATGCGGACCGCCGCGTCCGTCGGGAGCGAGAACCGACGCCGGTCGGCCGGCTCGGGCGCGACAGGCGACGGCGTGCGAAGCATGAACTGGTGGCGTTCGACGTTATCCCGAACGACCAACCCCGCGCCTTCCGAAGGGAGCGAAAAGCCGACTTCCAGCGTGGAAGACGCGTCAGCTCGCTTGCCCTGCCCGGACGATTCCATTGAGTCTATGTGACACGATTAGGGTAAAAAACGTATTGGTCGCGAGAACGTCACGGCTCCAACGGAAACCAGCCGGACGAGACCTCCTTCCGCCGGAGGTGCCAGCGTTGGCGGACTTCCGCGCCCTCGACGTCGAGTTCGACGACGGCGTCGAACAGCGGTTCGAGCATCCGATTAATCTCGTCCTCGCGGCCGCCGGGGGACCAGACGTGGACCATCCCGTTTCGCGCGCGGACGTGAGACGTCATGACGTGGAGGAATCGAAACACGTGGTCCCGCTCGTACCGCGAGAGGAGCGACGGCAGACAGTCGAACGCGACGCGGAGTTCGGCCGGAGAGAGCCCCCCGGCGAGGCTGTCGAACTCGGTCACGTCGGTCGCGAGTTCCGCGCCGAGTTGGCCGAGGCCTCCGCTCACCCGGCGTTCGCAGGTCTCGACCGCAGTCGGTACGGCGGCCGACGGTGACGGCGACGCCGCTGCGCTCCGTTCGAGCGTCGAGTACCGCACCACGCGGGTCCACTCCTTCGAGCGTTGGATGTCCGTGTCGAGGCGGGTGTCGAGCGGCGTCGAGTCGTTGAGAACTAACAGGCGGCGTCGAGGCTCGTCGGGAGCGCCGAGCATCTGCTTGGACGCGCGTGAGTAGAGTTCAGTCGGAACCGACCCGACGACGAGGAGCGCGCTCCCTCGTCGCTTGAGGTCGTCCAGCCCGAGTTGGAACGTGGACGTGTCCTCCGTCACGGCGATGTCCGTGTCACCTCCCGAAACCATTCGTGTTGCACGACGAAACCATATTTAATAATACTTTGCGTGTTGGTCTCTCGAAATGTGCCACCAAGTGTCATTATCGATGGTGCACTCTGATTGGGGCGTGTTCGGCCGCTTCGACCGCCCGAGACGGCGGGTCAGACTACCCCGTCGCCCGGACGGTCAGCACGGGAACCGGCGCGGTCCGGACGACGCGCTCGGTGACGCTCCCGAGGAGCACGCGTTCGACGCCCGTCCGGCCGTGCGTCGCCATCGCGATGACCTCCGCGCCGTGTTCCGTCGCGTAGTCGAGGATGGTCTCGTGGGGCGCGCCCCGCCGCACGGCCCCGACCGTCTCGATGCCGCGGCTCTCGCCGCGTTCGACGACCTCGTCGACGACGCGTTGGCCCTCCTGCTCCAGGGTTTCGAGGACCGTCCCGCCGATGATACCCGCGTTGTCCCGCGTCGTGTTCACGACGAACAACACGTGTACCGTCGCGTCGTACCGCTCCGCGAGGTCGAACACGTGCGGTATCGCCTGTTCGGCCGCCGGACTCCCGTCGACGGGGAGCAGGATTTCGTCGTACATCGCTGGATGTACGCGCCCCAAATGTGTGAATCCTTCGCACACCACGGTGCGCCGCTCGGTCGGTCAAAAAACGGAGTTGCCGGCAGGTCGGGGCGGACGGGTGGAGCCGACGGGCGGGGTGGACAGATGGGGTCGTCTCAGTCGCTGACGTACGCCTCGATACGGTTCATCGCCTCGCGGAGTTCGCGCATCCCCGTCGCATAAGAGACGCGAAGGTGACCCTCGCCGCCCTCGCCGAAGACGCTCCCCGGGACGAGCGCGACGTTCTGCTCTTCGAGGAGGCCCTCGGCGAACGCCTCGTCGTCGCCGTCGGGGGCCTCGGGGAAGACGTAGAACGCGCCTTTCGCCTCGAAGCAGTCGAGTCCCATCTCCTCGAAGCGGGCGAGGACGAACCGACGGCGGCGGTCGTACTCGCGGCGCATCTCGTCGACGGAGTCGTCGCACGACCGCAGCGCTTCGAGCGCCGCGTACTGCGCCGTCGTGGGCGCCGAAAGCATCGCGTACTGGTGGACCTTGTTCATCGCGTCGATGGCTCCGGCAGGCCCCATGGCGTAGCCGAGTCGCAGCCCCGTCATCGCGTAGGCCTTCGAGAAGCCGTTGAACACGATGGTCCGCTCGCGCATGCCGGGGTGGGTGGCGATGGAGGCGTGGTCGTCCTCGTACCGGAGGTCCGAGTAGATTTCGTCGGAGAGCACGACGAGGTCGTGGTCCCTGACGAACGAGGCCACGTCGGCGAGTTCGTCGTCGGACATCACCGCGCCGGTCGGGTTGTTCGGGTAGCAGAGCACCAGCACGTCGGCCTCGTCGGCCCCGGCGGCTTCGAGCGCCTCGGGAGTGAGCGTGAACTCGTCTTCGGCGCGGGTCGGCACCGGCAGCGGTTCGCCGCCGGCGAAGATGGCTCCCGGCGTGTACGAGATGTACGACGGCTGGGGAATCGCCACCACGTCGCCGGGGTCGACGAACGCCCGGAACGCGAGGTCGACCGCCTCGCTCGCGCCCGTCGTGACGATAATCTCGTCTTCGGGGTCGTACTCCTGGCCGTAGCGGGTGACGCGCTCCGAGATGGCCTCGCGGAGTTCGCGCATCCCGCGGTTCGACGTGTAGGAGGTCTTGCCGCGTTCGAGCGAGTCGATGGCGGCGGTCCGGGCGGCCCACGGCGCGGAGAAGTCGGGTTCGCCGACGCCGAGGGAGATGACGTCGTCGACCTCCTCGGCGAGTTCGAAGAACTTCCGAATCCCCGACGGCGGCACCTGTTTGACGCGGTCCGAAAGCTGGTCGCCGAGCGTCATGGCGACACTGAGAGCCGGTCGTCGTCGTCGCCGTCGCCGAGTTCGATGCCCTCCTCCTTGTAGGAGTCCATCACGAAGTGCGTGACCGTCTTCGTGACCTCGGGGATGGGGGCGATGCGCTCGGAGACGAAGTTCGAGACGGCGTGCATCGACGCGCCCTCGACCTCGATGAAGAAGTCGTAGTCGCCGGAGACGAGTCGCAGCGTGGCGACTTCGGGGAACCGCGCGATGCGGCGGGCGATCTCCTCGTAGCCCGTCTCGCGGTCGAGTTCGACGTCGACTTCGACCTGCGCCCGGACGTGTTCCTCGTCGACGTTGTTCCAGTCGACGACCGCCTGGTAGCCGCGGATGACCCCGTCTTCTTCGAGTTCCTCGAGCGCTGCTGCCACTGCTTCGGCGTCTGCGCCCAGCTGGCGGGCGATGTCATCTACGCTCTCGCGAGCGTCGTGACGCAGCAAGTCGAGCAGTGACTGCTTGTCCATGGACAGTCCGTTGCAGGCATCCGTAAAATGGTTTGCCCAACCGGGCGGAATTGTCGTGTCACTCAGTGTCATGCGACGGGCGTCGTCGCCGACCTGTCCGGCGGAACACTATTCCGCCGCCGGCGGAAACGTGTCCGCCATGAACGCCGAGTTCGATTGGCTCACCCTCGACGACGACGAAGAGGTACTCTGGGCCGACACCCCGCATCCCTACAGCCTCGTGCCCTCCTTCATCGTCGGCGTCCCGCTCTCGCTCGTCCTCGTGGGCATCCCGCTTCTCGTCGGGTCGTACCTCTCGCACAAGAACACGAACTACGTCGTCACGTCCGACGCGCTCTACCGGAAGTCGGGCGTCCTCTCTCGGAGCGTCCAGCGCATCGAGTTCGACAAGGTCCAAGACACCTCCTACAGCCAGACGTTCCTCGGCGCGCAGTTCGGCTACGGCTCCGTCAACATCAGCACCGCCGGTGGGAGCAGCATCGAGATGAGCTTCCAGAACGTCGCCGAACCGCAGTCGCTCCAGTCGCTCATCAACGAGCGAATCAAGCGCCGCGCGGGGCCGGAGACCGACGCGGAGGGGAAGGCCGCCGTCCTCGACGACATCCTGACCGAACTCCGCGCGATTCGGCGGGCCGTCGAAGGCGATGAGGGCGCCGCCGCGGGCGACGACGGTCCCGACGAGGGCGGAACCGACTCCGACTCCGACGCCGACGCGTCGGCCGACGCGCTCGAACCGAGCGACTTCGAGTTCGACGCGACGACCGACGAGCGATGACGACCGACTCAGCGACCGACTCGGAGACCGCCGCGGCCATCGACGACTGGCTGGCCCGCGGCGACGACGAGACCGTCCGCTGGGCGGGTCGCCCGCGGATACAGACCGTCATCCCCGCCGCGGTCGTCGGGGGCGCAATCGCCGTCGCGGCCGTCGCCGTGGCCGTCGTGAACGACGCGCCGGCGCTCGCGCTCGCGGCTCTCGTCGGCCTCCTCCTGCCGGCGTGGTCGTACCTCCGCGTCACTAACACGCGCTTCGTCGTCACCGACAGGGCGCTCTACCGGAAGTCGGGCGTTCTCTCTCGGACGGTCCAGCGCGTTTCCCTCGACCGCGTCCAGAACAGCGCGCTCTCGCAGGGCGTTACCGGGTCGCTGTTCGGCTACGGGACCGTCTCGGTCGAGGCCGCGGGCGGCGGCGCAATCCGCTTCGAGGACGTTGACGACCCCGGTGCCGTCCGCGACCGAATCGAGGGACGCGACGACCGCGATGGCGACGAACTCCCCGGGACGGTCGAACAGTGGGTCGCCGTCCGCGACGAGGTGCGGGCGCTCAGGGCGGCCTTAGAGCGGTAGAAAAACGGGAGTTTTCGGTTCGGTTCGCGGCGCGGGTTCGCGTCAGTCGTCGTCCGCCGCCGGAGCGGCGGGACCGGGCTGTGCCGTGCTGTTCCCCGAGAAGCCGACGCCCGCGAGGACGAAGGCGAACAGCACGAGCGGCGAGAGGTAGCCGAAGAAGTAGTACCACATGTAGTCGAACGTCGCCACACCCAAGACACCGGCCATGTACGCGCCGCCGGCGTGCCACGGGAGGAGCGCGCCGGTCGGCGTCCCGGCGGACTCGATGGCCTGCGAGAGGTCCGAACTGTCGAGGCCGAACTCGTCGTAGGTGTCGCGGAGCGTCATGCCGGGGACGACGATACTCATGTACTGCTGGGCGGTGAGCGCGTTGGTCAGTATCGCCGAGAGACCGGTGGAGGCGACGAGCAGGCGCGGGCTCCGAATACCGCGCTGGAGGCGGTGGGCGAGGACGGCGAGCACGCCGGTCTGTTCGAGCAGGCCGCCGAGCGTCAGCGCCGCGACGACGACAGCGATAGTCCACGCGGAGCCGGAGACGCCGCCGGAGGCGAGCAGGCTGTTGACGAGTTCGGAGCCGGTTTCGGGGCCGGTGCCGCTCATGAACGTCTGCCACGCCGTGACGAACGACGCGCCCTGCACGAGGATGCTCGTGAACGCGCCGGCGAACGCGCCCGCCAGGAGGACCGTCAGCGCGGGGTAGCCCGCCGCGGCGAGGCCGAACGTGACCGCGAGCGGCAGGAACGCGAGGAGCGTGATGTCGTACGAGGAGGCGAGGGCGGTCTGAATCTCGGCGATTTGGCCGGCCGGAATCGCGCCGGTGATGCCGAGGCTGAGGAGGACGAAGCCGACGAGCGAGAGGCCGAACGCGACGGCCGTCCCGCTTCGCATCGCGCGGATGTGGTCGTAGAGGTCGGTGTTCGTGACGGCGGCTGCGAGGTTCGTCGTGTCCGAAAGCGGCGACTGCTTGTCGCCCGCGTACGCGCCGGAGAGAATCGCGCCGGCCGTCATGGGCTCGGGGACGCCGAGGCCGGAGCCGATGCCGATGAAGGCGACGCCGAGCGTGCCGACCGCGGTCCACGACGAGCCGATGGCGAAGGTGGCGATGCCGACGAGGAGCGCCGTCGCGGGCAGGAACACCTGCGGCGACAGCAGGTCGAGACCGTAGTACATCAGCGCCGGAATCGTCCCCGCGGCGACCCACGTCGAGACGACGCCGTAGATGACAAACAGGATGAGAATCGCCTGTAGCCCCATCGCCAGGCTGCGTTCGATGCCCTCGTAGAGGTCCTCCCAGGTGTAGCCCCAGACGAAACGACCGAGGAGACCGACCAGCGCGATACTCCAGATGAGCGGGATGTGCGGGTCGAGTCCCAGCCACGCCGACCCGAGACCGAGGAAGGCGACGAGTCCGAGCACCGGAACGAGCGCCTGTTTGAGCGTCGGGCGCTGCTCCGGGGCGATGTCGTCGTACGACCGCGGTGTGTACCTATCAGTTCCCATCGTAGCTCGACAAATAACTTTAGAGCATAAAATTGTGTCGTGTTATGCTTTGAGTGCATTGTTATGCAATGACGTACTTTCGCTTGACAATATAATTCCCGACAGTAATCCTACGGGTGAGTCGCCGCGGGCGGTCGCTCCGAACATTCACGTATTCCGATAGGTCGATATTTCGGAACGTGTCAACAAATAGGGAAACAGACATACCGGAGGCGCGCCACGGGTCGGGCATGGCCCTCGACGAGTTCTTCTTGTTTCCCCTCGGGTTGGTCGCCCTCTTGGGGGCGGTCCCCCTCGTCATCCTCTATCTGCTGCGGCCGGAGCCGGTCCGGCGCACCCTCCCGACCTTCCGGTTCCTCGCGGACTCGGCGGGACGAAACGCGTCGAACCCCATCTTCGACCGCCTGCTCCGGAGCCTGCTCCTCCTCATCCAACTGCTCGCGCTCGTCGCGCTCGTCGGCTCGCTGGCGACGCCGTACGTGATGGTTCCCGAGTCGGAGACGGTCCAAGAGACCGTCCTCGTCGTGGACACGAGCGCGAGCATGGGCGTCCGGGACGGCGGAGGGACCCGATTCGACAGCGCTCTCGCCGCGGCGCGAGACGAGGTCTCCGGCACGACCTCGGTCGTCGCGGCGGGGTCGAACGCGAACGTGGTGCTCCGCCGAGGGAGCGCGACCGACGCCCGCGCCGCCCTCGACGGCCTGCGCGCGAGCGCGGCACCCGGCGACCTCCGCTCCGCGATTACCGCCGCCGCCTCCATCGCCGGCGAGGACGCCCGCGTCGTCGTCCTGAGCGACTTCGCCGACGACTCGCCGTGGAGCGACGCGGTCCGCGAGGCCCGCGCCCGCGGCCTCGTGGTCGAACTCCGGCAGTTCGCGGGCGGCGGACAGGGCAACGTCGGTATCGTCGACCGGCGCTTCTCGGGCACGAACGTCACCGTGACGGTGAAGAACTACGGCGACTCGGCGACGACTCGGACGCTCTCTCTCGCCGGCGTCACGCGGGAGGTCCGGATGGACCCCGGCGACGTGGCGACTGCGACGCTTCCGGTCCCCGCGGGCGGCGGGCGCGCCGAACTCTCGCCGGGCGACGCCTTCCCGACTGACGACGCGCTGTACGTCGCGGCACCCGAGGACGCCTCGGTGGACGTGCTCGTCCTCACGAACGACGAGAACCGCTACCTGACGGCCGCGCTGTCGGTCATCCCCGAGGTGTCGCTGACCGTTGACAACCCGCCGACGGCCGTCTCGACGAACTACGACGTGGTCATCTACAGCAACGTCAACCCCGGTCGCCTGCTCTCGGGCAACGTCGAGGCCGGCCGCGAGGTCGTCGCCGACGGCGGCGGCGTGGCGATTCAGGCACAGGAGGAGTCGCCGAACTACGGCGACCTGCAGCTCGTCTCGCAGGCGAGCATCGAGACGAACCCGACCATCGGGACCGTCGAGAGCCACCAGATAACCCGCGACATCACCTTCCCGCCGCCGACCGAGTACGTTGCCGGTGACCTCCGGTCGGGTCAGTCGCTCGTGACCACGACCGGCGGCACCTCGCTCGTCGCCGTCGAGCGCCGCGGGGTCGGCCGCGTCCTCTACTACGGCTTCATGGAGGACAGCTCGGCGTTCAAGTACAACTACCAGTACCCCGTGTTCTGGAAGCGCTCGGTGTTCTACCTCGCCGGGCGCTCGACGCTCTCCGAGCTGAACCGGGCGACCGGCGGGTCGCTCGCGGCGGGCGCGAACCAGACCGTCGAGACGCCCGCGGGCGAGGCGACCGGCCCCGAGGTCCGCCTCGCCGACGCCGGCTTCTACCGCGTCGGCGACGAGCGGTTCGCGGCGTCGCTCCTCAGCGAGGCCGAGTCCGACGTGGTCGCCGCGCCGCTCGACGGCGAGTCGGCCCCCTCGGACTACCCGACGCGGGTCGAAGAGCGCGAGGTTCCGGACCCGCTGACCAAGTGGGCCGCGCTGGTCGCGCTCGCGGCGACGATGGTCGAGTTGGCCTACCTGCGCCGGCGGGGTGACCTCTGATGGCGGCGCTCGGATCGGTCGCACTGACCGCGCTCGGCTCTGTCGCCTCCGGCTCCCCGCTGACTCCCCTCGCGTGGACCGTCGAGGCCGCCGGTCGGACAATCGGCGTGCAGCGCCCGCTGTTCCTCGTCGCGCTCCCGGTGGCCGCGCTCCTCGCGTGGGCACTCATCTTCCGCGGGGCGGACGGGACCGCCGGCGGGCGCTCCCGGCGACTCCTGTTCGCGTCCCGATTCCTCGTCGTCCTGTGCTTGGTCGTCGCGGCCGCGGGCCCGTACACCGTCACGACGCGGATGACCGACGGCGACCCGCAGGTGACGCTCCTCGTCGACGACTCCGACAGCGCGGCCGTCACCGAGGACGTGGCGTCGCAGCTCGCGGCGGACATCGAGGCCGAGGGCGTCCCCGTCACGACCTCGACGGTCGCCCGCGGCGAGGAGTCGCCCATCGGCGACGCCGTCGCGGCCAACCTCAGACCGGACGGGACGGTCGTCCTCGTCTCGGACGGGCGGGTCACTTCGGGGCGGAGCCTCGCGTCCGCGACGACGCTCGCCCGCGACCTCAACGCGACCGTGAGCGCGGTCGCGCTCGAACCGACCCAGGCCGAACACTACGTCACCGTCAGCGGCCCGTCGAAGACCAGCGTCGGCGTCGAGAACGCGTTCCTCGCGCAGGTCGACGGGGTCGTTCCCGAGGACGCCGAGGGCGCGACCGTCGAACTCGTCGTGGATGTCGACGGCGAGGAAGTCGCCCGCGAGGTGGTCAACACGACCGGCGGCGTCGAGTTCTCCCAGACGTTCGAGACCACCGGCACCCACCGCGTCACCGCCCGCATCGAGAGCGACGACCGCTTCCAGACGAACGACGTGTTCCGCAAGACCGTCCGCGTGGTCGAGCCGCCGCGGGTGCTGTACGTCTCCCGTGGGGACTACCCGTTCCGCGACTACCTCTCGGAGCTGTACGACGTGGAGACCGCCGAGGCCGTCCCCGCCGACCTCTCGGCGTACCACGCCGTCGTCTTGCAGGACATCCGGGCCGAGGACGTTGGCAACACAGAATCGCTCCAGCGGTTCGTCATCGACGGCGGCGGTCTCCTGACCGTCGGCGGGCGCAACTCGTTCGAAAACGGCGGCTACGACGGGTCGAGCCTCGCGTCGATGCTCCCGGTCACGACCGGCGAGGGCACGTCCCAGCAGACGAACCTCGTCTTCGCCATCGACGTGTCCGGCAGCGCGGAAAGCGGCATGCGCGTCCAGAAGTCGGTCGCGCTCGACGCGCTCGACCAGCTCGGCGACGAGAACCAGGTCGGCATCGTCGGCTTCAACTACCGCGCCTACGAGGTCTCGCCGCTCCGCCCGCTCGGGCCGAACCGCGAGTCGACAGCCGACCTCATCCGCCGGCTCCAGTCCGGCGGCGCGACCGACATCTCCGTCGGCCTCGAGGGCGCGGCCCAGCAACTCGGCGACAGGCGCGGGACGATTATCCTCATCAGCGACGGACACGACCGGTTCCAGGACGCCGCGAGGGTCGCGGACCAACTCGGCCGCAACGGGGTCCGCGTCATCACCATCGGGACCGGGCCGAGCCCGAACGAACAGACCCTCCGGACCATCGCGCGGGCGTCCGGCGGGAACTACCTCAGGGCCGACGAGACCGACCGACTCCGCATCCTCTTCGGCGGGTCGAACCGCCAGTACGCCGGCGACGGCCTCACGGTCGTCGACCAGAACGACTTCGTCACCGCCGGCGTCGAACTGACCGCGAACCCCGGCAGCGTCAACGACGTGTCGGTCAGGAGCGGCGCGAACTTCCTCGTCGCGGCCGACGACGGGACCCCCGCAGTCGCCTCGTGGCGCTACGGCCTCGGCCGCGTCGCCACCATCACCACGTACGCGGGCGACGGCACGCTCGACGGCCTGCTCCGGAGCCCCGACTCGCTCCTGCTCACGAAGTCCACGAACTACGTCATCGGCGACCCGGAGCGGAAGGCGACCGGTGTCGCCGAGGTGGCGGACACCCGCGTCGACCAGCCGACGACCGTCGTCTACCGCGGCGGCGAGCGCCCGCGGGGCGTCGAGGGGCTGTCCTTCTCGGCGGTCGATTCCGGCGTCTACGAGGCGACGGTCGTCCCCACGGAGACGGGCTACCGGAACGTGCTCGACACGGCCTTCGCGGTGAACTACCCCGCCGAGTACGCCGGGTTCGGTCGGTCGGCCGCGCTCGAAGCCGCCGTCTCCGACAGCGGCGGGACGATGTACGACTCCGAGGACGCGGCCGAAATCGCCGCCTCCGCCCGCGACAACGCCGCCGGCGTCCAACCCGTCCGCGACGACTGGGCGGCCGCGTTCGTCGCCGCCGCGTTCCTCCTCTACCTCGCCGAGGTGCTCGTCCGGCGTCTTCAAGTGTATCGGGGTCGAACGCAAAGTGAAGGTGGTCTGATATGAGTTCCCTGGGTCGGTCCCTGAACCTCGGTCTCGTCCTCGTCGTCGTCCTCCTCACCGCCGGAACCGTCGGCGCGACGATGTTCTACCAGTACTCGGTGGATTCGCTCGACCAGCAAAACGAGCAACTGCGCGAGCGAAACGAGGCGCTGGAACAGGACCTTTCGCAAACCCGACAGAATCTGTCGGCGACGCAGGCGGAGCTCCAGGAGCTGAACAGCAGCCTCGAACGCACCCGCGGCGACGTCTCGCAGGTCGCGAACAACCTCGAAGACACGGAGTCGCAGCTCGAATCGACCCAAAGCGAGCTGTCGTCGACGCGGAGCGAACTCCAAGAGACCGAAAGCAATCTCCGAGACGCCCGCAACCGTATCAGCGAACTCACGGCGACGCTCGACGAACTCGAAGAACAGCGCAACCGGCTCGAAAACCAGATAGACGGCCTCGAAACGGATAACGAGGAACTGGAGGAGACGAACGCCGAACTGGAGGCCCAGATAGAGACGCTCCAGTCCGACATCGACGACCTCGAAGACCGGGTCGACGACCTCGAATCCGACCTCCGGCGGGCCTGTTCCGAGTTCGAAGACGGCAACGAACCGGCGGTGTGCAGCGGTGTCTGAATCACCCCCGCCCGAACCGGGCACCGACGGCAGCGACGTTCCTGATGCTTCCGACGCACCCGACGCGTCCGACGCACCAGACACGGCCGCCGCCTCGGAATCGGGAGCGACCCGCCGCGAGGCGATGGCCGACGCCGTCAGCGAGGTCCGCCGCGAGGCGGTGAAGGCCGCCGTCGTCTCCAGCGTCGTCGACGCCGCGGTCGCGACGCTGTTGGCGAACATCGCGTTCCGGGTCGTCGAGTTACCCGTCCAGTCGTCGGTGTCGCTCGGCTTCCTCCCGCGGGTCGACCCGGCCGTCTCGGTCCACGTCGCCGTCCCGATCGCCCTCGCGGTGGGCCTCCTCGTCGGCGTCGCGGAGTACCTCATCCTGATGCGGGTACCGCCGGTCGAGCAGTTCGAGGCGGTGAACCCCTCGGTCGCCGAGGCGCTTCGGACCGCCCGCGACCTCGTCGCCGACGAGGGGAACCCGAACCGCGACTCGCGCATGTCGGTCGCGCTCTACGACGACGTGCTGTCCCGCCTGCGGGAGTCGTCGTCGGTTGAGCTCCTGCCGACCCGCCGCATCGTCGGCGCGCTGCTCGTCGCCTTGCTCCTCTCGGCGGGGAGCATCCAGGTGGCCGTCTCGGACATCCAGTTCGAGGGACTCGCCGGCGACGGCGGGCCGGCGGGCGAGGGCCTCGACCAACCCGACGAGGAGACGGGGCTCCAGAACGGGAGCTCGATTCTCGGCGACCCCGAGGACGTGGACGCCGGCTCGGAGCAGTTGAACGCCACCGTCGCCGGGACCGGCGGGAGCGGCGACGGACCGGAGTCGTCGGCCGCGGCCTACGACTCGACCGGCTACGGCGGCGACAGCGCCGTCGAGAGCCAGCGCGCCGGCTACCTCGCCGACGACACGCTCGAAGAGGCCGACCTGATTCGCGACTACACCCTGAAGATACGAGAGAACGACGATGAGTGACAAACGAGACTGGCTCGGAGACGACGGACAGCAGACCGCGGCCGAAGGCGATATCGCGGTCGAGACAGACGACGACCTTGACCTCAGCATCGAGGACCTCCAGGCGAGCGTCGCGGCGGTCAAAGACGAGGTCGGAAAGCGCATCATCGGCCAGCACGACGTGGTCGAGCGACTCCTCGTCTGCGTCCTCTGCGACGGCAACGCGCTGCTCGAATCGAACCCCGGACTGGGGAAGACGACGCTCGTGCGCGCCCTCTCGGACGCGACGGACCTGCAGTTCTCGCGGGTGCAGAACACGCCCGACCTGATGCCCTCGGACATCACGGGCACCGAGATCATCCGCGAGACGCCGGACGGTCGGGACTTCGTGTTCGAGCGCGGGCCAATCTTCGCCAACGTCGTCCTCGCCGACGAGATAAACCGGGCGACGCCGAAGACGCAGGCCGCGCTCCTCGAAGCCATGCAGGAAAAGCAGGTGACCGCCGCGGGCGAGACCTACGAGCTTCCGGACCCCTTCTTCGTCCTCGCGACGCAGAACCCCATCGACCAGGGCGGCACCTACCCGCTCCCCGAGGCGCAGACCGACCGCTTCCTGATGAAGATTCTCGTCGACTACCCCGAGTTCGACGAGGAGCGGTCCATCGTCAAGCAGTACGCCGAGGGCGGCGCGTCGCCCGAAGTCGAGCGCGTCCTGCCGCGGACCCACCTGCTCGCGGCCCAACGGCTCGTGCGGCAGGTCCCCATCTCCGACGACATCCGCGACCGGACCATCGAACTGGTCCGCAAGACCCGCGAAGACGAGCAGGTCGAGTTCGGCGCGAGCCCCCGCGCGAGCATGGCGCTCGTCCTCGCCGCGAAGGCGCGGGCGTTCGTCCACGGGCGCACCCACGTCTCGTGGGAGGACGTGGTCGAGATGGCCCCGCCGGTCATCAGACACCGCATCATCCTCGACTTCCGGGCGGAGCGCGAGGGGCTCGACCCCGACGACGTGATTGCGCGGCTGTTGAACGAGTGACGAACCGATGATAGACCCCGGTTTCCTCGACGAACTCGACCGCTTCGACACCTCGCTGAAGCGCGTCTCGAACGCCCGACGGCAGGGCGACCAGGAGTCGCCGGACGTGGGCGAGGGGCTCACCTTCAGCGACCACCGGCGGTACGCCGCCGGCGACGACCCGCGGCTCATCGACTGGAAGGTGTACGCCCGGACCGAGGAGCTGTTCATCAAGCGGTTCGAGGCCGAGCGGAACCTGACGGTCCACGTCCTCCTCGACGCCTCGGCCTCGATGGACTTCGGCGAGGGCGACGCGAACAAGTTCGAGTACGGCGCGAAGCTCGGCCTCGGCTTTTGCCACCTCACGGCCGAGGAGAACAACGACTTCCGCTTTTCGCTCCTCGGCGACCTGCCCGACCGCATCGACACCGACGCGTCGAGCCGCGGCGAAGTGCTCCGGCTCGTCGAGCGCCTCAACGAGACGACGCCCGGCGGCGACGGCGACATCACGGCCGCGCTCTCGACCTACGCCGAGACCATCCGCTCGCGGTCGCTCGTGGTGGTCGTGAGCGACCTGCTTTTCGACCCCGACGACGTCGCTTCCGGCCTCGCCGCGCTCGCGCGGAACGACGTGCTCGTCGCGCAGGTGCTCACCCCCGAGGAACTCGGCCCGGAGGCGACGGGCGACGCCATCTTCGAGGACCCCGAGTCCGAGGCGACCCGCCGGACCTACTTCGGCGGGTCGGCGGCGCGGCAGTACACGGACCGACTCCAATCGCATCTCGCGGCGGTGGACGAGCGGTGTCAGGCGCTCGGCATCGAGCGCGAACTCGTCGACACCGGCGCGGACTTCTTCGACACGTTCGCCGACCTCTGGCTCGGCGCGCGCCTCGGCGGGGAACGTCGCGGCCGCGGCTAATCCGACCCCGGGACCAACATCGCCGCGGACCGCGGGCTTTTCACGAATCACCCCCCATTGGCCGGTGTGACGGAGACACAGGAGCGCCGCGTGGTCGGCCTCGTCGCGGGCTCGCACGTCGTCAACCACGCCTACCTCGTCGCGCTCGCGCCCGTCATCGGCCTCGTCGCCGACGACTTCGGCGTGAGTATCGCCGCCGTCGGCCTCGCCATCGGCGTTCAGGGCGGGGTCGTGACGCTCCTGCAACTCCCCTTCGGCTACCTCTCGGACGCGCGGAGTCGGACGCTCGTCCTCGCGGTCTCGCTCGTCGTCGGCGCGGTGGGAATCGCCGCGACCGCGCTCGCGCCCTCGTACCCGTGGCTCCTCGCCTCGCAGGCGCTCCTCGGCGTCGGCATCGCGGGCCACCACCCCGCGCACTACCCGCTTTTGGCGACCGCCTCCTCGGAGACGAACCGCGGGCGGGCGTACTCGCTGCACGCCCTCGGCGGGTCGCTCGGCTTCGCCGTCTCGTACGCCATCGCCGCCGGCGTCGGCGCGCTCGGGTTCGGCTGGCGCTGGACCGTCGCGGCCATCGCCGTCTTCGGCGCGGCGTTCGCGCTCGTCGCGCTCCCGGTCGCCCGCGGCTTCCCCGAGCGAATCAAGAAGCCGGCGGCGGAGGACCGCCCGTCGTCTCGCCCCACGCTCGCGGGCGTTCGGCGGGGCGCGTCGGCACTCCTCTCGTCGGCGGGGCTGATGGGCCTCGCGCTCCTCTCGTTTCTCACCTCGGCGGCCGCGTGGTGCATCCGGACGTACTCGCCGCAACTGCTCACCGCCGGCTACGACCTCGCGCCGGGGGCGGCGAACCTCCTCGTCTCGGGGATGCTCGTCGTCGGCGCGGGGACGATTCTCGTCGGCGGCGCGCTCACCGACCGCGTCGGCCCCGGCAACGTCGCCCTCGGCGGCTACGCCGCGCTCGCCGGACTGGCGGCGCTCCTGGCGAGCGGGTCGCTCCCGCTCGCGCTCGTCGTGTTGATTCTCCCCTTCAGCGGGACCATCAGCGTCTCCCGGCCGGCGCGGTCGACCCTCGCGGACCGCCTCTCGGAGCGCGCCGACCTCGGCAAGAACTTCGCCGTCGTCACCATCGGCATCTCGCTCGGCGGGGCCGTCGCGCCACCGGCGTTCGGGGCGCTCATCGACCTCGCCGGCGTGCGCGTCACCTTCGGCGTCGTGGCGGTCCTCGGCCTGCTCTCGTTCGGGTTGACCCGGTGGCTCCTCGGCCGGGTCGACGGGTCGGCGCGGCGGCCGCAGGCGACCCCGAGCGACTGACGACGGCGCGTTCGCTCGCGGCGGTTACTCCGGTGGTTCGCGCTCAGTACTCGTCTCCTCGACCCACGAGCACCCCGAGCGCGATGCCGACGGCCGCGCCGAACCCGGCACCGAACGGCCCCAGAAACGCGAACCCTGCGCCGCCGAAGACGAGCGCCGGAACGAACACCGCAATCGGCGAGACAGCAGCGGACATGCCCCACGATTCCGTCTCCGCAGTGATAGTTCCATTGACACTTCGCGGTCGCGGGAGCCCGAATCCCGATTCCCTTCTCCGGCCACGTTCATGATGACAACAATTCATAACTAAGCGGTCGCCTCGCGTCTCTCCGAACGGTGGTGGAAATGGCAGCAACATCCGAGAAAGAACAACAGCACCGAGCGTCGTTCCTGCGCGTGGCGGACGAACTGTGGAACAAACGCGACTACGAGGTCATCAGGGAGGAGTACGACCCGCTGGTCGAGGTCCACGCCTTCTCTGACCCCGACGGCATCATCGGGACCGACGCGGTCGAGGAGTGGGCCCGGCGGTACCACGACGCCTTCTCCGACTTCCACGTGGAACTGTTCGACGTGGCGGCGCGGGACGACAGCGTGTACGCCCGGTATCACCTGACCGGCACCCACGACGGGACGCTCCGAAGCGCCCGCGGCGACATCCCCGCGACCCACCGCAAGATGGACACGTGGGGTATGGTGCAGGCACGCTACGAGGGCGGCCTGTGCGTCGAAGAGTGGAACAGCACCGACATCATGACCATGCTGTCGCAGCTCGGCGTCGCTCCCGAGTGAGCCGACCGAGTCGCGAAAAACGACCGTTTTTGGCCGCCTATCCGGACCACTCGCCGCGAACGTCGTCGGCGACCGCGTCGCGCCACATGCCGAACCCCTGTTGACAGATGGGGCTCTCTTCGAGGTGGTCCATGAACCCCTCTCCTTCGCTCTCCAGTTCGTCGAGACAGAACGGACACCGAGTCGGGTCGTCCCACGTGTGCGCGATGACCGAGGGTTGTACTTCCTGGGACATACACACCAATATGCGATAATACTTGATAAAAATTTGCACGTGGCCCGTATATGGTCTACTTCGTCTACTTGGGGGCGTATTTTGTACTTGATTCTAAACCGAGTACTCCGATTCCGTCCCCGTGTTATCCCGGCTCGTTCGCGCGGTTTCGACGCCGAATCGTAACCCTATACACGACTCGGGACCCCGTTCTATCCGTGAACTACATCTCGTGGGCGGTCGTCGCGCTCGGGGCCTACTCCCTCGTCGCGCCGCTGATGAAAGTGGCGACGACGGGACAGGGGAAGATTCCGAGCGACGTGGCCGCGCTGGTCGCTAACAGCGTGCTCGTCGTGGGAACCGTCGGGGTCATCGTCGTCTCCGGGCAGAGCGTCACGGACTCGGTCGTGAGTTCGAAGCTCCCCTACGTCCTCGGCGCTGGCGTCTGCCTCGCGGTCGGCATCCTCGCGTACTACCGGGCGCTCGCGCTCGGTCCCGTCTCCATCGTCGCCCCCATCTTCGGGATGTTCCTCGCGCTCTCGTCGGTCGTCGGCATCGTCGCGCTCGGCGAGCCGCTGACGGTTCGTAAGGCGGCCGGTATCGGCTTCGCCGTCCTCGCGATCGCCCTCGTCTCCATCGACTGAGCGGGCTCACACCGCCGCCGAAGGCGACGCGGAACTGCCGCGGGCCAACCGCTTTTGATGCTCGCGGGCCAACGCGCCGACATGGTACTCCTGGAATCCGACTCCGAACTCGAACGCGGCGACGCCGCACCCGACTTCGAACTCCCCGGCACCGACGGCGAGACGTACTCCCTCTCGTCGTTCGCCGACGACGACGCGCTCCTCGTCGTCTTCACCTGTAACCACTGTCCGTACGCGAAGGCGAAGTTCGAGGAACTGAACCACCTCGCGAGCGCCTACGACGACCTCGCGGTCGTCGGCATCAACCCGAACGACGCCGAGGACCGCCCCGAAGACTCCTTCGAGAAGATGCAGGAACTCGTCGAGGACGGCACGATTGGGTACACCGCCTACCTCCGCGACGAGTCGCAGGCAGTCGCCGCCGAGTACGGCGCGGTCTGCACGCCCGACCCGTTCCTCTTCGAGAACACCGGCGACGGGTTCGAACTCGCGTTCCACTCCCGCATCGACGACGCGATGAGCCCCGACGACGAGGTGACCGACTACGAGATGCGCACGGCCGTCGAGGCGCTCCTCGCCGGCGACGACATCCCCGTCGAGGAGTCCCCCTCGCAGGGCTGTTCCATCAAGTGGAAAGACCAGTAAAATAGCGCGACTGCGCTCGCCCGACTCGCGGCCCTACTCGTCGCCGAGGAGGGCTTCCCGGGCGTTCTCCACCGCGGCCTCCTTCTTCGCCGGATAGGCCTCGACTTTCGCGCGGAGCGTGAGCCCGCCGCCGCGGCGGGCCTCGCCCTTGAACGCGGCCTGTTTGTCCAGCCGCAGGAAGAACTCCGTGTTGTCCGTGACGCGCTGGTCGAGTTCGTCGAGGAGCGTCTCGAAGTCGGGGAGGTCGCGAATCTTGGCGAGGACGTGCCGCACGTCGTTCGCGCGCTCGACGCGCGCGGAGAAGACGATGATGCGGTCGCCGTGGTGGCCGGTGCTCTCGACGCGGTCGACGTCGAACTCGTCGGGGAGGAACGTCCGCAGCGCCTCCTCGACCCGTTTTTCGTCTTCCGTCTCGTAACAGAACGTTCGGAGGTCGATGTAGTGGAACGGAACGCGTGGCATAGTGGGTCTAAGAGGCGTCGGTCGGTGTCGGTCGCTTACTCTTCGTCGGCTTCGTCGTCGGCGTCGGCGGCTTCGAGCTGGTCCTGCGCGATGCCGACCTCCTGGCCCTCGTCGAAGCTGATGGTGTAGGTCGGCTCGCCGAACATGCTCTCGATGACCTGCGTGACCGTCCCGGTCTCGCCGTCGAACTCGCTGTGCTTGTCGTGCAGAACGACCTTGTCGTCTTTCTCGAAGCTCATACGCACAGGTTCCGCGTCACCGGATAAAAGGGCGATGATTGGCCGCGAAGTCGCCGGCTCCACCTCGCGACGGCGCGTGTCGAAGCCGATTTGTGGAGCCGCGCCGAACCGTGAGCTATGCCGAGTCGCCCGCTCGCACATCGACCGCCGGCCGTGCGCCGATGACGGTCGACGACCTGTGGTTCCTCGCCGACGAGGCGCGCCAGCGCGCCGAGCAGGCCTACCACCGCCTGCGCCGGAGCCACGCCGACGCCGACTACCTCGAACCGGTCCACACCCGCCGCGTCTCCCGCCCGCGGTTTCGCACGCTCGCCGCCCGCGTGAAGTCCACGGGGACGCCCTACGGCGTCCACACCGTCGTCCGCCGCCGCGACGACGAGATACTGCTCGTCCGCCACGAGGGCGTCGACCTCTGGGTCCTCCCCGGCGGCGGCGTCGACGGCGACGAGGGGTTCACCGAGGCCGCCCGGCGCGAACTCGCCGAGGAGGCCGGCATCACCGCCGACTACGGCGGCCTCGCGATGGCCACCCGCGTCGACATCCGCTGCGACGGCCACCAGACGTGGGGCGTGATGCCCGTCTACCGCGCCCGCGCCGACGAGGCCGCGGAGCTCAGCGTGAACGACCCCGACGAGGAAATATCGGCCGCGCGGTGGTTCCGCGTCTCGGAGCTCCCGCCGGACACCCGCGACCGCGACGACCTGCTGTCGTGGTACGACCACGTCGCCGGCGACTGACCGGGCCGCCGGCTCAGCCGGTCGGTCCCTGCGCGTCTTCTGCGTCCTGCGCGTCTTCCGCGTCCTGCGCGTCTCCCGTTTCGCTCTCGTCGGCTTCGACGCGTTGGCCCCAGAACCCGGGGTACTTCTCCACCCAGAGGTCGCCGAGGACGACCGTCTGGCACGCGAGTCGGAGCCCCGAGTCGGAGTCGTGCGGCGGGAACCGGAGCCGGCGGCGCTCCTTTTTCGTCCGATAGGTCACAGGGCCGCGAACCCGGACGGCGCAGGTACCACACGAGCCCCCGCCGCGGCAGTTGAACCACGACGAGTGACCGTTGTGCGGCGGTTCGCCGGCCGCTCGAAGCACGTCGCGGAGCACGTCTCCGCGGTCGCACTCGATTTTCCGGCCGCGAAAGTGGACGGTTGGCACGTGTCGGGTGACGCCACGCGAGGCTTAAGCGGTGTCGTTCGAGCGACGACGGGAGAGAGCCGGCAAAAGGCCGCCGACCGTCCATCGCGCCGCCGCCGCGGTTCCCGAACCGAACCACGAAAAGCGGCAAGGGCCTCCGAAACCCCGCGATTCGCCTCGGAGAATCTAAGTTCGTTCGTCCCCGACCCCGACCATGCGCAACACACGACGCGCGTACCTCGCTGCCACGGCGGGTGCGCTGACGCTGGGAACCGCCGGCTGTCTCGGCGGCGGAAGCGGCGGTTCCGGCGACGACGCCGTCGCCGCCATCGGTTGCGAGGTCCCCGCACGCGACACGGTCGATTCGCTCCCCACGCCCGTCATCGGGGCCGAGGACGCGAGCGTCGTCGTCGACGTCTGGGAGGACTTCGCCTGCCCTCACTGCGCGACCTTCGCGGTCGAGGTCGCTCCGCAACTCCGGTCCGAGTACGTCTCGGAGGGCGTCGTCCGCTACCGCCACCACGACCTCCCGATTCCGGTCGACGACTGGTGGTCGTGGAAGGGCGCTTCGGCGGCCCGCGCCGTCCAGGACGAGGCCGACGACGAGACCTTCTTCGAGTTCGCCCACACGCTCTACGAGAACCAGTCGGAGTTCACCGGCGGCGACGCCGAGGGCTCGCTCTCGACGCTCCGGTCGCTCGCGGACGACGCCGACCTCGACGGCTGTTCGGTCGCCGCGGCCGCCTCCCGGGAACGCTACCGTCCGCTCATCGAGGCCGAGCGGACCGAGGCCGTCGACGAGCGCGGATTCCAGGGGACGCCGACCGTCCTCGTCGACGGCGAGCAGGCCCCCCCGCGGTGGTCCGACCTCCAGAGCGCCGTCGAGGACGCTCGATAACCGGTTTCGACTCGCACACTACCTCTCTCGCGGGATTCGCGCACGACACCAGCGACTCTTTACGCAGAGATTCACTAGCCACGAGTATGCACGCGACGCGACCGCTCCGCCGACCCCGACGAGGTGACGACCGGTGAGACGACGCGCCCTCCTCTCTCTTCTCGCGGGCGCGGGCGTCGCCGGCCTCGCGGGCTGTCTCGGCGACGGTTCGACCCCCGAGGGGTCCGCCGAGACGACCGCGACGACCGCCGGAACCGGAGACGACGGCACCGGAACTGCCTCGGCCACCGCGTCGTCCGGGTCCGGCGACCTCCCGCTCGTCGTCGACACCGTGGAGGCGCAGGGCTCGACGGCTGGCGAGGCACAAATCCCGGCGGACGGGACGCCGACCGTCCTCGACCTCTTCGCGACGTGGTGTGCGCCCTGCGTCGCCCAGATGGAGTCGCTTCGGACGCTCCACGAGGAGTTCGGCGACGACGTGGCGTTCGTCTCGGTGACGAACGAGCGCCTCGGCGGCGGCCTCACGATGGACGACATCCGCGCGTGGTGGGCGGAACACGACGGGAACTGGACGGTCGGCCACGACCCCGACAGTAACCTGATGCGCGCGGTCCGCGCGAACGGCCTCCCGTACCTCGTCGTCTTCGACGCCGACGGTGAGGTGTCGTGGACCCACCGCGGCCTCGCCAGCGAGGAGAACCTCCGCGCCGCCGTCGAGGACGTCGCCTGATGCCCGGGTTCGGTCTCGGTCCCGTGCTGGGGCTCGACCCCGGGTTCGCGGGCACACTCGCGTTCGCCGTCAGCGCGGGCGTCGCCACCTTCTTCGCGCCCTGCGCCTACCCGCTTCTCCCGGGCTACGTCGGCTACTACCTCTCCCGCGAGGAGGCCGACCTCGGCGGCGCGGCCGTCCGCGGGTCGGTCGCCTCGCTCGCCGCCCTGCTCGTCCTCGGCGCTATCGGGAGCGCGCTCGCGGTCGTCGGCGGCCGCATCGCCTCGCACCTCGCGCTCCTCGAACCGCTCGTCGGCGTGGCCCTCGTCGGCTTCGGCGTCCTCATGTTCTCCGGTCGCGCGCCGAGCCTCCACGTCGTCCTCCCGGAGTACCGGTCGTCGGTGACCGGATTCGGCGTCTTCGGCGCGGTGTACGGCCTCGCGGCCGCCGGCTGCGTCGTCCCGATTTTCCTCGGCGTCGTCACGCAGTCGCTCGCGCTCCCGACCCCGCAGGCGGTCGTCTCGCTGGGGGCCTACGCCGCGGCCGCCGCGCTCCCGCTCGCGGTCGTCACCGTCGCGGCCGCGCTCGGCGGCGACCGAATCCGGTCGCTGTCGGGCCACGTCGGCTCGGTCCAGAAGGTCGCCGCGGGCGTGATGGTGCTCGCCGGTCTCTGGCAGATTTGGCTGGCGCTGTCGTTCTTGGGACACGTCTGAGGGGGCGGGCGGTCGGCCGCCCGATAGCCCGCGGCGGCCGACTCAGTCGCCCAGCCCCGGAGCCTCGCCGGTCGGCGTCGGCAGCGACCGAATCTCCCGCGGCGGCACGAGGAAGTTGCCGCGGCGCTTGACGAAGATGTACTCCAGAATGCCGTTGTTGACGCGCTGGCGGACGGTCGGCACGTCGGTCAGGTCGGTGCCGTTCATCGCCTCGCGGACCGCCTCGAACTCGGAGATGCCGCGCTGGAGCGACGGGAAGTGCAGGCTCGCCACGCCGTCGTCGGCCGACTCGAAGTGTCTGCGGAGCAGTTTGACGTTGCCCTCGTCGTCGCGGTTGGCGCGGGCGGCCTTCTGGGCGTGGCCGACGTGGCCGAACTCGAAGGCGTCGTCGCGGAGGCTGTCGAGCATCGCGTCGATGCCGCTGTCGTCGCCGAGGTTGTCGCCGACGCCCTCGACGAGTCCCTGCTCGGCGTGTTCCGGCGAAAATAGCTTCATGACCCGATGGTAGCGGTCTTCCTCGTCGTACCAGTCCGAGAGGCGCTGGCGGACGTTCGCCACGTGCTTCGTGGTCGCGCCCGCGAACGGCCCCTCGTCGATGGTGACGTACTCCTCGGTGGCCTGATTCTTGGCGAAGCCGGCTTTGAACCCCATGAACAGCGGCGACTCCTCGGGGACGGGGTTCCCGTCGGGGACGCCGTTCAGGTCGGACTGGTGTTCCGCCGGGAGGCCGGCCCCGACGAAGCCCGTCCGTCTGGAGTCCACTGAGAAGACCCCCGAGAGGTCGGCGTCGACGGCGACGCCGTTGGCCTCGTCGACCTCGCCGCGGAGCGCCTGTTCGGCTTCGAGGACCGCGTCGGCGCGGTCGGACGCGAGGTGGACGAGCGCGTCCTGCCGGTCGAACTCGGGCGTCTCGAAGGGTGACAGCGCCCGCGGTTCGGGCAGGTCCACGCCCGCCGGGAGCGGGTCGTCGAAGCGGTCGAAGTACCGCGGGGAGTAGGCGACCGACCAGATGACACCCTCGTGGCTCCGCTCGTAGGCGCGGTCGAGGACGCGGAAGGCGTTCTCGACGGCCTCGCGGTCGGCCTCGGCGGGCGGTCCCTCGCCCGCGAGGTCGAGGTAGAGAAGCACCTGATGCCGGGGCATCTCGACGTTGCCGTGGTCGTCAGCCCGGCAGAACTCGTTCCACGCGTGCTGTCTGCTCGGGAGCGTCTCGAACGCGTCGGTCCCCGCCGGGACGGGGTCGTCCGGTGCCCTGTCGAGGCAGGCGGAGAGCGCCGCCGCGCCCCCGGCCGCGACCGCGGCCTTCAGGAACTCCCGGCGGGACGGAGACCCGTCGAACATACCCCGGCTAGGGACCTCTCGGGGAAGTCCGTTCTGGTGTGTGCGTCGAAGATTTCGCCGCGGTCGTGCGAGACGAGAACACGCGCGCTGGCGTTCGAAACGCACACCAAACGGCATTTGAGTATCGGGCCGCTAGCGGTGGGTAATGAAACGACGAACGTATCTCCGCGCCGCGGGGGCGGGCGCGGCGCTCGGTCTCGCGGGCTGTCTCGGCGGCGGCGACGCCAATCCCAACGTCTCGCTGTCGAAGCCCGACCGCGAGAACGACGTGTCCAGCGAGGACCTCCCCTACCCGGCGTGGGGACAGCAGGTCCCCGACGTGACGCTCGCGGACCCCATCGCGGGGGGTGAGGTGTCCGTGCGCGACATCGACGTGCCGCACTTCCACACGTACTTTTTCACCAACTGCATGACCGTCTGTCCGGTCCTCATCAGCGCGCTCCGAGAGGTCCAGATTCACTCGGTCAGCGAGGGCTACGCCGACGAGGTGTCGTTCTACCCCATCACGTTCGACCCCGCTCGCGACGACGCCGACGCCTTCCGCGCGGAGGCCGACCAGATGAACGTCGACATGGACGCGGGCAACTGGCACTTCCTCCGCCCCGCCGACGAGGCCGAGGCGAAGTCGGTCGTCGAAGACCAGTTCGGCGTCTTCTTCCAGAAGAACGAGCCGAACGACGAGGGCAACTACATGTTCACCCACCTCGGGCTCGTCTCGCTCGTCAACGGCGACGGCTACGTCGAGCGGACCTACCGCGGCAACCAACCGGACGAACAGACGCTCATCGACGACCTCACCGCGCTCCGGGAGGCATGACGAGTCGGCGTCGGTTTCTCGCGGCGAGCGGGACCGTCGCAACCGCCGGGCTCTCCGGCTGTCTCGCCGAGCTCGGTCGACTCTACACGTCGAACGAACCGCCGGTCGTCTCGAACCGCCCCGACGAGGTGTACGTCCCGACCCACACCGAGGGGATGCGCATGGTCGGGAGCGCGGACGCCGGCGACCTCCGGGTGGGGGTCTTCTACAGCTATCCCCACCGGTTCTGGGTGATGTCCGACGAGGGCGACGGCTTCGGCACGTCGAAAATCTCGGTCGAGGCCGGCGCCGACGTGCATCTCATGGCGTCCGTCTGGGACGCCGAGACGGGCGTCGTCGTCCCCGACACCGGCCTCTCGCTCGAAATCGCCCGCGACGGCGACCTCGTGAGCGAGGAGGTCGTCTACGCGATGCTCTCCCAGCGGATGGGCTTTCACTACGGTTCGAACTTCGGCCTCGACGGCGACGGGACCTACGAGGTGACGGTGGACGTGGGCGCGCCCTCCCTGCGCCTGTTCGGCGACCTCGTCGGCCGGTTCGACTCCCCGGCGACCGCGACGCTGGACTTCGAGTACAGCGCCCGCGACCGCGACGACCTCCCGTACACGACGCTCGACGACCAGCAGGGCGACCCCGGCGCGGTCAAGCCGATGGAGATGGACGGGCTTCCCCTCGGCCGCGCCCCCGAGACGCTTCCGGGGACGGCGCTCGGGTCGGCGACGACGGGCAGCCTCCGACTCGTCGGCACCGTCCTCGATGCCGACCGCTTCGGCGACGACCCCTACCTCGCTGTCTCCCCGCAGACGCCCTACAACCGCCTTCTCGTCCCGCGGCTGGGGCTCACCGCGACCGTCGCGTCCGGCGGGTCGACCCGCTTCGACGGCCGACTCGAACCCGGCCTCGACGCCGACCTCGGCTTCCACTACGGCGCGTCGGTTCCGGGGCTCGCCGGCGACGACGCGACCGCGGACCTCGCGGTGGACGTGCCGCCGCAGGTCGCCCGCCACGAGGGCTACGAGACGGCCTTTCTCGAATTCGACCCCGTTCGCCTCGGGTAACGGCAACCGAGTCGAACAAGGACAGGGCTATTTTCGTCCGGACCGACCGACCCCGTATGGACTCGACGCGCCGCGAACGAGCGACACTCGCCCTCGCCGTCTGGGGCGTCCTCGTCTCGCAGGTGCTCCTCTACCCGGGCGTCTCCGACCTCGTGACCGCCCTCGGCGGCGGACAGGGGGAGTACGACCTCTCGGCCGGGATGCTGTTTCTCGTCGCGGAGTTCGCCTCGTTCGTCGCCTTCTCCAGCGTCTGGGGCGCGCTCTCGGACGCCCTCGGTCGGCGGACGTGGCTCATCGTCGCGGGCGCGCTCGGCGGCGCGGCCAGCTACGTCGCGCTCCTCGCGCTCGCGACGCTCCCGTGGCTCGACGCGACCTTCGGCGCGGTCCTCGCCGTCCGCCTCGTCGGCGGCGCGATGACCATCGGCGCGTTCTCGCTGTCGATTACGATGCTCGCGGACCTCTCCGGAGGCAACGGACGGAACATGGGCGCGGCGGGCATCGCCATCGGCCTCGGCGCGGCGCTCGGCTCGGTCGTCGGCGGCCAACTCACCACCATCGACCCGCTCGCGCCGCTGTACGCGTCCGCCGCGGCGCTCACCGCCGTCGCGCTGCTCGTCACGACCGTCACCGACCGGACGCCCGATTCGACCCGCGTCGGCGTCGGCGTCGTCCTCAAGAAACTGGCCGCGCGCCCGGCGTTCGCGGTCCCCTACGCCTTCGGCTTCATCGACCGCATGACGGCCGGCTTCTTCGCCCTCGTCGGCGTGTACTACTTCCGCGAGACGTTTGGCGCGAACGCCGCCGTCGCGGGCGGGGTGCTCGCGCTCTTTTTCGTCCCCTTCGCGCTCCTGCAGTACCCCCTCGGGTCGCTGTCCGACCGCGTCGGCCGGTTCGTCCCCGTCGTCGCGGGGTCGATGCTCTACGGGGTTGCCATCATCGCGGTCGGGCTCGCCCCCGTCTTCGAACTCGCGGCGGGCCTGATGGTCGTCGGCGGCGTCTTCGGCGCGCTCGTCGCGCCCGCGACGATGGCGCTCGTGACCGACCTCGCCGAGCCGGGCGAGCGCGGGGCGGCCCTCGGCGGGTTCAACGTCTTCGGAAGCCTCGGCTTCCTCGCCGGCTTCCTCGTCGGGGGCGTCGTCGCCGACGCGGTCGGCTACCTCCCGTCGTTCCTCGTCGTCGGCTTCGCCGAGGTCGCAATCGCCGTCGTCGCGCTCCGGGCGGTGAAGCGACTCGACGGCATCGACGCGGCTCAGACCCCGTCGAGCGCCGACTGAAGCTCGGCGTTCACGACGAGCCACATCCCGCGGAGGCAGACGACCACGGCGAGGCCGACGCCCGCGAGGACGAACGCCAAGAACAGGCCGACGAAGACGCCGCCGCCCCGCGGGTCGGGGACGGTCGCCGCGAACTCGCCGAGCTGGACCGCGAACGCGACGATGCCGGCGACGAGAAACGCGAGCAGCAGTTCGAGGAGCCGCCAGAACGTCTCGATTCGCAGACCGCCGCGGCCGGTGAGAAGGAGGGCGATTCGCCGCGACGCGGCCAGGAGCGAGACGACCGTGAGAAGCACCGTCGCGGCGGCCGCGAGCCCGAAGCCGACGTCTGCGAGCGGGAGCGACGACGCGAGCGGCGAGACGAGCGTCAGCGCGACGCCGAGGAGGACGCCGGCCGCGAGGAGCGACTCGACGCCGAGAATCGCCGTCTCCGGCTCGTCGCGGGCGATTCGAGCGAGTGTCCGGTACACAACCGACGCTCTCGGCGGGTGCTGAAGGCTGTTTCCCTTGGCCCTAGTCGTGCCCGGAGACGCGAACCGGCCGGTAGGGCGCTTCGAGGTAGTCGATGTCGGAGTCCGTGAGCTTGATGTCGAGGGCCTCGACCGCGTCTTCGAGGTGTTCGATACTGCTCGTGCCGACGATGGGCGCGTCCACCCAGTCCTTGTGGAGCACCCACGAGAGGGCGAGTTGCGCCATCTTGACGCCCTTCTCGTCGGCGAGTTCCTCGACGCGCTCGTTCACTTCGCGGCCGCCGCCCTCGAAGTACGGGTGGCCCTTGGCGTGCTCGTCGGTCCGGCCGCGGGTCGTCGCCTCGAACTCCTCGTGGGGGCGGGTGAGGTAGCCGCGGGCGAGCGGCGACCACGGCATGACGCCGACGCCCTGCTTCTCGCAGAGGGGGAGCATCTCGCGTTCCTCCTCGCGGTAGAGCAGGTTGTAGTGGTTCTGCATCGTGGCGAAGCGGTCCAGTCCGAGCGAGTCGGCGGTGTACTGCGCCTCGGCGAACTGGTGGGCCCACATCGACGACGCGCCGACGTAGCGCGTCTTGCCGCGGCGAACCGCGTCGTCGAGCGCGCGCATCGTCGTCTCGATGGGCGTGTCGTCGTCGTAGCGGTGAATCTGCAGCAGGTCGAGGCTGTCCATCCCGAGGCGGTCCAGCGAGTTGTCGAGTTCCTGCTCGATGGCCTTCCGCGAGAGGCCGCCGGAGTTCGGGTCGGTTTCGTCCATCTGGAAGTACACCTTCGAGGCGACGACGGCCTCGTCTCGGCGGCCCTCCAGCGCCTTCCCGAGGACGCGCTCGGACTCGCCGTTCGAGTACATGTTCGCGGTGTCGAAGAAGTTGATACCGAGTTCGATGGCGCGGTCGACCAGTTCGAGGCCCGCCTCCTCCTCTAAGACCCACTCGCGCCACTCCGGGGTGCCGAAGCTCATACAGCCGAGACAGATGCGGGAGACCTCCATGCCGGTGTTTCCGAGCGTCGTGTACTCCATGCCGGAACATCCCCGCGAATCGGCAAAAAGGTGGACCAAGCGGTAGCCGCGGCGGGGACCCTCCCTTCTCGGCCGGTCGTCGACTCACGAGATTCAGGTAAAACGGCCGTTTCTCGGGGTTTGAAACCGTCTCTCTCGATTTATGCCGCTGCGAGTCGTATCATTCATCCGAGGCGTTGCCTCGGTGATTCCGATGTTCACAACGAAACAACTGGTCGCGGTCCTCCTGAGCCTCCTCGTGGTGGGGTCGCTCGCGGGCGTCGCGGCCGCACAACAAGGCCCGGCGGCCGGCGGGACCGTCGTCGTCGGCGAAGGCGAGACCGTCGACGGCGACCTCGAAGCCGTCGGCGGCACGGTCGTCATCGCCGGGACGGTGACCGGCGACGTGTCGGCGACGGCCGGGACCGTCCTCCTGACTGAGACCGGAACCGTCGACGGGAACCTCGACGGCGTCGCGGGCTCCGCGACCCTCGAAGGGACCGTCGGCGGCGACGTGAGCCTCGCGGGCGGCGCGGTGTTCGTCCGCGACACCGCCGACATCGGCGGGTCGTTAGACGCCGCCGGCGGCACCGTCCAGCTCGACGGCGCGGTCGCCGGAAACGTCCGCGTCGGGGCCGACGAGTTCGCCGTCGGCCCGACCGCTCGGGTCGGCGGCTCGCTCGAATACGACGCGACGACCGCGACCGTCGACTCCGCGGCCGTCGTCGACGGCGGCGTGCGACAGGTCGACGACCTCGTGGTCGCCAGTCCCGTCGTCGCCGGCGCGCCGTTCCAGTTCGGCCAGTTCGAAGCCCCGGTCATCCCCGGCTGGGTGGTCTCGGGCTACTGGCTGCTCGCCAACTTCGTCCTCGGTGCGATTATCGTCCTCGTCGCTCCCGACTTCGCCCGCCGCGTGACGGGCCTCGGGACGAAGAAGGCCGTGCGGAGCGGCGGCGTCGGCCTCCTCGCCATCGTCGCGATACCCATCGTCCTGCTGCTCCTGCTGTTGACCATCGTGGGCATCCCGCTCTCGCTGGCCGGCGGGGTCGGATTCGTCCTCGCCCTCTGGGTCGCGGGCATCTACGGCGCGCTCGTCCTCGGGACGTGGCTCCTGTCGCTCGCGGACTACGACAACCGCTGGGCCGCGCTGTTCGCCGGCCTGTTCGTCCTCGCCGTCCTCGACTTCGTCCCCCTCGGGGGCGTCCTCGAGTTCGTCGTGCTGCTCGTCGGCCTCGGCGCGTTCGCGCTGGCGCTCCGCGGGGAGTCCGCCGACGACGGCGACGAGGGCGTGAGCGCCCCCGGTGAGGGCCCCCAGGAAGGCTCGCCGATGGCCTGACGGCTCGGCGACCTCGCACAATCCGGACGAACAATTATTATGGTCTGTTCTGTCTGTCGAGCCATGGCAGTCGAGTACGAGGCCGAGTCGGAATCGTTCGAGTGGGACATCCCCGAGGACTACAACATCCCCGCGGTCATCGAATCGCACGCCGACGCCTTCGGCGACCGCGTCGCCCTGAAGTTCCGCGACGCCGACGGCGGCCGCGAGGAGCGGACCTACGGCGACCTCCGGGACGACATGAACCGCTTCGCCAACGCGCTCGAATCCATGGACGTCGGGAAGGGCGACCGGCTCATCCACCTGCTTCCCCGCGACCCCGACGTGTTCGCCGTCCAGCTCGGCGCGCTCAAGCGCGGCGCGCTTCTCGTCCCCAGTTCCTCGATGCTCAAGCCCAAGGACATCGCGTTCCGCGCGAACGACTGCGAGGCGACGACCGCCGTCGTCCACGAGTCGCTCGTCGGCATGGTCGACGAGGTGCGCGACGAGACGCCGCTTTCGAACTTCGTCGTCCTCGGCGGCGACGCCGACGGCTGGTCCTCGTTTTCCGACCTCGTCGCCGACGAGTCCGCCGACCACGACGGCCCCGACCTCCGGGCCGAAGACCCGATGTCCATCAACTACACGTCGGGGACGACCGGCCAGCCCAAGCCGGTCCGCCACCGCCACCGCTGGATGCGCTGTTTCGAACTCGTCAACGCCCCCTACTGGTGGGGCGTCACGGCCGACGACGACCTCTCCGACGAACTGCTCTGGGCGACGACCGGAACCGGCTGGGCCAAGTGGTTCTGGAGCCCCGTCGGCGTCGGGCTGACGACCGGCGCGACCCAGTTCGTCTACCGCGGCGACTTCGAACCGGGCGCGTTCCTCGACATCATGGAAGAAGAGGGCGTCACCCGCCTCTGCGCCGTCCCGACCCAGTACCGGATGTTCGCCCAGCGCGACCTGGGCTCGTACGACCTCCGACTGAAAGAGGCGCTGTCGGCGGGCGAACCGCTCAACCGCGAACCCATCGAGGCGTTCCGCGAGGCGTTCGGCGTCATCCCGCGAGACGGCTACGGCCAGACCGAGACGGTCGCGCTCCTCACGAACTACCCCGGCATCGACGTGAAACCCGGCAGCATGGGCAAGCCGACGCCCGGCCTCGGCACGACCATCATCGACGAGAACGAGGCGGAGGTCGGCGTCGACGAAATCGGCGAAATCGCCGTCCCGGTCGGCTGTCCCGGCATCTTCGACGGCTACTACGAGAAGCCGAACCTCGACGAGAAGACGTTCTCGGGCGACTACTACCGCACCGGCGACCTCGCCTCCCGCGACGAGGACGGCTACTTCTTCTTCGAGGGGCGCGCCGACGACATCATCATCTCGGCGGGCTACCGGATCGGCCCCTTCGAGGTCGAAGACGCGCTCGTCTCCCACGAGGCGGTCGCGGAAGCCGCCGCGGTCGCCAGCCCGCACGAGGAGCGCGGCAGCATCGTCAAGGCGTTCGTCGTCCTCACCGACGGCTACGAGGGCTCCGACGACCTCGTGGACGAACTCCAGTCGTTCATGAAAGCGCAGACGGCCCCGTACAAGTACCCGCGCGAAATCGAGTTCGTCGCGGAACTGCCGAAGACCTCCTCGGGGAAGATTCGCCGCATCGAACTGCGCTCGCAGGAACGGGACTGAGCCGCGTCGCCCGGGGAACCCATTTCCCCTTTGTCACCTTTCTTTAGGCGTCGTCGCTTGGTGACGCCCATGTACATCGCGGACCAGACGTGGCCCGAACTCGGCGACTACGTGGCCGAATCGTCGCTCGCGGTCGTCCCCCTCGGCTCGACGGAACAGCACGGCCCGCACCTCCCGCTCGCCACAGACCACCTCATCGCGGAGGCGTTGGCCCGCGAGGCGGCCGACCGGACCGGCTACCTCTGCACGCCGACCGTCAACGTGGGCGTCAGCCCGCACCACCGCCAGTTCCACGGGACCATGTGGGTGGACGCGCCGCAGTTCCGCGACTACGTGGAGTCGATGACGCGGAACCTCGCGTACCACGGCGTCGACCGGGTCGTGTTCGTCAACGCCCACGGCGGCAACGTCCAGCACCTCCGGGAGGTCGGTCGCCGCCTCCGCGACGACGGCACCATGTACGCCATCGAGTGGATGTGGGACGAGTCGATTCCGGACCTCGTGACGGACCTGTTCGACCACCCCGGCCCCCACGGCGGGCCGAAGGAGACCTCAATGATCATGCACATCGCCCGCGACCTCGTCCGCGAGGGCGAACTCGACTCGGCCCGCGACGGCGGCGTCGTGGACCTGAGCGACGCCCACCTCCGCGAACACGGCGCGCGGACGTTCTACGACGCCGTCGAGAACTCCGGAAACGGCGTCTTCGGCGACCAGACCGACGCGTCGCCCGAAGCCGGCGAGGAACTGTTCGAGGCCGCTGCGGACCAGCTCGTCCGCCTGCTGTCGTGGCTCGACGACCAGCCGATTGCGGACCTGCTCGCGCCCGCGCACGTCGACCCGCAACCGGGCTCGCGTCGCTAATCAATCGACTGGCCGACACGCTCTTTTCTCCGCCGCCGAAGGGACGCCTATGACCGTCTGGGTCCTCGGCGACCAACTCGACCCGTCGGCCGCGCCGCTGCAGTCCGACGACCGCGTGCTGATGATAGAGGCCCACGCCTTCGGCGACCGACTGCCGTACCACCCCCAGAAGCTCGCGCTCGTCTTCTCGGCGATGCGGCACTTCCGCGACGACCTCCGCGAGCGCGGTTACGAGGTGACCTACGTCGAAGCCGAGACGTTCGGCGAGGGGCTCGACCGCTACTTCGACGCCGCGCCGGGTGACGACCTCGTCGCGATGGACCCGCCCAGTCACGGCGCGGGCGAGCGGCTTCGGGAACTCGTCGCCGCCCGCGGCGGGTCGCTCACGCTCGTCGAGAACGACCTGTTTCTCACGACGCCCGCCGACTTCGACGACTGGGCTGGCGACGCCGACGCCTACCGACAGGAACACTGGTACCGACACGCCCGCCGGGAGACGGGCGTCCTGATGGACGGCGACGGCCCCGTCGGCGGCGAGTGGAACTACGACGACCGGAACCGAGAGACGCCGCCGGAGGGGTGGACGCCGCCCGAGGCCCCGCGGTTCGAACCGGACGAGACGACGCGCGAGGTCATCGGGTTCGTCCGCGAGCGCTACCCCGACGCGTGGGGGTCGCCAGAACCGTTCGTCTGGCCGGTGACGCGCGAGGAGGCGAAGCAGGCGCTGTCGCACTTCGTCGAGGTCCGCCTTCCCGAGTTCGGCCCGTATCAGGACGCGATGGTCGACGGCGAGTGGGCGCTCTGTCACTCCCTGCTGTCGGCGGCCATCAACCTCGGCCTGCTCCACCCGCGCGAGGCGGTCGAGGCGGTCGAGGAAGCTTACGAGGCGGGCGACGCCCCGCTCAACAGCGCCGAGGGGTTCGTCCGGCAGGTCCTCGGCTGGCGGGAGTTCGTGCGGCACGTCTACCGGCGGTCGATGCCCGAACTGGCCGCGGCGAACCAACTCGACCAGACCGAATCGCTCCCGGAGGCGTACTGGACCGGCGAGACGGACATGCGCTGTCTCTCGGAGGCCGTGGGTCACGTCCGCGACCGCGGCTACGCCCACCACATCGAGCGCCTGATGGTGCTTTCGAACTTCGCGCTCGTCTACGGGGTCGACCCGGCGGAACTCGACCGCTGGTTCCACCTCGGCTTCGTCGACGCGTACCACTGGGTGACGACGCCGAACGTGGTCGCCATGGGCTCGTTCGGCACCGACGTGCTCTCGTCGAAGCCCTACGCCTCGTCGGGGAACTACGTCAACGAGATGTCCGACTACTGCTCGTCGTGTCCCTACGCGGTGTCGAAGACGACCGGCGAGAACGCCTGCCCGTTCAACGCGCTCTACTGGGACTTCCTGAAGGAGAACGAAGAACGCCTCCGGGGAACGGGCCGGATGGGGCTCATGTACTCCCACGTCGACCGGAAGGACGACGACGAGTGGGACGCCATCCGGGCGCGGGCCGACGAGATTCGGCGGATGGGCCGAGCGGGAACGCTCTGAGGCGAGCGACCGGAGCGACGACGAGCGACCACGACCCGACCGAGGCCGGCGACCGCGGGGCGCGAACGCCGCGGCTGGCGGGGTGAAAATGCAGAACTCTGTTCGCTGTCGAGTCGTCGTCGGGCGGAACGCGCCGGACTCAGAGTCGCGTGACGTTGACCGCTCGCGGGCCCTTGTCGGCCTGCTCGATGTCGAACTCCACTTCTTGGCCCTCTTCGAGGTCGGGGCCGCCGATGTCCTCCATGTGGAAGAACACGTCGTCGTCGTGGTCTTCGGTCTCGATGAAGCCGTAGCCGCCGGAGGACTTGAAGAATGCAACCTTACCTTTCGCCATTGCGTGTCGAAATGCACCGCTATCGGCCATAAGGATTCCGCCGATTGCTACCACAGACCGTGGTACTGTTTACTACCCTCCGAGTCAGTCGTCGCGCGGCTCTCGGCCGAGCGTGTGGAACTCCTCGTTCGGCCGCATGTCGGCGAACATCGCCATGCGGTTGCTGAGGTTGAAGAAGGCCGTGACCGCGCCGATGTCCCAGACCGCCTCCTCGGAGAAGCCGGCGTCGCGGAGTCGCTGCAGGTCGTCCTCGCCGACCTCGACGGGCGACTCGGTGAGTTTCACCGCCACGTCGAGCATCGTCTTGTGCTTCTCGGGGATGTCGGCGGTGCGGTAGTTGGCGACCAGTTGGTCCGCGAGCAGCGGGTCTTTCGCGTAGATGCGGACCAGCGCGCCGTGGGCGACGTTGCAGTAGTAACAGTGGTTGACGCCGGAGACGGCCACGATTATCATCTCGACCTCGTGGCGTTCGAGGTCGGTGTCCTCGACGAGGGCGTCGTGGTACTCGAAAAAGGGCCGGAAGTGCGAGGGCTTGTACGCGAAGGCGGCGAAGACGTTCGGGGTGAAGCCGGCGCGCTCGGTCTCGTCGTCGATGCGCTCGCGCAGGTCGTCCGGGAGGTCGTCGCGGTCGGGCACCGGGAAGCGGCGCATGGCGTCGTCGTCCATGCGTCTCCGCTCTCCCGGGCGGACCTTAACGATTCCTCAGGTTCGAGGGGCGCTCGCCGTCCCGAGTCCGGGGTCGCTCAGAGCGCGACCGAGAGGTACGCCGCCGCGGCCACGGCGAACACGCCGACGGCGAACAGGCCGTAGTTGGCGACGGTGTTGTCCGCGGTCCACAACGAGAGCGTGAACTTCCGGGACGAAAGCGGCCACAAGGGGCGGATGCCGGCCGGCGTGAGCACGTCGGCCAGGAGGTGCGCGAGGACGGTGAGCGCGCCCACGGCGAAGCCGAACGCGCCGAGCGCCGTCGCCGCGGCCTCGGGTTGGCCGGCGTTGCTGGCGAGGAGGTACGCGCCGCCGCCGCCGACGCCGCCGACGAGGGCCGCAAACAGGACCGTGTGGGTCGGCCCGCGGTGGGAGATGCCGGGGACGCGCATGTCGTAGTCGGGGAGCATCGCCAGCCAGCACATCGCCGCGCCGGCGGCGAACGCGAGTTCCGGGCGGCCGGCCTGCACGAGCGCGAAGCCGAGGGGGGCGAACACGAGGAGCGAGACGCCCCAGTGACCGAATCGGTACATCTGGTGTGCCCTCGCGCCCGCGGCGAACAAAACCTTTCGGCCTCCGCGACCGTCAGGGGAGCAATCGTTATCCCCGGTGGCCGCGATTTCCGCGGCATGAGCCAACACCTCTCGTCGTTCCTCTCGGGCCTGTCGGCGCTTGAGGTGACGGCCCTCGTGCTCCTCATCTCGGTCGGCGGCGCGTTCGTCATGGAGAAGGTGGTCATCCGCCTCCTGTTTCAGTACACCAGCCGAACCGAGACCTCGCTCGACAACATCGTCGTCCAAGAGCTTCGGTGGCCCATCGTCGTCACCGTCTCGTTGACCGGTATCTTCCTGTTCTCCAGGGCCCCCGCGGTCGCCGAGGCGCTCGTCGTCGATTCGGCGACGCTCAACGACTTCTTCGGCCTGCCGTCGCTGTCTGTCGGCATCGTCGTCTGGGCGTGGGCGCTCAACCGCCTCGTCAACCGCCTCGTCGAGGCGGTCAAGGACAAGGGCAGTCGCTACGACTTCGCGCCCGTCTTCTCGAACGTCTGGACCATCGTCGTCTCGGTCGGAACCATCGGCGCGCTGCTGTACATCTGGGGCATCGAAATCACGCCGCTTTTCGCCGGCGCGGGCATCGCCGGCATCGCCGTCGGCTTCGCCGCGAAAGACACCGTCGCCAACTTCTTCGGCGGCATCGCGCTGTACTTCGACGACACCTACAAAATCGGCGACTACGTCGTCCTCGACTCCGGTGAGGCCGGCACCGTCGTCAAGGTCGGCATCCGCTCGACCACGCTTCTCACCCGCGACGAACTGCTCGTGACGGTGCCGAACTCGGTGCTCAACGCCGCGAAAATCATCAACGAGTCCGCGCCGAACCGCCGCCGCCGGCTGAAGGTCCCGGTCGGCGTCGCCTACGGCACCGACGTGGACGAGTTCGAAGAACTCCTGACCGATATCGCCCTCGACGAGCCGCTCGTTCTCGACGCGCCCCGCCCGCGCCCGCGGTTCCGCCGGTTCGGCCCCGACGCGCTGGAGTACGAACTCGTCTGTTGGGTCAACAGCCCGCTCAAGCGCGGGAAGGCGACGCACAACCTCAACCGCGAGATATACAAGCGCCTGAACGACGCGGGCATCGGGATTCCGTTCCCCCAGCGAGACGTGCACGTCCACTCGGCCGACGCCGAGGCGACCAGGCAGTCGCCCGCGGCCGGACTCTCGAACGGCGGGGTCCGGCAACCGGCTCGCACCCCCGACGTGGCGGGCGAGGGCGCGGCCGACGAAGTCGCGGACGCGGACGCGGAAGCGACGACGGACGAAGACGACAGCGCCTACGACGAGTGAGCGACCGGCGTCGGCCGCCGCGAACGCCCGCGACGACCGCCCGCCGGGAACGTTAACCGCGGCGCGGCCGTGGCTCGGATATGCTCCAACTCGGCCCCGTGGACGGGCTCATCGAGACGTTCGGTCCCTTCGCGATTCCAGCCTTGCTGTTCGTCGCCGGGTTCGTCGGCTACCTCGTGCTCGTCGCGCTCGGGCGGACCGGCCGCGACGAGACCTGAGCCCGCTCCTCGACGACGATTCTACTCTTCGACGACGATAGTACCCGTCATGCCGGCGGCCTCGTGGGTACGCGGTAGTACGCGTGTTCGCCGGCCGTCTCGAAGGTGTGGCTGTAGGACTGGCCAGAGTAGACCTGCCTGATTATCGCAGAGAATCCGATTTCACGCGGGTCCAAAAGATTGTGCGGCGCTCGCTTCAGTCGGCCGTCGCCGACTCGTCGCCGCGGAACCGGTCCAGCGCCGACTCGAAGTCGCCGTCGTCTTCGACGGTGTCTTCCCACTCTTCGAGGCCGCGCTCGGCGCGGGTGCCCGCGATGGTGTTGTCGAAGAAGAAGGCGATGAGGCCGCCGACTGCCATACCGGTCGAACCGATGACGAAGACGGTGTCGGCGACGAGTTGGGTCCCGAGGACGGGGCCGACGAGCGCGACCTGCCGCATCCCCTCGCGGAACGCCGCCGCGCTCCCGACGTTACCCATGTAGGCGGGGACGGCGAGGCCGGCGAACATGGCGACGCCGACGATGAACACGTTACGCGAGGAGTCGAGGTCGACGTACTTCAGGTTCGAGAGGCCGACGGCGACGATTTGGCCGAACATGGCGACGTAGAGGCCGCCGACGATTGGGTCGGGAATCGTCGCGATGAGCTGTCCGAAGTAGCCGACGAAGCCCATGACGAGCATCACGACTGCGCCGACCTGCACGACGTAGCGGGAGGCCACGCCCGTGAGACCGATAGCGCCGATGTTCTCGGAGTAGGAGGTCGAGCCGCTGCCGCCCATGACGGCCGAGAAGACGTTCATCACGCCCTCCATGCCGATGCCGTGGTTGATGCGGCGCTCGGAGGGCGCGCCGACGCCCGAGAGCCGGGCGACGGCGTGGTAGTCACCGAAGGACTCGACCATCGAGGCCGCGACGCCCGCGAGCATCCCGATGATAAAGGAGGTCGTGAACTGCGGGATGCCGAAGGCGACCGAGCCCACGACGGGAAGCGCGACCGTCGTCGTCCCCGCGCCGCCCGCGAAGCCCCACTGCAGGGGGTAGATGGTCATGAGCGCCGGGGCCTCGACGACCGTCTGGAGGTTCACGTAGCCCGCCGCGCCGGGGGCGATGACCCCCGCGACCGAGAGGCCGGCGGCGACGACGTACGAGACGATGACGCCGAGCAGCACCGGGAACAGCTTGAACGCCGGGTGCGCGGTGTCGAGGTACTGCGAGAACAGGACGATGAGCGCGAGCGTCAGGCCGAGGAGCCACCAGTTGTTGGTCGCCGACGCGACCTGCGGGGCGTTGAAGAGCGACAGCCCGATGAGCGCGATGGTCGGCGCGATGACGACCGGCGAGATGAACTTTCGGAGACGTCCGAGCAGGCCGAAGTAGCCGACGAACACCTCGACGACGGCCGCGACGATAATCGCGCCCTGCAGTTGCAAGAGGGCGCTCTGCCACGCGACGCCCGACTGGTCGGCCGCCGTCGCTACGCCGATGACGGCGAGCGCCGGCGCGAGCATCGAGAAGGGCGCGCCCTGCACGATGGGATAGCGGTTCCCGAACGTCGTCTGCATCAGCGTCGCGATGCCGGAGACGACGAAGAACGTCCCGACGAACCGCGGCACCACGTCGGCGGGCATGCCGAGGGCTCCGGCGAGGATGAGGGGGACGGCGATGTTCGCGCCCACCATGGTGAGGTAGTGTTGGGCGCCGAGAAGGAGAGCGGTCGGAAGGGGTGGTTTGTCGTCGATACCGTACTGCACGAACGAGGAGGGAGAGGAGTCGTCCGTCACGACCATCCCCCCGTGTGTGGTGGTTCGCTCCCGAGCATGGTTGTCCGAGGATTTTGTTCAGACTATATATGTCCTGCTTTTCGCGCGCGTTCGGGGGGTAACGACTTTGTTTCACCGGTTTCATTCGTGACGCGTGACCGACCGACACGGACGTTCGAAGACGGGGAACCGCGACCGGTGGCTGTTCGGGTGGGCGCTGGGCTACGCCGCGGTGGGCGCGTCGTCGCTCGTCGTCCCGCTGTACGCCATCGAACTGGGAGCGAACGCGCTGTTCGTCGGCCTCATCGCCGCGACCGCCGCCTTCGCCGGCGCGCCGGGCGCGGTGCTCTGGGGCCGGCTGGCCGCCCGCGCGAAGCGCAGGCGACCGTTCATCCTCGTCGCGCTCGTGGCGACCGCCGGCGCGCTCTCTCTCACGGCCACCGTGTCGTCGCCGGCCGCGGTCCTCGTCGCCAACGCCCTGTTGTGGTTCGTCGTCGCCGCGGCCGCGCCGGTGTTGAACCTCATCGTCGTCGAGGGCGTCCCGTCGAAGGACTGGGACCGCCGCTTCGGCGTCCTCAACCACTATCAGGGGTACGGCTGGCTCGGCGGCCTCGTCGTCGGCGCGGTCTGGTCGGCGCTGGCCCCGCGGCTGTTCGGTCTCGACGCGCTCGCGGTCCAGCGGCGGTTCCTCGTCGCGGCCGCGGTCGCCGCCGCGCTCGGTGCCGTCCTCGTCCGCGTCTGGTACCCCGAGCGCTCGACGCTGTCGGCGCGGCGGTTCGCCCGCGTGTCGGCCAGTATCCGCCGGCAGAGCGGCCTCGTCGGGCGTTCGGTCCGCGCGGTCCCGTACGGTCCCTCGCGGCTCTACTGGGCGCTCCAGAGCCTCGACCTCGACGACCTCCGGGCGCGGATGAGCCCCGAACTCCTCCGGTACCTCGCGGCCGCGACGCTGTTTTTCGTCGGCTTCTCGGTCTTCTTCGGGCCGCTGCCCGCGTACCTCGTCGGCTCCGGCCGGACCGCCGACGAGGTGTTCGCCCTGTTCGTCCTGTCGAGTCTCGGGTCGGCGGTGAGCTACGCGAAGGTCGGCGCGTTCGCGGCGCGACACGACCCCCGTCGCCTCCAGGCCGGCGCGCTGGCGACTCGCGGACTCGCCTTCCCGGCGGTGGCGGTCGTCGGCACGCAGTTCGCGGCGCTCACCGCGCTCGTCACCCTCGGCGCGACGTTCCTCGTCATCGGCGTCACGTGGGCGGTCATCGCGGTGACGGCGACGGGGATGGTGACGCGACTCGCGCCCGACCGGATTCGCGGGGAGGCCCTCGGCGCGTACACGGCGCTTTCGAGCCTCGGCGGCGGAGTCGGGTCGGCGCTCGGCGGGTTCGTCGCCGACGCCGCCGGCTACGTCGCCGCGTTCGGCCTCGCGGGCGTCGTCGTGGGCTGTGCGCTCGTCGTGGTGTTACTCACCGGCGGGCGGGGCGTCGCGGCGGGAGAGCAGTCGCTCGCCGATTAGGTTCTCGAAAACGAAAGCGGGGCCGGTCGCGGGACGTCCCTACTCGATGGCGTGCACCGGCGAAATCCAGACGACGAGGTCGCCGTCGCGCTTGATGACGCCCTCGATGGAGTCGTCTTTTTCGAGTGGCGGGTCCTCCACGTCGTCCATCGAGACGCGCACGACCTGGTACACCTCGTCGACGAGCCAGCCGGTCGCGGCCTCGTCTTCGAACTTGTTGGGGTCGAAGATGACGATGCGCTTCGACTCGCCCTCGTCGTCGATGCTGAGAAGCGACTTCGGGTTGATGATGGACGTGGTCCGCCCGCGGAGGTCCATCACGCCCTCGACGTAGTCCGGCGCGTTCGGAACCGCCGTGAGCTGGCCCTTGTCGACGATTTCGCTCACGTACTCGATGTCGACGCAGTACGTCTCCGGGCCGAGTTGGAATTCCAGCACCTGTACTTCTTCGGCGGAGTCCTCCGCGTCGGTCTCGTCCGCGCTCATCTCGGTCGTGATTGCATCTTGTCGCATGGTCATCCCCGGCGGCGACATCCGCCGCCACCTGTCTGCTTCAGAGTGGTGAGATTCAGCGTATAAAGATACGTACCCGATTATCAGCCGTGATTATCCTCGCCGAGTGTTTATATACCCGATTTCCGAACCTCGGAGGTAGATGAGCGGTCAACGAAACGGCACACTAACGAATCCACCGAGCCCTCGGCGGGGGGGCCACTCGGCGTCGTCGAGTTCCCGCCGACCCGGAACCGCCGGGTGGGGACGATGAGCGCGTCCGCCGGCGCGGACCCGACTCGCGCGGTCGTCGTCGACGACTCGCGGTTCATGCGGACGCTGATTCGCACGCTCCTCGAGGACGCCGACGTCGAGGTCGTCGCCGAGGCGGCCGACGGCCGCGAGGCGATTTCGGTGGTCGAGGCGAACCGACCGGACGTCGTGACGATGGACATCGAGATGCCCGAGATGAACGGGCTCGACGCGGTCGAGGCCATCATGGAGGAGTGTCCGACGCCCGTCCTCATGCTCTCGGCGCACGCCGAGGAGGACGCCGACGTGACGTTCGAGGCGCTCGACCGAGGGGCGGTCGACTTCGTGACGAAACCGGGCGGCGAGGTCACCTCCGAGATGCCCCGCGTCAAGCGGGAACTGGTCGAGAAGATTCAGTCCGCCGCGGCGGTCGACCTCTCGGCGACGCGCCGGGGCTCCCGGCCGCCGAAGACGGAGCCGAAGCCGGCGGCGACCGCGGGGTCGAAACCGGCGTCTTCGGGGACGAGCGGGTCGCTGCCGACCGAGGGCTCGACGCTGATTATCGGCGCGTCCACGGGCGGGCCGAACGTCGTCGAGCGGTTGCTCGCGGCGCTCCCCGAGGAGGCCGGCCTCCGCGTGCTGGTCGTCCAGCACATGCCGGCCGGCTTCACGAAGCGCTTTGCGGCTCGGCTCGACGGCCGCTGTGACTACGAGGTCCAAGAGGCGAGCGACGGCGAGCGAATCGGCCCCGGGCAGATTCGCATCGCGCCCGGCGGTTCCCACCTCCTCGTGACCGGCGACCGGGCCGGACGTCTCCGGCTCGAACTCTCCGACGACGAGCCGCTTCACGGCGTCAAACCGGCTATCGACCTCACGATGGCGTCGGCCGCGGAGGCGGTGGACGCGCCGCTGGCCGGCGTGCTCCTCACCGGCATGGGCCGCGACGGCGTCGAGGGGATGACCCGAATCAAGCGGGCGGGCGGCCACACGGTCGCACAAGACGAATCGACCTCCGCGATCTTCGGAATGCCGAAGCGGGCCATCGAGGCCGGCTGTGTCGACACCGTCTCGGCCGACGGGCGAATCGCAGACGAAGCACTCCGCGGGCTCACTACCTGACCATGGACGAAGAACTCTACCAAGCATTCATCACCGAGAGCGAAGAGAGCATCACGCAGTTGAACAACTCCCTGCTGTCGCTGGAGTCGAACCCGGACGACACCGAGGCCATCGACGACATCTTCCGGCAGGCCCACACGCTGAAGGGGAACTTCGGGGCGATGGGATTCGACAACGCCGCGACGGTCGCCCACGCCGTCGAGGACCTCCTCGACGAGATTCGCCACGAGCGACTCGACGTGACGGCCGAGCGGATGGACCTCGTCTTCGACGGGATGGACCTCATCGTGGAGATTCTCCACGACATCGAGGAGAACGGCGAGTCCACCATCGACCCGACCGACACGGTCGAGGAGGTTCGCGCCGCCGTCGAAGACGGAGGTGACGCGGGAAACTCGAACCCGGCGGCGTCTGACGAGGCCGACCGCGAGTCGGTCGACCTCGACTCTCTCGCCGCCGACTGCGTCGACGCCGATGCGCTCGATGCGACCACGCTCACCCACGCCCACGTCGAACTCGACGCGGGCCAGATGAAGGGCGTCGACGCCGGCATCTTCCTCAGTAGCATCCCGGAAGAACTCGACGTGGTCGGGGCGAACCCGAACCGCGACGCCATCGAAGACGGCGAGTTCGGCGACGGCTTCGACCTGTTCGTGGCCGAGCGCGACGCCGCCGTCGTCGAAAGCGAACTCGGCGGGCTCTGGAAGGTCTCGACGGTCGAGACGACCGACGTGTCCGACGCGCTCGCCGCCGGCGACGAGGCCGCGGACGCCGACGACGCTCCGGCGGCCGAGTCGGAGGTTGACGCCGACGTTGACGCCCCGGCATCGGACGACTCCGACCGGTCTACTGACGCCGACGGCGCTGTCGACAGTGACAGTGATAGCGACGCTGCGTCCGACGACGCACCCAGCGTCGACGACGGGAGCGAAGGAGACGCCGACGAGGCCGAGTCGACCGAGAGCGACGAAGAATCGGAGTCCGGCACGGAGAAGAAAAAGGAGGCACGCTCCATCTCCGCGGTCAAGTCCGTCCGCGTGGACGTCGACCAGCTCGACGAACTCCACGAGCTCGTCGAGCAGTTGGTCACGAGCCGCATCAAGCTCAGAAACGCCATCGACGTGGGCCAGACGACCGCGCTCGACACGCTCGACGAACTGGACAAGATATCCTCGAACCTCCAGAACACCGTGATGGACATGCGGCTCATCCCGCTGAAGAAGGTGTTCGACAAGTTCCCCCGGCTCGTGCGCGACCTCGCCCGCGAGCAGGACAAACGCGTCTCGTTCAAGGTCGAGGGCGCGGACATCGAACTCGACCGCACCATCCTCGACGAGATTTCCGACCCGCTGATGCACGTCCTCCGGAACGCCGTCGACCACGGCATCGAAGCACCCGACGTGCGCGAGGAAAACGGCAAGTCCCGCACGGGGACCATCAGGCTCTCCGCGCGCCGCCAACACGACACCGTCATCGTGACCGTCGAGGACGACGGCGGCGGTATCGACGCCGACGCCGTCCGCGAGAAGGCCGTCGACAAGGGCGTTGCGACCCGCGAGGAGGTGAACCAGATGCCCGACAGCGAGGTGTACGACTACATCTTCCACCCCGGCTTTTCGACCAACGACGAAATCACGGACGTGTCCGGCCGCGGCGTCGGCATGGACGTGGTGAAGACGACCGTCGAATCGCTCGACGGCTCGGTGTCGGTCGAGAGCGAACCCGGCGAGGGAAGCACGTTCAACATCCGGCTGCCGGTGTCGGTCGCCATCATCAAGGTGCTTTTCGTGCAGGTCGAAGACCGCGAGTTCGGCGTCCCCATCAAGTACATCGACGAGATAAGCCGGCGCGACCGCGTCCAGACGGTCAGCGGCGCGGAGGTCATCGTCCACGAGGAGACCATCTTCCCGCTGATTCGGCTCCGCGAGGCGCTCGAAATCGACTCGCCCGAACCCGACGACGGCATGGTGGTTCGCATCCGTCCCGACGACAGGCAGGTCGCGCTCCACTGCGACGGCGTGACGAAACAGGAGGAAGTCGTCGTGACGCCCCTGCAAGGACCGCTGTCGGGCGTCGGCGGGCTGTCGGGAACGGCCGTCATCGGCGACGGCAACGTCATCCCGATTCTGGACGTCTCGACGCTCGAACTCCCCGCCGACGGCCAACAGGCGATGCGCGAGTTCGACCCGAGCCAGCTCCCCGACACCGCCGAGGAGGCGGCCGACTGATGCCCTCGTCGGCGACCGACGACCCGGCGTTCGGCCGGCTCTTGGACTACATCGAAGACTCCCTGCAGTTCCAGACGAGTTCGTACAACGACGCCTACCTCGACCGCCGAATCTCCGCGCGGATGCGGCGGCGACGCGTCGACGACTACGGGTCGTACCACGACCTCCTCACCGACGACGAGGAAGAACAGCAGGCGCTCCTCGACGCGCTGTCGGTCAACGTCACGAGTTTCTTCCGCAATCCCGAGGTGTGGGAGGCGCTCCGCGGGGTGCTCCGCGACCTGAGTTCGCGGGGGAGCCGCCACGACCCCATCAAGATATGGAGCGCGGCCTGCTCGGACGGCCGCGAGGCCTACTCGCTGGCGATGCTCGCCCACGACGACGACCGCGTCGACGAGCGCCGCATCGAAATCGTCGGCACGGACATCAAACGCGAGATTCTCCGCGCCGCCAGGGCGGGCGAGTACCGCGCCTCCGAGACGAACGACGTGGGCGAACAGCTCGACCCCATCGGCCGCTGGGAGCGCTTCGTCGACCGCGACGACGACACCTTCCGGGTGAAAGACGCCGTCACCGACATGGTCCGCTTCGAGCGACGCGACCTCATCCGCGAGGAGCCGCCGGGGACGTTCGACCTCGTCGTCTGCCGGAACCTGTTCATCTACATCAACGCCGAGTCGAAGCGGGCGGTCTTCGAGACGCTCGGCTCCGCGCTGAAGCCGGACGGGTACCTCACCATCGGTATGACAGAGACCATCCCGCCGACGTGTAGACAGCAGTTCGACCCCGTCGAGAAACGACTCCGCATCTACCGCGCGAGCGACGCCGCGGTCGGGAGGTGAGCGATGAAACCCGGTGAGCAAAAACTCGGAGACACCCGCGGGCGGTTCCTCCAAGTCATCAAGAACGGCCGGGAGATACACGACGTCGACTGGACGAGCGGCCGAATCCTGCTTTCGAACAGGCGGCTCATCCTCGCGGGCACGGGCGGCAAGCGGACGATTCAGCTCTCGAAGATACAGGAGTTCGGCGGCCGGTACGACGTGAACCAGCGCATCGCGACCGTCTCCGACTACTTCAGCGTCCACATCCCGTCGGGCGTCGTCCTGCTCGCGCCCGTCGACTACGACGAGTTCGAGACGGACTTCTTCGGGGCGCTCCTCAACACCGAGCAGTTCCTCGCGCGACATCCCGCAGTCGCCGGCGGCGTCGTCCAGAACACCGAGTGGGAAAAGTCCCGGCTCAAAGTCGAAGCGGAGGCCGTGAGCATGGCGACCGTCGGCGGCAAGTTCGTCGAGGTCCGCCTCGACGACATCGGCGACGTGAAGACCGGCGAGCGGACCATCGTCGACGAACACCGGAGCGTCATCGAGGTCGAACACTCCGACGACGAGGGGACGAGCCTCCAGACGTACATCTCCGGCTCCGACCGCGCCGTCAGTTTCCTCTACACGCTCCTCCGCGAGGGCGAGGAGCTTTCGGAGACCTCTATCGAGCTGAGCGAGACGGACAAACAGGTCCTCACGGCGCTGTACTCCGGCGTCTCCCCGTTCGACATCCCCAGCTTCCTCGGCCTCGACGTGGACGAAGTCGAGGAGCTCTTTCAGCGGCTCATCGACCACAACGTCGTCGAGGAGATTCGCGTCCGTCACGAGGTGCAGCTCAACGCCCGCGGCCGCAGCATCGCCTCCGACGCCATCAACGAACAGTAGTCAGCACTCGGTTTTTCGCGGCGCAGTCGCCGGACGGAGAGCGACGCGTCGCGCTCGTCAGTCGTCGCTCGCGCGCCGCGAGGCGCGTTCGAGCGCGATTCCGGCGTAGACGCCTCCCAACCAGACCCCGGCTAAGAGAACGATGCCCCGCACGCGCTCGCCGGGTTCGAAGCCTAGACCGTGAATCGCAAGAATCGGTAACAGAGCGCTCAAGACCCCGATTATCGTGTACCAGAAGTGGTCGTTCGGCCCGGACCACCGCCAGCGGTACGCGGGAAAGGCAACGAACCCGAAGCCAGCGATTGTGTACGTGAGAAGCAGGGTGACGCCGACCAACGCGTTGCCGTGTCGGAAGCCGAAGGAGTAGCTGACCGCACTTCCGATTCCCAGTCCGACGAGCGCCGAAGTCCGCGTCCGCATAGTGACAGAATTGGTTGAAGGGCTGATAGTTCTTCGCAACTACCGGACGGCACCGGTTCCGCCGGAAAACAGCTTCAGACGTTCACGTCTTCGATTTCCTCGTTGACGACGAACCGCCCCTGCGGCGTCAGCGAGGTCGGAAGCTCGTCGTCGCCGATGAGTTCCTCCTCGTGGAGCTTCTCCAGTTCCGCGTCGAGGACTGCCTCTTCGACGCCGAGGAGTTCGCTGAAGTCGACTTCCGCGGCCATCTCGCCGGCGGAGTACAGTCCGACGAGGACTTCGAGGCCCTGTTCCGTGACCTCGACGTTGCGGACGCCGGACTTTATCCAGTGGTAGACGAGTCGGAGGTAGCGCCCGAGGATGTTCATCTTCCGTCGCGAGTCGAGCGTTATCTCGGAGGTGACCGTCTGGCCCTGCTTGACGTGCTGGACCGAAAGCACCAGCCGCTTTTCGCCGTCGACGGTCCGTTCGAGCACCTCGAAGAAGATGACGCTCGCGAGGTCGATGTGGAACGGGTCGCCGTTCTCCGTGAGTGGGCCGTCGTCGTCGGGGAACGTGACGGCCTCGTAGTCGAGGTGGAGCCCGGAGGGTTGTCGCTCCGTGTCGAGGACGCGCCCGCCGATGCGGGCCGGGTGGGTGACCTGCGCGCGCGAGCCGTTGAGCGCCGCGCGGAACAGCAACAGCGAGAACTTCTCGATGGTATCTCGGTCGCCGCCGATGACGGTCGTCCGGCGCTGGCGACCGATGATGTAGCCGACCATCACCGTGTAGTCGAAGAACTCCTCGACCTCCGGGGGGACCTGTCCGACGGCGATGTCGAAGATGGAGGTGATGGGGATGACGGTCTTGGCCTTCGACGTGGCGAGGATGAGCCGGCGCTGGCTCATCAGGACGCGCCCCTTGACGGGCTCGAACGAGGCGTTGCCGCCGGCGACGAAGTTGGCGACGAAGTCGACGACGATGGACTCGCCGTCGCTGGTCTGTTTTTCCGTCTGTCTCTTCGAGCGCGCCCGCTCTTTTTCTTCGCGTTCGTCCGACGGTTCGGACTTCTTCCGGCGGTACGCCTGTAGGAGGTCGCTTTTCGCCACGTCGCCCCCCTCGGGCGCGCGGGAACGGGCCTCCTGTGGGGTCTGTTCGCCTGCCGCGTCTGGCATCGAATCTCGGGTCTGTTGTCCGTCTTCAGTCATATACTAATCAGCGCTCCTGCGAGCGACGAGGTGGCGACCGCCATCAGGGAGCCCACCCAGACGAGCATCACGAAGTGCAGGTAGGCGTTCGCCTTGTGTCCGCCGTCGACCATCCGAATCATGAGCGACGACAGGAGGGCGTTAAACAGGATGATGAGCGTCAGCATGTACTCGATGAAGGGCACGTCGTAGACGCCGGCGTAGATGAGCGTCCCGAACTGGAGGCTGTCGAGGTTCATCTGCGTCGAGAAGGACGCCAGAATCTCGACGACTTCCAGTCCGATGAAGAACGCGAACGACGCCGAGGCCGTGATGCCGTAGAGGACGCCGATGAGGGTGACCGTCGACTGCTTTCGCTGTCGGCGGAGCTTGATTATCTCGTTCATGTTACGGCTGATGAGCTCGCCGAGGAGCTTCGGTTTGCCACCCATCGACCGGCCGACGTTGTACATCTCGGAGAACTTCTGGACGAGGTAGGAGTTCGTCTCCGCGGTGAAGAAGAACCACGACCGGTCGGGGTCGAGCCGCATCCGAAGCCGCGTGTACAGCCGCGATATCTCCCGCGAAAGGACGCCGAAGTCCTTCGTCTTGAGCGTCTTCAGGACGGCCGTGGTCGTGCTCTGTTTCGCCGTCTCGGACGCCCCGAGCGCGCGGATGAACCCGGGGTACTCCTCGTCGCGCTCGCCGATGCGTTTCTCGTGGCGGCGCGCGACGATGCCGGGGACCGCAAGCGGCGTCAGCGGCGTCGAAATGAGGAGCGGAATCGGGAGTTCCATCATGATGGGCCGGACCGTCTCGCCGACGACGGTCAGGTTGAACGTGCCCAACGCGAGCACGAGCACCATCGTGATAGAGAGACCGACCGCGCCGTACAGGGTGATGTCTATCTGCCGGTCCGCCTTCGTCCGGTACTCGCGCTGGTGGAACCACAGCGGGTCGTACGGCGACATCGTCCGGATGACGAAGTAGAACCCCAACTGCACGAAGACGAAGAGCACGATGACCGCGCCGATGGTCATCGTCGCGTCGGTCCCGGTCAGGATGGGGAGGACGATGGCGTTGATGATGGCGAAGGTCATCGACAGAATCATCGAGAGATAGAGGTCCTTCATGACCTCCAGGTTCCCGAGGGCGCTCTCGTAGACGGTGATGTACTTCTGAATCATCGCGTTCTGCTCGCCGAGGAGGAAGTCGTCGATGCTCTGGCCGGCGTTGATGGAGTACGCGAGCCTGTCGAGGAAGTCCGCGAGGGGCTTCGACGGGACCTCTCGGGCCCGGCGCTGACAGGCGTCGTCGAGCGACTGGTTCCACGCGTCGACGAGCTGGACGATGCGGTTCATCTCGGTCGCTAGCTCGCCGTACTCCTCCTCGCGCGCGAGCGTTCGAAACACGGCGACGCGGTCGATGTTCGTCGTCGAGAGCACGGTCATGTGCGTGATGAGAAGGTGGAGTTGGTTCTCCAGACTGCGGCGCGTCTGCTCGACGAGGAGGCGCGGGTAGAGGACGGCCCCGCCCAACAGCAACACCCCGAGGAGGAACACGGGAATGCGGACGAGGAGGGGAAGCGGGAGCGCGATGGCGCCGGCCAGAGAGAGCATGAAGAACACGATGGCGGGGCCGAGCACCGCGAGCAGGTACCGCGGCAGCGCCATCGGCATCTTCTCGTAGGACTCGATGATGTCGCTGATGAAGTCCCGAACCTGCACCGCCTGCATCGACGCGCTCTGTTCCCCTGCCATGTCGTTACACCCTCGCCATGTCGAACGGCAGTCCCTCGACGCCGTCGCGCTGGTAGTCCTCGATGAGTTCGTTCACCTCGTGGTAGCCGAGGACGTTCTCCTGAATCGCCCGGCGGACGAGTTCGGCGCGGAACTGGATGTCGTCGTATATCTTCCGCGTGTCGTCGTAACCGAGGAGCGTCGCGACCTTCTGTTCCATGATGAAGGAGTTGTTCATCCCCTGGAAGATAATCTCGTCTTGGACGGGGTCCCAGTAGAACGCCTCGCGGGTGACGACGCCGCCCATCTCCTTCGAGTAGCCCTCGATTTCCTGCACGCTCGTCACCCGGCGGAGGATGTCGTTGCCCCGGCGGACGCGGTTCTGGAACAGCGCGATGTCGCAGTTGTCCATGAACGTCTCGGGGACGTTGATGGGGTCGCCGGTGAAGCGCTGAATCATGGAGACGATGTCGGACGCGTGGAACGTGAGCATCACCGGGTGACCGGTCTGGGCCGCCTGGAACGCCATGCGACCCTCCTCACCACGGACCTCCCCGACGATGATGTAGTCGGGGCGAGAGCGCAGCGCGGCCGCGACGAGGTCGAACATGTCGACTTCGGAGTCGGAGCCGCGTCCCTCGCGGGTGAGGAGTTGCTGCCACGTGTCGTGCGGCGGGAGCACCTCGGCGGTGTCCTCCGCGGTGTATATCTTCGAGTCCTGCGGGATGAACGAGAGGATGGCGTTGAGCGTCGTCGTCTTCCCCGACGCCGTCTCACCGACCACGAAGATAGTGCGTTCGTTCTCCAGCGCGATCCAGAGGTACGCGGCCAGTTCGGGCGAGAGCGTCCCCCACTTGGCGATTTGGAACACCGAAAGCGGCACGTCGTCGCCCTGACGGATGGTGAGCGACGACCCCTTCAGCGACACGTCGTCGGAGTAGATGATGTTGATACGCGAGCCGTCGGGGAGCGTGGAGTCCACGATGGGGTGGGCGTCGGAGACGGGGTCGCCGATGCGTTCGCCCATGTTGCGGAGCCAGTTATCGAACTGCTCCGTGCTGTCGAACTCGACGCTCGTCTCCAGCAGGCCGAACGTCCCGTGGTCGACGTCGACCTGGCTGGGGCCGATGACGTGAATGTCCTCGTTCTCCGGGTCGCGCATGATGGGTTCGAGCGGCCCGAGGCCGACGATGTCGCGGACGAGTCGGTACTGTATCTTGTCGTAGGTCGTCTGGGAGACCTCGATGCCGGCCACGTCGAGCCGCTTGGCAACCGAGCCGAGCGGCCCGCGGTCGTCGCCCTCGATGTGGACGATTTCGGAGAGCAACTCCTCGATGCGCTCTTCGTAGTCGGCGCTTTCTTCGGGCGCCGGCTTCGAGACGCTGCGTTCGAGCAGTTTGTCCTTGACCCGGCCGAACACCTCGAGCTCGTCGTCGTCCATCTCGGGTTCGATGGTGTAGTACTTCGTCGTCTCGCCGAAGTTGCCGTACACCTGGCAGAACACGGGGCCGCCCAGCGGGTAGATGATGTTCGGACGCCGGGACTCGTAGTCGCCCGGCTCGTCGACGAGCATCGGGAACTCGCCGGTGATCTGTCGGAACCGCTTGAGGTGGTCCCGCAGGTGCGGCCACTGCATCGCGAGGCGCTTGAGGTCGTCCGACAGCCTGGCGGAGCCGTGTTCGCTCGCCATCTACGCCACGCTCCTCGATTCGATGACGAGCCCGATTCCCGACCGGACCGAGAAGCCGACGCGGTCGCCGACCTGCTGGCCCATCCCCGCAAAGCGCTTCACGAAGATGTTCCGTCGGACGTCGTTTCCGACCTCCACCATCTCCAGTTCGAAGTAGACGTCGGCGATAGAGCGGAACGGGCCGATAGAGCCCTCGTCGACCGACGACGGGTCGACGGTGATGATGATGGTCTTGCCCTTCGTCGTCAGCTCGCGGAAAAACGAGATGATTTCGAGGGCGGCCTGCCGCTCGTCGTTCTGCCGGACCAGCGCCTCGAACTGCGGGTCGTTGCGCAGGATGGCGTCGAACGTGTCGATGATGATGACGTCGGCGTCCCAGAGCGTCTCGGCGTCCATCAGCCGGCGGAGGAGCTGCTTGCGCTCCTTCTGGCTGCTGCCGCCGGAGAGCGCGCCGCTGCTGTCGATTTCGGCCTGTAAGAACAGGATTCGCTCGTCGAGCAGATGCTTGACGATGTCGTACGAAAGCGAGTGCATCTGGTCGAGGAAGCCGCGGACGCCCAGCTCGGTCGAGACGAGCGTCACCACCGTTTCCTCGTCGCAGAAGCCGTAGCTGAATCGCTGCGACAGCACGCTTTTTCCGGCGCCGTAGTCCCCTTCGATGAGGACGATTGCACCCTTGGGGATGCCGCCGCCGAGTTCCTTTTCGAGACGGTCGTGCCCGGATAGCCCGAGAGAGAATTGACTGCTCATGATACGCGGAATTCGAACACCTCTTCGTCACCGTCGACGACGACGGTCATCCGGTAGTCGCCCGAGCTCAACGCGATGTCCGTCACCGTGAGTTCGATGACGTTGCTCGGCCGCCACTCGGTGCCGTCGACGACGTTCACCGTGACGTTGGTCTGATACTGTCCACCGACGATGATATCGAAGCCGCCGCTGGTCGCCGGGAGCGTCCTGAGGCCGGTGTTCTTGACGTATACCGAGAGGTTGTCGTTCGCGCCGTCGTAGACACCCGCCTGCGGGTCGCTTATGACTTCGATGTCGGTTCTGATCTCCGTGCTCACGTCGCCGCCGCGCTCGTCGAGCGAACTGCTGATGCCGGTCACGGTGTCGATGAGGACGCCCGAGACGCCGGCGGCGACGACGATACTGGCGATGAACAGGATGAGGCTCGGAACGGAGATGTCTGCCATTTAGTTCACCGCCCCCGTGGCGGCGACGCCGCTTCCGGTGACCACTTTCACGCGTGCGGGCGTGGGGTCGGCGTCGACGACGAGACTGAGGTTCTCGCCGGCGTACCAGAGGTCGGTTCCGGCGTCGCCGTCGACGGTCGCGTTGGCCGCCGGCACGTCGACGTAGGTGTTGTCGACGAGCAGGGTGGTCTCGCTCACCGAGAGCGTCTCCGAGCCGGCGTTCGTCAGGTTCACCGTGAGGCTCTCGTTGCCCGCGTCGTAGGTCGCGTTCGTGACGGCGATGTCCGTGTTCGTCCGTTCGAGGGCCCGCTCCGCGTCGGCGTCCTGCGCTTCGAGAACGTTCTCCGACGCGTTCGACGTCGCTGTGTACAGCGTCCCCGTGGCGACGAGGACGCCGAGGAAGATGACGGCGGTCGAGCCGCTAACACCGAATCCCATCGAATCTCCTCCCGTAGGCGACTAACTCCTCGTACAGTTGGCCCCGCGGGACGTCCTCCGCGAGCCGGCAGACGTACGCGAGGCTCGTCTGGTGGTCGTCGATGCGGAGTTCGCCCCCGTCGGCGTCAGCGACCGACGGCGCAATCTGTCCGACGTGGGCGTTCAGTTCGCTCTCGACGGCGCGCGATATCCAGTCCTGCTCCCGATACTGGCGGAGCGCGCGCGACGCGCCGAGCGCGCCGCCGACCGCGACGAGGTGTTCGACCCATTCGAGGACGAGTACCTCGGAGACGTAGTTCGACGGGAGAGCCGCCAGGTAGGCGTCGGACTCCTCGACCGCCGCGGACGGCTCGGGTTCGGCGGCCGCGTCGTCCTCGTCGTCGTCCGAAAGCTCGTCTTTGGCCATCGCCGCCGTGGCGTACTCCGCCTCTAGCTCGTCGAGCGTCTTGCGGACGTCACCGTCGGCGTCTTCGACCTCGGGTTCGTGTTCGGGCTCTGATGGTTCGTCGCTCGGGTCGTCGGTCTCGTCGGCCTCGTCGGCGACCGCTTCGAACTCGTCTTCGATGCCGCCGACCGGCTCGTCTTCGAACCCGTCTTCGAGGTCGACCGCCGCGTCGGCGAGGTCCGTTTCGGCGTCGTCCGCCTCCATTTCGTCCGCCTCTGCTTCGTTCGCCTCCGCTTCGTCTTCTTCGTCCCAGCCACCGCCCTCCTCGTACTGCTCTTTGAGGTCGTCGAAACTCGCGCCGCCCGCGGCACCCGAGTCGTCGGCTTCGTCGGCTTCGTCGGCCTCTTCGTCGCCGTCGTCGAGGGCGTCCGCGGGGCTCTCGCGCTCCGCTTCCGCGAGTTCGTCTTCCGCGGCGAGTTCCGCTTCCTTCGCGCCCTCCTCGGCGTCGAGTTCGCCGAAGTCGTCGTCGAAGAACGACTCGGCGTCGGCGTTCGCCACCTCGGGGTCGAGGTGCTCTTCGTCCTCGGCTTCCGCCTCGAAGAGCCCGAACGCTCCGCCGCCGTCGAGGCCGCCCATCTCGCGGGCGTCGTCGACGAACGGGTTGATGCCGCGGGTGACCATCTCGTAGATGTCGAGCAGTTTGCGAATCGTGTCGTCGAGCTCTTCGACGGTCTCACCGATCTGTTTGTTCTCTTCGCGGACGGTGTTCATCCCCGACGAGATGGCGCTTACTTCGTTCTCGAGTTCGCCGACGCGATCTTCGAGCTCTGCGAGTTCCTCGCTGTTGTCGTCGTCGAATCCGCCGAAATCGTCATCGTCGAATCCGTCGTCGAGGTCGTCGCCGAAGTCACCAAACTCGTCGGAGAGGTCGTCTATCCCCTCCTCGAATCCAAGTCCATCGTCTGATGACATGTGTTGTTCTTCCGTCTCCGTTTCGTCCCCGGCGTCAGCCGTGTCTTCGTCGTTCTGCCACTCCATCATGCTCGCAGCGAGCACCTCCGTACCGTTCGCGGGGCGCTTCGTTCGAGCGACGGCCTGTCACCCGGCCGAGCGGCGGACCGGCCGGGGCGGTCCGACGGACTCGGGGGAGCAGGTAACATTGGTGCAAGGTACGTAAGTCGGTACAAGAAAGTTCCCGTCCCGTTATCAGTCGCGATATTTTAGACGTTCGGAATTTTCGCCCGTCAAGTATGTAATAAAAGTCAGACGGCGCCGTAGCGGCGGTAAGAAGAATTATCCGGCGTCGGCACGGACGTTCTTCCGACAGCCAACACACGTTCCAACACAATCATGACAGAACTAGTCAAGACCGGTGTCGAAGGACTCGATTCCATCCTGAACGGCGGTATCGTCAAGAACGCCGCGGTGCTCATCAGCGGAAACCCGGGGACGGGAAAGAGTATCCTCGGCCTCCAGTACCTCTACAACGGCGTCGACCAGTTCGACGAGGGCGGCCTGTATCTCACCTTCGAGGAGACCGAAGACGACATCCGCGAGGCGGCCGAGTCCATCGGCTTCGACCGCTGGCACGAGTACGTCGAGTCCGGAGATATCAAGGTTTACGACAAGCGGACGCTCCTCCGCGACGGTGACTTCTCGACGACGCTCGACCGCATCCTCGGCGACCTCCAGGACACCAACTACGACCGACTCGTCCTCGACTCGCTGACGATGTTCCAGCTGTTTTTCGACGACGAGAAAGAACAGCGCCAGTACCTCCTGAAGTTCATCGACATTCTGAAGGACAGCGGCCTCACCTCGCTTCTGACCACCGAGCAGTCGGCCATCTTCCCCGAGACCGACATCGGCCTCGAGAACTTCCTGACCGACGGGAACATCTACCTCATCCAGAGCCCTGCGGGCGCGACGAGCAACCGCTACGTCTGGGTGGCGAAGATGCGCAAGCAGAGCATCAAGAACTCGATGTTCCCGCTGGAAATCGCACAGGGCGGCATCAAGATATACGAGCAGGCGGCCGGGTTCTCCATGGTCGGGGAGTCGCCGCCGTGGTTCGGCGAAGAGACCGAATAACCGCGGACTCGGCGGCGAGCGACCCCGGTCCCGACGGTTCCTTTTCTGTCTTCGCCGAATCGACTGTTCTGACGTCCCCGGACGCGGAGCGCGCGCCGCGCTCGTCAACTTCGCTCGGGGTCATTCGCTGCAGACGTCTCGACTCGACCGTGATAGTCGTCTCCCGAGCGAGCGTCGTCGATGCCGGCGTCTGAGAGCGTTGCCGTCTCAGTCCAATCGCTCCTGTGTGCGCGGTGTCTACGGACGCACGACAGCGCCGCCGCTCGGCGGCTGAGGTCGATAAAATGAACGGAAAGCGTGAAGTCGGGTTACAGTTCGACCGGTTCGCCCTGCGTCTTGCCCGCGAGCTGCTGGGGCATCGTCAGGATGACCTGCGTCGTACCGCCCGTGCGGGAAGTGATTTCGAGGGTGACCTGCTCGCCCGTCGAGAGGCCGCCGACGAGGTCGGTCTCGTCACCGTTGCTGTCCTCGATGGCGGCGGTGTCGATCTTGACCTCGTAGCGGTCGTTCATGCTGTTGAGGACACCGAACGAACTGTCGTCGTCGGTGACCTCGGTGAGACCGAACTCATCGGCGTCGGGGTTCGGCTCCGTCCCGTCGCCGTCGTACTGCGTCTGGTTAGTCAGAGTCTCGACGCTGTCACCGCTGAGGTACTTAATCGAGGTCTCGTTCATGTCCACCGCGTCCGAGCCGGCCGCCAGACGAACGGTGAGCGTGATGTTGTCGATGTCAGCCTCTCCGCCGACCGTTCCGTGCGTGTTGAGGACTTCGACGCGGTTGGTGACCTTGTTCACGGACTGCTCACCGGCGTCTTCGGCAGTCGCCTGCAGGAAGCCGGCCGTGTTCACGAGGACGCCCGCCGCGATTGCGGCGACCAGAACCATCGCGATGAAGACGATGAGCGTACCGATACCGACCTGACCGCGGTCGTCGTCAGTAATCTTGTTAAACATATGAATCTCCTTAGAGCGCGATCGGGTCGTTGTCGTCCTTACCCGCGAGCTGCTGGGGCATCGTCAGGATGACCTGCGTCGTGCCACCGTTGCGGCTGGTGATGTCGAGCTTGACCGTCTGGCCCGTCGCCGTTCCGTTGGCGGAGGAGCCTTCGACCGTCGAGGTGTTGATGACGATCTCAGCGCGGTCGGACTGCTCGTTGAGGACCTCGAACGAACCGTCGCTGTCCTCGAGGACGCCCGCGGTGAAGTTGTTCCCCGTCGTCAGGTTAGCGGGGTCTGCGGTGTCAGCGTTGTTGACGGTGTCGTTGTAGGTGAGCGTCCGCGCGGTCGTCTCACTCAGGTACTTGACCGTCGTGTCTTCAAGAGAGACACTTCCGGAACCGGCCGCGAGGCGGACGGTCAGGAAGACTTGGTCGACCGTGCGTTCCTCACCGGACTGGTTGACCAGCCCGTGCGCGTTGACGACGTCGACGCGGTTGGTGACCTTGTTCACAGATTGCTGTCCAGCGTCCTCGGCGGTAGCTTGCAGGAAGCCAGCCGTATTCACGAGGACGCCCGCCGCGATTGCGGCGACCAGAACCATCGCAATGAAGACGATGAGGGTCCCGATACCGACCTGACCCCGGTCTTCTTTGATGTTTTCGAACATGGGTTTCGTGGGTTTGGTCCCACACTCAGCGGGGAGCGGGGAACCGTCACTCGTCAACTTGGAGAGGTGCTACATAACGCTACGGCCCCCAATATCAAGAATGATATCACACGGCCGGTACGTCGATAAGTAAACTTCTTCGCACGCTCACGCGAGACGCTAGTCGACACTTACCTCAGGAAATATAAGAAAAGAGTCCGGAGCCGGAGCGGTTCAGTCCTGCGTAATCTTCCGCCACACGTCGTCGAGTTTGTTCTTCACCTCCGGGCGCTCGGTGACGCTGACCGTGTAGTCGTCGCCTTCGAAGCGGACGACGATTTCGTCGACTTCGCGGCGGTAAACGTTCGTCCGGCGGTGCTCGTCGGAGAGAACCCGGTCGTGAAGTTCGAGGAGGCCCGCCGCCGTCAGTTCCTCGATTCGGCGATAACAGGTCGCGATGGGGATATCCAGCATCTCGCTGAACTCCTGTGCCGAGTGCGGTTCGTCCGCGGCACGGAGGATGTCAGGGTTGTATTCGTTCCCCAGTGCGGAAAGGGTCCTGTCAGACTCCATAGATGGAAATTTATCGGAACGCACCGCTTGTCAATGTGTTGGTTGTCTCTCTGCCACGTTCTCAGTCATAGTAGTGAGTCTGTCACGCCCGGTGACGATGGGATTATATGCCACGGCACCGAGCATTCGCCGATGGACGACGAGGACGAACGTCCTCCCAATCACCCGCGGGAACAGGGTGTCGTCGGGGCGGACGAACTGGATATCAGCCGCGACGAGCACGTCGCGGCGCTCGACACGGGCCGGTACGTCATCTCGACGGGAGAAAACAGGCCGCCCGCGCCGGTCGACGACGGGGGCAGTGACGGTGACGGTGACGACCGCCGACCGCCCGGTCCGGACGGAGCGACCCAATCCGACTCCGAGCCGACCGGCGAGCGAGGAGAGAGCGACCGGAACACCGGCGCTCCCGAACTCGTCCTCCCGAAAGACCCGAAAAAACGGGCCGTGCTCGCCCGCCGGCTGCTCGCAGAGCGCGTCGGGGCAGTCAACGCGGACCACGCGCTCGTCACCACTGCCCTCGTCGATGGCGAGGTAACCCGCCACGAGACCGTCTCCGACGACGTGACCGAGGTCGTCAACTCGTTTCTCTCGTGGTACGCCGACGCTGTCGGCAGCCCCGACACGCCGCCCGACGAGGTGCTCGGCATCCTGCTTTTAGCCTCGGAAGTACAGGTCACCTATCCCGGTCGGGCCGTCGAGGCGCTCGCGACCGCGAACGGACTCGACCGCGACGACAGTATCGGTGACCTCCTCGACGCCGTCGAAGAGACCGGCGCTTCGTTCCCGCCGCGTCGACGATGATGCGACGGTGACAGGTTCCGGTTCGAGCATCGGAGCTCCCGAATCTCCGGGCGACACGATGTGACGCGGGCGAATCGCCCGTCCAATGCCGTATCATCCTTGATAATGGGGAGGAAGGGTTTATGGTGTGATTTTCGGAAATCTGGAGGTATGGCAAGCAAGGTACTGGTCGTGGACGATTCTGCGTTCATGCGGAACCTCCTCAAACAGCTCCTCGAGGGTGAACACGAAGTCGTCGGCGAGGCCGAAAACGGGGTCGAAGCGGTGGAACTCTACCGCGAACTCGAACCCGATGTCGTCACGATGGACGTCGTGATGCCGATTCGAAACGGCATCGAAGCGACGTCCGAAATCAAGTCGCTCGACGCCGGCGCATCGGTCATCATGTGCACGTCGGTCGGACAGGAAGAGAAGATGCGCGAAGCGGTCGAAGCGGGGGCAGACGGCTACATCACGAAACCGTTCCAGAAGCCGAACGTGCTCCAGGCTATCGCCGACGTGATTCAGGCAGAGGCATGAATCTCGACGTCCGGTCGCTTCGCACGTTCAGTCGGCTCGCCCACTCGGGCGCGGAGAAAGCCGCGGGTTCGCTGACCACGCTCGCCGGCATCGACACGTACGTCAACGTCACCAAGGTGGAACTCGGGACGAAGGCGGACGTCGAAAACGAGTTCGCCGAGCGCGACCTCGTGAGCGTCCACATCGGCTTTTCGGGCGGGTTGGACGGTCACACCGTGTTGGCGTTCTCGCCGGAGTCCGCAGAGCGTCTGGTCGACGCGCTGATGCCGGGTATCGACGCCACCGACGCCGAGGGTGAACTCGCCGAGAGTAGCCTGAAGGAGGTTGCGAACATCATGCTCGGCGGCTTCATCGACGGCTGGGCCGACTACCTCGACACCACCGTCGACATCACGACGCCGACCTACGTCGACGACGAAAACGACGGCCCGCTCGACCACGTCGACGCCGAGGGGTTCGAGAACGGCGGCGACGACGAGCACGTCCTCGTCTTCCGTAACCAGTTGGAGGCCGCGGACAACGCCATCGAGTTCGACCTGTACATGGTGCCGACCGCCTCGTCCATCGGGACCATCGTCGAGGCGAGCGGCGAGGACGGCGCGCTCCCGGTCGAGTCGTTCGCCGCCTTCTCCGAGATGATAAACGACGGCGCGAACCAGGCCTCGGAAGACATCACGGCGATGACGGGCATCGACACGACCGTCGAGGTGAGCCGGCTGAGCTTCGTCCCCATCGAGGGCGTCCCCATGTCGTTGACCGACGCGGTCCGCCGCGGCGTCGTGTTGGAGTTCAGCGGGACGCCGAGCGGTTACATCGCCATCCTCTTCGACGAGCCGTCGGCAGAGAACATCGCGAGCAGCCTCCTGCCGGGCATGGAAGGCGACGAGGCGATGCGCCAGAGCGCGATTCAAGAGATTGGCAACATCACCACCTCCGGCTTCCTCGACGGCTGGGCCAACGCGCTCGAGACGACCATCGACATCTCGCCGCCGAAGCACGTCCACGACATCGGGTCGGCCATCATCGACCCGCTCGCGACCGACCTCGCGCAGTCTCAGGAGTACGCGTTCCTCATCGATTCGACCATCCGGACGGACGACGACGAGTTCACCTGCGACATCTACGCGCTCCCCGACGAGACGGAGCTGCGCAAGGCGCTCAGGAAGCTCTCTCCCGCCGCGTGAACCCTCCGTAGAGGCACCCAGTAATGCAAGTATACACCACGGACACGCCCGCGGCTCGCTCCGGTCGAATCAAGGTCGGAATCGCCGATTACGCCGTCTCCGGCGACGAGAGCACGCTGACCACGAGCGGTCTCGGCTCCTGTATCGGCGTCGCGTTGTACGACCCCGAGACCGGCGTCTCCGGTCTCGCACACGCGATGCTCCCGGAGGCGGACGACGGCAGCGAGCCGGCGAAGTTCGTCGATACCGGCATCGAACTCCTGCTCTCGGAGATGCGAGCCGCCGGCGCGGACATAGACCGCGTCGTCGCGAAAATCGCCGGGGGAAGCACCATGTTCGACTTCACCTCGGCCGACGGCGACGGCAGTATCGGCGATAGAAACGTCGCCGCGACGCGAACGACGCTCGACGGGTTCGGCATCGACGTCGTCGCCGAAGACGTCGGTGGCTCCCACGGCCGCTCGTTGGAGCTCGACAGCCAGACCGGCGACCTCCGCGTTCGGAGCGCGAAGAGCGGCAACCACGTTCTCTGAGGGCGTCACCGGCCGAAGTTCGGCTCGACGACCGTCTCTCCTGTCTCTCGGCCGTCTCAACTGCGTCGAGCGCCGCCCGCGAGCAGGGAACCGAAAGCGGCCGACGCGTGAGAACCGACCGAAGCCGGTTCGACTCCCCATCCGAGATATCAGTTCTGATAGCGCCTCGAATAGATTTATGTCGCCTCCTTCGAATGCTTTCACCGAAACGGTACGATATCGCGTGTGACACCGCGAACAGCGCTCCGCGCTCTCCGCCGCCCTGAGTCGGGGGACTCGGGGGAGTCGTGCCGTCCCCAACGAGGTGACCTATGTACTTGGACCCGGACGAATACGACCCAGACGAACTTCGACGTATCGCGCGTGACGCCCCACGGCCCAGACGGAACGGTGACGGCCGGTTCGACGACAGCCGATTCGACGACGGCAGATTCGATGACAGCCGATTCGATGACGGCCGGTTCGACGACCGGAGTCCGTTCCGGTTCGACAACCCGCTTTTCGACCGGAGCCGACAGGAGGCGTCCGAAGCCCTCCGGTCGAGCCAGCTCGAACACCTGCTCGTCCACCAGTCTCGCGACGAGGAAGACGGCGTCGAAAAGCCGTACCTCCGCTCGCTGCCGGACAAGTACGGCGCGGAACGCGTCGTCTTCGACTGGCTCGAGTTCCTCGTCCTCAAGGGCGGGTTCAAGCGGGCGATGGACGCCCTCCGGTACTACCAGACGGTCGACTGGGTCACGCCCGGCGTCGAGGAGACGCTCCGGGACTACCTCCTCGGGTTCTCCGCTGACGTCGACGAACCGACCGACCTCGACGTCGACGACCACCTGCTGAGTCTGGTCTACGTCGCACGTCTCTCCTCGATGGTGTGACGCCGACCGACGGGTCTCGAATACGGTCTCTCCTTCCGACAACCGAGTGTATACCATGACTGCGCGAACCACCCGCCCGCCGAGTCCGAACCGAGTTGATACCGCATGACGAACGACGCAGCCGCCGCTACCGACGCTGGTGTGACCTCCGAGTCCGACGAGACCGACGTGCCGACGGCCGTCGGCGTCAAGTTCGGGAGCGCCCGGACGGCGCTCGCCTTCGACGACGGCGACGCGGCGAGGACGGTTCACCTCCCCTCGCGCCTGACCGACGGCGAAGACGCGCCCGCCGGCGACGAGGGCGTCCACGACGGCGGAGAGACAGTCCGGGTGTCCCCCGAGCGAGTCGAGTTCATGCTCCGCTCGGGCGTCCCGGCGACCGCCCGCGACGCCGAGTCGTTCGAGCGGTTCGTCCGCGAACTCTGCGCGCGACACGACCTCCCCGCCGAGAGCGCCGTCGTGTACGCGATGCCGACCGTCGACGACGATGTCGGCCTCGCGAACTTCGGCACCGCGGTCGGCGAGTGCGGCATCGGTGAGGCGCTCGCGCGAGGCTTCCCCGAATCGCTGTGCGCGTCGATTCCGGCGCTCGGCGACGGAATCGAGGCGGTCGACGAGGTCTTCGTCGCTCTCAACCTCGGCGCGACGAACCTCGAAGCGTGCGCGTACCGACGCGGAGAGCGGTTGCTCCCGTTCGTCTCCGCGGAGGCGTCCGGCGACCGCGTCGACCGGCGCATCGCCGAAGCGGTCGAAGCCGAGACGGGCGGGCGAGTGACGATCGACCCCGCCACCGCCCGCGAGTACAAGGAGACCCGCGCCGACTTCGGCGGGTTCGACCCCTTCACCGACGCGGTCGAACGCGGGAGCGAGGGCGCACACGAGTTCACCGTCGAACGGGGCGTGATGGAGCCGTTGGACGACTATCTCGACGACGTGGTCGCCGAGCTCTGCGATTTCTTCTCGCGACTGGCGAGCTCGCACATGAAAACCTATCAGCTCGCTCGCGCACGCCCGCTCGTCGTCTCCGGCGGGATGGCGTGCATTCCCGGACTGGTGGAGGAACTCGAAGCGCGTCTCGCCGCGGAACTCGACCGCCCGGTGAGCGTGGTCGTCCCCGACGACCCGGTGACCGCCGCGGCCGAGGGCGCACACAGACTCGCGGTGCGGCTCCGCGACGCGGCCTGAACGCTCGGCTCTCGGGTCGTCTCGTTTTCTGTTCGACTCACCCAGTCGCTGCGTAACTCAGTCCGTCTCCGACTCGGTCGCCACCGTTCCGCCGTCGCCGACGGAGACCGCTCGGTCGGCGCTCCGGAGGCCGACGATTGCGACGGTTCCCCTGGGGTCGTTCTCCGCGAACCGGAGCCGACCGTTCGAGCGGTCGATTATCCACTGGACCAACCAGAGCCCGAGCCCGCTGATGTGTTGGAGCGGCGTCTCGGTCCCCGATTCGAGGACGGAGAGCTCGGCGTCGGGGACGCCCGGCCCGTTGTCGGCGATTCGAATCTCCACGTAGTCGGTCGAGGTCGCCCTCCGCTCGACCGTGACGCCGACTTCCGGAATGACGCGGTCGTTGTGTTCGAGCGCGTTGTCGATGAGGTGTTTGATGGCCGATTCGATGAGGTCGTCCGCCGAGACCCACATCTCGTCGGGGAGGCTCCGGTGGACGATGGCCTCGGGGTAATCGGACTCGATGTCGTCCAACTGCGCCTCGATGCGCTCGACGACCTCGACGGGTTCGATTCCGGACGACCCGCGGGTCAGCGTCGTGTCGATGTGGCGAGTCTGCTCGCCGAGTTCGACCAGCGACGACGCCTTCCGCTTTATCGTTCGGGCGTGGTCTTTCGACTCGGCGGGGATGCGCTCGTCGAGGAGGAGGTCCGCGTGGCCGAGGATGACGTTCATGTCGTTTCTGAGGTCGTGTCGAAGGACGCGATTCAGCACCCGGAGGCGCTGTTCGTAGCGATGGCGACTGGTCACGTCCCGCGAGTTCAACACGACGCCGTCGACGGCGGGGTCGTCGAGGAGGTTCACACCGACCGTCTCGAACCGCCGCCACACGCCGTTCTTGTGGCGGATTCTGAACTCCGAGCGCACGGGAGAGTCGCCGGCTATCACCTCGTCGAGGCAGCCGGCGACCCGCTCTCTGTCTTCGGGGTGGACGAGGTCGAGCACCGACTCGCCGACGAGCGCGTCGGTCTGATAGCCGAGCACCTCGGTCATCGAGGGGCTCGTGTAGGTCCGTTCGCCGTCCTCGTTGAGGACGGTGATGACGTCCCGGGAGTTCTCGATGAGCGCGCGGAACTCCTCTTCGGTGTGCCGGCGCTCCGTCACGTCGTAGAAGACGAGCAAGAGTGCGCGGTCGTGCGTCTGGTCGCCGACCGCCTCGGAACGGATCTCGAAGTAACGACAGGTGCCTCCGTCTTCGACGACCGCCTCAGCCCTGTCTCGACCCTCCAGAACCGTCCGGACCTCGGCCGGAACGCGAACGCTTTCGAGGACCGACTCGCCGATGCACTCGTCGACCGGCCGCTCTAGGAGCTCCGAGGCGGCACCGTTCGATTCGACGATTCGGTCCTGTTCGTCGAGGACGACGACTGCGTCCCGCATCTCCGAGAGAATCGCGTCGCGGGCGATGGGTGTGATGTCGAACAGCTGGTGTCTGAAGAGCGCCCAGAGCACGACGACCGAGCTGACGCCGATAGAGAGGGGAACCGGGTTGATTCGAATCGGGAAAAAGAACTCACCGGCGAGTGCGGCGAGAGGTATGAGACCGGCGACGACGAGGAACCCGGCCTGTCGTCGATGGATGCTCGAACTCCGGAGATACGTCTTTCCGATGACGGTCAGCCCGGTGAGGGCGACGCCGGAGCCGTAAATCACGTGTACGACGAAGAGGAGTTCCGGACCGGGTGGGACGAGAAGGTGCAGACCGGCTCCTCCGGAGGTGTCCGGTGCGCTGGCCGCCCAGAGGTCGAGCGAGGACCCGAGGAGTCCGTGGGAGTGGTTCGTCAGCGCGAGGGCGATTGCGACGGCGGGCTCGACGGCGAGGAAGCCGACCATTCGGGTGGTGAGCAGTTGGTCCTCGCCGGCGTAGACGAGGGCGAAGATGAGCCATATCGTGGGGAGGACGGCCGCGCCGGCCCACGCCAGATACGCGTAGAACAACTCGGCACCCGGCGTCGTCGCGAGAAAGGCGAAGCCGTACGCGGTGGCCCAGATACTTCCGGAGAGCGTCAGGAGCGCGAACGGGAGGCGGACCCGCCGAGAGTAGAGTCGGAACCGACCGAGGACGACGAGCGTCACGACCCCCGCGAGGATGCCCGCGGCGAACAGCGCGTACGCGTACGGGAACTGCCCAACGCTGGTCATGAGTTGGTCGTGGTGCGCATCTGTGAGTCTCTGGAACTATTCTTTCCGATGAGTGTCACATCGGAGCGATATCAAACGTGTATCCGTTTCTGAACTTAAGCGGTTCGCCCTCTCTATCAACGCTGATACTTGGTTTCGGTTGAGAGACGAGCGGCCGGTTCGAGCGCCTCGTACGCCTTAATAAGGCCTTCATTCTCTGAATGGTCGGTTACATTATCAGAGATAACATCACGAGTAACGCCGACGGTTCTCGCGCGGCGCAGAAATGTCGATATTCGGACGTTCGCCCGAACGCTTAATTCGGATGGATGCACACGCAGGGATAGATGCCGCGCGAGTCACGTCGTCCCAACGTCGCCGAAGGCCCGAGCGGACCCGGACCCCGTCGGGACACCAGCGACCGGTCGTTCGACTGGGTCGACGCGCCGACGAATCGGACGTGGAGCGACGTGGCCCACGAGCGCCTGCTCGCGACGACCGCGGCGGTCACGTCGGACGGCGAGCCGTTTCTCGACGAGGTTCCGCGGACGCCGCGGGCCGAGCGGGTGCTCCTCGAGTGGTGCGTGCACCTCGTCGAGCGATTGGGCGGCCGCGGCGCGCTGGAGATGGCGTCGTACTACCGCGATATCGGCTGGATCGGCGACGGCCCCCACGACGCGATTCGCGAGCGCGTCGTCTCTTTTACCGTCCCCTCGGACTTCGAGGACGCGCCGACCGAAGAGGACCACGTCCGCAGTTTCTCGTACGTCGCCCGGCTGTCGGTGATGGCCGACTCGGAGTGAGAAGAGGACGGCTTCGACGAGTCCCTAGAGTCCGAGTTCGCGACCGATGATGAGGTGTTGAATCTCGCTCGTCCCCTCGCCGATTTCCATGAGCTTCGCGTCGCGGTAGAACCGCTGGGGGGCGAAGTCGGTCGTGTACCCGTAGCCGCCGAGCACCTGCACCGCGTCTTCGGCGACTTCGCGGGCGGCCTCCGAGGCGTCGAGTTTCGCCAGTGCGGACTCTCGACTGACCCGCTCGCCGGCGTCGTACCGCGTCGCCGCCTTGTGGGTGAGCAGTCGCGCGCGCTCGGTCTTGCGGTGCATCGAGACGAGTTTGTCGCGGATGGCGTCGAACTTCGCAATCGGCCGGTCGAACTGCTCGCGCTCTTGGGCGTACGATTTCGCGTGGCCGTACGCGCCCTCGGCGAGTCCCACCGAGAGCGCCGCGATGGAGATGCGGCCGCCGTCGAGCGTCTTCATCGTCTGCTTCCAGCCCTCGCCCTCCTCGCCGAGAAGTCGGTCTTCCGGAACCCAGCAGTCGTCGAAGGAGAGCTCGCAGGTCGGCGAGCAGTTGAGGCCCATCTTGTCCCACTCGGTCGTCACCTCGAAGCCGTCGTCGTTCTCCGGGTCGACGATGAACGTCGAGATGCCGTCGTAGCCCGCACCGGGGTCCGTGACGGCCTTCACGAGGACGGAGCCGGCGACGCTCGCGTTCGTGATGAACTGCTTCGTTCCGTTGATGACGTAGCCGTCGCCGTCCCGCTCCGCGACGGTGTCCATGTCGCTGGCGTCGCTCCCGGAACCGGGTTCGGTCAGGGCCCAGCCGCCGAGGTACTCGCCGGTCGCGAGCGGCGTGAGCCAGCGCTCCTTCTGCTCGTCGGTGCCGAACAGCTCGATGGGCTTCGACGCGAGGCTGACGTGGGCGGCGTACGACAGGCCGATACCGCCCGAGACGCGACCGAGCTCCTCCACGACGAGGGCGTACATCAGCTGGTCGCCGCCGAGGCCGCCGTACTCCTCGTCGATGGGGACGCCCATCACGTCCAACTCGGCCAACTGGTCGAATACCTCCGCGGGGAATCGGTGTTCGTCCTCGATGTCCTGCGCGATGGGGGCGATTTCTTCCTCGCAGAACTCGCGGACGGTGTCGCGAATCATCCGGTGTTCGGCCGGGATGTCGAAGTCCATGCGACCAACTATCGCCGTGTCGGACATAAACTAATCGAACGACCATGAAGGATTGTGCCGTCGCGGGCGGCGAAGCGGGGGCGGCCGACCGGTTTCGGACCGACCATTCCCGGCTGGTCCGCTCTCACCGCGTGGGAATAGGCGTCCGGGTCTTTTTGCGCCGCGGTCCGAGGCTCTCGTATGTACTCCCACATCCTCTTTCCGACCGACGGAAGCGACTGCGCCGACGCCGCCTTGGACCACGCCATCGAACACGCCCGCACCTACGACGCGACGCTCGTTGCGCTCTACGTCGCCGACGTGCGCGAGGTCGGCTACGCCGCGCCCGCGCTCTCGCTCGAACGGGTCCGAGAGGCGCTCCTCGAAAGCGGCGAGCAGGTGTTAGGCCGCGTCGCTGAGAGGGCCCGCGAGGCCGGCGTCGAGGTCGAAACCGTCGTCACCGAGGGCACCCCCGCGAGCGAGATTATCCGCCACGCCGACGAGCGAGACATCGACCTCGTCGTGATGGGCACCCACGGCCGAAGCGGCATCGACCGCTATCTCATCGGCAGCGTCGCCGAGCGCGTCGTCCGCGGCTCCGACGCACCCGTGTTGACCGTCCGACAGGAATCGGCGTAGGCCCACGAGGTTAAGCCGCCCCTCGTCTTACGGGGGTGCATGGACCTCCGTCGGCTCGTCCGCGGCCGCCTCGGGTGGCCGCGTCTGGAGACGGTCGCCCGCGAACTCGCCCGGCGATACGACCGCGACACCCTCCACATCCGATTTCTCGAGGCGGACAACTGGCTTTCGACCCCGATGGTCGTCGACGACGAGTGGTTCGTGAAGGTCATCTCCAAACAGAACTCGCTCGTCCACGCCGTCTTCACGACCGGACGGAACCTCGGCGCGTTCTCCAGCGGGACGGAGGGTTTCTTCGGCCACTTCGGGACGCCGCTCGAGATGGCCGAACACGAACTCGAAGCGACGAAGCGACTCCGAAACATCGGCCTGCAAGCGCCCGCGCCGGTCGAGGCGTTCGAGGTTGACGGCCTCGGCGTCCTCGTCCTCGAATACCTGCCGAACTTCCACACCCTCGACACCGCCCCGCGGGAGGAGGTCGAACGGCTCGCGCCCGAGCTGTTCGCGGCGCTCGCGGAGATGCACGACAACCACCTCGCCCACGGCGACCTCCGGGCGGAGAACGTCCTCGTCCGCGAGGACGGCATCTACTTCATCGACGCGACGAACGTCAACGACGAGGGGATGCGCGACGCCCGCGCGTACGACCTCGCCTGCGGGCTGGCGGCGCTCGAACCGCTCGTCGGTCCCAAGAAAGCCGTCGCCGCGGCGCTCGACTCCTACGAGGTGAACGCGCTCTTGGACGCCGTCGATTTCCTCGACTTCGTCAACATCCGGCCCGACCACGACTTCGACGCCGCGTCGCTCAAAGGCGAGATAGAAAAGCACGCGGCGTAGCTGTCTCCGGTTCCCCGTGTCTCGACGTCCTCCGACTCACTCGCAGGGGAGCGTGCCGTCGTAGCTCGCGTCGCCGACCACGACGACCCCGCACATCGCCTTCGAGCCGTGGACGCCGCAGTCGTACTGGTAGACGCCGGGGTCGTCGAACCGGTAGGTGACCCGCCCGTCGCGGCCGACCGTCTCGGACTGAAACGACCAGTCGGTCGCCGCGTCGTCGAGGCTCGCGGCGCGGACGTTATGCCGAAGCGCCTCTCTGTTCTCCCACGTGACCGTCGTCCCCGACTCGACCGACAGCCGCATCGGCGAGAAGGCGACGCTCTCCATGGTGACGAGCGGGTCGGACCCGTCGTCCGACGCCGGTTCGCTCGTCGGCGTTGGCGACTCGGTCACCGACGTTGGCGACTCGGTCGGTGTCGGCGTCGCCGTCGTGTCCGGCGACGTGGCCGTCTCCGGAGACGCCGTCGTCGCGGTTGTGGTCGCGGGCCCAGTCGGCTCCGTCTCGTCGTCCGTCTCTCCAGCGTCGTCGCCGCCGGTACAGCCGGCGAGCAGTCCGAGTCCGGCGGTCGCGGCGGCGAGGGCTCGTCGTCTCGTGAGTCGCATACCGGTGGTCGGGCCACCCGAAGAATAAGCGATGTCCCAAATTCCGCCCGACTGACGCCCCATCCCGCCGGGAACGGCGGGGGTCGTGGGCGGACCGCAGTTCAGCGGGAGTTCGGACGCGAGTCGCGGGCTACTCGCCCTCGACGCCCTCGTAGTCCGCGCCGCCCATGTAGAGCCGCGAGACTTCGGGGTCGTCGAGGAGGCCGTCGGCGTCGCCCTCGTAGGCGACGGTCCCCTGGTCGAGGACGTAGCCGCGGTCCGAGATGCCGAGCCCCTCGCGGGCGTTCTGCTCGACCATCAGGACCGCCGTCCCGAGTTCGTTCACCTTCTTCACGTCCTCGAACACCGACTTGACGATGTTGGGCGCGAGGCCCGCCGAGGGTTCGTCGATGAGGAGCACCTCGGGCTCCATCACGAGCGCCCGGGCGAACGCGAGCACCTGCCGCTGGCCGCCCGAGAGCGTCCGCGCCTTCGCCGAGCGCTTCTCGTCGAGAATCGAGAACTGGTCGTACAGCTCGTCGATTCGCGCTTGCAGGCCGCTCTCACGGGCGACCCCGCCCATCTTGAGGTTCTCGTCGATGGTGAGGGACGAAAAGACGTTGTCCACCTGCGGGACGTAGCCCATCCCGACGCGGACGAGGTCCTCCGGCTCCTCGCCGGTGATGTCCCGCCCGCTCAGTTCGACCGTCCCGGTCCACGGCTTGAGGAGGCCGAACACCGTCTTGAGGACGGTCGACTTCCCCGCGCCGTTCGGCCCGATGATGCAGACGATTTCGTCGGATTCGAGGTGGAGCGTCAGGTCCCGGAGGACCTGCACCTCGCCGTAGCCGCTGTCGACGCCCGAGACGTCGAGTGCGCGCTTCATGGGCCGGTCCCTCCGAGGTACGCCTCGATGACGCGGTCGTCCGAGCGGACTTCGTCCGGCGAGCCCTCCATGAGCACCTTCCCCTGGTCGAGGACGATGATGGGGTCTGCGAGGTCCATGATAAACGGCATGTCGTGTTCGATGATGAGGAAGGTCTGACCCTCCTCGTTGAGTTCGCGGATGAACCGCTTGATGTCGTTCGCGAGTGTCGGGTTGACCCCGGCGACCGGCTCGTCCAAAAGCAGGATGTCGGGGTTCGTCGTGAACGCCCGCGCCAGCTCGACGAGCTTCATCTGCCCGCCGGAGAGGTCGGTCGACGGCTGGTCGATGAGGTGCCCGATTTCGAACCGTTCGAGCAACTCGCGCGTCTGTTCGATGTTCGCCCGCTCCTCTTCGGTGACGTCGGAGCCGGAGAAGAAAAGCGAGAAGATGGACTCGCCTTTCTGCGGCCCGGGACCGACGAGCATCGCCTCGCGGACGGACATCCCCTCCAGCCGCCGGGGCGTCTGGAAGGTCCGAACGAGCCCTTTTCGGGCGCGCTCGTGCGGTTCGAGGTCGGTCACGTCCTCGCCGTTGACGGTGACGTGACCGGCGTCGTTCTCGTAGAAGCCGGAGATGAGGTTGAACAGCGTGGACTTGCCCGCGCCGTTCGGACCGATCATCCCGGTGATAGTCCCGCGTTGGACCTCGATGGAGACGCTGTCAGTGGCGACGAGGCCGCCGAACGCCTTCTCCAAGCCGGTCGTCTTCAGGACGACGTCCGACTTATCGAGGCGGGCACCCTCGTACGCGTCGTCGTTCATCGGTCGTCACCCCCGTTCGAGGAGGTGCCGCCGTCCGGGGCGGCACCCGACGCGGACGCGCCGCCGGCACCGCTCCCGTCGCGCGCCGCCGGCCAGATGAGTTCGTCCTTCGGCGGAAGGAGTCCGTCCTGCCGGAAGCGCATGATGAGGATGATGAGCCCGCCGACGAACAGCAGTCGAAGCGGGGCCAGGTCGACGCCGAGCGTCTGGATGAACCCGATGTCGTTGAGGAAGCGGGTCCCCTCGCGGATGGCGATGACGACGGCCGCGCCGACGACCGCCCCGCGGTTCGACCCGGTCCCGCCGAGGATGACGGCGATCCAGATGTAGAACGTCGTCAGGGGAACGAGGTCGGAGGGGTCGATGTAGAGGTTCAAGTGGGCGTAGAACGCCCCGGCGATGGCCATGATGACCGAGCCGATGACGAACGCCTGCATCTTGAACTGGTAGGTGTTTTTGCCGAGCGCCTTGGCGAGGTCCTCGTCGGACCGGATGGTCCGGAGGACGCGGCCCCACGGCGACCGGTGGACGCGCCGGAGGAACAGGTAGACGACAGCGATGAGAAAGACCACGACGGCGGCCGTCGTCGCGGCGTCGGTCAGCGGCAACCACGACAGGAGTTCCGGGATGCCGCTGATACCGCTCGACCCGGCGGTCCACTGGTCCTCGTTCAGGATGATGGCGCGGATGACTTCGGCGAGTCCGAGACTGGCGATGGCGAGGTAGTCCTCGCGCAGGCGGAGCGTCGGGATGCCGATGAGCACCGCGACGAACGCGCTCACGACGATGGCCGCGAGGAACCCGAACACCGGGTGGAGTCCGAGTCCGAGCGGGGAGTTCGGCGCGGTCAACAGCGCGGCGCAGTAGGCACCGATGCCCCAGAACGCCGCGACGGAGAAGTTGATGAGCCCGGCGTAGCCCCACTGGACGTTGAGTCCGAGCGAGAGCAGGGCGTACATCCCGACGAGCGCGATTTGGAACAGGAGGAACCGCGGCCCGATGACGCCGGTGAGGACGCCGACGACGAGCAGCACCGTGATGAGTCCGAGCGTCGCGAAGATGCGCCGCTCGGTCGCGTCGCGGACGAGCGTCTCGCTCACCCACGAGGACACGGCGCTCATCCGCTATCACCCGCGATTCCGCTCGGGCGAACGAGCAGGATGGCGACCATGATGACGAACGCGACGGCCGCGGCGTACCGCGAGCCGACCGGGATGATTCCCCACTGGTTGAAAAGCGGAACCAGTTCGTGGACCATCCCGATGACGAGGCCGCCGAGCATCGCGCCGTAGACGGAGCCGATGCCGCCGAGGATGACGGCGGCGAAGATGATAAGCAGGATGTCGAAGCCCATGCGCGGGCGGACGAGTTCCTCTAACCCGAGGAAGACGCCGCCGGCCGCGGCGAGCGCGCCGCCGATGAGCCACATGGCGAAGATGACCTCTCTCGTCCGAATCCCGCTGACGCGCGCGAGGTCCGCGTTGTCGGCGGTCGCGCGCATCTTCCGGCCGAGGGTCGTCCGCGTCAGCGTCAGGTGCAACGCCGTCACGAGGACGACAGTGAGCATCACGACGACGAGGTTGCGCGGCGTGACCGCGATGCCGAGCGTTTCGCGGACCCACGGTATCGGTCCCTGTCTGGGCACGCCGTAGCGCTCCGGCTCGGTTCCGAACGACAGGAACACGAGCGCGCGATAGACGAGCGCGACCCCGATACTGGAGATGAGCAGGCCGATGGAGTCGGACCCCTTCACCGGTTGGTAGACGACGCGGTCGGTGATGACGGAGATGACCGCCGCCGCGCCCATGCCGAACGCGAGCGCGAGGAAGAACCAAAGCGGCAGGCCGAACACGCCCGCGTCGCCCAGCATCGGTCGGAGGAACCCGACCGAGAACAGCGCGGAGAACGCCCCCACGGTCATGAGGTCGCCGTGGGCGAAGTTCGCGAAGTCCGCGATGCTGTAGACGAGCGACAGCCCGATGGCCGCGAGGACGATGATGCTCGAAAACACCACGCCGTTTGCGACGTACTGGAAGGGGCTGACTTGGAGCGGTATCACGGCTCGGTGGCCCCCCGAAGGGTCGTTCGGCGTCCGTTCCGTGCGTGCATGGTTAGCTCGTGATGTAGTCGCCGAAGACGTACTCGTGGTCCTGGACGCTGTAAATCTGGTAGTAGCCCGGCGGGTCGCCGTTCTCGTCGAGGTCGACCGGACCGCTGACGCCCTGATAGTTGATGTCGCTCGGTGAGCCGCCGTCGCGCAGGACGGCCGCGGCCTCCTCGAAGTTGAAGACCTCCTCGCCCTCGGGGCGGGTCACGTCGCGGACGACCGACGAAAGCGCCTCGCCGGAGAACTCGTCGGCAGCCTCGATGGCGAGCGCCGCCACCGTGACGGCGTCGTAGGCGTATGCCGACCAGACTGTCGGCGTCGCGTCGTAGTTCTCTTCGAACGCGGAGACGAAGTTCTGGTAGTTCTCCTGGTCCTGCGGGGCGCTCTCGGTGATACCCTTCATCCCGTCCATGCTGCCCGGGGCCGTGTTCTCGATGATGGAGTCGGCGACGGTTGACTCCGCGCCGTAGTAGTCGACGGTCGTGTTGTAGCCCTGGTCGAACCCCTCGTTGACCATGACGGTGTACTCGTTCGCGTAGGTGATGAAAATCCACGCCGAGGCGTCCGTCGAGGCCATCTCGGTGAGGATGCCGCTGTACGACGACTGACCCTGGTCGTGGGGCTCGTTGTAGGCGACGGTACCGCCGAGTTCGGACTCGAACGTCTCGGCGAACACGTCCGACAGCCCCGTCCCGTAGTCGTTGTTGATCCACGTGACGGCGACGGTGTCGTGGCCGTCGTCGCTGACGAGGCTGGCGAGCGCCTGCCCCTTCGCCGCCCCCGAGGGACTCATGCGGAGCAGTTCCGGCCGCGACGTGAGTTCGGGGCTCGTGCTGTTCTGGCTGATCTGGACGACGCCGGCGTCGTTGGTGACGCTGTCGTGGATGGCGATGGAGACGCCCGAGCCGACGGAGCCGATGAGGAGCGGCACGCCGTCTTGGTTGACGAGCTTCTGTGCGCCGTTGACCCCGCCCTGATTCGTACTCTCGTCGTCCTCGACGGAGATTCTCAGCGACCCACCCTCGGAGCCGATGCCGACATCGTTGATGGCGGCGAGCGCGAGTTCGCGACCGCGGGTGTTGCGCTCGCCGTAGGGCGCGAGCGACCCGGTGAGCGAATCGACCATGCCGATGGTGTACGACTCGCCGCTGCCACCGCTTTCCTCGGTCGTCGTGGTCTCCTCGCCGCCGCCACCGCCACTCTCCTCAGTCGTCGTGGCCGTGGTCGTGTCTTCGTCTTCGCCTTCGAGACAACCGGCGGTCGCCCCGACAAGTGAGAGTCCCGACAGCTTCAGCAGCGTTCTGCGGTCCATGTCGTGTGGTGACATAACAAGCTATGCTCCCCAATTATCGTAAATATACCTGTAACCGTCCATGGTCGGTGCGGCGAAACCCGCCGGACGAAACGAGTATCCGCGTTTTATTTCACCAATATTTTTCAGAATTATTTGGTAGGGTCTCTCTTTAGGGTACGTGTCTCACAATAGCCGGCCATGATACCCCCCATCGCGAACAACTTCGTGGCGGGTGAGACGGCCGACGGGGCGGTCTCGCACGTCGAGTCCCTGAACCGCGACGGCATCGCGGGGATACTGAACCTGCTCGGCGAGCACTACACCGACCGGGCCAACGCCGACGCCGACGCCGACGCGTACGTCGACCTCGTCCGCCAACTCGGCGCGACGAACCTCGACGGCTGTGTCTCGGTGAAGCCCTCGCAAATCGGCCTCGACATCGGCGACCGCGCCTTCCGGGAGAACCTCGACCGCATCGTCGACGCCGCGGACGCCGAGGGCGTGTTCGTCTGGGTCGACATGGAGGACCACGAGACGACCGACGTGACCCTCGACGCCGTCGACGACCTTGGCCACCGGACGGGCGGGAACGTGGGCGTCTGCGTGCAGGCGAACCTCAAGCGCACGCGCGACGACCTCGAACGCCTCGCGGAGGTGCCCGGGAAGGTCCGTCTCGTCAAAGGCGCGTACAACGAGCCCGCGTCCATCGCGTACAAGGAGAAGTCGAAGGTGGACGAGGTGTACGAAGAACTCCTCGAGTACATGTTCACCGAGTTCGACGACGGCGTCGCGGTCGGCAGTCACGACCCGCACATGATCGCGCACGCCCGCCACCTCCACGAGCGGTACGGGACGCCCTACGAGGTACAGATGCTCATGGGCGTGCGCGAGGACGGCCAGCGCGACCTCGCGGACGCCGACATCGAGATGTGGCAGTACGTTCCCTACGGGGACAAGTGGTTCTCTTACTTCTACCGGCGCGTCCGCGAGCGGAAGTCGAACGCGCTGTTCGCGCTCCGCGCCGTCGCCGGCATCTGAGTCGGAACGGGGACCTCGGCTCGCCTCGCGCTACTGCGGGTCGAGCAGTTTCGATTCCGCCTTTCGGAGGTGTTCGAGCAGCGTCGTCTTCGAGATGTCCATCTCGGCGGCGAGTTCGCGGGTGGAAACCTCGCGGGGCCAGCGGTAGTAGCCTTCCTCGCGCGCGAGTTCGAACGCCTGCCGCTGACTCCGGGTGAGCGTGTCGAGCCGCCGACTGCGCTCCGGTTCCGCGCCCTCGGACGTGGAGATGGAGGCGACGCGAATCTCGGCTCCGGTCTCGTCCATGACGGTCTCGATACGCGGCTGTATCTCCTCTCGCGCGCCCGCGAACCAGACCTCCCACCGCTCTCGGCCGTTTTCTATCTGCGTGGGGGCGCTGTGGACGAAGCCCTGCTTGAGCAACTGCGGACACATCATGTCGCTCGGGTCGTACTCCAAGAAGAACTCGCGGGCGACCGGGCCGGGCGCGACGTGCTTTCCGCGGGAGTCGAACCGCTCTTGCAGTTCCAACACTTCGCCGGTGAGGTCCGAGTCGGCGATGACGTCGAGGAGCGTTTCGACCTCGTCGAGCGACTCGCCGTAGGCGGTGAACAGCCCGTTCGACCGCTCGACGCCCGCGGTTGGGGCGTCGTAGATGGCGTGTGCGAGGATGCCGCCGTCGTACTCGCTCGTCGATTCTATCGCCCAGCAGTTCGGATGCCACAGGTCGAGCGTGAGGCGCGTGCCTTCACCTGACGTGCGCTCGCTCATACACCGGGTAATACGCCGCTACGTAAGATGTTGTCTGTGGTCGCTCGGGGGCGGACCGACGCGTCGACTCGGGCGCGTCCCTTCCATGGGAGGGTCCGGGGTTATTAATCCTAGTTGTGACTCTAGAGTCATATGCCGCAGGACGAATATCGACACTATATCGACGGCGAGTGGACGGACGGAACCGGCGACGAGACGTTCGAAAGCACGAACCCCGCGACGGGCGAGTCGCTGGGGACGTTCCGACGAGGGACGCCCGAGGACGTCGACGCCGCGGCGGCCGCGGCCGACGAGGCGTACGAGGAGTGGCGCGAACTCTCGCACATCGACCGCGCGGAGTACCTCTGGGACATCTACCACGAACTGCGCGACCGCACCGAAGAACTCGCGGAGGTCGTCACCAAAGAGTGCGGGAAGGAGATTTCCGAGGGCCGCGCCGACGTCATCGAGGCGTACCACATGGTCGAGTGGGCCGCGGGCGACGCCCGCCACCCCAAGGGCGACGTGATTCCCTCCGAGATTCCCGCGAAGGACGCCTACATGCGCCGCAAGCCCCGCGGCGTCGTCGGCTGTATCACCCCGTGGAACTTCCCCGTCGCCATCCCCTTCTGGCACATGGCCGTCGCGCTCGTCGAGGGCAACACCGTCGTCTGGAAGCCCGCCGAGCAGACGCCGTGGTGCGGTCAGATTATCGCCGAGATGTTCGAGGACGCCGGCATCCCCGACGGCGTGTTCAACATGGTGCAGGGCTTCGGCGACGCCGGCGCGACCATCGTCGACGACGAGCGCGTCGACTCCGTGCTGTTCACGGGCTCCGCCGAGGTCGGCCATGAGGTCGCGAGCAAGGTGGCCCAACAGCCCGGCAAACTCGCCGCGTGTGAGATGGGCGGCAAGAACAACATCGTCATCACGGAGAAGGCGGACCTCGACATCGCGGTCCACTCCGCGACGATGTCGTCGTTCAAGACCACCGGCCAGCGCTGTGTCTCCTCCGAGCGCATCGTCGTCCACGAGGACGTGTACGACGAGTTCAAGGAGCGCTTCGTCGAGAACGCCAAGAGCGTCTCCGTCGGCGACCCGCTCCGCGAGGACACCTTCATGGGCCCCCTCATCGAGGAGGGCCACAAGGAGAAGGTCACGAAGTACAACGAACTCGCGGAGAAGGAGGGCGTGAACGTCCTCGTCGACCGCACCGAACTCGACGCCGACGAGATTCCCGAGGGCCACGACGACGGCCACTGGGTCGGACCGTTCGTCTACGAGGCGGACCCCCACGACGACCTCCGTTGCACCCACGAGGAGGTCTTCGGCCCCCACGTCGCCCTGCTCAAGTACTCCGGCGACATCGAGGACGCCGTCGAGATTCAGAACGACACCGACTACGGTCTCGCCGGTGCCGTCATCTCCGAGGACTACCGCCAGATCAACTACTTCCGCGACCACGCCGAGGTCGGCCTCGCCTACGGGAACCTCCCGTGTATCGGCGCGGAGGTTCACCTCCCGTTCGGCGGCGTGAAGAAGTCCGGAAACGGCTACCCCTCGGCCCGCGAAATCATCGAGGCCGTCACCGAGCGCACCGCGTGGACGCTCAACAACTCCAAGGAGATTCGCATGGCGCAGGGCCTCTCCGCGGACATCAAGACCAAAGAAGACGAGTAAGGTCGGTCACCCGCCGCGGCCCCGCATCTGTCCCACGTTTTCGTTCCGTCGTTTCACCCGTCGTCCGCAGACTCTTCCTCTCCGCGAGCGGCCGCCGTAACGTAGACGCCGGGCATCTCCGTCTCCTCGACGGTCAGCGTCACCTCCTCGTCCTCCTCGGCCGGGCGGTCGGTCACGACGGTCACTGCTTCGATGGGGTCGCGGCGGACGAACGCCCAGACGAGGTCGAGTATCGAGGGGTGACCGCCCTTCCGGATGACGAGCACGTGCCGCGAGTCGGCCAGCGCCCGGAGTTCCGGCGACAGGTCCTCTTCGTCGAGTTCGTCCGGCGGGATGGCGTGCAGCACGTCGCCTCGAATCGTCTCGGTCATGGTGTCTCCACGGCCCCCGGCGGAAAGAAGCGTGCGCTCCGAGGCGCGGCCGGTATCGGCGACCGACGGCGCCGTGGCTCGGAGTGAAGCGGTCGTCAAAAGGCGGAGGCGAATTCGCCTCCCACCGAATCTCGTGTCACCAGTTGGCGAAGTGAGACGAGGGGAGTGCCCCCACCGGGCTTGGGGGCGTGAAACGACGTGGCCACGTCGTTTCGGATGCCGCAACGGACCCCGAAACGTTGCGGCGGGTGCGGCGGATGTGGAGTCGCCGACGACTGGCGAGAAAAGCGCCTATTGCGTCGGCGACTTTCGCTTAGGAGCCGCGATGTATAAACCCACCGCAACAGGGGTTCCCACGCCCCGTGAGCGCACGGTTCCCGCGGTCCGTCGCTCCGGACTCACCGTGAATGAGCGGTCGTCTCCGGCCTCAGGCGGTCGCTTCGAACTCGCGCCGGAGCGCCGATTCGAGGTTGTCGAGTTCGCGGTCGAGGTTGCGCTCGAAGAACGCCTCGACACCCGGCAGCCGGCCGTCGACGATGAACTCGTTGACGAGGCGGCTGCCGCCGTCGTGCTCTTCGATAGTGTGTTCGCCCGTCACTCGCATCACCCGCGACTTGCCGACGAACTTGACGTGCGTCGGCTCGTCGACTTCGATGTCTTCGGTCTCGACGGTCACCGTCGAGCGGATGAGCGGAATCGGCAGTTCGAGGTACCACGTCGCGTGGCGGCCGTCGTCGGCCACGTCGAAGCGGTCGACGACGCTGATAGCCCCCGCTCGCTTGGCCGGGTCGGCGATAAACTCCCAGACGCGCGCGCCGGGAGCGTCGAACTCGAAGGTTCGTTTCACGCGGACGGTCATGGGATACCATCACACCTCCACAGTAAAAAGCCGTGGAATCGCCTCAGCTTCGGGTGACGCGCCACGTCGTCGAGCGGGCGCGTCCCCACTTCTCGATTTCGACGTCCTCGGACTTCTCGGCCAGCCGCGGCAGACGGGACCCGACCTGCTTCGCGGTGAGACCGATGGCTTCGGCGATGTTCTTCGCCCGGAAGTAGCCCTCTCCACGGCTGACGCTGTCGCGGAGGTAGGCGAGAATGCGTTGTTCCTCGTCGGTGTACTCAGTCATCCTCGGGCCGTCTAGGGAATGGGCGTTATTAACGGTTACCCGTGTTCCTCAACGTTGATAGCTACTGGAACAGATGCGCACCGCAGACTGCCAGCGAGGCCGCGATAATCGCGACCATGAATCCGAGCGCCTTCGTCAACTGGTCCGGTCCGGCGACCATCAGCCCTGCGCCGACGAGCGTGAGCACGCCGAACAACGCCGCAAAGCCGATGGACTTGTCGGATTGCACCGTCTTGGTTTCCATGTTTCCGACCTTCGCGGGTGCGCACTTAGTTCATTCGACACCGCCTGTCGTGGGGCGGCGTGACGGGGGCGCGAGGCGTGCGGTGCGGTCCCACGGACCGACCCCGCGCTCGGCCGTTCGACATATGTACCACTAGTCTCGTGTGTCCACAACGATGGGACTGACATCCGCGCTGTTCGGCGGAAAACTCCGTATCGCACTCGTCGCGCTGGTGCTCGTCGCGGCCGGCGTCGGCGGGGCGTACGCGACCGGCGTCATCGGCGCGCCGAGCGTCGACCGGGTCGACAACCGGTTCGCCGGGGTCAACCAGACGGCGACGGTCATCGAGACCGACCTGTACGTCTCGAACCCCAACCCGCTGTCCGCGAACCTCTCGGGCCTCGAAGTCGACTACGGCGTCGAGATGAACGGGATTCGGATGGCGACGGGCGAGAAGGAAGGCGTCTCTATCGGGCGGGGGACCTCGGCGGTCCCGCTCCGGACGACCCTCGAAAACGAGCGCATCCCCGAGTGGTGGGTCTCGCACATCCAGAACGGCGAGCACACGGACCTCGTCGTGGACGCCAACGTCTCCTCGGAGACGCTGGGACAGACCTTCCAGGCGCCCGAGATAACCCGGAGCATCGACACCGACCTGCTGTCGGCGTTCAACTCCACGGAGACCCGCGAGATAGACGCGGACTCGCCGGTCGTCTCGGACCCCGTGTTGTACGTCAACGAGACGAGCGCCGAGTGGGGCGAGTCCACGAGCGAGCGCACGGCGCTCGAACTCACGTTCGTCGTCCACAACCCCAAGCCGTACCCGATTGCGGTCTCCGAACTCGGCTACGACATCTCCATGAACGACGTGGACGTGGGCGAGGGGACGACGAACTCCGAGTACGTCATCTCCCCGAAGTCGACGGAGACCATCGAGGCGACGACCTACATCCAAAACGACAAACTCGACGAGTGGTGGGTCTCGCACCTCGAACGCGACCAGACGACCGACCTGCGTATCGACTTCTACGCGAACCTCGACGCCGGCGGCACGACCCTCCGCGTCCCACTCGACCCGCTGACCTACGAGAAGACGTTCGAGACGGACATCTTCGGGAACAAGGCGGCGTCGGCGGGGAACGAGACGGCGACTGAGACGACGACGGCGACCGAGACGACCACGGAAACCGCGACCACCTCGACCGCGACTACAACTGAGACTTCGACAGACACCGCGACTGCGACGACAACGACGACAACGACGACAACCGAGACGACAACGACCACGTCGGACGACGAGACCACCACGTCGGACGGCGGGACCTCCACGACGGACGACGGCCTCCTGTAGCGGCCGCGTTCCGCCCCGCGGCGGCGGGGAGTCGAACCGTCGTTCGACCGTCCCGATTCGCCGAGAAATCTTCGGTGATTCCTGACTCAGCCGACAACCCTTTACCGTCGGACGAGATATTCGATGATATGACACGGAGTACCCACGCTCCTGATCGAGTTCTTCTCCCGTAATGAGAACCCTGTGTCCGTCGAGAGCGACGACGAAACCATCGTCGTCTCCTTTGGCGACCAGTCCTGTGAACTGTCCCGAGACGCCGCCGCCGACCTGCAGGAGGCTATCGGCTCGGCGCTGACCGAGAAACGAGAGTTCTTCCGCACGGCCGGCGAGTACCGTCGGGACGGCAGCTACGTCGTCTCCCGCCGCGGCGCGGACTCCACCGGCAACGCGAAGGTGTTCACCAGCTTCGACGAACTGCGTCGGCTGTACGACCGCCTGCCCGAGCGCTTTACCGCCGAGGACATCGGCCGAACCGGCATCACGGGGTCGCGGCGTCACATGATACTCCGGCACTTCGGCGAGCATCCGGCGTTCGACTGCCGCATCGCCAGTCGCAACCCGCTGACGGGCGAAAAAGAGTCGTCCGAGACCGAGAACAACGAGGCGATGGAAGTCATCGCCGACTGAGCGCGACGGCGCGCCGCCCGCGGTCTTTCGTTTCTCAGTCTATCGTGACGTGGTCCGACTCCTCGTTGAGCGCGAGGTTCGACGCGATTTCGGCGTTCCGCATCGCGTACTGCGCGGTCTGCTGGAGGCTCACGAGCACCTCGCGAATCTGGAGGAGCTTCTGGTTTTCCATCTCCGGGAGGTCGTTGAGGATGTCGCGCTCGCGGTCGCTTATCTCGCGGAACAGCTCTCGGCACTCGATGGTGAGGTCGTAGTCGCGCTCGACGACGGCCCGAACCGCGGTCGTCGTAATCTCGTCGACGTGGTCGGTGAACTCGCGGATGCGCCGCATCGTCGACTGGTCGACGTCGATGGTGTGCCCCTCGGCGTCCATGACGATGTTGGCGATGTCCTCGGCGTTGTCGGCGGTCAGTTCGAGGTTCTTCGCCACCGAGCGGTAACCGATGAGCGGGAAGCCGGAGTCGAGGCCGACCGCCCGCGCGAGGTTGGGGTTCTGGTAGGACGTGAAGATGAGCCGGAGCAGGAGGACGAAAATCTTGTTCGCCTGTCGCTCGCGGTTGAGCGCCCGCTGGGCGAGGTCGGGGTTGCCGTGGGCGAGCGCCTTGATGGCCTCGCCGCGCATCGTGCTCCCCGTGTTTTCGAGGCGCTCGAGCAGATTGTCGAGGCTGAAGTCCTCCGCGTCGACCGAGCAGCGAATCGCGATTCGCTCGGGCGTCTCCTCGATGACGCCGAGGCCCATGAGCTGGGTCTCGGCCTTGTAGACGGCGTTGATGTGGTCCGAATCGAGCGCGCCCTCGCTTTTCTCGATGTGGATGACGCGCCGTCCGAGGACGTACTGCGCCACGATGGCGCGTTCGAGCGCCTCCGCGTTCAGACTGTCAGCGCGAATCGTCGCCTTCGAGTCCTCCGTGTTGACCGACTCGGGAAGCACGGTCAGCGTTCCCTTGCCGCTCGTCCGAATCGTCACCTCGTCGCCCTTCTCGACGTTGTGTTCCTTGGCCCACTCCGCTGGAAGCGTCATCGCCAGCGTGGAGGGACCGAGACGCTGGACTTTCCGGGTTTCCATGTCAGTCAGAACCCATCCAATGACCTTAAATCTCACTATATTACACCCTCCATGAATAATGCCTTGTGGTTCTCATTGGAGATGGTTCCAAATATTAAATCATTCACGTCGAGCGTCCGGGACGGGGGGAGAGAACCGTCCCGTAGACCGGCGTATTAACGGCGCATTTCTCCGGAACGTCGTCGATACGGACAGATTATGACTGTCCAGACGGTTCATAACTTTACTTCTCCGACACCTCGTAATAAGTGCCTCCCTAGCGACAGGACTGCGGAGGTAACGGGGAGCAAGATGGTATCGAAAACCACACGACAAGAGATGGAGGGAATGCTCGGTCAAGTCCCGGGTTGGATGGAGAGCTTGGCCGAACCGGCGAGTGAGCACAGTTGGGGGCTCTTCCGCGACCTCAACCTCGGGAAAGACACCGAACTATCCGGGCGAGAGAAAGCACTCATCGGGGTCGGCGTCGCGGCCGCGACCAACTGTCCGTACTGTACCTACTTCCACAAAGAAGAGGCACGGTTGGACGGCGTCACAGACGAAGAACTCCGGGAGGCCGTCAACCTCGCCGCCGACACGAAGTACTTCTCGACGGTTCTCCACGGGAACGAGACCGACCTCGACGATTTCAAGACCGAAACGGACGAAATCGTCCAGTACATCACGGAACAACAGGCACCGGCTGACGACTGACGAGACGGTCGACGGGAGCGGCCTCTCGCTCGATTTTTCTGTTGGCGCGACGAGTCGACCGCGACTGAGGTGCGCCGCTCACTCGATTTTCATCATCCGCCGCTCGACCCGGCCCACGCGGACTTTCGTCCACCCGCGGAGGTCGGCGTCGAGGACCGGGTCGTCGGTGTCGACCCGGAGGACCGGAATCGCGTCGAGTTTCGACCGCGAGGCGACGACCGACACGTCGCAGCGGCGAATCACGTCGGGAGAGAGTTGGGGGTTGCCGCGGCCGAAGACGAACCCCTGTCCGCCGATGGGCGTGACGACGATGACGTTCTCCTCGCCGAGACTCGCCAGAATTTCGGCCTCGGTCGCGTCGCGGGCGAGTACCTCGCCGTCGCGGTAGACGTCGACGCCGAGCGGCGACCCGTCGATTCCCAACTCGGCTTTCACCGCGCCGACGGTGCTTCCGGGCCCGAGGACGTAGGTGACGCCCTCGGTCGCACGGATGTCGTCGGCGACGCCCGCGGCGAGCGCCTCGACGGTCCCGCCGCCGGTCTGTTTCGACGACTGGAGGTCCTCGGCGACGGGGACGTGCGCGACCGCCCGAAGCTCCGGCCTGACCTCGCCGGCGCGGTAGTCGTCCTCGTCGATGTCCATGACCTCGCGGGCCTCGGTCCGCTCGAACGAGGTGACGACGTGGGCGGCGTCTTCGGGCGAGACGGCGAAAACGGAGGAGTAGACCTTCACGCCCGCGGGGACGCCGAGCATCGGGACGTCGGTCCCGTCGAGCGCCTCGGCCACGTCCGCCGCGGTGCCGTCGCCGCCGACGAACAACACGAGGTCCGCGTCGGCGTCGACGAACGCCTCGACGGCGGCGACGGTGTCGGCCGCGCTCGTCTCGTCGCCGGACGGACCGCCGAGCACGTCGGGGTCGAACCCGGCGTCTCGGGCGGCCGACGCGCCCATCTCCCCGCCCCACGCGAGCAGTTCCGCCTCGGGGTCGGCCTCGAAGAGCCGCGAGAGCGCCCGTCGCGCCCGCTCCGGCGACCGCGGCTCCGCGCCGCGCGCTCTGGCCTCCTCGACTTTCCCGTCGGTTCCCTTCAGGCCGACCCGGCCGCCCATCCCCGCGACGGGGTTGACGACGACACCGATTCGCATGACTGAACGAACCCGCGCCCGGGGGAAAAGCGACGCGGTAGCCGGCGGTCGAACCGCCCGCCGCGAGCGGCGGTGCCGCGGGCAGCGCGCGTCGACCACGGCGGCGACGTTCAGCCCGCGCCGACCGTCGCCGGAACCTCACCGTTTAACAAGGGGACCGAGCAATTGTCATCCATGATTCCGTTAGAATCCGCCGGACAGGTGCTGCCGACCTCTGAGACGGCCGCGACCGTGCTTCTCGTGGGTATCCTCATGACCGCCGGGTGGCTCTGGTACCTCCAGCGCTGACCCGTCGGCCGACCGACCCTATTCTTCGTACGACTCGACTCGCGCTTCGAGCCACGCGGCCGCCGATTCGACGGTCCCCTCGTCGGCCCCGGCGAGTTTGATTCTGACGTGGTCGCCGGGGTAGCTCCCGACGGTCACGTCGAACTCCGATTGGACGGCCTCGAACCGCTCGATGAGCGAGCTTTCGGGCTCCGACGTGTGGACGAACCGGACGTGAGTCCGCTCGCCCGCGAACTCGTCGGCGACGCGGGCGAACATGGCTTTCATCTCGCCGGGGACGCCGGGGAGCACGTACACCGAGCCGACGACCGCGCCGGGCGCGACGCCCTCGTCGTTCGGGAGCATCCGCGACCCCGCGGGAAGGTCGGTCGTCCCCTCCACGAGGTCCGCCGCGGAGTAGCCGCCGTTCGTCTCCAGCCACTCCTCGGCGTCGGGGTTCCGCTCCAGAGAGCGACCGAACGCGGCCGCGACGGCCTCCATCGTCACGTCGTCGTGGGTCGGCCCGAGCCCGCCGGTGACGACGACGGCGTCGTACTCGGCGTGGTATTCGTTTACCACGCGGGCGATGTCGGCGACGCGGTCGGGGACCGTCGTCACGCGCTCGACGGAGACGCCCCGCTCTGTCAGTTCCGTGCACAACCACGTGGCGTTCGTGTTGACGGTGTCGCCGGCGAGGAGTTCGTCCCCGACGGTGACCACGGCGACTTGCATATCCCGAGGTAGCGGGCTGCGAGGCAAAAAAGCGTTCACACCGGCGACCCGAGTCGGCCGACCGACGCCGCGTCTATCGGGCGTCCGTCAGCGGTCGTCGTCTTCGACGTCCAAGCCGAGTTCCTGTCGGCGGTCGCGGAGCGCCTGAATCTGCCGGCGGTAGTAGAGTATCCCCGCGCCGCCGACGAGCACCGAGACGGCGGCGACCGCCGCGAAGATGCCGAGGTCGCGCTGGAGGTAGAACTGCACGACGACGTTCCCGTCGGTCACCTCGGGCCACCGGATGTGGAGCCGGTCGTCGACGACTTCAGTCTCGTAGCCCGACGGCCGGACCGACCCGAATATCGGGAAGTCGACGCGGCGGTCGGCGGGCAGGACGACCTCGTAGCTCCCCTCGACGAAGACGGGAAGCGAGAACCGCTTCGGCGAGGACGACGAACTGAAGGCGACTTTGCCGGCGCTCCCGGCGTCCGCGGGGAGCGTGACGTTCGTGATGCGGTCGTTCTGGGTCACGTCGCCGCCGCGGGCCTTCAGTTCGGTCCCGTTGATGACGGTCCCGTTCTCGTAGCGGTAGCGGACCGCCTCGACCGGAAGCGGCGTCCGACTGCCGAAGCCGTCGAACCGGTAGAGCTCGACGAACGAGTCGTTCATCTCGTAGACCGCGCGGAATCGGCCGTTGTCCTGGACGGTGATGTGCGCGTCCGTCTCGGCGGTCCACGCGTACTCGCCGTCGGGCGCGGCGTCGAGTCGGTCGTTCGAGACGCTGGATGTGCCGCCGAGACAGCCGGCGGTCACGAGGAGGAGGGCGAGCGCGGCGATACCGACGAGGAGTCGCCTGTTCATCGTCTTACTGGCCGATGACGCACTTCAGTTCGGCCGGCAGGTACGAGCCGATGCTGGCGAGGAGGCCCGGCGGGTCGGTCTCGTCCCGGCAGACGATGCTCTGTTCGAGGAGGCCGAGGCGCTCGACGGTCACGATGTCCTTCGCGTGACCGGCGCGGTTGACCGTCGCGCGGACCTCGCCGCGGGTCGCGCTGTTGACGTTGACGCGACCGCTGCCGCGGGTCCAGTCGTAGAGGCGGTCGACCTGCTCGTCGGCCAGCCGCGAGGGCTCGTCGTCGCCGCCGTAGACGAACGTCAGCGGCATGTGCTGGACGAGGCCGAAGCGGTCGCGAATCTGCGTCGCGGAGCCGCGGCCGAGGCCGAGTTCCTCGGTCGGGATGCGCACCTCGATGCCGGCGTCGAGGACGAAGCCGTCGTCGTCCCAGTGTTCGAGCGTGCCGACGTAGGTCTCACCGGCCGAGAGGTGCGGCGTGACTTCGCCCCACTCCTCGCGGAGGACGTTGCGCGCGACCGTCTCGTCGTCGCCGGAGACCGTCACGGAGATGAAATCGTCGTCGCGGACGCCGATGTCGTACTCCACGTCGAGGTCGCCGATGTCGTTGGCGACGAGCGAGGTGAGGCTGTCGAGCGCGCGGTCGCGGGCGTCGCCGTCGATGTAGCACTTCGTTGCGAGAACGACCATTCAGTTCGTCCCCGTCACTTCGACGTTGAGCTCGTCTCGAAGCTCTTCGATGCGTCGTTCCATCGCGTCGACGAGGTCGTCGTTGTCCATCGGTTCGAGGGGCGCGCCGGTCTCGGGGCACTGGAAGCCGAGCTCCATCGCCTCGGAGAACTCGAAGCGGATGCCGGCGGGCTCCGAGAGGTAGAACTCGTGGTCCCGCTCGTAGTCGAGTCGCTCCTCGAGCGCCTCGAGGAGGCGGTACATCTCCTCTTCGAGGTTCTCGGGGATGTTTTCGTAGTGGAACGTCCAGAGGTAGGTGAGCCAGCCGGAATCCTCGTCGCGGACGCGACGATACGACGCGAGGTCGTTCTCGTAGAGGATAAAGAGCGCACGACGCACGTCGTTGAGCTCGAGCCGCAGTTCCTCGGCGAGTTCCTCGTCGGTGACCTCGCCGTCCGGGGGTGCCGCCGCGACCGGCATCCCAGTGGGCCCAACCAACTCGTGGAGGTACTTCTGGATAACAGGGTCGTTCAGTAACTCCTCAAAAGCCATTGTGCGAAATGGCGTCAGGAACGCCATTAAGTCTTATTACTCCCGGGCAGCGGAGAACCGCCGGCGGGCGCGCCGACGCGTCCGATTACTCCTCGTCGGCCGGGACGACTTTCTTGCCCGTCGCCATCGGGACGACCCGGTTTTCGGCGTCTTCCCACTCGCGGTCGAGCTCGCGCCCGTCGAACAGGCGGTCGAGGAACACCGCGAGGCCGGCGACCTCCGAGTGCGGCTGGTTCGTGACGCCGACGTTCCAGTCCGCCCCCTCGTACACCTCGAAGGGGACCTTCTCCCCGCCGACGACGACGAGAAGCGGTTCTTCGGCGTGCGCCTCGCGGATGTCGGCCTCCACGTCCTGAACGCGCTCGCCGTACATCGTGAGGTGGACGACCTTGCCCTCCCAGTTGCGGATGACGCCGTTGAGCGCCTCGGTGAGTTCGACCTCGAAGGGGCCGCCGAACCGGCCCGTGATGTCCTCGACGGTCTCCATCGAGTGGCCGGCGTTGTCCGGGAGGATGACCCGGTCAGCGCCGAGCGCGCGGGCCGTCAGGCCGACGTGCGTCGTCATCCGGTCGTCGCGCCCCGGCCGGTGTCCGTACCGGAGGACGGCGACCTCGGGTTCGTTGTGCATGTCTCTCCGAAGACGGCGGGGGAAAGTGGCGCTTTCGGAACGCGGGCGGCGGCGCGGCGGTCCCTCGTTCGTTCGTCTGTTCGTCCGCCTGTCTATTCGTCCACCTGTCTGTCCCAGCGGTCGAGATTTATCTGCGCGCCCGCCGCAGACGTATCCATGAGCCACCGCCCCGAAGTCGGCGCGGGCGTCGAGCGCGCCGACCTGTCGAACCGAACCGTGCTCGTGACCGGCGCGACCTCCGGCGTCGGCCGCGAGACGGCGCTCGCCCTCGGTCGTCTCGGTGCGACCGTCTTCGTCCACGGCCGCGACCGGGACGCGGGTCGGACCGTCGCCGCGGCCGTGGAGGACGCCGGCGGCGACGCGGTCTTCTTTCGCGCCGACCTCGCCGAACGGGACACCGTGCGCCGCCTCGCCGAGGCGGTTCGCGACCGGACCGACCGCGTGGACGTGCTCGTCAACAACGCCGGCGCGCACTTCTCGACGGGCGAACTGACCGCCGACGGCGCGGAGAAGACGTTCGCCGTCAACCACCTCGCGCCGTTCGTCCTCACGCACGGGCTCCGCGACCTGCTTCCCGACGACGGTCGCGTCGTCACCGTCTCCTCGGAGGTCCACCGCCGGTTCGAGGGCCCGCTCGACGCGACGAGCCTCGACGACTACGACGGTCTCGACGCCTACGCCCGGTCGAAACTGGCGAACGTTCGCTTCACCGTCGGGCTCGCCGACAGGCTCGACGGCCCGACCGCGAACTGCTGTCACCCCGGCTTCGTCCCGTCGAGCGGCCTGTGGCGCGACGCCTCGCTCCCCGTCCGCGCCGGGGTCGGCCTGCTCTCCCGACTCCCGCGCCGACTCGTCGGCGGCTTCGCGGATACGCCGGCGACGGCCGCCGACACGCCCGTCTACCTCGCCGCGTCGCCGGCCGTCGCGGGAGTAACCGGGTCGTACTTCTCCGACTGCGCGCCGGCCGAGCCGTCGGCCGCGGCGACCGACCCCAAGCACGTCCGGGAGCTGTGGCGGCTGAGCGAGGACCTGACCGGAATCTCGTGGCCCCGGTAGCGCGGGCCGTCACCGACGCCCGGCCGCGGCCCGGAGGGGAAACGGACTTATCACTCGGTCGAATCATCTGAGCCATGTCGCTGGAACTCTCCGACAAGCGCGTCCTCGTGACCGGGGGCGCGGGACTCGTCGGCTCTCACCTCGCCGCGCGCCTCTCCGAGGATAACCACGTGGTCGTCGCCGACGACCTCTCGAAGGGGGACCGCGAGCAGGTCCCCGACGGCGTCGAGTTCGTACAGGCCGACATGACCGACCCCGACGACGTCGCCGAGGCCGTCACCGAGGACCTCGACATCGTCTTCCACTTCGCGGCCTACACGGACACGAACTACGGCAATCCCCGTCAGCTGTTCGAGGAGAACACCGAGATGACCTACAACATCCTCGAACGGATGCAGGAGGTCGGCGTGTCGAACATCTCCTTTACCTCCTCGTCGACGATTTACGGCGAGGCCCCTCGACCGACGCCCGAGGACTACGCGCCCCTCGAACCAATCAGCATCTACGGCTCCTCCAAGCTCGCCGACGAGGGCCTCTTGTCGACGTTCGCCCACTCCTACGACGTCACGGTCTACATGTACCGCTTCGCCAACATCGTCGGCCCGAACCAGCGCGGCAACGTCATCCCCGACTTCATCGAGAAGCTCCTCGAAGACCCCGAGACGCTCGAAATCCTCGGCGACGGCCGACAGGAGAAGTCCTACCTCCACGTCGAGGACTGCATCGACGCGATGTGCCACATCGTCGAGCACGCCGAGCGCGACTACAACGTCTACAACCTCGGCACGCGGACGACCACTTCGGTGACGACCATCGCGAACATCGTCGCCGACGTGCTGGACCTCGACCCCGAGTTCGAGTACACCGGCGGCGACCGCGGCTGGACCGGCGACGTGCCGAAGATGCGCCTCTCCATCGAGAAGCTCTCCGCGCTCGGCTGGGAGCCCGACGGGTCGAGCGACGAGGCCGTCCGCCGCGCGGCCGAGGAACTCGCCGAAGAGCTCCGCGCCGAGTACGAATAACGCCGACCGATACCCGCGGCCGACACCGCGGGGCGACGCCCGGCGGGCCCCGCAGTTCGCCCCGGGAGCGAGCCACCTTTCTACCGCGACTCCCTACCCCGGAGCGTGCAGGTCGTCGGCTACGATACCGGAACTCCCGCGCTGTTCGTGAGCGAGAGCGGCGGCATCGACTCGGTCGCGCTCGACCCCGGCACCGAACTCGACTACCGCCTCGGCGAGCGCCACTGCGCGGGCACCGTCCACGACGACCGACACGTCTCCTGCGACAACGACCGCGCACCCTACTGCTCGGACCACCGCCACACGTGGGTCTGCGCGAAGTGCACGGGGACGTGTCTGAAAGACGAGATGGACTGTTACGAGGACCACGCGGTCTACCTCGCGGCGTTCGCCCCCGACACGTTCAAAGTCGGCGTCACCCGCGAGTGGCGGCTCGACACCCGCCTGCGCGAGCAGGGCGCGGACCGCGCGGCCCACGTCCGAACGTTCTCCGATGGCCGCGTCGCCCGCGAGTACGAGGCCGAACTGGCGACCGAGATTCCGGACCGCATCCGCGTCCCGACCAAAATCGAGGGGTTCGGCCGGGCGGTCGACGCCGCGGCGTGGGACGCCCTCGTCGCCGAGTTCGACCCCATCGAGACGTTCGTGTTCGACTACGGTCTCGACCTCGACGGCTCGCCGGTCGCAGAAACCGTCGCCACGGGAACGGTCCGCGGCGTGAAGGGGCGCGTGCTCGTCCTCGACCACCGCGGGACGACCTACGCGGTCGACATGCGCGACCTCGTCGGCCACGAACTCGGCGACGGCGGGACCGACCGCGACCTCCAGTCGAGCCTCGGCGCGTTCGGGTGAGCGACGTCACGATTCTCAGAGACCGTCAGCACTTTCCGGGAGGACGGCCAACTCGCTCTCATGGCTGACGACGAACCCGCAGACGAGACGCAGACGCCCGACGAGGGCGACGACGGCGAAGAGGAGAAGTCGTTCCGCGAGCGGGTCGAAGAGATTCGACAGCGCCGCGAGAAAGAGCGCGAGGAAGGCGAGCGCCCCGACCCCGAAGAGATGATGGGCGGCGGCGGCCCCGGCGGCATGGGCGGCGGCGGCAACCCGTTCGCGCAGATGATGAGCGGCATGATGGGTGGCGGCGGCCCCGGCGGTATGGGCGGCGGCGGCGGCCCCGGCGGCATGGGCGGCGGTCCCGGAAGTATGGGCGGCGGCCCGCGCGACCCCGAGCAGGGAAGCGGAAGCGACGAACAGCTCGTCCGCGAGGTCCGACAGCTCCGCGACGAGGTCCGCGACGTGAACCGCGAACTGCGCCGCATCGCCGACGCGCTCGAAGGTCGCGACTAACGCGGTTTCGCAGTCGGTCTCGCTGTTTTTTATTCCGACGCCAACCGGTCGTAGAGCGCCGCGAGTCGGTCGACAGAGCGGTCGACGCTCACCTCGTCACGGCGGTCGAGACACCGCGCGCTGAGTGCCTCGCGTTCCGCCAGCGCCCGCCGAATCCCGTGGCGGAAGCCGTCTAAGTCGCCTGACTCGTAGTGGTAACCAGTCACGCCGTCGAGGACGGTGTCCTCCAGCGCGCCCTCGTTAACGCCGACGACGGGCGTCCCGCAGGCGTTGGCCTCCAGCGCGACGAGCCCCTGTGTCTCGACGGGGCTCGGAAAACAGAACACGTCGAGCGCGGAGTAGAACGCCGGCAGCTCCTCGCGGTCGAGGAAGCCGAGGAAGTGCGCGTCCACGCCGAGGTCGTCGGCGAGGGCTGACAGCTCGTCGCGGGCGGGGCCGTCGCCGCCGAAGACGAGCGTCGCGTCGAGGTCGGCCGCGGCCCGGACGAGTTCGTCGAGACGCTTCTCGTAGCCGTGGCGGCCCGTGTAACCGATGAGCGGGCCGTCGCCGAGGTCGTAGCGGCGGCGGAAGTCGTCGCCCTCGACGGGTTCGAACCGCTCCACGTCGATGCCGTTCGAGAGGACGACGATTTCGGCCTCGACGCCGACCTCGTCGACGAGGCGGCGCTCGGCGTCCTCGCTCGGGACGATGACCGCGTCGGCGCGGTCGAAGAACCATCGCTCGTACCGCTCGGCGGTGCGCTCGACGCCGCGCTCGATAGCGCCGACGGAGCTGAGGTACTCGGCGTACTCGCCGGTCGGGGTGTGGTAGGTCGCCACGAGCGGGAGGTCGCGCCGGCGGGCGAGTCGGAGGCCGGCCAGTCCGAGGCCGAACGGGGTGTGGGCGTGGACCACGTCGACGTCGTCGACGGCCCCCGGAATCCGCGGCGCGCCGATTCGAATCCCCTCGTAGAACGGGAAGGGAAGGCTTCGGACGCCGTACTCGCCGGGCTCGGGGTCGTAGTCTTCGTCCGCCGGGAACACCACGTCCATGCGACCGCCGCGGCGGTGCCACCGCTCGCGCCACGTCTGAATCGTGTAGGTGACGCCGTTGACGGTCGGTAGGTACGTGTCGGTGAACGCGGCGACCGACTGCATGGCCGTTCGTGCGACCCCGACGGGATAAACCGTTGTGACTTCCCGCTGGACTGTCGTGTGTTACCGAATCAATCGGCCGCCTCCCGGGGGTCGGCCAACGAGACTCGCCGGTCGGGGGGCGGCCACTCAGCCTTCGAGTCGCCCGGACAGCGCGTCCTCGTACGTCTCGACGAGCCTGTCGCCGACGCGGTCGAGGCTGTGTTCGGCGGCCGTCTCGCGGGCGTTCTCGCCGAGTCGCCGCCGGAGGTCGGGGTCGCGGGCGAGCAGGTCGAGCGCCCGGCGGAACTCCGCGTCGGTCGAACACTTCAGGCAGTCGTGGCCGTGGGTGTAGAACTCCTCGAACACCGGGATGTCGCGGAGGACGACCGCCTTCCCGCAGGCCATCGCTTCGAGGACGGCGATGCCCTGATTCTCGTTTTTCGTCGCGAAGAGGTAGACGTCGCCCGCGCCGAACGCGCCGCGGATGTCGTCTATCCACCCGGTGAACGTGACGTTCTCCGGGGCGTTTTCGACCCAGTATCGAACTTTCTTCGAGGCGTGCGGGCCGGTGTCGTAGGGGCCGAACCACGCGAAGTCGTAGTCGGTCTCCTGGGCGAGCGTGCAGAACGTCGTGAGGCCCTTGCGCTCGAAGACGTTGCCGACGGTGAAGACGGTCATGCCGTCGAGGTCGTACCTCTCTCGGTACTCGTCGCGGAGGTCCTCGAAGCCGTCGAGCGCCTCGGTGTCGACGCCGTTCGAAATCGGTCGAATCGGCGCGTCGACCGGGTAGGATTCGAGCGTTCGCTTCGTGTACTCGGAGGGACAGAGCACCACGTCGGCCTGCGAGTAGAACCACTTGAGGTACTTCCCGAGGGCGGGGGCGACCGCGGTCGACCCGCGGAAGCTCTCGGCGAAGTCCTCGCGGGTGACGTGCGAGTGGAGCACGAGCGGGATGTCGTTCCGTTTGGCGTGTCCGGCCACGGCGAGCGACCCGGGGCCGATGAGGTTGCAGTGGGCCACGTCGTAGTCGCGGACGACCCCGTCGCCCCGCAGGAGGCCCGCGGCACCCGCGGCGGCCGACTCGGGCCACGGGGAGGTGACGACCTCCACGTCGGTCGTGGCGAGGGCCGCCCGCTGCTGGTCGGTGGCGGTGCCGATGCCGCTGCGTTCGAGTTGCGAGGCGAACTCGAGGTAGTTCAGGACGCGCACAGTCGCCGTTTTTCCGGGTGGGGTATCACAGTACCGGCTTCGGCTCCGCGTCGCGGTTCGGAACGTCTTTGTCCGGGCCGCTCGCCCGAACGTGTATGAACATCGCGGAGGAGCGCATCGACCGACTCCACGACCTCGCCCGCGAGGCGGCGAGCGACCGCGACCACGAGCGCGCCCGCGAGTACGTCCGCCTCGCCCGCCGGGTCGCAGAGCGGAACCGCTGCGGCCTCCCGAAGGCGTTCCGCCGGTTCACCTGCGACGACTGCGACGCCTACCTCCGTCCCGGCGTCAACGCCCGCGTCCGGACCCGCGCCGGCGGCCGCGTCGTCGTCAGATGCGACTGCGGGGCGACGAAACGCTATCCGTACTGACCGCCCGCCGGCGATTCCGGCAGTATCGACCCGTTCTCGCGTGTGTACGACAACCAAACGGCCGCCAAAGCCTTACTATTGAAGCCCTCTGGCACATAGTGGAGGCCACACATGAACACGCAGGAGCTGCGAAAGGAGGCCCACGACGTCGACGTGACCGTCTGGGTGGGTAAGAGCGGAATCGAAGCGGTGGTCGGCGAACTCAACGACCAGCTGGCCGACCGGAACCTCGTGAAAGCGAAGTTCCTCCGGGCGGCGCTCGGCGGCACGACGGTCGACGAGGCGGCGGCTGACCTCGCAGACCGGGTGAACGCCGAACTGATAGAGACGAGGGGGAAGACCGCGGTCTACCACCGATGAACGCGCTCGCACTCCCGCTCCAACTGCAGGGTGACGGCGGCGCTATCGGTCGACTCCTCACCCAGCAGAACGTCCCGTACGCCGAGACGCTCGGGACGCTCCTGGGTCTCGTTCTCGGCTTCGTCGTCGTCTACATCGTCGGCAAGGCGGTCGTGTCGTCCGCGCTCAACCGCGTCCTCGACCGGCGCGGCGCGGAGGAACACGCCAAAAAGCCCCTGATGAAAATCGCGACCCTCGTCGTGGCGTTCGTCGCCCTCGGCGCGGGGTTCGCGTTCGCCGGCCTCGGCAACATCCTGCAGTCGCTCGCCACCATCGGCGCGGCCGCGACGCTCGCTATCGGCTTCGCGATGCAGGACGTCATCGCCAACTTCGTCGCCGGCATCTTCATCTTCACCGACAAGCCGTTCCGCATCAACGACTGGATTGAATGGGACGGCAACTCCGGCGTCGTCGAAGACATCTCCTTCCGCGTGACGCGCGTTCGCACCTTCGACAACGAACTGCTCACCGTGCCGAACTCGCAGCTCACCGACGGCGTCATCAAGAACCCCGTCGCGAAGGACAAACTCCGCCTGCAGGTGCCGTTCGGCATCGGCTACGACGACGACATCCAGCAGGCGACCGACATCATCCTCGACGAGGCCGAAAACCACGAGGGAATCATGACGACGCCCGAGCCGTCGGTCAGACTGACCGAACTCGGCGACTCGTCGGTCACGCTCAAGTCGCGCATCTGGATTTCCCAGCCCAGCCGCGCCGACTTCGTGAAGACCCGCGGCGAGTACGTTACCGCCGTCAAAGAGCGGTTCGACGAGGAGGGAATCGACATCCCCTACCCGAACCGCACCCTCAGCGGCGAACTCTCGGTCGGCGGCGCGGAGCGCCTCGCGCAGTCGAACGACTGAGGAAAAACAACGCCGACCGCGGGACCGACCCGCGGCGGTCGACCGCGACCCGATTTTTCCGACTCCCGACGCGCTGCCTAGAGTTCGATGCGCTCGACGAGCCTGTCGTCGGACTTCGTGTTGACCGCGACGATGCGGACGTGTTCTTCGAGACCGGAGCCGTCGAGTTTCGCCTTCAGGAGGTTGTCGACCTGATAGACGCCCGCGGCGTTCACCATCTCGATTTCGACGAGGACGGGGGAGTCCTCGCCGGGCTTCAGGACGACGTTGTTGATGGCGCGGCTGGAGAGCGTGTTGATGCCGCGGCCGCCCTTCTCGTAGGGGATGCGCGACCGGCCGCGCTCCATGTCGAGCGCGTCGGCGACGCGGATGACGCCGGCTTCGAGCGTGAGCGGGTCCTCCTCGCGGTGGTGACAGAGGATGGCGTGGAGGACTTCCGCCTTGATTCGGACCGCGTCGGCGAGGCCGTAGAACTCGGGGAGGAAGCGGTCGAGCACGTCCGACGCGAGCGGAATGGAGTAGTACGCGTGGTTGTCGCGGTGGACGATGTGACCGATGTCGTGCAGTTGCGCCGCGAGGGCGATGATGACCGCTTCGTCGGCCTCGTCGAGTCCCTGCTCGGCCGCGCCGTTGAACTCGCAGCCGCCGGCCTTGAGCAGGTCGTACAGCCGAAGCGCGCGGTTCAGAACGATTTCGATGTGCTTCGGGCCGTGGTCGTTGTAGCCCTTGCGCGTCACCGCGTTCACGTTCTGCGCTTCGAGGAGCGTCGTCACTTCCTCGTCGTCGAGGAGCGCGGGGAGCACCTCGTTGAGCTTCTCGTCGGGGAAGGCGTGGTCCGCCTCGGGGTCGTAGACGCGGCCGCCGTTCAGGGTGTCTTCGGTATCGCTCATGAACCGCAGGTGGTCGCACGGAGAGAAAAGAACTTGGGCTCCGAATCAGGTGCGCTAACGCGTCTCGTGGCGGGGTGCGCCTACGCGGCCTCGGTCGGTTCTTCGAGCTTCGCGGCGGCGGCCTCGACCGCGTCGTAGTCGGGTTCGACGCCGGGGTCGTCGCTGACCCACGCGTAGGTGACCTCGCCGTCTCCGTCGACGACGAACACCGCGCGCTTCGCCACGCGGTTGACGCCGAGGCTCGCGAAGTCCATCGCCACGTCGTAGGCGTCGACGAGTTCGCGGTTCGTGTCGCTGATGAGTCCGAAGTTGAGGCCGTTCTGCTCGGCGAACTCCGTCAGCGTGAACGGCGTGTCGATGCTGATGCCGTACACCGTCGCGCCGACGTCCTCGAAGTTGGCCATCTGGTCGCGGAAGGTGCACATCTCGGTGGTGCACGTGCCGGTGAAGGCCGCGGGGAAGAACGCGAGGACGATGGGCGCGTCGTCGAGGTTCTCGGAGAGCGTGAACGACTCGATGTCGCCGTCGATGTCGGTAAGCGGTGCGGTGAAGTCCGGGGCTGCGTCGCCGACTGATACCATACGGGTGGCATTCGACTCCGCACACATTATTTCACCGTCGTCGGAAATTCAGGGGACCGGTGGTGACGGACCGACCCAGTCGGCGCAGCGGAACGCCCGAGCGTGTCCGGCACCCCGGCCACAAGCTTTTCGTAGGAGCTACGCGCCGAGACGCGTCGATTCGGGCGATGCGGGAGTTCCGGTACGCCGATATTCCGTCTTTCCAGAACCCGCAGAAGGCAAAAAGCCTATAATTGCCACTAGGTAACGCAGAAATAGCGATGTTCGAGACCATCACTCCACTGTTCCCGGGACTCCCGGGCGGGCCCGAGCTGCTCGTCGTTCTGCTCATCGTCGTCCTGCTGTTCGGCGCGAACAAGATTCCGAAGCTCGCTCGGTCCTCCGGGCAGGCCATCGGCGAATTCCAGCGCGGCCGCGAGGAAATCGAGGACGAACTGCAGGATATGAAAGGCGACGACGAAGACGAAGACGACGCCACCGAGAGTTCGGCCGACTCGGTCGAAACCGAATCCGCTTCGACCAAATCGTCGAACTAACCGCAGCTCACTCTCTCTCTTCTGCCCGCGCAGGGCGAACCACGCGATTTTTGACCAGTCCTGAGAGATTGCGCCGTAGGGCGTGTGGCCTAGTGGACAGGGCGAGAGGTTCCTAACCTCTCGATCGCGGGTTCGAATCCCGTCACGCCCGTTATCGTGATGAGCGGAGCGAATCCGATAACGCAACGTGCGGGATTCGAATCGGGGAGCGAACGTCAGTGAGCGACCGGGGTTCGAATCCCGTCACGCCCGCTTCGCTCACTTCGTTCGCTCAGCGGCCGCGACGGACATCGCGAATCCTCCGGATTCGCTCAATCCCGTCACACCCGTTCGCCACTTCGTTCGCTCAGCGGCCGTTCCTGAGTCCCACTCGCTCTGCTCGCGGGATTCCCGTCACGCCCGCTTCGCTCGTCGCGACGCTCCTCGCTGCACGGCCGTGGTAGAATCGCAAACCCTCGGTTCCAATCCCGTCGCAAACGCCTCTGACTCACCGCTCTTTCGTCTCCACGGCGGAATCCCGGCCCGCAACGGCGACGGTCCGTCTCCCGTGTTGCACGACATATCAGAAAACAACTATCCCGCGGGCGTCCCTCGATTCGCCCCGGTTCACGCCGCGATAAAGCCCCGATTTAGCCGGCCGTCTGGATGCGTCGCCACGACCTTCCCTGATAAAATAGTATAAAAATACAACTTAAACAGGACTTAAACTGTGAATTAGCTGAGAAAAAGACTTTTCCATCGGCCCGGATACCCGGTGACAATGGCAACCGACGACGCCGACGGAGGGGAGCGAAAGGCGTTAACGGGTGATGTAACGCCGCCCGTGGAGAGCGACACCGCTCCGGAGCAGGCGTCGAACGCGCGCGTCGGGTCGTACACGTGGGCAGACTTTCTCGAGGAGTACGGAAGCGACGGCGACGTGGAAGCCCTCTACGGGACCGACCCGCGGACGCGACGCGACGCGCCCGGCACGTCCCGGTGGGAGGAAGACGACGAGCGGGCGGCCTCGACGCCGACCCGGACCGACTGGGACCGCGTCGACCTCGACCCCGAAGAGTACCTCGACTGTCACCCGGTCGACGCGGCGGAGTTCATCGGTAAGCGCGGCGCGCACGCGACGAACATCAACGAGCAGTTCGAGGCGTTTTGCGACCCCGAGACGACCCCCGTCGTCAAGGACGTCTGGCTGTGGGAACACTACAAGCGGGAGTACTACTACGAGGACGACGGTTCCCGCCCGCGGGATTCCGAGGGCGAAATCGTCCGCTTCGACGCCGAGGAGGCGCTCGGGTTCGACCCCGACTACATCGAGAACGCGCTCGCGCGGGCCGGCCAGCGCGCCGAGGAACTCGACGCCGTCGTCGAGGAGCGCACGGTCGACGTGGACCCCGAGTTCGACGAGGACGCGTTCTTCTCCAGCGTCGACGGCACGACCACGCTGGCGAACCGCTACGACCTCGAGAAGGCCGTCCCGATGGAGAAGAAGACGCACTTCCGCGAGGTCGAGCGCTACTGGGTGAACAAGCCCTACGCGTTCGTCATCATCTTCCACTCCGTCAAGGAAAACGAGAAGAAGTACTACGTGGTCGAACCGCACCTGAACCGCATCGAAGACGACCTGACGGAGTTCCTCACGAACAAGCTTCGGACCGCCATCAAGTACGGCGACGAGAGCGTCGTCGAGGGCGGCCGCGACAACCGCGGACGGGTCATCGAGGCCGAGACGTACGAACTGCTCTCGCGGTACGACCTCTACGACCCGCCGGCGACGGCATCCGCGGCTGGCAAAAGCGACGACGGCTCAGACGCTGACGGGGCGTCGGCTGCCTCTCCGGGCCTCGCGTCTCGGCTCGGACTGGGCGGCCTCCTCGGTGGCGGAGGTGGGTCGCCGGACGGCTCTTCGGCGACTCCCGCGACCGCCGGGCGATTCGGCGGACTCGGCGGCATCGGGTCCCGACTCGGGTTCGGTTCCGTCTTCGGCGGTCCCGCCCGCGACGCCGACGATGACGCCCCGCTCGGCGGCATCGACGGTATCGCCGCCCGACCCGAACCGGCGGTCCTCGCCGACGACGCCGACGACCTGAACGACTACCAGGTGCGAAAACTCCAGTACTACCTCCGCCGCGACTTCATCGGCTACGAGCGCATCGACGGCATCAAACACGACATCAACGTCGAGGACATCTCCTGCGACGGCTACAACTCGCCGGTGTTCGTCTACCACTCCGACTACGAGCAGATCATCTCGAACGTCTACCACGGCGAGGGCGAACTCGACGACTTCGTCGTGAAACTCGCCCAGCGCTCCGGGAAGGGCATCTCGAAGCGCCGCCCGCAGGTGGACGCGACGCTCCCCGACGGGTCTCGCGCGCAACTCACCCTCGGTCGCGAGGTGTCGGACCACGGGACGAACTACACCATCCGCCAGTTCAAGGACGTCCCCTTCACGCCCATCGACCTCATCAACTGGTCGACGTTCTCGCTGGAGGAGATGGCGTTCCTCTGGCTCTGCATCGAGAACGACAAGAGCCTCATCTTCGCGGGCGGCACGGCGTCGGGAAAGACCACCTCGCTCAACGCCGTCTCGCTTTTCATCCCGTCGAACACGAAAATCGTCTCCATCGAGGACACCCGCGAGGTCGAACTGCCCCAGCGTAACTGGATCGCCTCCGTCACCCGGCCGTCGTTCGCGGACGACGACAAGGGCGACGTGGACGAGTTCGACCTGCTCGAAGCCGCGCTCCGCCAGCGCCCGGACTACATCGTCATGGGCGAGATTCGCGGCGAGGAGGGCCGGACGCTGTTTCAGGTCATGTCCACGGGTCACACCACCTACACGACGTTCCACGCCGACTCGGTCGGCGAGGTGCTCAAGCGGTTTACGACCGCGCCCATCAACGTCTCGAAGACGATGTTCACCGCCCTCGACCTCGTGTCCATCCAGACCTCGACGCGGGTCGGCGGCAACAAGGTGCGCCGGAACAAGTCGCTCACCGAAATCAACCACTACGACCCCGAGAACGACGAGATAAACGTCCAAGACGTCTACCAGTGGCAGGCCGAGACCGACGAGTTCCTCCAGATGGGTTCGTCGAACACGCTCGAAGAGATCAAGTTCGACCGCGGCTGGAATCAGGAGACGCTCGAACTGGAGATTTTCAAGCGACAGGTCATCCTCGCGTACCTCATCGACCGCGGGCTCAACACCTACACGCAGGTCGCGGCGACGTTCCAGGCGTTCATCAACGACCAGGACACCATCCTCGGGCTGATGGCGACCGACGACCTCGAACGGAGCCTCGAAGACCTCCGGGAGATGGAGTCGGTCCACATCAACATCGACCCCGAGAGCGAGGCGATGGTCCCGCGACCCGACCCGCCGGAACACGTCCGAAAGCTGGCGAAGGAAATCCTCCGCCGGGCCGAAGACGAACTGTTCCCCGACTACCGCGACCGCGACGTGGGCGAGGTCGCGGAGGCGCTCAACCACATGCGCGACGAGCCGGACGTGGAGGCGACGCCCGGCGAGCGCGGCGAACTCGACTCGCTCGACGCGTCGACCCGAGACCCCGAACTCGACGAGGGAGACGACCGCGACGAACTGGACGCCGGCGACGAAACCCCCGAAATCGAAGGCGACGACGGGCCGTCCTCGCTCGACGGCGAGGACGAGACGCCGGCGCTGGAGGCGGGGCGCGACGAGGCGGACGCGGACCGCGAGGGCGACGAGCCGACCGGCTTCGGCGACACCAGCGGGGCGTTCGGCTTCGACGACGCGCCCTCCTTCCCCGACTCCGACGGCGACGACCCGGACCTCGACGACTTCTTCGGCGCGTTCGGTATCGACGACGAGTCGGACTCGGCCGCGGCTTCGGACGGCACGGCGGGGCGAGGCGAACCCGACAGGGCCGCCCCCGACGATGAGGCCGACGCCGACGACGCGGCCGACGAGACGTGGGGCGGGTTCGAGGCCGCCGAGGCCGACGACCCACACGAGGGCGACGAGGCCGACGACGCGGGCGCTCGCGGGGCCGACTCCGGAGAGGGCGAGTAGATGAGCAACCTCGATTCGAAGACCTCGGGCGGTCTCGACCGCAGCACCGACACCCTCGGCGACGCCTTCTACCCGCTGTTTCAGCTCATCTTCGACGAGGACGGCGAGTTCGTCGCCGACATCGAAGAAAAGCTGCAGCAGGCGCGGATGCCCGACACCGTCGAACTCTACCTCTCGCGGGCGCTCGCGGTCGGCGTGCTCGTCGGCCTCGCGCTGTGGCTCGTCGGGATGGTCGTCGGCTACGGCGTCTTCGCGCTCGGCCTCGTCTCGGCGGACTCGCTGAGCCTCGGCATTCCGGTCGGAAGCGAGTCCACGGCGGCCACGCTCCGGTCGCTCGCGATGCCCGCAGCCGTCGTCCTCTCGGGGCTCTTCTTCGGGTCGCTCGGCTTCGCAGGCGGGTTCGGGACGCTCGTTGCGATTCCGTACTCGACCGCGTCCGCCCGCAAGCGCGAGATAAACATGCTCCTGTCGGACTCCATCTCGTTCATGTACGCCCTTTCGGTGGGCGGGCTGAACCAACTGGAGATTCTGGAGGCGATGGCGCGCGCCGAAGACACCTACGGCGAGGTCTCCCGGGAGTTCCAGAGCATCGTCCAGGAGACGGAGTACTTCGGCACCGACTACCGAAACGCCATCCGCCAGCAGGCGATTTTGACCCCCTCGGACGACCTCTCGCAGTTCCTGACGGACATGCTCTCTATCGTCAACTCCGGCGGCAACATGCAGGGCTTCCTCGACGACAAGAAGGACAAACACCTCCGGACCGCGAAACAACAGCAAGAACAGACGCTGGAGACGATGGAACTATTCGGCGAGATGTACATGACGCTCTCGCTGTTTCCGCTGCTTCTCATCATCATCCTCGTCATCATGAGCATGCTCGGGGAGGCCCAGTCGAGGCTGCTGTACGCGACCGTCTACGGGCTCATCCCGCTGACCGGCGTCGGCTTCCTCGTCCTCGTCTCGACGGTCAAGCAGGACGAAATCGGCGACGGCTTCCTCAGCCCCGAAGACGAGAGCGACCGCCTGCAGGGCCAACAGCGCGAGGGGCTCGTCCACATGGGGCTCGTCGAGAGCTACGTCGGCGAGTTCAGCCTCTTTTCGCGCATCAAATCCCGCGAGGGGACGTTCAAGACGAAAGAACTCCTGCGCCGCCCGCATCTGTTCTTCAAGCGGCATCCGCTTTTCACCCTCGCGCTGACGGTGCCCGCGGCGCTCTCGCTCCTCGCCGTCTCCGTCGTCGAAGGTGCCGCCCCGACGACGTGGGACGGGATGGTTTCCAACCCCGTCTGGGGGACGTTCATCTGGTTCTACGTCCCGGTCTACCTCGTCGCGGTGCCGCTCGCCGTCTTCCACGAGTGGAACGTCCACTCGCGGGCGGCCATCACCGGGAAGCTCTCCGACAACCTCCGAAAACTGTCGAGCGCGAACGACACCGGCCAGACGCTCCTCGAGTCCATCAAGACCGTCTCGGACACCTCCTCGGGGAAGCTCGCCGACGAGTTCGAGGTGATGTACGCGAAGGTCCACTACGGGATGAGCCTCAAGGAGGCGCTCGTCGAGTTCAACAACAAGTACCACATCCCGCGGCTCGCCCGGACGGTCAAGCTCATCACGAAGGCCCAGGAGGCGTCGAGCCAGATAACCGAGGTCCTGACGACGGCCGCGCAGGCCTCCGAGAACCAAGACGACATCGAGCGCGAGCGCATCTCGCGGACCCGGATGCAGGTCGCAATCATCCTCATGACCTACGTGACGCTGCTGGCGGTGATGGCCATCCTGAAGACGCAGTTCCTCGACGTGATGGCCGGCCTCTCCTCGCAGGCGTCGAGTTCCGGCGGCGCGACGACCGGTGGCCCGAGCTTCGGCGGCGGCATCGACCCCGACCTGCTGTCGCTTCTGTTCTTCCACGGCGTCACCATCCAGGCGATGCTCTCGGGGTTCATCAGCGGCTACATCCGCAACGCGGACCTCCTCTCGGGGGTCAAGTTCGTCGTCATCCTCCAGACGCTCTCGCTCGCGGTGTGGATGGTGGTCGGCTGATGCGGCGACGCGGCCCGCCGGACGACCGACGCGAGACGAGCGGCCGGAGCGCCCGCGCCCAGACGACCATCGACTTCGCCGTCGGCGTCGGCATCTTCCTCCTTGCGGTCGCGTGGGTCGTCGGCACCATCCCGCAGATTCTCGACCCCTTCGAGGCCGAACAGGACCGCCCGCTCGTCGCGAACCGCGCCGCCGACTCGCTCACCCAGCGCCTGCTCGTCGACGACGAGAATCCGGACGTGCTCGACGCGGTCTGCACCGAGGCGTTCTTCGACGGGGACCCGCCGCCCGGCGACTGCGACTACGGGAGCGCCGACCCCAACGCCGCGACCGGAATCGACGCGTCCTACGGCCTCAACGTCACGCTCTCGCGGGGTGGGACCGTCGTCGAGACGACCGGCGAGCCGGTCTCGACAACCCGGAGCGTCGTCGCCGCCCGGCGGGCCGTCCTCCTCGACGGCGAACTCCACGAGCTATCGGTGAGGGTGTGGTGACCGTGTCTCGCGCACAGGCCCACGCGCTCGAAGCCATCGTCGCCGCGATGGTGCTCCTCGCCAGCGTCACGTTCGCGCTGCAGGTGACCGCGGTGACGCCCCTGACCGCGAGTACGTCGAGCCAGCACATCGAGAACCAGCAGGCCGCCGTCGCCGACGGCGTCCTGACGGCGGCCGCCGAGACCGGCGCGCTGAAGCGGACGGTGCTGTTCACGCACCCCGAAAACGGGAGCTTCTACGGCATCGACGCGCGCGGCTACTACGTCGACGGCGGCCCGCCGACCGCCTTCGGGGCGATGCTCGACGAGTCCTTCTTGGACCGCGGCATCGCGTTCAACGTCTACGTGCACTACCTCCGCGACCGGGAGGTCCGCCGGACGAGCCGACTCGTGTTCATGGGTGAACCGAGCGACCACGCCGTCTCGCGGACTCGGGTCGTGACGCTCGCGGACGACGACGCGCTGACCGAGCCGGGAACGTCGCCGGGCGGCGAGCCGCGCGCGGTCGAGACGACCAAGACGCTCGAATCGGTCGCCGCCGCGAGCGACGAGACGTATTTCATCCAAGACGGGAGCGCGGGGCCGCTCTACGGCGTCGTCGAAGTGGAGGTGGTCGTATGGCGGATGTGACCGACTCCTTCGAGCGCGCGAGCGACGAGGCGACGGGAGCCGCGCGCTTCACCGGCGACGACCGCGGCCAACTGATGCTCGTCGCCGCGCTCGCAATCGCGGTCCTCCTCGTCGGTCTCGCGCTGACGCTCAACACCGCGATTTACACGGAGAACCTCGCCACGCGGACGACCGATACGAGCCTCGACGGGGCGGTGAGCCACGGCCGCACGGTCGAAGCCGGCGCGGGAGTCCTCCTCGACGAGACCAACCGCGAGGGCGGAACGTACGCCGAACTCGCCGGCTCGTTCGACGAGACGTTCGGCAACTGGAGCGACGCGGCCGCGACGCTCGCCGCGGTCAGGGGAGCCGCGACGAACGCCTCGCGCGTCGACCACGTCGAGGGCACCCGAATCTCGCAGACCGACGCGGCGCGGAACTTCACGGACGGGAGCGAGTCGACCGACTGGACGCTCGCGAGCGACGTCGGCGTCCGCGGCGTTCGGTTCAACGTCTCGCGCGACTCGCTCGCGACGAGTAGCGGGTCGGCGTTCGAACTCGTCGTCGACGACGGGACGAACGTCGTCGAGACGGAGGTCTACCGGAATTCGACGCGGGCCTTCGTGACCGTCGAGGACGCCGGCGGGACGCGGGCGACCTGTAGCGTGGCGGCCGACGCGGGCGATTACGTCACGATTGACGTTGCCGACGGCCGACTCAACGGGACCGCCTGCGACCCGCTCGACGCGGTCCACACCGACCTCGACGGCACGGTCGCGGTCTCGTACCGGAACGCCGTGCAGGCCGAGGGGAGCTACGAACTGTACGTGAACGAGACGAACGCGACGGTGTTCGACGCGGCGAAGTACGCGTCCGCCGAGAGCGGGTCGTCGCCGGTCGCAGAGCAGGCGCTGTACGCCGTCACCGTCTCGTACGTCTACGAGACCGGCGAGACGTACGTCTACCGAGAGCTTCGGGTCGCGCCGGGTGAGATTGCGTGACGCCGCCGACGGCTCCGGACGGACGCGGGGACCGCGTTCGGCGCGGGAGCCGCGGGAGCCGCGCCCGCTCCCGCTCCCGTTCGACCGACCGCGGCGTCTCGACGGCGCTCGGCTACGTCCTCACGCTCTCCATCACGGTCGTTCTCATCTCGGGGCTGTTGGTCGCCGCCGGCGGCTTCGTCTCCGACGAGCGCGAGCGGGTCACCGAGACGGAACTCGACGTGGTCGGAAACCGGCTCGCGGCCGGCGTCGAATCGGTCGACCGAATCGGGGCCGCGCCGGGCGAGTCGCGGGTCGAGGCGACGGTTCGACTGCCCCCGAGGGTCGCTGGCACGACCTACTCCATCGAGGTGGTGTCGGGGTCGCCGAACGAACTCGTGCTCACTTCGACCGACCCCGAGGTGACGGTTCGCGTCCCCGTCTCGACCGAGACCTCGCTGACCGCGAGCCGGGTCGACGGCGGCGACGTGACCATCACCTACGACCCGTCGTCGGGGCTGGAGGTGAACTCGTGAGCGACCGCGCGGTGAGCGACACCCTCGGGTTCGTCTTCGTCTTCGCCATCGTCCTCTCGATGGTCGGTCTCGTGTCCGCCGTCGGGATGACCGGTCTCCAAGACGCCCGCGACGTGGAGCGCGTCAACAACGCCGAGCGCGCCCTCGACATCCTCGGCGACAACATGGAGGACATCGCCGACCGCGGCGCGCCGAGTCGGGCCACGGAGGTGAAGTTGCAGGACGCCCGCCTGACACTCGACCGCCCCGTCGAGTTCGTCGTCTCCGGGGAGTTGACGTCGGACCCGTCGGTCAACTTCACGAACACCTACGACGTCTCGCCGGTCGTCTACGCGGCCGATTCAAGCGACGAACGAGTGGTCTACGCGTTCGACGCGCTCCTCAGGACCCGCGGCGACAGCGGGACGTTCGTCCGGCGACCGTCGTTCGTGCTCACCGAAGAGCGGGTGTTGATTCCGGCGTTCGTGACGCGCCCCGACGAGGAGGCGACGACCTCGGTCGGCGGGTCGGGGACGTTCCTCATCCGAGCCGACAAGGCCGCGAGCGACGTGTTGGCCGCGCGGACCGACGGGCAGTACGACGTGAATCTAACCGTTCGCTCCCCGCGTGCGGCGCTCTGGCGCGCGGAGCTATCGAGCCGTCCCGACGTGACCTGCGACCCGGTCGTCCCGGCCGCGACGCCCGACGGCTATCCGAGCGTCTCGTGTTACGTGAACGGGGCCGACCGCGTCTACGTCGTCTCGACGTCGGTCGATATGACGTTCGCCGACTGAGGATAGGACGCCGCCACGGCCGGCTCCGGTCGCTCACTCGACGTCGACTTCGACCTCGTTTTCGGTGACGTGCAGGAAGGTGATGAACTGGCCGCCCTCGGCCTGGTCGTAGACGAGTTCGCCGCGCGAGCCTGCCTCGTCGACGCTCTGGCTGTTGCCCGGACCGTCCGTGACGGTCAGTTCGAACTGCGGCGCGGCCAGCGAGAAGTAGTGGTTGACGACGAAGTCCATCCGAGCGGTGTCGCCGTCGGCCTTCGAGAACGTCTGGCCGCCGTCGGCGTCGTGCTCGTCGAAGGTGACGCTGTCGTAGGCCTCGCCGTCGACGATTTCGGGGGCGAACTGCCACTTGTTCTGGTTGCCGAAGCCCTTGTCCGACTGGATGTCGCCGTAGGTCATCGTCTCCGAACTCGTGAAGTCGACGGTGAGTTCGGGGGTGCTGGTCGTGCAGTCGATGCTCACCGCGTCGCTCGTGTCCGGGTCGAGGTCGGTCGCCTGCCAACCGTGGTACCTGCCGTCCTCGGTGGCGTAGTAGAGCGTCAGGTCGAACGTGCCGTCGTAACTCCCGCTCTTGCACTTGTCGTCCGCCTGCACGTGGAGTTCGAGGTCCTTCTGGTCGCCGTCGTAGTACATCCCCCACTCCATGTTCTGGAGGTGCTGGTCGTTCGAGAGCGTGAGCGAGAACGCCGAGACGTTGTGGTTCGCGGCCATCCCGCGCACGTCGACCGACGTGCCCTCGTTCGGCATCTGGAACTCGCCGACGAGCCCGAGCGTCTCCAGTTCCACGCTCGCGGTCTGATTGGTGTCGTCGACCGTCACGGTGCCCTCACTCCGCGACTCGAAGAACGAGGCCCAACCGCGGTAGTGGTCGCTGTGGACCGTCACGACGACCGTCCCGTTGCTGACGGGGTTGTCGAAGGTGGCCGGTATCGTGTCGTAGCTCGCGGTGTCGTTGGGGTAGACGCGCCGAGCGCGCTCGGTCGCCGAGACCCTCGCGGACACGTCGCCCGACGCGGACCCGTCGCCGGCGACCCGAACGACCGGAAGCGTCAGCGTCGCGCCGCGGTAGTGGAACTCCGGCGGCGAGACCATCGTCGTCCCGCCGTCCTGCGTGCGCCAGACGCCGCCTCCTTCGTAGGCGATTCGGGCGTCGCCGTCGCGGTACTCGACGCTCCCGAGCGACTCGTTGTAGAGCTCTTGGTCGTCGCCGGCGTCCGTGTAGTTCTTGTGCGTGACGCGTATCCAGCCGGTGTCGTCGTCGACGACGTAGGTGCCGCCGCCGGTCCCGCCGAGGTCGACGAACTGCGTCTCTCCCTCGCCGAGCGCGGAGATGGCGACCCGCGAGTCGAACAGCGTCATCGAGTGCTCGGCGCGCGTCAGTTGGGACTCCTGTTTCGTCTCCTCGAGGGCGACCCCGCCGAGCGCGACGACGGCGGTCGTTCCGGCGACCGTAATCGCCAACAGGAGAACGACCGCAATCGGCGAGGTCTGCGCCGTCCGGTCTCTGACGACGCGATAGACCAGTGGAACACGGGGACGACCGCTCATTACCTGACTGAAGGCGACGCGGGGTGAAAACCTCGCGGGGTACCTGACAGTCTGGTAAGTGGAACCGTTCGCTGGGGCTGACCTGCGCCGCGTCGACCGGTTCCGTGTCAAGGAAAACGAATTTCACCGGGATACGAGACAGACAGACGAGTGACCGATGTCGGAGGACGCCGAGACGACAACCGGGCGGACGACGCGAAGGCGGAGAACCATCGACCGCGAGCGGATATTTCGCCGCGACGACTACACGTGTCAGAACTGCGGGCGCGAGTACGACGAGGGCTCGCACATCTTGGAGGTCGCCCATCAGCGCCCGGCGCGGGATTTCGAGAACCCCGACGATGCCGACGCCCCCGAGAACCTCGTCACGCTGTGTCCGAACTGCCACCGGCGGTTCGACATGGGCGAACTCGGCGACAGAATCGCGTCGAGCCTCCAGCGCGACTTCCGCGAGCGGGCGAAAGCGAGAAACCACGCGAGCACGGTCGAGGCGTTCGCGGGCGACGCCATCGAGATAACGAAACTGAACGTCCTCATCGCGAGCGTCTTCGGGACGGGCGTCACGGTGCTCCTCCAAGCGGACGTCGTGACGGACGTCTCCGCGTTGGTGAACTTCGGCGTCGGGTTCGGCGGACTCGCGTGGGTGCTATCCACGGGGTTCACCCTCTTGGCGTATCATTCGTGTCGCACCTCGGGAGCGAGTTCCAGCGCCATCGAGGAGGTCCTGGAGGGCGGCGACGACGACGAACTCCCCGAGGAGACGACGAAGATATACTACCGAAACGCCAGGCGGATCGGCATCGCAATCGGCCTGACGCTCAGCTGCGTCCTCCTGCTCATCGCGGGAATCGCCCTCGCGGCGACGGGTGATGGTGGGCTCGCGGCGCTCGTCGAGTAGATAGCGTGTATTGACCGATAGAGCACCCACAGGCGAGTCCCGATTGGTTCATCACCCGGTTCAATTGCCGGACTCACCGGGAGTCCCGCGAGCAGAACGAGACGGCACTGCCGTCTCGCATGACATGCGGGCGACTCGCGGGTCGCCCGCAGACGGAGCGAGTGGGACGTCGGCGAGTCCACGAACGACTGAAGGGAACGAAGTGACCGAAAGGAAGTGAGTGGACTCACCGGGATTTGAACTCACTCGCAACGCTCCGCGTTGCTCGCTGCTCAAATCCCGTCTCGAACAGACATCAATACAGTCGATACACGCCGCTCGCTACGCTCGCCGGTGGTATCGACAGAAGTTGATGGGCTCGCCGGGATTTGAACCCGAAGGAAGACGTGCTCGCTCACACGGTTCGCTGCGCGCGACTTCCAGGGCTTCAAATCCACGCGCTCGCTGCAGCGAGCGCTCTGCTCGCCATTTCTTCACTCCGTTCAGAAATGGACTCGCCGGGATTTGAACCCGGGGCCTCTCCCATGCCAAGGGAGTGATCTACCCCTGATCTACGAGCCCTCAAACGCAATCATTCATTCCCCGGTCGAATAAATAAGGGCTTCGAATCGTTCGACTGCTGTGGGGTGCGGACACAGATCGCATTCCGTCGGGGCCTTGCCTACGCGGGCCGAACTTCACAAACGTACACATCCGTGAACAGGTTTCGGAACGTCCCCATCCAATGCTCTTGGGTGTCCTGAAACTGGTCTGTGTGTGCTTTGACTTCCACGAGAACCGGGCCGCCGAACAGCTGTTGGTCGATACCAACGAGGTCTGGTGCGCCGGAGAACCCGAGTGCCTCACGCAAGCGCTCGAGGGGTTCGGTTCGGTCGAATATTTCGGTGAGAACCGTTTCAGACGTGTCGGTCCGCATCGGTCCGGCGATTTCGCGGAGGCCCCGTTCAATCGCGTCCGCGAATCTGACACGTGAAAATCGACCGTGTTCGTCCAGATTGTCGGTCTCCCACGCCGGCTCCGTATTGCATCGTTTGACATCCTCCCCGCGCTGAAGCGCGAGGATTCCCGACCGCCGTTGGGATATTGTGGTTTACGACGTGACCTGTTCTTGAGGTGCGAACGCACCAGTGTCCTTGTCAAACAACAACGTCGATGGCTGTGCCAACCAGCCGTTACTCCTATTCACCGACAAACTCGGTGAACTCGGAGATACTTTCTGCCGAATGTTCTCAGCACCGTTCACATCTGCATTCGCCACCGTACCGCACTCGTCACAGACGTACAACCCACGCTCCACGCGATTCACCTTACGCTTCCGACCACAACACGAACACGACTTCGACGTATCACGCTCAGACACCCGCTCAACCGCGATGCCCTCCATCTCGGCCTTGTATTCCAGCATTGAGGTGAACCGGTCGAACGCCCACGAATGCAGGTCGAGATTGCCGTGCTTGCCCCAATTCTTCGACTCACCGTTCCCCTCGTCCTCACGGATTCCCGAGAGGTCACCCACCACAATCGTTCCAACTTCTTCGTCCACACACCGTTGGACGATGTGTTTCGAAAGGGCGTGGAAGTAATAGGTGCGACGAGCCGACTTCTTCTGGTTCAACCGCGTCGCTTGGTCGGAGTCGGAGTCGCCACATCGAGCGATGCGCTTGCTGAAGTAGTAGTCGTCCTGCTTCAGACAGTTGAGCGGATACAGTTCGCTGTGGCCGTCTTCGTAGGCGAGTGCGGCAAAGTTGTTGATTCCGAGGTCAACACCTACGGTTTTCTCACCGGGCGCTTCGCTCACTTTACCTTCGACTTTGCAGACGAACTGTAGTTCCCACTCGGTTCCTGTCCAAACTGCTCGAACCTGTTGAACGCTCTCTACGGTGGAGAGGTCAACGTCAGGTCTTGTCTTGTATTCACAGAGGATGAAGTCCGACCAATACTCCTTGAGGTTCGAACCTTTCGAGAGTCGGACCCTCCCGTACTTGGTGTCGAGTTTGAAACCGGCGGCTTTGAACGTCACCGTGCTTCGGGGGTGTTCGTTGCCGTGTTTACGGTACTTCGGCGGGTTAGCCCGTGTCTCTCCGTTGCGTCGTTTGCCGTACCAGCCGGTGAACGCCTCAGCGAGTTCTTGCAGGACTCGCTGACTTGACTGCGAATGTAGGTCATCATAGCGTTCGTGCGACTTGAGGTACGAGGTGAGTTCGTTGTGACCGGGAATGTGGCCTATCTCCGACCACACGCGGTCGCAAACCCACCGTCCGACGTTCCAGAGTTTCGACGCTGAGAACCCGAGCGAATCGAGGTCGTCAGACACCTGTTGCTGGTTCCTGATGGAAGCAGTGTAGGTGCGGGTGACGACCTGTTTCGCCATACGTAACCTATGTCGAGAATATTACTTGAAGGTATGGATTACGCAGCGTGGAATATCCTGCCGTGCAATCAAGCGGTGGGTGTGTCGTTGATTGTCGGATTCATCCCCGCCCTAAAGGACGGGGCTTTCTCCTCGATTCTTCGTAACCGCTGTCGGCGTTATCCCGTATTGGCTTGTTGGAACGGCCGAGACGCGTTCCGAACGTTTCTCCGCTCCCGGCAACGAACCGACTCGTTTTTTCCGTCGCTGACGGAACGATTCGGTATGACTGACGACGACGCTCCCGAAGTCCCGGTCGTGTGCGAGGCCTGCGACACGACCACGCGCGTTTCGCTCTCCGAGGTCGCGGACGCCATCGAGCGACACAACGAACAGGTCCACGACGGGGACGACATCGCGCAGGTCGACCCCGAAATCGTCAAGCACGTGACCGACCTCGCGGCGAAGGACATGAGCGTGTTCGAAGACGAGGCGTGAGCCGCGGGAGGCGCTGGCGCGCCGCATCGGCTCTTTTCAGCCGCGGTAGCTCGGATACCGATTGCCGGACTTGTGGGACACCCGTAGCGGGGCAAACAGCTGACCCGGAATCCACCAGTTGTTCGAGTGCGAGTCCACGAACGACTGACGGAACGAAGTGACCGAAAGGAAGTGAGTGGACTCGCCGGGACTGAGCAAACCGGAGGTTTGCGAAGGTCGTGAACGGAGTTCACGGGATTTGAACTCACTCGCAACGCTCCGCGTTGCTCGCTGCTCAAATCCCGTCTCGAACAGACATCAATACAGTCGATACACGCGCGGCTCGCTGCGCTCGCCGGGAGTCCCGCGAGCAGAGCGAGTGGGACGTCGGCGAGTCCACGAACGACTGACGGAGCGAAGCGACGGAAGAAAGTGAGTGGACTCGCCGGGATTTGAACCCGAAGGAAGACGTGCTCGCTCACACGGTTCGCTGCGCGCGACTTCCAGGGCTTCAAACCCACGCGCTCGCTGCAGCGAGCGCTCTGCTCGCCATTTCTTCACTCCGTTCAGAAATGGACTCGCCGGGATTTGAACCCGGGGCCTCTCCCATGCCAAGGGAGTGATCTACCCCTGATCTACGAGCCCGCATCCTCCGATAGCCGTCGCCCGTTTAGAAGCCCTTCGATTCCGACCGAGGCGAGTTGAGGCCGAGTCGAATCCGAGTCGAAACGGTTTAACCCGGCGCGCGTGGACAACCCGATGGGAATCCAGCACGGCCGCAAATCTGACTCGCCCGGTTCGGGCTTGGGATTGCGGTAGTGCCCCAGCAGTCGGTGAGACGACTGCGGGGTACTCGTTTCTGCGGTCAGTGCGGTTCCAACCCGCAACAATGGCACGAATGCACACCCGCCGCCGTGGCTCGTCCAGCTCGGACAAGCCGGTGGCAGACGAAGCACCGGAGTGGAGCGACGTCGACGCGGCTGACATCGAAGCCCGCGTCGTCGAACTTGCAGAACAGGGCAAGGACCCGAGCCAGATCGGCCTGTCCCTGCGCGACGAAGGCGTCAAGGGCGTTCCCGTCCCGGACGTCAAGCTCGCCACGGGCAAGAAGGTCACCACCATCCTCGAGGAGAACGACGCCGCAGGCGACCTCCCCGAGGACCTCCGTAACCTCATGGAGCGCGCCGTCCGTCTCCGCGAGCACATGGAGGAGAACCAGCAGGACAAGTCCAACCGTCGCGCCCTGCAGAACACGGAATCGAAGATTCGTCGCCTCGTCTCGTACTACCGCGGCGACAAGCTCGACGACGACTTCACCTACAGCTACGACGTCGCTGTCGAACTCCTCGAAGAATAACTGAATGTCCGTGAGCCCCGCCGAACAGACACCCGCCGCCGACGCCGCCGCGACGCTCCGCGAGGCGACGTTCGTTCGCCTCCGCGTCAGCGCGAGCGGTGCCGCCGTCGCGGCCGCCGGTGTCATCGGCCGGGCGCTCAGGACACTCGACGTCCCCTTCCGCATCCGCGCGACCGACGCCCCGGACACTGTCGCAAACGACGACGTTGTGGCAGTCGTGGGCCTGTCGAACGCCGATGCGGACCTCGAACTCGACCCGACCGACGCCGTCTCTATCGTCCGCGAACTCGGGGTCGACCCCGACCCGGCGGTCGCGCTGGCCGGCTTCCACACCGCCGGCGTAGCCCCGGACGACGACCTCGCGGACGCCGCGGCCGACGCGGGCGTCGAAGCCGGACCCGGCGTGGCCGTCCCGACGGGCGACCTCGCAGACGGGCTGGCGCACTCGACGCTCGTCCACGCGTCGTTTTCGGCCGACAGGGAGCGCGCGCAGGCGACGCTCGCCGAACTGTCGCTCCCGGCCGAACTCGACGCGGACGCCCGCAGACGCGTCGCCTCCCTCGTCGCCATCGACGCGACGACCGGCGAGGCGACCGCCCGAGCGGCGACCGCCGTCGAGCGCGTCTTGCGCTCGGAGGCGACCCCGAACGGGCCGTTCGAAACCGTCGGCGGCTTCGCCGACGTGCTCGACGCGACCGTCCGGGAGTCGCCCGGAACCGCCGTCGCGCTGGCGCTCGGACACGGCGTTCGAGACGCGGCGCTCGACGCGTGGCGCGACCACGCGCAGGCGACCCACGGCGCGCTTCGCGAGGCGACGACGGGACGCTACGAGAGCCTCTACGCGCTCTCCTGTGACCTGTCGTCGCCGGGGCGACTCGCCACGGTGGCGAGGCTCGCCCGCGACTTCCGCTCGCCCGAGCCGACCGTTCTCGCGGTCGGCGTCGGTGCCGCGGCCCTCGTCTCGACCGGCCCCGCCGGACTGGACGAGGACCTCGCCGCGGCCGCGGACGAACTGCCGGACGCGTCCGCGACCGGGTCGCCGTCGGAGGCGACGATGACGTTCGACTCCGCGGCGGAGCCGAGCGACGTCGTCGCGGCCGTCAGGGAGGTGCGCCGATGACGCGGCGCTCGACCCTGCGGACGACCCACGACGACCCCGGTATCGTCGCCGGCGCGCTCGAACCGGACAACACGGAGTCGATGCGCACCCGAGTCGAGGGGGACGAACTCATCACCACAATCGAACGCGATTCGACCGGTGGCCTGCACGCCACGGTCGATGACTACGTCGTCAACGTGACGGTCGCCGAGACCGTCATCGAAGCCACACGAACGCACACAGACACTAACCATGAGTGAACGATCCGTCTCCAAGCAGAAGCGCGGAAAGCGATGGTACACCGTCATCGCTCCCGAGAATTTCGACCGTAAGGAACTCGGTTCGACCTTCGCGGACGAACCCGAGAAGATCAACGGTCGCACCGTCGAGTCCACCCTCGGCGAACTCAACGACGACCAGGGCGCGAACAACGTCAAGCTCACGTTCAAGATTACCGACGTGGGCAGCGACGCCGCCTACACCGAGTTCATCCAGCAGGAGCTCACCCGAGACTACCTCCGTAGCCTCGTCCGCCGCGGCGCGTCCAAAATCGAGGCCAACGTCACGGCTATCACCAAGGACGACTACCGCGTCCAGGTCCAGCCTGTCGCCTTCACCACGAAGAAGGCCGACCGCAGCCAGGAACACGAGATTCGTCGCATCATGACGAAGCTCACCCGCGAGGCCATCACGGGCCACACCTACGACGCGCTCACCGAGAGCGTCGTCGAAGGTCGCCTCTCGTCGGCCATCTACGGCGACGCGAAGGTCATCTACCCCCTGCGCCGCGTCGAGGTCAAGAAGTTCTCCCTCGAAGCCCGCCCCGAAGAGGTCGAGGCCGAAGAGGAAGCCGCCGTCAGCGTCGACGAGGACGACGTCGCAGTCGACGTCGACGAAGAGACCGAAGCGTAAGCCCGTCTCGCCGACGGCCCGACTTCGAATTTCGACTTTTTCGCGATAGCGCGCGGAGCGAGAGCCACGCCGCTCTCGGCCGTTGAATCCCGGGCGCGACGGTACGCGCCGAGTTTACTCCTCGACGACGATGGTGCCGACCATGCCGGCTTGCTCGTGGGGGATACAGAGGTACTCGTACTCGCCGGGCACGTCGAAGGTGTACGTGTAGGTCTCGCCGCTCCCGATGAGCCCGCCGAGCGAGTTAGAGTAGGCGTCGCGGGCGGCCTGCTCGGTCTCGTAGTTCCCGCTGGCGAAGAACGCGGCGTCCTCGGGAAGCGTGCCCTCGTAGGCGGTAACGGTGTGGCCGCGCGAACTCGTGTTCCGCCAGACGACCTCGTCGCCGACCTCGACGGTCAGCGTCGGCGGGTCGAACGCGACCGCGGTCATTCCGATGTCGAAGTCGTCGCCCGAAGCCATCAAGGTCGCACAGCCCGCGAGGCCGGTCGTCGCGGCCGCTCCGGCCGCCGCGAGGAACTGACGCCGCGTCCGACCGCCGTCCGAGGACCCGTGGTCTCGCATAGTCGCCTCTCGGGACGCGACCGATAAATGTCGCATGGTTCGCTCGCCGAACCGCCGAATCGACCGGGACCGGCCGGAACGCCGCCGGTTCGAGGTCGGTGCGCGGAGCCGCCCACCGACGGACGGAACGTAAGAGGGAAAGGGAAGGTACGCAATCGCATCGGTATGAGACCCCGATTCGTCGGTCGGTTGGGGCCCGCCGACGTGGTCACCGCCGGGAACGCGGCGCTCGGATTCGTCGCGGCGGTGCTGACCGCGGTCGACGTGCGCCTCGCGGCCAAGGCCATCCTGCTCGCCGCGATGGCCGACGGCCTCGACGGCGTGGTCGCCCGGCGCTACGGGGGAACCGACGCGGGCCCGTACCTCGATTCCCTCGCGGACGTGGCCTCCTTCGGCGTCGCCCCCGCCCTGCTCGTCGTCACCGTCGTCCGCGAGATGTGGGGCTTCGACCGGATTCGGGTCGTCGCCGGCGTCGCCGTCGCCGCACTGTTCGTCGCGGCCGCGGTCGTCAGACTGGCGCTCTACACCGCCTACGACAGCGGCTCCGACGAGACGGTCGGCGTGCCGACGACGCTCGCCGCGACGATTCTGTCGGCGGGCGTCCTCGTCGGCTTCGTCGAGCCGATGTTACTCGTCGTCCTCTCGGCGGTTATGGCCGCGCTCATGCTCTCGGACGTGACCTACCCGGACCTCCACGCGCAGGACGCGCTCGTCATGGGCGTGGTGCAGGGCCTCGCCATCGTCTGCTCGGGGACGCTCGGGCAGGGCTTTTCGTTCGGCTTGCTGTTCTTGGCGCTCGGCTACCTGTTTTTGGGGCCGCGCTTCTACTGGGGCTAATCGGCGCGACGAGAGCCGCGCGCCAGAGTCACATCCCCATGTCGGCCGCGTCGTCCGGGACCGGCAGGTCGTGCGGCGAGACGCCGAGGAGCTCCGCGGCGTGGTCCAAGGCCATGTCGAAGCCGTAGTAGCGTTCGAGTTCGTCGCCGTCGGCGGTCGGGCGGACTTTTAGCATGGCGTAGCCGTCGATGTTCTGGGCCACGGCGGCGGTTCGACCGTCGCGGTCGAATTCGAGGACGCGCTCAGAGTCGGTGACGTAGTACCGCGCGGTGACGCCGTTCGCTTCTTTGGTTGCGTCGGTCATGCGAGGCGCTAGGGAGTAGGGACTGTCTAAACTACCGGTTCCGGCGGGCGAGTCGTCGCGGCGGGCCGGCGGAACGAAAGTGACGTGTGTGTCTCCGCCGAGGGGTGAGCTATGTGGTTTCAGAGCGGCCGCCGGCGCGACCTTTGTGCCATCCTCTACGACGCGGGCGAACTCCGCGGACAGAAGCTGAAGACCCGACTGGAACGCTACTACGACCTCCGAATCGACCCCCAAGCGTTCTACGGGACGCTCGACGCGCTCGTCGAGGGGGACCACCTCGAACGGCGAACCGAGGGAATCTACGACGTGTACGGCCTCACCGACGCGGGCGCAGACCGGGTCGAATCGTACCACGCGTGGCTCGCGGAGCGGGTCGAAAACGGAGAGCGCCGGGTGGCCGACACAGCCGACGCGGACGAATCGGTCGTCGACTGACGGCTACTTCTGGAGCCAGTCGCCGATGGTGTTGCGGAGAATCTCGCTCGTCCCCTCGTAAATCTCGTTGAGCTTCGCGTCGCGGTAGTAGCGCTCGGCGGCGAAGTCCTTGGTGTAGCCGTAGCCGCCGTGAATCTGGATGCCCTCGTTCGCCACCTCGCGGCTGATTTCGCTGGCGTAGAGCTTCGCTTGCGCGGCCTCCTTGATGAACGTCTCGTCGCGTATCTTCAGGTCCGCGGCCTTGTGCATGAGGAGCTTCGCGGCCTGGACCTTCGTGTCCATGTCGGCCAGTTTGTGCTTGATGGCCTGGAAGTCGCCGATGGGCTGGTCGAACTGCTCGCGCTCGCCGGCGTACTTCACGGCGTCGTCGAGGGCGGCGCGGGCGATACCGATAGAGCGCGCCGCGATGGTGATGCGGCCGCCGTTGAGCGTCTTCAGCGCCTGCACGAAGCCGTCGCCCTCGTCACCGAGGAGCCGGTCCTCGGGGATGCGCATGTCGTCGAAGCGGAGTTCGGCGGTCGGACAGCCCTTGTCGCCGAGTTTGTGCTCCGTGCCCTCGACGACGAAGCCATCGTCCTCCTCGGGGCGGACGACGAACGACGAGATACCCTTGTTGCCCGCGTCGGGGTCGGTCTTGGCGAAGACGACGACGGTGTCCGCGACCGAGCCGTTCGAAATCCAGAGCTTGCCGCCGTCGACGACGTACTCGTCGCCGTCCTTGACCGCCGTGGTCTCCATGGCCGGCACGTCGCTGCCCGCGCCGGGTTCGGAGAGCGCGAACGCGCCGATGTCGGTGCCCTCGTTGACCGGCGTCAGGTAGGTCTGCTTCTGGTCCTCGTTCCCGAACTCGTAGAGCATGTTGCCGGCGAGGCTCGTGTGGGCGGCGACGATGGTGCCGAGGCCGCCGGAGCCGCGGGAAATCTCCTCGAGACCGATGGCGTAGGAGTGATAGTCGAGGCCGGCACCGCCGTACTCCTCGGGGAAGGGCATGCCCATCAAGCCGAGTTGGCCCATCTCGCGCACGAGGTCGGCAGGGAACTCGTCGGTCTCGTCTATCTCCGCCGCGCGAGGTTTGACCTCCTCGTCGACGAACTCCGAGACCATGTCCTTGATTTGCTTCTGCTCCGCAGTGAGCGCGAAGTCCATACGTGAGTCTGTCATCGACTATGCTTATGATTTTCTCCTGCGCCGTCTCGGCCGTTTGAGCGTGGACTCCCCCACGAGACTTTTTATCCCCCCTTCCGTAATACCGGTACGCTTCGAATGTCTCGACACGCCGATGCCCGGCCACCGGCAACTGATGACGACCTCGATTGGTGTCACGATGCAGTTCAGGGGGTCTCTCGTACCTTCGCCCTCACGGTCGACGTCCTCGACGAACCGATGGCGTCGCACATCTGTATCGGATATCTCCTCTGTCGAATCGCCGACACCGTGGAGGATTCGTCTTCAATCGCGCCCGACGAGCAGGCACACCTCCTTCGACTCTACGACCGCGCGCTCGACCCCGACGACGACACCACCGTCGACGAGTTCGTGAGCGCAGTACAGCCGCACCTCCCCCCGGAGGGCGAACAGTCCGACGACTGGATGGTCGTCGCCAACACCGCTCGGGTCTTCCGGACGTTCGAGGCGCTTCCGGAGGACGTGCGGGAGGCGGTCACGCCGCCGGTCCGCGAACTCGTCTCGGGCATGGCGATGTTCGTCGAACGCTACTCCCAGACCGGCGGGCTCCGCATCCAGTCCCGCGAGGAGTTAGAGGAGTACTGCTACTACGCCGCCGGCACCGTCGGCAACCTCATCACGAACCTCGTGACCCGCGGCAACGTCGACAGCGAGCGCCGCTCGCGGCTCTACGACACCGCCGAGGAGTTCGGCCTGCTCCTCCAGCTCGTGAACATCGCGAAGGACGTTCACGACGACTACACGGCGGAGAACAACGTCTACCTCCCCGCCGACTGGCTCGACGACGCGGGCGTCCCCCAAGAGGAGGTCGTCGCCCCCGAGCACAACGACCGGGCGGCCTCGGTGGTCAAGCGGACCGCCGACCACGCCAAGTCGTTCCTCGACGACGCCCAGACCTACCTGGAGACGGTGCCGCTCCGCGAGGGCAACACGCTCGCCGCGTGGGCGATTCCGTTCCTGCTCGCGGTCGGCACGCTCCGCGAACTCGTCGCCAACCCCGAACACGCGGTGACGGGTGAGGGGGTCAAAATCTCCCGCCAAGAGGTGTTCGCCGTCGTCTCCGAGATGAACGGCGCGAGCGCCGAGTCGCTCGCCGAGATGCGCGAAATCATCTCGCGCCAGCCGTTCCACCGAGCGACGACGAACGCCGACTGAACGACGCAGAGGCGCTGTCGGTCGGGCCCGGTTCTGTCTCGCTTCTCTTCTCGCGTCGCTTCGCGCCGAGCGCCGCCGAACGCGCCGGCAGCTTCGGGTCTCGCGAGCGCCGTGTTTCGCACCCGCGGCGGTCGCCGTCGGAACCGCGGTCCGAGACCCATGCGGTCCCGTGACGAACGCAGTTTGGGAGGATTTTTAGTAACCCAAGCATAACGGGCGTCTATGAGTACCGAAGAAGCACACGACGACCACGGCCATCACCTGCCGGCGGTTCAGGACTGGCCGCGCGGCTTCGGCGAGGCGAGCTGGTGGCCGTTCGTCACCGCCGTCGGGGGCGCGGGCATCTACGCCGGTGCCGGGCTGTACGTCATGGCACAGGACGGAATCGTCGGCCAGACGGCGGGCCCCGCCGTGTTCATCGGCAGTATCTTCCTCTTCCTGGCCGGACTCTACGGCTGGTTGTACCACGCGTTCGTGAGCCACTTCTGGTCGCGCGACGCGAGCCAGAAGAGCGCATCGAAGCTCCGTTGGGGCATGATTGCCTTCCTCGGCTCCGAACTCGGGACGTTCGGCGCGCTGTTCGCGTACTACTTCTTCATCCGCGCGGGAACGTGGCCACCGCAAGAGCTACCGCATCTCACCGGGTCACTGGTGTTGGCTAACACCGCCATCCTCATCGTGTCCAGTTTCACGCTCCACTGGGCGCACGTCGCCATCCGCGAGGAGAACCACCGTAACTTCATCCTCGGCCTCGCCGTCACGCTCCTGCTCGGCGTGATATTCATCGGCGGGCAGGTCTACGAGTACTACGAGTTCATCGTCCACTCGAACTTCTCCATCACCGACGGCATCTTCGGGTCGGCGTTCTACGGCCTCACCGGCCTGCACGGCCTCCACGTCAGCCTCGGCGCGGTGCTTCTCGGTATCGTCTTCGTCCGCGCGCTCCGCGGACAGTACTCCGCCGAGCGTCACGTCTCCGTCAGCACGGCCTCGATGTACTGGCACTTCGTGGACGTCGTCTGGATATTCCTCGTCGTCGTCCTCTACGTCGGCGCGGAAGTCGGCGCGTAACCCCCGTCGCCGCGACGCGACGGCGACCGATTCTTTTTTAATCTACTCCTCCGAGAGCCACGGACGCCGGCACGTCCTGTCGAGGGATGGTAACGGGCGTCCACTGCCATGGGTTGTTCGGACCACGTCCTCGGACGCGACGTGGACGTGTCGGACGTCTCGACCGCCGAGCGGCGGGTCCGGTACACCGACCGAGAGCCACGCCCACGTCCGCGACCGTAACCCTCGCCCGCGACCGCTCACCCGAACTGTTCGTTGAACCGGTAGATGTCCTCGTCCACGCCGGCGACGATGAGGTCGTCGTCGGCCTCGACTCGGAACTCCGGGCCGATTTCGGTGACGAGCGCGCCGTTTCGCTCGACGGCGATGACGGTGCAGTTCGTCCGAGCGCGAACGTCGGCCCCGGTGAGCGTCCGTCCCACGAGGCTGGGCGCGTGGGTCCGGACGATTTCTATCTGCGACTGGGGCGCGATGACCTCCTCGTCGAGGACCGTCGAGGCGAGCATCCGGCCGGCGACCGTCGACAGCGCGAGGACGTAGTCCGCGCCGGCGCGGTAGAGTTTGGCGATGCTCTCGGTCTCGTTGGCGCGGGCGATGACCTCCGTCTCCTCGGAGACGCGCTCGGAGACGAGCGTGGCGAACACCGCCGTCGTGTCGTTGTCGAGCGCGAGAAGGACGCCGCGAGCCTCGGTGACGTTCGCCTCCGAGAGCGTCTGCGGGTCGGTGATGTCGCCGACGAGGTCGACGCCGGGTTTGTCCCGCTTGTCGACGACGAGGTGCGGGACGCCGGCACTCGCCAGCGTCTCGGCCGCGGTCGAGCCGACCTCGCCGTACCCGGCGACGATGACGGTCCCGCGGCGAAACCGCCGCGCCGACGACAGCGTCAGCGCGCGGAGCTCTTCGAGCTGCTTCTCGCGGCCGACGACGAGCAGGATGGTGTGCTCGTCGATGACGGCGTCCGGGGCGGGCGGGGAGACGAACTCGCCGGTGAACCACGCGCCGATGACGTTGACCCCGGTGACTCCGCCGATGCCGCTCTCGGCGATGGTCCGCCCCTCGACGGGGCTCCCGCGCTGGACGAGCAGCTCCGCGACCTCGAAGTCCTCGCCGATTTCGATGGCGTCGCCGAGTTCCGAGGAGATGGACGTGGTCGCCTTGCCGGCGAGGCTCTCGCCGAGCAGTCGGCGCGGGGAGACGACCCGGTCGGCTCCGGCGTAGCGGTGGTAGTCGGCGACCTCGGGGTCCTCGATGAGGCTGACGACGCGGGCGTCGGGAGCGGCCTGCTTGGCGGCGAGGATGATGCTCGCGTTCGTCTCGTCGTCGTCGTCGGCGACGATGGCGAGCGCCTCGGCCGCGTTCGCGGCTTCGAGCGACTCGATGGCCTCGGGGTCGCCGTGGACGACCTCGTAGCCCTCGCCGTACAGTTCCTCGGCGCGGTCGCGGTCGGCTTCGAGAATCACGTAGGGCACGTCCATCGAGTCGAGTTCGTCCACGAGGGCGTCGCCGCGGGGGGTGAACGTACAGATGACGACGTGGTCCGTGCGCGTCGAGGTCGTCGGCGGCGCGGTCCGCAGGGCGTCTTCGACGAGCGGGACGAGAAACAGCGGGAGCGTGAGGAAGACGGTCGTGACGCCCGTGAGTTGCATCAGAATCGACAGCATGAGCAGCGGCGGGTGGTCGACCCAAAACCGGGTCTGTTCGCCGTAGCCCGTCGTCGTGAACGTCTCGACGACGACGTGGACCGCCTGCAGGAAGGTGATATCTTCCCCGGCGAAAAAGCCCGCCGCCCACTGGTAGGCGATGGAGAACGCGAGCATCAACAGCCCGGCTCCCGCGAGATAGCGACCGAGTCGCCGCTTCGCCTTCGACAACCCGGGGCCGTCGCCCGAAATAGACATAGTCGGGCTATGAGCGCCGGTGGCTAAAAGCGTCCTGACGCGGTAGTGCTCTCATGACCCGCCGACGGGACGCCGCGCTCGCGGGGTCGGTGCTCGTCCCCGCCGCGGTCGCGGCGGTCCTCCTACGGACGCCGGTGACACCGGGGCCGGTCCTCGTCGGCGTCGTCGGGGCGCTCGCGCTGGAAGCGGCGCTGTCGCTTCGGGCGTCGAGCGTCCGCGCGCTGTGGGAGCGACGAACCGTGCAGGCCGCCTCCGTCGCGGTCGCCGTCGTCGGAACCGCCCTGGGTGCCGTCGTCTTCGGACGCGCGACGCTACTCGCCGTCGCGGCCGGGCTCTCGACCTATCTGTTCCTCCTCGCCGCGGTCGAACTCCGGAGCCGTCGCCGAGGAGATAGCCGCCCGTGAGTCGGTCCCGCCGACCTGTTACGCGAGGAATACTTAACCCGCGCCCGTCCACCAGTACGGGTATGTGTAGCACACCGTCCGACAGCCGAGGCGACAGTCCGCGACCGTGACGCTCTCGGGGAGCAGCGGGGCGACTGCTCGGACGACCCGCCGGACGAGACGCCGCGTGCTCGAAACCGGCGGCGCGGCGGCAGCGGCCACGCTGGGGTTCGGCGCGCTCCTCGCGACCGAGTGGGTGTGGCTCGTCTCGCGCGCCGAGCCCTCGCCCGAGACCGCCGCGGCGACGTGGGCCGCCGGAACCCTGCTCGTCGTCGTCGGCCTCTGCGCGTACGCCTACGCGAACGCGGACGAGAACGTCGCGCCCGGCGGCGGAGCGACCGAGTCGGAGCCGGGGCGACCCTACGACGGCCTCGGGCTCCCGACCGCTGTCACGCTCGCTCGCGGCTTCCTCGTCGCGGGCGTCGCGGGCATCGCCGGCGTGGCGCTCTACGGGCCGCTGAGCCCGTCGTGGGCGTGGGCCGCCGCCGTCGGCTACGGGGCTGCGGCCGCGCTCGACGCCCTCGACGGAGCGCTCGCCCGCCGACTCGACCGCGTCAGCCGACTCGGCGCGCGACTCGACACCGCGGTCGACGCCTTCGGCCTCCTCGTGGCCCCGCTGGCCGGCGTCTTCCTCGGAGAACTCGCGTGGTGGTACCTCTCGGTCGGGGCGGCGCGGTACGTCTTTCTCCTCGGCCTCCGGCTCCGCGAGCGAGCGGGCCGACCGATGTTCGACCTCCCGCCTCGCGCCTCGCGGCGCGTCCTCGCCGGCGTCCAGATGGCCGTCGTCCCGCTGGCGCTCGCTCCCGGCGTCTTCGACGCGTGGATGCCCCTCGTGACCGGCGTCGCGGCGGCGGCGCTCCTGCTCGGGTTCGCTCGGGACTGGGGCTACGTCTCGGGCCGGGTCGGGAGAGAAGGCGACGGAAACGCGTCAGTTCCGGAGTAATCAGTCGAGTTCGGCCAACACGTCGAGGTTGTGGGCGACGTACGCGAGTTCGTCGCCCGCGAGGTCGTCGTGCCGGGCCTCGAGCCACCCGTCGAGGCTCTCGCGGTCGACCGCAGCCGACTCGCCGACCGACTCCTCGACGAAGCCGAGGACGCGGTCGAGGAAGATTCGCGCCTCGTCGTCGTGCGGCGGGTGGACGACCCAGTCGGAGCCGCCGGCGGCGACGACCGGCGCGCCGAGGTCGGGAAGGACCGAAAGGAGGTCGGAACCGGTGTCCGGCCCCGCGCGTTCGCCGCCGCGCATCGTCTCGTGATACGCGCCGAGAACCGCGTCGTCGTCGGGGTGACTCGGGCGGAACGCGGTTCGGCCGTCGAACGTGATAGGCGCGTAGAAGAGCCCCTCGTCCGTCAGCCGCGAGAGGAGCGCGTCGACCGCGCGGCGGAGCGGGAGCACGTCGAGGACCGCGTGCGCGACCACGAGGTCGATGGCCTTCGGGAGGACCGTCATCGCCTCGAAGAGGTCGCTCGTCACGTAGGTGAGAGAGACGCTGCGACCGTGGCGCTCGATGCGGAAGCCGTCGGGCGTCGGCTCGGCGGTCCAGCCGGCGGCGCGCGCCCACTTCGCGAACGCCGCGGCCGCGTGGTCGGCCATCCCGCGCTTCCGGTCGACCATGACGTACTTTATTTCGTCGTGCGCGTCGAAGACGCCCCACGAGAGGAGTCGCCGACACATCGCGCCCGTCCCCGCGCCGACGGAGACGACGCGAAGCGGCTGTCCCGACCGCGACTCGGCGCGCGCTTCCAGCCGGTCGATGAGACTGGCGAGGGTCGGTCGGTGGAGCGCGCGGTCGTCCACGGACTCCTTCGCGCGGAGGTAGTGGACGAACCGGTCGTCGTGGCTGGTCACGACCGCCCCGTCTCGGCGGACTCGTATAACCGTTCTCCCGACGCCGGCCCGACGGGTACGAGCGAATCGGTTACAGTGGGCACGCTGAAGTGTGAACTGAGCGAAACGTTCGCTCGATTCGCCCGGAAAGTATTTGATTCGGTTCCGGTGATGTAACCCCAAATGGATAGCGAGATTATCGACGCGGTGACCGGGTGGGACTCCGCGCCCGCCGGACGAGGCTACGGTGGCCTCCGGTCGCTCGCGGACGACGGCTTCACAGGAGCCGTCGTCGCTGGCATGACGTGGGGATTCATGCTCAACGGCCGTCTCCTCGGCGTCTTCGACGGGACGGTCGCGGATTTCGAGGGTGAATCGTTCGAGGCGCACCGCGCACCGGACCCGGCGCTGCCGCTTCTGTACGCGATGCGGGAGACCGGCGGCGACATCCGCGCGCAGTACTACACCGAGGAGACGCCGCTGGGGGACGCCGACGGAACGCTCTCGGCGGGCGGCTTCACCGGCTACGTCGAACTGTCCGAGAACGTGCTCTCGGGCGACTACTACGTTGTCTACCACGGGGGGAAGTCGATGAGCGCGGCCTTCGTCGGCAACAGCAAGCGACTCGTCACCGGCGACGACGCGTTCGAGCGCGCGAGCGACGAGGTCGGCATCTACAAAGTCTACGACGTGGACCTCGACCTCGTCGATATCCCGGAGCCCGAGTCCGACGAGGACGAGGACGCCGCGGGAGTCGCCGCGGCGGGCGGCGAGGCCGACGTGACGGACACGTCCGAAGAGCCGGAGACGCCGACGACCACGACCGCGGACGAGCCGAGTACGACCGCGGCAGCCGACGACGTCGCGTCGGAGCGCGCTGCCGACGGCGACGACAACCCCGCCGACGGGGAGCCGGAGCCGGCGACGGCCGACACCCCGGCGAGCGCGGAACCCCCGGCCGAGACCGCGGCCGACCCGGAGCCATCGACGCCCGACGACGACGGCACCGAGACGACCGACAACCCGTCCGCGGGCCCCATCGAGTCACAGTCCCCGGAGCCCGCCGAGACAGAGGCGGCAGCGACGGACCGGCCGGCGTCCGACGAACCGGCCTCGCCGATGTCCGAGGGGCCCGTCGTCGCCGACGCCCCGCAGAAGAACGGGGAAGCGTCGTCTCCGGACCCGCTCGCGGAGGACGGCGCGACCGACGACGACGTGTTCTCCGCCGAGGCGCAGTGGCGGAACGCCCGGTCGATACCCTCGCTCGACCCCCGCGACGCAAAGGGCGAGGCCGTGGACGACCGCCCCGGAACCCCCCGAAGCCGTCGGGGGAACACGACGCAGGCGACGCATCACCGTCCGTCCCGGAGTGGGACGGGCGGCGAGGCGCGACCGTCGCCGAAAGACCAGTCGAACCAGCAGCAGTCCCAGCCGACCGAACAGACGCCGGACGAGCCCGCCGTCGACCCGGCGGAAGCCGAGTCGCTGAAAGAACGAGTCGAGGCGCTGGCGACCGAACGCGACCGGCTCGAATCCGAGCGAAACGCCCTCCGCGAGGAGCGGGACGAACACCGCTCGCGCGCCGAGGAGCTCGAAGACCGCGTCGCCGAACTCGAATCCGAGGTCGAACGCCTCCGCGACCGGCTCGACGAGGCGGGTGTCCGGTCGACCGACCGGTCTATGTCGGCCGACGAGGCGCTCCGCGGGACGAACCTCTTCGTCCGCTACGCCCAGAAAGGGCAGGCGACGCTGGAGAAGGCCCACGACGGGCAAGCCTCCCGTGAGGAGGTCATCGAAAACCTCCGGCTGGAACACCACACCACGTTCGACACGGAGGGGCTCGGCATCGACGGCCAGCCCTACGAGGAGTTCCTCCGCGGGACGCCCGAGTACGGCTTCGCCAAGTGGGTCGTCACCGACCTGCTCTACGAAATCGGCGAGACGGGCAACCGGTCGAGCCTCGCCGGCGTCTTCGACTCGATTCCGAAGGCCGACCGAATCGAGCTGTACGGGAGCGTCTCGGTGCCCATCGGCGACGGCGAAACCGAGTCGCGGCAGTTCGACGTCATCGTCCGCGACCAGATGGGCGAGCCGCTGTTCGTGGCGAACCTGAACGACTCGCGGGACCCGGCGACCCAGCCGATGGTCACCCAACTCATCAAGGACTCGAAGGCCGTCGCCGACGCGAAAGAGACCCTCGGCTCGGCGTTCGTCGTCACGAGGAGCTTCTTCGAGCCGGAGGCGCTCGAAGCCGCCACGGCCGAGACCGGCGGCGGCCTCCTGAGTCGGTCGAAGCGCAAGAGCTTCGTGAAGCTCTCGCGGAAGCAGGGGTACCACCTCTGTCTGGTGGAGGCCCGCGGCGGCGAGTTCCACCTGAACGTCCCCGACCTCTGAGTCGGCGACGGCTCGCGTCGACCGGCGCCGTCGCTGTGTTATTTTTCGTTCTCGCGTTCCGCTCGCGGTCGCGCGCGAAGCGCCGCGGCTGTCGACGTTACTGAACGATAGTGAAACGACCGCGGGGCTCGGAGCGCGTCCGCGGCGAGTGTCCGTGGTGTCGTGTCGGAACCGTTCGGTACCGACTGAATCGAAGCGCAGCTAACGCGGTCGGTCCGATGTCGTGCCCGGAAAGACTCGTCGGACGAAACAGGATAGAACGACCGCGTGCGCCAGAAGTGTGGTTAGTTCTCGATTTCGGCCGCTTCCTCGATCTTCATCGATTCGAGTTTGCCGACGATTTCGTCGAGCTTGTCGTCGAGTTCGTCGACGAACTCTTGGGTGCGCTCGGTGGTGATTGCGCCCTGGCTGGAGGGTTCGATGAGGTTCTCTTCTTCGAGAACGCGGAGGGAGTAGCGGACCTTGTGGTGCGGGTAGCCTGTCTCGTTGGACATCTTCACGATGCCGATTGGCTCACTTTCGATGACCATCTTCAGGACCTGGAGATGGCGCTCCAACATATCGACTTCCTTCTCAAGTCGGTCTATCATGCCATTTGTTAACTCTTCTTGGGAGGCTTTAAGCCTTGCCCTCCGGGTCGGCGAATAATGAGATAACGCGACCTTAACGAGGACACTAATTAACCGTTGTGTTATCCGTCGTCACGCCAATGCGTGTTCATGGCGTATTCTTCGGCGACGACTCGATAATTAGGCACGAATGTGCATTGCTCGTCGGCCGCGACCGTAATCTGTTTAGTGCGGCGCGGGGAACGGCCGACGTATGACTGTTACCATCGTCGGTTCGCAACTCGGCGACGAGGGCAAAGGCGCGCTCGTCGACCTGTGGGGCGGCGACGCTGACATCGTCGTCCGCTATCAGGGCGGCGACAACGCCGGCCACACCGTCGTCGAAGACGGCGAGGAGTACAAGCTTTCGCTCGTCCCGAGCGGGGCCGTCCGCGACAAGGTCGGCGTCCTCGGAAACGGCTGTGTCATCAACCCCCGGACGCTGTTCTCCGAGATCGACGACCTCCGCGAGCGCGGCCTCGACCCCGACGTGCGCCTCGCCAAGCGCGCGCACGTCATCATGCCGTACCACCGCCGCCTCGACAACATCGAAGAGGAGGCGAAGGCCGACTCGGACCTCACCGTCGGCACGACCGGTCGCGGCATCGGCCCCACCTACGAGGACAAGGCGGGCCGCCGCGGCATCCGCGTCGGCGACCTGCTCGATCCCGACGTGCTCCGCCAGCGACTGGAGTACGTGGTTCCCAAGAAGAAGGCGCTCATCGAGGACGTGTACGGCCTCGAAGCCGGCGAGGAGTGCGACGTCGAAGCGCTCGTCGAGGAGTACACCGAAATCGGCCGCCGCCTCCGCGAGGACGACATGGCCGTCAACTGCGGCGACTTCCTCGCCGAGCGCCGCGAGGCCGGCGACAACGTGATGTTCGAGGGCGCACAGGGCACCCTCATCGACATCGACCACGGGAGCTACCCGTACGTGACCTCCTCGAACCCGACCGCGGGCGGCGCGGCCACCGGCACCGGCGTCGGCCCGACCGTCGTCGGACAGGGCGAGGTCGTCGGCATCGTCAAGGCCTACCTCTCCCGCGTCGGCGAGGGCCCGATGCCGACCGAACTGAAAGACGACGACCGCGAGGAGGAACTCGCCGACTTCATCCGCGAGAAGGGCGGCGAGTTCGGCACCGTCACCGGCCGTCCGCGCCGCATCGGCTGGCTCGACATGCCGATGCTCCGCCACGCCGCCCGCGTCAGCGGGTTCACCGGCATCGCGGTCAACCACCTCGACGTGCTCGCCGGCCTCGACGAGGTCACGGTCGGCCACGCCTACGAACTGGAGGGCGAGGAACGCCTGACGATGCCCGCGACGACCGAGCGCTGGGGCGAGTGCGAACCCGTCCTCAAGGAGTTCGACACGTGGCCGGAAGTGGACTGGGCGGCGGTCGCCGAGGAGGGTTACGACGCCATCCCCGACGCCGCACAGGACTACCTCGAATACCTCTCGGACGAACTCGACGTGCCGATTTACGCCGTCGGCGTCGGCCCGGGCCGCGAGCAGACGGTCCACCTCGAAAACCCGTTCGACAACTGAGCCTCGACGACCGGCCACCGATTCGCGGCTGACGCGACTGCGGCGGCCGTCCCCTCCGCCGAGCCCGCCGCGACGGCGGCGAACCCGTACGCTTTTACTTCGCGCAATCCACCGTCACGACGATGAAAGAATCCCTGATGGACATCCTCTGTGACCCCCTCGACAAGAGCGAACTCGAGCTGGAAGTCGACGAGCGCGACGGCGACGAAATCCTCGAGGGGCGGCTCATCGGTACGGTCACCGGCGAGGTGTACCCCATCGAGGACGGCATCCCGAACCTCCTGCCGCCGGACATGCGCGACGACTGAGGCGCGCACCTCATCGGACCTGAACGTTTTTCTATTCTCGTATCGACGGTGAAGCCGTGTCGAACGCGCCGCTCACCGTCACGCTGAACGACGAGCGCCCCCACGACCTCTCGGTAGCGCCGTCGTTCGCAACGAACGGCCCGTTCTCGGTCGAACTCGTGAACAAGGGACAGGCGGTGCACGTCCACCTCCACATCGACGACGAACTCTCGCGCGCGGCGAGCCTGTCCGAAGGAAATCACTTCGTCGACGGCGGCCAGACGAAGCACGTCGAGGTGTTCGTCACCCCGCCGCCGGAGCCAGTGTCGGGGAAGCTGAAGATAGTCTCCGGCCACGGCTCGGAGACGAGGTACGTCGACGTGACCGTCGAACCCGGCGAGGGCGGCAAACCGCCGGTCGACGTGGACGAGACGCTCTCGAAGCCCAAGCAACCCGACCCCGAGCCGAGCGTGACCGAAAGCATCGCCGACGTGTTCCCGAGCGTCGACCCGCGGGCCGCCCCGCTTTTCGGCCTCGCGCTCGTCGCGCTCGTCCTCGCGGTGGCGCTCGCGTCGGTGTTCGAGAGCTTCGCCATCACCCTCGGTGCCGGCGTCGTCGTCGGCGGCGTCCTCGCGGCGCTGGTGCTGACGATGCGGTGACGAAATCGGAAAACGAAACGCGGAGCGCTCGCGGCGCGACCTACTCGTCGTCGGACGCGTCGGTCGGGACGCCGCCGAGGTTGCCCTCGTCGTCGAACAGTTTCGCGCGCAGGAACCGCGCCCGGTAGCGGTTCGCGCCCTCGTACACGTCGCCCTCGCGGATGTCGTCGGTGCGGTCGTCCGCGACGGCCTCGATGATATCTTCGACCTGTTCCTTCTCCGAGGGCGTGAGTTCGAACTCGTACGTTTGGGTCCCCTCGCCCTCCAGCCGCGTCCACTTTCGGGACGCCGCGATGACGACGGAACACGGCTCGCGGCACGGGAACGCGCCGTCGCCGCCGTCCACGTCGAGGTCGGTGTCGTCGTCGTACTGCCACTCGCGGCGCTTGACGCACTGGCTGTCGTCGCAGCAGGCCTCCGCGACCCAGTCGACGTGCTCGTGGCCGTCGCCGCGGTTCCACGTCTTCACGACGCTGTACATCCCGGTCTGGCGGCCGATGGCGTCCTCCCAGTGGGCCACGTCGAGTTCGCCCCGGCGCTCGCGGTACCAGTTCGGCACCGACGCGGGGTAGAACGTCTCGACGGTCTCGACGAGGTCGCGAGCGTCGAGGTCGGGGAACACCCAGCCGCCGGCGAGGTTGTTGCCGGTCTTCAGCGGGCGATAGCGCCCCTTCTCGTCGTAGGTCGCCAACTGGCGGGCCGCGAGCGGTTCGCGGTAGGGGTCGAGGTCGTCGCGGTCGGCGTCGACCTCGTCGGCGTGGCGGAGTTCGTAGGACCGCTCGCCGTGGTCGTCGACGGTGACCGTGACGAGCAGTTGGCCCCACTCGCGGCTGACCCCGTCTCTGAGGGCGTCGTAGCGCTCGGGGACTGAGGCGGCGTCGCCGTCGTTCTCGCTGTCGTCTCCGTCTCCGTCTCCACCGTCGTCGCCTCCCGCATCGACGGACGCGCCCTCGACCCAGCGGAGGAACGCCCGCCGCTGGGGGCTGGACTCGCCGACGACCTCGGACCAGAAGTACCAGTTCGTCGCGTAGTCGTCGTAGTCGGCGAGGGCCTCGCGGAGACCTCCTTCCGTGAGCCCGTTCAGCGTCGAATCGGCGGTTTCGAGGCGGAATCCGTCGTCGGAACGGGAGACGGTGAACCCGTCGAGGGAGACGCCGTCGCCGGTCGCCGCGGCGTCGACGAGGGCGTCGAGGTGGTGCCCCATCAGTTCGCCTCCTGCGGCGTCTTCCGGGTGCGTTCGCGCACGACTTCGAGGCTGTTACCGATGTCGGCGCCCGCGTCGGCGGCGCGTTCGAGCACCACGTCGGCCATGAGTCCCTCGGTCCCGACCGCGCCGGCGTACCAGATGCGGTGGCCGTCGACCTCGGCGGGCACGTCGTAGCCCGTGCGGTAGTCGTCGGTCAGGCCCATGTCCTCCGGGATGTCCTCCTGGGTGTGGAACCCGTCGGCGATAAACAGCGGGACGACGACCACGTCCTCGGACTCGAAGTAGTCGGTCACGTCGTCGACCTCGGGTTCCTCGTCCATGTAGAGCGCCTGCACCTCGTCGAAGCGGTCCATCTCTCGGATGCGGTCGGCGTGGTACTCGATGGCTTTCGCGGAGTTCTCGTTGCGCTCGGTGCCGTGGCCGACGACGGCGAGGCCGAAGCCCTCGCCGACGTTCGGGTCGCCGGTGACCGTCTCGGCGCGGCGGACCAACACGTCGGTCATCGCCGCGTGGGTTCCGACCGGCCCGCAGTAGTGAATCGTCTTCTCGGGCACGTCCGTCGCGGAGAGGGTGACGTGCGACGCCGACAGGCCGTCGGAGTCCCAGTCGGCCACGTCCCACCCCTCGAGGCGGAGTTCGCGCGGGATGACCTGCTCCGTGAAGTAGCCCTCGCTGATGAAAAGCGGGACGACGTACACCTCGTCGGCCTCGACGGTCCGGAGCACCTCGCGAATCGACGGCTCTTCCTTCCAGAAGCCGGTCCGCACCTCGTCGAACGCGCCCACCTCGCGGACCGTGTCCGCGTGGTCGTAGGTGGGGGCGCTCGAATCCGGGTTCAGGTGCGACCCGTGCGCCACGATGACCAGGGCTTGCATGTCCGGGGGTTACGAGGCGACTGTCTTATGGACTTCGCATCGAAGAAAGGAATCTTCGGATTCGGACAACTCGCGTTCGCCACTCGTTCAGGAGACGCGAGACGGGGCGCGGGGAGTCGCGACCCGCGGACGACCGCGACAGCGCCCGGCGAGCGGCGCTTTTTTGCGCGCGCCCGACGACCCGGCAGACATGTCCCTCGCCGCCGACGCTCGCGACGCAGTCCGCGAACGACCGTACCTCCTCGCCGCGCTCCGCGCGGGCGTCGTCAACTACGCCGCCGCCGCGGCCGAACTCGACCTCGGCGACGACGAGGCGGTCGCGGCCGCGCTCCGCCGGTTCGCCGCCGACCTCCCGCCGCTCGAAGCCGACCCCCGAGACGCCGCCGTGACGATGCGAAGCGGCGTCGGCCTCGTGGGCGAGGACGTCGAGGAGACCGACGGCGACCCCGTGCTCTCGGTCGCCGGCGTCGACCTCGCGGGCGGCGGCCCGCTCACGGCTATCATCGCTGAGGGCGAGGTCGACCCGAAAGTCCTCGCCGCCGTCCTCTCCCGACTCGACGCCGAGTCCGTCGTCGTCGACGCCGCCGGCGTCGCGGGCGACGCGCTCGCCGTGGTCGTTCCGCGCCGACAGGGGGCCGCCGCCCTCCGCGTGGTCGAAGCGGCCGTCAGCGATTTATACGTCTGATTTCCGGCTATCAACCGTGATAGCCGGCGGCCGGCGCTTATTACCTCGGAGCCGGTGAGTACGTCAATGGTTTCGCCCAGCCCCCGCGACGACGCCGGGAACATCTCGCTTTCATCCACGGAACTCCTCGACGAGCTCGACCTCGACGCCGACGAGTTGGGCTGGCGGCAGTCGTTCGTCGGCTTCGACGACGAGGACGCCGCGCGCCTCGCGGACCTCCGGGGCGTCGTCGAGGCCCGCGACGAGGCGCTCGTCGACGGCTTCGTCGAGCCGATTCTCGCCAACGAGCGGACGACGGACGTCATCGACCGCTCGAAGACCGACCTCGACGGCCTCCGCGCGGTCGTCTCCGGCTACTACCGCTCGTTCACCGACGGGAACTACGACCGGAACCACTACGCGGCGCGCACGCGAATCGGCCTGCTCCACGACAAACTCGACATGCCGCTGCACTACTTCGGCGGGATGTTCGCCAACGTCACCGGCATCTTCGCGGACGAACTCCGCGAACGCGCCGTCGCCGACGCCACCGAGTCGCTGTCCGGCGACGACGCCGACCGCGTCGAACGCGCCGTCGAGGAGGCGTTCGCCGATATGATGGCCGTCGTCCGCGGGCTCAACCTCGACCGACAGGTCGTCAACGCCACCTACCTCTACTCGTACTCGCTGGACGTCCGCGAGGAGGTCCGCCGAGCCAGGGAGAGCCGCGGGAATCTGGAGTCGGTCGCGTCCCAGCTCCACGAGGAGACCGCCGGCACGAGCCAGAGCATCGCGGAAATCGAGGGGCTGGCGGCCCGACAGGCCGACATGACCGAGGAAATCGCCGCCGAGCTGTCGAACCTCAGCGCGACCGTCGAGGAGGTCGCGGCCACCGCCGACGACGTGTCCTCGCGGAGCGACGAGGCAACCACGCGGGCCGAGGAGGGCCGCGCCGAGGCCGGCGAGGCCATCGACGCGATGCGGCAGGTCGGCGACGACCGCGACGAGATCACCGTGAACGTCGAGGCGCTCGTGGCCGCCATCGACGAGATTCAGGACATCGTCGAGGTCATCGACGAGGTGGCAGACCGGACGAACCTGCTCGCGCTCAACGCCTCCATCGAGGCCGCCCGCGCCGGCGAGGCCGGCTCCGGGTTCGCCGTCGTCGCGGACGAGGTGAAGTCGCTCGCCAACGAGTCGAAGTCGCAGGCCGAGCGCATCGGCCAGATGATAGAGGACGTGACCGACCATATCGAGGACACCGCCGAGGCGCTGTCGTCGGCCGACGAGAACATCGACCACGGCATCGAGCGGGTCGAATCGACCGTCGAGAGCCTCGACGAGATAACCGACTCGGTCGCCGACGTGACCGACGGCATCGACGAGGTCGCGCGGGCGACCGACGAGCAGGCGACGCTCACCTCCGACATCGCCACCTTCGTCGACGACGCGGCGACGCAGGTCGACGAGGTGACCGCGGAGATAGACCGCATCTCCGAGAGCGTCTCCGAGCAGGCCGAACAGGCCGCCGACCTCGACACGGCCGTCGACAGTCTGGACCGCGAGGCCGACCTCGAATCGTTCCGCCGGCGCGCGGAGACGACGACCGACGGCGGCGTCGCGACCAGAGGCGGCCACTACGCGCTCGCGTCGGCGACGAACGCCGACCGCGCGGTCAGCAGAGACACGACACCGACGAACGCGACCGGCGACCGAGTCGGCAAAGCGGGGCCGGCCACGACCGACGGCGATGCGACCGACGGCGACCCGACGGACCGGATTCCGGCGTTCGTCAAGCGACTGCTCTCGGAGGAGACGCTGGCGAAGATTCGTCGCGGCGAGGCCGACCGTCCGGAGTGGACGAAGTAGCGGCGGCGACGGGGGCGACGGCCGCGAGGGTGACGACTGCGAGAGGGAGACGTTTGGCCCCGAGAGACCGACCGCGCTTCCGACGGGTTGAAAGTGGTCCCGGAAGTAGCCGAGTGTGATGACCCTGTCCGTGACCAACACCCTGACGGGAGAGCGCGAGGAGTTCGAGTCGCACGGCGACGAAGTGTTGCTCTACGTCTGCGGACTGACGGTCTCGGACGACGCCCACCTCGGCCACGCCCGCCTGTGGATGCACGCCGACCTGATGCACCGCTGGCTGGCCTACGAGGGCTACGACGTGCGCCACGTCGAGAACTTCACCGACGTGAACGAGAAGATAGCCGCCCGTATCGGCGAGGGCGACCTCGGCGACGACGAGGCGAGCGTCGCCGAGCACTTCGTCGGCGACGTGATTCGCGACATGCGCGGGCTCAACCTGAAGCGCGCCGAGGTCTACCCGCGCGTCTCCGAGCACATCCCCGAGATTATCGACCTCATTCGGACGCTCGTCGACCGCGGCCACGCCTACGAGTCAAACGGCTCCGTCTACTTCGACGTATCAACGTTCGACGACTACGGGAAGCTCTCGAACCAGAAACTCGAGGAACTGGAGTCGCGGGCCACGAAAGACGAGCGCTCCGAGAAGCGCAACCCGACCGACTTCGCGCTCTGGAAGGCCGGCGCGGTCGACCCCAAGACGGCCGCCGAACACCGGAACCCCGACCTCGAACCGCTCCACGAGCCGTGCGGCGAGACGTGGGAGTCGCCGTGGGGCGAGGGCCGACCCGGCTGGCACATCGAGTGCTCGGCGATGTCGATGACGCACCTCGGCGACACCCTCGACATCCACGTCGGCGGCCGCGACCTCGTGTTCCCGCACCACGAGAACGAAATCGCCCAATCGGAGGCGGCGACCGGCCAGCAGTTCGCCCGCTACTGGCTCCACGTCGGCCTGCTCCAGACCGAGGGCGACAAGATGAGTTCGAGCCTCGGCAACTTCTTCACCGTCGGCGACGCCCTCGACGAGTTCGGCGCGGACGTGATTCGGACGTTCTACCTCTCGACGGCCTACGGCTCCGAACAGACGTACTCCGAGGAGACCATCGCCGAGGCCGAAGAGCGCTGGGAGCGCCTCGAACGGGCCTACGAGGCCGCCGTCGACGCGGTCGACAGCCCCGACGCCCGGACGAAAGTCGAGGCGACGGAACTCCGCGACACCGTGACCGAGACCCACGAGCGCTTCCGCGAGGCGATGAACGACGACTTCAACGTCCGCGAGGCGATGGCCGAGCTGCTCGGCCTCGCCGGCGCGGTCAACCGCCACGTCGCCGACGCCGACGAGTACGACTACCGCGCGCTCCGGCGGGCAATCGAGGCGTTCGAGGACCTCGGCGGCGAGGTGTTCGGGCTCTCGTTCGGCGGCGCGGGCGAGGGCGGCGACGTGTCGGTCGCGGAAGACCTCGTGCAGCTCGTCTTGGACGTGCGCGAGGCCGAGCGCGATGCCGGCAACTACGAGCGCGCCGACGACCTGCGCGACGACCTGACGGCGCTCGGCGTCGAGGTCGAAGACGGCCCCGACGGCGCGACGTTCCGCTTCGAGTAGTCAGTCGAACCGAAACAGCACAACTGCGAGGTCGTCTCGCGCCGCCTCGTCGGCCGCGGTGCGACCGCCGCCGTTCTCCGAGAGTCCGAGTTCGCGAGCCAACAGGCTGTGCGCCGCGGCGTAGCGGTCGAGCAGGTCCGCGGCGAACTCCCCCGTGACGACCTCGCCGGTCGCGTCCCGCCGCCGGCCGCGGTACCACAGGCGGCACGCCATCGGCCGGCGGAAGTTCTTCCACCAGTTGCTCTCCGCTTCGGGCGTGACGGCGACGAGACCGCCGCCCGCGACGGCGTAGGCGACGGGGAACGTGTACCGCCGGCCGCTCTTGGGGCCGACGTAAGAGACGAGCACGAACCAGCGACTGGCGAGTCGATGGAGCGGTGAGCGGAGCACGCGACGCAGAAACGGGTTGGCGAACCGCTGTTCGAGGGTTCGCTGTGCGTCCGAAACGCGGGCGGTGGCGGTCGTCGGGGACATCTGTTCGCGTATTCGTACGACCCCGCCGGAGAAAAACCGGTCACACGCCGAACGGGTGCGAGGCAGGTGCGAAGCGGGTCACATCGTGAACAGGTGCGAGTCGTCCGGGATGTCGAACAGCCCCATCCTGACGCCCGCGTCGAGCCAGCCGTAGCCGTACGAAAACGACGCCAGCGCGTTCACCCAGTCGTCGTCGGCCTTGAAGTGCCGGCCGTCGTCGAGGTAGGATCCGGCCATCTCCAGGCAGTCGGCGGCTGCGTCGCCGAGGTGCGTCTCGTCGGGGACGGCCTGCACCGCCTCGTCGAGCGCGTCGGCGAGCATCCCCTCGTAGCGGTTCGTCTTCTCCTGTAGGTCGGCGGCCATGCGGAGTGATGCGTCGGCGACGGATACCGGTCTTTCGCTCCGCGCGCTTCGGAGCCCGTGGCATGCGTTATCGTGCCGGTGTTGTAGCGCTCCTCGCAATACAGCGAAACCTTAAGACACCGGTGTAGCGAACTATCGGCTATGACAGAGGACGCCGATTCGTTCGTGGAACACAGGAAACTCATCATCGCCGGCTCGGGCATCTCCGGGCTCTCGTCGGCCATCTACGCGGCCCGCTCCAACAACGAGCCGCTGGTGCTGGAGGGCGACGAGCCGGGCGGACAGCTCACGCTCACGACCGAGGTCGACAACTACCCCGGCTTCCCCGAGGGCATCTCCGGGCCGGAGCTCATCAACAACATGAAAGAGCAGGCCGAGCGCTTCGGCACGGAGATTCGCCACGGCATCATCGAGGACGTGGACGCCTCCGAGCGCCCGTTCACGGTCACGCTCAAGAACGGCGACGTGTACACCGCGGACGCCATCATCGCGGCGTCGGGCGCGTCGGCCCGCACCCTCGGCATCCCCGGCGAGGAGAACCTGATGGGCTACGGCCTGTCGACGTGTGCGACCTGCGACGGCGCGTTCTTCCGCGGCGAGAAAATCATGGTCATCGGCGGGGGCGACGCCGCCGTCGAGGAGGCCAACTTCCTCACGAAGTTCGCCTCGACGGTCTACCTCGTCCACCGCCGCGAGGAGTTCCGCGCCGAGGACTACTGGGTCGACCGCCTGATGGAGAAGGTCGACGAGGGCGAAATCGAACTCATGCTCAACACCGAGGCGACGGAGCTTCACGGCTCGCCCGAGGAGGGCGTCGACCACGTGACGCTCGTCCGCAACCCCGAGGGCCACCCGAGCAACAAGCTCGACGACCCCGAGACCGAGGAGTTCGACTTCGACGTGGGCGCGGTGTTCTACGCCATCGGCCACACGCCGAACGCCGACTACCTCGAGGGGACGGACGTCCAGCGCGACGACGACGGCTACATCGTCGCCAAGGGCGGCTCCGGCGGCGGCCAGACGGCGACCGACGTGCCCGGCATCTTCGCCGCGGGTGACGTGGTCGACTACCACTACCAGCAGGCCGCGACCGCCGGCGGCATGGGCGTGAAGGCCGCCCTCGACGCCGACGACTACCTCGAAGAGCTCGAACGCGAGGAAAAGCGGGCGGCCGCGGGCGCGGCCGAGTAAGGCGAGCGAGCGACCTCCGCGCTCGGCGTTCGGGTTTCACCCCACTCGATTTCTCTTCGGCTCCCTACGTCAGCGACCGCAACAGCCACGCGAGGATGAAGCTAATCGCCACGAAGATGAGGTAGACCCCCGGCGAGAAGCGCACGTCCACGACGCCGACCGCGCCCGCGACCGCCACGGCGAAGAGGACGAGTCCGACGCCGACGAGACCGTTCCCGAGGATGTTCGGGACCCCTCGTTTGGTTTCCATAGCCGCGGTTGGACTCGCCGAAAAATAAGCGTAGGGGGCTCTGTTGAAACCCTCAGTCGCTGATAGTTTTCTGAAGCCGTGCTGAATACAGGGAGCTAGTCGGTCAGGGAAAGCACTTAGGAGAGTAGACATATTGTCGGCCTATGTATCGTCGTGCCCTCCTTGTGACACTCGGATTAACCAGCGCAGGTTGTCTCTCAACGAATGACCCGACTGGGACCACATCTCCGACACCAACGTCGCAGACGGAGAGTGGAGGCTTGACGGCGAACGTTACGACCGTCACATATGATGGGACTGCTGGAGAGAACGAGGAGGGTGTGTCACTGTCTGCCGACTGTGACGCTCAAAGCGCGACACTCACCGGTTGGTTTTCAACCAACAGTTGCCGGACAATCACCATCCAGTCACTCCAATACGACACCGCCGAGAGGCGCGCAGAGCTGGTATTGTATCCACGGTGGACCGAATCAGAACCCCCTGAGAAAGTTGACTGTGCAGGAGCATCGTATCGCTATCAGGTCGAGCTTCAGGCACAGGACCAACTCCCGACAGACCTCAGTGTAGTCTACGAGCGGGCTGACGACAGGTCTTCAACGCAATTCACCGTCCGAAACAGTGAGTGTTCGTGAACAAACTGCCTCTAAGTTCAGCACACATCACCTGACAGGGATTGAGGTGGTCTCAGAGACCGTGCTGAATACATTCTCTGAGTGTTGCACGCTGCTTCTGACAGCATCCAGAGAGATCTCTGCGGTCGTGCTGAATACAGAGCGCATATTCAGCAGTTGCAGCTGATAGTGGAACGCACTTGCAGTACTCGGTGTGAATGGGTTATTCTCTCATCGGGGTGCCGTCCCCCCGCAGGAACCCGTATCCTATCAACAGCATAAGTACGAGGACGCCGACCGATGTTTCAGTCGCGTATTTGAGTCCAATCCCAATCATCAGCAGTAAATTTGCTACCAACAGAAAGAGGGCGGCATCTAGCCGCTTCTGGAGGGCCGTCTCGTTCATAGTGTCGTGTCACGAGGGGAGCGCGATAGTCATGACGGCTGTGAATACCCATCACCGCGCAGTTCGGACAGGACTGACCAGCAGCTCTCTTCCCCATCGAATGGTATCGGACGTCAGTGCTGAATGCACTCTCTGTCTGTGTCACGTATCTCTTGTCAGAACCTGAGGGTTTCAACAGAGCCGCGTAGGGTGCGTTCCCAGCGGGTGAAAGGGAACTTCAGTCGGCCGCGCCCGGACTCGCGTCGGCACCCGCGCCGCGCTCTTCTGGCGTCAGGTAGCACTGCGGGTCGGGACCGAACAGTTCGCCCGTCGCCGCGAGCGACCGAAGCCGCGAGGAGCCGCGGCAGACGTCCTGATACTGGCACGAAGCACACTTGCCGGTCAGATGCTCTTCCCGCTCGCGGAGCTTGGCGAGAAGCGGGTTCGACTCGTCGTCCCAGATGTCGCCGAACGGCCGGTCGCGGACGTTGCCGAGGCTGTACCCCTGCCAGAACTGCGTGAGGTGGACGTCGCCGCGGTAGTCCACGTCGGCGACGCGCTCGCCGGTCGGGTCGCCGCCGTTGACGCGGAGGTACCGGTGAATCCGCTCGGCGTGCTCGGCGTCGAGTTCGTCGCGGGCGTACTCGACCACGTAGGCGGAGTCGGCGTAGTTGCCGACCAGAAGCGTCTCTATCTCCTCGCCCTCGGCGTGGTACTCGCGGGTCATGTCGAACAGCCGGCGGACGGCGCGGCGCTGGGCCTCGTCGTCGAGGTCGGCGTCGGCGATGTCGCCGCCGCGGCCGCCGTAGTCGAGGTGGTAGAAGCAGAAGCGGTCGACGCCCACGTCGTACAGCAGGTCGACCACGTCCTCCATGTCGGCGGCGTTGTGCTCGGTGATGGTGTACCGGAGGCCGGTCTTGAGCCCCACCGACAGGCAGTTTTCGATGCCGCGGACGGCGGCGTCGAACGCGCCGTCTTTCCCGCGGAAGCGGTCGTTGCGCTCCTCTAACCCGTCGACTGAGACGCCGGCGTAGGAGAGCCCCGCGTCGCGGAGCGCCCGGGCCTTCTCCTCGGTGATGAGCGTCCCGTTGGTCGAAAGCACCGCCCGGATGCCGGCGTCGGTGGCGTAGTCGACGAGTTCGACGAGGTCCTCGCGGACGAGCGGCTCGCCGCCCGAAAACAGCAGGACGGGCACGTCGTAGGCCGCGAGGTCGTCGATGAGCCCCTTCGCCTCGGCGGTCGAGAGCTCGCCCTGTGCGGGGTCGAGGTCGGCCCCGGCGTAGCAGTGTTCGCAGTAGAGGTTACAGCGCCGCGTCGTGTTCCAGACCACGACCGGACGTTTCTGTTTCTCCTCGCGTATCTGGTCGATGTCGGCGTCGGGGTCGTCGTAGCGGAGGCCGTCGCCCTCGGCGCCCTGCCCGCACAGGAGCTTGCTGATGGAAATCACTCGACCGACACCCCGTTTTCGGCACGGCGGGCGGCCCCCGCCGTCTCGCCGTCCGCCGCGTCGCCCTTCGCGGCGAGGTCGTTCCCGCCGAGTCGGAGGAACTCGTCGGCCGGCGCGAGCCAGAGGTCCGCGTCGCCGTCGCCGAACAGCGTCCGCGCCTGCTCGGTCGCGAGGTCCTCGGCGGGCGCGCTCACGCTGCCGACGTGGCGCATCGGCTCGGCCGACGCGTCGCGGTAGAACACTTCCCACTGGCGGCTGCCGTCGATTCGCGGTCGTCGCCTCGGGTCGTCGTCGTCCATGTCGTCGCCTTCGGGTGGAGTGGCCACGCTCGTTTCGCCCGTTTTCAGCGCGTGGGAATCGAAGCTTTAGACTTGTTCGGCCACTCACTACGGCCAGCTAATGACGCAACGGTTCACCCGGCGGTCGGTTCTCCGCGCAACGGCGGCTTCGACAGGTATCGCGCTGTTGGCGGGCTGTTCGAGTTCGTCCGGCGACGGCTCCGGCGGCGCGGACGACGGCGGCGACTCGTCCGGCGGGGAGGACACCGCCGACCGCGAGATGCGGGACTTCGGCGGCTGGTTCGACCGGACGGGGAACTACGACGGCGTCCACGACCTGACGGGACAGGACACCGTCACGGTCGCGGTCGGCGCGGACGGCAACGGCGGCGGCTACGCGTTCGCCCCCGCCGCAGCCGAGGTCTCGCCGGGGACGACGGTCGTCTGGGAGTGGACCGGAAACGGCGGCACCCACAACGTCGTCAACCGCGAAGACGGGCTGTTCGAGTCGGAACTCACCGTCTCGGAGGGCCACACCTTCGAGTACACGTTCGAGGAGTCCGGCGAGTACAAGTACGTCTGCGTCCCGCACGAGACGCTCGGCATGGTCGGCGTCGTCGTCGTCGAGTAAGCGCGCGTCGTCGTCCTCGCGTCGTCGTCCGCGCGTCGTCGCGGGCGAGTGAACTCCTCGCCCCTCAGTCCGCGGGCAGGCCGGCCGGCGTCGGCGTCACGCGGACCGCAGGGCGTCGTTCAGCGGTGCGGTACAGAGGACGCAGCCGGTCTCCCGGAGCGTCCGCATCATCGGCTCGTTGACCCGATAGCGCTCGCCGCACTCGGGACAGGTCACGTCGAACTCGCGCATCGTTGCTCACCGGGTAGCGGTACGCCGCGGAGACCCGAGGGGGCGCACCCTGCATTCGCGGGGGGCTGATACCCCGTCGGCGCGTCTCATCTCGTCACCCCTGAAGGATGGCACCCATGAGCTTCTTTTGCGCCATGGCGAGGTGCTCGGAGAACGTCGAGGTCGTGATGCCGAGTTCGGTTGCGACCTCGCCCTTGTTCGCGCGCCGCGGGTGGTCGAAGTAGCCCATCTCGTGGGCCGTCTCCAGCACCTCGCGCTGGCGGTCGGTGAGCTGGCCGCGCTCGACCAACACGAGGTCCCGCGACTCGTCGGACGACGACTGGAGCAGTCGGCGCACGTCCACAGAGCCCGACGACTCCCGAAGGGAGGCGACCACGTCGCGGAGCGTCTCCACGTCGGGCGCGTGGAAGGTCAAAAACAGCGCGCCGTCGCGCGTCTGGACGTCCACGACCGGGCAGTCGAACGCCTCGACGCGCTCGCAGGGACAGCCGATGCCGCCCTCGCGGTCGAACCGGTAGACGCTCCCGTCGCCGTACTCGAACAACTCCTCCATCTCCTCTGGGACCTCGGCGTCGTCGTCGAAGACGAACTCCTCGACGACCGACCCGCGCTCGTTGGGAGCCATGCTCCGCGAGAGCGCGTAGCCCGAGGTGTCGCCCTCGGAGACGGTCGCGACCGGACAGCCGTCCGGCCCCGTCACTTTCAACTCCGCTCTGATGCCCGCTGCGCTCGTCATAAGAGTATGCAGTCGCTCCACCCCCTGATATAAACACCCCCGATACACCGGGCCTTTATATCGTGGTTCGTTTCCCCCGCCGACTGCCGTCGCGCGGACCACGGCGGGTCGCGGGGTGTATAAAGCGCCCCGCATATTCTGGGTGCCCTTCGACGGGCGACGCGGGCTAATCTACGGGCGAGCATGCAGACCGGCCTCAGACGCACGCCGACCGGACCGAAGCCCGCCGAACTGGAGGCGGAACAGGTGCTGGAAGCGCTCTCGGACCGCGCGTGCCGGCGAATCCTCACGACGCTACAGAGCGCGACCGAGCCGATGACCGCACAGGACCTCTCCGAGGTGTGCGACGTGCCGCTGTCGACGACCTACCGGAAGGTCGAACAGCTCTCGGAGGCGGCCCTGCTCGAAGAGACGCTCCAACTGCGGGCGAACGGGACCCACACCCACCAGTACCGGTCGAGCGTCGAGTCGGTCACCGTCTCGTTGAACGACGACCGAGGGCTCGAAGTCGCCCTCGGCGGAGACCGCTGATGGGGTCGGAGCCGGCGCACCCGCCGGACTCGGGGCGCGAACACCCCGTCCGCCCGCGGCTCGCGTCTCGGATGACCACGCATCCCGACGGGCGCGAGGAGTGCACGATTTACCCGGCCGACGCGACGCCCGAAGCGCAGCTAACCCGGTGGCTATCGGCGTTCGAGGGAAGCTTCGTCGACCTCGAAGCGATGGAGTGAGAGCGGCGTTACAGTCGGTCGGCGTCGACGCCGTCGTCGCCCTTGCTCCACGGACGCGGGCTGTCGAGCGCCATGAGGTACTCTTCTAAGAGGGTCGGAAACGCCCGCCCGCGGAGGTTTCGAAGGCCGAAGTCGGCGGCCCAACTGATGATGCCGGTGTCCTCCGTGACGACGCCGGCGTTCAGTTCGCGGGCGAGGATGAGGAGGTCGAAGTCCTCGCGGGAGTCGAGGACGCCCTGTCTGAGCGCGCCGCGGTAGTCCTCGCGGAGGTCGGAGATGACCTTGTCCACGTCGGAGAGCTTCGACCCGCCGTTGGACCGCTGTTTCGACTCCTCGGCCTTTCGGACGGCCTTCTCGGAGACGCGGAGCCCGCGGTTGACCCGGTCGGACATCTCGTCGATGAAGCGGTAGACGACCTCCGCGGGGATGTACACCTCGTAGCGGTCGGGGTGTTTCTTGATGACCCACGTGTCGAGTTTGCCGAGTACGTCCTCCGAGACGCCGCGCTCGCGCAGGATGTGTTCCAGCTCCGCGGCGATGGACGGCGGCATGTAACACGAGATGTTCAGGTCCAGCCGCGCGGCGGCGATGGTGTCGAGGAGCCGTTCGATTCCCTCCTCGAACGTCTCGTCGTCGTCTCGAATCTCCTCGGAGAGAAACAGCGAGGTGTCGAGCACGAACCGTTGTTTCAGCGGGTACTCGGCCATCGGTCGTCAATTGGTACCGCGGCACTATGACCCTTCCCCGTGATGAACGTGAGAGGAACCGCCGGAGAGACGGTCAGAACAGCGGTTCGATGCGGTCGTCGCCGGTCGAGACGAGGTCGTCGAGCGACGCCGCGCTGGACTCGCGCTTGGCGAGCATGTCGCGTTGGGTCTCGATGGCGACCGCCTGCAACTCTTTCACCCGCGGCACGTCGTAGACGCCCGACAGGAGCACGACCGCCGCGACGAAGTCCGAGTCGACGGGGTAGTCGCCGCCGCGAATCTCCATCGTCCCGGTCTCGTCTTCGAGCCACGTCCGCGCGCGCTCGATGCCGCGGCGCGAGAGCACGTCCGACGGGCCGGCGATGACGACGAGGCCGCGCTCCGCGCCGGCAATCTCGCAGGGCATCGTGAGCCGGCCGAGGGCGGCGCGGCGCACGAGACTGGTGATTCGGTTCGTCGAGTCGCCGCCGTCCTCGGCGTCGGCCTTCCCGCCGGAGAGCCGGGAGAGCAGGCCGCGCTTGGGGCGGTCGAGTTCGACGGCGGCGTAGCCGATAGTCGAGACGCCGCCGCTCCCGAGCGTGTTGATTATCTCGGAGGCGTCCACGACGGACTCCGCAACCGCGCCGGAGCCGTCGCCCTCGCCGGCGCTGAACAGCACGCCGAGGCGGCGAGCGAGTTCGGCGTTGAGGCTGCCGTAGCCGGATTCGAGCGACTCGCCGGTCTTCCGCCAGGCGTCGTTGTCGAACACGATGAGGTTGTCCACCTCGCGGACGAACGTCTGGAGCGACCGCGCGGCGTTGAGCGTGTAGATGCCGCCTTCGTCCCGCGCGGGGAGGATACCGAGGCCGTAGACGGGCTCGGTGTAGATGTGCTTCAGTTCGCGCGCGATGACGGGCGCGCCGCCCGAGCCGGTGCCGCCGCCGAGCCCGGCGACGACGAGAAACGCGTCTATCTCGTGGACCGGGAGGTCGTCGACCATCGAGAGCACGTCGCCCACGTCCTCCGCGGTCACCTCCGCGCCGAGTTCGTTGTCCGCGCCGACGCCGTGGCCCTTGACGCGCGTCAGACCGACGAGCACCTGCCGCGATTCGGGGACGTTTCGGAGCCCCCGGAGGTCCGCGCGAGCCGAGTTGACCGCGATGGCGTCGACGACGAACCCCGTCTTCGTCCGCCGCTCGTAGTCGACGAGGGCGTCGACGACCTTGCCGCCAGCCTGTCCGATACCGATGAGTGCGAGTTTCATGTCCGTGTTCCTCTCAGAAAACGAACCACTAGACGCGCGCTCAGGCCTTGAATATGCTGTGCGTAGCGCTGTGCAACGACAGCTTAATCGGAGAACAGGTCGGCCGCCGTGTCGTCGCCACCGGCGTCGTCGTGGGTCGGTTCTGCGTCGTTCGCGCCGGCGTCGGCGTCGCCCGGACCGGTTTCGCCGTCGCGGGTGCCGTCCGCGCCGTCGTCGCGCTCGCGGAACGAGTCGCAGGCGAGTTCGCCGACGACCGAGAGCAGGTCACCGGGTTCGACGATGGTGCCGCGCTCCCGGAGGCGCTCGTAGACCGCGAAGCCCTCGTCTCCCGCGTAGTTTCGCTCAGAGAAGGGGCGTTCCTCGACGAGGACGAGGCGGTCGGCCTCGGCGGCCGCGTCGAGGTTGGCGAGGTTGCCGTCTCCGACCTCCACGTCGGCGACGACGGTCACGTCGGCGGCTTCGACCCGCGACTCGACCGCGGCCCGCGCGGCGTCGTCGACGGGCGAGTACGGCGGCACGGTCACGAGGTCCGCGCCGACCCGGCGGGCCGCCTCGGCGTCCGTGTCGCCCTCGTTGAGCGCGCCGGCTGAGAGGGCGTAGCCGGCCGCCGAGAGCAGGTGGAGCGCCCGCGCGCCGGTGCCGCCCCCGCCGACGACGTGAACCCGACCGTTGGCGTCGTCCGACGACGGCGGGAGGGCGGTCACGTACACCGAACCGGTGACGGGGTGGCGGGAGACGACCGCCTCGGCGTCGAAGGCCTCGCGTAAGTGCTCCTCGGAGAGCACCGCCGCGGGGTCGCCCGCCGAGAGGATGCGCCCGCCCGACAGGAGGACGAGCGCGTCGCAGTAGTGGGCCGCGAGGTTGAGGTCGTGGATGGCCGCGACCGCGGTCGTCCCGTCCGCGACGAGGTCGGAGACGAGTTCGAGCGTGCGGACCTGGTGGTTGATGTCGAGGCTGGCGGTGGGTTCGTCGAGGAGCAAGACGGGCGTCTCCTGTGCCAGCGCGCGGGCGATGAGGACGCGCTGGCGCTCGCCGCCGCTGACCTCCGTCACCGGGCGGTCGGCAAGCGACTCGACGGCGGTCCGACGCATGGCGTCGTCGACGGCGGCCGTATCGCGCTCGCGCCAGCCGTCGAACCGCCCGCGGTGCGGGGTCCGCCCCATCTCGACGACGTCGCGGACGGGGAAGTCGAAGGTGACGCTCGTCGTCTGGGGGACCGTCGCCACGAGCCTGCTCGCCGCCTTCGACGACAGGGCGTGCACGTCCTCGCCGACGACGCGGACCGACCCCTCGTCGGGCGCGAGCGCGCCGTTGAGCGTCCGGAGCAGGGTCGTCTTCCCCGCGCCGTTGGGACCGATGAGGCCCACGAACGTTCCCTCGCCCACGTCGACGGAGACGGAGTCGAGAATCGAGTGTCCGCCGAGCGAGAGCGACACGTCGTCGAGTCGAATCGCCGGGCCGGCGTCGCCGAAGGGGTCGGAGTCGGCGGAGTCCGCGTCGGCACCGAGGTCGGTGTCGCCGGAGCGGTCGAAGTCGCTCACGGCGAGCGCACCTCCCGCGTGCGGAGCAGGTAGAGGAAGAACGGCGCGCCCACGGCGGCGGTGACGACGCCGACCGGTATCTCCGCGCCGCCGGAGCGGGCGACGGTGTCGGTGGCGACGAGGAACGATGCGCCCGCCAGCGCCGACGCCGGGAGCAACACCCGGTGGTCGGGGCCGACGAGCAGTCGGAGCATGTGGGGGACGACGAGGCCGACGAAGCCGATGACGCCGGAGACCGAGACGGCCGCGGCGGTGACGACGCTCGCGGTGGCGAGGAGCAGTTGTTTCGTCCGCTCGACCTCGATTCCGAGGGCGTGGGCGTCCTCCTCGCCGAGCAGCAGGACGTTCAGGTCGCGGGCGTGGACCAACAAGACGACGAACGGAAGCGGCAGGACGAGCGCGAGCATGCCGACCTCGCTCCACGTCGCGCCCGCGAGGTGGCCCATGAGCCAGAAGACGACCTGTCGGAGGCTCTCGCCGCTTTGGAGGAGGAGAAACGAGATGACCGCGCCGAGGAACGTCTGGATGGCGACGCCCGCGAGAAGCAGGGTCGCCACGGGCGTCCGACCGTTCTCGCTGGCGAGGAGGTAGACGACGAAGGCGGTGACGACGGCGCTGACGAAGGCCGCGCCCTCGAGACCGAACGGAATCGAAAGCGAAAGCACGATGGTCGCGACCGCGCCGACGGCGGCCCCCGAGGAGACGCCGACGATGGAGGGGTCGGCCATCGGATTGCGGAAGAAGCCCTGCATCACGGTTCCCGCGGTGGCGAGCGCGAAGCCGACGAGCGCCGCGAGGAGGATGCGCGGCAGGCGGACCGACAGCACGATGATGCGGGCGGGTCTCGGTACGGAGAACGCGAACGGCGAGACGAACTCCAGCGTCGGCGTCGGAACCGGCCCGACGAGGGGGAGGACCGTCGCGCCGCCGAGGGAGACGCCGACCGGGACGGGAACCGCGTCGGCGAGGATGGCGGCGACGGTCCGGGGCGGGATGGTCACGGCCCCGATGCCGGCGCTCACGACGACGACGAGAAGCAAGAGCCCGGAGAGGCCGAGCGACCACGTGGTCGCCCGCGTGCGAACGCTCATTGAACACAACCGCGCTTTCAGTAGGTAAATATTTATTGAACAGTCGCTGAGGCCACTACCGTGAACCGACAACTCGTCGTCGCCCTACTGGCGCTCGCGACCGTGTTCGCCGGGGTTCCGGCACCGGCCGCGGCCGCGGTAGACCAGACCGCACAGCAGCAGCCCGCGCAGTGTACGTTCCCGATGACAGTCACCGACGCCACGGGAACCGAAGTCACCATCACCGACGACCCCGAGCGGGTCGTCACGACCAACCCGAGCGCCGCCCAGACCATGTGGGAACTCGGCGCGCGCGACGAGGTCGTCGGCGTCTCGCAGTACGCCATGTACCTCGACGGCGCGTCGGAGAAGGGGAACGTCTCCGGCTCCGGCGGCCTCAACGTCGAGGCCGTCATCGGCCTCGAACCCGACCTCGTGCTCGTCCCGAACTCCTCGTACAACGCCGAGCCAGACCGCGTCGGACAGCTTCGCTCGGCGGACATCTCGGTCGTCGTCTTCGAGTCCGGGAAGTCGCTCGACGCCGTCGCCAACAAGACCGAGCGCGTCGGCCGCATGACCGGCAACTGCGAGGCCGGCGTCGAGCGCGCGGGCGAGATGCGCGAGTCGATGGAGCACATGCGACAGGCCCTCGACGGCGCGGAGCGTCCCGTCGGTCTCAACTCCTTTTTCGGCTACACCTCCGGCTCCGAGACGTTCATCTCCGACATCATGACGACCGCCGGCCTGCGCAACGGCGCGGCGGAGGCGAACCTCACCGGCTTCGCCCAGATTAACGAGGAACTCGTCGTCGACATGAACCCCGAGTACATCGTCGTCCCCGACCACGCGCCGGTGCCGAGCAGTCCGGCGTACAACAGCACGACGGCGATACAGGAGGGCAACGTCATCGTCATCGAGGCGCACAAGCTCCAACAGCCCGCCCCGCGCGCCATCGAGGCGAGCGAGGAGATTCTCGAAGCGGTCCACCCCGACGCCTACGAGCGCTACCAGCAGCTCGAAACCGAGTCGGCGACGGACGCCACCGAGAACGCAACTGAGACGACCGCGGACGCGGACGCGACCGAAACCGACGCGACCGAGTCGCCCGCGACGACCGAGTCGTCGGAATCGACCACCGAGAGCGACGCGCCCGGATTCGGCGTCGTCGTCGGCCTCGCCGCCATCGGCGCGGTCGTCCTGCTCGCGCGTCGCCGGTAACCGGACCGACCCGCGCGTCGTTTTCCACTTCTCGTCGTCCGGCTCCGTGAGACCACAACCGTATTACCGGCGGATGGCGGACACACGGGTATGGTCGAGAACGTCATCTACCCCGCCTACCTCGACGCCGCGCTCTCGCGCAGCGAGGGCCGACGGGTCGCCCAGTCCGCGGCGGTCGAAGCGCCGACCGTCGACGAGATTGCGAAGGCCGTCCAGCAGGTCGGCTACGACGCCGTCATCGAACGGGACAAGCGGTACTCTCGGGAGTTCGAAACCCGCGGGCGCGTCCTCGTGAACAACGCCGACGACGCCACGAAAAACGACATCGTGCAGGCGGTCGCCGCCTACGTCGGAATCCTCCGCGACTGATGCGGCGAATCGGCACGGTCTCCCGAACGGCGCAGGGACTCGCTATCGTCCGCCTCGACGACGACGACACGCCCGACATCGGAACCATGGTCCTCGACGAGTCGCTGTCGACGGTCGGCCGCATCGTGGACGTGTTCGGCCCGGTCGACCGCCCCTACGTCGCCGTCACGGCGGACGACGGCTCTCCCGCCCGACTCGTCGGCAACAAGCTCTACGCTCGCTGACGACTCCAGAGCGCAACCCCCATACTCCTCGGGTGGGAACGCCCCTGCATGTCACGCCGCGCCTATCGGGGGGTCGCCCTCGCCGCCCTCATCTTCCTCGTCGTGCAGGTGGGTGCGCTCGCCCTCGTGCCGACGTTCTTCGAACAGGGGTACCAGACGGTCGAAGACCCCACCGACCCGACGAACAGCCTCCTCTACATCGGCGCGATTATCGTCATGACCGCGTTCATGCTCGCGGCGTTCAAGTACGACCTCGACCAGCTCATCCGCCTCGTCATCGTCTTCACGAGCGGCCTGCTCGCGTGGTACGTCTTCGCCGCGCTCGTCCCCAACGGGTTGGTCGCCATCGCCCTCTCGGCGGGCGTCTCCCTCGCCCTGCTGGTCTACCCCGAGTGGTACGTCATCGACGCCGCCGGGGCGCTCATGGGTGCCGGCGCGGCCGCCCTGTTCGGCATCAGCTTCGGCCTCCTCCCGGCCATCGTGCTCCTTTCCGTCCTCGCCATCTACGACGCCATCAGCGTCTACAAGACGAAGCACATGCTCGACCTCGCGGAGGGCGTGATGGACCTCCGCATTCCGGTCGTGCTCGTCATCCCGACGACGCTGTCGTACTCGCTTCTCGACGACGACTTCGCCCGCGACGCCAACGAGGTCGGCGACGGCGAGAACGCGACTGACGGGGGCGAACCCGCGGGTGCGGTCGACGCGGAGACGGCTGACGCAGAAGCGGCTGACGCAGATACCGATGCCGATGCCGACGCCGACGCCGACGAGTCAGACCCCGGCGACCGCGACGCGTTCTTCATCGGCCTCGGCGACGCGGTCATGCCGACCGTGATGGTCGCCTCGGGCGCGTTCTTCTCCGAAGCGCCGTCGCTCGGTTTCGGTGCGCTCCCGGCACTCAATCTCCCGGCGCTCCTCGCCATGGTCGGGACGTTCGCCGGGTTCGCCGGGCTGATGTGGGCCGTGATGAAGGGGCGGGCGCACGCCGGCCTGCCGCTTCTCAACGGCGGCGCGATAGGCGGCTACCTCGTCGGCTCGGTCGTCGCGGGCGTCCCGCTCGTCTCCGCGCTCGGCCTCGCGCCGTACCTGTAAAAACCGGCGCCGTCGAAGTTCTCTGCCGGTGATTGTTTGTTGCGGCTGTGCTGGATAGAGCGCGAATCGGTCATGGTAACTTGCCGGGCTTCGGTCGTCCGAGTCGGCAGATGGAGAGCTATTCTTCAATCGTGAGTGTATAGCTCCACTCAAACTCTTCCCATGTCGTGTCCGCTCTAACTTTCGGCACAAATGATTCGGTAAAGCGGTGTTCCCCTGCGGGAAGACAACCCATATCTTCGGGTCGGTTACTCACCCACTTGTCCATCGTGGCCTCCAATATTTCCCGCTCCGGGTAATGCAGTACAGTGTATTCGGTCTGAATGCACTCTCCCGCATCGAGTGACTGCCATCTAAGCACGTCAGGAAGAACGAAGTGAACAAGATTCGTCTGCCAGCACCCCTCGACCGAGCGGTCCGGGATAATCTGTTCGTCTGTTCCGAAGGCGTGTTTCTGTACCTGACGGTCACTCGGAATGAGAACAAGCCATCCTTGGCCTTCACTCCAGATACTGGAGTACGGCTGGATTGCGCCGAAGCCAACCGTTTGCTCTTCGGAGGAAAGATTCTCAAATGAACCCCGAATCTGAGCAGGTGCATCGGATGAGAAATCGCGTAGCTTCTCCATACTGAGCTGGAAGGGTTTCTTGCTGGGTTGAGGGCCTTCAGTAACCGTGATACGAGGGTAGCGCCCAGAAGCCATAGAAAATCACGACTCCCCAACCAAGTAACATTATTGAACCGATTTGGGCGAAATCAGTACGCTAAGACGGTAGTTGATACGGACCCCAACTGAACGAGAGGTTTAGAATGTGGTCTGTGGGTAGAGCCTCTTTGTCGTGCTGAACTCACCCTCTACGTCTCGCACCCCATCTCTCCCACCTCTCTAGAATCCCAACAGCGGCGTAACGTCCGAGTTCCCCGACTTCACCTCACTCTTCGTCCGCGCCCTCGCGGACGCGAACCGCCATCCCCGCCTCGAAATCGAGCATCGCGTCCGCGGAGAGTTCCGCGCGACCGACGCCCAGCAGGTCGCCGTCGGGGCCGACGACGCACACCTCGTCGCCCGAGCGAACCGCCGGGTCGGCGTCGGTGACGAACTTGGCGAAGGCGTTCTTGCCGTCGCTGACGAACGGAACCGACTCGTCGCCGACGCGGACGACGTAGGCGTCGCCGTCGAGACTGTCGTAGAGGCGGCGGCCGCCGGCGACGCCGAGCGTGAACCGGCCGTCGGTGCCGTAGGAGGTGACGCGGTCGCCCTCGACGTACACCTGTCGCGGGCGGCCGCTGCGCGAGCGCGAGAGTTCGATGTCCGCGTCGGTCGGGAACAGCGCGTCGCCCGCGCCGGCCCCGAACTGGTAGTCGGCGACGACCCGGAGGTCGTCCAAATCGGTCGCGTGACCTTCGGTCATACCCAGTCGTTCGCCCCGCCGGCTAAAGTGGGTCGCGGTCCCGCCCGGCCGCGTGTACCGGGTTAGCACGCACGTTCGAGACGGAAAGCCCTAAGTACGGGACAGACCCCCGTCGGAGTATGTCTGTGGACGTTCGACTCGCCGCCGTGGGGACTGTGCTGCTGCTCGCGAGCAGCGCGCTCCTCACCCAGACGGCGCTCGACTGGCGGCTCCCGACGGTGCTCGCCGCCATCGCGGCGTTCGGCGCGGTCGCCACCGTCGCCCGACTGGCGACGCCAACGGCCTGACACGCCGCTCGCGGGCTCGGCCGCGACCCCAGTACGCCGCCGTCTCGACCCACCCGTTTTACGTATTATCGCATCGACACGTCGAGGTATGGCTGCGATTAGCTCCCTCCAGACCGCCCTCCGAGGCATCCGTTCGAACCCGGTGTTGTTCCTCGCCGGGCTCGCCTTAGGTCTCGTCACGCTCCCGCAACTCGCCACGCAGTTGGCGCAGATACCCATCGTCCCGACCGCCCTGATGGCGGTGACGTTCTTCGTCACGCCGTTCGTCGCCGCCGGCCTCTACGGGATGGCCGACGAGGCGGTCGACAGCGGGGGGTCGACCTCGCTTTCGACCCTGACCGACGTCGGCCGCGAGAAGTACGTCCCGATGCTCCTCGCGAACATCGTCCAACTCGGCATCGTCATCGCCTTCGGTATCGTGTTCCTCATCGCCGCGGTCGTCATGGCCATCTCGCTCGGCCTCGGCGGCCTCGCCGCCGGCGGTGGCGACGTCTCCAACTTCGCTCTCGGCGGCGGCTTCCTCGTCGGCCTCGCCGTGCTCGGCCTCATCGGGCTGGCGTACTTCGTCGTCATCTTCCTCGTTCAGTTCTACCCCGTCGCGGTCGTCGTCGGCGACAAGGGCGCAATCGAGTCGTTCGGCGAGAGCTACCGACTCGTCCGGAACAACATCGTCCCCTCGCTCGGCTACTCGGTCATCCGGTTCGTCGTCGGCCTCCTCATCAGCATCCCCGTCACGGGATTCATCGTCTTTCGGACGTTCCAGAACGTCCAGCAGGTACAGGACGCGGCGAACCCCGCGGCGGCGCAGGCGGGTCTCGGATTCTCGCCGACCGAAATCGCCGCCATCGCCGCCATCTCGCTGGCGACGCAGATGGTTCTGGCGACGTTCCAGTACGTCTACGCGGTCGCCTTCTTCGAGGCCCACGACTCGGGCTCGAACGGACCGGCCGGAACGGCCGGGCCCGATATCGACGGCGACTCGGTGATTCCGCAGTTCGAATAATCGCCCTGCGACCTACAGCAGGAACGTCTCTTTTCGTTCGGAGAGGTCGATGAACGCGTCCGCCGCCTCGACGAGTTCGTCCGCGGTGGACTCCTTGAACGCCATCACCTCGACGCGGACGCCCTCGTGGCGGAGGTGGGTACAGAGCCGCTCGAAGTCGCCGTCGCCCGAACAGAGGACGACCGTGTCCACGTGGTCGGCGAGGCTGACCGCGTCGAGCGCGATGCCGAGGTCCCAGTCGGCCTTCTTCGAGCCGTCGCCGAACGTCTTGATGTCCTTGATTTTCGTCTCGAAACCGATGTCGACGAGTGCATCGAAAAAACTCCCCTCGTCGGGCGAGTCCGCTCGGATGACGTAGGCGATGGCGCGGGTGAGCGCGCGGCCCGCCGTTCCCTTCTTGAGGAGCGACGAGTAGTCGATGTTCCGCGAGTACAGACTCTGTGCCGTATGGTAGAGGTTCTGCGCGTCGGCGAGGATGGCGACGCGCTGGTCGGGGTGAATCTCGGTCATTCGTACGACGCTTGGGCGGCGCGGGCTAATAACCGTCCGGGGAGGCGGGCACGCGTCGGACGAGTGTCCACCTCGGTGACCGGAAACCGGACGGAGAGCGCCCCAAAGCCGCCGGAGGCGGGCCGTCGAGGTCCGGCAGGTCCTGCAGACGACGCAAGTTATATTACGCTTCCAGCACCTGCATCCGGTGTGAACGACGCGACGCGGCCCTCGGAGGTCACCACACCCTCGACAGCGTCGCGTGCCGCTTTCTTTTCGAAAAAACGTGCGTACTGAATCGCTCGTTGCGGGAGTAGCGACCCCGTCTCGGGCGGCCTTCGGCTGACGCACGTTCCGGTCACACGACCGATACCGACCTTCCCACGACCGTCACCACACCCATCACCGACACATGACATCATTCGACTTCCGCGGCGTCTATCCCGCGATGACCACGCCGTTCCACGACGACGGCAGTATCGACTTCGAACAGTTCCAGGCCGACGTGCGACGCCTCGAAGAGGCCGGCGTCGACGGCATCGTGCCCGTCGGTTCGACCGGCGAGTCGGCGACGCTCACCCACGACGAACACGTCGAGGTCGTCGAGGCGGCCGTCGAGGCCGTCGAGGACGTGCCCGTCGTCGCCGGCTCCGGGTCGAACTCGACCCGCGAGGCGCTCGAACTCTCTCGGCGCTCCGCCGACGCCGGGGCCGACGCGCTGCTTCTCATCTCGCCGTACTACAACAAGCCCGAGCAGAGCGGTCTCGTCGAGCACTACCGGACCATCGCCGACGAAATCGACCTGCCGCAGATCGTCTACAACGTCCCCGGGCGCACCGGGAGCAACATCCTCCCCGAGACGGCCGCGACGCTCGCCGAGCACCCGAACATCACCGCCTACAAGGCCGCCAGCGGCGACCTCGGCCAGATTTCGGAGGTCGTCGAGCGGACCCGAGACGAGCAGTTCGCGGTGCTGTCGGGCGACGACGCGCTCACGCTCCCGATTCTCTCGGTCGGCGGCGTCGGAGCCATCTCGGTCACGGCGAACGTCGAGCCCGCGCGCGTCGGCGCGATGGTCCACTCGGCGCTGCAGGGCGACTACGAGCGCGCCCGGGACATCCACCACGACCTCGCCCCGCTGAACCGCCACCTGTTCTCCGAGACGAACCCCATCCCGGTCAAGGAGGCCATGGAGATTCGGGGTTACGGCCCGGCGAGCCTGCGCCCGCCGCTCACCCGCCTCACCGAGGAGAACACCGAGGAACTGCGCCGCCTGCTGTCCGACCTCGAAGCCGAACAGGCGATTCCGGACGGGGGTGCTGCCGAGTGACGGTCTCTCTCGGCGTCACCGGCGCGACCGGCCGCATGGGCGGGGAAGTCCTCGCCGCGGCCGCCGACCGCGACGACCTCTCGGTCGCCTTCGCGGTCAGCCGCTCGCCCGGCGACGAGGTCGAGGGCGTCGCCGTCGAGGACGCGGCCGACTTCGCCGACCTGCTCGCCTCGCGCGACCCCGACGTCGTGGTCGACTTCACCGGCCCGGGTTCCTGCATCGAGTACGCGTCGGCCTGCGCGGAGGCGGGCGTCGGCTTCGTCACCGGGACGACCGGGCTGAGCGAGGGCGGCTTCGACGCGCTCCGCGAGTCCGCATCGGAGGTCCCGGTGCTGTACGCCTCGAACTTCTCGCGCGGCATCGCGGCGCTCCGCCGGGCCGTCCGCGAGGCGGTTCCCGCCCTCGACGGCTACGACATCGAACTCACGGAGACGCACCACAACGCCAAGCGCGACGCCCCGAGCGGAACGGCGCTGACCATCCTCGACGACATCGACGAAGCACGCGGTGAGTCCCCGCGCGTCCACGGCCGCGAGGGCGAAGCGCCCCGGTCCGAGGGCGAAGTCGGCGTCCACGCTCGCCGGGCGGGGGATATTGCCGGTGAGCACGAGGTATTACTGGCTGGAAATCACGAGTCTCTTTCACTCACGCACCGCGCGGGGTCGCGGGGTGTCTTCGCCGCCGGCGCGCTCGACGCCGCGGCGTGGCTCTCCGACCGCGACGCCGGGTGGTACGACTTCACCGAGGTACTCGAATGAACCTGGAATCCGACGTACGAGACCTGTGGCAGCGATACAACGACGGCGACGTGGACGCCGAATCGGCGACCGTCGACGAACTCGACACGCTCGACGCGTTCCTCGACGCCCTCGAAGCGGGCGAGGTGCGCGCCGCCGAGAAGACCGGCTCCGACGTGACCTCGTGGGAGGCCAACGAGTGGGTCAAGCGGGGCATCCTGCTCAACTTCGGCCTGCGCGAGACGCTCGCCCGCGAGTACGGCGACGTCCGGTACCACGACGTGCTCCCCCTGCGCGACACCGAAGACCTCGGCGAGCGCGGCACGCGCAACACCCCGGACGGCACCGCCATCCGCCGCGGCGCGTACCTCGGCTCCGACTGCATCATGATGAGCCCCTCGTTCGTGAACGTCGGCGCGCACGTCGGCGACGGCACGCTCGTGGACTCCTGTGACACCGTCGGCTCCTGCGCGCAGATCGGCGCGAACGTCAAGCTCGGCGCGAACACGCTCATCGGCGGCGTGCTCGAACCCGTCGAGGACGCCCCGGTCGTCGTCGAAGACGGCGCGGCGCTCGGCGCGGGCTGTCGAGTCACCTCCGGCTTCGTCGTCGGCGAGAACTCCATCGTCGGCGAGAACACGCTTCTGACGCCCCGAATCCCCGTCTACGACCTCGTGGACGAGGAGATTTACTACGGCCACCTGCCCGCGAACCGCCGCGCCTTCACGCGCTTCGTGGAGTCGTCGCTCGGCGACCACGACCTGTTCGCCGGCGGCGCGTACAAGCCCGCGGTCGTCGCCCTCGACATCGAGGACGACACCCTCGACGCCACCCGTCGAGAGGAGGCGCTGCGCGAATGAGCGGCGGCGGGCCGGCCGTCCGGCGGCTCTCGGACTGGGACCGCGAGCACCTGCTGTCGCTCGCCGACGAGTTCGGCTCGCCGCTGTACGTGACCGACCTCCGTCGCGTCCGCGAGAACTGTCACCGACTCCGCGAGGCGTTCCCCGAGGCGCACGTCAGCTACGCCGTCAAGGCCCACGCCGGTCGCGCGGTGCTCGAAACCGTCCGCGAGGCCGGCGTCGACGCCGAGTGCGCCTCCGCGGGCGAAGTCGAGCGCGCCCTCGACGCCGGCTTCCCCGGCGAGCGCGTCCGCTACACGGCGGTCAACCCGCCGGACGCCGACCTCGACCACGTCGTCTCGCGGTGGGAGTCGAACCCCGAGATGACCGTCACGGTCGGCGCGGCGGACACTATCGACCGCCTGCGCGAGCGCGGCTTCGACGGTCGGCTCTGCCTTCGCGCGAACCCCGGCGTCGGCGCGGGCCACCACGAGAAGGTCACGACCGGCGGGCACGCGAAGTTCGGCATCCCCATCGACCGCGTCCCCGACATCGCCGCCGACGCGCGCGACGAGTTCGACCTCGTCGGCGTCCACGCCCACGCGGGAAGCGGCATCTCCGGCGACGACCTCTCGGCGCACCGCGAGTTGGTCCGCCGGATGGGCGACCTCGCCCGAGAGGTCGGCGACCTCGAATTCGTCGACGTGGGCGGCGGCTTCGGCGTCCCCTACCGCGAGGACGAACCGCCGCTCGACCTCGACGCCGTCGCCGACGCGACCCGCGAGGCGCTCGGCGAGGTGGACGCGCGACTCGCAATCGAACCCGGCCGCTACGTCGTCGCCGACGCCGGCGTCCTCCTCTCGCGGGTCAACACCGTGAAGGAGGCCCCCGAGACGACCGTCGTCGGCATCGACGCTGGTATGACGACCCTGCTCCGACCGGCGATGTACGACGCGTACCACGCGATTTCGAACCTCTCTCGGCCCGACGCCGACCCGGTTTCGACCATCGTCGCGGGCCCCGTCTGCGAGACGAGCGACGTGTTCGCCGACGGCCGCGAACTCCCCGAACCCGAGCGCGGCGACTGTCTCGCGCTCGGCAACGCGGGGGCGTACGGCTACGAGATGGCGAGCACCTACAACTCTCGTCCGCGCCCCCCGGAAGTCGTCCTCGACGCCGACGGCCCCCGACTGGCCCGCCGGCGCGAGACCCTCGACGACGTCACCGCACTCGAACGAACCGCATCCGAGCACATCCCCAACTGACCAAGCACCAACACAGAATCATGAGCGTACTCAACACCGTTCCCTTCGAAAAGTTCCACGGCACTGGAAACGACTTCTTCGTCGTCGACGCAGACGACCCGGTCCCGGACCGACCCGCCTTCGCCCGCACCCACTGCGACCGCGAGGCCGGAATCACCATGAGCGAGAGCGAACGCCGCGGCGCAGACGGCGTCCTGTTCCTCGCGCTCGAATCGCGCTACGACCCGCCGCGGGTCGTCATGACCCTCGTCCAGCCCGACGGCTCCGTCGCCGCCATGTGCGGCAACGGCGCTCGCGTCGCGGCCGCGTGGGCCGCCGAGCGAACCGGCACGAACGAAGTCATGATAGACACGCCCGCCGGGACCCGCCGCGCGAGCCTCGACGGCACCGACGTGACCGTCGAGATGGGCGCGCCCTCGTTTGCGCCCCGCGACGTACCGCTCGCGTCCGACGACGAACTCGTCGACACCGAGGTCGAGGGCCTGACCGTCACGGCCGTCAACACGGGCGTGCCCCACGCCGTCGCCTTCGTCGACGACGTGGACGACGTGGACCTCGAATCGGTCGCGCCGGCGGTCCGTCACGCACCGGTGTTCACCGAGGGCGCGAACGTCACGCTCGCCTCCCCCGACGGCGAGGGCGGCTTCCGTCAGCGCACCTTCGAGCGCGGCGTCGAAGGCGAGACGCAGTCCTGCGGCACCGGCGCGGTCGCCGTCGTCGCGGCCGCGAAGCGACTCGGACACGTCTCCGGTGACGACGCCGTAACCGTCACCCCGCCGGGCGGCGCGCTCTCCGTGACCGTCCCCGACGAGGGCTCCGCGCTCCTCGGCGGACCCGCCGTCTACGAGGGCGACGGCGAAGCCGACATCGTCTTCCGCGAGCGATGAGCGGCGACGCCGACGGGTTCGACCCCGTGGCGTTCCTCGAACGGGCCGTCCCCGTCGCGTCGAACGACGACGTGGGCGAGATGCGCGACCTGCTGGTCGAGACGCTCGAAGCCGAGGGCGTCTCCCCGACCGTGGACGACGCCGGCAACACCGTCGCCTCGAAGGGAGCGGCGGAGCCGGCGACGCACCTCGTCCTCAACACGCACATCGACACCGTCTCGCCGCACGTCCCGTACGACCGCGACGATGGCGTCATCCACGGCCGCGGCTCCTGCGATGCCAAGGGCCCACTCGCGGCCCTGCTTTCGGCCTTCTTCGCCGCCGACCCCGGCCCCGACGCCCGAGTGACGCTCGCCATCACGCCCGACGAGGAACTCCTCTCGACGGGCGCCGCCGAACTCGACCTCGACGGCGACATGTACATCGTCGGCGAGCCGACCGGCCTCGACGTCTGTACGGCCGCGAAGGGTCGGTTCGAGGGAACGGTGTCGCTGTCGGGCGTCGCCGCGCACGCGGCCGAGCCGCAGTCGGGCGTCAACGCCGTGGACGCGCTCGCGTCGGTCCTCGACGCGCTCCGGTCGTTCGACGACGACCGCGAGGCCCACCCCGAACTCGGCCCGGCGACGCTGACGCCGACGATGGTCGACGGCGGCGCGAACTCGAATCAGGTGCCCGCCGACTGCCGACTCGTGGTCGACCGCCGGAGCGTCCCGCCGGAGACGGCCGAGGGCTTCCGCGAGGAACTCGAATCGACGCTCCGGGCCGCCGCGCCCGACGACGTTGGCGTCGACTTCGCGCTCACGGAGCGCCCGACGCCGTTCCTCGAAGCGTTCGCGACCGACCCCGACCACGAACTCGTGACGGCGCTCGCTGCGGCCTCCCGAGACGCCGGCGGGCGGGCGGACGTCCGGCCCTTCACGGCCGCGACCGAGGCCTCCTACTTCTCGCCCGCGCCCGTCGTCGTCTTCGGTCCCGGCGACCTCGCCGACGACGAGGGCGCGGTCGCGCACGCCGACAGAGAGTACGTGCGCACCGACGACGTGCGAACCGCGGCCGCCGCGCTCCGCGCCGCCGTCGCCGCGCTCACCGCCTAACTGTTAATTAATCAAAACGTACTTGTTGTCCGAACGATACGTTTCGGACGATGCGCCCTCCCCATCTCGTCGTCTCCCTCCTCGTCGTCGTCGCGCTGTCGCTTCCGGGAGCCGTCGCCGCCGACGGCACCGTTATCGACCACTCCGGCGAGGGACTCACGCTCGACGCGGCCGATGACGAGCACATCCACGGGACGACCTCGTTCTCGTCCGGGACGCTCATCGGCGTCCGCGTGAAGTCCGTGGGTGACACCCACCCGTTCCTCGTCTCGAAGGCCGTCCGCGTCGGCGAAAACGGCACGTTCGACGTCACGTTCGACCTCTCGGAGCTGTCCCAGCTCCGCGGCGGTCCGGTTCAAGTCTCGATTCGCCACAACCAGCAGTCTATCTACCAAGAAAACGCCACGCTCGTGACGCACAACATGCCCGGTGACTCGACGCTCACGCCCGACGTCGAGACCACGGCGACGACGACCGAAACGGCCCCGCCGTCGACGGCGACGACGACCGATTCGCGGTCCGGGTTCGAGGTCCCCGGCTTCGGCGTCGGTGCGGGCGTCGCCGCGCTCTGCCTCGCGTCGTTCGCTGCGTACGCCCGGTTCTGACGGTCCGTCGCCCTCCCTCGCGCCGGAGCCCCGGAACGCAACGCCCTTTTCCCACCCGTTCCTGTGTCGGCGTATGTACGAGGCGGTCTACGCACACCCCGACGGCGAGAGTACGGCCAGCCGCGCCGCCGTCGCCGCCGGTCGGTACGACTACGACGGCGTCGTCGTCCGCGCGCTCGACGCCAGCCCCGACTACGACCGCCTGCGCGACGACCTCGACGTGGACCTCGTCGACGCCGTCGAAATCGACGCGTCGAACCCGGAACGCGCCAGCGGCGCGGTCGGGAACTACCGCCCGCAGCGCGAACTGCTCATCCTCCGCGGCGGCACGAACGCGCTCAACCGCTTCGCCGTCGAACAGCCGCGAGTGGACGTGCTCTCGCGTCCGATGGACGGCGACGGCAACTTCAATCACGTCCTCGCCAAGGCCGCCCGCGACAACGGCGTCCGCGTGGAGTTCGACTTCGGTCCGGTGCTTCGAAGCGACGGGGGGACTCGCGTACAGGCGATTTCGGCCCTTCGGAAGCTCCGCGAACTCGTCGAGTACTACGACGCGCCCTACGTCGTCTCCGCGACCCCGTCGTCGCACCTCCACCTGCGGAGCCCCCGCGAGCTGGCGGGGCTGGGCGAGGTCATCGGCTTCGACCCCGAGCAGGTGCTCGACGGCCTCCGCGAGTGGGGTCGCCTCGCGGCGCGCAACCGCGAGCGCATGTCCGAGTCGTTCATAGCCCCCGGCGTCAAACGGGGACGGTATGAAGAAGACGATTGAGGAACACGCCGCCCGCTTTTCCCACATCGCCGCGGAGTACGACGATTCGCAAGACAGCGATGAGTACCGCGCGTGCGTCTCGCTCGTCGTCCACTACGCCGACCCCTCCCCCGAGGACGTGGTCCTCGACCTCGGCACCGGAACGGGCGCTATCGCCCTCGCGCTCGCCCCCGACGCGAAGCGCGTCGTCGGCCGCGACATCAGCGAGGGGATGCTCGAACAGGCCCGAACCAAGGCGGCCGAAGTCGGCATCGAGAACGTCGAGTTCGGCGAGGGCCGGTTCCGCGAACCGAACGTGGACGACGACGAGCAAATCGACATCGTGGTCACGAACTTCGCCATGCACCACCTCTCCGACGAGGAGAAACGCGAGGCAATCGGGGTCATCGGCGACCTCGAACCCCGGCGGTTCGTCCTCGGCGACGTGATGTTCTTCGGGACGCCCGACCCCGACGAGCCGTTTTACTCGCCCGAGGTGGACGACCCCGCGACCGTCGGCTTCCTCGCCGACGCGCTCACGGACGCCGGGTTCGTCCTCACGGCCGTCGAGTCTGTCCACGAGCAGGTGGGCGTCCTCGTCGCCGAGCGAGCGCCGACCGCCGACGAGTGAACTGAGCCGATGAAACACCTGCCCAAACACCTCCGGCCGCGGCGGCGGTACCTCGCCGTCGAAGTCGAGACGTGGCCCGACGCCGACCTCGGCCGCGGGCCGTTCCAGCGCGAACTCTGGTACGCCGCCCAGAACCTCTACGGCGACGCCGGGAGCGCCGACGCCGACCTCACCGTCCTTGGATTCGACTACGCCGACGGTATCGCCGAGACTATCGTCCGCGCCCGTCGCGGTCACGTCGAAGACGCCCGGGCCGCGCTCGCCTGCATCGACGCCGTCGGCGGCGACCCCGTCGGGGTGAGAGTGCGAGGCGTCTCGGGGACAGTGCGTGCCTGTTCGGAAAGGTATTTACACGGCCGGGCCGGAATTTCCGAGGAGAGAACCGTCGTGTTCGAGAACGAATCCCGAACCGCCGTCGTCCGCGACTCACTCTTGGACGTCGGCGGTCCGGACGGGTTCACGGGCGCGACGCAACTCGATTTCGAGTGATATTCCATGCAGGGACAAGCGCAACAACAGGCGTACGACCGCGGGATTACGATCTTCTCGCCGGATGGTCGACTCTATCAGGTCGAATACGCTCGTGAGGCCGTCAAGCGCGGCACCGCGAGCATCGGCGTGCGAACGCCCGAGGGCGTCGTCCTCGCGGCGGACAAGCGCTCTCGATCGCCGCTGATGGAGCCGACGAGCGTCGAGAAGATTCACAAGGCGGACGACCACATCGGCATCGCGAGCGCCGGCCACGTCGCCGACGCCCGCCAGCTCATCGACTTCGCCCGCCGCCAGTCGCAGGTCAACCGCCTCCGCTACGGCGAACCCATCGGCATCGAGACGCTGACCAAGGAAGTCACCGACCACATCCAGCAGTACACGCAGGTCGGCGGCGCGCGCCCGTTCGGCGTCGCGCTCCTCATCGGCGGCGTCGAAAACGGCACCCCCCGTCTCTACGAGACGGACCCCTCGGGGACCCCCTACGAGTGGAAGGCCGTCTCCATCGGAGCCGACCGCGGCGACCACCAAGAGCACCTCGAAGAGAACTTCCGCGACGACCTGACCCTCGACGAGGGTATCGAACTCGCGCTCGAAGCCATCGGCTCGACCAGCGAGGAGGGCACCTCGCCCGACGGCGTCGACGTGGCGACGGTCTCCGCGGAGACCGAGCGCTTCGTCGAGCTGTCTAACGACGAAATCGAGAGCTACCTCGAAGCCAACGACCTGTTGGCGACCGAGGACGACGAACAGACCGAAGAGTAAACCGCGTCCCGCGGTTCCCGTTCTCGCGCGTTCTTCTTCGACTCCCATCCCCCCGAGCGACCGCACCGTCGGCTCGGACGCGGCGGGCGGAGCGTCGCGTCGCTCACGGTCGGTGACGGGTGCAAGCGAGACGCTGAACGGGATGAAAACAGACCCGGACGGAAGGGAAAACGGACCGGAAACAGAATCGGGAAAGCGGTCGTCTATCGGGTTCTCGAACGAGACCGCGGTCGTCTCAGTACTCCTCGTAGGCGAGATTCATGAGCCACTGCGAGAAGGCGTTGCTGTTGGCGTTTATCTCTTCTTCACCGATGAGCGGCGAGAGCATGTCGCCCGCCATCAGCATCGAGAAGCTGAGGTCGCGCGCGGCGGGTTCGAGGTAGTAGGTGGTGTGGCCGTTGTAGACGGTCTCGGTTCGCTTGATGAGACCGAGCGACTCCAGCACCTCGGCGATGCGGCTCCCCTTCCGGGAGGAGATGTCGAGTTCTTTCCAGAAGTCGCTCTGGTGGATGCCGCCCGACTCGCGGATGAGTTCCAGTCCCGCGTGCTCGTCGGAAGAAAGGTCTTGCTCGGCTTCGCTCGCGCTCATACCACCTACACGTCGTGCGAGCGGTTTAATCCTGACGTTCGACCGGTTCGAAGGCGGTCTGACACGGCGGGCCGTCGGCGAATTCGTAGGCGAATTCCGCCTCGCCGAGCGTGATGACCGACGACGAGCGCGTGCCGAACCGACCCTCCGGGTCGTGGACGCAGACGCCGAAGTCGTGGTCGCCCAGCGCCGCCTTCGCCCGCTCGCGCCACGCAGTCACCGACTCGTCAGGCTCGGGCTGGAGCGCCTCCTCCAATCGCCGGGCGTTGTCGGCCTGCCGCTCCCCAACTTCGGGCCGTCGCTCGGGGACGAACCACGAGTCGGGCGTGCCGACGTTGACGACCACGCGGACGCCGGGGTCGAAGTTCCGAACCGAGACGCTGCCGTCCCACTCGAAGAACAGCGCGGCGTTCTCGTCGGCGACGACGAGGTTGAAGCCGTCGTAGGTGTGGTCGTCGACCGCGTGTTCGACGAACCGGGCGGCGTCCTCGGCGGTCTCACGGCGGAGCGCGTCGCGGACGAGGTGCCCCCGGGAACGCTCGCCGCCCCCCGCGACCTCGACCCAGCGGTTGGTGATGCCGACGAAGACGCCGGCGTCGTTGTAGCCGACCCACGTCCCGCCCGCCTCGGCGTCCCGCGGGGCGACGATTGCGGGACCGTCGCCGTCGTCCCACCGCCGTGGCGGTTCGGCGGGCCTGCCGAGTTGCTCGTCGCGGTTGGCGGCGACGACGACCGGCGCGTCTTCGAACACCTGCCACGCGAGGATGAGTGTGCACACGAAGAGAGAGTAGGCACCCGGCGCAGAAAAACACCGGCTCCGACTGCTGACCCGGCCTCCGGCTCCCGGTCCAGTACCTGATTCGGCTCCCGAACGACCGGGAAACGCCACTCACTTGTCGGACCGCTCGTCGAGTTTCGTTTCCAGTTCCGCCACTCGGCGTTCGAGGTCCCGCCGCGGTTCGAGCACCCGCGAGGCGACCGCCTTCGCGGCGAGGCCGCCGGCGAGGAGAAGTATCAACAGGAGGGGAACGGCGACGACCAGCACGTGTGGGAACTCCGTCGAGAGCCAGTACGGGAGGAGGGACATACGCGAATCGAATCAAGTGTGTGACAAGAATTTGTCGAAGCGCGGGACCTGAGCCGGCAGCCGCGTCTCAGTCTTCGCTCTCCGAGTCGCCTTCGAACCGGCTCGGGTCCCGCGAGGCGAGCGCGACGTTCACGGCCGCGACGTTCTCCGGCACGTCGTGGACGCGGACGATGTCGGCCCCGCGGTCGGCGGCGATGGTCGTGCCCGCGACGGTCGCCGCGAGGTTGTCGCCCGGCTCCTCGCCGACGAGCGAGAACATCGACTTGTGGGAGTGGCCGACGAGAATCGGACAGCCGAGCGCGGCGAACTCGTCGGCGCGCCCGAGGAGTTCGAAGTTCTCGGCCTTCGACTTCCCGAAGCCGAGACCGGGGTCGACGATGAGGTTCCGCCGGGGGATGCCCGCCTTCTCGGCGAGTAACACCAGTTCGGTCAGTTCGTCGATGACGTCCTCGACCACGTCGTCGTAGTCGACCTCGCGGGACGGGTCGACCGGCGCGTCGATGCTGTGCATCACGATGACGGGCGTGTCGCGCTCGGCCGCGAGAAAGCGCATCTCGGGGTCTTCGAGGCCGGTCACGTCGTTGAGGATGTCCGCGCCGGCGTCGAGGGCGGCCTCGCCGACGGCCGCCTTCCGGGTGTCGACCGAGACGAGCACGTCGAGGTCGGCGATGGCCTCGATGACGGGCGCGACGCGGCGAATCTCCTCGTCGACCGGGACCTCGTCCGCGCCGGGACGGGTGCTCTCGCCGCCCACGTCGATGATGTCTACCCCGGCGTCGACCATCGCCCGCGCCTGTTCGACGGCGTCGTCGATGTCGTAGAACTCCCCGCCGTCGTGGAAGCTGTTCGGCGTCACGTTCAGGATACCCATGACGGCCGTGCCGTCGTCCCACGGGTACTCGCCGGCGTCGTCGCGGTCGGTGCCGCTCGCGCCGAACGCCTCCCGAATCTCCGCTGCGACCCCCGCGAGCGCGTACGGCCGGGCTTCGAGGGCCGCCGTCAGTCGCTCGAACTGGTCGAGCGTCCCGGTCAGGACCACGTCGACGAGTTCGCCGCCGAACTCGTGGCCCGAGACGGCGCAGTCGCCGCCGACGGACAGCAGTTCCTCGCGGAGCACTCGGGCCTGTCGGCGCTGGACGCGGGTGTGGACAGTTCGATTGACCGCCCGCTTCGCGCGCGCCCCCCGGTCGGCGGCGTCCGACACGTTCGCGCGTTCGAGCGTCCGGCGAGCGTCGTCGAGGGTGCGGTGGGATTTCGGGACGACCGCCCGCGTCCACGTCGTGCGCGCCTCGGCGACGACGTACAGCGAGCCGACGACGAGCACGCAGTCGTCCGGGGCGGCGCGGGCGCGAGCCAGGTCGAGCGCCGAGGCGACCGCGCCGCCGGTCTCCACTTCGGGGCCGTCGAGTCGCTCGAAGACGGACGACAGAATCTCGGGGTCTTCGCCCCGCGAGATGTCCGCCTTGCAGGTGACGACCGACGCGACCTCCGGGAGCGCTCCGACCATCTCGCTGTGGTCCTTGTCGTGCATCGCCCCGTAGACGAGGTGGAGGTCGTCGTAGTCGAACTCGTCGAGGACGGTGGCGACCTGCGCGCAGGCGTCGGGGTTGTGCGCGCCGTCGAGGACGACCGTCGGCTCCGTGCCCATGACCTCGAACCGACCCGGCCAGTGGGCGTTTCGGAGGCCGCGGTGAATCGCCTCCTCGTCGATGTCGGGGCGGACCTGCCGGGCGATCGAAACGGCGATACCGGCGTTTTGCGCCTGATACGCGCCCAAAAGCGGGATTCGAACGTCGAGCGTCTCGTCGTCGGTCTCGACGGTGACGGCGGCCTCCTGGTGGTTGACGCGGCCGCCGTAGGAGGCGCGAACGTCGGCGTCGGAGCCGGCGTCGCCGACGGTCAGCACGTCGCCGACCTCCTCGCGGATGACCGACAGCGCCTCGCCGGTCGCCCCGGTTACGAGCGGCGCGTCGGCGGGCGCGACGGCCGCTTTCGTCTTCGCGATTTCCGCGACGGTATCGCCGAGGACGGCGGTGTGTTCGAGCGAGACGTTGGTGACGGCGCTGGCGACCGGGTCGACGGCGCTCGTCGCGTCGAGTTCGCCGCCCATCCCGACTTCGAGGACCGCCACGTCCACGTCCGCGCGGTCGAAGTACCACAGCGCGAGCGCGGTCACGGTCTCGAAAAAGGTCAGCGGCTCGCCGTCGGCGGCCCGCTCGACGAGGTACGGCTTGGCTTCGGCCACGAACGTCGACAGCGCGGCCTTCGGAATCTTCCGGCCGTCGACGCGGATTCGCTCCCGCACGTCGTCGAAGTGCGGCGAGGTGTAGAGGCCGACGTGCGCGCCCGACTCGCGCAGTATCGCGTCGACCATCCGGGCGGTGCTTCCTTTGCCGTTCGACCCCGCGACCTGCACGAACGACACGCCTTCGTGGGGGTCGCCGAGGTGAGAGAGCAACCGCTGAATCGACTCGGTCCCCGGCTTGACCTGAAACCGCCGGAGGTCGAAAAGGAAGTTCACCGCCTCGTGGTACTCCATACGCGTGAGAAACCGGACGGTGGGCTTAGGCCTAACGCTCCACGTCACTCCTGCGACACGACGCCGGTCGCCCGACAGCCCCGACCGCCACCGCCGTCATCGGCGACGCTCCGCGGGCGACCCGGAACGTCACCGGAGTGCGCTTAACGCGCCGGAGTCAGTCGATATGAACGACGAGCACCGGGCGCTTGGCGTTCTCGATGACGCGCTCGGTGACGCTCCCGAGCGAGGTGAGTTTGTCGCGACCGGTCCGCCCGTGGGTTCCCATGACGACCACGTCGACGTCGTGTTCGTCGGCGTAGTCGAGGATGACCCGGTGCGGCACGCCGTCGCGGATTGCGGTCGCCGTCGAGGCCTTCCCCTCGCACTTCTCGGCGCACCGCTCGACCGCCTGTACCGCGTCGTCGCGGAGCGACTGGATGACCGCGTCCTGTTGGTCGCCGCCGGCGGCGAGGTACACCCGCTGGTCGACGACCGACAGCACGTGAATCTTCGACTCCGCGTCGGCGAGTTCGAGCGCGTGTTCGACCGCCTGCATCGTCCCCTCGCTCCCGTCGGTCGGCACCAGGATGTGTTCGTACATACCTCTGTGTTCGCCTCGCCGACACTTGAAGGGACACCGTCGGTGTTAGGACGTGGGAACGGTCTCGGGGCGTCTGGAAGTGAGAGAGGAGATGCCCAGTCGTGCCCAAAATCGCGCGAGACTCACATTCGTTCATCTCACTGACTTCCGTCACTAATCGTGGCGGAAACACCGAAGCACTCCCTCCGGTCGTGCTTCGAGCTTTAGACGCTCCTTCGCTCCGCTCAGTCGTGTCTAAAGCACCGCTGGCCGGTGAAGACCATCGCAATTCCGCGCTCGTCGCACGCCTCGATGACGTCCTCGTCGTTCACCGAGCCGCCGGGCTGGATGACCGCCTCGATGCCCGCGTCGGCCGCCTTCTCCACGCCGTCCGGGAACGGGAAGAACGCGTCGGAGGCCATGACGGCTCCCTGCGCGTCTTTGCCCTCGGCGTGTTCCTCAGCCTTCATCGCGGCGAGTTCGACCGCGTCGACGCGGGAGACCTGCCCCATGCCGACGCCGACCGTCTCGGTGCCCTTGGCGAAGAGAATCCCGTTGGACTTCACGTGCTTCAGGACCTTCCACGCGAACAGCATCGTCTCCAACTGCTCGTCCGTGGGTTCGGTCTCGGTGACGACTTCGAGGTCGTCCAGCGTCGGCGTCCAGAGGTCGCGCTCCTGAACGAGTCGCCCGCCGACGAGCGCCTTCTCGGTGTACGTCTCGGTCCGGTCGCCGAGTTCGCCCACATCGAGGACGCGGAGGTTCTTCTTCTCGGTCAGCACGTCGAGCGCGTCGTCGGTGTAGCCGGGCGCGACGACGACTTCCTTGAACGAGTCGATGATGAGTTCGGCCGTCTCGGCGTCGCACTCGCGGTTGAGCGCGACGATGCCGCCGAAGGCGCTCATCGGGTCGGTGGCGAGGGCGTCGGCGTAGGCCTCCGCGAGCGTGTCGGCGGTGGCGCAGCCGGCGGGGTTCGTGTGCTTGATGACCGCCGCGGCGGGCTCGTCGAACTCCTTGATGATGTTCAGCGCGCCGTCGGCGTCGTTGTAGTTGTTGTACGAAAGCCCCTTCGCGCCCTCGTTGAGCTGGGGCGCGCCGACGACCGACGCCTCGTCGCACGTCTCGTCCACGTAGACCGCGGCGTCCTGGTGCGGGTTCTCGCCGTAGCGGAGTTCGTCGTAGCGGTCCTCGGAGGTGACGCGGCGCTCGGGCAGCCCGGCGTCGACGTCGCCCTCGACGGTGACGGAATCGTCTTCGACCGTCACGCGGCCCTCGGCGAACCAGCGGACTGCGCGCGGGTAGGCCTTGAACTCGGCGTCGTAGAGGACGCGCGATTTGAGGTCGTCGGCGTCGTCGTCGGTGTAGACCGGAACGGCCTCCTGCGTGACGATGGGGCCGGCGTCGACCTCCTCGTTGACGACGTGGACCGTACAGCCGGTCGTCTTGACGCCGGCGTCGAGCACCTGTTCGTGGGCGTCCATGCCGGGGAACGCGGGGAGCAGCGACGGGTGGACGTTGAGCGTCGTCGGCGCGGCGTCGAGGAACGTCGAGGTGAGCACGCGCATGTAGCCGTCGAGGCAGACGAGGTCGAAGTCGTAGTCCGCGAGGGCGTCGAGGATGCGCTCCTCGTGGGACTCGCGGGCCTCGTCGTCGCCGCGCTCGACGACTTCGCTGGGGATGCCGTGTTCGTCCGCCCAGTCGAGGACGGGCGCGTCGGCGCTGTTCGAGACGACGACGCCGAGTTCCGCCCCGCCGGGGGCGCGGTCGGCGACGTTGCGAAGGTTTCGTCCGCGGTTGCTCGCGAGACCGGCGATGGTGACCATGTGAGAAAGGGGACTCGCGGCCCTCAAAGTGGTTGCGGTCCTCGACGGCAATATATACTCGATTGTGTATATGTGCGACGACACGCAGCCGCAGAGCGCGTCTGAGTGGGCATACTTGTGCGCAAGTATCGCCTCCGCGGCGGCGACGAACCCCCGGCGTTTAACCTCCCCCATCGTGACGACTCAGACATGACCGACGCCGACCGGCACGACCCGCTGTACGCGGTGTCCCCGCTCGACGGGCGATATGCCTCCCGAACCGCACCCCTCGCGCCGCACGTCAGCGAGGCCGCCCTCATGCGCGCCCGCGTTGAAGTCGAAGTGGAGTACCTCCTCGCGCTCGCCGACCTCGACGCGACGCCGCTTTCGTTCTCCGAGAGCGAGCGCGCCGACCTCCGAGCGCTCTACGAGGCGTTCGACGCCGACGACGCCGACCTCGTGAAACGGCTCGAAGTCGAGGGCGCGGAAGGCTTCTCGGCGACGAATCACGACGTGAAGGCCGTCGAGTACTTCATCCGAACCGAGACCGACGAGTCGGTCCACCCGTGGATTCACTTCGGGCTCACCTCCGAGGACGTGAACAACCTCGCCCAGCGTCTCATGGTGAAGGGCGCGGTCGAGGAGGTCCTCGTGCCCGAACTCCGGGACACCCGCGACGAACTCGTCTCGCTCGCGCGGGAGTTCCGCGACGTGCCCATGCTCGCGCGCACTCACGGGCAGCCCGCGACCCCGACGACGTTCGGCAAGGAGATGGCCGTCTACGCCGCCCGTCTCGGTCGGACGCTCGCCCGCGTCGAGGCCGCGACCGACGAACTCGCCGGCAAGCTCGCGGGCGCGTCGGGCGTCTACGCCGCCCACGTCGCCGCCTACCCCGACGTGGACTGGCGGGCGTTCTCCCGCGAGTTCGTCGGGTCGCTCGGCCTCGAACACACCGCGCTCGCCACGCAGGTCAACCCCTGCGACGACCTCGCGGCGCTGTTCGACGCCGTCCGCGGCGTCAACAACGTCCTCGTCGACCTCGACCGCGACGCGTGGCTCTACGTCTCCGACCGCTATCTGGGACAGGAGGCCGTCGAGGGCGAGACCGGCTCGTCGACGATGCCGCACAAGGTCAACCCCATCGACTTCGAGAACTCCGAGGGCAACCTCTCGAAGGCCAACGCGGACCTGACGTTCCTCGCCGACTACGTGACGACCTCGCGCCTCCAGCGCGACCTCTCGGACTCCACGGTCAAGCGCAACGTCGGCGCGGCGTTCGCCCACTGCCTCATCGGCTACAAGAAGACCCAGACCGGCCTCGGCAAGGTCGTCCCGAACGAGCAGGTCATGCGCGACGAACTCGACGACACGCCGGCCATCATCGGCGAGGCCGTCCAGACGATTCTCCGCCGCGAGGGCGACACGCAGGCCTACGAGCGAGTGAAGGAGCTCACCCGCGGCCGCGAGGTGACCCTCGACGACTTCCACGACCTCTTCGCGGACCTCGACGTTGACGAGGAAACTCGCGAGGAACTGCTCGCGCTCACGCCCGCGACGTACGTCGGTCTCGCGGACGAACTCGTCGACGACATCGAGAACTGAACCGTCGACCGGGTCGTCGGAACGTCGGCCCGGCGAAGCGGTACGCTACTTTCTGCGGTCGGTCGAACGCGTCGCTGAGCCGAGCGACCGTCAGGAGAAAACCGAGACCGCCTCAGAAGCCGACGGGCACGGGGTATCGGCTTCGGTGCGGTTCGGGCACGGGTTCGGCGAGCGCCGGCACGGTTGGGCTGGACAGGCTGGTCCGCGCGAGGCGGTTCGTCATGGGCTGGTGCGACGACGCAGGGCGCTCACCGTGGCTGAATTATTTACTCATCATAGAATAAGTCTTTTGGTGGGGTGGTGCATTGGTGGGGGTATGAAAGCAATCGCCGTCAAGCGCGGGGAAGACAAACCGGTCGTCATCGAGAAGCCGCGACCGGAACCCGACGTCGGGGAGGCGCTCGTCCGAACGCTTCGGGTCGGCGTGGACGGGACGGACCACGAGGTCATCGCCGGCGGCCACGGGGGGTTCCCCGAGGGCGAAGACCACCTCGTGCTCGGCCACGAGGCGGTCGGTATCGTCGTCGACCCGAACGGCACCGAACTGGAGGAAGGCGACATCGTCGTGCCGACGGTCCGCCGCCCCCCGGCGTCCGGGACGAACGAGTACTTCGAGAAGGACCAACCCGACATGGCTCCCGACGGGATGTACGCCGAGCGCGGTATCGTCGGCGCGCACGGGTTCATGTCCGAGTACTTCACCAGCCCGTCGGACTACCTCGTCCGCATCCCGCGCTCGCAGGCCGAACTCGGCTTCCTCATCGAGCCCATCTCCATCACCGAGAAGGCCCGCGAGCACGCCTACGCGAGCCGCTCCGCGTTCGACTGGACCCCCTCGTCGGCGCTCGTCCTCGGCAACGGGAGCCTCGGACTCCTGACGCTCGCCATGCTGAAAGCCGACGATAAGGGCTACGAGGACCTCTACTGCCTCGGTCGACGCGACCGCCCCGACCCGACCATCGACATCATGGAGAAGCTCGGCGCGACCTACGTCGACTCCCGCGAGACCTCGGTCGAGGAGATTCCGGACGCACACGAGCACATGGACTTCATCTACGAGGCGACCGGGTTCCCCAAACACGCCATCCAGTCGGTACAGGCGCTCGCGCCGAACGGCGTCGCGGCGCTCCTCGGCGTCCCGAGCGACTGGGAGTTCGAGGTCGACGCCGGCGCGTTCCACCGCGAGATGGTTCTCCACAACAAGGCGCTCGTCGGCAGCGTCAACTCCCACGTCAAGCACTTCGAGGCCGCGACCGTGACGTTCACCAAGCTCCCGCGGTGGTTCCTCCGCGACCTCGTCACCGGCGTCCACCCGCTTTCGGAGTTCGAAGCAGCATTCGAAGACGACGACACCACTATAAAAACGGCCATCGAATTCGATACTGTATGAAGAACGTCGACGACCTCATCGCCAGCGCGGCGGAGCTCGCGGACCGTGGCCTCTCGAAGGGCGAGATTGCCGACGAGTTGAACGTCTCCCGCGAGACCGCAAGCTGGCTGGTCGAACGGAGCGGCGCGGCGACCGAACCCGAACCCCAGGTAGAGCCCGACGGCCCCGACGACATCCACGTCGATTGGAACGCCATCGGCAGCGGCGGCAAGCGTCTCACCTACGTCGGGCGCGCGCTCGCCGACCTGCTCATGGAGACGAACGGCGAGGCCGACGTGACCGTCGGTATCGAGAAGGCGGGCGTCCCCCTCGCGACCTCCGTCTCGCGCGAACTCGAAACGACCCTCGCCGCCTACTCGCCCGCGAAACACCAGTGGGACGAAGGCGACATCGAGGACCTCGGCGGCGGCTTCTCCCGGAACTTCGCCCCCGTCGAGGGACGGAACTGCTTCATCGTCGACGACACGGTGACGAGCGGTACGACCCTCCGCGAGACTATCGACGCCATCCGCTCCGAGGGCGGCGAACCCCTCGCGTGCGTGGTCATCGTCGACAAGCAGGGCGTCGAAGAGATAGACGGCGTCCCGGTTCACTCGCTCATCAACGTCGTCCGCGTCGGCGAGCAGTAACGCCCAGCACGGGCCGCCGCGCAGTCGGAGTCGGCCCTGCGGACCGAACCCACCGGCGACGCAACTCCTTTGTCCGCCCGGCGGTTATCTGGGCGCATGACGTTCCAACCGGAGAGCTTGGACCCAGAGGAAGTACAGTCCCGCGTCGACGAAGCCGTCGCGGACAACCGCGTCGTCCTGTTCATGAAGGGTAACCGCCTGATGCCGCAGTGCGGCTACTCCGCGAAGGCGGTCGACCTCATCTCCCAGTACGTCGACGAGTTCGAGACCGTCGACGTGCTGCCCGCGCTCCCGCACTACCGCGAGGCGCTCAAGGAGAAAAGCGACTGGGAGACCATCCCCCAGACGTTCGTCGACGGCGAGTTCGTCGGCGGCAGCGACATCCTCGAAGAGCTCGACGAACGCGGCGAACTCGAAGCGACGCTGACCGGCGCGAACTGACCGCCGGAAGCGACCCCGGCAGACCGCCGGACCGCGGCCCGACGCCGACTTCTTATCTGTCGCCTAACGAGAAGGGGAGGCCATATAAGCCTCGAACTCGTACATGCACACAGGTATCGCCATCCGGGTGCGCCCGCACCGTGGCTCTCGTCGATACCGAAGCCAACAATGTCAGGCCGCGTATATCGACTCCATTCGACGTTGGAACTGCCACTCGAAGACGTGATGGACTACTTCGAAAACGACCCAGAACTGCCGCCTGAGGTCGAGAACGTAGACATCACCCGCCGAAACAACACCCTCATCATCAAAGCCGTCTCCGCCGACGACAACCTCAGCAAGTACACGCCGACGGCCCAGTTGAAAGCGAGCGTGACGGAAAATCGCGTCTACGAGGAAGAGCCGCCCCGAGCGGGCGCGCCCAACTGGGGAGACGACGAAGAAGAGGAGATACCCTCCGAACTCGTCGAGTTCGCCTGCTTCAAAGGCGACCTCGAAACCGTGCTCCAGAACACGGCGCTCCAGTACCCGATGTTCCTCGTCCTCCGCGAGATCGCGATGCTCTCGGAGAAGGGGACGCTGACCGCTATCACCGAGGAAAGCGACGAACTCCAGGCGACGCGCATCGTCGAGGGCGAAGTCCGCGCCGCCTCCGTCGAAGTCGTCGAGAACCCCCAGCAGAACGGGTCCTCGGACAGCGGAATCAACTGGCGCGACAACAAGTTCATCTCCTAACCGCGTCGTATCTTCCCACCCCGTCACCGCCGAGCCACGTGAGTCAGCGGCCCAAATCGTGTTCGGCGGTATCACGCATCACACTAATCCTCGGGCAAAAAGCATTTACACCGCCTAATTAGATGTAATTACACATCATGTCGGAAGCCGAAGCCTTCCCGGACTACCTCGACGTCGACTACACCGACGGCGAGGGCGAGACGCCGGAGGACTACCCGAGTATCGAGGACAAAATCGAGAAGGCCATCGAGGTCACGAAGCAGGGACTCGAGCAGTACGAGAACCCCGCCGTGATGTGGACCGGTGGCAAGGACTCCACGCTCACGCTCTACTTCATCAAGGAGGTCGCAGAGCGCTACGACCTCGAAGTCCCGCCGGCGGTCTTCATCGACCACTACCAGCACTTCGACGAGATCATGGACTTCGTCAAGCACTGGGCCGACGAGTGGGACCTCGACGTCATCTGGGCCCGCAACGAGGACGTCGGCGCGTACGTCGACGAGAACGGCCTCGAACCCGGCGACGACATCCCCGTCTCGGAACTCTCCGAGCACAACCAGCACCACATCCGCAACATCCTCGAGTACGAAGAGGACACCTTCCCCTTCCTGCTCGACACCTACGTCGGCAACCACCTGCTGAAGACCGTCGCGCTCAACGACACGCTCGAGGAGTACGACATCGACGGCGTCATCTCCGGCGTCCGCTGGGACGAACAGGAAGCCCGCGCCGACGAGACGTTCTTCAGCCCCCGTCACAACCCCGACATCTACCCCCCGCACGACCGCATTCAACCCATCCTCCAGTTCGAAGAGAGCGCCGTCTGGGACGCCTTCTGGTACTTCGCGGTCCCGGACACCGTCGAGAACTACCCCGAGGACGGCTACGTCCCCACGAGTGACACCGACCTCCCCGAGGGCGTCACGCAGGAGGACGTTCCCGTCTCGCCGAAGTACTTCGCCGGCTTCCGGAGTCTCGGCAGCGAGGTCTCGACCGACAAGTCCGCCGAGGAACCGGCGTGGCTGCAGGACATGGAAAACACGACCGAGCGCGCGGGCCGCGCCCAAGACAAAGAGGACCTGATGGAGCGCCTGCGCGACCTCGGCTACATGTGAAGTCGGTCGACGGCTAACCCGACGAGACGTTCTTTTTCGACGCTGGCTCCCCGACGCCGACTGCAGAGAGTGACCGCGACTGCGACTGTCTCGCAGCGGAAACAGGGATATCCTCGGCGAGCGACATCTGTGGCATGAGCCTCGCGTTCCCCGACTATCTCGACCTCGACTACGCCGACGGCCGAGACCAGACCGCCGCCGACTACCCGACGCTCGAAGACAAACTCCAGAAAGCGGCCGCGGTGACCGCGACCGCCCTCGAACAGTACGAGCGCCCGGCCGTCATGTGGACCGGCGGCAAGGACTCCACGCTCGTCCTCTACGTCGTCCGCGAGGTCGCCGCCGACATGGGCGTTCCCGTCCCGCCCGTCGTCTTTATCGACCACTTCGAGCACTTCGACGAGACCGAGGCGTTCGTCCGCGAGTGGGCCGACCGATGGGGCCTCGACCTCGTCGTCGCCCGCAACGAGGACTTCGCGCGACTCGGCGCGTCGCCCGGCGACGAGATTCCCCTCTCGAAGCTCGGCGACGACACCCGCCGCGAACTCGCCCGCCTCGGCTACGAGGGCGAGACCATCGTCCTCGACGCCGACACCTTCGAGGGTAACCACCTGCTGAAGACCGTCGCGCTCAACGACACACTCGAAGACCGCGGCTTCGACGGCGTCTTCTCGGGCGTCCGCTGGGACGAACAGGAAGCCCGCGCCGACGAGACGTTCTTCAGCCCCCGTCACGACTCCGAGAGATATCCGCCGCACGACCGCGTCCACTCCATCCTCCAGTTCGAGGAGGCCGACGTGTGGGCGGCGTTCTGGAACTACATCGTCCCCGACTCGGTCGAAGGCTACCCCGCGGGCCACGTCCCCGCCGCCCTCGACGACCTGCCCGAGGGCGTCGAACCCGCCGACCTCCCCGTCTCGCCGAAGTACTTCGAGGGCTACCGCTCGCTCGGCACCGAATCCGGCTCCGCGAAGTCCGACGACCGACCCGCGTGGGTGCAGGACCTCGGCGCGAGCGCGGAACGCGAGGGGCGCGCGCAGGACAAAGAGGACCTGATGGGTCGGCTTCGCGACTTGGGTTACATGTAATGCGAGCTGCTCGAAACGAGTCCGCGGCGTCCACACCGTAGCGCCTATCTCCCCCAACACGCTATCGCCTCCATGACAGCCGAGTGGGTCAGCCTCTTTTCGGGCGGGAAGGACTCCTCGTGGGCGCTCTACCGCGCGCTCGAGGAGGGTCTGAACGTCACCCGTCTTCTGACCGTCCACCCCAGCGACGACTCGTACATGTACCACGTGCCGGCGACCGACCTCGCCGCGCTCGCCGCCGAAAGCACCGGCATCGAACTCGTCGAGGTCCACCCCGGCGACCTCGAAGCGACCGACGCCGACGACTCGGGCGCGCAGGGCGACGCCGAACTCGAACCCCTCGAAGCGGCGCTGTCGGACCTCCAATCGGAGATCGACCTCGCGGGCGTCACGGCCGGAGCCATCGAAAGCGAGTTCCAGACCAACCGGATTCAGGCGATGTGCGACCGCCTCGGAATCGACCTGTTCGCCCCGCTGTGGCAGGAAGACCCCCGCGAACTCGGCGACGCCATGCTCGAGGCGGGCTTCGAAATCACCATCATCCAGGTCGCGGCCCACGGCCTCGACGAGTCGTGGCTCGGCCGGACGCTCGACGCCGACGCGCTCGACGAACTGGAGGCGCTCAACGAGCAGTACGGCGTCCACATTCTCGGTGAGGGCGGCGAGTTCGAGACGCTCGTCACCGACGGCCCGCACATGGACCGCCCCATCGAGCTGGAGTACGAGACGGAGTGGGAGGGGACTCACGGCAGGCTCCGCATCACCGACGCGTACCTCGGCTAAGAAAGAGCGTCCGCGGTTACAGTTCGGACCGCGTTCGCGTTACTGGCCGTTCGTCAGCCGCGAGTGCGCCCCGATGAGGGCGTTCGAGAGGTCGAGGCTCTCGATGTGCGTCTCCTCGTCGACGATGGAGTTCTTCAGCTCCGCGTTTCGGATGACCGCGCCGGGGAAGACCACGGACTCTTCGAGCACGGAGTCTTCGACCACCGCGTTGGCCATCACGTGGACGTTGGTGCCGACCTCGGTGTTCGTGAGCGTCGCCGACTCGTGGACGAAGTTCTCGCCGCCGAGGTACCACGCCACGGCGTCGAGGTAGCTCTGGGGCGTGCCGATGTCGAACCACGCGCCGTCGAACGTGTAGGCGAACACGTCGCCGTTCTGCTGGAGCCACTGCATGAACCAGCCGGGCTCGTCGGGGTTGTTGTCGCCGGAGAGATACTCGTCGAACTTGGGCAGGTCGTCCGCCGGGAAGGCGTAGCAGGCGATGGAGACGAGCGTGCTCTTGGGGTCTTCGGGCTTCTCCTGGAAGTTGATGACGCGGTCGCCGTCGAGTTCGACGAGGCCGTAGGACTTCGCGCGCTCCTTGTCGCCCACGTCGTAGGCGGCGAGACACGGCTCGTTTTTCTCGTAGAAGAAGTCCACGAAGTCGCCCACGTCGAAGCTGATGAGGTTGTCGCCCGCGATGACGACGAGGTCCTCTTCGACCTCCTCGCGGTCGATGAGCTGGGCGAGCGCGCCCACGACGCCGAACTTCTCGTCTTCCTCGCTGGTGTCTTCGACCGACAGCGTCGGCTTTTCGAACGGCGATTCGTCGATGTACTCCTCGAACGCGCCGGCGAAGCGCTCGTTCGTGCTCACGAACACCTCAGAGACCCGGTCGTCGGCTTCCAGGTCTTCGAAGATGGTGTCGATGACCGTCTGGTCGCCGACGGGCAAGAACATCTTGGGTCGGTGTTTGGTAATCGGCCACAGACGCGTTGCGTACCCACCGGCAAGGACGACTGCCTTCATATCCCCCAAATCCCGCCACGTGGACAAGGCCTTTTTGCATCCTCTCTATTCTGCTGACACTTCCGGGCGGAAGGCGGCGCAAGGGATTTTCCCTTCGACTCCAAATCGAGCGATATGACAGCCCGGGAGTCCGACACGACGGCCCGCCAGCGCATCGCCGACGCCCTCCGCGACGACCCCGCGACGGCCTCCGAGCTTTCGGCGAGCGTCGGCGTCTCGGTATCGTCGGTGTACGGCCACCTCCAGCACGTCGCTCAAACAGTCCACGGAGCGGACGGCGAGCAGTTCCTCGTCGCGCCGCCGGAGTGCAAACACTGCGGCTTCAGCGCCTTCGACGACCCCGTGAACTACCCCTCGCGGTGCCCGGAGTGTCGAAGCGAGGGCATCGAAGAGGCCGTGTTCAAAATCGAGTAGTCGGTCGGTCTAAAACGACGCCACGGTCCGATTGTGGTAGTCGAGGGAGTCGGCGTCGAGGTCGTGGTCCTCGCGGACCGAAAGCGAGGTGCCGTCCAACTCGCGTTCGTAGGCGTGGGCGATAGTGTACGTCTCGGGGTCGACGGCTATCATTCCGTAGTCGAAGTCAGCGTGGTGGTCCGGACAGAGAACGAGGAGATTCGCCTCGACGTCCGGGCCGTCGTGGGGCCGCCCGAGCGGTTTGAGATGGTGCGCCTCCGCGTAGCCGTCGTGGACTCCTCGACGGCGACGCTCTCCACAGATCTGGCACGTGTGAGAGTACCGCTCTTTCAACTCGGTCGCAAGCGCCGTGTTTCGAATGATTCGGCTTCGCGTCGTCTCGGTGCGTTCCGCGGGCGCGAGGTCCGCCGCGGCTTCTTCCTCGTCGATCCGCTCTCGCCTCTCGTGACGGCGGCGGAGCACGAATCGGTAGACGTCCCTGTCGTCTCCCTCGAACGGGCCGTGCGCGTAGTCGACGACTTCGACCTGACCCTGGTACTCCCAGTCAGCCCCGGCCGACCCTCGATGGAAGAAAAATATCGGTAACGGATGGTGTTTGGCCCGCGCGAGGAACTTGTTGCCACCGGTGAGCGTCTGGTCGCCGGTCCGCCCCTCTCCGATGTACGTGAACTGGCCGCCGGTCACGTCGTCACCGTACGGTCCGGTGTCGCTCGAAAAGAGGCGGAGATACCGCTGGTCGTCGTCGTCGTAGCAGATTTCGATGCCGCGGCCCGTCATTCCGCGGTCGAATCGGGACCGGAGTTCCGACCCGCTCAACCGCTCTCCGGGTTCGAGCGAGAGCCCTGCGAGTTTCACGACGGAACCGACGGACGAGTCACGAAAAAGGGTTCCCCACGATGGTTCGTTGCCACCGGGCGGTGCCGCTTATGCCGCGTCTAACTCGTCCAAGAGCGTCCGCGCCGCCGCCGACGAGGAGCCGGGACCGCGCGCGGTGATGAGGTCGCCGTCGACCGTGACGCTGGTGTCGCTGTCGAGTTCGGCGTCCCAGACGCCGCCGGCGGCCTTCACCTCGTCTTCGACCCAGTACGGGAGCTTTCGGCCGTCGGGCATCAGGTCGTTTTCGTCGACGATGCCTTCCTCCCACTCGTTGGGGAAGCCGGTGACCTCGCGTCCCTCGACGAGGAACGAGCCGTCGGCCTCGCGGGTGAACCCGAGGATGCCGACCGCGTGACAGACGACGAGCGCCTTCGAGTCGTCGCCGGCGACCGCCTGCAAGAGCGCCTGTCGGGCGTGTCGGTCCTGATTGACGTCCCACGCGGTTCCGTGGCCGCCGGGGAACACCACGGCGTCGTACTCGCGGGCGTCGACCTGCGCAATCGGCTCCGGATTCTGCAGTCGCTCGTCGTTCTCGTGGACCTCGACGACGCGTTCGGCGAGTTCCTCGCCGACCTCCTCGGGGTCGATAGAGCGCTCGTCGACGACCGGCGGCGCGCCCGTCGGCGTCGCGACCGCCACGTCCACTCCGGCGTCGGTCAGGGTAGTGAGCGGCTCGATGCATTCCTCTCCCCAGTAGCCGTCTTCGCTGACGATGAAAAGCGCCGATGTCATCGCTCCCGGGTACGGTCCGGCCACAAAAAGGCCCCGCGGAGGCGGAAATCCGCGGGGGAGGGCGGCGCGACGGTGAGGCGTCGTGGCCGCGTCGGTGTCGGGTCAGTCGTCGCCGTGTTCGTCGACGATGACGACTTCGCCATCTTCGACGGTGACGTTGATGAGCGTCTTGACGTGGTGGTCCGAGTCGTCGAGTTCGTTCGGGCCGGCCTTCTTGATGATGGCGACGGTGTCGACGACGTCCGCGCCGATGTGGTCGAGCGCGTCGAGGACGGCCTTCATCGTGCCGCCGGTCGAGAGCACGTCGTCGAGGACGAGCACGCGGTCGCCCTCGTTCACGTCGTTGATGAACATGTCGCCCTCGGAGTAGCCCGTCTGCTGGTGGAGCGAGACCTCGCCGTCGAGGCCGTACTCGCGCTTGCGGATGACGACGAGCGGGATGTCCGTCATGAGCGAGACGGCCGTCGAGATGTGGATTCCCATCGCCGCGGGCGTGACGATTTTGTCCACGTCTTCGAGGTTCGCCTTGCGGATGATCTTGATGACGATCTCGCGCAGGAGCCCCGGTTTCAGCATCGGAACGCCGTCGCTGATGGGGTGGACGAAGTACTCGTAATCTCCTTTTTCGATGATCGGCGCGTCGAGAAGGGACTGACGCAACTGGTCCATGGCGCCCGTTTTCCCGGTTAGGCATAAAATGTGGCGGTTCGATGGCTCTCGGACACGCCGACCCACGTCTCGCGGTATCGACTACCGTGGACCGACCGACGCCGAGCGCGACCGCTCTCCGACGACGGTCTCCGCACGGAGCGCGCCGCTCCGTGGACGGTTACATCCCGCCGAGAAGTTGTGACGCGGTCTTCACCAGCGGTTCGACGGTTTCGTCGGGCTCGACGAAAAGCAGCATGCCACGGCCGCCGCAGTAGACCTGCAACACACCGTAGCCGTCGCGTTCCTCGAACCGGTACTCGACGCTGTTCTGTACCGGACTAAGCCCGGAAAACAGCCCGCGCTCCATGAACTCGCGCCGAGTCTCCTCGGCGAGCGAACTCAGGTGCGTCACGAGTTCGTCGCGACTCCCGAAGTCCTCGCGGACCGACTCCCCGACGTGAAACAGGTCGAAGGCCGTCGCACCGTAGACGGCGACCAGAGAGACTGCCCCCTTCGCAGTCCCCCGAAGCGCGTCCATCGCGACCTCGCTGTCGGGCCCCGGTCCGTTGACGGATGCCATCCGTGACGGGTCGATTATCATTCGTTTCCCCCCTTGCCCTGACGCTGCGCGTCTCCCTGCCCGGAGCGCGCGCCTGGACGTATCATAGATGTCCGATTGTGAGTCAGTATTATAAATTTGAGGGTCACACTGGAGGTAATAATTCGCCCCCGCCAAATCCGGCCGGAGACCACCTGAAACCGTCGTCTACTACGAGACCTGACTCCCTGATTTGACCCCGGTCTCGAGGGCGGCGTTTCGACCCCCTCGTGGCTGGCAGGAACCGTTACGAAACGTGTCCGCGATCGGGATATCGCACAAACACATTGGTTTTTAATGAACTACAGTACCCGGATTTTCAGTTATCTCATCTCAAAACCAACAGACAGCGTAGTGGTTCGGGGTCGGTTCCGCCTTCTCCAGCATCCTAGGACGATTCGACAAATATTATCCTTTCATTTTGTCGATTGGCTACAAAACCCGATTGAAATATAAGCTTCCGTCCCATAGATAGCGTGAGTGACCGAACGCTGCGCCCAGTTTGAGTCACGACCATACCCATGATACACCAACCACTCGTACTCGGTGGAGAGCACGCGGGTCGCGCGCTCGCCGAGCGACTACTGGAGGAGTACGAATCCGTCACGTTCATCGACGAGAACGAGGCAGTGGTCGCCCACGCGATCGAACGCGGTATCGACGCGCGAGTCGCGGCGTTCGACGAGCCACAGTCCCTCCGAACCGCGTGGAACGCAGACGCGGACGCGGTCATCGTCGTGGGGCGGGTCGACCCGACGAACCTGCTTCTCACGCAGGCCTCGCGGACGACGTTCGACGTCGACCGAATCACCGTACTCGTTAACGACCCGCAGAACACGGACGTGTTCGAGGACCTCGGTGTGGAAGTCATCTGCGCCACGTCGCTCGTCACTGACATGGTCGTCGGGTCGAGCGCCGAACCGGCAGAGGACGCCCGAGCGGGAGGATAAACGTGGAAAAAACGCTCGAACGAGACCTCGGTCTCTTCTCGGTGCTCGCGATCAGTATCGGGGCGATGGTCGGCAGCGGAATCTTCATTTTACCGGCGCTTGCGATCGACATCGCGGGTCCCGCGGTTATCCTGGCGTACTTGATCGCCGGCATTCTCGTGCTGCCCGCGGCGCTGTCGAAATCCGAGATGGCGACGGCGATGCCCGAAGCCGGCGGCACCTACCTGTTCATCGAGCGAGGGATGGGCCCACTGTTGGGAACCATCGCCGGTATCGGCACGTGGTTCTCGCTCTCGTTCAAGGGTGCGCTCGCACTCGTCGGCGGCGTGCCGTACCTGCTGTTGCTGTTCGACGTCCCCTCCACGGTCGTCACGCCGGTCGCGCTCGCGCTCGCGGCGCTCCTCGTCGTCGTCAACCTCGTCGGGGCGAAACAGACCGGGAGGCTACAGGTCGGAATCGTCGCCATCATGCTCGTCGCGCTCGTCTGGTTCGTCCTCGGCGGGACGCCGACCGTCGAGTCGACGAACTTCCGTCCGTTCTTCAACGGCGGAGTCGGCGGCTTGCTCACCGCGACCGGTCTCGTGTTCGTCTCCTACGCGGGCGTGACGAAAGTAGCGAGCGTCGCCGAAGAGGTCGAAGACCCCGACCGAAACATCCCGCTCGGCATCCTCGGGTCGCTCGGGTTCACGACGGTCCTCTACGTCCTCATCGTCGCCGTGATGGTCGGAGTCACCGACCGCGGCGTCCTCGCCGAGAGCGCGACGCCGATGGCGCTCGCCGCGGAGGCGTCGCTCGGAACCGCCGGCGTCGTCGCCGTCGTCGTGGCTGCGGTCCTCGCGCTGGTCAGTACCGCGAACGCCGGGGTTCTCTCCTCGTCGCGGTACCCGTTCGCGATGAGCCGAGACAAACTCGCCCCGCCGTCGCTGTCGACGATTAGCGACCGGTTCGGAACCCCGAGCACGTCGATTACCCTCACGGGCGTCGTGCTGTTGCTCCTCATCGCGTTCGTTCCGCTGCTCGACATCGCGAAGCTCGCGAGCGCGTTCCAGCTCCTCGTGTTCGTCCTCATCAACCTCGCCGTCGTCGCGTTCCGAGAGGGACACGTCGAGTACGAACCGTCGTTCACCTCGCCGCTGTACCCGTGGATGCAGGTGTTCGGCGCGGTCAGCGGTCTCGTCCTCCTCACGCAGATGGGGACCGTCCCGCTCGTCGGCGCGGTCGTTCTCACAATCGCGGGTGCCCTCTGGTTCTTCGTCTACGCCCGGTCTCGCGTCGACCGCGAGGGCGCGGCCGCCGACGCTGTTCGCCAAGAGGTCAGCCGCAACGCGGTCGAACGAGCCGAAGCGGCCATCCAAGCGCACCGCGACGAGTACCACGCCCTCGTGGCGATTTCGCACGACATCTCGAAAGCCAGAGAGCGGGCGCTGATTCAGGTGGCTTCGAGGCTCGCTCGCGCCAACGACGGGCGGGTCACGGTCGCGCGGTTCGAGACGGTGCCGGACCAGACGTCCTTGGCCTACGCGTCAGCGGTCGAATCGCCCGCAGACGTCGAGTTCGAACGACAGACCGACGAGCTCGACGACGAGTTCGGCGTGCCGATACGGTGCGGCACCATCGTCACCCACGACACGCGACACGCGGTCGTCAACTACGCCGACAACCAGGACGTCGACTTCCTCCTCGTAGAGCACCCGACGGGGACAAAGCGCGTGAGCGAGCGGCTCTTCGGAACCGACACGTCGTGGATTCTCCGCCACGCACCCTGCGAAGCCGGTCTACTCAAGGGACCCGAACTCGACGGGATTCACACCGTCGAACTGCTCGCGAGCCAGGGGCCGTACGACCCGACGAAAGTCGCCGTCGCGGACGCGCTGGCGAGCGAGTCCGAGGGTCGAATCCACCTGAGCCACTGCGGGGACACCACCGACTCGGCGGCCCGGCGACAGTCCCTCGAACAGTACAAAGCCGACATCGCGGAGCTGTGTAGCGCTCCCGTCGAGATGGGGACGCTCTCCACGGACGGTGGCCGCCACGCCCCGTCGACCGAGAGCGACCTCCTCGTTGTGGCCGCCGACGAGTGGAACGGGGCGTCGGACGCGAAGGCGGTCATCGACGAGTGGAGCGGTTCGGTACTCGCGGTTCACGGTCAGGACGCGGCTCGGCGCGGGCGACTCATGCGCGCGCTCGACCGTCGGTTGTTCTGACCCCGGCGGACAGTTCACCGCGTTCCGCGCGTTCGTCGGTGGTTTACGCGACCAAAACACATATTTTCAGGAGCCCCATTGGTCGGCTCATGGCGTCGACATCCATCGACGAGCTCGATAGATACATCCTTTATGCGCTGCAGAAAGACGCGCGACACACGTCGGGAAACGATATCGCGTCCGCACGTAACGTCTCTTCGAGCACGGTTCGAAACCGGATTTCGAAGCTCGAATCGAGCGGGATTATCCGGGGGAGCCACCTCGACATCGACTACGAGGCGCTCGGCTACCAGCTCCACACGATCATCTTCTGTACGGCGCCGATTTCGAAGCGAGAAGAACTCGCGAAGAACGCCCTCTCGGTCGAGGGAGTCATCTCGGTTCGGGAGATCATGTCCGGCGAGAAGAACGTCCACATCGTCGCGCTCGGTCGAAACAGCGACGACCTGAGTCGCATCGGGCGCGAACTCAGCGATATGGGGTTCGAGATTGCGGAAGAAGAGATAATCCGCAACGAGTACACCTGTCCCTACAGCCCGTTCGCCGGAGACTCGACGAACGAGCCGTAACCCCGGATGTCGACGCCGTTTCAGCGGTCTCGATTGGACACTGCGACCCGCGTCTGACCGTCGGATAGCGGAAAGGGTTTTGCTTGGCTTTCGCTACAGACACGTAGTACCAATGAGCCAGTATCGAACGTCCCGACGAATCGTCCGGTCCGACTTCGGAGGTGGCTGATGCCCGATACGAGTTCCCGTATTCTCGTTCCGGTCGGAGAGTCGTCCACGTTCCGGAACACCGTCGCATACGCGGTCCGCGAGGCGCGGCGCATCGCCTCGGAGACCGGCGAAGAATCGACCGTTCACTTCGTGTACCCCGTCCGATGGCAACTGGTCGACGAGAGCGAGCGTTCAGCGGCCGACGCCGTCGCCGAAACCCTCGAACGGGCGCGCGTCTGGGCGAACGACGACCTCGACTACGACGACGACGGCGACCTCGACGCCGAGGACGTCTCGGTCTCTATCGAAACCGCCGTCGTCGGCGAGGACCGATACCTCTTCTCACCGAACGATTTCGCCGAAGTACTCCTCGAGTACGCTCGTGACCGCGGCCTCGACCGCATCGTTCTCGACCCGGAGTACCAACCCGGTGGGAGCGCACCGATGCTCCAGCCCCTCGAGTTCGAACTCGCGCGGTCGGGGCTACTGGTCGAGGAAGCGCCGGTCGACCGCGTCGTCGAGCGCAGCCGACTTCCCAGCCGAGCGAACGTCTCGAAGGCCCTCGCGATGTTCGGCGTCTCGTTCGGGTTCTACCTCCTCCTCGCGGGCGTCTTCGACACGTTCAACCTCGTCACCGGCGCGGTCTCCGCCGGCGTCGTGACGGCGGTCTTCGCGCGCATCTCGTTCGTGAACACGCCGTCCGCGACCGGAAGCGTCGCCCGAATCGCCCGCTTTCTCCTCTACGTTCCCTACCTGTTGTGGGAGATCGTGAAGGCCAACTTCTCCGTGGCCTACATCATCCTCCACCCGGACCTCCCCATCGACCCGGAGATGCAGCGGTACCGGGCGGCGATTTGGGGTGACCTCTCGGTGACGACCCTCGCGAACAGCATCACGCTCACGCCGGGGACCCTGACCGTCGATATGGACCGCGACAGTCTCATCATTCACTCGCTCACCGGCTCCGCCCGAGACGGGCTCGCGGGCGGCGCGCTCGAACGCGCCGTTCGGTTCGTCTTCTACGGACGCTCGGCGGCGCGTATCCCGACGCCCGCCGAGCGCGGGACGATAGCCTCGTGGACCGACGACGACCAAACGGACGGTGACGAGTGACGATGCTCGGACAGCTCTCGACGTTCGAGACGGTGTTACTCGGTGCCGCGGGCGCGTTCATCACGTTCGCGGTCGTCCTCCTGTACCGCGTCGTCCGCGGACCGACGATGGAAGACCGCGTCATCGCGATCAACGCCATCGGGACGAACACGGTCGTCGTGTTGGCGCTCGTCGCCGCCGCGTTCGGTCTCTCCGGATTCCTGGACGTCGCGCTCGTGTACGCGCTCTTGAACTTCCTCGCCAGCATCGCCATCTCCAAGTTCATCGTCGAGCGCGGGGGTGTCCTCTGAGATGACGCCCCTCGAATACCTCGTCGTGGGACTCGTCCTCGCGGGCGTCTTCTTCAGTTTCGTCGCGGTCGTCGGAATCATCCGACTGCCCGACCTCTACACCCGCGCCCACGCGACTTCGAAGAGCGATACGCTCGGAACGGTGCTCTCCCTCGGCGGAATCGCGCTCCTGTTCGGCGCGGAGGTCTCCGCCGTCAAGACGGTCTTGCTTCTGTTGTTCATGCTCATCACTAACCCGACGGCCGCTCACGCCATCGCACGGGCGGCCCACGACCAAGGTATCGAACCGTGGACCGCGAGCGATGAGGAGGGCGACTGAACGTGCAGTTACTCCTCTACGGCGTGTTGCTGACGTTCGTCGTCTTCGCCGCGCTCGCCGTGGCCTTCCTCCGAGACATCCTCAGCGCGATTATCGCGTTCGCCGGGTTCAGTTTCGGCGTCGCAATCGTCTACATTCTCCTCAGAGCGCCCGACGTCGCGCTGACGGAAGCGGCCGTCGGGGCGGGTGTCACGACGGTGTTGTTCCTCCTGGCAATCGTCCGAACGGTCCGGCCGGGCGGGGACCGACTCTTCGAGCGCGTCGCGTGGGGGCCCGCGATAATCGCGACCGGTCTCGTGGGCGTGTTGCTCACGACGGTTCGGTCGCTCCCCACTATCGGCGACCCGACCTCGCCGGTCGCGACCTCGGAGATCACCCGGTATTACCTCGAAAACGCCTATCCGCAGACCGAAGTCGAAAACGTCGTGACGGCGATTTTGGCCGCCTACCGCGGGTTCGACACGCTCGGTGAGGCCGCGGTCGTTCTCGCGGCGGGGCTCGCGGTCCTCGTCGTCCTCCGCAAGGAGGTGTACGTATGAGCGCCACCGACGGCTCTCTCAGCGCGTACGTCGAGAGTACGATTATCATGACGACGGTTCGCGTCGTCAGCCCGTTCGTGTTCACGTTCGGGCTGTTCGTCATGTTCCACGGCGCGGAGTCCGCCGGCGGCGGGTTCCAGGGCGGCGCGATTGTCGCGTCGAGCATCATCATGCTCGCGTTCGCGTTCGGTATCGAGCCGACGCGCGAGTGGCTCGACGACAGCGTCATCCGACTCCTCGTCGGCGTCGGCGCGACGACGTTCGTCGGTATCGGAATCGGTGCGCTCGCGTTCGACGGGGCGTTCCTGGAGTACGCCGCCTACGGTATCAGCCACGGCGTGAAGTACGGTATCGAACTCGTCGAACTCGGAATCGGCGCAATCGTCGCGGGCGTCATCGTCTCGCTGTTCATGAACCTCGCGGGTGGATTCAACCACGACTCCGGAGGTGACGACGCGTGATCGACCTCCTCACGACGCACTACAACTACGTCGCGAGCATCCTGCTGTTCGGTATCGGACTCTACGTCGTCATGGGCAGTCCGAACCTCGTCAAGAAGATCATCGGTATGAACATCTTCCAGGTCGGCATCTTCCTGTTTTTCGTGACGACCGGGTACGTCGACGGCGGGGCTCCGCCCGTGGTCGGCCACGGCGAAGAGACGTTCGTGAGCCCGCTTCCGCACGTGCTCATCCTGACGGCTATCGTCGTCGGGGTGAGCCTGACGGCGGTCGCGCTCGCGCTCGTCATCCGCATCTACGACGGCTACGGTTCGCTGGACGAAGACGTCATCAAGGAGGTGCAGGTCGATGACTGACGCGCTCGTCCTCCTCGTGGTCGTCCCCATCGCCGCGTCGCTGTTCCCCGTCGCTCTCGGGGGGCGGTTCGAGCGAATCGGTTGGTTCGTCGCGGCCGCGATGGGCCTCGTCCACCTCGGACTCTCCGCGACCGTCGCGGCGCGGGTTCTCGACGTCGGCCGGATCTCGTACGCCGTCGGTGGGTTCGAACCGCCGTTCGGCATCGAACTCGTCGCCGACGGCATCTCCGCGCCGCTGCTCGTGCTCGTGTCGCTTTCGACGCTCGGCGTGCTCGCTTACGCCCGCCGCGCGGGGCCGCACTCGAACGCGTTCTACAGCGAACTCGCACTGCTCACGGCCGGCATCTCCGGTGTCTTCGCGACCGCGGACGTGTTCAACCTGTACGTCTTCCTGGAGATTACGGGACTCGCGACCTACGCCCTCGTCGCCAGCGGTCGGTCGCCGAGCGCGGCGTTAGCGAGCCTCAAGTACCTGTTCGTCGGGACCATCGGCGCGTCCCTCTACCTGCTCGGCGTCGGGTACCTCTACATCATGACGGGGACGCTCAACATGGCGGACCTCACCGAGGCGGTCGCGTCTGTCGGCTACTCTTCGCCGGCGATACTGGCGAGCTTCGGGCTCATCGTGACGGGTCTCCTGGTCAAGGTCGCCGTCTTCCCGCTGCACACGTGGCAGCCCGGCGCCTACGCCGAGTCGCCCGACACCGTCAGCGCGTACATCTCCGCGCTCGTCTCGACGGCGGCCGGCTACGCGCTCGTCCGAATCATCTACGCGGTGTACACGACTGAGTTCCTCGACGAGGTCTCGCTCGCCGGCGACGCCCTCGTGGTGCTCGCGTCGGTGAGTATCGTCGTCGGGGCGGTCCTCGCGGTCATGCAGTCCGACCTCAAACGCATGCTCGCGTACTCCTCGGTCTCGCAGTTCGGTCTGGTCGTCGCCGCAATCGGCCTCGCGAACGAGACGGCGCTCGTCGGAGCGGTCGTCCACCTCGTGGGCCACGCGGTGATGAAAGGCGGGCTGTTCCTCACCGTCGGCGTATTCGCCACCGGTCTCGGCGTGCGGACGGTCGAGGACTTCGCGGGACTCGCCGCGAAGGCACCGGTGTCGAGCGCGGCGTTCGCCGTGCTCGCCTTCTCGATGGTCGGCATCCCGCCGGCCGTCGGGTTCGTCGGGAAGTGGAACATCGTCGTCGGTGCGGTCGAAGCCGGCGCGTGGTCCGTCGCGGCCGTCGTCGTGGTGAGCACGCTTCTCACCCTCGCGTACTTCGGCCGGGTCATCGAGCGAATGTACTTCACCGCGCCCGAACCCGAGGCTGACGCCGTCTCGACCGACGGCGGAAACGAAACCGTCGAGGTGTCGTTCGGCATGCGCGCGGTCGTCGTCGTCTCGGCGGTCGCCGCGGTGGTGCTCGGCGTTCTCGGCTCCGACCTCATCACCGTCATCCAACCGGCACTGGAGGTGTACTTCTAAATGACAGACGTTTTCTCACTGAGACCGCTCGCGGCGGTGCTAGCCGCGGCGGTCGGTATCGTCACTATCGTCGCATCGAAACGCAGTCCCAACGTCAGGGAGGGCTTCACCGTCCTCTCTGCGGTCTCCGCACTGGGTATCGTCGCAAGCATGGTTCCGGGGGTTCTCAACGGGACGACGTACGTCACCGACCTCGGGACGTTCGTCCCCGGAGTTCGGTTCGTCCTCCGGGCCGACCCGCTCGGGATGATATTCGCCCTGCTCGCGAGCCTCCTGTGGCTCATCACGAGCTTCTACAGCATCGGCTACATGCGCGGGCTGGACGAACACGCCCAGACGCGGTACTTCGCGGCCTTCGCGGGGAGCGTCAGCGCCGCCCTCGGCGTCGCGTTCGCCTCGAACCTCATCGTCCTGTACGTCTTCTACGAGCTGTTGACGGTGGCGACGTATCCGCTCGTCACGCACGACGAGACCGAGGAGGCCCGAAAGGCCGGTCGGAAGTACCTCGCGTACACCTTCGGTGGCGGGGTCGCCGCCCTGGCCGGGACGGCGCTCGTGTTCTTGACGACCGGAACCGTCGAGTTCTCCGCTGGCGGCATCGCCGCGCTCGCGAACGCCGACCCGGTCGTCGCGCGGGCCGCGTTCGCGCTGCTCGTCGCCGGCTTCGGCGTGAAGGCCGCGCTCATGCCGGTCCACTCGTGGCTCCCCGACGCGATGGTCGCCCCGACCCCGGTCTCCGGGTTGCTCCACGCCGTCGCGGTCGTCAAAAGCGGCGTGTTCGGTATCGCCCGCGTCATCCTCGACGTGTACGGTCCCGACGCAGTCGGCTCGCTCGGAGTCGGCCTTCCGCTCGCCGCGGTCGCCGCGTTCACCATCGTCGTCGCGAGTATCATCGCTCTCCGACAGGACAACCTCAAACGGCGGTTGGCGTACTCGACGGTCAGCCAGCTCTCGTACATCGTCCTCGGGTTGGCCCTACTCTCCCCCGCGGCGCTCGTCGGCGGGCTGCTCCACATCCCCGCCCACGCGTTCATGAAGCTCACTCTGTTCTTCTGTGCGGGCGTGATTCACGTCGAGACGCACACCGACGATATCAGCGATATGGCGGGAATCGGCCGGCGGATGCCGCTGACGATGATTGCGTTCACCGTCGCGAGCCTCGGGATGGCCGGCCTGCCGCTGGTCGCCGGGTTCGTCAGCAAGTGGTACCTCCTCATCGGGAGCATCGAGACGGGACAGACGGTCTTCGTGTTCGTGCTCTTGGCGTCCGGCCTGTTGAATATCGGCTACTTCTGGCCGGTCATCTACCAGGCGTTCTTCCAGACGCCGGAGGACTCGGACGCGAAACCGCTCATCGAGTTCCCCATCGGCGGCGTGCGGGCAGTCACCGACGGCGGGTCGAAAGACTCGGTCGCCGAGGGTGAGCAGTACGCCGTCGACCGGAATCCGAGCGACCACGTCGCCGTGGCCGACGGCGAGTCCGACCACGACGCCGCGACCGACGGCGAATCCGACCACGACCACCACCACGGCGGCGCACCGGCCGGCGGGTGGGAACGTCGTCGACTCGGCACCGAGAGCACGTGGTTCATGATGGCCCCGATTACGATTGCCGCGGCCGGCGCAATCGTCCTCGGGGTCGTTCCCCAGACGGCGGTGTTCCTCGCGCTCGTCCAGCGCGTCGTCGCCGACGTGACGGGGGTGGTGTTCTGATGTCGACAGCCACACTCCTGCCGCCGGCGTTCGTCGTGCTCGCGGTCGCGCTCGTCATGCCGTTCGTCTCGCGTCGGGTCGGGCACGCGCTGGGCGTGCTCTCGACCGGCGGGGTGGCCGTCTGGTCGCTTCTCGCCCCGGCCGGCGCACACCTGCCGGTGACGTTCCTCGGCTTCGACGCCGTGTTGTTCAACGTCGACGAGTTCTCCCGGTTGATGGGGATTATCTTCGGCCTCATCGGCGCGGCCGCCGTCCTCTACTCGTACTCGTCGGACGCGCGGAACATCCAGACGGCCTACGCCCTCGGTTACGTGGGGACGAGCCTCGGCGCGGTCTTCGCCGGCGACTGGCTCACCATGGTGTTCTTCTGGGAACTCATGGCGGTCACGAGCACGCTTCTCGTCTGGGACTACGGCGGCGAAGCGGTGCGCGCGGGCTACCGCTACGCGATTGCCCACGGGCTCGGCGGCAGCCTGCTCATGGGCGCTATCGTCTGGCACTACGTCGAGGTGGGGTCGTTCCTCTTCTCGGCGACCGGCGGTATCGCGGCCGGCGTTCCGGCCGCGCTCGCGGCGCTCGGTATCGGCGTCAACGTCGGATACGTCGGGTTGCACACGTGGCTTCCCGACACGTATCCGCGTCCCCACTTCGCCGCGAGCGTCTTCCTGTCGGTCTACACGACGAAGACCGGGGTTTACGGCCTCGCTCGCGCGTTCCCCGACGGGAACCTCGCAATCGCGTACATGGGGACCGCGATGGCCGTCGTCGGCGTCGGCTACGCGCTCATGCAAAACGACATGCGACGGCTCCTGGCGTACCACATCCAGTCGCAGGTCGGGTACATGGTCGCCGGCGTCGGCATCGGCACGGCGCTCGCGACCGCCGGCGCGTTCGCGCACGTCTACAACCACATCCTCTACAAGGCGCTGTTGTTCATGACCGCCGGCGTCGTCCTCTCGCGGACCGGCGAAGAGAACCTCAAGTACCTGGGGAACCTCCGTGGGGCGTTACCGGCGACCGCGCTCGCGTTCACCGTCGCCGCCCTCTCGATTAGCGGCTTCCCCGGCTTCAACGGGTTCGTCAGCAAGGGCATGATTACCGCCGCCGCCCACAAGGAGCATCTGGACGGCATCTTCTATCTCCTCCTCGCCGGGGGCGTCGGGACGTTCATGTCGTTCATCAAGTTCGGCTACTACGCGTTCTTCCGCGATGCGGACCGCGACTGGTCGCTCGACCGCGCCGGGACGGGCCAGTCGGTCGCGATGCTCAGCGTCGCGGGGCTCTGTGTCGCCTTCGGGCTGTACCCAGACGCGCTGTTCGCGATACTGCCCGGAAGCACCGCCGACGCGCACCCCTTCACGCTCAGCCACCTCGGCGAAGGGTTCGCGCTCGCCGTGCTCGGGGTCGTCGGCTTCGTGGTCGTGAAGAAACCGCTCTCGAAGGTCGGAGACGTGCCGGACGTCGACGCCGTGTTGAATCCCGCTGTCTTCTACGGCACCCGCGCGCTGGTTCGCGGCTCGACCGGTCTCTTCGCCGCCGTCGACCGCGTCGTCTCGACCGCGTCCTACGACGTCGCGGGCGCGATTGCGAACCCGTACCCCGCGTTGCGTCGGGTCGCCGGCGGCCTCGGCCGGACCGAGGCGGACTCGATTACCGTCGGGAGCCTTCGCGCGACGATTGCGACGAGTATCGCACTCGTCGTGTTGATACTCGGCGGCGTGCTCGTCGGACTACTCGCGTAGTCCCGAGCCGGCCCGGGTCGTTTTTTCACGAGAGTTCCGTTTTCAGTTCGTCAGCGACGCGCGCGCCGAGCCCGTCTTTCGACCCGACGTACTCGCTCGTCTCGTCGGCGCGGACGACGAGCGCGCGGGTCTCGTCCGCGCCCATGACGGAGGCGTCGTTGGCGACGACGAACGCGAGGCCGACGCGGTCCATGATGCGGCGGGCCTCGCCGACCATCGCCTCGTCGTCGCCGGTCGTCTCGGCTTTGAAGCCGACGATGGTGAGGTCGGGATGCGAACCGCGGACCGCGTCGATGAGCTTCGGCGCGGGTTCGAGGTCGAGCGTGCGCGCCTCGCCGGAGCGAATCTTCTGGTCGGCCGCCTCGACGGTGAAATCGGAGATGGCGGCCGCGGAGACGAGCGCGTCGGCGTCGGCGTCGACCGCGGCCTCGACGGCCTCCAGCATCTCGGCCGCCGACTCGACGGCGAGCACGTCGGCGTAGTGTACGTCGTCGCCGTCGTGGACGAGCGTCACGTCCGCGCCGCGAATCGCGAGCGCGCGGGCGACGGCGCGACCCGTGCGACCGGAGGCGCGGTTCGAGAGGGTTCGAATGGGGTCGATGGATTCGGTCGTCGCGCCGGCGGTGACGACGACCGACTTCCCGGCGAGCGACTGTTCGGTCGTCGCCGTCGCCACGCCGGTGACGATGGCCTCCTCGGTGGCGATTTTCGCCTTCCCCTCCTCGACGCGCGGGTCGACGAACTCCACGCCCCACGACCGCACCCGCTCGATGGCGTCGAGGACGCCGGGGTGGTCGTACATGGGCTCGTGCATCGCGGGCGCGACGACGACCGGGACGCCCGCGCCGATGGCGGTGGTCGCGGTGGTCGTCACGGGGGAGTCGTCGACGGCGGCGGCTATCTTGCCGACCGTGTTGGCGGTCGCGGGCGCGACGAGGAACACGTCGGCCCAGCCCTCGCGGCCGCAGAGTTCGACGTGTTCGACGCGGCCGGTAATCTCGGTCACGACGTCGTTGTCGGTGGCGAACTCGACGGCCCACGGGTGGATGATTCCCGTCGCGGCGTCGGTCATCACCGCGCGGACCGACGCGCCCCGCCGTCGGAGTTCGTGCGCCAACTCGACGACTTTCACGGCCGCGATACTCCCCGTCACCCCGAGCGCGACGTTCACACCTTCGAGCATTCACTCGTCTCTGCGCCCGCTATCGGTTAAAAGGATTCGCGTCCGCGCGGGGTGGTCTCGGACCGCACCCGCGCGAATCGGAGTCGGTTATTCGTCGAGTCGCCCGAGTTCGTCGTCGACGAGGCTCGGGTGCGTGCGCTGGGGCTCGTCGTGCGGTTCGGCGAAGAACTCGCGCATGACCTCGCGGGACTCGCGCTCGCGGCGGGCGCGCTCGTCGGCGTCTATCTCCTCGCAGGCCGGCGGCACCTCGCGGCCGCGGTCGGTGAAGTAGCCGGTCGGCGCGACCCAGTCGTTGTAGAACGCCGTCCCCGAGTCGTGGACCAGCGTGATAGCCGTCTCCGCGGCGTCGCCGGCGGCGACGACCGCCTGGTGGTAAATCTCGGTCAGTCGCCCCGCGGCGTAGATGCCGGGGACGGCGGTCCGGCCGAGGTCGTCCACGTCGACGTAGGTCTTCGACCCGGCGGCGCGGAGGTCGACGCCCGTGTCTTCGAGGTACGACGCGTCGGACCACGACGCCGCGACGACCCGCGACGCCTCGACGGTCTCTTCGCCGTCGTCGGTCTCGACGGTCGCGCGGAACAGCGGGTCGTCGTCGTCGCCGAGCACGTCGAGGTCGGTGACCCGGCCCGTCAGTTGGTCCGCGCCGTTTCGGTCGGCCTGTTCGGAGAGCAGGTCGGTGAACAGTCGGCTGTTGACGCCCGCCGGGAAGCCGGGGACGTTTTCGAGGTGGGCGTTTCGGCGAACGATCGGCTCGCCGTCGTTGACGACGAGGGTGTCGAGGCCGGCGCGCGCGAGGAACGTCGCGGCGGTGAGGCCAGCGACGCCGCCGCCGACGACGAGCGCGTCTCGTGGATTCGTCTCGCTCATGCCGTGCGATAGCTCAGCGGCGAGTAAAACCGTGCGGATGTCGCCGAAGTCTGCCGAATCCCGTGCCGCGCGAGACGCGCGCTACCGCCCCAGCGACGCGCTCGGGTCGTTGAGCCAGCGGTTCTCGGCCGCCTCGACGCTGACGAGCCCCGCGGAGTCGCCTTCCGGGGTCATCCGGACGCGAAGCCGCCAGCGACCGTCCGAGAGCGCCTCGCCGTCGATGAAGCGCACCGCCCGCTCGGGCGTCCGGCGGAGGAGCGACACGGCGATGGGGAGCGTCGGAATCCGGCCGGTCCGCTCCGCGAGCGCGTAGTCGCCGAAGGTGAGTTCCCACGTCCGAGAGCTGTCGTCGCCGTCGGTCCGAGCGTCGGTACGGGCGTTCGTGGGGACGTCAGTTTCGGACATCCCGCCGGTCCCGACATCGGCCTCGGCGTCGGGAATCGGCCGTACCGAGTAGCCCTCGACGAAGCCGGCCGTTTCGAGGTGCCCGAGCGTCGCGTCAACCGGGTTCGGCGTCGCAGTCGGACAAAACAGGTCCGCGGCCGCCTCGACGACCGCCCGCTGCTCGGCGGGCGAGAGGCGGACGTCCAGTTCGCTCATCAGGCTCCACACCAAGGTGAGACAGAAGTCGTCGTGGTCGTCGACGACCTCGGCCAGCGTGAGGTACGTCTCCATCGCGGCGGTCTCGGCCTCCCGGTGGCCGAGTTCCGACAGCGCCTCGAACAGCGCGCCCGCGGTGTCGTGACAGAAGGCACTGTAGCGGGTGTAGTCGTCTTCCGACCCCGCTGCGGCCGACCGAGGCGGCCCCTTCGACACCTCGTACACCTGCGGGTCGTCGTACGGGATGTTCGGGTCGTATCGCCGAAGCGCCGCCCGGTAGTCTCTCGTCAGTTCCGCGGCCGCCCCGGCGGTGCGCCGGTCCGGAAACCGCCGGCCCGTCGCGGCACCGGGCTCCGAACCAGTGCGACCGCACACTATCGCGTAGTCGCCGTCGGGACGCGCCAGCGACCGAATCTCGGCTCTGACGTCCCGAAGCGTCCCCCCCACCATCTCGGCTCTAGGTCGAGACACCGGCCGATTATAGGTTGCGATTGCGACGGCTGTCGGTCCCGCGGGAACGGGCGACGCGGCCCACAAGGCTTTGGTCCCGCCGACCCCATTCGACGCTCGTGGACGAGATAGCCGTCAGCACCGTCGTCTACCTGCCCCCCGAGGAGATATACGAGTTCCTCGTGGACTTCCCGCGGTACGCCGACTACTCGAAGCACCTGCGAGACGTGCGACAGTCGGGCGACGGGTCGCCGGGCACGCGGTACGCCCTGTACTTTTCGTGGTGGAAGCTCACCTACACCGCCGAGTCGAAGGTGACGGACGTCACCCCGCCGACGCGCATCGACTGGACCATCACCAAGGACGTCCACGCCGTCGGCCGCTGGCGGGTGGAGGAACTCGACGACCTGCCCGACGGGGCCCCGTCGGACGCCGACACCGCCTGTCGCGTCTTCTTCGAGGTCGAGTACGACCCCGACAGCGTCTCCGCGGGCGACATCGACCTCCCGCGGTTCGTCTCGCTGGGCTGGGTCATCGACAAACTCCGACCGGTGCTCCAGAAGGAGGCCGAGCGAATCGTCGAGCGAATCGTCGCCGACATCGAGGGGCGGCCGCGGCGCGTTGAACTCACGATACACGCGAAACCGGGGTCGTGAGCGACGGTGGCCGGGGTATTCGCGAAGGGAAATGCACATACGCGCCCGCCGTCCAACACAGGGGTATGACAGGGGCTGGTCTCTGGTGCGCGTGATAATCATCGGTGCCGGACAGGTCGGGTCGTCCATCGCGGCCGACCTCGACGAGACCCACGAGGTCGTCGTCATCGACTGCGACCCGGAGCGCGTCGACGAACTGAACTACTCGCTCGACGTGCTGGCGCTCCACGGCGACGGAACCTCCGTGGACACGCTCGAAGAGGCCGACGTCGAGCGCGCCGACATGGTCATCGCCTCGACCGACGACGACGAGACGAACATCGTCGCCTGCGCGACCGCCAAGGCCATCTCGAACGCGTTCACCATCGCCCGCGTCAAGAACACGGAGTACCTCCGGACGTGGCAGCGCTCGGAGAAGGCGTTCGGCATCGACTTCATGGTCTGTACGAACCTGCTCGCCGCGGAGTCCATCGTCCGCGTCGTCGGCCTCCCCGCCGCCCGCGACGTGGACCCCTTCGCGGGCGGGCAGGTCCAGATGGCCGAGTTCGAAGTCGACGAGGAGAGCCCCGTCGCCAACCAGACCGTGAGCGAGGCCGACCGGTTCGACTCGCTGACCTTCGCGGCCATCCTCCGCGACGGCGAGGTCACCATCCCCCGCGGGGACTCCGTCATCGGCCCCGGCGACCGCGTCGTCGTCATCGGCAGCCCCAAGAGCGTCCAAGGGTTCGCCAGTTCCGTCTCGCCGGACGAACCGCCGGGAACCGCCGAGGAGGTCGTCATCGTCGGCGGGAGCGAAATCGGCTACCACGTCGCCCGCCTGCTCGAAGAGCGCGGCTTCAAGCCCAGACTCATCGAGTACGACGCGGAGCGCGCCCGCGAACTCGCGGAGATGCTTCCGGGGACCATCGTCATGGAGAGCGACGCGACCGACGTGGACTTCCTCGAACGCGAGTACATCGGCGACGCCGACCTGCTCGTCTCGGCGCTCGACTCCGACGAGAAGAACCTGCTCGTGTCGCTGCTCGCCGCCCGCCTCGGCGTCGAACGCACCGTCGCCGTCATCGACACGACGCCGTACGTGGACCTGTTCGAGGCCGTCGGCGTCGACGTGGGCGTCAGCCCCCGCGAGGTCGTCGCCGAAGAGATAACGCGGTTCACCCGCGAGGGCGGCGCGGAGAACGTCGCACTCATCGAATCGGACAAGGCCGAGGTGCTCGAAATCGAAATCGACGCCGAGAGCGTCCTCGCCGGCAAGCCGATTCGGGAGTCGGTCGCGACGCTCCCCGAAGGCGTCGTCATCGGCGCGATAACCCGCCGTCGCGAGTTCATCACCCCCCGCGGCGACACCGTCATCGAACCCGGCGACCACGTCGTCGTCTTCGTCGATAGCTGCGTCATCGACGACGTGGGACCAAACCTGTAAGTCGGTCCGTCGCCGCACGGCCCCTCGTTCTGCGCCGAACACTCGACCCCGTCACGTCGTCGCGCGGGCGACCGCGAACCCGAACAGGGAAGAACCCGGCGCTCGGTACGTTAGTCCACGGATGAAATTGCGGGTCGATTACAGAGCCAGCCTGCGTCTCGTGGGGACCGTCCTGAAGTATCTCGCGGTCCCTCTTTGTTTCCCGCTCGTGGTCGCGCTGTACTACGGCGAGTCGGTGCTCCCGTTCGTCGTCACGATGGCCGTCACGGTCCTCGTCGGCGCGGGGCTCGAACGGCTCGCCGACGAGCCCGACATCGGGGCCCGCGAGGGCTTCCTGATGGTCGCGGTGACGTGGCTGGCCGTCACGATTGTCGGCGCGATACCGTTTCTCATCGAGGCCCACGGCATCCCCTTCCTCGCGTCGCCCATCCACCCCGAGTCGACCCTCGGGAGCCCGGTGAACGCGCTGTTCGAGACGATGAGCGGCTTCACCACGACCGGGGCGACGGTGCTCGGCGACATCTCGTTTAACTCCCACACCCGCGGCATCATGATGTGGCGACAGCTCACCCAGTGGCTCGGCGGGATGGGTATCGTCGTCCTCGCGGTCGCCATCCTCCCCGAACTCTCCGTGGGTGGCGCACAGCTGATGGACGCGGAAGCGCCCGGCCCCGGCATCGAGAAACTCACCCCGCGCATCGCCGAGACGGCCCGCGCGCTCTGGGGCGCGTACCTCGGCCTCACGGTGCTCGAAATCGTCCTCCTCTACGGCCTGCACGTCACCGGCAACGCCCCGAACATGGACGTGTACAACGCCATCGCCCACGGGCTGACGACGATGCCGACCGGCGGGTTCTCCCCGGAGGCCCGCAGCATCGAGGCGTTTTCGGCGGCCGCGCAGTGGGTCATCGTTCCCTTCATGGTCGCCGCCGGGACCAACTTCGCGCTCTTCTGGCACGTCCTCACGGGCGAGCCGAAGCGGCTGTTCCGGGACACCGAGTTCAAGTCCTACCTCGGCGTCATCGGGGTCATCTCGGCCATTCTCGCCGGAATTCTCTTCCTCGGCGACGGCCTCATGTCCGTCGCGCCGGCGGGCGAGACCTACGACCAACTCTACCTCGAAGGTATCCGCACGGCCATCATCGGCAACGTCGAACCCGCGGTCCGCCAGTCGGTGTTTCAGGTCGTCTCCATCGTCACGACGACCGGCTACGCCAGCATCGACTTCAACGCGTGGAGCGCGCCGACGCAGTACGGCCTCCTCTTCGCGATGTTCATCGGCGGCTCCGGCGGGTCGACCGGCGGCGCGGTCAAAATCGTCCGCTGGTACGTCATCGTGAAATCGCTCCGCCGAGAGCTGTTCACGACGGCCCACCCCGAGGCGGTCCGCCCGGTCAGGCTCGCGGGCCGCGCGGTCGACGAGCGGGCCATCCGCGGCATCTACGCCTTCACGCTCCTGTACCTCGTGCTCTTTTTCGTCTCGACCGGTCTGCTCCACCTCGACGCCGCGCGAACCGGCTTCGACGTGAGCATCCTCGAAACGATGAGCGCCGTCGCCGCGACCCTCGGGAACGTCGGGCCGGGCTTCGGCATCGTCGGCCCGATGGGGAGCTATCTCGACTTCTCCAACGGCTCGAAGCTGTACATGGTGCTTCTCATGTGGGTGGGCCGACTGGAGATTCTGCCCGTGCTGGTCATCTTTACGCCGGAGTACTGGCGGCGATAGCGCCGAAAAACAGGAGTCAGTGCCGCTTTTCGTCAGGGATTCAGCCCGTAGATGACCGACCGGGCGAACACCAACACCGGGATGATTTCGAGGCGGCCGACCCACATGTTGAAGAGGAACATCGTCTCGACCCACGGGTTCATCCACGGGCCGGTGATGCCCGTCGAGATGCCGACGTTCCCCTGCGCGGACGCGACTTCGAACAGCGCGTCGGCGTAGGTGAACTCCGGCCCGGCGAGGTTCACGAGGAGGACGCTCGACCCGACGAGCAACAGCAGCCAGAGCATCGAGACGATGGCCGCCTCGGAGAACTCGCGGTCCATCTCGGTCCGCGAGAGGCGACGACCGTTCATCTCGATGTTGACGATTGCGCTCTCGGGGAGGAAGACGCGGGAGAACTGCCAGCGGATGCCGCGGGCGATGGTGTAGCCGCGGATGATTTTGATGCCGCCGACGGTCGACCCGGCGGCCCCGCCGAGGGTCATCGCCCCCGACAGGAGAATCTTCCCGCCGTCGGACCACTCGCCGAGCGGCGCGGCCTGAAAGCCGGTGCAGGTGAGCGCGCTCACCCAGTGGAACGCGGCGTCGCGGACGGCGTCCGACTCCGGCCCGCCGACGACGCCCGAGAGTCCGAAGTAGTCCGCGGTCTCGACGAACGCCGACCCCGCGGTCGCGGGGAGACTGACGAGGTTCTGGACGGCCAGCGCGACCGCGCCGACGGCGAAGAGGACGAGGAGCCAACGCGTCTGGAGGTCGCCCCAGAGGCGGTCGACGTCGCGGTTCTTCAGGACGGCGTAGTGGACGGGGAAGGCGATTGCACCCAGCGCCATGATGGGGAGCAACACCGTCTCGATGAGCGGCGAGTCGTACGTCCCGATGGAGCCGTCGGTGACGGCGAACCCGCCGGTCGACAGGCCGGTCATCGCGTGGTTGAGCGCCTGCCACGCCGCCTCCCACAGCGGGAGCGCGGCCCCGTAGTCGCTGGCGCGGATGGCGAAAAAGAGGACGACCACCGACAGGAGCGTGTAGCCGACGAAAATCTTCCACACCGTCCGGACCGTCGAGACGACGCTCGGGTGAATCTTCTCCTCTCTGGCCTCGCCGCGGTAGAGCGCGTAGCTCCCGCTGCCGGGCCGCGAGAGGATGGAGACGGTGAGGACGATGACGCCCACGCCGCCGACCCACTGGATGAGCGAGCGCCACCACTGAATCGTCCGCGGGAGCGACGGTTCGTGGATGCCCATCGTGAGTCCGCTGCCGGTCCACCCGCTCATGCTCTCGAACAGGGCGTGTAAGGGGTCGCGGAAGTAGACGAGGCTCGACTGGGCGTAGTCGACCCCGGCGGGAACGAGCGCCGTGAACACGCTCTGCGGGGCGAACTGCGCCGTGAGGAAGAAGGGAAGCGACCCGAAGGCGGCGGTGGCGAACCAGCCCGCGGCGGCGATTATCATCCCGTGTTTCATGCGGGGCGCGGGGGCGTCTTCGAACGCCTTCCGCGCGCCCAGCCCGACGAACGCGGTCGCGCCCCCGGCGACGAGGAACGCGAGGGCGGCGTACCACTCGCCGAAGCCGACCGCGACGAGGACCGACGCGGTCATCAGCGCCGACTCCATGGCGAGGAGCGAGCCCACGTCGCGGCCGATGACCGCGAGGTCGGCGGGCCATCCCGAGACGGTTCGTCCGCGGCGGGGCATCAGTGGTCCTCGTAGTGGCCGAACACGTCGGTCACGTCGGGCGTCGCGCCCTTCGCGGAGTAGACCGTCAGGAGGTCGCCCGAACCGATGGTCGTGTTCCCGCGGGGCGTCACGGGGTCGTCGTCGCCCTCGCGCTCGATAGCGACTATGAGGGTGTCGCCGTCGAGGAGGTTCTCCTGGGCAGCCTCCTGAATCGTCATCCCCGTAATCGGCGCGTCCTCGTCGACGCGGATTTCGAACACCTCGGCGTGCTCGCCGATGCGCATGTAGTCGACGATGGACGGGCGCTTGACCGCCCGATAGAGGTACTCCGCGATGAGTCGCTGGGGGTTCTCCATCGTGTTGACGCCGATTTGGCGGTAGAGGCTCATGTGCTCGGGGTTGTGGACGACGGAGACGATGTCGGGGATGTCGAGCTCCTTCGCCAGAAGGCAGACCATGATGTTGGTCGCGTCCTTGTCCGTCGTCGTGATGATGGCGTCGGCGCGGTCCGCGCCGGCCTCGTCGAGCGTCTGTTTGACCGTGGCGTCGTCGTTGAGGACGAGGCAGTCGAACGTCGCGGCGGCCGCCTCGGCCTTCGCCTCGTCGCGCTCGACGACGACGACCTCGTTGCCGCCCTCGGTGGCGATTTCGATGAGCGGCGTGCCGATGTTGCCCGCACCGACGACGATGATGTACATGACGTTCCGGCGTGCGCATCGGGTGGTGGAAAAACTGTCGGCATGTCGTTTCGTTGGTCAAACGGGGACTTTCCGCGCAAACAGCTACCGAATGAGGCGTCGCCGCGTGTTCGGTCACCCTACTGGAGGGTAAACCGAGTGTTCGTCCAGCCCGCCCGCGCGTCTACGGCGTCTCGGTCGGGGTGGTGGACCGGATATTTATCAACAGATGTGGTATATGTGGACACATGACGGTCCCGGCCAGTCGGTCCCGCGACCAAGCGAGGGTCCGCCCGTGAGTCACTCGGGCGGGCGCGAACCGACGGTGAGTCTCAGTCTGCTCGACGCGACGATGGTCGGAATCGGCGCGATGATCGGCGCGGGAATCTTCGTGTTGACGGGGCTCGCAGTCGACATCTCCGGCCCGGCGGCCATCGTCGCGTTCGCCCTCAACGGCGGCGTGACGACCTTCACGGCGCTTTCGTACGCCGAACTCGCGGCCGCGATTCCGCGAAACGGCGGCGGGTACGCGTACGTCCGTGAGGTGTTTTCCGCACCCGTCGCCTTCGTCATGGGATGGACGCGGTGGTTCACGTACATGATCGCGGGGTCGCTGTACGCGCTCGGGTTCGCCTCGAACTTCGTCGAGTTCGGGCACATCTACGGCTACGCCCTTCCGGGGCCGCCGGTCCTGTACGCGCTCGGGGCCGTCGTGACGCTCGTGGCGCTCAACGCCCTCTCGACGGAAGCCTCGGGACGGGGCGAGACAGCCATCACGCTACTCAAAATCGCTATCCTCGGCGTGTTCGTCGCGTTCGGTCTCACGGCCGCGGACGCGGGGGAGTTCGACCCGCTTTTCACCGAGGGAGCGCTGTCGGTCCTCCCCGCGATGGGGCTGACGTTCATCGCGTTTCAGGGGTACGACCTCATCGCCACCGTCACCGAGGAAGTCGAGAACCCGCAGGTGAACATCCCGCGGGCCATCCTCCTCTCGGTCGCCGTCACCGTGGTCGTCTACCTGTTCGTCGTCTTCGTCGCCATCGGGACGCTCGGCGCGGACGGGCTCGCTGGCGCGGGCGAGACGGCAATCGCGCAGGCGGCGGAGGGCTTCATGCCGACGTTCCCGATAGTCGGAACGGGCGCGGCGCTCATCGCCTTCGGGGCGGTCTTTTCGACCATCTCGGCGCTCAACGCGGTCGTCATCGGGTCGTCCCGAGTGGCGTTCGCCATGGGCCGCGAGCGACAGTTACCCGCCCGCCTCGGCCGGTTCCACCACCGGTACGGGACGCCGCTCGTCGCCATTCTCGCGTCGGCCGTGGTGATGCTCGTCGCCGTCCTCGTCGTTCCCATCCGCATCGTCGGGAACCTTGCGAGCCTGTTCTCGCTTCTGGGGTTCATCATCGTCAACTACGCGTTGATTCGGCTTCGGCGGCGACAGCCGAACCTACAGCGACCTTTCGAAGTGCCGCTGTACCCCGTCACTCCGGTCCTCGGCATCGTCTGTAACGTGCTTTTGGGCCTCTTTATCGACTGGTTCACCTGGGTGCTGGCCATCGGTTGGCTCGTCGTCGGCGGCGGCGTCTACCTCCTCTTGTCGAGGCGCGACGACGTCGGCCCGGCGGGACCGCCCGAGATTCAGGACCCGGAGCCGATTGAACCGGCGGAGGGAGCCGACGACTGACCGACGAATCGACCCGAGCGTCCGAAGACTACCCGCCGACGAAACACCGCACCGAGACGACTACTACACACCGACACCAATTCACACACATGCCCGACCCAGTAACACACGATTTACGCGTCGTCGTCGCCGGCGGTGGAGAGTTGGGCCTGCGGACGGCCGAACTCCTCTCCGACCGGGGCCACGACGTGGTCATCGTCGAGGCGGACCCGGACCGAATCCCGGACGTCGCCGACAAGTACATCGCCACCGTCATCGAGGGGGACGCCTCCCGCCCGGAGATACTCAGACAGGCCCAACCCGAGCGGAGCGACGTGGTGGCCGCACTCACCGACGACGAGTCGACCAACTTCGCCGTCTGCCTGGCCGCGCAGCGGATGTCGGACGTTCGGACCGTCATGCGAATCACCGGGACGCCGGACGAACTCTACGAGGAGTTCGTGGACGGACTCGTCTTCCCAGAGCGACTCGGCGCGCGGGCGGCGACCAACGAAATCGCGAACGGCGGCGTTCGAACTATCGAAGACATCGGTGGCAACGTCGAAATCGTGGAGGTCGAAGTCGCCGAAGACGCGCCCGTCGCCGGCAAGCGACTCGACGAGGTTCGGCTCCCACAGGGGAGTCTCATCATCGTCGACTATCAGGGGAACCGAATCGGCGGCCCCGACACCGTCCTCGAAGCCGGTCACCGCTACGTGCTCGGCGTCGAGTCGGACGTGGCCGACGAAGTGATGAATCTGTTTCGGGGATAGTCCACCCGCGACGACGACCGACGACGCGGAACCGAGCGACTCGGTCGGCGCTCGGTGCCGTGAAAAGCCGTTCTCGTGTTAGTTCTCGACCGCGGACGCGGCGCGGACGATAGTCTCCTCGCCGAACTTCGGCCCGATGAGTTGGAGACCGACCGGGAGGCCGTCGGTCTCGCCCGCCGGCACCGAGATGGCGGGGAGGTTCGCGAGGTTCACCGGCACGGTGTTCGCGTCGGCGAGGTACATCTGCAGCGGGTCGTCGAGGCTCTCGCCGAGTTCGAACGGCGGGACCGGCATCGTCGGCGACGCGACCACGTCCACGTCCTCGAACGCCTCGTCGAAGTCCTGTTTGACCCACGCGCGGGCGTCCTGCGCCTTCGCGTAGTACTTGTCGTGGTAACCGGCAGAAAGGGCGTAGGTGCCGAGGAGGATGCGGCGCTTGACCTCGGAGCCGAAGCCGTCCTCGCGGGCGCGGGCGAACGCCTCGTTCCAGTTACCGTCGTAACCGCCGGACTTGCCGTAGCGGACCCCGTCGAAGCGGGCGAGGTTCGACGACGCCTCGGACATGGCGATGACGTAGTAGGCGGCGACGGCCTTCTCGACGGAGGGCATGCTGACCTCGCGGTACTCCGCGCCCTGCGCTTCGAGTTCGTCGAGCGCGGCCCAGAACGCCGCTTCGACGCCCTCGTCCGCGCCCTCGACGAACTCGGTCGGGACGCCGATGGTGAGCCCCTCGACGTCGCCGTCGGCGGCCGCGGCGTAGTTCGAGTCGGCACCGGCGTCGCGGGTCGTGCCGTCCCGGTCGTCGGGGCCGGCGATGACGTCGAGGAGCGCGGCGGCGTCCTCGACGGTCGGCGCGATGGGGCCGATCTGTTCGAGGGAGTTCGCGTAGGCGACGAGGCCGTACCGCGAGACGAGGCCGTAGGTCGGCTTGATGCCGACGACGCCGCAGAACGCCGCGGGACAGCGGATGGAGCCGCCGGTGTCGGTGCCGAGCGCGAGGTCGGCCTCGCCGGCGGCGACGGCGGCCGCGGAGCCGCCGGAGGAGCCGCCGGGGACGCGGGACTCGTCGACGGGGTTCTTCGTCGGGCCGAACGCCGAGGTCTCGGTCGTCGTCCCCATGCCGAACTCGTCCATGTTGGCCTTGCCGACGATGGTCGCGCCGGCGTCCTTCAGGAGTTCGACGACGGTCGCGTCGTACGGCGGGACGTAGTCTTCGAGCATCGCGGAGCCGCAGGTCGTCCGCAGCCCCTCCGTGGAGATGTTGTCCTTGACGGCGACCGTCTTGCCGGCCAGCGGGCCGTCGTCGGAGCCGTCGAGCGTCTCTTTCGTGATGAAGGCGTTCAGCGACATCTACGACACCCGCGGGCCCTTGAAGAAGCCGTCTTCGGTCTCTGCGGCGTTCGAGAGCGCCTCCTCTTGGGTGAGGCCGTCGCGGACCTCGTCGGGGCGCATCACGTTCACCAGTTCGTCCTCGCGGTCGACTTCGGGGACCTCGTCGAGGGCGTCGAAGTAGCCGAGGATGTCCGCGAACTGCGCCGCGAACTCCTCGACCTCGTCCTCGTCGAGGTCGACCCGCGCCAACTCGGCGACGTGTCGAACCTCGTCGGCGTCGACGGGCGTATCGCTCATGTATCGGAGGTGACGGAGACCGGGAGTAAGAGTTTCGGTGTGGGTCGTTTCCTCCGGTCCGCGGGGTGGGACCGCCCGGGCGAGCTCGCCGACGAGACGACTGGAACCGACCCTGCGAACACGGCCCATTCCGTCCTTCTGCCGCCGTCAGATATAAGTAACGAGGGTCAATACGAATAGACGGAGAACGACCGTTCCCAGTTGCTTCTCTCGCACACAAATGACAGAAAGTGTCCGACGTTTCACGACCGGCAACGCGCGCGTGCGCAATGAGAATACGAAAGATACCGAGCAGACCGACGCCGAGCGGGAGCAGACGCTCTCGTGTCCCGAGTGTGACTCGGAGAGTCTCGTCGCCGACTCCGAACACGGCGAGACGGTCTGTGAGGACTGCGGCCTCGTCGTGGAGGAAAACGAGATAGACCACGGCCCCGAGTGGCGCGCGTTCAACTCCTCGGAGAAAGACCAGAAGTCCCGCGTCGGCGCGCCCACGACGAACATGATGCACGACAAGGGGCTGTCGACCAACATCGGTTGGCAGAACAAAGACGCCTACGGGCGCTCGCTGTCGTCCCGCCAGCGCGAGAAGATGCAGCGACTTCGCACGTGGAACGAGCGGTTCCGCACCCGCGACTCCAAGGAGCGCAACCTGAAGCAGGCGCTCGGCGAAATCGACCGCATGGCCTCCGCGCTCGGCCTCCCGGATAACGTCCGCGAGACCGCCTCGGTCATCTATCGCCGCGCACTCGACGACGACTTGCTCCCCGGCCGCTCCATCGAGGGCGTCGCCACGTCGGCGCTGTACGCCGCCGCCCGCATGGCCGACACCCCGCGGTCGCTCGACGAGATTACGAGCGTCTCGCGCGTCGAGAAGGACGAAATCGCCCGCACCTACCGCTACGTCGTCCGCGAGCTGAAGCTCGAAATCAAGCCCGCCGACCCCGAGCAGTACGTCCCGCGGTTCGCCAGCGAACTCGGCCTCTCCGACGAGTCCGAGCGGCGCGCCCGACAGCTCTTGAAGAACGCCAAAGAACAGGGTGTCCACTCGGGCAAGTCCCCCGTCGGCCTCGCCGCCGCCGCCGTCTACGCGGCCTCGCTTCTCACCAACGAGAAGGTGACGCAGAACGAGGTCTCCGAGGTCGCAAACATCTCCGAGGTCACCATCCGCAACCGCTACCACGAACTCCTCGAAGCCGAAGAGCAGGTCCAACTGCCCTAACCCGGCCGGTTCGTTCGGTTCGCGCCGCCGCGTCTCGCTTCGCTTCGTTTCGTCTCGCTCCGTTTCGTCTCGTTTCGCAACAGCCATGCCGCTCGCTCCGGAGCCACAGCCATGGAGACGACCCGACATTTCACCTCGACCGTGTACATCGTCAACGACGGTGCGGTGGCGCTTCACCGACACGAGCGCCTCGGCATCCGCATCCCGCCGGGCGGCCACGTCGACCGCGACGAACTCCCCCACGAGGCCGGCCTCCGCGAGGTCCGCGAGGAGACGGGTCTCGACCCCGAACTCGTCGACGACACGCCGTCCGTTCCCGCGCCCGACGGCCGGGCGCTCCCCCAGCCCCGCCAGCAGATGCTCTACGACATCAACGTCCACGGCGACGGCTCGGTCGGTCACCAGCACATCGACCACATCTTCTACGCCCGCGTGGACTCCCGCGACATCGACCCCGCGGCGGGCGAAGCCGACCCCGAGGTCTGGTCGTGGTACGACGAGTCGGCCCTCCGCGAGAGCGACCTCGACCCCGACACGGTGCAGTTCGCGCTGGAGGCCATCGAGGTCGTGGCTAACACACGGTGATTTAATCTGAAAATCGGTATGCCACCCAAACCAGCCAACCTACCGTGGCTACTACGCCAATTCTAAGCGTCCACCAGATGAATAGTTGTTCGAATCCCATCGCTCGGACGGGGAGTTCACCCTAATTATAGCTTTTCCCCGACTCACTCCACCAACGACTCGACGTACCGCTGGACGTGGTTCTCCATCCGCCGCTTGAACCCCGCCTGCCGCGCGAGCCGGTCGAGTTCGCGCGAGGCGTAGGTCCCGTACTGGACCGCCTTCTTGTCCGCTTCCGCGACCGACTCGGGGAGCACGCCGCTCGCGGCCTCCCTGAGCGCGACCTTCCGCCGGTCGCCGTCGACGAGCAACTGGCCGGGAAGCGGGAGCGCCGCCGAGACCACGCGGTCGTGGAGCAGCGGCGCGACGGGTTCGACCCCGGCGGCGCGGAGGACGAGCAGGTCGCGTTCGAGCTGGTCGGGGAGCGTGAGAATCAGCTCGCGGGCGGCCCCGCGGACGGTTTCGGCCTCGACGCGCGGGTCGTCGGGGGCCTTCTGGACTTTGGCGTAGCCGCCGAACAGTTCGTCCGCGCCCTGTCCGACCGCGAGGCGGTCGTAGCCGTCTTCGGCGACCCGCTCGGCGAGCAGGTACAGGGGAAGGACGATTTGCACGTCCATCGGGTTCGTCCGGCCGAGCGCGGCGACGATTTCCGGGACGGCGCGTTCGAGCGCCTCGTGGGTGAGTTCGACCACGGCGAGGTCGCGGTCCATCGCGGCGGCGGCCTCGCGGGCGGCGGCGACGTCGTGGGAGCCCTCGAAGCCGGCGACGTAACAGGGGGCGTCGGGGACGCCGGCCGCGACGACCGCGGAGTCGACGCCGCCCGAGAAGGCCACGGCGAGACCGTCGTCGTCGACCGACCGAACCGAGTCGAAGACCGCGTCGCGGACGCGTTCGAGCGCGGCGTCGCGGTCGGTGGCTGCCGGCGGGTCGGGGAGCGACCAGACGCGTTCGTCGTCGCCGGCGGCCTCGCCGGTCGTCTCGCGGGCGTGACCGGCGGGGACGGCGACCGGGTCGTCGAGGTCGCGGTGGTCGAACGACCACCGCTCTGGGTCGTCGCGCTCGGAGAAGAGGGGCTGGCGACCGAGCACGTCGCGGACGAGTCGGCCGTCGAGTTCGCCCGCGAAGCCCGCGGTTCCGGGGAGCGGGTCGCGCTCGGCGAGGGCGCGCCGGACGAGGTCGGGGGACGCGCCGCGCATCAAAAGAGGTCCGTCAGCGCGTGTTTCAGGCGCCGGGTCGCGCCGCCCGCGGCCTGCCGGAACGAGATACGCCACGGGGTCTTGTTGCCGACGACGCTGGTTCGTCCCTCGGCGACGGCCGAGAGGATGGCTTCCGCGCTTCGGGTGTCGGTGCCGACCTCGGTGACGGCCTGTCCGACCATCTCCGCGATGTGAGCGTCGCTCCCGGCCGTCATCGGGAGGTTCCGCCGCTTGGCGAACCGCTCGGCGCGCTGGTTGGCGATGCCGGTGAGGAGCCGCGAGTTGTAGATTTCGATGGCGTCGGCGCTGGCCAGTTGCGCGCTGGAGATGTGCGGGGCGACGCCGTGACGCGACTTCTGGAAGGGGTGCGGGACGACGGCGATGCCGCCGGCGTCGTGGATGCGGTCGAGCGTCTCGTCGTACGACAACCCCGCGGGAATCAGTTCCTCGACGCCGAGCGCGAGCACGTGGCCCGCGGCGCAGGTGACTTCCATCCCGGGGATGCCGACCAGTCCGTAGTCGGCCGCGAGTTCCGCGGCTTCGAGGCTGGCGTCTATCTCGTCGTGGTCGGTCACGGCGAGGGCGTCCAAGCCGACCGCGACCGCCTGTTCGAGGAGGTACTCGATTGGGTCCCGGCCGTCGTAGGACAGAGACGAATGCGAGTGCAACTCGACCGATAACACACCGTCTCCTAACGATGGAGGCTAAAAAAGCGCCCCGGTCCCGGTGTGATTGGCGTGTGTACCTCACGCACGGCGCTGGGGTGTCTCGGGGCACTCCACCCGTTGATGACGACGATGCGAGAGACCGTCCGCGTCCGCGGACACTCCGCGCGCGCCGACATACCGCCGAAACTGGTCGAAATGTAAGAATACAGAAATAATATCGCGGGCGACGAACGTGTCGAACGGTGGCGTACCCACACCGCGTGGTTCCACCGGAGTGAGAGAGATGACCGTACGAGACATCGCACGACCGAGAGACGAACTGGTGACAGCGAGGGAAGACACGCCGATTCGAGAGCTGGCGAAGCTGATGGAGGACCGAAAGGTCGGTTCGGTCGTCGTCGCGGACGGCGACGACATCCGGGGTATCGTGACGGACCGCGACATCGCGCTCAAGTGCGTCGCCGCCGGCGGCGACGCGAGCGGGATGACGGCGAGAGACGCGATGACCGAGCGACCGTTCACCGTCGACGCCGACGTGGGCGTCTTCGACCTGTTCCGGCAGATGCGGGAACACGGCGTCCGGCGCGCGCCGATAACCGACGGCGGCAGGCTGACGGGTATCGTCACGATGGACGACCTGCTCGTGTTGCTCCAAGACGAGATGCACGAGCTGACGGAGATAATCCGCGCCGAGTCGCCGCCGTACACGCCCGCGTGAGTCGGATGCGGGCGACGACGGCGACTCCGACCACATTTTACGCACGTTCGTGCACATAGAAAGGGTTTACAATGTGCGTTCTGACCATACCAGTGAATGACGCTTTCCGACGCGGACCGCGACCTCGTCGTCGCCGAACTCGGTCGAGACCCGACGCCGGCCGAGGAGATACTCTTCGAAAACCTCTGGAGCGAACACTGCGCCTACCGGTCGTCTCGCCCGCTTCTGTCGGCGTTCGACTCGGAGGGCGACCAGGTCGTCATCGGTCCCGGTGACGACGCCGCGGTCGTCGCTCTGGACGACGACACCTACATCACGCTCGGTATCGAGAGCCACAACCACCCCTCCTACGTCGACCCCTACGACGGCGCGGCCACGGGCGTCGGCGGCATCGTCCGCGACACCCTCTCGATGGGCGCGTACCCCATCGCGCTCGCCGACTGCCTCTACTTCGGCGACTTCGACCGCGAGCACTCGCGGTACCTCCTCGACGGCGTCGTCGAGGGCATCGCCGACTACGGCAACGCCATCGGCGTCCCGACGGTGACCGGTTCGACCTCGTTCCACGAGAACTACGAGGGCAACCCGCTCGTCAACGTCGCCTGCGTCGGCCTCCTCTCGGCCGACCGCCTCGTCACGGCCGAAGCGCAGAAGGCGGGTAACAAACTCGTTCTCGTCGGCAGTTCGACCGGCCGCGACGGCCTCGGCGGCGCGTCCTTCGCCAGCGAGGACCTCGCGGAGGACGCCGAGACCGAAGACCGGCCCGCGGTGCAGGTCGGCGACCCCTACACGGAGAAACTGCTCATCGAGTGCAACGAGGCGCTCATCGACGAGGACCTCGTCGAGTCCGCCCGCGACCTCGGGGCCGCCGGTCTCGGCGGCGCGTCCTCCGAACTCGTCGCCAAGGGCGGTTTCGGCGCGGAAATCGACCTCGAGAAGGTCCACCAGCGCGAGCCGAACATGAACGCCTTCGAGATTCTCCTCTCGGAGTCCCAAGAGCGCATGTGCTACGAGGTGACCCCCGAGAACGTCGAGCGCGTGCAGGAACTCGCTGCCCGCTTCGACCTCGGGAGCGCCGTCATCGGCGAGGTCGCCGAGGGCAACTACGTCTGTACCTTCGACGGCGAACCCGTCGTCGACGTGCCCCCGGAGTTCCTCGCGGAGGGCGCGCCGATGAACGACCTCGACTCGGTCGAACCCGAGTCGGCGACGCGCGACCTGCCCGTGTTCGACCTCGAAGCGGCGTTCGAGGCGGTCGTCGCCGACCCCAACACGGCGTCGAAGCGCTGGGTCTACCGGCAGTACGACCACGAGGTCGGCCTGCGGACGGCCCGCCGCCCCGGCGACGACGCGGCGCTCCTCGACGTGCCCGAGGCCGACACGAAACTCGCGTTCACCGGCGGCGCGGACCCCAACTGGACGACCGCCGCGCCCTACGACGGCGCGCGCGCCGTCGCCTTCGAGAACGCGACCAACCTCGCCGCGAAGGGCGCGTCGCCCCTCGCGACGGTCGACTGCCTCAACGGCGGCAACCCCGAAAAGCCCGACGTGTACGGCGGCTTCAAGGGCATCGTCGACGGCCTCGCCGACATGTGCCGGGCGCTTTCGGTCCCGGTCGTCGGCGGCAACGTCTCGCTGTACAACGACTCCGTCTCCGGCCCGATTCCGCCGACGCCGACGCTGGCGATGGTCGGCAAGGCGGACGGCTCCTCGCCCGGCCTCTCGCTTTCGGGCGAGGGCGACCTGTTCCTCGTCGGCCACTCCGGCGGGGCGCTCGGCGGCTCGGCGGTCCTCGAACACGCCGGCGGCTCCGACGCCTTCCCGGCGCTCCCCGAGGACGCCGACGCCGCGACGGCGGTCGAGACGATTCAGGCCGTCGCCGCGGACGAGGCGACCGTCGCGGTCCACGACGTGAGCCACGGCGGCCTCGCGGTCGCGCTGGCCGAGATGGTCACCGAGGAGGTCGGCGCGGACGTGTCCGTCGCCGACTACGTCTCGCTGTTCGAGGAGACGCCCGGTCGTGTCGTCGTCGAGACGACCGACGAGGCCGCGCTCCGCGACCTCGCGGGCGACGTGCCCGTCGTCGACCTCGGAACGACGACCGACGACGCGACGCTCTCGGTCGCGGTCGACGGCGACGAGGCCGCCTACGACGCGGCCGATATCGCCGATCTGCGCGACGTGCTGGCTCGCGAACTCGACTGAACCGAAACTAAACTGAAAAAACGCGGTGCCGCGTCACACCGCTTTCGCTACGGTTCGAGGACGACTTTTCCGCTGCTCTTTCTGGCTTCGATGTACTCGTGGGCCGCCGCGGCGTCTTCGAGGGCGAACGTCTCGCCGACGACCACGTCGAGTTCGCCCGCGGCGAGCAGTTCGGACAGTTCCGGCACCGCGCCGAGAATCGACTCGGGACGCTGCTGCATGGCGCTTCCGAGGTGGAAGCCGATGACCGACTTGTTCTCGAACAGCAGGCGCGTCGGGTCCGCCTCGGCCGCGTCGCCGGACGCCGCGCCGTAGGTGACGAGTCGGCCGAAGTCGGCGAGGGCGTCCAGACTGCGCCGGAACGTCTCGCCGCCGACGCCGTCGAGGACGAGGTCGACGCCCGCGCCGTCGGTCTCGTCGGCGACGACCTCGCGGAAGTCCTCCTCGGTGTACTGGATGCCGTGGTCGAGTCCGAGGTCGGCCGCGAGGTCGAGTTTCTCCTCGGTGCTGGCCGTGCCGAACGTCTCGACGCCGGCGTGGGCGGCGAGTTGGACCGCCGCGGTGCCGACGCCGCCGGCGGCCGCCTGAATCAGCACGCGCTCGTCGTCGTCGAGGTCGCCCCACTCGTGGAGGCAGTTGTACGCGGTGAGGAACTGGACCGGGAAGCCGGCGGCCTCGGCGAACGACATCGACTCGGGCACGTCGAACAGCGTCGGGGCCGGCGTGGTGACGTACTCGGCGTACGCCCCGCCGCCGGTCATGGCGACGACGCGCTCGCCGACCTCGCGGTCGACGCCGTCGCCGACCGCGTCGATGGTCCCCGCGGCCTCCATTCCCGGCGTGTACGGCGGCTCCGGGCCGTCTCGGTAGGTCCCGCGCCGCTGCATGATGTCGGCGAAGTTGATGCCGGCGGCCTCGACGGCGATGCGGACCTCGCCCGGCCCCGGCTCGGGCGTCTCGGTCTCGCGCAGTTCGAGGCTGTCGGAGCTTCCGTACTCGGTGACGACGATAGATTTCACGCCGGGTCGTAGCGCCGGGGGTCGTAAAAGCGGAGAGAACGCGGAAGTTCGTACAAATTGCCGGTTCCGGGGGTCCCGAGCGCGCTTACGCCAGCGCCAGCGGGAGGCCGAACACGACGACGAGGCCGACGACGAGAACGAGGATACCGGTCGTGACCTGACTCATCGAGAAGTCCTGCATCGGGGAGGTGACGCGGGCGTCCTCGTCCGCGTGGTGGTCGTCGTGTCCGTGGTCGCCGTGGTCGTGGTCGTCGCTCATACGCGGGGCGACGGGTTCGCGGTACAAAAACGCACCTAACCGTCGTCCGCGGACGGCGCGACCGGCGCGGCCGACGAGTCGGCAGCCAGTCGCGGGAGAACGCCTCGCCGGACGGGGCAGGACCGGAACAGCACGGTCAGGTCCGGGACAGATACAGCACGACCAGAAACGCGAGCGCGAGCGGGAGGAACGGAATCGCGGCGTCGAGCGGGACCAGAAGCGCCACTATCGCGGCCATCACCACGAACTCGACGACCACCAGCAGACTGAGTAGCTCGGCTGAATCCACCATCGTTCGGACTGGAATCGCGTCGTGGTTCTCACGGACGGGTCATCAAGGTGGCTCTACCGCGGGGAACGGCGAGGGAACCGACTCAGTCTCGCGGTCACCGGGCGACTCGGCGAGGTGGTCGGAATTCCGCCCACCACCTGCCGTAGTCGAAACGGTGAAACGGCTCTTTCGCCAACGATTCGGTAGCGAATGCTCACGAAGCGCATCATCCCCTGTATCGACGTCGACCTCGACGAGGACGGGAACCCGGCCGTCTACACCGGCGTCAACTTCGAGGACCTGAAGTACACGGGCGACCCGGTTGAGATGGCCAAACTGTACAACGAGGCGGGCGCGGACGAGTTCGTCTTCCTCGACATCACCGCCTCCGCAGAGGGGCGCGAGACGATGCTCGACACCGTCTCGAAGGTCGCAGACGAGGTGTTCATCCCGCTGACCGTCGGCGGCGGTATCCGCACCCGCGACGACATCAAAGAGACGCTCCGCGCCGGCGCGGACAAGGTCTCTATCAACACCGCGGCGCTCCAGAACCCCGACCTCATCGAGGAGGGCGCGCGCTCCTTCGGCAGCCAGTGCATCGTCATCTCGGTGGACGCCCGGCGACGCTACGACGAGGACGGCGAGCACTACGTCGAGGTCGACGGCGAGTCCTGCTGGTTCGAGTGTACGGTCAAAGGCGGCCGCGAGGGAACCGGCGTCGACGTGGTCGAGTGGGCCCGCGAGGCCGAATCGCGCGGCGCGGGCGAGCTGTTCATCAACTCCATCGACGCCGACGGGACGAAAGACGGCTACGACATCCCGCTGACGAAGGCCGTCTGCGACAGCGTCTCGACGCCCGTCATCGCCTCCTCCGGCTGTGGCGGCCCCGATGACATGTACGAGGTCTTCACCGAGGCCGGCGCGGACGCCGGTCTCGCCGCTTCTATCTTCCACTTCGACGAGTACACCATTCGGGACGTCAAGGAGTACCTCGACGAGCGCGACGTGCCGGTGCGACTGTAAGCGTCCGCGTCCCTTCTCCGACACTCTTCGTCCCTCTTCGTCCCTCTTTCCGCGCCCGCCGCTGGCCCCGCCTGCCACTGACCCTGCCCGTCACTGACCCTGCCCGCCACCGACCCTGCCCGCCGGTCGTGCGCCCCCCGCACAGTCGGAACTAATCTTAACCCGCTCGCGCGCCGTATCTCGACCCGAGATGACCGACGACGCGTGGCTCGACGCCCTCCGAACGCACCGCGAAGAGAAGGACCGCTATCTCGCCGCGGACCGAAACTCGCCGATTCCGCCGGACCAGCGGGAGTTCTTCGACGGCCTCGACTACTTCGACCCCGACCCCGACCTCCGGTTCGAACTCGAACTCCGGGCGTACGACGACCCCGAGCGCATCACTATCGGCACCTCGACCGACGGCGAGCGCGAGTACCTCGCGTGGGGGCGCTTCGAGTTCGAGGTCGACGGAGAGGCATACTCCCTCGACGCCTATCGCGCCGACGCCGACGAGGACCGCCTGTGGGTTCCCTTCCGCGACGAGACGAACACCGAGGAGACCTACGGGGCCGGCCGCTACCTCGACCTCGAAGCCGCGGACCGGACCGACGACGGCCGGTGGGTCGTCGACTTCAACGACGCGTACAACCCGTTTTGCGCCTACTCGCCGCGCTACGAGTGTCCGCTCGTCCCGATGGAGAACTGGCTCGAAGTCCGTATCGAAGCCGGCGAGAAGGACTACGAGGGACCGGGCGGCGGAGACGAGTAACCGAGAAACGCGCCGCTCACGGTCGGAGCGAAACGAGAGAGAACCCGCAGATTACGCGTCGATACCGGCGCGGTAGGCGTCGGTGAAGTCGTCGGCGGTGCGCTGGACGCCGCGGGCGGCCTCCGCGAGCGCGTCGAGGGGGTCGACGCCGGGCTCCGTCTTGATGGAGAGGACGGGGTCCGTCTGTCCGCCGGACTGCTCGGGGTTCACGTCGTAGGTCGCGGCCGTGACGGTGTCGGTCTGGAGGAGTTCGCCCTTCAGGACGTTCATGAAGGTGTGGTCCTCGCCGCCGATTTCGATGCGGAGTTCCTCGTCGGTCTTGTCGATGACCCGCAGTTCCATGGCTCTCCGTTCCCTCCAGCGGCGTTTTAACGTTTCGTCTCGGGGACCGCGACCAGTTCGTCGAAGTCCGGGTCCGCGTCGAGGAGTTCGTACCGCCCGTCGCCGTCCGGGGCCGCGACGACGCCCTCGGCGACGAGGTGGTCCAAGTGGGCGAACGCCTCGCCGGGGCCGTGGAGAATGTGGATGGCCGAGAGGTCGCCGAACAGGCGCGCGCTCACGGTCCACGCGTCGGCCGGGCCGTGTTCGTCGAGGACCGAGACGACGCGCTCGGTTCGCTCGCGGTGGTGCTCGGCGATGACGCGCGCCCGGCCGGCGGGGTCGTCGATGGGGTCGCGGTGGCCGGGCCACGCCCGCGCGAAGTCGAGGTCGACGAGGCGCGCGAGGCTGTCGAGGTAGGTTTCGAGCGGGCGGTCGACCCGGAGGTCCGCGCCGCCGACGTTCGGGGTGTACTTCGGGAGAATCGCGTCGCCGACGAACGCCTCGCGGCCGCGCTCGCCGTCGAAGGCGAAGGCGCTCAGCCCCGCGGCGTGGCCGGGGAGGTGGACGACTTCGAGGTCGCCGTCGCCGGCGGCGATGCGGTCGCCGTCCTCGACGGGCGCCACGTCCACGCGGTCGCCTCGGAGGTCGTCGTGGCCGTCGAGGAACGCGGTCACTTCGGCGAGCGGTTCCTCGGGAATACGCCACTCCCCGAAGCGGCGCTCGCGAATCTCGCGCTCGGCCGCGATGGCGTCTGGGTCGCCCGCGACGATGCCCGCGTCGTCGGCGTGGACGTACACCGGCGCGCCGCTTTCGGCCTGCAGTTCGCCCGCGAGACCGGCGTGGTCGGCGTGCCAGTGGGTGAGGACGATTGCTTCGAGGTCGGCGACCCCGTAGCCGGCCGCGTCGAGTCCCTCGCGGAGGTCTCGGCGAACCGAGTCGGTCGCGACGCCGGCGTCGACCAGCGTCGGCCGGTCGCCGGGGAGGAGGTAGGCGTTGTTCAAGCCCTCGAAGACGGTGTTACCCAGCCGTATCCGTTCCATGCGGCCACCTGGCCGTCGAGCTTCATGATTATTCCGAATGGTCTTGGCGGCCCCAGCGTCCCGCGGTTTGTCGGGCGGTCGCCGTCGGCCGGTCCGTTGACGGCCCGGCTTGCCGACCGAACGCCCGGTACATTCAAAAGCCGGCGTTGCATCGAATCGCACGTCGAATGCCGGTGGACTTCTACGAACTCCTCGGGGTCGAACGCGACGCCGAGACGGCGGAGATAAAGCAGGCCTTTCGTCAGCGCGCTCGGGAGTACCACCCCGACGTCAACGACGACGAGCGAGCGACCGCGCAGTTCACCGTCGTCCGGAAGGCCTACGAAGTCCTCACCGACGACGCCGAGCGCGCCGACTACGACCGGATGGGCCACGGGACGTACGTCGAGAAGCGCCTCGACGGTCTGACGAAGTTCAAATACCCCGGGAAAGCCGGAGAGGACGGCGGTTCCGGCGGGTCGAACGCCGGCGACCGGTCGACTTCGAGTCGGTCGTCGGGGCGGTCGTCTTCGTCCACAACATCGTCTTCGTCCTCGTCGTCCTCGTCGCGGTCCACTTCTTCGTCGTCCCGGTCGTCGTCCTCCCGACGGTCGAGTTCCGGACGTGCGTCGTCTTCGTCCTCGACCGCGAGTTCGTCGCGGTCGAATCGGACGAGTCGCTCGCGCACCTCGGGGTCGGCTTCCTCGTCGTCCTCGTCGCGGTCCACGGGCTCCACACAGTCGACCACCGCGGGCGGGTCGTCGCGCACCCGCGCCCGAAACTCGCAGTCCGGTCGGACGGGGACGACCGGCCGGTTCGAACGCGAGCGCGGCGGGTCCGAGTCGGCGGCCGCGACCGCGTCCGGGTCGACGAACCCGCTTTGGTACGGGTGGGGCGTCTCGCTCCTCGCGCTCCTCGCGTACCTCGGCGGCTTCGCGTGGCACCTCGCGGGCGACGGCGCGGGATTCGTGACCGCGCTCGCGTCGCTCGACACCGCCGCGCCCGCCGCTGGACTCCTCGCGTCGTCGCCGCTGTCGCTGCCGAGCCTCGCGGCCCTGCAAGCCGCGGCCTCGACGTCGACGCCGACGGTGCTCGTCTTCCCGGTCGCGGCGGCGCTGCTCGCCGTCTCGCTCGCCGCTGTCATCGCTCGGTTCGGCCACGCGTGGACCACGTGGTTCTACGCGCTCGCGGCGACCGTGCCGCTGGCGCTCGTGGCGGCCGGCGCGGTCGGCGTCGGGCGACCCGTCGCGGTCGACCTCCTCGGGTTCGTCGTCTGTCCGCTCCTCGGAGCCGGCGGATTCGTCGTCGACGCGGGTCGGTATCTCTTCGCCTCGCGGTAACGTCTCGAACCGCGGCGTCGCCGTCGCCCACGATTTTTGTCGTTCGCGTCCGACGGTTCGGTATGGCCATCCCGACCGACTCGGTCCGGCGGTTCCGACTCCGCGGCGTGAACGCGTACCTCGTCTCCGACGGCTCGGAGACGGTGCTCGTCGACGCCGGGACGCCGCGGGACCGCGACCGACTCCTCCGCGGTCTCGCCCGCGTGGACCTCGACCCCGGCGCTATCGACCGGGTGCTCGTGACCCACTTCGACCTCGACCACGTCGGGACGCTCGCCTCGCTCAGCCTCCGCGACGACGTGCCGATTCACCTCGCCGAGCCGGACGCCTCGCACCTGACAGGCGCGTCGAAGCCGTCGCTCCGGTCGGCGAAGGGCGCGGCGCAGCGCGTGCTCACGTCGTTTCTCGACCGACCGACGAACCCCGTGGAGGTCGTCCGCGACGGCGACGAGCTCGGCGGCTTCGTCGCGTATCGGACGCCGGGACACACCCCCGGCCACACCGCGTTCGTCCACGAGGACCACGGCGTCGCGTTCGTCGGCGACATGGTCCGCGAGTCGAACGGGAGCCTCGGGCTGTTGCCGGGGGTACTCGCGACCGACGCCGCGGAGAACAGGCGGAGCGTCCGCGAGTTCGCGGCGCGCTGTCCGCCGGTCGACGTGGTCGCCATGGGACACGGCGAACCGGTCACGGCGTACGGATACGGCGCGCTGAAGCGACTCGCGGACAGGCTCTAATCCGACAGCGACCGCTCTCGGGAGGTATTACGCGGTCGCGTGACGGCGAGAAACCGAGCTGTCGCTCGTGTCTGAGTTAAGAGCGGGGACCGCGGCCGAGCGCAGGTCCCCGGACTGACCAAGCCACTGTGAGGAGCACCAGTCTCACAGCTGCCTGACGCGCCCGGCGGAAGTGAATCGAACCACGCGCGTCAACACCACGTTGGACACTAGTTGTAAAAAGTCCTTTGTTATCGCCAATTAGAACCACGCCCTCCAGAACGACTGGATAAATATGCTCTTATGTGAGTCATATAGCCGCATCAACTGAACATATCGTAACCTTCATGGTTGTTACTGGACGAACGAACGGCAGAATCGTGAAGAATCTATCGAATCCGCGGACGACGGTCGAATACGGCGGAAAATACGCTATCTGACCAGGTACGGGTCCGCTCCGGGCATGAAGCGACCGAGGTCTGACTCGCGGCGGAAGTCGGTCGACTGGAGCTCCAGCAGGCCGGCGACGAGTTCGTCGTGGTCGCCGTCGTCCCACTCGTCGGGGTCCTTGATGGGCAACACGAGAAAGCCGCTCCCGCGGAGTTCTTTCCCGTGGAGCGTCTCCATGTCGACGTCGGTCTTCCAGCCGACGGACGTGTAGTTGTTCAGGACGTGCTTCGTCGCCACCGCGCCGACCGGCAGGAGGACGTGGGCGGCGATGGCGCGGAGTTCCGCGTCGAAAAAGCGCTCCATGTCGGTGTAGTCGGCCGCCGACGGCGTCCCGTCCGGCACGCACATATGCAGATACGAGAAGAACGTGCGGTTCACCGTCGGTTCGTCGCCCGCCTTGGCCAGCAACTCGCCGTCTTCGAGCGCCGGGAACAGTCTGTCGCCCGCATCCCCCGAAAAGGGGATACCGGTCTCGATGCCCCCGTGGACGCCGGGGTGGTCGCCGATGACGTGGAAGTCGGCGTTGGCGTCGCCGTAGCCGGGGACGTACCGGTCACACGACGGTCGCATGTCGAACGGGTTTCTCGTGCGGTCGGTTACGTTTCTCACGGTACTCTCTGTGGGAGCGGTCGGTAAAGAAGACGTGGTTCGCCCCGATATCGTACACGAACGAGCGTGAGGGACGCGTCGAGAGAGAACGTCGTCCGCGCGGTCGCCCCGCCGAGGGCCTCGGTCAGAGTTCGACGCCCGAGGGGATGAGGCTCTGGCTCCGCAGGAGCGTCCCGTCGCCGTCGTAGACGAGGAACGTCGATTTCTCGAAGGTCTCGAAGTGGTCGCCCTCGATGGCCACGTCGACGCGGTAGCGGCCCTCGTCGTCGCCCGCGGCGCGCCCGTACTCGCGGGCCGCACGGATGAAGTCCAACACGTCGTCGGCGCGAGCGTTGAGTTCGAGGACGTAGTCGCCGGTGAGTCGGTCCGTCACGCTCACGACGCCTCGGGCGTCGGAGTCGTCGACGGAGTCTTGCAGCCGAAAGGAGACGTCCAGTTCCTCCGCGGCGAGCACGTCGCCGCTGGTCGAGAGGAACCGCGACCGGAGCTCCTCGGCCGGGCCGTAGAAGTCGATAGATACCGTCGGTTGGCGAGGGTCGCCGTCGTCCTCGTACCAATCGACATCGCGGACATCGAGTTCGAAGTAGTCACGCCGCATTCCGTACTGTCGATTGTACTGCGCGGCCTATTAACGTGACGCCGCCGGACCCTCGTTCCGACGCCGAAACCGGCCGATTACGCCGGTTCGACGCGCTCTCGACGCAACGGTTATCGGCCGCCGCCGCGAGCGGACCGCATATGGAACCCGTCAACCTCGACGAGAGCTTCGCGTCGTTCGACGAGACGTGGGCCCCGAGAATCGCCGCGGAGCTGAACGACTACGCGGTGAAGGTCGCGAAACTCGACGGCGAGTTCGTCTGGCACGCCCACGACGAGACCGACGAGCTGTTTCTCGTCCGCGACGGGCGGCTTCGAATCGAGTTCCGCGACCGCGACGACGCGGTACTCGGGTCGGGCGACCTCCTCGTGGTCCCCCGCGGCGTCGAACACCGGCCCGTGGCGCTCGAACCGACCGAGGTCCTCCTCGTCGAGCCGACCGAGACGCTCAACACCGGCGACGCCGAGGCGAGCGACCTGACTCACGGCGACCCCGAACGGCTCTCCTGAGGGGTGGCCGGGCGTGTTCGTTCCCGACCGCGGCCCCGTCGTCTCGTCGGCCCGCCCCTACTGTCGGTAGTTTTTACCTGTCAGCCCGTGCGATTGTCCTATGGTCTGGGTCCGCTCCGAACACGCGGGTGCGCTGGCCGTCGTCTCGACGTGGCTCTGTGCGCTCCTCCCGTGGAACGTCACGTACACGCCGAACCTCTCGGGCGTGAGCCTGCTTTTCGTCCGGTTCCCCTTCGCCGAGATTCAGTTCGCGTGGGGCCTCTCCAGCCGCGTCGCGGTCAGGAGCCCGCTGTCCGCGCTGTCGCTCCAGTCGGGACAGACCGTCGCGGTCGCCTACCAGGCGTGGGTCGTCGGCGCGGCCGTCCTGGCGCTCGCGGTCCTGTTCTCGCTGGTCTACTACCTGCGCGACGAGCGGGTCGAAGCCGGGCCGGTCGACCCCGTTCGGGTCCTCGGCGGCCTCCTCGGCGTCGTCGGCGTCGTCCTCGCCGCGTCGACGTATCTGCTCGCGACGCGCGGGCTTCCGGGCATCCCGCTCCCGCTCGGCGTCGTCATCTCGCTCGTTCTCGCCGGCGTGCTCCTGACGGTCGACCGGACCTGAACGCGAGCCGTGGGCCGGGTCGTTCTCGCCGAGTGACAGTCTCCCGCGCGGACCTTTTAAGTTCCAACCCCCCATACCTCCCGACCAACCAACCGGGTGACGATGGCACGAGATATCACGAGCGAGACGAAGGCGATGCGCGACCCGCGGGGCGACCGAGGGGTGTTGAGACTCCTCGCCGACGGGGAGTTCGACGCCGCGACCGCCGAGACCCAGCGGCTCCTGCGCCGGACCGCGGAGATGCTCCGGGGGTCGAAGCTCGACGTGCTCCCGCTGACGCCGGACGACACGCCGCTCGGGACCTACGAGATTCCCGAGGGCCACGAGGAGGTCGAGCGTTACTGGGTGAACGCCCCATTCGCCTACGTCGTCGTCACCTACGACACGGACGCGACCGCCCACCAGTACCACACCGTCGAACCCGACCTCGACGAGTTCGAGGCGTCGCTGCTCGAACGCGTTCGAACCGACGTGCGCGACCCGCTTTTGTACCGCCGCGAGGCGGACCCGCGGACCGAGTCGGCGCTCGTCGAAGAGCTCCAGTCGCTTCTCGAACAGTACGGGCTGGAACTCGACATGAACACCTTCTACACGCTGTTGTACTACCTCCGGCGGGACTTCCACGGCTACGGTCGCCTGGACCCGCTGATGAAGGACCCGCACATCGAGGACATCTCGTGTGACGGCTACGACCTGCCGCTTTTCGTCTACCACGACGAGTACACGGACATCGCCACCAACGTCTCGTTCGAGGCCGAGGAACTCGACAACTTCGTCATCCGCCTCGCCCAGCGCTCCGGCCAGCACATCAGCGTCGGCGACCCCGTCCTCGGGACGACGCTCCCGAACGGCGCGCGCGCCGAGTTGGCCCTCGGCGAGGAGGTCACCCCGCGCGGGTCGGCTTTCACCATCCGCCTCTACGCCGAAGAGCCGTTCACGCCCATCGACCTCGTTCGCTACGGCACGTTCTCCATCGAGCAGATGGCCTACCTGTGGCTCTGTATCGAACACAACAAGAGCCTCATCTTCGCGGGCGGCACCGCCTCGGGGAAGACCACCTCGATGAACGCGGTGTCGATGTTCGTCCCCCCGCGGTCGAAGGTGCTGTCCATCGAGGACACCCGCGAACTCGCGCTCTACCACGATAACTGGCTGTCGTCTGTCACCCGCGAGCGCCTCCACGAAGGGACCGACATCTCGATGTACGACCTGCTTCGCTCGGCGCTCCGGCACCGCCCCGAGTACATCATCGTCGGCGAGGTCCGCGGCGACGAGGCCGTGACGCTGTTCCAGGCGATGAACACGGGGCACACGACGTTCTCGACGATGCACGCCGACAGCATCGAGACGGTCATCAACCGCCTCGAAAACGAGCCCATCAACGTCCCGCGCGCGATGGTGCAGTCGCTCGACCTGCTGTGCGTCCAGACGCTCACCCGCCACGACGGCGAGCGCGTCCGCCGCTCGCAGACCATCGGCGAAATCGGCGACATCGACCAGCGGACCGGCGAACTCGACTACTCGTCGGCGTTCGCGTGGGAGCCAGAGACCGACACGTTCAGTCAGAACGACAGCTCGCTGCTCACCGAAATCCAGCGCGAGAACGGCTGGTCGCGGACGGAGCTCCGTCGGGAACTCCGTCGCCGCGAGGTGTTCCTCAAGTACCTCCTCGACAAGGACGTCTCGGACTACCGGCGCTTTACCGCGCTCATCAACGAGTACTACGCGGACTCCGAGGACGTGATGCGGCGCGTCGAGGCCGACGAGGACATCGTCGACGCCGGCACGGAGGCCTGAGATGGCCGCCGCGCAGTACCTGTACCTGCTCCCCCTCGTTCTCGCCGTCCTCCTCGTTCTCCCCGTCGTCCTGTCGCCGGTGAGCCGTTCGGCCGACCTCCTCGTCTCGCGGGTCGCCCTCTCCGTCTTCGGCTTCTACGTCGCCAACGAGAACCCCCGGCGCAGGGAGCAGCGAAACCAACTGCGAGCGGCCCACGTGAGCGTCACCCACCGCGTGTACGCCTCGCGGACGCTCCTCATGGCGGCCGTCTTCGGCGTCGCCGGGAGCGTCTTCGGCGTCTATCTCGCCGCGGTGACCCTCGAAACGCTCGCCGTTCAGTCCGAGGCGATTCGCGAAGTTCTTCCGGCCGCCCTCGGCTTCCTCGGCGGGCTCACGAGCATCCAGGCGCTCCCGCTCCGCGACCTGTTTCTCGCGCTCTTGCTTTCGAGCGCGACGCTCGGGGCGCTCCTCGCGCTCGGCGTCTACTGGGGTCGGTGGTACGTCCTCACCGAGCGCGCCCGCACCCGCTCGTCGGAAATCGAGGCGACGCTCCCGCGGACGGTCGCGTTCGTCTTCGCGCTGTCGCGGTCGGGGATGCCGTTCCCGCAGGTGCTGGAGACGCTGGCCCGAAACGAGGCAATCTACGGCGAGGCGGCGCGGGAGGTCAGCATCGTCGTCCGCGACATGGACGCCTTCGGCACCGACGTGCTCTCCGCCCTCCAGACGATGGCCACGCGGACGCCGAGCCCGAGCCTCGAAGAGTTCGCCGAGAACCTCGCCAGCGTGCTGGGGAGCGGTCGCAACCTCTCGTCGTTCCTCCAAGAGCAGTACGAGCGGTTTCAGGCGGAGGCGGAGGCCCAACAACAGCAGTACCTCGACCTCCTGTCGACGTTCGCCGAGGTGTACGTCACCGTCCTCGTGGCCGGGCCGCTGTTTTTCATCACCGTCCTCGTCGTCATCGGTCTCGTCCTCGCGGACACGCTGACGCTCATCCGAATCGTCGGCTACCTCGGCATCCCGCTGGCGAGTTTCGGCTTCGTCGTCTACATCGACAGCATCACCGAGTCGCTCCGGGGCGCGGCGGTCGCCGACGACGACGCGGAGACCGCGGGCGCGTCGCTCCGGCGCATCGACGCGACTGGCGGCGTCGGTTCGGCCCCGGCGACCGACGGCGGCGAGACCGACGCCGGAGGCGACCCGTGGCGCGCGAACCGCGAGCGACTCGCCGCCTACGACCGGTTCCGCGCGGTTCGCGACTGGTTCGACCGCCCGCTCGACACCCTCGGCCGCCATCCGCTCGCCACGCTCGCGCTCACCGTTCCGCTGGGGCTCGTCTGGGTCGCCCTGCGGACCACGTTCCCCGCGGACCCGACGCTCCTCGGCGTCGCCGACGCGGTGGACCAACACGTCGTGGAGGCCGCAATCGGCGCGCTCGTCGTCGTCTCGGCGTTTCACGAGCTTCGGAAGCGGCGGATTCGCGCCATCGAGCGGAGCATGCCCGACTTCCTCGACCGCCTCGCGAGCGTCAACGAGGCCGGGCTGACGGTCGTTCAGAGCCTCCGCCGGGTGTCCGCGTCGGACCTCGGCCCCCTCGGCGACGAGGTCGACCGAGCCGTCCGCGACATCGACTGGGGGGCCGACGCCCAGACCGCGCTCCGGCGGATGGACCGCCGGACGACGAGCCCGATGGTGTCGCGGTCGGTGACGCTCATCACCAACGCGATGAGCGCGAGCGGCGACCTCGCGCCCGTGCTCCGCATCGCGGCCAACGAGGCCCAAGACAGCCGCCGACTCGCCCGCGAGCGGAACCAGGAGATGGTCACCTACCTGCTCGTCATCTACATCTCGTTTCTCGTCTTCCTCGGCATCGTCGCCGCGCTGACGGTGTCGTTCATCCCGGCGGTCGAGCAGGCCAGCGCCGGTGCCATCGGCTCCGGCGAGGTCGCGGGCGTCACCTCCGGCGCGTTCTCCGGCCTCCGCGACGTGAACACCGCCTCCTACACGCTGTTGTTCTTCCACGTCACGGCGATTCAGGGGCTCTGCTCGGGACTCATCGCCGGACAGCTCGGCGAGGGACAGGTCGCCGACGGGGTCAAACACGCCGCCGTCCTGCTCGTCATCACCTACGTGACGTTCATGTTCATCTGAACCGGCGCGGCTCGGCCGACGACCGGAGCCGCCGGCCGCGCCCGCGACCCGTGCGGTCTTTGTCTCGCCGCCTCGACCGACCGGCATGGACGGAGACGAACCCCGAGACGGGGTCCGCGAGACGTACGACCGCATCGCGTCGCACTTCGCGTCGACCCGCGAGTACCCGTGGCCCGAAGTCGAGTCGTTCGTCGCCGACGCGACCGAGTCGGGGGCGGCGGCCCGCGCGCTCGACCTCGGCTGTGGCAACGGCCGGCACGTGGAACTCCTCGCCGCGCACGCCGAGGAAGTCGTCGGCCTCGACGTGAGCCGCGGCCTGCTCGACGAGGCGGTCGCGAGAGCGGCCGAGCGCGGCTTCGACGCCGGACTCGTGCAGGGCGACGCCTCGCGGCTCCCCTTCGCCGACGACGCCTTCGACCTCGCGGTGTACGTGGCGACGATTCACCACCTCGCGCCGCGGGCGGCGCGCGTGGCGAGCCTGAACGAACTCGCGCGCGTGCTCGACGCCGACGGCCGCGCGGTCGTCAGCGCGTGGAGCACCGCCCACGACACGTTCGACCGCGAGGACGGCTTCGACACGACGGTCGACTGGACGCTCCCCGGCGGCGAGACGGTGCCCCGATTTTACCACATCTACGCGCCCGACGAGTTCGACGCCGACCTCGACGCGAGCGACCTCGCAGTCGTCGAATCGACGGTGTCCAGCGGGAACTGCTACGCCGTCGTCGCCGGCCGCTGAACGTCGGTTGGGGATTGCGGGCGTCGCGGGCGCGGCTCGCAGTGTTAATTGCTAACACGTTCCGGGTGGATGCCGGCCGCGCACAGGTGATGTGGGCTTAAGAGCGCCGGGACGAATCTCCGTGTATGACCGAGACCGACGAACCACGGGAGTACGAGGTTGTCGTCGTTGGCGGCGGCCCCGCGGGGCTCCAGACCGCGCTCTACACGACGCGGCTGGGCCACGACACCGCGCTCGTGGACCGCGGCGGCGGCCGCGCGGCCATGATGCTCGACACGCACAACGTCATCGGCGTCACTGAGGACGTCTCCGGCAACGAGTTCCTCGAAACGGCGCGCGGGCAACTCGAAGACTACGGGACCGACATCCACCGCGACTTCGTGACCGACGCGGAGCGGTTGGACGACGGCCGGTTCCGCCTCGTCGGCAACGAGGGCGAGTTCGTCGCCGACCGCGTCGTCCTCGGCGTCGGCTTCAACGACGAGCGACCCGACCCGCCACTTCCCCGCACCGGGAAGGGCCTGCACTACTGCCTGCACTGCGACGCCTACATGTTCGTCGACGAGTCGGTGTACGTGATGGGCCACTCGGACTCCGCGGCCTACGTCGCCATGATAATGCTCAACTTCACCGACGAGGTGGACCTGCTGCTCCGCGGCGACGAGCCGACGTGGTCCGACGAGACGGACGAACTCGTCCGCGCGCACCCCGTCGACATCGTCGAATCGGAGATTTCGGGCATGACGAAGCGCGACGACGGCTGGCTGGAGAGCTTCGAGTTCGAAGACGGCACCGTCCGCGAGTACAAAGGCGGCTTCGCCATGTACGGCTCGAACTACAACACGACGCTGTTCGAGGCGCTCGACGTGGAGCTCAACGACGACGAGACGGTCCCGGTGGACGACCACGGCCGGACCAACGTCGACGGCGTGTTCGCGGTCGGCGACATCACCCCCGGTCACAACCAGATTCCGGTGGCGATGGGCAAGGGAGCGAAAGCCGGCATCGCCATCCACATGGAGCTCCGCGAGTTCCCCAAGAGCCTCGACGAGATTCGCGCCGAGGGCGCGGTGAGCGTCGACGACGTGCCCGGTATCTCCCCCGGACTGCTCGACAAGGCGAAACAGTTTAACGAGTCACACGCGGACGACTGAGGCCGTAATTCGGCGAAATTCGGTGAAAACCGAGGCGTACGAACACCCTTCTAAAGTTCTCTCGGCCAGTACGGTCTCCCACGATGAAACGTACTGGACTTGCGACTGTCTTGCTCGCGCTCATGGTCGTACTGGCCGGCTGCGCGGGCGGGACCGGCACGCTGACCGAGACGCAGACCGACGGGGCCGCCGACGCGACGACGACCGCGTCGTCCGACGGCGACGCCGCCCGGACGGGGACCGTGAACTTCTACGTGAGCGACGAGCAGAACGCCATCGCCGACTTCGAACACCTCAACGTCACCATCGAACGCGTGACGCTCGTCCGCGCGGACGGCGACGCCGAGTCGGAGACCGAGGTCGAAACCGAGGACGCAGACTCCGAGTCCGCCGAGAACGACACGAACGCCGACGCGGAGGCGAACGCGAGCGTCGAGGTCGAACTCGAAGCCAACGCGACGGCGAACGCGACGAACGCGTCCGCCTCGACCAACGGGTCGGTCGACGCTGACGCCGACGCCGACGCCGAGGTCGAAGAATCGGCCGAAGCGAACGACACCGACGCGGCCGAAGGCGAGTCGAGCGTCACCTACGAGGTCGACAACGTGACCGTCGACCTGACCGAACTGCAGGGCGAAAACGCGAGTCTCGTCGGCGAGTACGACGTGCCGGAGGGCAACTACACGAAGGTCTTCGTGCACGTGAGCGACGTGAACGGGACGCTGAAGACCGGCGAACGGGTCAACGTGAAGCTCCCGAGTAACAAGCTTCAGCTCAACACGGACTTCGAAGTCGGCAACGGCGAATCCGTCGACTTCGTCTTCGACATCACGGCGTTCGAGGCGGGCGGCAGCGGGAAGTACATCCTCAAGCCCGTCGTGAGCGAGTCCGGGACGGACGTGCCGATTACGAAGGTCGGCGCGGAAAAGAAGGCAGACGCGGAACCCGAGGCCGAGGCTGAGGCGAACGCCGAGGTCGAAGCGGGCGAAAACGGGACCGACGACGGCGAGCGCGCCGAAGTCGACGCCGAGAGCGACCTCACCGTGAGCTTCGACGGGAACGTCTCCGCCGGCGAGAACGTGACGGTGGTCGTCACGCGGAACGGGACGCCCGTGGAGAACGCGACGGTGACGATAAACGGCGAGACCGCCGGCACGACCGACGCCGACGGCGAGTTAGGCATCGCCATCCCCGACGAGCGGGACGTGACGGTCGTCGTCGTCGACGGTGAGACCGAGGCCGAGACGGAGTTCGAGTTCGAGTTCCTCGGGAGCGCCCCCGACAACCCCGCAGAGGGCGGCGAATCGACCTCCCTCGTCGCCTGACCGAAAAGGTAACATCCTTATTGGGGCGTCGAGAATGAAGGGATAGACGCGACGTTCGCGCGCACCGGTGTCTCGGCCGAGCGAAGCGAGACCGAGGCTCGGTGCGAGCGAGTGAAGCGAGCGAGCACCGGTGTTGAGACGGACGGAGTCCGTCGATGCACGGTGCGAATGAAATGAGCACCGGTGGTCTAATGGTAAGACATTGGCCTTCCAAGCCAATTATCTGGGTTCGATTCCCAGCCGGTGCATCTTCTCCGGACCGCTGTTCGCCACGGAGAGCGTTCAGCGACTCTCACGTCGTCGGAACTGGCGGTCATCCTTAACTATCGTTCCCACCATATTCGTGTGAGGTGTATTACAGATGAGTCTGCTCGACGGCCGCGTCGCGGTCGTCACCGGCGGTAGCTCGGGTATCGGACGGGGAATCGCGCTGGCCTACGCCGAGGCGGGCGCGGACGTGGTTGTCTGCGACATCCGCGAAGAGCCGAAGGAAGGCGGCGCGCCGACCCACGAGAAAATCGAATCGGACACCGACTCGTCGGCGACGTACGTCGAACTCGACGTGACCGACCCGGCCGCGTTCGAGGAGGCGATGGACGCCGCCGAGGCGTTCGGGGGCGTGGACGTGATGGTGAACAACGCCGGCATCTGGCGGCCCGAGGAGTTCCTCGAAGTCACCGAAGCGGAGTTCCAAGGGATGATGGACATCAACCTGAAGGGCGTCTACTTCGGGGCGCAGGCGGCCGCAACGCGAATGGTCGAGTCCGGCGGCGGAAGCATCATCAACGTCTCCAGCGTCAACGGCATCTTCGGCAACGGTAACTACCCGACGTACAGCGCGTCGAAGGGGGCCGTCCGGACGCTCTCGTACTCGCTCGCCCACGGGCTCGGCGGGGACAACGTCCGGGTGAACGCGATTCACCCCGGCGCTATCAAGACCAAAATCGGCCCGGAAGGGGCCGAGGAGACGAGCGAGGAACAGATGGCGCAGCTGAACGCGATGATTCCGCTCGGTCGGCAGGGCGAACCGGACGACGTGGCCGGCGTGGCGGTCTTCCTCGCCAGCGACCTCTCGAAGTACGTCACCGGCGAGTCCATCGTCGTCGACGGCGGCTGGACCAGTTGGCGGTGACGCGGGGCTGGCCCGCGGCTGACGCGGTCAGTTCCGAGGTTGAGGCGGGACCGATACGCGGTTGACGCGGTCGGTCCGACGCTCGGTCCGTCGTGCCGCTCGAACGTCCACGAGCCCCCGAGATACGCGGACTACGGCGACTTCGGGTCTCAATCCCGGACCGTCTCTCTTATCTTCCCCCCGAACGTAACCGAACGTAATGCTGGATTCCATTCCGCTGTTCCCCGGACTCCCGGGCGGCCCAGAACTGCTCATCGTCCTGCTCATCATCGTCCTCCTGTTCGGCGCGAACAAACTCCCCCAACTGGCCCGGTCGTCGGGCCAGGCGATGGGCGAGTTCCGCCGCGGCCGCGAGGAGATCGAAGACGAACTGAAGAAGGGCGCAGAGGAAGGCGAGAGCGACGACGACGAAGAAGAAGACGAGACCGAGGCCGCGGCCGAAGCGACCGAGACGGAAGCCGAGAACAAACAGTAAGCGTCTCCCCCGGGGAAACAGACCCCTTGTGCGGTATTTCAGTTCGCCGAGTGCCGACAGTCGCGCGTGCGGTACGCACCGCCGGAGCAAGGGCTCTCGGACGCTGTACGTCGAATCCGCGACCGAGAGACCGGCCGGTCGGCGGGTGACTGCGATGAGGTATGAATGGGTGGACAGCGAGGTTGCCCGGCGTTCCGACGTGGGGAATCCCGGTTGCCTCCTCCACCCCGCGATCCCTCGAGCGACGCACGTCCGATGGTCCGCTGCTCGCTTCCGCGCCTGGCGGGGTACCACCGATGAACCGCGCGAACCCTTCCCTGCGGAAGGGGTACGCGGAGCCGCTGTCCCCGAAGGACGAGGTTTCTACGTTGGCTTCCGGGGCCCGCGCCGGTCTGACCGGACGCGCCCGTGTTCGGTCCCCGCTGAAGACCTATTTCGCGGGTGAAGAGCAGGGCCTAACTGCCCGACCTAGTCCACTCCCTCATTATCCATCGACTGTTAAGGGCCTTTCGACTCGGGTGCGGTGAAATCGAGGGACACCGTCGGGGTGATTCGACGCGGCGCTCCGAGAGCGGAGCGCGAGAAAACGAGTCAATACCGGCGTCGACACCGGCACCGCCGACGCCGGCTTACAACACGCCGCGGGCGTACCACGCGCCGCCGACGAAGGTGACGAACGCGGCGGCCACGACCGACCAGCGGTGGTAGGTGAGCCACGAGTACTGCTGGTCGAAGCTGAACAGGAGCGTCGGGTCGATGGAGAACGACCACAGCGCGGCGATGCCGAGCATCGAAAGCGAGAGGACGAAGGCGAGTCCGGCGGCCGTCGCCGGGTCGGTCCGCTCCTGTCCGCCGGAGAGGAAGACGATGATTTCGAGGAGCGCGAGCATCCCGACGAAGGAGATGCCGACCGGACCGGCGGCGTAGTAGGCGGCCACCTGTCCGTCCCCACCCTCGATGGCGACGGCGGGAATCGCGACGGCGATTGCGAGGAGCAGCGCGCCGACGATTCCGACGGTCGGCGCGAGGCGTTCGGCGTCCATGGCCGGTCGTTCGGGCGACCGACTGATAAACGGTTTGAGACGTGCCGGCGAGGGATTGCCCGGTTTTAAATCGCGCTGCGACGACGTGCGCGTATGGACCGCGTAGCGATTATCGGTGCATCGATGACCCAGTTCGGGCAGCGAGACGCGTGGATTCGCGAACTGCTCGCGGAAGCGGGACAGGCCGCGCTCGCGGACGCCGACGTCTCACCCGACGAAATCGAGCACCTCTACGTCTCGAACATGGCGAGCGGCGAGTTCGAGGGCCAGACGGGCGTCCCGAACGCCCTCGCCCACGACCTCGCGGCGATGCCCGCCTACACCGCCCGAATCGACCAGACCTCCTCGTCCGGCGGCGCGGGCGTCTACGCCGCGTGGCAGTCGGTCGCCTCCGGCGCGTCCGACATGACGATGCTCGTCGGCGGCGAGAAGATGACCCACCGCTCGACCGCCGAGGCGACCGACGTTATCGCCTCGCTGACGCACCCGGTGGAGTACAAACACGGCGTGACGCTCCCCTCCTTCGCGGGGCTGACCGCACGGCTCTACCTCGACACCTACGACGCCCCGCGGGAGTCGCTCGGGAAGGTCGCCGTCAAGAACCACAAAAACGGCGTCGACAACCCCCACGCCCAGTTCCGCAAGGAGGTCGACCTCGACACCGTCATGGACTCGCCGGTCGTCGCCGACCCGCTTCGCCTCTACGACTTCTGTCCCATCACCGACGGCTCGGCGGCGCTCGTCTTCTGCCCCGAGTCGGTCGCCCGCGAGTACACCGACGACTACGCCGTCATCTCCGGCATCGGCGGCGCGACCGATACCCACGTCGTCCACGAGCGCGCCGACCCGACCACGATGGGCGGCGTCGTCAACTCCTCCGAAATCGCCTACGAGATGGCCGACCTCGAACCCGACGACATCGAGGTGGCCGAACTCCACGACATGTTCACCATCCTCGAGTTCCTCCAGTCGGAGGACCTCGGCTTCTTCGAGAAGGGCGAGGGCTGGAAGGCGGTCGAGGAGGGCGTCACGGACCGCGACGGCGACCTTCCCATCAACACGTCCGGCGGCCTGAAGTCGAAGGGCCACCCCCTCGGGGCCTCGGGCGTCGCGCAGGTGTACGAGATTTACAAACAGCTCATCGGTGACGCAGGCGAGCGGCAGGTCGACGCCGACGTGGGCCTCGCGTGCAACGTCGGCGGCTTCGGCAACTGCGTGACCACGACCATCATGGAGTCCCGATAATGTCCGACGACGAACCCGCGATGGAGGCGTACCGCTACCCCGACGGGAGCATCACCTACCCCGGCCACCCGGTCGGTCCCGGCGGCGAGGAACCGGTCGGCACGGTGGACCTCAGCGACTACACGGCGACGGTGCTGACGTGGACCACCTCCACGGCGACGCCGCCGGGCGTCCGCCAGCCAAACACGCTCGCAATCGTCGAGTTCGACGTGGACGGCGAACCCGTCCGCGCCATCGGGCAGGTCACCGGCGAGGACGACGTCGACATCGGCGACGAGGTCCGCCCGGTCTACTGCGAGGAACTCCGCGAACCCGGCGCGGGAATCCGCGAGCCCGCGAGTCAGGAGTGGGACGGCTACCGCTTCGAACCGCTCTGAGCGGGCGAGTGTTGATATAACTACACCTTCTATCTCGCGTATGAACCGCACCAGCGGCGTCACCTTCGCGCGCGACGCGGCGGTCGCCACGGCGGTGTTGGCCGGGCTGTACGGCCTCGGCTACGGCGTCCAGTTCCAACCGTTCCAACTGCCGACGTACCTGCTCATCGTCGGCTTCGACGCCCTCGAAGTCGCGTTCGGCTCCGCGGGCGCGGGCTACGACCTGTTTTTCGCCGCCTATCTCGTCGGCCTCGGCGTCGTCGCCGCGGGCGTCTCCCGTGTCGTCCGCGGGAAGTCGAAGACGACCGGCCTCGCGTGGTGGCGCGTCGGCGCGGCGTCGGCGCTGGCGGTCGTGGGCGTCATCTCGCTGCTGTTCGCGCTGTTGGTCCTCGTCAACGGCGTGCAGTTCACGCCCGTCCTCGTGACCGGCGGCGCGGGCATCGCGCTCCTCGCGCTCGCGGCGTGGGTCGGCGACGTGGTTCGCGTGGACGTTCGACCGGCGCGGTAACCGGGAATCGCTCCGCACGGAGGGCGCGCGTGCCGCCGCTCAGCGGTCGCTCGGCTCGTCGCCCGCATCGGCGTCGGACCCGTCTCCGTCGTCGTCGCCCGCCTCACCGCCCTTCACCTCGCGCTTAATCGACTCCAGTTCGGCGTCGACGTCGACCTTCGGCCCGTCGCTCTCGTCGTCCCCGCCGTCCGGGTCGGCCTCCTCTGTCACGTCGATTCGGACCGGCCCCGTGCCGACCGGCTCGGCGTCGCTGGAGGCGCGGCCCTCGTCGCGGGAACGCCGGGCGTCGTCGCGCCGTTGCCACTCCGATTCGAACGTGCGTTCGTCCTCGCGCCAGCGACGCTCTCGGGTCGTTCGCTCGCGCTCGGCCTCGGTGATTCGCTCGTCGAGTTCGTCGGCGAGCGAGCGGGCGCGGTCCATCACGTCGCGCGCCTCGGGGTTCGTCGGCAGGTCGGCCTCCGACAGCGCGTTTCTGAGTTCGTCGAGGGCGCGGTCGACGCCGGAGACGGCGCTCTTCGGGACGTTCCGCATCCGGGACTCCGTCTCGTTTCTGGCGTCTTCCATCGCGCGGCCGGGGTCGGACAGCCGCATGAGACGGCGGAGGAGTTCGAGGGAGGCGATGGTCGCTTCGAGGACGGCGATGACCGTCGGGATGGTGTACGACTCGGTGAATCGCAGTACCTCGCCGAACGTCGGCGGACGCGGGGGCCGAAAGCGGTCGTCGCCGTAGCCGCGTCGGTCGCGGCCGCGACCGCGGTCGCGCTCCTCGCGGAGTTCCGCGCCGAGTTCGTCGAGCGTGTCCCCGAGTTCGTCGAGTAAGTCGAGGATGTCGTCGTCGCGTCGTCGGTCGCTCATGGCCCACGGTTGGACCGCCGCGGGGATAAGCGTTCGAGGGATTCGAGGGGTGGCGGACCCGCGCGGGTCGGGGTCGGTACCCTACCGGCGCGGGACGGCGCGCTGGTACTGCGGCGGCCACGCCGCGTCGGCGTCGAGTTCCTCGGCGGCGTGGAGCGCGAAGTACGGGTCGCGGAGGTGCTCGCGCCCGACGATGGCGAGGTCGGCCCGGCCGTTGCTGACGACCTCGTCGGCGTGGCGCGCGGTTCGGATACCGCCGACCGCGCCGACCATCACGTCGGTCTCCTCGCGGATGACCTCGGCGAAGGGGACCTGATAGCCGGGGCCGGTGTTCGGAATCCGCTGGTCGGGGTGGATGCCGCCGGCGCTCACGTCGACGAGATCGACGCCGAGGTCGTCGAGGTCGGCCGCGAGGCGGACCGACTGCTCGATGTCCCACGAGTCGCGGTCGTCCAGCCAGTCGGTCGCGGAGATGCGGACGAAGACGGGCTTGTCGTCGGGCCAGACCTCGCGGACCGCTTCCGTGACCTCGCGGAGGAGCCGCGTCCGGTTCTCGAAGGAGCCGCCGTACTCGTCGTCGCGGCGGTTCGTGACCGGCGAGAGGAACTCGTGGAGGAGGTAGCCGTGGGCCGCGTGGACCTCGGCGATTTCGAAGCCGGCGTCGAGGGCGCGCTCGGCCGCGGCGCGGAAGTCGTCGACGACGCCGTCGATTCCGTCGGTCGAGAGCTTCCGGAGCGGCGGGGCCTCGCCCTCGTAGGGCCACGGCACGTCGCTGGGGGCGACGGTGGTCCACCCGCCGTCTTCGGGCGCGACCGGCTCGCTCCCCTCCCACGGCCGGGACTTGCTCGCCTTCCGGCCCGCGTGGGCGAGTTGGATTGCCGGTACGCTCCCCATCGACGAGACGAACGAGGTTATCTGCCGGAGCTTCTCGACGTGGTCGTCCGACCAGATGCCGAGGTCGTTCGGCGAGATGCGACCCTCCGGGGAGACGGCCGTCGCCTCGGACATGACGATGCCCGCGCCGCCGACGGCGCGGCTCCCGAGGTGGACGAGATGCCAGTCCTCGGCGAACCCGTCGGTCGAGGAGTACTGGCACATCGGCGAGACCATGATCCGGTTCCGAACCTCGGTGTCGCGGAGCGAGAGCGGCGTAAAGAGCGTGTCCGTCATCGACCCCGATTGGGCGGGGTCGGAAAAACCCCCCTCGGTTCCGGTGATGCAGTCCGGTTTCGGCTACTCCACCGACCCGACGAACGCGCGCTGTTCGGCGAGCAGGTCGCGGTCGAGCGTCCAGACGAGGTCGCGCTCGCCGCGGTTCAGCGCCGCCGCGACGACGCCGTCGGGTCTGACGACGAGCGAGCGTCCCGCGTACTCCGAGCCCGCGGAGCCGGAGACCGTTCCGCTCCCCGTCCGGTTCGCGCCGACGAGCCACCGCACCCCGTCGAGGGCGCGGGCGCGGCAGAGCAGTCGCCAGTTCGTCGAGTGGGCGGCGGGCCACGCGCCGACGACGAACAGGGCGTCGATTCGCTCGTCGGTCAGCGCGGCGCTGTCGCCGACGAAGTTCAGGTCGTAGCAGGTGAGCAGTCCCGTCCGTCCGGCGGGCGTGTCCGTGACGACGAGTTCGTCGCCCGGCGTGACGACCTCGGATTCGCCGCCCCAGAGGTGTCGCTTTCGGTAGACCGCGGCGGAGCCGTCGGGACGGACGTAGGCGGCCGCGTTGTAGAGCGTCTCGCCGTCGCGTTCGAGGTAGCCCGCGAGCACGTCGAGTTCGTTGTCGGCGGCGACGGACGCGAGGAAGTCGGTCGCGCGCTCCCGCGAGATTGCACCGCTGAAGGCGCGGTTGTCCGCGACGAAGCCCGTGAGCGCGTACTCGGAGAACAGCGCGATGTCGACCGACTCGGGGAGGTCGGCGACGCGGGCGCGCACGTCAGCCTCGTTTCGCGCCGGGTCGAGGTCGAACGCCGCGCGCTGTGGCACGGCGATGGTTGGACCGGTCACGCTCGGAGGAACGGACGGGCCGCGAAAAAGTGGCCCGGATGGAATCGGCGGTCGGTGCCACCCGGAGACGCGAAGCGAAGGGAAACGCTCTTTTTACAGTCGAACGGACTTCCGGCATATGAGTGACGGGGACGACGATACGACAGAACTCTCGCCCGAGAGCTTCGACGAGCGCCTGACCGAGGCCGAGGAGGCTCTCGAGGCGGCCGAGACCGAAGCCGACCTCGACGAGGTCGAGGCCACGCTCGACGACATCGAGGCCGACGTGGAGGCCGCGGACCTGCCCGAACCGGACGACGAAGACGAGGACGACCCCGCCGAGGAACTCGAATCGCGCCTGTCCGACCTGCGCGACGAACTCGAATCCCAGCGCGGTCCCTACGCCGAAGACGCCGTCGAGACGCTCGAAGAGGCCAAGTCCACCATCGCGGACACCCGGTGGACCGAGCAGGGCGAAGGCGAAATCGTCGCCGCGGTCGAGACGTTCGCCGACGAGTTCAACGGCGTGCTCGACGCGGGCGTCTCGGTCGACGGCGACGACGAGGACGCGCTGACCGCCGCCGTCGACGACGCCATCGCGGCCGTCGAAGCCGCCGACCTCGACGCCGACGAGGACGCGGAGACCATCGCGGACCTCATCGAGGTCGCCGACGGCCTCGCGGACGGCCTCGACGACGCCCAGGAGTGGGACGACCTCGAAACGCGAGAGAAGCTCCAAGTGCAGGGCTTCTACGACGTGCTCGGCCACTACAAGGACTACCCGCCGGAGCTGTCGGCGCTGAAGGAACACGAAAAGCGCGGCAACGTCGAGATGATCGCGCTCGCCTTCGAGAGCTTCCAGTCCGACTTCATGCAGGAGTACTGCATCGAGGCGTTCACGCGGATGAACGACGACAGCGCCTACGAGACCATCGAGGGGCAGGCCAAGCGCCGCGACAAGGGCGTCATCAAGGCCATCGGCAAGATGGCCGCCGAGGAGGGCGTCGAGATGCTCGTCGACTACGTCGACACCGACAGCGACCCCGCGCTCCAGAAGGTCGTGTTCAAGGCGCTCGGCGAAATCGGCTCCGAGGAGGCGACCCAGCCCATCGCGAACAAACTCGTCACCGAGAACGACAACGTCCGCTCGGCCGCCGCGCGCGCGCTCGGTCTCATCGGCGACACCCGCGCCGTCGAACCGCTCTCGGACGTCGCCGCCGACGACGACGTGGACTCCGTCCGCGCCAGCGCCGCGTGGGCGCTCCGACAGATCGGCACGGAAGACGCGCTCGAAGCGGCCGCCGGCTACGTCGACGACCGCTCGTTCCTCGTCCAGCGCGAGGCCGAACTCGCCGCCGAGTTCCTCGGCGACGACGTCGAAGCCGAAGCGACCGTCTGAGGCCGCACGACGACGCGACACCCTCGCGGTTCTGCGGTTCTCCTCTCGTGTTCTTTCTCTCGAAACCGCTCGCGCTGAGCCACCGGTCGCGAACGTTTTTGTAGGGTGACGCGACCACCGCGGGGTGTGTCACGTCGCGCTCTCGTCGCCGCGCTCGCCGCCTCGCTCGTGGTCCTGCTCGCGGCCGTCGTTCCCGCGCCGATAGCGGCCGCGCCGGGCGCGACGAACGCGACGAACGCGACCGACTCGCCCACGCCCGCCGACTCGTCGGCGTCCGGCGGCCCTCGAATCGTCTCCGCGCTGCCCGACCCGGCGACGCCCGGCGACCGCGGGGAGTTCGTCGCCGTCGCCGCGCCCGCGGGAACCGAACTCTCGCTGTCCGACGGCGAAGACACCGTCTCGTTCGCCGCACCCGGCGGGACGGTCGCCGTCGCCGCCGACCCGAACGCGGCGGCGAACCTGACCGACTTCCCCGTCGTCGCGCCCGGCCTCGGCCTCGCCAACGGTGGCGAGACGGTCACGCTCCGCGTCGTCGGTGACGGCGGCTACGAGGGGAGCGCCAGCGCCGCCATCGAAGGCGGAGACGGCGTCGTCGCCGACCGCCTTACCTACGACCGGAGCCGCGAGGGCGCGCTCCTCGAACGCCGGGACGGCGCGTGGTCGTGGTGGCCGCGGTCCCTCCCCCGACGGGACGTCGCGACCCACGGCCCCGCGAACGCGACGCTGTTCGTCCTTCCCGACTCGCCCGAGCGCCCGGTCTCGACGCTCCGGTCCGCCGACGAGCGGATTCTGCTCGCCGGCTACGTCGTCTCCTCCGCGCGCGTCGCCGACGAACTCGTCGCCGCCCGCGAGCGCGGCGTCGCCGTGTCGGTGCTGGTCGAAGACAGCCCGGTCGGCGGCTTTCCGCGGCGGTCGGCGCGGGTCCTCGACCGCCTCGTCGACGCCGGCGTCTCGGTCCGCGTCGTCGGCGACCCGCACTCGTTTCACCACCCGAAGTACGCCGTCGTCGACGACGCGGCGCTCGTGATGACCGAGAACTGGAAACCGGCCGGGACCGGCGGGCGAAAGAGCCGCGGCTGGGGCGTCGTCGCGCGCTCGCCGAGCGTCGCGGCCGACCTCGCGGCCACCTTCGCTGACGACGCGTCGCTCCCGGGGACGGCCCCGTGGGAGACGTACCGGGTCGGCCGGTCGTTCGTCCGCACCGAGTCGGCGAACGGCTCGTACCCCTCGCGCATCGCCCCCGAGTCCGTTCGAGTCGACCGCATCGCCGTCCTCCGCGCGCCCGACAACGCCGAGTCCGCGGTCGTCTCTCGACTCGACGCCGCCGACGCCCGAATCGACGTGTTACAGCCGACCGTCGAAGCGGACGGGCCGTTCGTCCGCGCGCTCAAGCGCGCCGCCGACCGCGGCGTCCGCGTTCGGCTCCTCCTCGGAAGCGCGTGGTACGTGGAGGAGGAAAACCGCGCGCTCGCGGAGCGGTTGAACGAGTGGGCCGACAGGACCGGAACGCCGCTTTCGGTCCGCCTCGCGCGACCCGGCGGCCGGTACGGCGCGATTCACGCGAAGGGCGTCGTCGCCGACGACACCGCGCTCGTCGGCAGTCTCAACTGGAACCGCCACTCGGCCCGCGAGAACCGCGAAGTCGTCCTCGCGCTGTCGGACCCGGCCGCGGCGGCGTACTTCCGCGGGGCGTTCGCGGCGGACTGGCGGGCGAGCGGGCGCGGGGCGGAGTCGAAGCCGGGGCTCGTCGCCGCGGCCGCCCTCGCGGTCGTCGTCGGAGTCGCGGCGCTCAGGCGACTGGAGTTCGAAGAATAAAATAAGTGTCCGCGTGAGCCGCGACTGCGACCTTACGCCGTCGTCGACAGCTCTTCGTCGATGTCGGCTTCGGCCATCTTCTCGACGAGGCTGTCGATGACCTCCTCGCGCATGCCGCTGACGAACTTGATGGAGCCGACGACGAGGTGACCGCCGCCGGAGACGCCGCCCCCGACGACTTCCTCGTTCAGTTCGGCGACCATCCGCGGGATGTCGAGGCGGACGCCGTCGGAGCGGAGGACGGCGAAGTCGGGGCCGTAGCCGATGGTGATGACCGGCTCGCCCGTCTCCTGGACCTTGCGGTCGTGGAGCTTGCCCGTGGTCTTGCCCGGCGCGGGGTAGGTAAAGCGGTGGGCCCACTTGTCGAGGTCGATGCGGTAGAGGTTGGCCCCGCTGTCGAGGCGCTCGTGTTCGAGGTGCGGTTCGGCCGCTTCGAGCTGACGGTCCACGTCGCGCTCGGCGCGCGTCGAGAGGAACTCGACGAGCTCGCGGTGTCGCTCCTCGTCGTCGCAGCCGACGTTGAGCACGTCGTTGACGATGGACGCGCCGTCGTTGTAGCGCAGCCAGTGGGCGGCGTAGTCGAGCGCCTCGCCCACGTCGAGGAGCTGTTCGCGGTCGTAGCCCTCGTCCTCGGCGAGCGCGATGTAGTTGTCCATGACCTCCGCCTTCGAGCGGTCCGACAGCCCGGCGACGGCGGGGACGTGACGCAGTTCGTCGGTCACGTCGGGGTGAATCATCCGCGCGAGTTCGACGCACATCATGCCGGTCGTGATGCGGTAGTCCTCGTCGTGGAGGTACGGGTTGACGTGCGCGTCGAGGAGGGGGTTGACCGCCTCGGGGTCGGGGTGGTGGTGGTCGACGACGGCGATGGGCACGTCGTAGTGCGCGAGGTTCTCGTAGGCGGGCACGTCCTCCTCGGTCGACCCGTTGTCGAGCATGAGCAGGAAGGGGAGCCGCTGACCGTGGCGGGCGCGGCCTTCGAGCGCGAAGTTCAGGTCGCGGGTCACGTCTTCCATCTCGTAGAACGGGGCCTTGCTCGGCAGGCGCTTGAACAGGTGACGCGGCGCGTCGGGGTCGTCGTGGACCTCGGTGATGAGGCGTTCGAGGGCCAGCTGGACCGGAACGGACGCGCACATGCCGTCGCCGTCGGCGTGGTGGCGGACGCGAATCGGGCGGCCTTCGAGGACCGTCCGGCGGAGCAGGCGCGCCACGTCTTCGAGGTCGCCGCGGAGCTTCTCGAACGCCGGCCACTCCACGAGCGGTTCGACCGGCTCGGGCTCGGCGCGCTCGTCGAGCGCGGCGTCGATGCGCTGGCGGGCGTCGGCCGCGGTCTCGTCGTCGAGAACCGTCAGCCCGTCGACTTCGAGCTGGCGGGTTCCCTCGTGGTCTTCGACGGTGCCGGCCATGCGGACCACGTCGTCGAGGTCGACTTCGGGGAACGCGCGGACGCCGGCCTCCTCGAAGGCGGCGGCCGCGACGATGCCGGAGTCGTCGGCGATGCGGAAGACCGTCGGGCCACCGGTCTGTTTAATCTGCGTGACGACGCCCTCGACGGTGACCGAATCGCCGACTGTAAGGTCGGAGATAGGCGTGATGATCGGCTCGTGGTCGACGGTCAGGGTGCGGTAGTCGTCGGGCGTTTCCTCGGCGAACGCGATGTCGCCGTTCTCTCGGACGGATTCGAGGCGGACGACCAATCGGTCGCCGACCTCGTAGTCGGTCGAGAGGTTGGACTCGTGGATGAGACCGGAGACGGAGTCGGAGATGTCGACGAAGATGCCGTACTCCACGACGCCGTTGACGACGGCGTGGTAGTAGGCGTCGGTCTCGACGTCGTCGGCGGTACAGTTCGGTGCGAGATCGTAGACGATAGGTCGTGCGTCCGAATTCGGACCCGAGTCGTCGCCGGAATCCCCGGCGTGCTCGTCGCTCATGGTCCCGCTAGGTCAGGGGGTAGTGTTAAGCTTTACAAAAGCATCTCACGTGCGCGACCGGTTCCCACGACTCGATTCGCCCCGAAAACTGCGGGGACCCGGGCGTCAGTACCCGAGTTCGTCAAGCGCGTCTTCGACCGACGGGACGTAGTCTCGTCCGAAGACGCGGACGTGTTCGAGGAGGGGAAACAGCGCGTAGACGGGCGAGCGCTCCTCGAAGAAGCCGTCGGCGATGGGTCGGGACTCGTCGTAGGCGTCGAAGAAATCGTCGCCGGCGGCGTCGAACCAGTCGATGTAGGCGAGTTCGACCTCGGGGTGGCCGTAGTAACACGCCGGGTCGAGGAAGGCGACGACGCGGTCGTCGCGGACGCGGAGGTTCGCGCCCCAGACGTCGCCGTGGACGAGTCGGGGTGCCGCCGGCTCGACGAGGAGCGCGTCGAGGTCGCCCGCGACCGACTCGATTCGCTCGGCGGTCGCGTCCGGGAGTCCCGAATCGAGCGCCGCATCGGTCCACGGGAGGAGGCGCTGGTCGCGGAAGAACTCGACCCACGAGTCGGTCCACGGGTTCGGCTGGCGGTACGGGCCGGAGAGCGTGTCGTAGGGGAAGCCGAACGCCGGCGCGGTCGTCTCGTGGAGCGCGGCGAGGTGGGCCGCGAGGTCGCGCTCGGCGGCGGGGGTCAACTCGGACGAACCCTCGACGTAGTCGAGGACGAGCAGGTCGGGGTCGGCGTGGTGGACCGCGGGGACCGGGAGCCCGGCGGAACCGAGCGAGTCGAGCATCGCGGCCTCCACATCGAGCGGCGTGTCGCCGACCTTGGCGACGACGGGGTCGCGCCCGTCGAAGTCGAGACGGTAGACGCGCCCGACGTGCCCGCCGTCGAGCTCGGTCGTCGCGGTCGGCGGCGCGTCCGCGGAGAGCGCGTTCGTCGCTCGGGCGACGAGATCGGAATCGAGCGTCACACCCGAGTTCGGGCGAGCACCGACCTCAGTATGGCGGTTCCGTTCCGGCGACCGACTCGGCGTTCCGGAACCCTTAGATGGAGCGCCCGCGGACGGTTCGGTATGCGACTCTTCCGGTCGCGGGAGGTCGTCGGCATCGCCGCCGACGCCCTCGACTTCGCGCTCGAAGCCTCTGCGGAGACGCATCCGAACGAGTACATGGGACTCCTCCGCGGCGAGGACGCCCGCCGACTCGGCGTCGACCGCGACGGCTACGTCGTGACGGACGTGCTCATCATCCCGGGGACCGTCTCAGACCCCTACAGCGCGACCGTCAGGAACGACCTCGTGCCGAACGACTTCCGCGCCGTCGGGTCGATTCACTCGCACCCGAACGGCGTCCTCAGACCGAGCGACGCCGACCTCGACACCTTCGGGAGCGGCCGGGTCCACATCATCATCGGCGCGCCCTACGGCCTCGATGACTGGGAGGCGTTCGACCAGTCGGGCGAGGTTCGCGACCTCGACGTGCTCGACGTCGACCTCCCCGACCCCGAATCGTTCTTCGACTTCACGCAGGACGACATCGACGCGGAGTTGGACCGATGAGACGGGTCATCGCCCAGGGGACCTTCGACATCCTCCACCCCGGCCACGTCCACTACCTGTCTGACGCCGCGTCGCTCGGCGACGAACTCCACGTCATCATCGCCCGCGGCGAGAACGTGACGCACAAGCCGAAGCCGATACTCGACGACCGCCAGCGCCGCGACATGGTCGCCGCGCTCGACGTGGTCGACGAGGCCCACCTCGGCCACGCCGAGGACATCTTCGTCCCTATCGAGAAAATCGACCCCGACGTCATCGTCCTCGGCTACGACCAACACCACGACGAGGCGGGCATCAAAGCCGCCCTCGACGCCCGCGGTATCGACTGCGAGGTCACGCGCGCGACGCCGCGCGAGCAGCGCCACGACGACGAACTCCTCTCGACGGGCCGCATCATCGACCGCATCGTCGAGCGGCGCTGCTGAGACCTCGCCCGCCTTCGAGGCACGACCCGATTCGATTCCGACGTTTCGAAGCATTCTCCGACGGCCGAACGCGACGAGCGCGAGCGTCGTCACTCGGCGGGGAGCGTCGAAAGAGAAGGGTGGTCCGTTACTGCGTGGAGTTCGTCGCGGTCGAGTTCGAGCCGCCGGACGACGACTCGCTGTTGGCCGACTGCTGCTCGTCGAGCCAGTTCTGGTACTCTTCCTGTGAGACGACTTCGACGGTGAAGTACATCTGAGAGTGCGCGACGCCGCAGTACTCAGTACAGTAGCCCTGGTAGGTGCCTTCCTCGTAGGCGACGGTCTTGATGGTGTTCGTCGAACCCGGCATCGCGTCCTGCTTGAGGCCGAGTTTAGGGACGTGGAATCCATGTATCACGTCCGTTGCGGTCACCTGGAAGTAGACCGGGCGGTCCTTGGGGATGACAATCTCGTTGCCGGACGTGAAGTTACCCTCCTCGGGGTAGTACATGTTCCAGCCCCACTGGTAGGCCTCGGCCGTGACGACGACCGGGTCGTCGTCCATGGCGATGTCGTTGCCCTGGTGCGTGACGTTTTCGTTGGCCAGCACGCCGTAGGAGGCGACGCCGACGAAAAGCAGGATAATCGCTGTCGCGATGGTCCACGTGATTTCGAGCCGGCGGTTCTCCTTGGTCGGCAGTGCGCGCTCGCTGTTGCGGAACTTGATGACCGTGTAGAGGAGGATGACCTCCACCAGCACGGTAATCGGGATAGCGACGTACAGCAGCTTCCCGTTGAGCTGATTGATAAGTTCCGACGTGGCGGACGCCTGCGCGGCGGCGGGGGTGGCAACGAGCGCCATCACGACCGTCGCGAGCAGGGACGCGAGCGCGAAACGCGTCTTTCTCATGCTGAGCGAGACTTAGGAACAACCGCATAAATGCATACCGACTCTCGGCCCGCCGTTTATCAACCCGCCCCCGCCATATCGGGGGGAGCGGCACCCGAACGCGAGGCGGAAAAGCGCGGGTCCTAAATACGGGACGGCCCAACAGGCCCGTAGGTGAATTTCGTGGCCACGAATCGCGATTCGAACACGTTCCACGGCCTGCTCGCCGCGACCGCGATGGGCGTCTATCTGCTGCTCATCGTCGGCGCGACGACCGCGCTCACGGACGCGACCGCCGCGTGTAGCGCCTGGCCCGCGTGCGGAGACGGCTTTTCGCTCCCCGCGACGCTCGACGGCTGGGTCGCCCTCGGCCACCGCGTCGCGGCCGTCCTCGTCGGTCTCCTCACGCTCGCCACGCTCGTCTCGGCGTGGCGGACCGACACGTCCCGCCGCGTGAGAGCGACCGTCACCGCGTCGGCGGTGCTCTACCCGGCGCAGGCCGGTCTCGGCGCGGTCGTCGCCACCGTCGGCGTCGGCCCCGCGCTCTCGACGCTCCACTTGGTTCTCGGGATGGTCATCTTCGGCGGCCTCGTCGCCGCGCTCGCGTGGACGCTCGAAGCGGCCACCGGCGACCCCGACGACGCGCCGGTCGGCACCCCCTCGATGAGTCCCCCGACCGACGACGGCGAGCGACCGCCCGTCCCGACCAAGCCTGTCGCCCGCGCGAAGGCGACGGTCAACGCGTACTTCCGGCTCATGAAGCCGCGGCTGATGTGGCTCCTCTGTCTCGTCGCGTCGGCGGCGATGGCGCTCGCCGGCACCGTCTCGCCCGGCCTCACGCCCGAGGTCATCGCGGCGACGCTCGGCGGCGGCGTCCTCTCTATCGGCGCATCCGGCACGTTCAACCACGTCCTCGAACGCGACGTGGACCGTCGGATGCAGCGGACCAGCGACCGGCCGCTCGCGGTCGACCTCGTCCCCGTCCGCAACGCCGTCGCGTTCGGCCTGCTCCTGACGGTCGCGTCGGTTGCGCTGTTCGCGTCCGTCAACTGGCTCGCGGCCGTCCTCGGCGTCGTCGCCATCGCCTTCTACAGCGTCGTCTACACGCTCATCCTGAAGCCAAACACGGTCCAGAACACCGTCATCGGCGGCGCGGCCGGCGCGCTTCCGGCGCTCATCGGCTGGGTCGCCGTCACCGGCGACATCGGCCTCGGGGGCGTCGTCCTCGCCGTGGTCATCTTCCTGTGGACGCCCGCGCACTTCTACAACCTCGCGCTGGCCTACAAGGACGACTACGCCCGCGGCGGCTTCCCGATGATGCCCGTCGTCCGCGGCGAGACCGAGACGCGAAAGCACATCCTCTGGTGGCTCGGCGCGACGCTCGTCGCCGCGGCCGGCCTCGCGGTCATGGACGCCCTCGGGGTCGTCTACCTCGTGACGAGCATCCTCTTCGGCGGCGCGTTCCTCTACTTCGTCGTGCGCCTGCACTACGAGCGCGACGACACCGCCGCGTTCCGGGCGTTCCACGCCTCGAACGCCTACCTCGGCATGCTGCTCCTCGCCATCGTCGTCGACACGCTCGCCCTCTGAGCCCCGACCGCTACTCCCCCACACATGGCAACCGCATCCGCACTTCCCCGCCCCTCGCGGGCCAGTCTGCTCCGCGCCGCCTTCGCCGTGAACACGACGCTGATTCTGGCGTTCGTCTACCTGCTTTTCACCGAGGCGAGCGTCGGCGCGCCGCGGTACGCGCTCTACGGCGTCGCGTGGGTCATCGTCGGCCTCTGGGTCATGTTCGACACCGACGTGGCACCGGCCTCGGCCGCGACGAAGCGCAAGGCGGCCGCCGTCGCGGTCGGTTACTTCGCGCTGTTGGCGGTCGCCGGCGGCCTCGTCACCTCGCCCGTGCCGGGCGGGACCGACGGCCTTCGCGTCGCCTTCCTCCCGCCGGGGTGGGGTCCGGCGCTCGTCTACGGCGGCGACCTGTTCAACCTCGTCCTCATGCCGGCGCGCGTGGTCGGCTACGCGGCGCTCGCGTTCCTCGTCTACGACACGGTCGTCGAGGCGGCGGGCGCGGCCGTCTCCGGGGTCGTCGGCCTGTTCTCCTGCGTCTCGTGTTCGTGGCCCATTCTCGCCTCGGTCGCCACGAGCGTCTTCGGCGGCGGGACGGCCATCGCGGCGACCGTGACGACGCTCTCGTACGACCTCTCGACGCTGGTCTTTCTCGTCACCGTCGTCTTGCTCCGGTGGCGGCCCGGCTTCGGGAAGTGACAGTCGCGGTCGCGGCAGCGGTCACTCGCCCCCTCGCTTTTACGCGCTCGCCGTGAACGTCCGACCATGACAAGCGTCGAAATCGAATACTGCGTTCCCTGCGGCTTCCTCGACCGCGCCGAGCAACTACAGCACGCGCTGCTCGAACAGTTCGGCGACCGGCTCGACCGCGTGGCGCTCGTGACGGGCGACCACGGCGTTCTCACCGTCACCGTCGACGACGAGCGCGTCTGGGACAAGTCGGAAGACGAGTTCGACCCGGACCTCGTGCTCCGGCGGGTCCGTCCGCACGTCGACTGAGCGGGGCGGGACGTGAAGTCACTCGAACACGCCGTCGTCGGGACGGTCGCCGGGGCGGTCGCCGCGGTCGCGTTGGACCCGCCGGGGAGCCTGCCGCTTCTCGTCGCCGGCGCGGTCTTCGTGAGCGTCTTCATCGACCTCGACCACTTCGTCATCGCCCGCGTCCAGCGCGGCGACTGGGCGAACCTGCGGCTCGCGGTGACGAACCCGCGGGTCGGCCTCCTCGACCAAGAGCGGGTGTTCGAGGAGTTCGGCACCGACTTCAACCGCAAGCGACTCCTGAGCCACCACCTCGTCGGCGGCGTCGCGGTCGGCGCGCTCGCGCTCTCGGGACTCGGGTCGCTCGCGGCGTTCCTCGCGGTCGTGCTCTACGTCCACGTCGTCTGCGATTTCCTGCGAGACCTCGGCATCGCGTGAAAAGAGTCGAACGCCGGTCCGGTCGCCCGCGCCGCCCGCGGTCGCTTAGTGGCCCCAGCGCCGACCGTCTTCGTCGTAGCGGGCGTTCATGATGCGCTCCCACTGGTCGGTCGAGATGTCCACGTCGGCCGCGCCGACGTTCTCGTCGAGTTGCTCGGTCGTCCGCGCGCCGACGATGGGGACGACGGTCGCCTCGGGGTAGTCCATCAGCCAGCGGAGCGCGACCTGCGCGGGGCTGGCGTCGACCTCGTCGGCGACCGCGCGAATCTCGTCGAGCACTTTCCAGCCGCGCTCGGAGACGTAGAACCGGTCGAACCGCTCGTCGAACGACCCGCGCGCGCCGTCGGGCGCGACGTACTCGGTGGGGTCGTCGGGGTCGGCGCGCTCGTACTTCCCCGTGAGGAAACCGCCAGCGAGCGGCGAGTACGGACAGACCGCGACGTCCTGGTCGCCGCAGACGTCGAGGTAGTCTTTCACGTCCTCGTAGTAGCCGGCGTGGAACAGCGGCTGGGTCACGTCGAAGCGGGCGTAGTCGTGCACGTCGGACTTCCACAGCGCCTTCGTGAGCTGCCACGAGGCCATCGTGGACGCGCCGAGGTAGTTGACCTTCCCCTCCTCGACGAGGCCGTTGAGCGCCCGGAGCGTCTCCTCGATGGGCGTCTCCTCGTCCCAGCGGTGGATGTAGTAGAGGTCGAGGTAGTCCGTGTCGAGTCGGTCGAGCGTGCCCTCGATCTGGTTTCGGATGTGGGTCCGCGAGAGGCCGCGACCGTTGGGGTTGTCCTCGTCGAACGGGAAGTACACCTTCGAGGCGAGGACGTAGTCCTCGCGGTCGCGCTCGGCCAGCCAGTTGCCGATGTACTCCTCGGACGTACCGTTCGGGTTGCCGTAGACGTTGGCGGTGTCGATGAAGTTCCCGCCGCGCTCCTCGAACGCGTCGAGGAGTTCGTGGGCCTCCTCCTCGTCGGTCTCCAGGACGCCGCTGCTCTTCCGTCCGAACCGCCACGTGCCGAAGCACAACTCAGAGACGCGGGTGCCGGTCGACCCGAGTCGTCGATAGTCGAGGCTCATGGTCGATGCCACGACGGCGGGCGACTAAAGCGTGCGAGTAGCGGCGAGACGTTCAGCCTTGTTCGTCGGCGTCGGGCGATTCGGCACGGGTCGCGTCCGTCTCGAACAGTTCGCGCGCGACCGGCGCGCCGCCGAGCGCGAGCGCGAGGAGGAGCACCGCGAACCCCACGGTGACGAACCCCTGTGACGGGTTCTCGGCGAGCGACGTGACGTGGAGGACCCCCCCGACCAACGCGAGTACGACGGCGAACCGCTGGAGGACTGCGTCGTCCATAGCCGACCCACGCCGGTCCCCCGGTAATTCCTTGCGACTCGCCCGCACGCTTTTGCGGCTTCCCCGCGACTGGTACGGCATGTTCAGAGTCGCAGGTATCGGCCTCGGAAGCCTCGGCGTGCTGGAATGCCGCCTCCTCAACGAACTCGACGGCGTGCGCGTGGTCGCCGGCGTCGACCCCGTAGACGAGGTTCGCGAGCGATTCGGAGACGAGTTCGACGTGCCGACCTACGAGACGACCAAGGAACTGCTGGACGCCGAGTTCCTCGACGCGGTGACCATCGCCTCGCCGCACACCAAGCACTTCGACCAGGCGCTCGCGTCGCTCGACGCCGACCTCCACGTCCACCTCGAAAAGCCGATGGTGACGGACCTCGGCGGCGCGCGGGCGCTCGTCGACCGCGCCGAGGAACGCGGCCTCACGCTCGCGGTCGGCTATCAGCGGCACTTCGACCCGCGGTTCCACGAACTGCGGCGCGTCGTCGACAGCGGTCGCATCGGCGACCCGCACATGGTGGTCTGCCACCTCGAACAGGAGTGGATTCGCTGGACGAAAGACGAGTGGCGCGGCGACCCGTCGCTGTCGGGCGGCGGCCAACTGTACGACTCGGGGTCGCACCTCCTCGACGCGATGCTCTGGGTGACGCGCTCGAAACCGGTGACGGTCGCCGCGGCGGTCGACCACCGCGGCCACGACGTGGACGTGAACTCGGCGCTCGCGGTCGTCCTCGACCGCGACGGCGACCGCCTCACCGCGAGCGTGGGCGTCTCCGGCGACGGACAGAGCGTCCCCGACCCCGGCGAGTCGCTCCGCGTCATCGGCACCGAGGGGATGGTCGCCTTCGACGGCGAGACCATCGAGGTGGCCGAGGGGGGGATGACCTACACCGCCACGCCGCCGACGCCCGACTTCGAGGAGTTGACCCGGAAGAAGCTCCGGAACTTCGTGGACGCCGCGCGCGACGAGGCCGACCTCGCCATCCCGGCCGAGGACGCTCTCCGAGTGACCGCGCTGACCGAGGCGGCCTACGAGTCGGCGACGACGGGCAGGCGAGTCAACGTCGACGGCGACGCCTGAGTCGCGGGCGCTGGAACGACCTGCCCCCGACCTCAGACGCCGGTCAACCGGTTCAGCGCGCCCGACGACCCGGTGACAATCGGCCGCCCGCTGGTGCAGACGTACAGTTCGCCGTCGGGGGCGCGGCCGAACGCGAGGACGTTCGTCCCGCCGTCGTCGCGGTCCGTCACGGGAATCTCCGCGATGTCCCACGGCCGCGACTCGCTCGGGCGGGCGGCGAACAGTCTCCCCTCGGACTGCCAGTCGGCGAAGACGTACGCGCCCGAGAGCGCCGGAATCGACTCGCCGCGGTAGACGTGGCCGCCGATGACGGCTACCCCGGACGGCCCGTCCCCACTGTGGGGGTACTCCAGCACCGGGTCGAGAAGCGGCGCGCCGTCGGGCGTCTCGGTCGGGCAGTCGTCGGCGCGGAAGCAGTGTGCGCCCTCGCGGACGTTCCAGCCGTAGTTGCCGCCGCGCTCCAGGAGGTTCACCTCCTCCCACGCGCCCTGTCCCACGTCGGCGACGTAACAGTCCTCGCCGTCGAACGAGAGCCGCCACGGGTTTCTGAGCCCCCACGCGTACTGCTCGTCGAGGCCGTCGGAGCCGACGAGCGGGTTGTCCTCGGGGATTCCGTACGGGCGGTCGTCGTCGCCGGAGACGCCGCCGGTCGAGTCGACGTCGATGCGGAGGACGCTCCCGAGGAGGTTCTCGGTCACGTCCTGTCCGTTGCCGCCCGCGACGGCGTCGTACCAGTCGTCGACGTGGCCGCGCCCCTCGTCGTTCGCGCCGCCGCCGTCGCCCGTGGCGACGTAGAGGTAGCCGTCCGGGCCGAACGCGACGGCTCCGGCGTTGTGGTTCGACTGGGGTTCGGGGAGTTCGAGCAGCACCCGCTCGGTGTCGGCCGAGACCGTCGTCGCCTCGGGGTCGACCGTCAGCTCGCTCAGGACGAACGTGTGGCTGTAGTTCGAGGGCGTCCCCGAGCGTCGCGGGGCGCTGTACCGCAGGTAGAGCCGCCCGTTGTCGGCGAAATCGGGGTGGAAGGCGACGCCGAGGAAGCCGCGCTCGTCGTAGCCGTTGAGGTCGACGACGCGGTCGGTGATGTCGAGGTACGGTTCGCTCTGTAGTCCCGAGTCGTCGTGCAGCCAGATTCGACCGGGCTGGTCGACGACGAACCGCCGCGACCCGCCGAACGCCTCGGGGACGGCAACGTCGACCGGCGAGGCGAACCCGGTCGCCAGTGTCTCGTAGGCGACTTCGAGGCCCGCGAGTGAGCCGTCGGACCCGCCGTTCGCGGTCGCGGTCGCCCCGTCAGTCTCGTCTGGCGTCGCGTCGCTGTCGGTCGTTCCCCCGGCTCCGTCGTCGGTCGGGGCGCTCGCACAGCCCGCGAGGCCGCCGAGGAGGGTCGCGCCGGTCGCGGCGAGGAAATCGCGTCGGGAACCGTTCATGTCGACGTAGAGCGGCGCGACCGGAGTAAGGCTTGCTACGACCGAGCTGGCGAGCCCTCTCCCGTTCGCCCACGGCCCCGCGACTCGAATCGAGCGGCGATTCCGAATCCCTTACCACCCGATAGTGACGACGGGTACGACATGGACGCGGTACTCGCCGCCGACGACCTCAGGAAGTCCTACGGCGACGTGGAGGCGCTCTCGGGCGTCTCCCTGTCGGTCGCCGAGGGAGAGGTCTTCGGCCTCATCGGTCCGAACGGCGCGGGGAAGACGACGCTGGTTCGCGCCCTCACGGGCACGACCGCGGTGGATTCGGGGTCGGCGGCCATCCTCGGGCGCGACCCGACCGAGGTCGACCGCCAGCGCCTCGGCGTCCTCCCGCAGGAGTTCCGACCCGCGGGTCGGCTCTCCGCCCGCGAACTCGTGGCCTACTACGCTGGGCTCTACGACGACGCCCGCGACCCCGACGCGGTGCTCGACGAGGTCGGCCTCGCCGACGCCGCCGACACGTGGTACGAGAACCTCTCGGGCGGCCAACAGCGCCGCGCCTGCATCGCCCTGACGCTCGTCAACGACCCCGACGTGCTGTTCTTGGACGAGCCGACGACCGGCATCGACCCCGCGGGCCGCCGGTCGCTGTGGGGGCTCGTCGAGGACCTCGCCGCCGGCGGGACGACGGTGTTTCTCACCAGCCACTCGATGGAGGAGATAGAGCGCCTCGCCGACCGCGTGGGCCTGCTCAACGCGGGCGAACTCGTCACGGTCGGCGAGCCGGACGACCTCGTTACCGAGTACGGCGGCGAGAGCCGCCTCGTCGTCCGGACCGACGGCGACGCCGACGCGGCCCTCGGGTCGGTGTCGCTGCCGACCGCGCTCGACGCGACGGTGTCGGGAGACGGCATCACCGTCCACGGCGTCGGCCCGCGCGACATCGGCGACGTGGTCGCCGCCTTCGACGACGCGGGCGTCGTCTACGAGTCGCTCGTCTGGAAACAGCCCGGCCTCGAAGAGGTCTACCTCTCGTTGACCGGCGAGCAGTTCGAGGCGGCCCGGCCCGCCGCGGCCGCCGCGGTCGGAGGTGACAGATGAGCCTCGCCGCCCGCGTCCGCGCTGAGTTCGTCGCCTCGTGGCACGCGTTCCTCCGGCGGCGGACGGCGGTGTTCTTCACGTTCTTCTTCCCCGCCATCATCGTCGTCATCTTCGGGGCGCTCGTGCAGACCCAGCCGACCGGCGGCGGCCTGTTCGCCGAGCCGAAGGAGTACTACATCGCCGGCTACCTCGCGGTCGTCGTGCTGTTCACCCCGCTGTCGCGCGTGGGTAGCACCATCGCGCGCCACCGCGAGGGAAGCCGCTTCGAGAAGCTGGCGACGACGCCGCTGTCTCGGGCCGAGTGGCTCCTCGCGCACTCGCTCGTCAACGTCGTCGTCATCGGCCTCGCGGCGCTGTTGCTCCTCGCGCTGTCGGCGCTCGTGACCGGCGCGTCGATTCCGCTGACGCCCGCGACGCTCGCCATCGTCCCCTTCGTCGCGCTCGGCGTGACGCTGTTTTGCGGCCTCGGGGCCGTCATCGGGAGCGTCGCCGACTCGCAGGACGGCGTCATCGCCGCGAGCAACGCTATCGCGCTTCCCCTGCTCTTCCTCTCGGAGACGTTCGTGACGCCCGACCTGCTCCCGCCGTGGTTCGTCCCGGCGCTGAACCTCTCGCCGCTCACGTACTTCGCCCGCGGCGTCCGGGCGCTCACCTACGGCGGCGGCGACTGGGTCACCAACCTCGCGGTGCTCGCGGTGCTCGCGGTCGCGTTCTTCGCGGCGGGCACAGCGGCGATTCCGCGGACCGACTGAGCCGGCGCACCACCCGCCCGCGGCGCTCGGGGGCGCTCGCGAGGGCGTCCGACGCGCCCGCAAACTCAAGCCTTAACCCGCGGCCGACCCCACGTGGGGGCATGGTCGAAACTGAGACGTACACCATCGAAGGACCGGACGGAGACACCGAAGCGCTCGAACTCCCCGCGGGCCTCGTCGACATCTTCTCGGAGCAGGGCGAAGACCCGACCGACGTCGTCGCCGACGTCGTCGTGCAGGCGTTCGCACAGCAGGCCCACGTCGTCGCTCACCACAGCGAGGGCGGCGCGCCGGCCGACATCGCCGAAATCAACGAGAAGATGGAAGAGCTGTTCGAAGAGCGCTTCGGCGTCCCGCTCTCGGACGCGCTCGGCCACTCGCACTAAGTCGAGTTCGCGGTCGCTGTTTTCTCTGCCGTTCCGAGTCGAAGGCGAGAGCCGCGCGTCTGAGCCGTCGTGGCGGGTCCGCGGCGCTCAGATGAACGCCAGCGGGACCATGATAGCGAAGCCGGCGGCGAGTCCGGCGAGCAGTTCGACCCGACCGCCGCGCGGGAGGCGCTCGCCGAGTTCGAGCGCCTCGGGGATGAACTCCGTGAGGACGAGAAAGACCATCGCGCCCGCGGCGAAGCCGAAGCCGAACGGGAGGAACTCCCGCGCGATGCGGACGAAGTAGAAGGCGATGACCGCGCCGATGGGCTGGGGCAGACTAGAGAAGATGGCCCACCAGACGAGCTTCCAGTTCGAGACGTTCATCGACCGGAGCGGGATGGAGATAGCCAGCCCCTCGGGGACGTTGTGAATCGAGATGGCGATAGTCATGAACACCGCGAGCAGCGGGACGACGAAGCCGAACAGCTGGAAGCCGCCGTCGAGGCCGAGGTCGGCGAAGGAGACGCCGACGGCGACGCCCTCGGGGAAGCTGTGGACGGTGAGGATGCCGAGAATCAACAGCAGTTTGCGGAAGTCGGCCTCCTCGTACTGCTTGGGGTTGACCTCCGCGCCCTCGATGACGTGGTGGGCGACGAGGACGAGCGCGACGCCCGCGAGCATCCCGATACCGAGTTGCAGCGGCGTCCCGTTGGCGAGGCCCTCGAAGACGAGTCCGAACAGCGACGCCGACACCATGATGCCCGAGGCGATGCCCCACAGCGCCACGTTCCAGCGGTCGCTCACGTCGGAGACGAAGAAGAACGGAATCGCGCCGAGTCCGGTCGCGATGGCCGTGACGAGCCCGGCGAGAAAGACGAACGCGAGCGCAGAAAACTGGTCCATACCGAACGTAATCATTCGGTGCCGATAAGTATTATCATATTCCATATACTTTTGGTTGGCCTAAAATATGAATTGCAGATAGCTGCGCTCTACTGATTTAGACGGGCCAAAAATCCCCGTCGTATTTATAATCTGCATTCTGATATATTCGTCGTCGAGAGCGATTGCTCGCCGGCGATAGACGGTGAAGAAAAGACGTCGGTTCCGCGGTACACTCGTACCGAGCGCACCGGGCGGAGCGTGTTCAGTCGTCGGCCGGCGACGCGCCCTCCGGCGAGTCGCTGTCGCCGCCCATGGGCGAGACGGGGGTGGCCGCGACGGAGCGGGCCGAACCCATCCAGCGCTCGACGTTGGCCGAGACGTAGTCGCGCGCGCCGAAGGCGACCGCGCCGCCGACGCCGATGGCGAGGGCCGCGGCGATGCCCCACGCGAACGCCTGCGCGATGGTGAACAGGATGGCCACGTCGATGCCCATCGTGCTCAGACCGATGACGACGGCGGTGAAGTAGAGGAACATCCGGGTTCCGACCGCGAAGACGCTCGTGTACGGCGTCTCGGTCGCGGCGCGGGTCCGCGTGATGGCGTCACCGATGAAGTCGGCGACGACGAACCCGAGGACGATGACGAGCAGGCCGGCCACGAACGACGGCGCGTACGACGCCGCGGTCGAGACCCATTCGGAGAACAGGTCGACCGCGAGCACGTCGGCGGCCGCGAGGACGGCGATGGCGTAGACGAACCACTTACCGAGCGTCCCGAACGCGCCCGAGACGGCCTTTTCGGTCCCGCCGAGAATCTTCCCGACGGGCGTCGCCAACACCGCCTTGTCGACCTCGACGCGGTCGGCGACCCGCGTGATGAGTCGGGCGGCGATGCTGCCGATGAACCAGCCGACGATGAGTATTAAGAGCGCGCCCACGAGCCGCGGGACGAACGCGAGCACGGCGTTAGTCAACTCTGCGATGGACTCTGTCAACGTGACTTGTAACGGGTACATTGTTCCGGGTGGAACATCGCGCGCCCGATAGTTAGTTAAGAATAGAAGAACCGTGAATAAAATTATCTCGTAATCGGAACCCTCCGATTTCGCCGATACTCGGAGAAACCGGACGGAGCGGCGGGCTGCGGGTCGAAACGTCCGTTCCTCGTTCGACTCGCTCACCGGCGAGACAGTCTCGGGTGCGGGTGCGTCCGCCGTGATTTAATCTCAGCTTGATTCGTCGCCGCGGTCGCGGGACTCGGTGCGCTCGTCGGCGAGGCGGCCGAGCTGTGTCGCGATTTCTTCCATGGCGACGACGAGCCGAGCGGCGTACCAGAGGACGACGACGGCGACGACGAGGAACACCCACGCGAGAATCTGCTGGGCGATGAGGAGCGCGTAGGCGAGCGTCAACACGAGGAAGACGACGACGGCGACTTTCGCGCCGGTGGACCGATGAAGCGGCGCGTCGGGGGAGGGGTTCGACACAACCCATCGTTTTCAGGGGATGACATTATGTGTTTGGCCGCCGCGGGCCGGCGGTGCCGACCCCCTACTGACGAGCGTAACCGGCCCAATTCTGTGGTATAAATCACGAACCATACCGATTAATTGCGCTACTGTATCGTGCCACCAAAGGCCGTGAGACGCCCCACACCACCGAGTTTATCAGTCAATGACGGGAATCAACAACCAATGGGAGAGCTATCCGAATTGTTCGCGCCGAACCGAATCGCGGTGGTCGGTGCGACCGAGCGCGAAGGAGCAATCGGGCGGGCAATCATGGACAACCTCATCGACGAGTTCGACGGTGAGGTCGTTCCGGTCAACCCCAAGTACGACGAACTGTTCGGCCTGCAGTGCTACGGCGACGTCGGCGAGACGAACGCCGACCTCGCGGTCATCGTCGTTCCCCCGAAGGTCGTCCTCCCCGCGATGAAGTCCGCCGGGGAAGCGGGCATCGAGAACGTGGTGGTCATCACCGCCGGCTTCGGCGAGACGGGCAGCGAGGGCGCCGCCCGCGAGCAGGAACTCCGCGACATCGCCGAGGAGTACGACCTCAACGTCGTCGGCCCGAACAGTCTGGGCATCATGAACACGGACGTCGGCATGAACGCGACGTTCGGCCCCGACATGGCCCTCGACGGCAACATGTCCTTCATGAGCCAGTCGGGCGCGTTCATCACGGCCGTCATCGACTGGGCCAACGACGAGGACATCGGCTTCAAGGACATCGTTTCGCTGGGTAACAAGGCCGTCCTCGACGAGGCCGACTTCATCGAGGCGTGGAACGACGACCCCGACACCGAGGTCATCATCGGCTACCTCGAAGGCATCTCGGCGGGCCGCGAGTTCATCGACTCCGCCCGCGACGTGACGAAGGACACGCCCATCGTCCTCGTCAAGTCCGGCAAGACCGACGCCGGCGCGCAGGCCGCCTCCTCGCACACCGGCACCATCGCCGGCTCCGACGCGGCCTACGAGGCCGGCCTCGAACAGGCTGGCGTCATCCGCGCGGACTCCGTCCAGCACCTGTTCGACACCGCCCGCGTGCTGGGCGACCAGCCGCTCCCCGAGAACAAGGACGTCGCCGTCATCACGAACGCCGGCGGTCCCGGCGTCATGACGACCGACGCCATCGGCGAGTCGGAGCTGAAGATGGCCGACTTCACCGACGAGACGCTCGAAGCCTTCTCCGAGTCGCTGCCCGCCGAGGGGAACATCTACAACCCGGTCGACATCGTCGGCGACGCCGACAACGCCCGGTTCAAGGAGGCCCTCGACGTGGCGCTCGCCGACGACAACGTCGGCATGGCGCTCGTCTTGACCTGTCCGACGGCCGTCCTCGACTACAACCAGCTCGCCGCCGACACCGTCGAACTCCAACAGGAGTACGACAAGCCCATCGCCGCCTGCTTCATGGGCGGCGAGCGCGTCGACGCCGCCTCCGACGTGATGAAAGACGCCGGCATCCCGAACTACTTCGACCCCTCGCGCGCCGTCGACGGCCTCGAAGCCCTCTCGGAGTACGCCGACATCCGCCAGCGCGAGTACGACGCGCCCACCGAGTTCGACGTGGACCGCGAGCGCGCCCGCGACATCCTCGAAACCGTCAAGGAGCGCGACGAGACCCGCCTCGGCGTCGAGGCGATGGAACTGCTCGACGCCTACGGCATCGAGACGCCGACGGGCGACATCGTCGACGACCCCGCCGACGCGCTCGACGTCGCGGAGCGCATCGACGGCGACGTCGTGATGAAAATCGTCAGCCCGGACATCCTCCACAAGTCCGACATCGGCGGCGTCAAGGTCGGCGTCGAAAACGAGGAGGTCTACGACGCCTACGAGGACCTCATCACCCGCGCGAAGAACTACCAGCCCGACGCCAACATCCTCGGCGTGCAGGTCCAGGAGATGGTGAACCTCGACGACGGCGTCGAGACCATCGTCGGCATGAACCGCGACCCGCAGTTCGGCCCGCTCATGATGTTCGGCCTCGGCGGCATCTTCGTGGAAATCCTCGAGGACACGACGTTCCGCGTCGCGCCCGTCTCCGAGGCGGAAGCCGAGGACATGACGAAGGAGATCGACGCCGCGCCGATGCTCCGCGGTGCCCGCGGGAACGACCCGGTCGACATCGGCGGCATCACGGAGACCATCCAGCGGCTCTCCCAACTGGTCACCGACTTCCCGGCCATCCTCGAACTCGACATCAACCCGCTCGTCGCGCTGCCGGACGGCGTGAAGGCCGTCGACGTTCGACTCACCGTCGACCCGGACGAACTTTAAACACTTCACCACCCTACCATTCAACAATGAACACGGTACTCGTCACCTCGACCGGAGAAAGCACCGGGAAGACCGCAATCACGCTCGCACTCGGCGTCCTCGCCAAGGAGCGCGGACTGGACGTGGGCTACATGAAGCCCAAGGGCACCCGCCTGCAGTCCAGCACCGGCAAGACCCTCGACGAGGACCCGATGCTCGCCCGCGAACTGCTCGACATCGACGCGGAGATGCACCAGCTCGAACCCGTCGTCTACTCCCCGACATTCATCCAGGGCGCGGTCCGCGGCAAGGAGAACGCCGAGGAGCTTTCGGAGGTCATCTCCCACCACTTCGAGGACATCTCGGCCGGCAAGGACCTGATGCTCGTCGAGGGAGGCGGCTCCTACCGCACCGGCGGCATCGTGGACCTCACCGACGGCGACGTGGCGAACCTCCTCGACGCCGAGGTCATCCTCGTCGCCGACTACCAGCACCCGAGCGACCTCGACGACGTGGTCGCGGCGGTCGAAGACATCGGCCCCGACCGCCTCGCGGGCGTCGTCTTCAACCGCGTGAGCGACGCCTCCTACGACGAGCTCGAAACGGAGGTCGCGCCGTTCCTCGAAGCCCGCGGCGTCCCCGTCCTCGGCGTCGTCCCGACCGAAAAGGACCTCGCGGGCGTCACCGTCGAGGAACTCGCGAACGAACTCGGCGCGGACTTCGCGACCGACGCGCCGACGGACGCCTTCGTCGAGCGCTTCCTCGTCGGCGCGATGGGCGGCGACGCGGCGCTTCGCTACTTCCGCCGCACGAAGAACGCCGCGGTCATCACCGGCGGCGACCGCGCGAACATCCAGCGCGCCGCGCTCGAAGCCCCCGGCGTCAAGTGCATCATCCTCACCGGCGGCCACCGACCCGTCGGGGCCGTCATCGGCAAGGCCGAAGAGAAGGGCGTCCCGGTCCTCCTCGTCAACGGCGACACGCTCTCCGTGACCGACCGCGCCGAGGACATCGTCAGCACGGGGCGCACCCGCGACGAGCGCACCGTCCGGCGCATGCGCGACCTGCTGTACGAACACGCCGACATCGACGCCATCATCGGGAACATCGAACCCTCCGGTGACGGCGCGGCCGACGACGACGAGTAACGACCGACGCGCCGATAGCGTCGACTGCGTTACTGCTTTTTCGGAATCCGGACTCAGACTCCGTTTCCGTCGCGCTCGCGCCCGTCGAGATAGTCGTTGACGAGCGACGGCGCGACGACGCCGACGGCGAGGAGGGCGAGAAACGAGACCGTGAACTGCCCGGTGGCCGCCTCCACGAGATACGCGACGGGGAGGGCGGCGAGGACGAAGGCGGTGACGACGAGCGTCTGTCGGGAGACCATACGCCCGCCACGTCAGTCAGGAAGTTAACAGCTTTGCGCCTAACAGCGCCAGCCGCGGTCGGTGTCGTTCAGGAGTTCCGCGCCGTCGTCGGTGACGACGACGAGGTCCTCGATTCGGACGCCGAACTCGTCGGGGAGGTAGATTCCCGGCTCGACGCTGAAGACGTTCCCGACCTCGAGTTCGCGGTCGCTCCCGGCGACGATGTAGGGCGCTTCGTGCACGTCGAGGCCGACGCCGTGGCCGGTCCGGTGGATGAATCGGTCGCCGTAGCCCGCCTCCTCGATGACCTCGCGGGCCGCGCGGTCGACGTCGCCGGCGGCGACGCCCGGTTCGACGGTCTCGACGGCCGCGGTCCGTGCGGCCTGCACGACGCCGTGGACCTCGGCGAACTCCGCGGGCGGCTCGCCGGCGAAGACGACGGTCCGCGTCTGGTCGCTCGGGTAGTGGTCGACGACGGTGCCGAAGTCGAGGACGACCGGGTCGCCCGACTCGATGACGCGGTCGCCGTGGCTGTGGTGGGGCATCGCGCCGTTGGGGCCGGAGCCGACGAGCGGGCCGAAGGGAATCCCCTCGCCGACCTCGTCGGCGAGGAGGCGCTCGATTTCGGCGGCGAGTTCGTTTTCGGTCATACCGACGGCGTCCGCACCCATGTCGCGGACGCGCTCGACCGCGCGGTCGACGGCCGCGCCGGCGCGGCGGAGCGCGTCGAGTTCGGCGTCGTCCTTCCGCGCGCGGAGCGGGGCGACGACCTCGCTCGCGAGCCCGAAGTCGGCGTCGGGGAGCGCCGTCCGGAGGTCCTGCGAGAAGCGCGCCCACATCGTGTCGTCGAGGAGGACGCGCCCGCCGGCGAGGTCGAGATTCGAGACCACGTCGGCGAGGGCGTCACGCGGGTCGTCGTCGTCGCTCCACGTGCGCACGTCTCCGACCCACGACTCGGTTCGGACCTGCGTCTCGTAGAGGTCGGGGACGAGAAACACCGGGTCGCCCTCGCGGGGGACGAAAAGCAGTAGGTGACGCTCCGCGGGTTCCTCGTCGAAGCCCGAGAGGTACAGCAGGTTTCGACTGGGGAACAGTACGGCGGCGTCGGCGTCCGCGTCGGCCAATCGTTCCTGACACGCGCGGGTCCGTCGTTCGAAGGGCGTCATGCGAGTGGATACGGGCGGCGGATGAAAAGCGTGGGCGGTCCGCGAGAGCGCGTCGAGGCGCGAACCATCGGGTGGGGCCGGTACGAGGGCGTCCCGCGGGCGGTCTACGCCCCGAGGTCGAGCGGGTCGTAGAGCTGGCCGGTGATGGACTCGAAGGCGTCGGAGGCGGTCACGAGGCCGACCACGGAGCCGCCTTCGGGGTCGCGGACCATGGCGAGTTCCTGATTCTCCGCCTGGAAGCGGTCGATGAGGTCGCTGACCGAGAGGTCCGAGAGAACCGAAAGCGGGGGCGCGGCGATGTCTTCGAGGCGGCGGTCGCCCGACTGGAGGCGGTCGATGTTCGAGAGGACCGTCGGCGCGTAGACGACGCCTCGAACGTCGTCGAGCGAGTCGCCGACGAGCGGGAACCGCGAGTGCTGGGGGTTCGCCCGGATTCGTTCGAGGCTCTCGTCGGTGCTCGCGCCGACCGAGAGCGCGACGACGCGGTCCGCGGGGACCATCACGTCGCGGACGGGTAACTCGCCGATGCGAAGCGCGTTCAGGACCTCCTCGCGGCGGTCCTCGGGGAGCGAGCCCTGCGCGAGGATGTCGCCCATCTGGCTTCGGACCTCGCCGCGGCTGAGGCGGGGTCCCTCGCCGGCGGAGCCGTCGCCGTCTTCCTCCTCGTCGATTTCGGCTTCCTGCCACGACCGGGTTATCTCGACGCCGACGAGCGACAGCAGGCGCTTTGCCAGCCAGTCGGCGACGACGATGACCGGGTACATGAGCTTCGTCCAGCCGTACAGGACGGGCGCGGTGTACTTCGCCACCGTGCGAGAGCGCTCGACGCCGAGGTACGTCGGCACCTGCTCGCCGAGGACGACGTGCGAGAGGTTGATGACGACGAGCGCCAGTCCGACCGACAGCGACGTGTGGGAACCCGCCGACCCGCCGCCGCCGAGGACCGCGTCGAAGGTGGCCGCGACGGCCGGTTCGGCGACGACGCCGAGGCCGACGCTGGCGATGGTAATCCCGACCTGACAGCCCGAGAGGTACACCTCCAGTCGCTCGGTCATCTCCCACGCGAGTTCGAGGCCGCGAGACCCCTCGAAGGCGGACTCGTCGAACTGCGGCACGCGCGTCATCGCGAACTCCGAGACGACGAAGAAGGCGTTCGCGAGCAACAACACGAGGCCGCCGCCGAGCCGGAGCGCGGTTTCGACACCTACCATGTGGGCCGAGCGTTCGACCCGGACTCCCCTGAGCGTGTCGGCTCCGGTACGACGTTGTGGTTTTTCGGGGAATTATTTTAAACTCAAAAATGTGCCGTAACAACTATGTTTTTCACGGCCGCGGTGTCTGGTATGCGTCAGCAACACAGGCGGACGTTCCTGAAACTGAGTGGTTCCCTCCTCGGTGGGGTCGCCGCCGGGTCGACCGTCGTCGCGGCCGAGCGGACCGACCGGTTCATCGTCGACCTCGGCGGCGGCGACGCGTCGGCGGCGACGAGCGCCGACCTGGAGGTCGTCTACGACCTCTCGCCGGCCGGCGTGGTGGTCGTCGAGGGGAGCGAGTCGGCCGTCTCCGCCCTGAACGCGGCCTACGCGCCCGACGTGGAGATAACGCTCGACGGGCCGGCGGTCGAGGACGCGGGTCCGGCCGATGCGGTCGACGAACCCGGCTACGCCGCGCAGTGGGACAAACAGAGCCAGCGGATTCCCGCGGTCCACGACGTGACCCGCGGGGAGGGCGCGCGCGTCGCCGTCATCGACACCGGCGTCGCCGCCGACCACCCGGACCTCGAACACGCGGTCAACGCGTCGCTCTCGCGGAACTTCACCGGCGACGGCTTCGGCGCGGGCGTCCCCGCGGGCGGCGGCCACGGCACCCACGTCGCGGGCATCGTCGCCGCGAACGACCGAAACGAGGCGGGCGTCGTCGGCTCCGCGCCGGGGGCCGAAGTCGTCGACTGCCGCGTGTTCTCGCCGAACACGCTGGCCTCGTTCGCCGACATCCTCGCGGCCCTCGTCTACAGCGCCGAAATCGGCTGCGACGCCGCGAACCTCAGCCTCGGTTCCTACCCGGTCCCGCGACAGGGCGAAGGGCAGTTCTACGGGAACGTGCTGAACAGGACGCTGACCCACGCCAACCGCTCGGGGACCGTCGTCGTCGTCGCCGCCGGCAACGACAGCGCCGACCTCCAGCACGACGGCGGCATCATCAGCCTCCCCAACGAGGGGGCGCAGGCGCTCAGCGTCAGCGCGACCGGACCCAAAGGGACCGCTTTCGACGCGGGCGACGCCGAGGAGGGACCGAAGACGCCGGCGTTCTACACGAACTACGGAACCAACGCCGTCGGCGTGGCCGCCCCGGGCGGCGACGCCCTCCTCTCCGCGCAGGAGACCCACCCCGAGACGTGGTTCTACGACCTCGTCTACAACACCGTCTCGACGCCCGCCTACGACGACGACGGGAACTACGTCGGCTCGGCGAACGGCTACGGCTGGAAGGCCGGCACCTCGATGGCCGCGCCGCAGGTCGCCGCCGCCGTCGCGCTCGTGCGGTCGGTCGAACCGGGTCTGAACGCGAATCAGGTCGCGTCGAAACTCGGCCGCACCGCGACCGTACCCGAGGGTTCCGACAAGGCGTACTACGGGGCCGGATACCTCGACCCGCTGGCCGCCGTCACCGAGTAACGGCCTCCGCACCCCCGAGAAAGTCCACCGAGCGAACTGATACCTTAGCTCTCGAACACCTTTATCTCGCGAGGCGTCGCATTGTCAGCTATGAGTTGGAAAGCAATCGACGCCCTCGACGACGCCCGTGACGCCACGGCGTCGCTCCTCCTCCCGTTCGACGCGGGTCGATGGGCGCGCCTCGCACTCATCGCCCTCTTCGTCGGCGGCCTCGGCGGGAGCGGCGGTGCCGGAAGCAACACCGGAACGACCACCCCGACCGGGGGCGGGTCGACCGACATCCCGGTCGACTCGCTGCCCGGCTTCGTGACGCCGGAAAACGTCCTCGCCGCGGTTATCGCGCTCGCGGCGGTCGCTATCGCCCTCAGCATCGTCTGGTCGTTCGTCGGCTCCGTGATGCAGTTCGTCCTCGTGGACGCCGTCGTCTCCAAGGACGTGCGCATCCGCGAACCGTTCCGCGAGCGCTTCTGGCTCGGCGTCAGGCTGTTCGGGTTCCAAGTCGGCCTGCTCGTCGCCGTGCTCGCAGTCATCGGAATCCCGGTCGCGGCGGTGTTCCTCGGCTCCGTCGCGTTCACGCCCGCGGTGGCCCTCTTCGCCATCCCGCTCGTACTGCTCGGGCTCCTGTTGGTGTTCGTGGTCGCCATCGTCATGCAGTTGACGACCGACTTCGTCGTCCCGACGATGATGGCCGAAGACCGCACCCTCCTCTCGTCGTGGGGGCGGGTCGTCCCGGTGTTCCGCGCCGAGTTCTCCGAGTTCGGGCTGTACGTCATCGTCCGGTTCATCCTCGGCATCCTCGCGAGCATCGGTATCGGCATCGCGGCCCTCCTCGCCCTGCTCGTCGTCGCCATCCCCTTCGCCATCGTCGGCGGCGGGGCGTTCCTCGCGCTCAACGCCGCGAACGTCGCGTTGACCTCGACGGTCGGACTGGTCGTCTTCGGCGCGCTCGGGCTCCTGTTCGTCCTCGCGGCCATCGCGGTCGGCGCGGTCGTCCAGATGCCCGTCGTGACCTACTTCCGGTACTACTCGCTGTTCTTACTCGGAAGCGCCGACGACTCGCTCGACCTCGTCTCGCAGTTCCGGTCCGACGACGACTCGTCGGCCCCGGAAGGCCCGACCCCCGCGTAAGGACCGGCGACTCACTTCGCCGTTCCGCGTCCTTTTTTCACGCCGTCGCCGACGTGACCGCCTCGCGGTCCAGCCGTCCGAGGAGCACGAGAATCGGAATCATCAGCGCGCCGCCGACGACGAACGGTGCCCAGAACGCGACGGCCGTGTAGAGCCCGCCGGCCAGCGCCGGCCCGAACGTCCGGGCGAGGCTCCCCGCGCTCTGGGTGAGGCCGAACGCGCCGCCCTGCTCGTCGTCCGTCGCCGAACGGGAGACGAGCGTGTTCAAGGAGACGTTCGTGAGGGCGTTGCCGAACGACAGCGGCGTCATCACGACGAGGAGCGCGAGCACGCCCGCCGGGAGGACGGGACCGACTGGAAGTATCCTTCCGAGGTCGGGGACGAACGCGCCCAGTTGGGGTGAAAAGGGGACGGCCGCGAGCGTGAGCACCTGAATCCCCGCGCCGGCGACCGCGAGCCGGTACTCGCCGAAGCGGTCGGTGAGCGGGCCGACGAGGCCGCCCTGAACGACCGCGAGGACGACGCCGACGTAGGTGAGGATAATCGCGTTCTCGGTCGCGCCGTAGCCGTACTGGTCGTTGGTGAGGAAGATGAACTGGCTTTCGAGCGCCGAGAAGGCGAAAGAGACGAGGAAGAAGGAGGCGACGAGCGTGCCCAGCCCGGGCGACCGGAGCGCAGAAAGGAGCTGTTGGACGCGGGACTCGCGGTCCCCGGCCGGCGTCCCGCGCGCTTCGGGCGGCCGCGACTCGGGCAGGACGAAGAACGCGACGACGAGGTTCGTTCCGGTGATGGCCGCGGCGGCGAAGCTCGGCAGCGAGAACTCGGAGACGGGGACGAACGCGGGCAGGAGGCCCCGGGCGGCCGCGACGACCGGCTCGCTGGCGAAGAAGCCGCCGAGCGCGGGGCCGAACACGAAGCCGAGGCCGAACGCGGCCCCGAGGAGACCGAGCCCCTTTGCACGCTCGTCCGCCGCGGTGATGTCGGCGATGTACGCCTGTGCGGTGGCGATATTGCCGCCCATCGCGCCCGCGAGCATCCGGGCGGCGAACAGCACCGCGAGCGACCCGGCGACGCCGAACAGGAGCCACGCGAGCACGCTTCCCGTGAGCGACAGGAGGAGCACGGGTCGCCGACCGCGGGAGTCCGAGAGGCGACCGAGGAAGGGCGCGGCGAGGAACTGCATCGCCGAGTAGGAGGCGATGAGCAGGCTCCCGACGAACTCCGTCGCCCCGAACGAGAGCGCGTACAGGGGAATCACCGGGATGAGGATACCGAAGCCGAGGAGGTCGACGAAGACGATGAAAAAGACCACCCCGAGCGCCCGACGCGGGTTCTCGACTGTCATCGTCTCTCCGTTGGCGGGGAGTCGAATAACCGCACCGATACCCTCCGTCTCGGAGGGTAAGCGGTGATTAATTAATACGTTGACAATCCTGAGTGTCAGTATGTCCTTCGAATGGGTCTCGTACTTCACGTGCGAGGAGTGTGGGTTGGAACGCCCGTCTCCGGAGGTCCCCTACGACCGCCTCGGATACGCCGTCTGCCCGAGTTGCGGCGCGGAGACGCGCCCGGCCGCCTCGGCGACGGTCGACGCCTCGACGCTGGTGGATGGGTAAGCACTTCGGGCTCGGACGACATCCACCGGTATGAGTTGGACGGAGGTCCGCCGAGACGACCGCATCGTGGAGTGGGAGCGGAGTGACGGCCACGCGACTATTCGGCTCCGTCGCGGGCCGAACGCGTGGCACGTCAGGGTCGACCGACTCTATCAGTCCGCCGAGGGCCGCGGCTACGAGGGCGAGCGGTTCGAGTCGGAATCCGAGGCCCGCGAGACCGTCGAGGCGTGGAAGGACGAGTACGACGTGGAGAACTGAACTGGGCTACTGGAGCCGGCGCGTCGTCTCGACCAGCGGGTGTCGCGCGTAGTCGACGATGTCGATGTCCGAGATAGATTTGAGGCCCTCCTTTTCGGCGGTCCGCTGCATGCCGAGTTCGACGGGGTCGTCGACGACGATGACGTAGGCGTCCATCTCCTCGATGCCGATTCGGTCGGCCGCGAGGACGCGGTGGTGGCCGTCGGCGAGGAGCAGCGTCCCGTTGTTGTCGATGACGACGAGCGGCTCCGCGAGGCCGCGTTCGAGTTCGTACCGTCGACCGTCGAGTTCGTCGGCGTAGACGCGGGCCTGCGTGGGAATGAGGTTCGAAAGCGAGACCGTGCGGCGCTCTTGGTGGACCGTGATGCCGTGAATCTGTTCGAGCGTCCGCATGAGTTTGCCCACTTTCTCCGGCGTCGCGCGCTCGATTTGGCTCCGGATGACGTCGGTGTTCGAGATGATGCCGACGAGGTTGCCCGCATCGTCGACGACCGGGAGCTTCTGGATTCCCGACCGGAGGATGACGCGGGCGGCGTCGTTCACGTCCATCTCGGGGTGAGCGACGACGAGGTCCGTCGCCATCACCGTCTCGATGGGGGCGGCGTCGTCGGCGAGGAGGATATCGCGCGCCGTGACGAATCCCTCGGCCTTGCGTCCGTCGCAGACGGGAAAGCCGTTGTGCCCGTCGCTCTCTGCGATGCGTTGGGCGACGTCCGCGACCGTGTCGGTCGGAGAGACGGTCTGGACCTCGCGCGTCATGTACTCCTTGACGGTCGCTTTGGTACTCATCTCCCACCCCATAGGGCCACCGTCGGCAAAAACGTGTGGGCGTTCACTCATCGAGCGGGTACTCGAAGGCCACGTCGGTATCCAGACTCGGCGTCGGCGTCGCGTGCTCCAGCGTCTCGAACATCCGCCCGGCGACGATGTCCGTGACGATGGTGGCGAGCGACTCCCGCGAGTCGTCGCCCACGTCGTCGAGGATGCCCAGTGGAATCTGTGCGCCCGCCATGTCCGCGTGGCCGCCGGCGCTCCCGATAGAGCCGAGGGCGTCGCGGAACGTCTCGCCGAGGTCGACTTTCGCCCCGCGGGCGCGACCGGAGACGTAGACGGTGCCGTCCATCAGGCCGTAGACGACCGTCACCTCGACGCCCTCCATCCCGAGGAGGTGGTCGGCGGCCTGCGCGAGCGCGTCCCGCTCGCGGATGTCGCCGACGTTCGTCGTGAGGACGTTCCCCCGAACGTCGCGGTTCGAGATGGCGCGGGCGAGCGTCTCCATCGTCTCGGAGGTCAGACTCGGCGTCTCGACCCGTTCGAGCAGGTCCACGTCGACGTGTGGGATGAGGAAGGCGGCGGCCTCGAAGTCGGCGGTCGAGACCTCCCGCGTGAAGTCGTTGGTGTCGACCTGAATCCCGAACAGGAGGGCCGTCGCCACCGTCGTGTCGGGGACGATTCCGAGCCGTTCGAGATACTCCGCGAGCAGCGTGCTCGTCGCGCCGACGCCGCGTCTGAGGTCCACGTACGCCGCTTCGACCGGCGCGCGCGGCGGATGGTGGTCGATGACGATGTCGATGGTCGTCTCCGGCGGCAGGCGGTCGTTGACGCCCGGTCGGGAGTGGTCGACGAGCGCGAAGCCGGCGTACTCGTCGTCCGCCGGAACCTCGTCGAGAACCCGAAGGTCCAAATCGAGGAGGTTCACGAGCGCGCGGTTCTCCTGATGAGAGATGTCGCCGAAGTAACACACGTCTGCGTCGACGCTCGCCCGCCGGGCGATGGCCTGCAACGCCAGCGCCGCGGCGATGGCGTCGGGGTCCGGGTTGTCGTGCATCACGACCGCGAGCCTGCCGTCGAGGTTTCGGAGGACCCGCATCAGGCGGTTCAACCGCTCCGTGTGCGACGTGCCGACGGCGTCGAGGATTCGCCCGGAGACGATTCGACGCGGGTCGATGACCTCGTCGGCGATCGCGTCGATGTCGGCGCGGACCGACGGGTCCGCGTCGTCGCCGAGGTAGACGACGAGCGGCGCGTCGGGGAATCGGTCGCGGGCCGCGCGCGCCGCGTCGAGGTTCGGCGCCGAGGACTGCCCGCCGACGATGACGAGGTCGACCGCGTCGGGGTAGTTCGACGGGTCTGCGGGGTCGCCCTCCCTCGCGGCGATGCCGTCCGAGCGGAGGTCATCGGCGCGGCCCTTCCGGTCCGTGACGACCGTTACCGTCCCCCCGCGGTCGGCGAGTAGCCCGACGAGGTTCCCGCCGAGCGACCCGCAGCCGAGAACCAGGCGACGTACCATACACGGAGGGTCGGACTCCGGCCGCAAAACCCTACCGTCCTCCCATCCGGCGATGATATTATGTCATGCCAACGCATGACACATATACGATGGAACTCGAGACGCAACTGCTCCCCGAGTCGCGAGCCGAGTCGTTCGTCCGAACCTGTCGAACCGTCGTCGGCGACGACCTCAGGAGCGTGACGTACTTCACGCACGACCGCTGCGACCAGATATACCTCCGAAGCGACCTCGAAGCCGACGCCGACCTCACCGGGTTCGTCGAACACGAGACCGACGGATTTCAGGCGCGGACCGCCTACCGCGGCTCCGAACTCGGGAACTACCGATACACCGTCCGTGCGTTCGACCACGGGTACCTCACCCGGGTGACGGCCGACGACAAGGGCGTGTTCGTCACCACCGACGGCCTGACGCTCAGGCGCTCCGAGGAGCTGGCGTCGGCGCTCGGCGAGTTACTGCGAGAATAAAAGAAACCGAATCGAACCGAATCGCCGAAACGCTCAGAAGAGCGCCGCGGCGACGGTCTGCGCCGTCTCGATGACGGGTTGGAAGCCGGGCAGGAGCAGGACCGTCCCGACCGCGGCGAAGATAATCGCCACGTAGAGACCGACCGGCTGGCTGCCGATTTCGAGGGGCTTCGACGGCTCCTCGATCCACATCGCCTTCACGACGCGGCTGTAGTAGAACAGCGACAGCGCGCTGTTGACCGCGCCGACCGCGGCGAGCCACCAGAAGCCCGACCCGATAGCCGACTCGAACAGGGCGTACTTCGAGAAGAAGCCGCCGAACGGCGGAAGCCCCGCGAGCGAGAACATGAAGACGGTCATCGCCGAGGCGGCGATGGGCGCCTTCGACGCGATACCGTTGTAGTCCTCGAAGGTGCGGCCGAGGCCCCACTTTTCGACCATGGCGATGAACAGGAACGCGCCCGTGTTCATGAAGCCGTAGACGAACAGGTGGGCCATGCTCGCGCCGAGCACGTCACCGTTCGCGGCACCGCCGTCGGTGGTGATCGCCGCGAGGCCGATGAGTGCGTACCCCGCGTGACCGATAGAGGAGTACGCGAGCATCCGCTTGACGTTGTTCTGGGTCGCCGCCGCGAAGTTACCGAGCGTCATGGTGACGACGGCGAGCACCGCGAACAGCAGCGACCAGTCGACGCTCCCGCCGCCGACCGCGGTGACGGTTTCGAGGGGGAACGCGACGGTGAACACGCGGAAGGCGACGGCGAAGCCGGCCGCCTTCGACGCCGACGAGAGGAACGCGCTCACGGGAGCGGGCGCGCCCTCGTAGGCCTCCGGGGCCCAGAAGTGGAACGGGACGGAGGCGGTCTTGAACGCGAAGCCCCCGGCGATCATCAGCACGCCGAGACCGAGGACGCCGACGAGTTCGGTGCCTTCGGCGAGCGACGCGGCGACTTCCGGGAGCACCAGCGAGCCGGTGACGGCGAACACGAGGCTGATACCGAACGCGAACACCGCCGACGACAGCGCGCCGATGAGGAAGTACTTCAGACCGGCCTCGATGCTGCCGCGGTCCTTCTTGAGGAACGCGACGAGCGCGTACGAGGGCAGGGACGCCAGTTCGAGGCTGATGAAGACGGTCGCCAGCGAGTTCGACATCCCCATGAGCGTCATGCCAGTCGTGGCGAATATCACGAGCGAGTAGAACTCACCCTGATGGGGCTCGTCCGCGAGGTAGTCGTAGGAGGCGACGGTCACCATCGCGGCGACGCTGGTGAAGATGAGCGTGAAGAACAGGCTCATCCCGTCGACGACGAGCGCGTCGCCGTACAGCGAGATAGCACCGCCTGTGGACTCCATGCCGGTTCCGCCGATGAGGAACCAGCCGGCGATGCCGCCGGCGGCGAGCGCGCCGAGCGTCGCCGTGCCGGCCAGAAGGCCGTTGTTCGTGGAGTCCGGGTCGATGGTGTCGATGAGCAGCAGCGCGAGCCCCGTCAGCGCGAGCACGATGGCGGGAGCCGTCGCCGCCCACTCCGGGAGCGTCTGGAGGGGCGTCATCTAGAACGCACCTCCCAGTTCGAGAATCGGGTTAACCGCGTCCTGAATCATCGTGAAGAAGATGTCCGGAGAGACACCGAGCACGATGGTGAGCAGGAGCAGCACCGCGAGGGGTGCGACGTCGTGGAACGGCGCTTCCGTGATGTCGTAGTCGCCGTCGAACCGGAAGGGTCCGAACAGCGTCCGCTGCATCGCGAACAGCAGGTAACCGGCGACGATGACGATACCGAACATCGCGGCGCCGGTAAACAGCGGCATGGCCTCCATCACCGTGGACTCGAACGCGCCCTTGAAGATGAAGAACTCGGCCGCGAAGCCGGCCATGAGCGGCAGACCCATGTACCCGAACGCGCCGGCGACGAAGATGCCCGCCGTGACGGGCATCCGGTCGGCGATGCCGGACATGTCCGACACCATGCGCGTGTGGGTCGTGTTGTAGATGACGCCGACGGCCATGAACATCAGTCCGGAGATGAGGCCGTGGGCGACCATCTGGAAGGTCGCACCGCCGACGCCGTAGGTGGTGTAGGCGATGAGACCGAGGATGACGTACCCCATCGACGAGACGGAGGAGTACGCGACGATGCGCTTGAGGTCCTGCTGGGCCAGCGCGAGCAGTGCGCCGTAGATGACGCTCGCGACGGCGAGCAGGGCGATGGGCAGCGCGAAGGCGCGCGCCGTCTCTGGCAGCATCGTGAAGTTGAACCGGAGCAGGGCGTACGTACCCATCTTCAGGAGGACCCCCGCCAGCATGACCGACACCGGCGTGGGGGCCTCAACGTGTGCGTCCGGCAGCCACGTGTGGAGCGGGGCGACCGGGACCTTCACCGCGAACCCGAAGAACATCGCGATGAACGCGACCGACGCGAGTGCGCCGGCCGACAGTCCCGCGAAGCTTCCGAGCTGTCCGGCCTGCAACGCCTGCGCGATTTCGGGCAGGCGGAACGACGAGATCGAGTCGCCGAGACCGAACACGAGCGAGATGAACCCGATGAACATCACGAGCGACGCGATGTTCGTGTAGACGAAGAACTTGATAGCCGCGTACTTGCGGCGCGGGCCACCCCAGACGCCGATGAGGAAGTACATCGGCAGGAGCACAGCCTCCCAGAAGATGAACCAGACGAAGAAGTCGAGCGCCGTGAAGACGCCGAGCAGGTTCGCCTCCATGAGAAGCATCAGGCCGAAGAACTGGGACTGACGCTCCGAGATGGGCGTCCACGCGCTGACGATAGCGAGCGTGGTGAGGATGGTCGTAAGGACGACAAGCGGCATGCTGATGCCGTCGACGCCGACCATCCAGTGGATGTCGTACTGGCCGAGTTGCAGCCAGGCGACGTCTGTCTCGAACGCGATGTTCCCGCCGAGTAAGGCGTTCCCGCTCGCGTCGTACTGTTGCCACATGTAGAGGCTCCCGACGACGGGAGCCAGACTCAGCGCGAAGGCCGCCTTGCCGGCGTACCGGTTCGGCACGACGAAGGTGACCAGCGCGGCGAGGAACGTGACTGCGATGAGCGCTTCGATTATCATGCGAACCAACCTCCGAGCAGACCGAGACCGAGAAGCAGCGCGGTCAGACCGAGCGTGAGGAGCGCGGCGTAGTTGCTCACCACACCGGTCTGAACGCGCTTGACGCGACCGCCAGCGAACAGACTCACGCTGGAGATACCGTTGACGACGCCGTCGACGATACCCTGGTCGAACTTATCGAGGACGCGCGAGATGGGTTGGACGACGCCGGTCGCGATCCAGACCTGGTACTCGTCTTGGTAGTAGTTGTTGTACAGTACGGTCTTGATGCTCCCGAGCTTGTCCGTGTGTTCGACGGGTTCGGGGACGTTGTACAGCACGTGCGCGAGCGCGGCACCGCCGAGCGCGAAGCCGAGCGAGACGGCCGCGCCGATGGCAACCGTTCCGGCCTCGCCGCCGATGTAGCCCGAACTGTACGGGATGAGTTCGGCGTAGTGGTGCGCGTTCAGCGAACTGAAGCTCCCGTCGAGGAACTGGTGTAGGAAGTCGATTCCCTCGATGCCGAAGAGCTTCTCGACCGGGACCATGTTGACGAGCCCGGTCGTCGCGGCGAGCACGCCGAGGACGGCGAGCGGACCCTTGACGTTCCAGCGAACGCCGTGGGGGTCACGCGCCGTTCCGGACCGTGGCTCGCCGTGGAAGGTGAGGAACACCATCCGGAAGGTGTAGAACCCCGTGAAGAACACGGCGAGCAGACCCATCGCGTACGCGGCGAGCAGAATCGGACTGCCGCCGAGGCCGTGAATGAGCGTCTCGTAGAGGACCTCGTCTTTCGACCAGAAGCCCGCGAACGGGACGATGCCCGCGAGGGCGAGCGACCCGGAGAGGAACGCGTAGTAGGTCACGGGCATCTTGTCTTTCAGACCGCCCATGTCCCACATGTTCTCGTTGTGGTGCATCGCGATGATGACCGAACCGGCACCGAGGAAGAGCAGCGCCTTGAAGAAGGCGTGCGTCATGAGGTGGAACGTCGCCGCGACGTAGCCACCGGCACCGAGGCCGAGCATCATGTAGCCGTACTGGCTGATAGTCGAGTACGCGAGCACCTGCTTGATCTCTTTCTTGACGACGCCCATGGTCGCCGCGAAGAGGGCGGTGAATCCGCCGATGAGGGCGATGATGGCGAGCGTCGTCGGCGTCAGCACGTAGAACCCGTACATCCGGGCGACGAGGTAGACGCCGGCCGCGACCATCGTCGCTGCGTGGATGAGCGCGGAGACGGGCGTCGGACCTTCCATCGCGTCCGGAAGCCACGTGTGCAGGGGGAACTGCGCGGACTTACCGACGACGCCTCCGAGAACGAGGAGGCCGACGACGGTGAACCACGCCTGTTCGCCCATGCCGAGGAACGTGTTGACCGAGTGTTCGCCAGCGAGCGCCTCCTCGGCGAGGACCGGGAAGGCATCGGGGCCCGCGAAGGCGGCGGAGCCGAACGTCGCGAAGACGGCGACGACGCCGATGAGGAAGAAGTAGTCACCGAAGCGGGTGACGAGGAACGCCTTCTTCGCGGCGCTCGGCGGGCCGTCCTGCCGGAAGTGGAAGCCGATGAGCAGGTAGGAACACAGGCCCACCAGTTCGAAGAACATGAACGCCATGAGCAGGTTGTCGGCGACGACGAACCCGAGCATGGAGGCCGTGAACAGGCCGAGTCCGGCGTAGTAACGCGGGAGGCCCGTCTCGCCCTCGTCGTTCATGTATCCGAGGCTGAAGATGTGGACGAGGAGCGCGACGAGCGTCACGATGACGAGCATCATCGACGAAAGCGGGTCGATGAGCAGACCGAACGTCAGGTTGATGGCGTCGAGGCCCTCCGCCCACGTGTAAATCGTTTGGTTGTAGGTCTGTCCGCCGCTGACGGCGAAGAACGTCGCGATGGACAGGACGAACGAGCCTGCCGTCGCGCCGATACCCGCCAGCGCGCCTCCCTTCGGCATGTACCGTCCCGCCCCGAGTGCGATCAGGAACGAGAGGAACGGGAGGAGGACGATGGCCGGAGCGAAGTCTAAGATACCTGCCATATATTACCACCTCATCGTGGTCGCGTTGGTCACGTCCACGTCGTCGAAGTTACGGTACAGTACGAGGATGATACCGATACCGACTGCGACCTCCGCGGCCGCGAGCGCCAGCGTGAACAGGGTGAACGTTTGCCCCGTGACGTTCCCCCAGTAGAGCGAGAACGCGACGAGATTGATGTTCGCGGCGTTCAGCATCAGTTCGACCGACATCAGGAACAACAGCGCGTTCCGTCGGGTCAAGAGGCCGAAAACGCCGATGCAGAACACGGCCGCCGACAAGAGCAGATAGTATTGCGGGGGCACCATCAGCGGTCATCCTCCTCGTCGTCGAACAACGTTCGCTTGAGTTCACGGCCGCCGTCGGTCAGAATAGTCCGCATCTGACCACCCTCCTCGCGCCGTGCGAGGTGGATGGCACCGTCAAGAGCGACGTCGAGCGTTACCGCGATGACGATGAACGCGGCGAGGAACCCTTCCCCGGCGACGTCCCCGAAGTCGAGGTTGAACATCGAATAGCCGATGCTCGCGGTTATGTTTGCTCCCTCTGCGAACCCCTGTGGGTTCGGGAACGACGCGCCGAGGAACACGACCGCCATCACGACGAACAGCGCGACGGCAGCCAGTCCGGGCACGAGGTGCGAACCGAGTTTCAGCTGCGGTTTCGTGGTCATGTACTACTCACCTCCGGATCGATACGCGTCAGCATCACGGCGAACGTGATGAGAATCAGTACCCCGCCGACGTAGACGAGGACTTGCATGGCGGCGAGGAACTCCGCCTGCAACATCACGTAATGCACCGCGACGCTCAAGAGCGCGCCCCCGAGCAGGAGTGCGGAATGCCAGATGTCCCGCACGAGGACGACGCCCAGGCTGCAGCCCACGGTGACGAGGGCGAACAGCGCGAACGCGATGGTTTCATAAACCATTGTGTATGTCTCCTTGAGATATCCCTTTGAACATTTCGAGAACGTCCTCAGCGTCCGGTAGCGGACGCGGGCTGACGGGACTCGAACGATTCACTCGCGGTCATGTTACTGGTAGTCGACCTCTCCTTCGCCCTCGCCGATCCACGCGTTGCGGTCGGGGTTGCGAGAGTTGAGCGGGTCGATATCCTTGTACCACGGGACGTTCTTGAGCTGTTCTTTGTTGTAGACGAAGTCGTTTTTCGTGTCCGCCGTGAACTCGAAGTTCTGCGTGAGTAGGATGGCGTCGACGGGACAGACCTCCTCGCACAGCCGGCAGTAGATACACTGGCCGATGTGGAGGTTGTACTGCTCGCCGTTGCGCTTGTCGTCCTGAACGATCTGAATCGTGTCGTTCGGACAGACGTTCTCACACTGACGGCACCAGATACACCGCTCTTGGCTGAACTTGTGGACGCCGCGGAAACGCGGGCTCACTTCTGGCGCGGTCTCGGGGTACTCGACCGTGAACGTCTCGCCGTCGAGCGCGTGCCTCAGCGTCACTGCCATGCCTTTCAGGATTCCGATCATACAATCACCCCCACGATGATGGCCGTGAGAACCAGGTTGGCGAAGGAGAGCACGAGCATCCCCTTCCAACCGATTTCGAGGAACTGGTCGACGCGAAGGCGCGGAATCGCGGAGCGCGCCCACTGGGTGAACAGGAAGAACGCCCAGATTTTGATGGTGAACCAGACGAATCCGGGCAGGACCGGGCCCGCCGGACCGCCGAGGAACAGCGTCGCCGCGATAGCGCCGCCGAGGAAGATGTGGATGAACTCACCGAGGTAGATGAGCACGAAGTAGACCGAGGAGTACTCGGTCTGGAACCCGGCGACAATCTCGGTCGGCGCTTCGGGGATGTCGAACGGGTTACGACCGACCTCCGCGAGGTTCGCGATGATGAACAGCGCGAACGCGAAGGGGTTCACGAACGCGAACCACGTCGGAATCGTCACGCCCGCGACCGAAAGCAGCGGCTCGGCCTGCACGGCGACGATTTCGCTCATGCGGAGCGACCCCGCGAAGATGACGACGGAGGCCGCCGTGACGACGAGCGGGATCTCGTAGGCGATGTTCGACGCGACCGCGCGGAGCGCGCCGATGAGCGAGAACTTGTTGTTCGATGCGTAGCCGGTCATGACGATGCCCAGCGAGGCGATAGACGCCGCGGCGAAGGCGAACGCGAGACCGGTCTCGGGGTCCGCGAGCTGGATGCCGTTACCCATCGGGATGACGGCGAATCCGAGCAGCGCGGAGAAGGGAATGACCATCGGCGCGAGGTCCCACGCGGGACGGTCGACGCCCTCGGGAACGATGAGTTCCTTCGACAGCAGTCGGACCGCGTCCGTGACGATGGTCAGGAGACCGAACGGACCGATTCGGTTGACTGCGATGCGGTCACCGAAGGCGGCCGTGATCTTCCGCTTCGCCCACGGTCCGGCGAACGCCGTCATGATGAGCATGATGTTGGCGATGAGGAACGCGCCAACGAGACCCCCGACGACGTCGCCGAGGATGCCTTCGAGACCGAGGAGGCCGCTGATCGTGTCCGGAAGGACCGCTTGCAGACTCATTACCGGTCCACCTCTCCGAGAACGATGTCGAGACTGCCGAGCGAGGCAATCATGTCCGGGATGTACTCACCCTCGGACATCTCGGGGAGCGTCTGGAGGTTCGAGAAGCACGGACTGCGGATCTTGAATCGGGCCGGCTTGTCGGTGCCGTCGGCGCGGATGTAGATGCCGAGTTCGCCCTTCGCGCCTTCGACGGCGCGGTAGATCTCCGTGTCCTCTTCGGGCTTCAGGGTGCGCGGAACGTTCGCCTGGATGTTCCGCTCGTCTTCGGGCCAGTCTTCGAGCAGGTCAACGCACTGCTGGATGATCTTGGCCGACTCCTCGACCTCGCGCATGCGCACGAGCAGGCGCGAGAAGTTGTCGCAGCCGTCCTCGACGACGACGTCCCAGTCGAGTTCGTCGTAGTAGCCGTAGGAGTCGTCGCGGCGGAGGTCGTAGTCGATGCCCGAGCCGCGGGCGACCGGTCCGGTCGCACCGTAGCTCTTGGCGACCTCAGGCGGCAGGACGCCCGTGCCGACCGTCCGCGCCTGGAGAATCTCGTTCGAGGTGATCATGTCGTGGTACTCCTCGAGCGCCTGCGGGAGCTCGTCGATGAAGTCGCGAATCTTCTCGAAGAACTCCTCGCGGGGTTCGGGGAGGTCCCAGACGACCCCGCCGAGCCGGAAGTAGTTGAACATCATGCGCTGACCGGTGAGGTCCTCCAGAATGTTCTGGACGATTTCGCGGTCCCGCATGGCGTACATGAAGATGGCCGTGAAGTCGCCGTACACGTCCAGCGCGAACGTGCCGAGCGCGATCATGTGCGACGCGATGCGGCACAGTTCCGCGCCCATCGTGCGGATGATCTGGGCGTACTCGGGGACCTCGATGTCCGCGAGGTCCTCCGCGGTGCGGGCGTAGGCCCACTCGTTCAGCAGTCCCGCCGAGATGTAGTCCCAGCGGTCGGGGTACGGCATAATCTGGTGCCGGTAGGTCCCCTGCTGACACATCTGCTCCTCGCAGCGGTGGAGGTAGCCGATGTCGGAATCGAGGTCGACCACCTGCTCGCCGTCGACGACCGTCTCGACGTGCAGCACGCCGTGGGTCGCCGGGTGGTGCGGCCCGATGTTGATGTACATCGTGTTGCTGTCCCCGGCGCGGTGGTCCTCCTCGAGCGGGTTAGCGTGCTCGCGGAGCGTCGCTATCTGCGGGCGGTCCTGGTCGTAGTCCAGTCCGAGCGGGTGACCCTGCCACGTGTCCGGAAGCAGGATGCGACGCAGGTCCGGGTGGTCCTCGTACTGGATGCCGACGAGGTCGTACGCCTCGCGCTCGTGCCAGTCGGCCGTCCGGAACACCGGCTCGGCGGACTGACTGACCGGGTTGTCCTTCGAGGTGGGCACGACGACCGAGACCTCGTCGGTCCGGTCGTCGAACTTCGTCAGATGGTAGATGGACTCGTAGCGGTCCTCGTACTCCTGTGCGGTCACACACGAGAGGTGGTCGAACCCGGCCTCGTCGCGGAGCTTGAACAGCGCGTCTTGGACCTCGTCGGGACGGATGACGAGCCCTGGCGCGTTCAGGTGTTCTTCGCGGCCGACGACGAGGTCGCCGAGCAGGTCGGCGAGTTCGTCGCCGCGGCTGACGCCCGATTCGAGTTCCGCGGGGTCGTCGGACTGTTGTTCTTCGAGGCTCATGGCGAATCAGCCCAGTTGTACCGCATGACGAGGTCTTCCTCGTCGATTTCCGCCGCGAGCTTGTCGACGATTTCGTCGCGTTCGAGGTCGCCGAACTGCTCCAGTTCGTACGGCTTGACCGTCACCGGGCTGGACTCGCCGTTCGCGATGCGCTCTTGGAGCTTCGCGATACCGTAGATGAGCGCCTCCGGGCGCGGCGGGCAGCCGGGGATGTGGATGTCAACCGGGATGACCTCTTCTGCGCCCTTGATGACGTTGTATCCCTCCTGGAACGGGCCGCCGGAAATCGTACACGACCCCATGCCGACGACGAACTTCGGTTCGGGCATCTGGTCGTAGACGCGCTTCATGCGCGGGGCGAACTTCGAGACGATGGTCCCCGGCACGATAATCACGTCGGCCTGTCGCGGCGACGCGCGCGGCACACCCGCCGCGAACCGGTCGAGGTCGTGCTTGATTCCGTAGGTGTGCATCATCTCGATGCTGCAGCACGCGATACCGAACTGCAGCATGAACATCGAGGACCCGCGGACCCAGTTCATGAACTTGTCGAACTTCGTGAGGATGAACGGTGACGAGCCGAACGCCTCCCGAAGCTTCGAGTTGAACCGGTCGTCCGCCCCCGCCATCCGGGCGTCGCGAGTCTCGGTCTGTACCTGTGTGTCGTCCGTGACGAATGGCTTCTGTTCGCTACTCATGCATCTTGCCTCTCTGTCTTACGACGGTTTGCCTGCGGGCTTTTGACCCACTTGACTGCGCCGTTGCGCCACGCCCAGACGAGGCCGACGACGAGGATACCGATGAAAACGAGCATCGGCGTCAGAATCGTCGCCAGCGACGCGCCCTGTTCGAGGGCCGAGCGGTAAATGACCGTCCACGGGAAAATCAGGACGGTCTCGATGTCGAACACGAGGAACAGCAGCGCGACCATGTAGTACTGAATGTTAAACTGGACGCGCGCCGTGCCTGTCGGCACCTCACCACTCTCGTACGTGGCACTCTTTCCTTGTTCCGGTACGCTTGGGCGCAGCAGCGCCGACACCGCCATCATCGCGAGCGGTATGCCGACACCAACCAGCCCCATCGCACCGATTGCAATCCAATCACTCATGCCGTGTCTCCCTGACGTGCGGCGGTTAGAAGCGCTCCCCTATAAACATTGATTTGTGTGTTTCGGGCGCGAGAGAGCTTCTATTTGGAAAATACGCGAGAGACGCCCGGAACCCCGCACGGGCAGGGTTTCGACGCCCGGAGCGACCCCCGATTGCGGAACACTGACCGGCGACGGCGGACGCTTCGCTACCGCGATTCGCGGAAGCCCGCGACGCCGAGGTCGTGGAGCGCGGCCGAGGTTTCGGCCACGTCGGAAACGAGGTCTTCGTGGTACTCGACGAGTCGGTCTTCGAGCTCGGGGTAGCCGCGGGAGAGCGCCTGTACGGCTGACAGCGCGGCGTTGAACGACTTGCCGGCGTCGACCGCGACGATGGGTGCGCCCGTCGGCATCCCGATGACCGAGTCGACCGACTTCTCCTGGACGGGGACGCCGACGACCGGAATCGGGTACGCGATGGAGGCGGTCATGTTCGGCAGGTCCGCGGACTTGCCGCCCGCGCCGGCGATGATGACCTCGACGCCGCGGTCGCGCGCGGTGTCGCCGTAGGCGTACATCAGGTCGGGCGTCCGGTGCGCGGAGACGACGTACGTCTCGTAGGTGAACCGCTCTTCGGGCGGCGCGTCGAAGTCGGTCTGCTCGCCGAACCCGAGCGTGTCCAGCGCCTCGTGCGCGCCGGACATCACGTCGAGGTCGGAGTCCGACCCCATGATGATGCCCACGTCGGGCGTCGTCTCGGGGTCGCGGTCGGCGTCGGCCTGTGCGTGCAGTTCGTCGATGAGGTCCCGTTCTGTCGTCATTGTGTATCAGTCGAAGTGAAGTCCGTCCCGGAGGTCTCGCGTGCGTGCGAGAAGCGGTTCGAGGTCGACGTCGTCGTCGCCGACGGCGGTGAGATGGCCCATCTTGCGGAGCGGGCGCACCTCGTCTTTGCCGTACCAGTGCAGCGAGACGCCCGATTCACCGAGGGCGTCGTCGAGGCCGCCGAGCCGCGCGGGTCGGCTCTCGTCGACGGTGCCGAGGACGTTCGCCATCACGGTGGGCGACCGGCGAGTCGTCGCGCCGAGCGGCCACCCGAGCACGGCGCGGACGTGCTGTTCGAACTGCGAGGTGAGCGCGCCCTCGATGGTCCAGTGGCCGGAGTTGTGCGGGCGCGGGGCGACCTCGTTGACGAGCACGTCGCCAGCCGCCGTCTCGAACAGTTCGATGCCGAAGACGCCGCGGCCGGGCAGGTGCGAAAGCACCTCGCGGGCGACGCGGTCGGCCTCCTCCCGCACTTCGTCGGTCGTCCGCGCCGGGACGACGGTCTCGCGGAGAATCTCCTCCTCGTGGACGTTCTCGCCCACGGGGAAGGTCCGAATCTCGTCTTCGCCGCGGACGCCGATGACCGACAGTTCGCGCTCGAAGTCGACGAACGCCTCGGCCATCGCCGGGCCGCCGACCGCCTCAATGGCGGACTCGGCGTCCTCGGGGTCGGTGACGGGGACGTTTCCGCGGCCGTCGTAGCCGCCGGTCCGGGCTTTCAGCATGACCGAGCCGAACTCGTCGAGCGCGTCGCGGAGGTCGGCCGCGTCGTCGACGCGGTGGAACGGCGGAATCGGAATGTCCGCCTCGCCGAAGGTGTCTTTCTGGACCAGTTTGTCCTCGATGGTCCGGAGCGCGTCGGGCGAGGGGTGGACCTCGATTCCCTCCTCGGCGGCCAGTTCGTCGAGCAGGTCCGGGTCGGCGAGTTCGATTTCGAACGTCAGCGCGTCGGCCCGCGCGGCGAGTTCCGCCATCGCCTCGGGGTCGTCGAAGTCGCCGACGATTTGGTCGGCGACGGCCGATGCCGGGCAGTCGGGTGTCGGGTCGAGCACGACGATGTCGACGCCGAGCGGTGCGGCGGCCTCGCCGAGCATACGCCCGAGCTGGCCCCCACCGACGACGCCGAGCGTGGATCCGGGTACGGTGACGGTCACAGTCGCGGGTTCAGTACGTCGGTGCATAAACGTTGCCACATTATGCGTTCAAATGAGCACATTCGTGGATATAAACGGTGTAGAAGACGCAGAACGGGCCGGGCGCTGGAACGCGTCGAACGCGGGGAAAATCGGTTCGTCGGACGCCGCCGACCGGCGTCAGCCCCGCGTCTCGTTCGCGGCGGCGAGGGCGTCCTCGTCGATGAAGACGACCACGTCCTCGCTCCAGAGTTTGAAGGCGTGCTGGCGCGCGACGTAGCCGTCGAGTTCGGATTCGAGTTCGGTTCGGTCCCACTCGTAGGCGATGACGACCGGCGGCGCGTCGGCGGTCACCTCGGAGACGTTCGCGTCCGGCGCGCTACTGGTACGCTCGACGCCCGAGCCCTCGAAGTACCACGGGAGCGGGAGTCGGCTGTGCCACGACGGCCCGCCGAGCGGGTTCGACTCGTTGGAGACGTAGAAGTGCGTCTCGTCGCTGTCCGGCGGGTGGGTCCCGTACAGGAGCACGTCGGTTCCGGGGTTGGCGGCCGAGACGCGCTCCACGTCGTCGAGCGTGGCCTTGAGGTCGTTTTCGGGTTGGGCCCACTGGAGCACCTCCTTGTCCTCGTCGGTCGAGGCGTTCCAGTAGTCGACGTTGGCGGCCGCGACGCCGCCGACCGAGGCGACGAGCACGAGCGCCGCGAGGCCGACGCCGACCGTGTCCTTGGCGTCGAGCGCCTGCACGCCGGAGCGGAAGACGAACGCCGCGCCGACCGCCGCCGGGACTGCGAGCGGGACGATCGCGTGGACGACGACCCACGGCGCTTGGATGTCGGTCGCCAGCGGGTAGCCGAAGATGCTCACGACGCCCCAGTAGGTCGCGAAGGCGACGAGCCACCGGACCCGCCCCGCGACGACGCCGTAGCGGTCCACGACGATGCCGACGAGCGCGAAGACGATGAGCACCGGCGCGCCGTAGACGAACGTTTCGAGGAAGTCCTTCAGATACGGGAGATACTCGTGGGATTGGTGTCCGCCGCCGAGCCAACTGCCGAACATCTCCGAAACCGCGCCGACGGTCCCGGCTTCGAGGACGGGCAGAACCGCAGTTGAACCGCCGAGCGCGTTCCAGAGGTCGGGCCGCGGCGCGTAGAAGAAGACGAAGACGGCGAGGAAGGCGAGCAGACCCCCGAGGACGCCCGCGGCGTACCGAATCGCGCCGTAACCGAGACTTCCCGCCCCGCGTGCGCGAAGTCGGTCGCGGATGCTCGCGGGCAGTTCCGAAAAGAGGATGTCGCGGGCGGACTCGCCGGCCGAGGTCCGGGCGAGCAGTCGGTGGTCGAAGACGAGGAACGCCGCCCCGAGGAAACACGCGAGGTAGACGACGTAGTTCTCCTTCGCCGCCGACCCGGTCGCGAAGGAGACGCCCGCGGGGATGAGGTAGGCGAGGCGGCCGGTGTCGTACGCGCGGACGACGAAGCCGAGCGCGACGAACGAGAAGGCGGCCACCAGCACGTCGTTGCGCATGAACCGCGAGTAGTAGACCAAGATGGGGTTCGCCGCGAAGAAGAGCGCGAGCGCGACCATCTCGTCGCGGCGGAGATGCTCTCGGAACAGCCAGACCGAAAGCGGAAGCAGGCCGCCGCCGACGGCAACAGGGAGCCGCGCCGTGAAATCGGTCGCCGGAAGGACGGCGAAGAGATAGTCGTTGACGACGGGGAGAAACGGGCCGTGGATGATGGGCCGGTAGGAGAACTCGCCGGTCTCGTGATAGCGCAGAATCCAGTAGCCGACGCGGCCTTCGTCCCAGTGGAAGATTCGGCCGCCGAGGTCGACGAGGCGGACGAGGAGGGCGACGACCACCGCGCCCGAAAGCGCCAGGAGGGAACGGGACCGAGTGACCGTCTCGGTCCCACTGTCAGTACTCATGCCCACCCATCGCAACGCCGACAATACAACTTTTGTGCTTGCCCGTCGCCGGAGACCAAATTCGGTCGGTGTCGGTAGTTCTTTTATCCGAGGCGGGAAGGGTCGGCCATGGTCTCACTCGGACTCGTCGTGGCCCGATTCAACTCGTCGGTCACGGAGCAGATGGAAGCGGCGGCCCGCGACGCGGCCGCCGAGCGCGACGCGGAGGTGGTCGAGACGATTCAGGTCCCCGGCGCGTACGACTCGCCCCTCGCGGCCGACCGACTCGCCCGCCGCGACGATATCGACGCCGTCGCCGTCGTCGGCGCAATCGTCACCGGCGACACCGACCACGACCGCGTCATCGCCGACGCGACCGCGAAGTCGCTGACTGAGGTCTCGTTGGACCGCGACACGCCGGTCTCGTTCGGCGTCTCCGGCCCCGGCATGAGCGGCGCGGAGGCGCGCGAGCGCGTCAGCAAAGGTGCGGAAGCGGTTTACGCTGCGACTGATATGGTGGAGGCGTTGGCATGAACTTCGATTTCAGCGACCGAGTCGGCCGCGTCGAACCGAGCGCGACGCTCGCCATCTCGAACCTCGCGAGCGAACTGGAAGCGCAGGGCGAAGACGTGGTCGACCTCTCGGTCGGCGCGCCGGACTTCCCGACTCCGGACAACATCACGCAGGCGGCGAAGGACGCGCTCGACGCGGGACACACGAGCTACACCTCGTCGAACGGAATCCCGGAACTCAAGGACGCAATCGCGGCGAAGCTCCGCGGCAACGGCGTCGACGCCGAGGCCGACGAGGTCATCGTCACGCCCGGCGGCAAGCAGGCGCTCTTCGAGACGTTCCAGACGCTCGTCGACGACGGTGACGAGGTCGTTCTCCTCGACCCCGCGTGGGTCTCCTACGAGGCGATGGTCAAACTCGCCGGCGGCACGCTCAGCCGCGTCGACCTCGCACAGCACGACTTCAGGCTCGAGCCCGCACTGGACGAACTCGCCGAGACGGTCTCCGACGAGACGAAGCTCCTCGTCGTCAACTCCCCGTCGAACCCGACGGGCGGCGTCTTCTCCGACGCGGCGCTCGAAGGCGTCCGCGACCTCGCGGTCGAACACGACTTCGCCGTCATCTCCGACGAGATTTACGAGCGCATCGTCTACGACGGCTTCGAGCACACCTCGCTGGGCTCCCTCGACGGGATGGAAGACCGCACCATCACCATCAACGGCTTCTCGAAGGCGTTCTCGATGACCGGCTGGCGGCTCGGCTACCTCCACGCCCCGTCGGACCTCATCTCGCAGGCCGGTAAGCTCCACTCGCACTCGGTCTCCTGCGCCGTGAACTTCGTCCAGCACGCCGGCGTCGAGGCGCTCTCGGAGCGCACCGACGACGACGTCGAGGAGATGCGACAGGCGTTCGAGGCCCGCCGCGACATGCTCGTGGACCTCCTCGCCGAACACGACGTTGATGTCGCCGTCCCGAAGGGCGCGTTCTACATGATGCTCCCCGTCGACGACGACGACCAGGCGTGGTGCGAGGGCGCGATTCAGGACGCGAAGGTCGCGACTGTCCCCGGTAGCGCCTTCAACGCGCCGGGCTACGCCCGCATCTCCTACGCCGCGAGCGAAGAGCGACTCCGCGAGGCCGTCGAGCGACTCGCCGATCACGACTACATCTGAGCCGCCCGCGGCGACCCGATTTTCCACCGTCGTATCGAGCCCCGAGAGCGCGTACTGGCAACTAATCTGACAGTGTGCTAGGGACGAACGTGATTTTTGTTGTCGTATCTTCGGTTAGATTTATGTCCACTACCACCTAGGTACTACTCGTACATACCGCTCTTCGGGTGGGTTCTCCGCGGACGGTCCGCGTATGTATGGAGCATACAACTCATGAAAATAAGACAACTACTAGCAGACGATGGTGCAGTCTCGCCGGTCATCGGCGTGATTCTGATGGTCGCGATTACGGTGATTCTCGCGGCCGTTATCGGGACGTTCGTCCTCGGACTGGGTGGGCAGACGGCGACCGCCCCGCAGGCGAGCTTCAGTTTCGATTACAACAACAACTCAGCGAATGTGGGGGGCAATGACGGTGTGAATGGTGACGTACTCAAGATCACTCACGAGAGTGGGTCACAAATTGCGTCCGCTCGGCTCTCAGTAGCGATTAGCGGCGCAGTAGACGGTGCAGGTACTAGTAAGTCGTTTACAACCGGACCAGACATACCGGACCCGATGAATGCCGGTAAAACAATTGAGATCAACGACAGCTCATTTGGTCTGGCAATGACGGGAACGGATCCAGATCTACCCGCTGCAGACGTTAACCTCGCAGGTGCGACCGTCCGCGTCGTCTGGACCGACGAGTCTGGTTCGAGTTCCGCGACTCTCCAGAGATGGTCTGGACCCAACGCCTAACCAACCTCAAAAAATTTTGCAGTAATCGGTCAACGCGCGGCCGACGACGCCCCATTTTTCATCAAAACTCCGCTCCCGTAGTCCCAACTACTTCCTGAGCGCCTCCACCGGCCGCTCGTTGGCCGCCTTCCACGCCGGGTACAGCCCCGAGAGGACGCTGGTGCCGACGCCGAATCCGACCGCGAGGACGATGTAGAGGAGGTTCGCCACCTGGAAGGTCGCGAGCGGGTCGTTCAGGACGAACGCGTTGAGCGCGACGCCCGCGCCGACCGCGAGTATCGCGCCGATGACGCCCCCGGCGACGCCGAGCAGGCCGGCCTCGGCGAGAATCATGCGAATCACGTCGCCGCGCTGGACGCCGACGGCGCGGAGGACGCCGATTTCCTGGCGGCGCTCGATGGTGCTCATGAGCATGACGTTCAGGATGCTCACGCCGGCGACGACCAGCGAGATGGAGCCGATGCCGATGAGGAAGGCGTTGAGGATGCCGAAGAACTCGTTGATGCCCGCCGTGATGGACTGGAGTTCGAACACCGAGACGCGCTCTTCGCGCTCGTTGAGGGCCTCGCGGATGGCGACCGCCGACTCGTTCGCGGCCTGTCCGGAGTCGGCGCTGACGACGACCTGCGAGTAGCCCGTGCCGTTGACGTCCTCGACGGGGACGATGACGGCGTTGTTCGGGCTGACGAGCGAGATGCCGCCCTGTTCGGCCAACACGGCCGAGACGCGGTAGGTTCGACCGTCGACGGAGATGGTGTTTCCGGGCTCGATGTCGAGCAGGCCGGCGGTGCCGGAGCCGACGAGCGCGCCCTGTCTGAGCCGGTCGGGGATACGCCCCTCCTCGGCCTCGTAGAGCGCGCCGGGGTCTTCCATCCCGTAGACCGTTGTGACGGTCTGTCGATCACCTCGCGAGACGAGTTTCGACTCGGAGCGGACGGGGACGACCGCGCCGTCGGTGACCGCGCGACGAATCTCGTCGACGTCGCGTTCGGTGAGTTCCTCGATTCCCTCCTGGAAGTTGGGCGAGACGCTGATCTCGTTGCCGATGTCGCCGAGTTGCTGGCTCGCGCCGGTGCGGAGCGTCGTGCCGAACATGCCGAGCGACGCGATGGCGAGGACGCCGATGATGATGCCGAGGACGGCGAGCCCCGAGCGGATGCGGTTGCGCGAGAGGTTCCGACGCGCCATCAACAGCGCGGGAACGCGCCGGAAGAGGTCGTCGAGGACGCTCACTGTATCCTCCCGTCGATGAGTTCGACCGTTCGGTCCGCGTAGTCGCCGAGTTGGGGGTCGTGAGTGACGGCGATGACCGCCACGTCGTCCTCGCGGCGAATCTCGTCGAACAGGTCGAGGACGCTCCGGCCGGTCTTCCGGTCGAGGTTCCCCGTCGGCTCGTCGGCGAGCAGGATGCGCGGCTCGTTGATGAGCGCCCGCGCGATGGCGACGCGCTGTTTCTGCCCGCCCGAGAGCTGGTCGGGTCGGTGGTCGAGGCGCTCGCCGAGGCCGACGCGTTCGAGCAGGCGCGTCGCCCGGTCGCGGGCGGTCGGGTCGTCGCCGAACAGCGTCGGCATTTCCACGTTTTCCAGCGCCGACAGCGTCGGAATCAGGTGGAAGCTCTGGAAGATGAAGCCGATAAAGCGCTTTCTGTGGACCGTCATCTCCCGGTCGGAGAGGTCGGTCACGTCCTGTCCGTCGAGGTAGACGGTCCCTTCAGTCGGCGTGTCGAGGAGGCCGAGGACGTTCAGCATCGTGGACTTCCCGCTACCCGAGGGCCCCATGACGGCGACGAACTCGCCGGGGTCGGCGTGGAAGTCCACGTCCCTGAGCGCCTCGACGACCTCGCCGCCGGTGTCGTAACGCTTCCAGACGCGTTGGAGTTCGATGATGTGGTTCATCTCGAATCAGCGTCGTCTGTAGGCGTAGATTCCGACGCCGACCACGACGAGGAGGGCGACGAGGCCGCCGACGAGGAGGAGCGTGGTGCCGAGACCGCCGCCGCCGTCGTTCGAGTCGACGGGTTGCGAGAGGTCGCTCACGTCCACCGTCGTTTCGACGGTCCGCTCGCGGCCGTCGGCGAGGTAGGTCACCTCGACCGGGACGGAGGTCACGCCGTCGTCGACGGTGGCGTAGAGGTCGAACGAGGCGAAGTCGCTCGCGGGCACCGAGCCGACGAAGTACTCCTTGTAGGGGCGCTCGGGAGTGACGCTGTCGGTCGGGACGACCCGGACGACGACGCTCTGGGCGTCGCTGAGGCCGACGTTGCTCGCGCTGCCCGAGATGTGTATCTTCCCGTCTTCGCGCTCCACGTCGACGCCGGTGAGCGAAATCCGACCGGGGGCGGCGACGTAGTCGATGGTCGTCGCCGCGGAGCCGTCGCGCCCGCCGGTCTCGTAGTCGGCGACCACGTCGAGCGTCGCGCGGTCGACCGACGAGACGTTCAGCCGGACGGTCCGGGTGGACTCGGCCGCGACGGTTCCGACGGGGTTCCCGACGACGGTCGCGTCGCCATCGCGAAGCGAGAGGACGAGGTCTTCGAGGGGCGCGTTGCCGAGGTTCGTCACGTCGACGACGACCGCGGGGCGAGCGCCGTCGCCGAGGGTCGCGTCGAGGCGGACGTTCTCTCGGAGTTCGTCGGCGGCGAGCGGCGCGGTGGTCGTCGTCGTCCGGGCGTTGCCGTCGGCGGTGGTGTAGCGCAGCGTCGCCGTCACCTCGGAGTCGGTCGCGCCGGGCGTCACGTCGAACTGGAACGTCTGGGCCTGTCCGGAGTCGAGGCGCGGGACGACGCGGGTGTCGTTCCGCACGGTCGCGTCCTCGGCCGCTACCGACAGTCGAAGGTTGCGCGCCACCTCCTCCTCGCCGTTCGAGACGGTGACCTGGACGGGCGTTTCCGTGCCGATGACCGCGTCGCCGACCTCGACGGTCACCTGCGGGCCGCCCTCGCGGACGCGGACGACGACGGGGTACTGGAGTCGCTGGACCTGGCCGTCGCTCCGGCCGACGACGGTCACGCGGAGGTCGTAGGTCCCCGCGTCGGCGAGTCGGACTGAAAGCGGGATTTGCAGGTCGCTCCCAGGTGGAATCGTCCCGAGGTCTTCGGCCCGCGCGAGGTCGTTCGAGCCGCTCGCGGTGCGGACGTACACGTCCGTCACTTGGAGGTTCGACGGGCTGTTCTGCGCGTTCTGTACGGTAGTCGAGAGGATGAACCGCTCGCCCGGCGTCGGCTGTGCGGGCGAGACGGAGACGTCGTCGATGTAAGCGGTCGCCTCCGCGCCGAGCGTCGGTGCCGGGAGTCCGGCGAACACGACGACGACGAGAAGGGCGACCGAGAGGGCGCGCCTGCTCATGTTTATCAATCCATATATCGAGAAGCCGACGGAAATACCTGCCGTGGCTGACGGTCGCACGAGGCCGAGCGTCTCGGCCCGGTTCGGGGGCCGTCGGTCGGCGAACCCCCGCTCGGCGAAGATACTTATGTGAGTCCGCCACCAGAACTGTGACAGATGCGCGTGCGTGACCTCCCGCTGTCGGCGGCCCTCGTCTCCCACTACGAGTCGGACGGTATCGAGGAACTCTACCCGCCGCAGGCCGCCGCGGTCGAGGCGGGCGTCGCGGAGGGCGGCCGCGTCGTCGCCGCCATTCCGACCGCCAGCGGCAAGACCTTCATCGCGGAACTCGCCATGCTCACCGCCGACGGGCCGGCGCTCTACATCGTTCCGCTTCGCGCGCTCGCCCGCGAGAAGTACGAGACGTTCGACCGACTTCCCGGCGTGAGCGTCGGCATCTCCACGGGCGACTTCGACGCGGACGAGGCGGCGCTCGGCGACCACGACATCGTCGTCGCCACGAGCGAGAAGGTCGACTCGGCGATTCGAAACGGCGCGCCGTGGGTCGAGCGCCTCGCCTGCGTCGTCGTCGACGAGGTCCACCTCCTCGGCGCGCTGGGGCGCGGACCGACGCTCGAAGTCACGCTGGCCACGCTCCAGCGCCGCGTTCCGGACCTCCAACTCGTCGCCCTCTCGGCGACCGTCGACAACCCCGAGGTCATCGCCGACTGGCTCGACGCGGCGTTGGTCGAGAGCACGTGGCGACCCGTCTCGCTCCGGACCGGCGTCTACGCCGACGAGACCGTCGAGTTCGACGACGGCACCGACCTCGACGTGGTCGTCCCCCCGACCGGCCCGAACGACGACGAGGCCACGGAGGCGACCGTCGCGCTCGTCGAAGACGCGGTCGAGACCGGCGGGCAGTGTCTCGCGTTCGTCCGGTCGCGCCGCGAGGCCGAGGCGCTCGCCGACCGCCTCGCCGACGAGGACCTCTCGCCCGCGCCCGCCCTCGGCGACGAACTCGACGAACTCGGCGGCACCGCGACCGGCCGCCAGCTCTCGGAGTGCGCCCGGACCGGCGTCGGCTTCCACCACGCCGGCCTGCGGAGCGCCCACCGGGTCGCCGTCGAGAACGCCTTTCGAGACCGCCGGCTCGCGGTCATCTGCGCGACGCCGACGCTCGCCGCCGGGGTGAACGTCCCCGCCCGCCGGGTCGTCATCCGCGACCAGAAGCGCTACACCGGCGACTCGATGGCGTGGATTCCCGTCCTCGACGTCCACCAGATGTGCGGCCGCGCCGGCCGCCCGCACCTCGATCCGTTCGGGGAGGCGGTCCTCGTCGGCGACGCGGACACGAAAGCCGAGCTGTTCGACCGCTACGTGACGGCCGACGCGGAGGCCGTGGACTCGCAGTTCGACGACCCCGAGGCGCTCCGGACGCACGTCCTCTCGGTCGTCGCCTCCGGGTTCGCCGACAGCCTCGACGGCGTCGCCGACGTGTTCTCGGCGACCTACTACGCCCACCAGAACCCGAGCGTGGACCTCGCGGGGCTCGTCGCCGACGTGGTCTCGGAGCTCGAAGCGATGGAGCTCCTCGACGCGACCGAGGGGATGCTGTCGGCGACGATGCTGGGCGCACAGACCTCCAGACAGTACGTCTCGCCGACGACCGGGGCCCGCATCGTCTCGGGCATCCGCACCATCGAGACGATGGCCGACGAGCACGTCACCGCCCGGACCGCCCTCGAAGTCGTCTGCGACACGCCGGACATGCACGACACCTACCTCGGCAACCGCGAGCGGGCACTGATGTACCAGTACGCCCGGAGCCACGCCACGGAGTTCACCACCGCGATGCACGACGCCGACCCCTTCGAGGAGTGGCTGACGGCGGTCAAGACCGCCCGTATCCTCCACGAGTGGACCGAGGGCTCGGACATCGAGGAACTCGTCGAGCGCTACCGAATCGGGCCGGGCGACGTGGAGTCCCGCGTGGAGCGCGCCGAGTGGTTGCTGGGCGCGGCCGACGCGCTCTGTGCCGCCCTCGACGCCGACGTGCCGGAGTTCCGCGAGGTCCGGGCGCTGCTGTCGCCCTGACGCGGAGGGCCGACCGCGTGACGCCCCCGCGGTGACCCCGTGACGTCCCCGTAATGACGCCGCTGCGCGCCGAACCGTTCTCCTTCGCGTCGAGGGGCCAAAGTCGCTTCGGGATGCCGTTTTAAGCTCCGCGGGAGCGTAGGCGAAGCTATGGGTATCACGTACGAAGACTTCCTCGACCTCGAGTACGAACCGACCGACGAGGACCTCGTCTGCACCTTCCGCATCGACCCCGCGACGGGGATGTCGACGGAGGCGGCGGCGAGTCGCGTGGCCTCGGAGTCCTCCAACGGCACGTGGGCGGCCCTCCAGACCGGCGCGGACTTCACCGACATGGGCGCGACGACGTTCGACATCGACGGCGACCTGATTCGGGTCGCCTACCCCGCCGGACTGTTCGAACCCGGAAACATGCCGCAGGTGCTGTCGTGCATCGCCGGCAACATCATGGGTATGAAGGCGGTCGATACGATTCGGCTCCTCGACTGCGAGTGGCCCGAGTCGGTCGTCTCGTCGTACCCCGGTCCGCTGTACGGGTCCTCGGTCCGCGAGGAGGTATTCGGCGTCACCGACCGCCCCATCACGGCGACGGTCCCCAAGCCGAAAGTCGGCCTCTCGACGGCGGCGCACGCGCAGGTCGGCTACGACGCGTGGGTCGGCGGCGTCGACCTCCTGAAGGACGACGAGAACCTGACCGACCAGGCGTTCAACCCCTTCTCCGACCGCCTCACGGAGTCGCTGTCGCTCCGCGACGACGCCGAGGACGAGACGGGCGAGAAGAAGTCCTACCTCATCAACGTCACCGCCGACACCCAGACGATGCTCGACCGGGTCGACGAGGTGGCCGCGCAGGGCGGCGAGTACGTCATGGTGGACATCATCACCGCGGGCTGGGCGGGCCTCCAGACCGTCCGCGAGCGCACCGAGAAACACGGCATCGCAATCCACGCCCACCGCGCCATGCACGCCGCCTTCGACCGGCTCCCGGCCCACGGCGTCTCGATGCGGGTGCTCGCGCAGGTGAGCCGCCTCTGCGGCGTCGACCAGCTCCACACCGGCACCGCCGGCCTCGGCAAGCTCGCCAACGAGGACACCGTCGGCATCAACGAGTGGCTCGCGGGCGACCTCTACGGGATGAACGACGTGCTGCCGGTCGCCTCCGGCGGGCTCCACCCCGGCCTGCTCCCCGACCTACTCGACGCCACGGGAACGAACGTCTGCGTCCAACTCGGCGGCGGCATCCACGGCCACCCCGACGGGACCCGCGCGGGCGCGGTCGCGCTCCGGTCGGCCATCGACGCCTACGTCGAGGGGCGGTCCATCTCGGAGGCCGCCGAGGAGACGCCCGAACTCGCCGTCGCCCTCGATAAGTGGGGGACGGAGACGCCGCGGTAGGGGCTGACGAGGCGGCGCGACCGCCGCCGCGGCCGCAAGTGTTGCTAGTTCGTGACAATCTCCAGAGATGTGTTGAGTTATTACTACAATATCGAAGAGGATATTCCCCGTCATTCCACGGTTCCCCGAAGTGGTTCGGGGGTCGAATATCGACGATAATAATTAGCGGGTGAGTTTTATACGGTTGTTTTTGCAGAGCTAAACTCAGAGCTATTCGGTCACACACCCGGCTGCTCGGCGTGTATTGGGGGGTGCCGGGGTCCGCCGATATCAACTAAATCATGAAGATACGAACGAAACTTATCGCGCTGTGTCTCGCCATCTCGCTGCTACCCGTGGCAGTCGTGGGCGTCGCAGGCGTCCAAGGGATGTCAAGTATTGGCGATTACGCACAAGAACAGAGCGAGGCGACGCTCGAAGCGCAGATTACCGGCGAGCTGAACCAAACCGTCGCCGCCCGGCAAGAGGAGATACAGAACCTGCTCGACGTCCGCCGAATCGACGCGCTCGCGCTGGCGGACTCGGCACCGGTACAGAACTACGAGGCCGCCCGGGCGGGCCAGATGGAACTCGTCCAGGAACAGAGCCAGGCGCAGTTAGGGTACATGGCGCTCCAGATGCGTGCGACCGTCGAGACGACGAAAGAGACGGTGCTCGCGAACCAGTACGGCGGCCGGGACTGGGAGGAACTCACCTCGGCAGAGCAGCAACAGGTGAAAGACCAAGTCGAGGCGCGAATCGCCGGGACGGCCGGAAACGGCGTTCAACAGAGTGGGACGCTCTCCGACGCGTTCCGACCGGGCTACGTCGGGTCGACCGGCTACGCGTTCGTCCTGAACGGCGACCTCGACTTCGTCGTCCACCACGGCCTCGAAGACGGGGTCAACGCCGTCGACGACACCGAGATATCGGCGTTCAACCAGGTGCCGGCCGAAATCGAGTCTAACGCCGCCGTTCGCAACGGCGAGGACTGGGGCATCGTCGAGTACGAGTGGGAAGACACCACGCAGGAGGGCAACCCCGTCGAGGAGAAGTTCGTCGCGTACGCCTACCACGAGGACTTCGACTGGGTGCTCGCGCCGAGCGTCTACTACTACGAGCTTCAGACGGCCGCCGTCGCCGACGCCCGCGGCCAGATTAACGACTCGTTCGAGAGCTACCTCAGAACGCGCTCCGTGACTATCGACGGCGAGGAACGCCCCGCCTACGACGAGGTTCTGTTCACCGACGAAAACGGACAGGGGATCGTCCAAACGGTTCGCACGGAAGACGGCATCACCACCCGGTCGGTGTCCGACGTCTCCTACGCCGAAGAGGAATGGTTCGAGAGCGCGACCGGACTTCAGGAGGGTGAAATCCAGGTCAGTGAGGTGGTACCGACCGACGACGGGACCACGGTCTACGTCACTGCGCCGGTCTACCACGGGGGCGAATTCACGGGGACCATCACGCTCCAGTTCAACTTCGACCTCCTCAACGTGCTCATCGACGACATCCAGGTCGGCGAGAGCGGTCACATGACCATCGTGGGCGAAGGGGGCAGGCTCCTGACCGATTCGAAGGAATCGCTCGGAACCGTCGAGGGCGAAGTCGCCGAGAACCTCTCGGCCGGCCTCGTCCAGCGCGGCCTCACCACCTACGAGACGGCCGGCGAAGGCGGCGACTCGGACCGGTACTTCGTCGGGTACGCGCCGCTCCACTTCGGCAACGGGCAGTACAAACTCGTCGCGACCGTCCCCGAGTCGGACGTGACGGGGCCGGTCAAACAGCTCGGACAGGCGATGAACAGTCGGGCAGACACCTCCCGGAACGTCATGCTCCTGTTAATCGTCGGTATCATCGTGGTCGTCGTCGGCGTCGGCTACGTCGCCGCGCGGTACTTCTCGGAGCCGATAGAGGCGCTTCGGGACCGCGCGCAGTCGCTCGCCCGCGGCCGGTTCGACGACGACGAAGACATCGACGCCAACGACGACGAACTCGGGGAGCTGGTCGAGGCGTTCGACGACATGCAGTCGAACCTCCAACGGCAGGTCTCGGCGCTTCGAACCGCCGGGAAGGAACTCGGCGACGGCAACCTCGACCAGAACCTCCGGACCGACCTGCCCGGCGAGTTCGGTGCCATCATGACCGACCTCGACGCCGGGATTCAAAAGCTCCAAGACGGCTTCGTCGAGGTGCAGTCCGTCGCCGACGAGTTCGCGGCGGTGAGCAACGAGACGGTGTCGAGCGCGAAGGAAATCGAGTCCGCGAGCCAGGAGACCGCGCGGTCGGTCGAGGAAATCGCCCACGGCGCGGAACAGCAGACCGAACGGCTCCAGACGGTCGCAAACGAGATGAACGACCTCTCGGCGACCATCGAGGAGGTCGCCGCCTCCGCCGACGGCGTCGTCCAGTCGGCGAACCAGGCCGTGTCGCTCGCCGACGAGGGGCGCGACCACGCCGCGGAGGCGACCGAGGAGATATCGACCATCGAGACCGAGGCCGACGAGGCGGTCGAGCGGGTCGAAGCCCTCGGCGAGCAGGTGGGCGAAATCAACGAAATCGTCCAACTCATCAACGACATCGCGGAGCAGACGGACCTGCTCGCGCTCAACGCATCCATCGAAGCGGCCCGCGCGGGCGAGGCCGGCGAGGGCTTCGCCGTCGTCGCCAACGAAATCAAGGCGCTGGCGAAGGAGGCCAGTCAGGCCACCGACGAGGTGGAAGCGCAAATCGACGAGGTGCGCGACCGCGCCGACGACACGGTCGACGACATGCAGTCCATGCAGAAGAGCGTCGAGAGCGGGTCCGAGACCATCGGCGACGCCATCGAGATGTTCGACCACATCTCCGGGGCGATTCGCGAGGCCGAACACGGCGTCGAGGAGATTTCGCAGGCGACCGAGAACCAGGCCGTCTCGACCGAGGAGGTCGTCTCGATGGTCGACGACGTGTCGAGCGTGAGCGAGGAGACGACCTCGGAGACGGCGACGGTCTCCGCGGCGACCGAAGAACAGACCGCCGCGATAAACGAAGTCACGCGGAACATCCGGCAGGTGTCGAAGTCCGCGGAGTCGCTCAAAGACCTCGTCGGACGGTTCGACGTCGGCGACACCGGCGGAAACGGGCGCGGCGGCGACGCTCCCGCGTCGGCCGGGACGTCCCCCGACGGGTCGCCGCCGTCGGGACCGCAGGCCGTCGCCGACGGGTCGGGTAACGCGACGGGCCCCGCCTCGCCGTCGGACGACTGAACCGTCGCCGGCGCGCGACACCCGCCGTCCCACCCCGGCTACCGGTCTACTTCTCCCATTATCGTGTCGAGACTCCCGAGCGCAGCGATGAGGTCCGGGATGTACTCGCCTTCGGCCATCTCGGGGAGTGACTGGAGGTTCGAAAACGAAGGGCCGCGAATCTTGAACCGCGCCGGGGTGTCGGTGCCGTCGGCGCGGATGTAGATGCCGAGTTCGCCCTTCGCGGCTTCGACCGCGCGGTAGACCTCGGTGTCGTCGTCCGGCTTGATGGTGCGCGGGACGTTCGACTGGATGGTCCGCTCGTCTTCGGGCCACTCTTCGAGCAGGTCGACGCACTGCGCGACGATTTTGGCCGACTCCTCGACCTCCCGGAGGCGGACGAGCAGGCGCGCGAAGTTGTCGCAGTCGTCCTCGACGGCGACCTGCCAGTCGAGTTCGTCGTAGTAGCCGTAGGGGTCGTCGCGGCGGAGGTCGTAGTCGATGCCGGAGCCGCGGGCAACCGGTCCCGTCACGCCGTAGTCCTTCGCCACCTCGGGCGGGAGGATACCGGTTTCGAGCGTGCGGGCCTGCAGAATCTCGTTCGCCGTCAGGAGGTCGTGGTACTCCCGCAGTTTCTCGGGGAGGCCGTCGACGAACGTCCGAATCTTCTCGAAGAACTCCTCGCGGGGTTCGGGGAGGTCCCAGACGACCCCGCCGAGCCGGAAGTAGTTGAACATCAGCCGCTGGCCCGTGAGGTCTTCGAGGACGTTCTGGACGAGTTCGCGGTCCCGCATGGCGTACATGAACGTCGCGGTGAAGTCGCCGACGACGTCGAGCGCGTACGCGCCGACCGCGAGCATGTGCGAGAGGATGCGGCTCAGTTCGGCCGCCAGCGTCCGGAGCACCTGCGCGTACTCGGGCACGTCGATGTCCGCCAGCGCCTCGGCGGTGCGGGCGTAGGCCCACTCGTTCAGGAGGCCGCCGCCGCCCCAGTCCCAGCGGTCGGGGTACGGCATAATCTGGTGCCGGTAGGTGCCCCGCTGGCACATCTGCTCCTCGCAGCGGTGGATGTAGCCGATGTCCGGCTCCACGTCGGCGACCTGCTCGCCGTCCAGCGTGACCTGCAGGTGCATCACGCCGTGGGTCGCCGGGTGGTGCGGCCCGATGTTGAGAAGCATCGTGTTCGAGCCGGCGCGGCCGTCCTCGGCCAGCGGGTTCGCGTTCTCGTCGTACCGGACCACCTGCGGGCGCGTCTGGTCGTAGTCCAACCCGAGCGGGTGACCCTGCCACGTCTCCGGCAGGAGGATACGACGTAAGTCCGGGTGTCCCTCGTACTCGATGCCGACGAGGTCGTACGCCTCGCGCTCGTGCCACTCGGCCGTCCGGAACACCGGCGCGGCCGACTGGCTGACGGGGTCGGAGCGGGGCGTCGGGACGACGACGCTCGCCTCTCGGGTCGGGTCGTCGTACGACTTCAGGTGGTAGACGGACTCGTAGCGGTCCTCGTACTCCTGGGCGGTCACACACGAGAGGTGGTCGAGGCCGAGGTCGTCGCGGAGCGTCGAGAGCGACGACTGCACCGCGTCGGGGCGAACCTGCACCGCGGGCGCGTGGACGTGCGCTTCGGTGGCGAGGACGGCGTCGCCCAACGCCCGCCGGAGCGCGTCGGCGTCGAGGGGACCGGAAGCGTCGGCGAGCGCGGCGGGGTCGGCGTCGGACTCGGGGGACTGCTGCGGGCGTTCGAGTGACATGACGGTTGACATCCGCCCGTTCGTCCGGTCGTCGGTTCGTCGTTCTGCCTCACGAGTGCGGCCGGTTTTTATGTCGCAGTCGAATCAATTCGCCGGCATGAAATCGGTCAGGCTTCGCTTCACGCCCGACGACGAACAGCTGCATCCGATGCACGAGTTCGTCGTCGAACACGAGGCGTTCGAGCGGACCGAACTCCACCACTGGAACCCGGCGGTGACCGACAGGAACACCATCGTCTTCGAGGTCTTCGGGACCGACGTCGAGGCCTACGAGGCGGCGCTCGCGGAGACGGAGCGCATCCTGTCGTACGAGCTCTCCCAGCTCCCAGGCGACTCCTTTTTCATCGTGGTCGACGAGCGGCTCGACGCGGCGGGAACGAGGCAGACGGCCGCCGTCACGCGGGGCGGGCTCATCGTCGTCCCGCCGGTCGTCTTCGACGGCGACGGGACGGTCTCGATGACGCTCGTCGGGACCGACGGGGCGCTCCAGTCGGCGGTCGAACAGCTCCCCGAGGGCCGCGGCCTCGAAGTCGTGCGGGTGCGGGAGTACACGGGGCCGGGGAGCGTTTCGGCCGGGTCGCTGTCGCCCCGCCAGCGCGAGGCCGTCGAGGCGGCCGTCGACTGCGGCTACTACCGCGAGCCGCGGACCGGGTCGGTCGCCGACGTGGCCGCGCGGCTCGACTGCTCGACGAGCACCGCGGCGGAGCACCTGCGAAAAGCGGAGATGAAAGTCATGGCCGACCTCGTCGGCCGGTCGTGACTAGGGCTCCGCCCACGGTTCGCTGGTCCCCTCGCCGAACAGTTCCCGCATCAGGATGACGATGCTCTCCGGCGGGAACTGCCCGCGCTCGGTGACGATGGCATCCACGTAGCGTGGCGGCGTCACGTCGAACGCGGGGTTCTTGACGGTCGGGTTGCCGAGCTCCGCGAGCGTCTCGTCGTCGACGACCTCGGCGGTGTCGCGCATCTCGATATCGACGGTGTGGCCGGTCATCGTCCCCGGGTGGAGCTTGAGCGTCTGGGCGGCGACCGTGATGGGCGTCCCCCGGTCGCGGGCGTTGACCGCGAGGCCGCTCGTCCCGATTTTGTTGATGACACTCCCGTCGGCCGCGACGGCGTCCGCGCCGACGAGCACGTGGTTCACGTCGTTGAGGTAGCGGCGGGCCGCCGAGTCGACGATGAGCGTGACGGGCACGCCCAGTTCGTGGAGTCGCTTCGCGGTGATGTGTCCCTGATTTCGCGGCCGCGTCTCCTTGACGACCGCCTCGATGTGCTTTCCCTGCTCAACCGCCGCCTCGACGCACGCCAGCGCGTCCGTCGAGTGGCAGTGGGTCATGATGGTGTCGCCGTCGCGGAGGCGGTTCGCGCCGACCTGTCCGAGGTCGGCCTGCGCCCGTTCGAGCCGGGCGCAGAACTCGTCGGCCGAGTCGACGACGTTCTGTCGGAGCCCCTCGACGGTCGTACTCGACATGCCGCGGAGGACGTACCGGAGGGCGTTTGGGAGGCTCACGGCCGTCGGCCGCGTCTCGTGGAGCGTCCGGGCGGCCGCGCGGAGCTCGGCCCGGAACGCCTCGGCGTCGGCGGCGTCGCTCTCCGTGGCCTGCGTCCGGAGCGCCCGAGCGGCCGCGTCGGCGATGGTCGCCGCGCCGCGAATCTCCATCGTGTCGATTTCCGTCGCGGTGCGTCGGACCTCGGGATGTACGCGGTCGTCCATGCGAGAACTACGGGCGTCGGACGCAAAAAGGTCGCCGCGGAGACGGCTCTCAGACCCGGTCGACGAGCGCCTCGTCGGGGTGTCGAACCCGGACGGTCTCGACGCGCTCGGTGAGCGCCTTCGCGTCGGCGAGCTTGTCTTCGGACTCGGCGTGGACCGTGAACAGCGTCTCGCCGCTGGCGGCCATCTCGCCGAGGCGGCGGTGGAGTTCGAGGCCAGCGCCGGGGTCTCTCGGCGCGCCGGCCCGGCGGGCGACCTCGTTGACGAGGCGGTTGTTGACGTGCGTGACCACGCCGTCGCGTTCGGCGCGGACCGCGACGGTGTGCCGCCCCGGCGAGAGGTCGGCGGCCTCCACGTCGGGGTCGCCGTTCTGCGCGGCGAGTATCTCGCGGAAGGTCTCTTCGGCCCGCCCGGAGTCGAGAATCTCGGCGGCGTCGGCGTCGACGCCGACGGACTCGAACAGCAGGTCGGCGAGGCGAACCGCCTTCATCCGCAGGTCGTTCGGACCGCCGCCGGCGAGGGTGGCGAGGACCTCGCGGGCTTCGAGCACGGGACCGACCCCGCGGCCGACCGGCGCGGCCCCGTTCGTGATGGCGCACTCGACCGCCATCCCGAGGTGGTCGCCGACGCGGTTGAAGTCCTTCGCGAGTTCGCGCGCCTCGGCGAGGCTCTCGACTTTCGCGCCCTCGCCGTAGGGGATGTCGACGACGACGTTGGTCGAGCCGGCGCTCTGTTTCTTCGAGAGGACGGAGGCGATGAGCTGCCCCTTCGGGTCGATGGAGAGCGGCGTCTCGGCGCGGATGATGCGGTCGTCGACCGGCGAGAGGTTCACCGCGCCGCCCCAGACGAGACAGCCGCCGGTCTTCCCGACGATGTCGCGTATCTCCGCGACGGAGAACTCCACGTCGCAGAGGACCTCCATCGTATCTGCGGTGCCCGCGGCCGAGGTGACGGCCCGCGAGGAGGTCTTCGGAATCTTCAGCCCCGCCGCGGCGACGATGGGGACGAGAATCGGCGTGACGCGGTTGCCCGCGACGCCCCCGATGGAGTGCTTGTCGGCGATGACCGGCTCTTCCCACGTGATCGTCTCGCCCACGTCCGCCATCGACTCCGTGAGGTGCATCGTCTCCTCCATCGACAGCCCGTTCGTGTAGGTCGCGGAGACGTACGCCCCGAGTTCCACGTCGGCGAGGCGCTCCTCGTAGATGTCGCGGACGAGTTGGGACAGTTCGTCGGCTTCGAGTTCGATGTCGTCGAGCTTCTTGCGGATGTAGTACACCGAGTCGGGTTGCGGCGCGACCGACACCTCGACCTCGCCCTCGATGTGACCGAGTCGGCGCGTCACGCCGAGGGTCCCCTCGGAAACGAGTTCGTCGGTCAGCTCCACGATGGCGATGGTCGTCCGCCCGTCTCGCCGCAGTTGGACGCGTTCGAGCGCGTGGACCCCGAGCTCGGCCGCGTCGCTCTCGTTCAGAAGGACCGTCGGCGACCGGGTTCCGATGTCGATGGGCTCGGCGAGGAGTTGCATACCCGAAGGTCGGACGAGAGCGCCAATAAATCGACCCCGAGTCTCGGGGGGAGAGAACGCTTACCCGAGGTGGGATTCGACGAGGTTCTTCAGGTCGTCGTAGCCGCGGACGCCCACGAGCTGTTCGACCGCCTCACCGTCGGCGAAAAGCACCATCGTCGGGACGCCCCGGACCTGGTACTGGGCGGCGAGTTCCTGGTTCGCGTCCACGTCGACCTTGGCGACCGCGGCGTCGGTGTTCTGCGCGAGCTTCTTCACCGTTGGTTCGAGCATCTTGCACGGACCGCACCAGTCCGCGTAGAAATCGACGAGCACCACGTCGTTCGTGGAGACGACGTCTTCCAGGTCCTCAGCGCCGTCGACGTGGACGGGCTCCGAGGGGGAAGCTGCGGCTTCTTTCGCCGTGCTTCCGCCGTCGCCGCGGAGCTGGGATTCGAGCTGTTCGCGTTTCTGCTGCCGGATATCGTTCAGTTCGTCGTCGGACATACCTACTGGTACCGGCCGCTCCCTAATAACGGTTTTGCACAATTTAAGCAATAATGCCTGCTGACATTGGTTCGTGGTGACGAGCGACACGCCCCGGGATATCGCTGCGGTTCACGACCGAGAGACGTGACAGAAACGGCGGGGGCGCGACCGCGAGTTACGGGCTGGTTCGGAGACGGTTCGAGCTGAGTCGGCCGGGGTCGGCCTCCCGAACCAGCTCAGTCGACGTACAGCGAGTAGGTGATGACCGCGAAGCCGACGAGCGTCAGCACCGAGTCGAAGAGCAGTCCGGTGGCGAGGTCGACGTTGAGAATCACGTCGAGCGCGCCGCCGAGCATCGCGCCGAGCGTGACGATACCGAAGCCGAGCGCGAGCGCGCGGAGCGACGCCGCCCCGGTGTTCCGGTACGCCTTGTAGCTGAAGTAGGTGATGAGCCCGCCGAGGACGAGGATGCCCGTCTTGACGACGATAATCATCGTCGTAATCGTCGGCGAGGCGCTGAGGTGCCCCATCAGGTCTCCCTCCGGACCCGCGACCAGATGTCCGCGAGGCGTTCGTCGGGCGTCTGCTCCGGGCGGCCGACCGCGACGTCGAAGTCGCGGTCCTCGTTGAGAGCGATTCGAACCTCGTCGAAGGCGACCTCGTAGGTCGTCGCGTGGTGACCGTCCGCGCGAATCTGGGTCCCCTCGGCGAGGAGCGCCGCCTCGGTGAGCAGGTCCAACTTCCTGTACGTCGTCGAAAGCGGGATGTCACACGTGTCTGAAATTTCACTTGCCGTCATGGGTTCTTCGAGTCCTCTGATGATGGCTCGTGCGTCCGCGTCGTCGAGCGCGTCGAGCACCGCCGTCAGTTCGGCCGACTCCATCGCGGACCGGTCGCGCGCCATTACCCAGATTGACCGACGAGAGCCTTATTAACCCACCGGGTCGGGCTCGTCGTCGTCCGCCGTCTCGGAGTCTGTGTCGTATGCTCCCTCCATTCTGAGGGTTCCCGCGCGGGCCAACACGTCGGGCGTTCGACAGACGCCCGGCGCGCCCGTCGCCTGCGGCACCGCGCAGTTGTTGCAGTTCTCGCAGACGACCCGCGTGTCGGCCGAGACGTCGCGGCCGAGCAGTCGCGCGGGGAGCTCCGGCTCGGCGTAAAACGGCCGCGCCATCCCGACGGCGTCGCAGGCGTCACCGAGCAGTCGGTCGATTTCGCCGCGCTCGCGGATGCCGCCCTCGCAGAGCACGGGCACCGAGACGGCGTCGCGGACCCGACGGCACAGGTCGGCGTTCCACGCCGGGTCGAAGTCGTACCACGCCGCCTCGATTCGGTTGCCGAGTTCGACGAGTCGCGCGCGAAGCGGGCCGCCGAAGGCCGCGGCGTAGCCGTCGCGGTAGCGGTCGTCGCGCCACGCGCGGACCGGGAACGACCCGCGGACGATGCTCGCGTCCCAGAACACCGACCCCGAGACGGGGACGAGCGCGTCGTAGCCCGCCCCGTCGAGTCGACGACAGAGTTCGACCGCGTCGTCCTCGGTCAGCCGTCGGCGGACGCCGGGCGGCGCGGCCGTCTCCGCCGGCACTTTCGTCATGAGCGGCACGTCGCCCGCCCGCGAGCGAACCTCGTCGGCGACGACCTCCAGAAACCGGACGCCGTCGCCGAACTCGTCGTCCCGGCGGTTGTAGAACGGCGAGAGGAACTGGTGGACGATACCCATGTTCGCGCCGGCGACGTGGACCACGTCGTAGCCGGCGTCGACGGCCATCGCCGCGGAGCGACCGAAGTCGGCCGCGAGGTCGTACACCTCGTCGGTCGTCATGACGCGCGCGTCGTAGTCGAGAAATCCGAGGGCGTCGAGGAGTCTGAGGAGTCGCGGCGGCCGGGAGACGGCGAGCTGTCGCAAACCCGGGTGGTCGCGTCGGTACTCGGCGTGCCACGTCTCCATGCTCCGCAGGCCGCCGTACTCCAACTGGACCGCGACGGCCGCGCCGTGGTCGTGGATTCGCTCGGTCACCGCCGACAGCGACGCCGCGAACTCCGGGTCCGCGATTCGCGTCATCCCCGGCGCGGCGCAGCCGCCCGCCTCGCGGACGATAGTCGCCCCCTGACAGATGAGTCCCGCACCGGCCCGCGCCGCGGGTTCGAGTTCGGCCGCGAGGCGCTCGGGGGTCTCGGGACCGGTCCCCGCGCATTCGAGCACCGGCGCGCGATAGAGCCTGTTTCGCAGCGTGAGCCCGCCGATGTCGAGCGGGTCGTCGAGCCGAGGAGTCGCCATGAGGACGACATGGCGCGCGAGCGACGTAAATCGACGCGACGGTCGTCGCCGCGTCAGTTCACCAACGGGTCCCGCCGCCGATATCGATAATCGCGCCGCAGCGCCCGCACTCCGACACCTGCAAGGGGTCCGAGCCGGCGTGTCGGACGACCACGCCACCGGGGCCCACGGGGGAACCGCACCGCTTGCAGACCGGACGTTTCGCCGTCATCTGTGGATACACATCTCTCGGAGAGACAGACGACTGCGGCGGAGATAGCCGTATTGTCCCGCGTCTGTCCGGACGAGGCCAGAAGCCGGTCAACCTTCTTACCCGTCGGCTCCGATGAACGTCCCATGGACCCCGAACCGTTCAGGTACGACTCGGAGGTGCCGCCGGGCGAGGTGCGACATCTCAGGTACGAAATCAGCGAAACGTACCTCGGCGACCCCGTCGAGATACCCGTCACTGTCATCAACGGCGAGCAGGGCGGGCCGTCGGTCTTCATGACCGCGGCGCTCCACGGCGACGAACTCAACGGCGTGAAGGTGATGCAGGAGGTCGCGAGCCGGTACAACCCCGCCGACATCCACGGTACCATCGTCTGCATCCACGTGGCGAACGTTCCGGGGTACCTCGCCCAACAGCGCTACATCCCCATCTACGACCTCGACCTGAACCGGTCGTTCCCCGGCCGCGACGGCGCGAACACGGCCGAGCGCATGGCGAACCAAATCTACCGTCGGTTCGTCGAGCCCTGCGACCTCGGCATCGACTTCCACACCTCGACGCGCAACCGGACGACGATGTACCACGTCCGCGCCGACATGAACCGCCCCGAGGTCGCCCGCCTCGCGCGGTCGTTCGGCGCGAACCTCATCCTCTCGGGCGAGGCCGAGGCGAGTTCGCTCCGCACCGTCGCCACGAACGACGGGATTCCGACCATCACCGTCGAGATGGGCCGCGCCCACCGCTTCCAGCCCGCGATGGTCGACCGCGCGCTCGAAGGCGTCGAGAGCGTCCTCGCCGAGTACGGCGTCCTCCCGAAGAAGCCGGTCAGCTGGCCGGGCTGGACGCGCGTCATCGACTCCGCGACGGACAAGACGTGGCTCCGCGCCGACGTGGGCGGCCTCGTCGAGATGCAGTACGGCGACGTGCCGCTGGTCCACGAGGGCGACACCATCTGCACCATCTCGGACCACTTCAAGACGAGAGAAAAGCGCGTCTCGGCCCCCTTCACCGGCCTCGTCGCCGGCGTCCTCCAGAACCCGGTCGCCGCGCCCGGTCACCCGCTTTGCCACCTCGTCAGCGTCGACGACGCGACGCTCCGCGAGATAGAGCGCGAAATCGAGGCCGGCGAGTTCACGGAACGCCCGTGGAGTTAGGCGAGTCGAGGTGAATCAGGTGCGGTCGCGTCGCTTGCGCCTCCGCACCCGCTCGCCACCCCGCTCTCACTCGGTCAGTCGTCCCCGCCGACCTGCTCGTGGGTGTGGTGGAAAAACCGGACGTGCGGCCGCCCGTCGCGTTCGACCGGCTCGAAGCAGACGCGACGGTACCGCTCGTTGTCGAGGAGGTTGACGAGCAGGCCGCGGTCGTGGAGCGAGACGGAGTCGTAGGGCGTCGAGCAGACGGGGCACAGCTCCGAGGCGGCGTCTTCGTCGGCGACTCCGGCGGCGTCAATCCCGCCCGCCGACAGTCCCGGGTCGCCCGCGTCGCCCACTGTTATTCCTCCGTCTCCGCCCCGACCGCGTCGGCGACCCGCGAGACCGTCTCGAACTCGTCGTCCGCGTAGGCGATGAACCGAACGTCGCGGAGCGAACTCGGCTCGAACGCCCGGAGTTCCTCGCAGATGAGTCGCGCGCCGTCGGCGAGGTCGAACCCGGCGACGCCGCAGCCGAGCGCCGGAATCACGAGCGACTCGCAACCGTGGTCGTCCGCGGCTCGCAGGGCGTTTCGCGTGGCGTCACGGATGCTCTCGGCGGTCGCCCGCCCGTCGCCGTAGTGTGGCATCGCCGCGGCGTGAATCACGACCTCGGCGTCGAGGTCGAAAGCGTCGGTGACGGCGACCGCGCCGAGGTCTATCGGCCCCTTCGCCATCGCGGCCTCGTTCAGTTCGGGACCGCCGCCGCGACGGAGCGCGCCCGCGACGCCCGACCCCATGCGGAGACTCGTTCCCGCGGCGTTCACCAGCGCGTCGGCCGACTGGGCGGCGATGTCGCCCTGCACGACGGTGAAGTTCATGTCAGGCGAGTCGGTCCATGTCCTCGTCGTCGAGGTCGATGTGCGAGGCCGCCACGTTGTCTCGGAGGTGCGAAACGCTGGACGTGCCGGGGATGGGGAGCATCACGTCGGCGCGGTGCAGGAGCCACGCGAGAGCGATTTGCTGGGTCGTTGCATCGTGTTTCGCCGCGACCGCGGAGACGGCGTCGGCCCGGTCGCCGAGGTCGCCCGCGCCGAGCGGGTACCACGGGATGAAGCCGATACCGTACTCCTCGCAGGCGTCGAGGCTCGCCTCGAACTCGCGGTCGCCGACGTTGAAGCGGTTCTGGACCGTGGCGATGTCGACGATGTCGCGCGCCTCGTCGAGCTGTTCGACCGAGACGTTCGAGAGGCCGACGTGCCGAATCAGTCCCTCGTCTTTCATCTCGGCGAGCGCGTGGACCGAGTCCTCGAAGGCGACGTGCGGGTCGGGTCGGTGGAGCTGATAGAGGTCGATGGTGTCGGTTCGGAGGCGGTCGAGGCTCCCGAGGACGGCGTTCCGGAGGTAGTCGGGGTCGCCGTTTGGCTTCCAGTCGCCGTCGGTGTTGCGAAGCAGGCCGCCCTTGGTGGCGACCACGAGGTCGTCCGGATAGGGCGCGAGCGCCTCGCCGATGAGGCGCTCGGAGACGGCGGGGCCGTAGGAGTCGGCCGTGTCGATGAGGTCGACGCCGTGGACGAGCGTCTCGTGGAGGACCTTTCGCGCGTTCTCCACGTCGTCGGGCTCGCCGATGATGTCGTCGCCGGTGATACGCATCGCGCCGAAGCCGAGTCGGTGTACCGTGAGGTCGCCGCCGATGTCGAACGTGCCGCTTTCGTTTTCGAGTCCCATGGGCGGAGATTGGTCGCCAGACAGGAGTTCGTTTCGGCGGGGTGGGCGGGTGACGGCAGCGAGCTCACGGACCCCGCAAGCGCCGAAACCCACACCCGTCGTCGGTCCTAACGGCCGTCATGGACCTCCTGTCGATGCGCTGGCGGCACACGCTGTTCGCCCACTGGCCGGTCGACCCCGACCTCGTGGAGCCGCGACTCCCCGACCGGCTCTCGGTGGCCACCCACGACGGGCGGGCGTGGCTCGGCGTCGTCTCGTTCGACATGACGGACATCCGCCCGCGCGGGTCGCCCGTGGGGCTCGGGTTCCCCGAGGTGAACCTCCGGACCTACGTCGAACCCGCCGACGGCGGCCCCCGCGGCGTCTACTTCTTCACCCTCGACGCCGCGGACCGCCTCGGCGTGACGATGGCCCGACTGGGCTACCGGCTCCCGTACCACTACGCGAACATCTCGGTCGAGGAGCGAGACGGCGCGGTCGACTACGAGAGCTATCGCCCGGCGACCGCCGAGACGCCGGAAGCGCGGTTCGAGGCGACCTACCGACCGACCGGCGAGGTTCGAACCCTCGAACCCGGCTCGCTCGACGCGTTCCTCGTCGAGAACTACCGGTTTTACACGGACGACTGGCCCGTCGTCATTGGCGACATCGACCACGACCCGTGGCCGATACAGGACGTGGAAGCGGAGATTCGCACGAACACGATGTTCGAGGCCTGCGGCTTCGACCACCCCGGCGGCGACCCGATACTCCACTACGCGGCCGACCTCGACGTGACGGCGAAGCCACCCGCCGTGCTTCGCTGAGGTCGGTGCCCCGGCGGTGACTCGCTGACTCGCTCACGCGCCGTCGTCCGCATCCAGCTCCCCGCCGGTCCCGCCCGAGCGAAGGTGAAACCTTCAAGCATCGCTGAACTAACCCGACGGACATGGCACTCATCGACACCGTGATGGCAACGCTCCACCTCGTCGTGGGCGGTCTCTGGACGGGGAGCGTCCTCTTTTTCGCGCTCGCCGTGTTGCCGACCGCCCGCGCCGGGAACATCCGCGCCGCCGCGTTCGAATCGGTGGTCTCGCGCCTGACGATGTGGTCTCGCGGGGCCTCGCTCGTGATGTTCGCGACCGGCGGCCACCTCGCCGGCACGCGCTACACGGTCGACAGCCTGTTCGGCTCCGGCCGCGGCCACCTCGTCCTCGGGATGCTCGCGCTCTGGTTCGTCCTGACCGGCCTCGTCGAAGTCGGCCGGGCCCGCGCGAAAGACGGCCTCGCGGAGAAGAAGGTCCGAACGCCCGCCGAGAAGGCCGCACCGTTCTACCTCGGTGCCGCGCTCGTCGCCGTCTTGCTCCTCGTCGACGCCGGCCTGCTCCTCAACTGACGCCGGAGCCGACTCCGGAGGGCTCCGGAGAGTATCTATATCTACGTTCTAAAATATATATTCTGTGCGACATGTTTATCATCTCGGTCCGGGTGAGTCCACGTGTATGCACGGGGACGAGACGCGCGCCACCGAGTCGCCGCTTCGAATCGAGTTGTGTCCCGACACCGGGCGGATACGCGTCCACCGGGAGACCGCGCTGGGGACGTTCACGCGGACCATCGACCGATGAGTCCGGACGCCCCGCCGACCATCGGGGAGACGCCGGTCGGGAAGTCGGCCGAGCGAGGCCCCGGCCCGGTGCTCGCGCGCCTCGCACGACCGGTCTCTGAGACGCCGACCCGGCTCGCGGTCGTCGCCGACCCGCACGTCACGCCGACGGGGTCCGGCACGTGGAAAGTCTACCACCGGAGCGAGACGCGGCTTCGGACCGCCGTCTCGACCATCGCCGACCTCGACGTCGACGCGACGGTCCTCCTCGGCGACCTGACCCGCGACGGCCGCCCCGAGGAGTACGAGGTCGTCGACGAAATCCTCCGCGACCTCCCGGGGCCGCGGGTCGCGGTCCCCGGCAACCACGACGTGCCGAAGCGCTGGGACGACTACGACGCCCCGACGCCGGCCGAGTTCGCGTCTCGCTACGCCGACGGCTCTCTCCCGTTCGTCCGCCGGGTCGGCGGCGTCGACATCGTCGGCCTCGACTCCGCCAGCGGCGGTCCGGGTCTCGCCCTCACCGACACCCACGAGGGGGCCGTACCCGACTCTCAACTCCGCTGGCTCGACACCGTCCTCGCTGACGCGGCGACTCCGGTCGTCGTCCTCCACCACAACGTCTTCCACCCCCGCCGCCACACCGGTCAGTTCCCCGACGCCGACTTCTACCAGCTCCGCAACGCCGACGACCTCGCCGCGGTGCTCGCGCGCCACGACGTGCCGCTGGTGCTCTCCGGGCACATCCACTGGCCCGCGACGGCGGTGCGAGGCGGCGTCCGCGAACTCATCGCCCCGGCGACCTGCTCGTTCCCGCAGTCGTTCGTCGTGGTCGACATCGACCGCCGCGGGACGACCGTCCGACTCGTCCCGCTTGCGGGACCGAAGGGCATGGCCGAGGCGTACACCCTCGCCGCCAGCGGGGCCGCCCACGGACAGGGTATCGCCGCGCACGCCGACCGCGGCCACCTGTCGGCGCTCCCCCTCGTCGACGAGCGAGCGCCGCCCGGGAGGGCCGTCGGCTCGGACGTTCCGGGGGCGGTCCGATGGCGGTGAGCCTCGACCGCCTCGACGACGCCCGCAGCGCCCTCCGCGCCGAGCGCCGCCGCTGCGTGGACGAACGCGAGGCGTTCCGGGCGTTCCGCCGGGAGGTCGCCGCGTCGCGGGCGACGGCGTCGACTCCGAATCAGGCCCCCGCGACCGCGACGCTCGTGGGCCAGCGGGGCGGGCGAGGAAGGACCGACGCGGCGCTCTCCGGCCTGCGCCGGAGCTACGAGCGGACCGTGATGTCCGTCCCGCACTACGACGAGGAGTACGGCGACTCCTTCGAAGAGAGCCTCGCCGCCGAGTTCGGCCCGGACGTGGCGACCGCGTTCCGGTCGGCGAGCGTCCTCTCGCCGCCGCTCCGGCGGACCGTCGCCGCGGCGGCCGCGTCGTCGCGAGACGAGCGCGAGAAGTTCATCGAAGTCGTCGACGAGGAGACCGAGTCGGTGGCGTCGATGCGCGGCGATATCGAAGCCCTCCTCGGACGGCTCGACGACCTCGACCGGACGCCGCTGTCCGAACGCGGCTTCGACGCGCTGCTGACGCTCTACGGCGACCTTTCCGCGCTCCGCGAGCGGCTCTCGGAGCTCGTCGCGGCGCGACAGGAGACGATTTCCCACCACCGGCGGGCGCTCTCCGGGCTGGTGCCGGACGTGACGGAGTTCCTCTACGCCGACCTGCCGGTCCGGTACCCGGTGCTCGCGACGCTCGCGGAGGTCGGCGCGACGCTCGACACCGCGACCCGCCGGGTCGAGCGTCGCCTCGCCGCCACACCGTAGGCCGATTCCCGCGGCCACAGTTATTTACCCGTTCGAAGAGACGCCGGAGTATACGATGTTCACGCGCTCGGAGGGATTCCCGTGAATCGCCTCCACCCCCGTATCCGTCTCCTCTGGGTCGCCCGAGCGGTCGTGTTCGCGCTCGTCGTCGGCGGCGTGGCGACCGCGGCGACGCTGTTCGCGCCCGTCTCGATACCCTCGTACGTCCCCGTCGCGGTCGGCGGCGTCTTCCTCGTCGTCGGCGTCGCCGTCGCCTTACTCCGGTATCGGGCGTGGGGCTACGAGGTCCGCGACGACTCGCTGTATCTCCAGCGCGGCGTCCTCACCAAGGTCAATACCGTCGTCCCGTTCGTCCGGGTCCAGCACGTCGACTCGACGCGCGGCCCGCTCGAACGACTCGTCGGCCTCGCGTCGACTGTCGTCTACACCGCCGGCTCCCGCGGCGCTGACGTGTCGATTCCCGGACTGACGCCGGAGGGCGCGGAGGACCTCCAAGACCGACTGAAGCGCCTCGCAATCGCGTCCGAGGGCGACGACGCGGTATGACCCGGCTGTCGCCGCTCTCGGTCCCCTACCGGGCGGTCCAGCGCAGCGCCAGCATCGTCTTCGCGCTCGCCTTCTTCGCCTTCACCGGCGGAACCGCCTTCGGCGGGTTCCTCGGCGGCCTCGGCTCCGTCGCGCTCGTCGGTGTCGTCGTGGTCGCCATCGCGGGCTACGAACTCGCCTACTTCCGGCGGTTCGAATACGAACTCACACCGGACACGCTGGACATCCGCTCGGGCGTGTTCTCCCGGCGCAACCGCGAGATACCCTACCGTCGCATCCAGAACGTCGACATCTCCCGCAACGTCGCCCAGCGGCTGGTCGGCATCGCCGCCGTGAACCTCGAAACCGCCGGCGGCGGCGAGACCGAGGGAAGTCTCCGCTTCGTCAGCTACGAGGAGGCCCGCCGCATCCAGTCGGAGGTCGCCCGCCTGAAGCGCGGCGGTACCGAGGGCGACGCGACCGAACCCGAACAGGAACTGCTGTTCGAACTGACGCCCCGAGAGCTGGCCATCGTCGGCGCGCTGTCGTTCGACCTCCGACTGCCCGGCCTCGTCTTCGTGTTCGGGTCGACCGCCTTCCCCATCGTCGCCTCGTACGTGGACGTGCCGGTCCCCGCCGGGAGCGTCGCGGCCGCGGGCGTCGGCGTCGTCGCGCTGGGACTCCTCGTCGCGCTCGTCTCGTGGGCCGCCGGCTTCGCCTCCGCGGTGGTGAACTACTACGGCTTCCGGCTGACCCGCGTCGGCGACGAACTCCAGTACGAACGCGGCCTCCTCCAGCGCTACAACGGGTCGATTCCGCTCGACAAGCTCCAGACGCTCACCGTCGAGGACAACCCCCTGAAGCGCCGGTTCGGCTACGCGACGCTCCTCGTGGAGACGGCGGGCTACGCCCCAAGCTCCGACGGGTCGAACGGGTCGGGCGGCGGCGGTCGCGGCTCCGAGGCGGCCATCCCGCTTGCGACCCGCGAGCGCGTGCTCGGCCTCGTCGCCGACCTCGAAGGCGTCGAGGAGCCGACGTTCGAAGGACCGCCGACGCGCATCCGCCGGCGTTACGCCGTCCGGTACTCGCTCGTCCTCGGCGCGGCGACCCTCGCGCTCTACGGGGCGAACCGGTTCCTCCCGCAGGAGGTTCCGTGGTTCGTGCCGCTGGCGCTCGTCCCGGTTGCGGTCGTCGCCGGCGCGCTGCAGTGGCGGCACCGCGGCTACGCGCTCGCCGAGAACCACTTCGTCACCCGAAACGGCTTCTGGAAGCGCGAGATGCGCTTCGTCCCCTACTACCGGGTCCAGACGGTCATCGAGCGGCGGACGGTTTTCCAGCGCCGCTGGCGCGTCTCGACGGTCACGGCGGACACGGCCGGGAGCATCTCCCTCGTCGGCGGCGACGCGACGGCCGTGGACATCGAAGTCGACGACGCGGCGGAGCTCCGGGAGACGCTGAACGACCGCCTCCGCGAAGCGCTGGCGGCGCGCCGGGAGGCGCGACAACAGTCCCGACAGGCCGCGCTCGGCATCCGCGCCGCGGAGCCGGGCCGCGACCCCGACGAATCGGACTCGGGCTCGACCCCTGACGTCGAGACCGACGTGAGCGAGACGCCCGAGTTCGTCGAGGAGGCCGAACCCGCGGTCGGCGGGGACGACGAAGACGCTGAGGAGGCCGGTGACGGCGACGAAGCCGAGGCGGACGACCCCTTCATCTGGGGCGAGTCGGTCGAGTCCGAACCCGAACCCGGGCCCGGACCCGAACCCGAGTCCGAAAGCGAGAGGGACGACGGAGCAGAGAACGACGACGACACCGACTCCGACTCGGACGACGGTGACGAAGGCGACGACGCCGACCAGACCGGCGACGCCGAGGACGAACCCGAGGAATCGAGCGACGAGCGGGGAGCTATATAGACGCGCGGACGCAACCTACACCAATGACGCGAACGGTGCTGGAGTCACTCTTGGCCGGGAACGCACGGCACGTCGAGAGCCTCGCCGCCGACCACTTCGACGGCGTGCGCGAGGCGCAGTCGCCGGCGGTCGTCTCGGTGAGCTGTTCGGACTCTCGCGTCCCCGCCGACGCGGCCTGGAGCGCCGACAGGGCCGGCGAGCTGTTCACGTCGGTCAACGTCGGCAACCAAGTGTGGACCGAGGTCGACGGGAGACTCGTCGTCAACGACGCCGTCGGCTACGCGGTCTCGGCGCTCAGGACGACCGACGTGGTCGTCCTCGGCCACACGGGCTGCGGCGCGGTGACGGCCGCCTACGAGACCGTCGCCGGCGGGAGCGTCGGGGACCTGCCCCCGGGGGTCGAAGCCGCCGTCTCGCGGCTCGTCCCGCTCGCCGAGGAAGCCCGCGAACTCGGCGTGTTCGACGCGGACACGCCGGGCGGCGAGGCGGTCAACCGACTCGTCGAGTACGCGGTCGTCCGGCAGGTGGAGTACCTCACCGAGAGCGACGAGGTGCCCGAATCGACCGACTGCTGGGGCTTCGTCTACGACTTCCAGCGCGTCTACGGCGACGCCGACGGCGCGGCCTACCTCGTCGCGGCCAACGGCGAGTCGGACCCCGACGCGCTCGCCGACGTGGTTCCCGATGGGTTCGAAGAACGCGTGCGGTCGATTCGGTAAGAAGCGATTGGCGGGTGGTTCGAGTCGGAGAGACTGACTCTGTTGACAACCGTGAGTTCCGGGATGGGTAGGGGGAAGGCTCATACCGAGTGTATTTTCACAGATTTCACTAGCTACACTCTTATCGCTGGGAACAGTACGTTCACTCGACGATGTCGATAGACAGGGAGACCTTCGAGAACACGAGCGAAGAGGAACTCACGGACCTGTCTGTCCCGGACCAAGTCCTCGGATTCCTCGTCGCCCACGACGACCGGGCGTTCCAGGCCCGCGAAATTGCGACACAGACAGACCTCGACGAGGGGGCGGTAAGCACCGCGCTGACCCGGTTGAAACAACGTGGACTCGTCGAGCACAAGGCGACCTACTGGGCAGTCACGACTGACGAGGACCGGCTGCACTCGTACAGTGGATACGAACGAGCGACGGCGCTGTTCAACGAACAGTTGGGGACCGAGAACAAAGACGAGTGGCAGGAACACGCACCCGAAGAAGCCCATCCGAGTCAGAGGGACGAGGTGTGACGGACGAAGAGAACACCCCGACGTACGAACCCGGGGATGTCGTCTTCGGTGACGACCCGTTCAAGGGTAACGAAGACGCGCGGCCGTGGCTCATCATCTCGAATCACGAGGGACAACCGTTTCACGGCGACCAGTACATCGCGTTGACGTTAACGACAAAGACGTGGCACGAGGATTTCCTCGAAATACCCGAGGCGAGTTGGTCACGTGGAGGCACCCCTGACGATAGTCGCATCGTCCCTTGGGGCGTCCAGTCACTCGGAAGCGGGGATATCGACTACTGGCAAGGAACGCTACGGGATGCAGTCGTCGAGGACGCAGTTCAGTCGTTGATCGGCTACCTCGAATAGCCACTCGTCTGATAACAGCGACGAGATGTGCTGAATCGCGGGCGCGGGTCGGTCATTGGCCAGTCGTCATCTGGACGGGGACCGAGAGTGAGAGATATGAGGATTATTATAAATCCCACAAGCTATCGCGCTATAAATGACATATTAACAACACATGGAGTTCATTGACATCGCTATCGCCGGAGCGATTCTTGCACTAATATCGCTCCCACTCGGTCTCATGCTAATTATTGTCGGATTGTCATTGCATTTCTTTCAAAAGTACCACTCTCGCCGTCTCGATGAAGCGGGTGAACGCTAGAAAACCACGAGGATTACTATGCACACCGACCTAACGGCTGTTTCTGGTCGCGTTAAACGAACATCGAAGTCTTGCTGAACTCTCCCGCTATAGTAGCGTTTGCAACTGGTTACACATCCAATCGCACGACAGCGTGCGATTGAGTGTACATTGACTTGCAAACGCTACTATAGTCTTGCACCTCACTTGTGACAGAAACTGGGGACGAAAACCAGTCGGAGAATACATCAGCAGCCGCTGTTCAGTACGACTCCAAACCTCAGCACCAATTGAGAACGTCAAAAAGCCGGCCAGTTCAGCCTGCCTCTCGATTCGGGCGACCCAGCCCCGCCTATCTCAGTCGTCTCGCGCGTCGTCGATGACGTTCGAGAACTCGCGGGCCGTCTCGGTGATGACCTCGAAGTCGCCGTTTTCGATTGCTTCGCCGTCCATGAGCGCGCCGCCCGCGCCGACGACGACCGCGCCGGCGTCGACGTAGTCCGCGGCGTTGTCGAGGCCGACGCCGCCGGTCGGCATCATCGGAATCTGGGGGAGCGGCCCCTTCATGCTCTTGAGGTGGCCGGGGCCGAGCGAGGAGGCGGGGAAGACCTTCACGAGGTCCGCGCCCGCGGAGTACGCGTCGACCGCCTCGGTCGGCGTCATGATGCCCGGCGCGACGAGCGTCCCGTAGCGGTTACAGGTCTCGACGACGCCCTCGTCGAAGTTCGGCCCGACGACGAACTCCGCGCCGGCCTGGATGGCCGCGTTGGCGGTCGGCGCGTCGAGGACGGTCCCGGCTCCGACGATTGCCTCACGGTCCGAGAAGGACGCCGACACCTCGCGGATGAGGTCCATCGCGTCGGGGTTGTCGGCCGTGATTTCGTAGGCGGTGACGCCGCCCTCGTGGAGCGCGTCGGCCACGTCGATGATGGTGTCCGCGTCCGCGCCGCGCATCACCGCGACGACGCCGCTGTCGGCGAGTCGTTGCATGTCCTCGTGTACGTCGAGTGCGACCATTGCTGTCTCGACGTTTACTACAGATAGTATTAAATTGGGGGCCTCGCGGCATCGTTTCGCTCGCGACCCGCGGCCGCCGCCACCGACCGCGTCGACGCCCGTGACAGTCGTGTCGGCTGTCACCACACGACACGCTCAAATCCGCTGGGCGCTAACCCGAGGTAAGCGACGCCCCGGCGGTATGTGCCGCCCCGTCGCACCACCATGCCAACGTATCCCGATTTCGAAGCGCTGTACCGCGACGTCATCCCCTCGGTCGTCTCCGTCTACGTCGGCGGCCGCCGCCGGCCCGGCGGGGCGGGGAGCGCCTTCGTCTACGACGACCGGCATCTCGTCACCAACGAGCACGTCTCTCGGCTCGCCGACGCCGCAGACGCCGGCCGGGTCGAACTCCGCTTTGCCGACGGGTCGTGGCGCGTCGGCGAGGTCGTGGGCGCGGACGCCTACACCGACCTCGCCGTCGTCGCCGTCGACGACCTGCCCGAAGACGCCGCGGCACTCCCGCTGGCGACCGAGAACCCCGCGCCGGGACGGTCGGTGGCCGCGCTCGGCAACCCGCTGGGGCTCGACGGCTCCATCTCCGCGGGTATCGTCTCCGGGGCGAACCGGTCGCTTCCCACCTCGAACGGGTTCGCCATCCCGGACGTGGTCCAGACGGACGCACCCATCAACCCCGGGAACTCGGGCGGGCCGCTCGTCGGATTCGCCGCCCCCGAGGGCGACTCGCCCGCCGACGGCGGCGACACCGCCGACCCCGGCTACGAGGTCGTCGGCGTCAACCGCGCTAAACAGGGCGACAACATCGGCTTCGCCGTCTCGCCCGTCATCGCCAACCGCATCCTTCCGGCCCTCGTCGCCGACGGCCGCTACCGCCACTCGTACCTCAGGGCGCGCACCCTCGACGTGACGCCGACCGTCGCCGAGGCGAACGGCCTCGACGCGCCTCACGGCGTCCTCGTCGTCGACGCCGCCGGTGCCGACAGTGACGAGGGGTTCCTCCGCGGCTGTCACGAATCGGCCGACTACCGCGGCGCTTCGATTCCCGTCGGCGGCGACGTGCTCGTCGCCATCGAGGGCAACCCGGTCCGCACCCACGAGGAACTGATGCGCTACCTCATCACCGAGACGCGACCCGGCGAACCGGTCGCCGTCGGCATCGTCCGCGGGGGCGACCCGCTGACGCTCGTCGTCGAACTCGACGAGCGCCCCGCCGTCGACCGCGACGACCGGACCGACAGGGACGGCGGCAGTCGCATCCCCGTGGAGTGACGCCCCGCGACCGAGTGCGGATAATCTTTTGACAGTTCTGCGCGAACTACGGACGTGACTCCGACATCGACGACCCTGACCGACGGCGGTTCGAACGTCGTCCCGCCGGACAAATCGCTGTTCGCCGAAATCGCGCCGCTACGGCTCGCCGTCGGCGTCGTTTTCTGCGCGTTCGCGGTCGGCGCGGTCGCGCTCGGCTGGCTCCCGCCGACGAGCGTCGACGTTATCGGCATCGCGCTCCTCTGTGTCGTCTTCCTCGCCGGGGGGTTCGTCCCGTTCAACGAGACGCTCGCGTTCTACGTCGCGCAGGCCGCCGCGTTCCTCGTCTGGGGCGCGCTCCGGCTTGCGGTCGACGGCTTCGACGTGATTCCGCTCCTCTTGGGCGCGGCCGGGGCCGTCGGCCTCGCGGTCTACGGCCGGCGGGCGCTCCGCGACGGGTTCAGAGCGTTGGTCTGAGCCGGGGTCGACTCACTCCCTGACGGTCAACACCGGCACGTCGGCGAGCCTGACGACCCGCTCCGTCGTACTCCCGAGAACCGCGTGTTCGAGACCGGTCCGTCCGTGCGTCGCCATCACCACGAGGTCCGCGTCGGCCTCGGCCGTCGCGTCGAGTATCTCCCGGTACGGCACGCCGATTCTGACCATCGTCTCGCAGGGGACGCCCGCGTCCGCGGCGAGCGACGCGACCTCTTCGACGGCCATCTCGGCGTCGTCGCGGAGGCTCGCCCGCACTCGCTCGACCGGCACGTCGGAAGCGGTCCACAGTCCGAGGTCGGCGGTGTCGATGACCGCGAGGGCGTGAATCGACGCCCCGTAGACGCCCGCGAGGTCGATAGCGCGACGGGCCGCCGCGCGGGAGCGGGCGCTGCCGTCGGTGGGGACGAGGACGGTGTGGTACATGTCATTCTATTGGTGTTCGAGCGGTATCGCTTTTCGCCTCGACGACGCGGCCGTCGGGTCGGCGCGGTCGCTCGGCGGGTCGGGTGACGGAGAACGGAGGCCAGCGGAGCCGGTCGTGCGGTCGGTGCGAACGCTCAGATACGGGTTCGGGGCCGGGGAGCGACCTGCCGGACGCCCGCGGCGGCCGCGACGAGCAGGCCGCCGAAGAGGACGGAGACGAGGAGTTCCGGCGCGACGGTCAGGCCTTCGATACCGCCGAACGTTGCGAACAGCGCGTAGCCGGCGACCGCCGTGAGGACGATGCCGATGACGACCGCGAGGCCGATTCCGGCCTTCATCAAGTCGAGGTTGCTCATGATCGCTTGTACCTACGCGAAACGACCGAATATAAACGGAGACTGCTTCCCAGCGACCGGGAAACGAAGCGGTCGTCTCCCACGCTATCGCGGGGGTTTTATGTCGATACGGCGGCGTCGCGTGGAGGAGTTCGCGGCGGCGATACAGAAAATCAGGCGTCGAAACGAGCGCTCGGTCTGTCGAAGCGTTGTTCGAGTCGTCGGCTACGCCGCCGACTCCGACCCCTCGCCGTAGAGCCCGTACAGCACGAACAGCAGGGCTAAAAAGAGGAACTCGATGACCGCCACGGCGATGAGCGGGAGCTCGACGTTGAAGAAGCCCGCCACCGTGCGCAGTTCGATGGCGACGGGGACGCTGAACGCGATGAGGATGAGCGCCCGCGCCTTCGTGAGCTTCACGCGACGACCCCCCAGAGGGTGTTGAACGCGCTCGTGACCGTCGTCATCACGAGGTCGAAGCCGGCCGAGACGGTCGCCGGAACGGGCAGGCCGCCGCCGAACAGTCCGCCGCCGTTCTGGATGATGCCGGCCAGCGGGAGCGTGTACGCGAGCACGACGAGCACCGCCGCGATACCGGTCCACATCGCGAGGTTGTCGAGGATACGCGGGCTCCCCTCGGGCCCCGAAAGCGGCTCGGGGAGGTACGAATCGACCGGCCGGTCGGACTCCTCGCCGAGCGAGGTCAGGAGGATGTTGAACAGGAACAGCACCACCGACAGGAACAGGAGCGTCCCGCCGAGGGCGATCTGCACCCGAAGCTCGAAGATGCTCCCGATGGGCGTCAGGAACTCGAAGTTCTGGTACTGCGGTTCGGCGGTGCGCCGCGGGATGCCGGCGAGGCCGGCGCGGTGCATCGCGTTCGACATGAACACCATGCCGACGAACCACATGATGACCTGCAGGAGGCCGATGGGACGGCTGTAGAGCTTCGTGCCCGTGACCTGCGGGACGAGCCAGTACGAGCCGGCCATCATCGTCAGCGCGACGGCCGTGCCGACGGTGAGGTGGAAGTGCCCCGGCACCCACAGCGTGTTGTGGATGAGGTAGTTGATGTTCATCCCGGCGTTTATCATGCCCGAGAAGCCGCCGGCGGCGAACATCGCACCCGCGAGGGCCATCCCGGTGAAGGCGGGGTCGCGCCACGGGAGCGCGCCGAGCCAGCGGAGGTAGCCCTCACCGCCGCGCTGGCGCGCGCCGTGTTCGACGCTGGCGACGACCGTAAAGGCCGTGAGCAGCGACGGGAGGAGTAGGAACATCGTGTTCGTCATGGCGATGAACTTGAAGCCCTCCGCGATGCCCGGGTCGAGGTACTGGTGGTGAATCCCGACCGGGGTCGAAAGCAGGAGGAACAGGAGGAACACCACGCGTGCGAGCGGGTCGCTGAACAGGCGACCGCCCGCGAGTTTGGGGAGCACGGTGTACCAAAGCAGGTACGCCGGCATCAGCCAGAAGTAGACGATGGGGTGGCCGAAGTACCAAAAGAGCGTCCGCGTCAGAAGCGGGTTGACGCTCTCGATGAGGCCGAGCGACCACGGGATGAGGAAGAACACCACCGAGACGGCGACGCCGAGGGTGGAGATGTACCACATAATCATGGTCGTGAGGACCATGAACGTCTGCAGCGGGATGCGCTCGTCCGGGTGGTCCTTTCGCCACGCGCGGTAGGAGAGGAACCAGTCCGCGCCGGAGAGCCACGTCCCGACGATGAACATCGCGAGCCCGATGTAGAATATCGGGTGGGCTTGGAGCGGCGCGTAGAACGTGAACAGCACGTCCGCGCTCATGCCGAGGTTCGGGACGAAGCCGCCGAGGATGGCGATGGTGGCCAGAACCGCGCCCGTCGTCATCAGGCCGACCCACGCCCACGAGAACAGCGCGCTCTCGGCGGGTCGGTCGAGGCTTCTGGCGACCGCCCAGTGGAACACCCCACAGAGGAAGAAGATGGTGAAGACGATGGCGAGCAGCACGCCGTGGCCCGTCAGCATGGTGTAGTAGTCCGCCGAGTCGATGACGCGGAGGACGTTCGTGCGGTGGAGCGCCTGGACGAGGCCGAAGAAGGCACCGATGCCGAGCGAGACGAACGCGATGAGGAAACTCGCCTTGATGATCGCCGCCTCGTCGGGGAACTTATCGACGAACTCGCCGCCGCCGCCGGATGCGGTCGCCATCAGTTCTCAGCCTCCCCTTGTGCCTGTTGCTGGTCGTACCAACTGTCGAATTCTTCCTGTTCCATAACCACAATCTTCCCTTCCATCACGTGGTGGCCGGAGCCACAGTACTCGTTGCACAGCATCCCGTACTCGCCCGGCTCGCCGAACTCGACGGTGAACTCCGCGACCTGCCCGGGGATGGCCATCGTGTTCGCGTTCGTGCCGACGACCTCGAAGCCGTGGATAACGTCGGCGGCGGTCACGTGAAACGTGACCGTGCTGCCGGCGGGAACGCGGAGCGGTTCGGTCGTGCCGGGTTCGAAGACGAACTGGCGAGCGACGACGTACACGTCGTAGCTGTTCTCGCCGTTGCGTTCGATGCCGGGGTCGCCGAACTTCGGATGCTGGTCGAGCGTCGCCGGGTCGACCGTTCCGCCCTTGTCGTCTATCATATCGATACCCGCGCCCGCGGCCCCGTAGGTAATCGTCCCGATGAACCCGACGATGAGGACGAGCGCCAGCGCCAACCAGAGTTTCTCGTAGGCGTGAATCTCCATCTATCCCACCACCGTGAGACCCCGTCCGAGGAACTCGACGAAGTACATGAACACCCACATGCCGATGAGAATCGCCATGTAGATGAGGACGATCACGAGCGTCCCGACCGGGTCGAAATCGTCGTGCCCGAGTTCGCGAACGATGCCGTCGTCGGCCGTCCCGACGATGGAGTCGACCGGGGGGTCTGCCTGCCCGGAATCACCTTGGGAATCCGCGTTTGCTGGCACGCCTCCGTCGGTGGAAGTGCGCGCGGCAGAGGACGCGGCTCCCTCTGCTGTCGAATCAACGGCCATACCCGGTCATGAGGAAGAACGGGACTTTAACGCAACACCCCATTCCAACGCGGTGGGAATGGGCGAAATCAGAAACACCGTGGTCGCGAATGGACCGGTATGGAACTCACGCCACGACGCGCCGGAACCGTCGCACTGCTCGCGCTCCTGCCAGCGGTCATCTTCGGCGTGACGAAAAACCCCCTCGCGGGCGTCGTCACGGCCGTCAACGTGCTCCTCATCTCCGCGGTCATCTACTTCCTGATGAGCCCGACCGAGGGCGGCCACGGTCACGACGGCGACGGCGACGCCGAGACCGACGGCGAACACGCCGCCTGAGATGGACGGCGGCATCTCGCTCGGACTGCCGGCCGCGACGCCCGAGGCCGTCGCGTTCCTCCTCGTGGGCCTCTTCGGCGGGGCGCACTGCCTCGGGATGTGCGGCCCGCTCGTCAGCGTCTACGCCGACCGCCTCGCCGACCGCGAGGGCGTCGACCGCCGGTCGCTCACCGTCCGACAGGTCCGGCAACACGCCCTGTTCAACGTCGGCCGGGCGCTGAGTTACGCGGCCATCGGGGCCGTCTTCGCCCTCGTCGGCGGCCTGTTTTTCGACGCGTTCGACTCGGTCGCCGCCGTCGGGAGCGGCGTCCGCGCGACGACCGGCCTGCTCGTCGGGGGCGCGATCATCCTCACCGGCGTCGGCTACCTCGTCGGGCAGTCGGCCGCCATCGACCGGTTCACCCCGACCGCGGTGACGCGCCTGTTCGGCCGCGTCAGCGGGTGGGCGACCGCCCGGGTCGATAGGCTCGTCGGCGGCCCGCGAATCCTCGGCCTCGGGGCGATTCACGGCCTGCTCCCGTGTCCCATCATCTATCCGGCGTACCTCTACGCCTTCTCGACGGGCGAACCGCTCCGGGCCGCCGCCCTGCTCGGCCTGCTCGGCCTCGGGACGATTCCGACGCTGTTCCTCTACGGGACGCTCCTCGGGCGCGTCTCGGCGCGGCGGCGGGCGACGCTCCACCGGGCGCTCGGGGCGGCGTTCCTCGTCCTCGGCTACATCCCGCTGTCCCACGGGCTGATGCTTCTGGGCGTGTCGGTCCCGCACCTTCACGTGCCCTTCTACCAACCGTTGTGACGATGTCGACCACGACGCGGTCCCGCGGGTCGGCCGGCGCCGGGAGCGACGCCGACGCCGAGGGCTGTGACCTCTGCGGACTGCCGACGCCGACGCCGCCCGTCACCGGCGACGACGTGTCCGGCGAGTTCTGCTGTCGCGGCTGTCTCGAAATCACCCGCGCGCTCGGCGACGCCGCGAGCGCCGACCCGGAGACGGTCGAGCGCGAACTCGCGGGCGGGGCCGACGAGGTGCCCGACGACGCCGAGCGAACGTACATGGCCGTCGACGGGATGCACTGCGCCACCTGCGAGGCGTTCGTCTCCGGGACCGCGCGGACCTGCGAGGGCGTCTACGCCGCGGAGGCCAGCTACGCCAACGACATGGTCCGGGTCACCTACGACCCGGAGACCGCCGACTTGGACGGCCTGTCGGGGACGCTCGCGCGCTACGGCTACGGCACGCGCGACCCCGAGGAGCGCGAGGCCGCCGAGCGGTCCGACAATCAGGTCGCCCGGTTCGTCATCGGCGGCGGCGTCTTCGGCATGATGGTGATGCTGTGGTACGTCCTGTTTCTGTACCCGACCTACGTCGGCGTCCAACCGGTCGTCGAACTCGGCGTGTTCGACGGCATCTACATCCTCGGCAACATCTGGGTGATGACCTCCATCGTCCTGTTCTACACCGGCTTTCCCATCCTCCGCGGGGCGCTCGTCAGCCTCCGCGCCGGCCAGCCGAACATGGACCTGCTCGTCTCGCTGGCGGCGACGAGCGCCTACGTCTACTCGACGGCCGCCGTCCTCGTCGGCGAGACCCACGTCTACTTCGACGTGACCGTCGCAATCATCCTCGTCGTCACGCTCGGCAACTACTACGAGGACCGCATCAAGCGGAAGGCCGCCGGGATGCTCTCGGACCTCGCGGCCTCCCGCGTCTCGGAGGCCCGGCGGCGAGTCGCCGGCGATGCCGACGGCTCCGGCGACACCGCCGTCGAGATGGTCGCGCTCGACGCGCTCGAACCGGGCGACCTCGTGGAAGTCCGGCCGGGCGAGCGCGTTCCGGTCGACGGAACCGTCCGCGAGGGGACCGCCGCGGTCGACGAGGCGCTCGTCACCGGCGAGTCGATGCCGCGGACGAAACGCCCCGGCTACGACGTGCTCGGCGGGACCGTCGTCACCGACCGCCCGCTCGTCGTCGCGGTCGGCGAGGACGCGACGAGCACGCTCGACCGGCTGGTCGAACTGCTCTGGGACATCCAGAGCGCCCGCTCGGGCGTCCAGCGCCTCGCCGACAAACTGGCGACCATCTTCGTCCCGACGGTGCTCGTCCTCGCCGCCGTCGCCTTCGGCTGGACGCTGTTCAGCGGCGGCACGCCGACGGACGCGTTCCTCGTCGGTCTCACGGTCCTCATCGTCTCGTGTCCCTGCGCGCTCGGCCTCGCCACGCCGCTGGCGGTCGCCTCGGGAATCAAGGAGGCCGCGAGTCGGGGCATCGTCGTCGCCTCCGAGGCCGTCTTCGAGGCCGTCCCCGACGTGGACGTGGTCGTCTTCGACAAGACCGGGACGCTCACCGACGGCGACATGGCGGTCCTTCGGGTCGTCGGCGACGAGACCGCCGCAGTCGCCGCGGCCGCCGCGCTGGAACGCTTCTCCGCCCACCCGCTCGCGACCGCCGTCGTGGAGGCGGCCGAGGACGCCGGCGCGTCGGTTCCCGAGGTCTCGGCCGATGGCGTGACCGTCCACGACCGCGGCGTCTCGGGCGAAGTCGACGGCGAGCGCGTCGTCGTCGGCCACCCCGACCTCCTCCGCGACGAGGGCGTGACGCTCGCGCCGGTCCACGAGACCGCCGTCGAGGCCGCCCGCGACGAGGGCGCGGTCCCGGTCGTCGTCGGATGGGCCGGGCGCTCTCGGGCGGTGCTCGTCGTCGGCGACGAACCGCGGGCGGCGTGGGACGACGTGGTCGCCGCCGTCGCCGAGGGGGGCCGCCGCGAGGTCGTGGTGCTCACGGGCGACTCCGAGCGCGCCGCGCGACGCTTCCGCGACCACCCGGACGTGACAGACGTGTTCGCGGGCGTCCCGCCGGAGGCGAAAGCCGAGACGGTCGAGCGCCTCCGAACCCGGGGGACCGTGGCGATGGTCGGCGACGGGAGCAACGACGCGCCCGCGCTCGCCGCCGCCGACATCGGCATCGCGCTCGGCACGGGGACGGACATCGCGGGCGACGCCGCCGACGCGGTGCTCGTCGGCCGCGACATCGACGCGATACCCGAGGTGTTCTCGCTTTCGGCCGGGGTGAACCGCCGCATCCGCGGCAACCTCGCGTGGGCGTTCGGCTACAACGCGGTCGCCATCCCGCTGGCCGCCCTCGGCGTGCTCAACCCGCTTTTCGCCGCCGTCGCCATGGGCACGTCGAGCCTGCTCGTCGTCGCCAACTCGGCGCGGTCGCTCGACTGAGACACCTTCTCGAGACGGTCGCCGAAAGCGGACCAATCAAGTCGCTCCGTCCCGTCGGGAACGATAATGACAGACGACCCCTTCTCGCTCGCCGTTCCGGAGGGGTGGACCGTCGAGACCGACGTGGACACCGACGAGGCGAGCGCTAAGACCGTCTACGAGTCGCCCGACTCGGACCGACGCGTCACCATCACCGAGTTCGCGCGCGGGCTGACGCTCTACTGGTGGGTCGACATCTTCGCGTTCGCCGACGGGGAGTGGCACCGCCGGGAGGTCGGCCTCGGCGACTCCTACCGAGACGCGGACGCCGTGAGCGACGCCGCACAGGACGCGCTCGACCGACTCTCGGTGTCCGGCGAGCGGGTCGAATCGATAGCCGACGACTGATTTATCACGGCCGCCGCACGACCGGCAGACATGTATCTCGTCGCCTACGACGGCTCCGCGCTGGCGAACGCAGCGCTCGACAGGGCCGCGCGGTTCGCATCGGCAACCGGCCACGACGTGCTCGCCGTCGCCGTCGTCCCGGACGATTCGAAGTACGCCGTCGAGGCGGGATGGGTCCCGTCACGGGAGGTCTTCGACCGCCAGACGGTCGTCGGGGAACTCCACAAAACCGCGGTCGACATCGCACCGTCGGCGTCGTTTCGGGCCGTGTCGGTCGGTCGAAACCCAGCCCCGGGGAACATCGTCGCGGAACTCAAAGCGGTCGCGTCCGAGACTGACGCGAGCGTCATCTTCGTCGGCAGCGGGAACGCTGGCCGCGTCATCGTCCCGCTCGTCAGCGTCGGCGGGAACGTCGCGAGCGACGACTCCCACGACGTGCACATCGTCCGCCACGCGTCCCCGGAAATCCACAGACGGTTCCCGAAGTCGCACTTCTATCTCCCCTGAATCCCCGACCCGTCGTCCAGCGAACTCGCCTCGCGCACCACCGTTTCATGTGTCGCGGCCGCGAACGTCACGTATGCGAGATATCAGGTACGTCTACACCGTCGGGACCGACCCCGAGACCGTCACCGAACGGCTTTCGAACGCCTCGTCGGGCGTGCTGTCACTGGCCGACGGCGGGCGCTCCTACGCGATTCCCGCGCACGTCTCCTACGACGCCGACGGCGGTCGACTCCTGTTCCGCCTGACCGACGACGGGCGAAGCGAGAAGTTCGCGTTCATCGAGGAGACCGAGGAGGCGACGTTCGTCTGCTACGAGGACGCGGGCAAAGACTCGTGGAGTATCATGGCCCGCGGGCCGATTCGCGTCCTCCCGGACGACGAGCGCCCCGACGCGACGACTATCAACGAACTGTTCGGCGGCGTCCGGGTGTTCGACGAGGAGGTCGACGACCTCGAGTTCCACCTCGTCGAACTCGAACTCGACGAGCTGACGGGCCGCGAAACCGCCAGATAAGCCGCCTCGCGGCCGAGCCCCGCTCCCCGCTGGCAGGAGCCATCGCGGTGCGGTAGAAAGAGCCCTCCGGGACCGGGAGCCGGGTCAGTAGAACCCGACGACCGGCTCGTCGGCGGCGAGCGACGTCGCCACCACTCGGTCGACGCGCGGGTGTTCACAGAGCCACCTGGCGATTTCCTCGGCCGTCTCGGCCAGTCGCTCGTCGTCGACCATGTTGAGCACCGGGACGACCCGCGCCGTCTCGGGCACGTCTTTCATCCCACCGCAGTCGTTCGACAGCACGGCGGCCACGTCCCACTCGGATATCGGGTCGCCGACGGCCGTGCCCGACACGTCGGAGACGAGTTCCGGTCGGTGGACGCGCTCGTCGGAAAGCGGCTCGCCGACGACCCGGACGCTGGCGACCGGGCAGACGAGGTCCGCCGTGTCGGGGAGTTGCGGTTCGTCCTCGCCGGGGGCTTTCAGCCAGCGCGACCGCGCTCCGTCGGCCTTGACGAGCACCACGTCGTCGGTGGCGCGCGCGACTCGGTCGACCGTCGCCGGGTCGTAGCCGCGGTAGCGGTCGGAGCGCTCGCGCTCCGGAACGACGCCGAGCGGGCGGGTCGGCGTCTCCGCGACCGCAGTCTCGGGGTCGTCCGTGACGATGACCTCGGCGACCTCGTCGTCGAAGATGGGGATGCGGACGGTGCTCGTGACCACGCCGTCGAGGTCGCGGGCGAGCCGGTAGAGAAGCGACTTCTTGCCACCCGCGCCGACGGCGCAGACGAGGTCGTCGGGGCCGATGCCGAGCGCGTCGGCGAGCGTCGGGGGCGATGTAGACGACGCGAACGGTTCGTCAGTCATCGGCGGCCACCTCCGGCTCGACCGCCACGCGGACGGCGCTGTGTTTGTACTCGGGAATCTTCGCCACCGGGTCGAGCGCGTCGCCCGTCAGCCGGTTCACGAGCGGGTCGGCGTAGTGGAACGTGGCGAAGACGGTCCCGCGGCGGACCGCGGGCGTCACCTCGGCCGCGACCGTGACACCGCCGCGGTCGTTTTCCACGCGCACGGTCGCGCCGTCTTCGATGCCGCGAGCGGCGGCGTCGTCGGGGTGAATCTGTAGGGAGTCCTCGCCGCGCATCCGCATCAGCACGCCCGACCGCCGGGTGAGCGCGCCGCTGTTGAAGTGTTGGAGGACCCGCCCCGTGATGAGTACGAGTTCGCCGTCGGCGGCGGGGTCCGCCGGGTCGACGTGTTCGACCACCCGGAACGGGGCGGTCTTCGACCCGGATTCGAACGCGTCGGCGTGGAGAATCGCCGTCCCCTCGGTCGCGCCAACCGGGAACGGCCAGCGCTGGCTTCCCGTGCCGATGCCCTCGTAGGACATGCCGGCGTAGATGGGCGTCACCCGCCGGAGTTCGTCGAAGACGCCCTCGGGGGTCGCGGGCGCGTCGAGGCCGGCCACGCGGGCGGCGAACTCCCGGAGGATATCGAGGTCGGCGCGGGCGTCCCCCGGCGGCGCGACATTTCGGTTCATCCGGATGACCTGTCGGTCGGTGTTCGTCACCGTCCCCGACTTCTCGGCCCAGACGCTCCCGGGAAGCACCACGTCGGCGAACTCGGCCGTCTCGGTCGGGAACACGTCGTGGACGACGCAGAAGTCGAGCGCCTCGAACGCCTCGCGGACGCGGTTCGCGTTCGGCTCGGTCACGGCGGGGTTCTCGCCGAAGACGTAGGCCGCTCGCACCTCGTCGCCGAAGCGGTGGGTCGCTTCGACCTCCGTGAGTCCCGGCAGGGCGGGCGGTTCGAACCCCCACACGTCGGCGACGGCGGCGCGGGCGTCGTCGTCGGTGACGGGTCGATACCCCGGCAGGACGTTCGGAAGCGCGCCCACGTCGCCCGCGCCCTGCACGTTGTTCTGCCCGCGGAGCGGGTTGACGCCGGTGCCCGCCTTCCCAACGTTGCCGGTCAGGAGCGGGAGGTTGATGAGCGCCTGCACGTTGTCGGTGCCGTAGTGGTGTTGGCTCATTCCCATCCCGGTGAAGATGGCCGCGCGGCCCGCCTCGCCGTAGGCTCTCGCGGCGGCGCGGAGGTCGTCGGCGTCGATGCCGGCGCGCTCGGCTTCCGCGTCGATATCGAGTCCCGAGAGGTGCTCGCGGAGCGCCTCGAACCCCGTGGTCCGCTCGGCGACGAACGCCTCGTCGACCAGTCCCTCCTCGACGACGACGGCGGCCATCGCGTTGAGAAGCGGGATATCGAATCCCGGCCTGACCGGGAGGTGGATGTCCGCCGCCTTCGTCGTCTGGTTCTCGCGGGGGTCGACGTGAATCATCGTCGTCCCCGACTTGAGCGCCGGAAGCAGGTACGACCGGAAGATGACCGGATGCTGTTCGGCGGGGTTCGCGCCGGTCACGAGGAACACGTCGGCCTCCCCGAGGTCCGAAAGCGAGTTGGTCATCGCCCCCGCGCCGAATCGGTCGCCCATCGCCGCCACCGTCGAGGCGTGACAGAGCCGCGCGCAGTTGTCGATGTTGTTCGTCCCGAGCGCCCGCGCCGCCTTCTGGAGCAGGTAGTTCTCCTCGTTCGTGCAGTTCGACGACGAGAAGAAGAACACCGAGTCGGGGCCGTGGTCGGCGACGGCGCGCGAGAACTCGCGTTCGATGCGGTCGAACGCCTCGTCCCACGTCGCCTCGACGAGCCGGCCGTTCACTCGCACCAGCGGGGTGGTCAGGCGCTCGTCGTGTTCGACCACGTCCCACGCCGCGGCTCCCTTCGGACAGAGTTCGCCCCGCGTGTTGACCGGGCCGTTCCACCCGACGGCGCTCCCCCGGTCGGCGTCGTAGCGGATGCCGCAGCCGACGCCGCAGTACGGACAGACGCTCTCGTTCGGTTCCGCCACCCGATTAGACACGCTGACACACCACACACATGGTCGAACGTGTGGCCCGAACGATATTCATCGTACCGCCGGCTTCGGCGGCGTGAAAATCGCCGGTGGACATACGTCCGCTCGTGTCGTTCGGTCGAACCGTGCACGAGCAGGCAACCGCGCATCGGGAGTCGGAGGACGCGAGCGGACGCGAGGACGTCCCGTGGCACGCGCTCGAACGCGAGGCGGCGCTGGAGCGACTCGAATCGAGCCGCGAGGGCCTCGACACCGACGAATCCGTCCGCCGACTCGACGAACACGGTCCGAACGAACTCGCCGACGAGGAGGGCGTCTCGCCGTTTTCGCTCCTCGTCTCGCAGTTCACCGGGCCGCTCATCCTCCTGCTTTTCTTTGCCGCCGGGCTCTCGCTCGCCGTCGGCCTCCTACCCGGCCGCGACCCGGGCTACACCGACGCGGCGCTCATCCTACTCATCCTGCTCGGAAACGGCCTGTTCGGCTTCGTGCAGGACTACCGCGCCGAACAGGCGCTCGCGGCGCTCCGGGAGATGGCGACGCCGGACGCGACGGTTCGACGCGGCGGCTCGATTCGGGCGGTCCCCGCGACCGAGGTCGTCCCGGGCGACGTGGTCGTCCTCGAAGCGGGCGACGCCGTCCCCGCCGACGCCCGCATCATCACCGCGGCCGACTGCCGGGCCGACGAATCGACGCTGACCGGCGAGAGCGTCCCGGTGGACAAGGCGGCCGACCCCGTCGAGGCCGACGCGGCGCTTGCCGACCGGGGGAGCGTCCTCCACGCCGGGACCACCGTGGTCAGGGGCCGCGCCGAGGCCGTCGTCGTCGCCACCGCGATGGACACCGAACTCGGGGCCATCGCCGACCAACTCGGGCAGGCCCGCCAGCGCGAGACGCCGTTCGAAATCGAGGTGGACCGCCTCGGCCGCCGCATCGGCGTCGGCATCGTCGCGCTCATCCTGCTCATCGCGGCGGTCCAGCTGTTCCTCACCGCGACCGACCCGGTGGTCGTGCTCCTCGTCGCCGTCACGCTCGCCGTCGCGGCCGTCCCCGAGGGCCTCCCGGCGGTCGTCACGCTCACCCTCGCGCTGGGGTCGCGGACGCTCATGGAGCGCAACGCGCTCGTCCGCAACCTCGCGGTCGTCGAGAGCCTCGGCGCGGTCGACTACATCGTCACCGACAAGACCGGCACGCTGACCGAAAACCGCATGACCGTCACCCGCGCGTGGCTTCCCGACGACCGGACGGTCGAACTGGACGGCGGTTCGGCGTCGGCCGGGACGGCCTCCGGAGACGGCGGCGCGTCGACCGCGGCCGACTCAGTATCCACGGCCGACTCGGCATCGGCGACCACCGCGGACCCGGAACCCAACTCGGACCCGGCGCTCGCGGCGCTCCTGTCCTGCGGGGCTCGCTGTAACGACACCAAGGAACTCGACGACGGAGCCCACCGGGGCGACCCCACCGAGGTCGCGCTCGTGAACGCCGCCGCCGACGCGGGCCTCGACGGCTCGCGCGACCCCGACGAGAGGCTCCGCGAAGTCCCCTTCACCTCCGAGCGAAAGCGCATGTCGGTCGTCGTCGACGCGTTCGACGCGCCCGGCGACGGCCCCGTCGCGCTCGTGAAGGGCGCGCCCGAGGAAATCGTCGCGCGGTGCGACCGCGTCCTCGTGGACGGCGAAATCGAATCACTCACCGACGAGCGCCGCGAGCGCGTCGAAGCGACCGTGGCCGCCTTCGCCGACGACGCCCTCCGCGTGCTCGGGTTCGCCTACGCGCCCGGTGCGGACCCCGACGACGACGACGAGACGCTCGAATCGGGACTCGTCTTCCTCGGGTTGCAGGGCATGACCGACCCGGCGCGCGAGGGCGTCGCCGAGGCGGTCGCCGACTGCCTCGACGCCGGGGTTCGGGTGACGATGGCGACCGGTGACACCCCGCGGACGGCCCGCGCCATCGCCCGCGAGGTCGGCATCGACGCCGACTCGGTCGTCACTGGCACCGAGGTGGCCGCCATGGACGACGAGGAACTCGGCCGGGTCGTCGAGGAGACGAACGTGTTCGCCCGCGTCGCGCCCGAGCACAAGGTCCGCATCCTCCGGGCGCTCCAGGACGCGGGCTACACGGTCGCGATGACCGGCGACGGCGTCAACGACGCGCCGGCGCTCGGCAACGCCGACGTGGGCATCGCCATGGGCGACCGCGGGACGCAGGTCGCACAGGGCGCGTCGGACGTGGTACTCCGCGACGACAACTTCGTCACCATCCGGGACGCTATCGCGGAGGGCCGCGGCATCTTCGACAACATCCGCAAGTTCGTCAACTACCTGCTGTCGGCGAACGCCGGCGAGGTGTTCGTCGTCTTCCTCGGGACGCTCCTCGGCGCGGCGCTGTTCCCCGCGGTGTTCGCGGCCGAGTCGGCGCTCGTCATCACGCCCGTCGCGCTCCTGTGGCTCAACCTCGTCACCGACGGCTTCCCCGCGCTCGCGCTCGGCGCGGACCCCAAGTCGGACGACGTGATGCGCAGGCCGCCGCGCCCGCGCGACGAGGGCGTCCTCGACCGCCGGACCGTCGCTTCGATTCTCGGCATCGGCGTCGCGCTCACCGCGACCGGACTGGGCGTGTTCTTCTACGCGCTCTCTCGGTCCGGCGACCTCGTCGTCGCCCAGACGGTGCTTTTCACCTTCCTCGTCACCGCCGAGTTGGTCCGCACGCAGTCGGTGCGGCTCCGCTACCGGCTGTCGCCGCTCTCGAACCCGTGGCTCCTCGGCGCAGTCGGGCTGTCGCTCGGGCTCCACCTCGTACTCCTCTACACGCCGGTCGCGGACCTCTTCGGCGTCGTCCCGCTCGGGCTCACCGAGTGGGGCTGGGTCGCGGGCGCGTTCGTCCCGTTCCTCGCCGCGAACCTGTGTCTGGTGTGGCTCAACGACCGGCTGTTTGCCCAGTGAGCGACCCGAGCGCGCCCATGAGCCGGTCGCGGTAGAGGTAGCCGAGGACCGACGCACCGAGCAGCGCGCCGACGAAGACCGCGGTGAGTTCGGCGTTGCCGTCGGCGGCGGCCGCGCCAGCGAGGTTCACGAGCAGGAAGCCGGGGAGCCGACCCACCGCCGCGACGAGGACGACCCTGCGGACCGGGATGTCGGTGAGGCCGGCGGCGAAGCAGATGGCGTCGTCGGGGAGGCCGGGAACCAGAAACACGAGAAAGAGGACGGCCAGCCCGTGGGTCTCCATCGCGTCGTCGAACACCGAGAGCGCGTCGGCGGTGACGACGCGTTCGACGTACGGGCGACCGAGAGACCGCGCGATTCCGACGGCGAGCGCCGTGCCGAGGACGATGCCGACCATGCTGTAGACCGTCCCCCAGAGCGCGCCGAACAGGTAGCCGCTGGCGAACCCGAGCGCCTGTCCGGGGATGGGCGCGACGAGGACCTGCGCGATCTGCACGCCGACGAACGCGAGGGGGGCGAGCGCGCCGAACCCGAGGAGCCACGCCCGCAGCGCGGTCGGGTTGGCGAGAAACGGGAAGCGGTCGACCAGCGTCGTGCCGGCGAGCGCGACGACGGCGACGACGACGGCGGCGAGCGCGAGCGTCCGCCACCGGTCGCGCGGCGACTCGAACAGTTCGGGGACGGATAGCACGGATGGCCCCTCGCACGCCGCGGAGAAAAACCCGGCGCGGGAGCGTTTTTGTGTCGAGATGACGTAGGAATAATCGTGATGGATACGATTCTCGTCGCCGTCGACGGCTCGCCGCTGTCGAAGCGAGCGTTCGAACAGGCCCTCGCGCACGCCGATTCGACGGTCGTCGCCCTGCACGTCATCGACCCGACGGACCCCGGCTACAGCGCGCCGCTCGACGTGGATATCAGCACGGAACCGCTCCACGGCTCCGAGGAGTGGTACGAACGCGCCGACGAACTCGCGGCCGACATCTTCGACGAACTCGCGGCGCTGGCCGACGGGAGCGGCGTGGAACTCCGGACCGAGACCCTCCGCGGAGACCCCGCGCGGACCATCGTCGACTTCGCGCGCCGGGAGGGCGTCGACGCCGTCTACCTCGGCGGCCACGGCCGCGCCGGCGAGACGGACCTGCTGTTCGGCAGCGTCGCCGAGTTGGTCTCCGGCCGTGCGCCGATGAGCGTGATGGTCGTCCGCTGAGGGTCGCCACTCACGCCTCACGGCTCGTCTGCCAGTCCCGAGCGACGCACCTCACTCGTCGTCGTCAGCCGGCGGCACGCACAGCACCGGAACGTCAGAGAGCCTGACGACCCGCTCCGCGACGCTTCCGAGCAGGTATCGCTCCAGCCCGCTCGTCCCGTGGGTGCCCATCACCACGAGGTCGATGCCGCGTTCCTCGCCGTAGTCGACGATTGTCTCGTGCGGCAGGCCGACCCGAATCTCCGTCTCGACGGGCACGTCGCGGTCGGCCGCCAAGTCGGCGACGACGCCGACGGCCGCCTCCCCGCGCGTCCGGGAATCGCCGTCGTCGACGGGCGCGTCCGCGTGTCCGGTCCGAACGTCGACGACGTAGAGGACGTGGAGCGCGGCCCCGTAGGTCGCCGCGAGGTCGACCGCGTACTCGGCGGCGCGGACCGCGTGGTCGCTGCCGTCGGTCGGGACGAGGATGTGGTCGAACATGCCGTCACAGACGCGCGCCGAGCGAATAAAACCGAACCCGGTCGCCCGGGCTTCGGCCTCCGGTCACCTCACGGCCGACCGAAGCCTCGCCACCACCGTCTCGATTCCCGGCCACCGGGAAGGAAGAGTCCGCCTTATGTCCGGAGCGAGCGTATCGTAATCCGGGTGGTGAGGAGCATGCAGACCGACCAACAACGGAGGGTAGAACTGTGGATTCGTCCGATTCGGGACGGCCTCGGCGAGGAACACCAGACGCTGGTGGTCCGACTCGAACGGCTCGCGGACGAAGGGCTCGTCGACGACGTGTGCGTCCGGACGTGGGGGCGCGAGGTGGATGTCGAGTCCGACACCGCGCCGACGAAACGAGACGCGGTCGTCCGCGAGCGACTCGCCGAGTGTCGGCTGTGGGCGCGAACGGAAGGGGTCGCGCTCCCGACGCTCGACGAGCGGGCGACGGTCGGGTCGGGCCGAATGGGCCCCGAACACGACGCGGTCGTCCTTCCGCCGACGCTGGGCGTCGTCTTCCGCGACGACGAAATCGAGGCCGTCTATCCGCACGAGCGAGACGATGGGACTCGAACGCTCGCCGACTGGGTCGAGACCGCCGAGTCGTTCCTCGGTATCGACCGCGAGCACGTCGAGGTGTAAGCGGGGACGAGTCTCCGACTCGTGGCTACGAAAACAACGCCACCCGGTCGAGACGGTCGATTTTCGAACGATGTGTTCCGCGAGAAACGTCGCCATCGACGGACGCGATTCCGGCGGCGTACGCCCGAATCACTCGCCCCAGACTCGGTACCGGAAGTGGGCCCGGGCAAGGCCCGACCGTGTCAGAGGCACCCCACTCGAACGACGACTGTCGTCGAGAGTGTGGGCGAATCATCGTTTCCTCGCCAGTCATCTATACTTGGTCCCTGATACATCAGGGTCGTATATACGTCCGGGGCGAAGCGTCACCCTTACTCGGAGCCGTGTAGTGGTGGGGGTATGAACGTCCCCTGCGTCCGCGTGCCCCGCGAGTCCGGCGAGGCGGCGCGCCGGCGCCTCGCCGACGCCGGCCTGCTCGACCACGACCACGAGATTACCGTCGCCGAGGGGACCCTCTACATTCCCGTCGTCGACGCCGACGCCGTCCCCGACGACCTGACGGTCGTCGACTACGAGCCACCCACCCGCGAGACGCAGACCACGCCCGCCGACCTGCTCGGCTTCGAACCCTCGTACGAGCGACTCGGCGACATCGTCATCCTCGACGAGGACGACCCCGACCGCGCCCGCGACATCGCCGACGCCATCGTCGCCTCGGACCTCAAGGCCGAGACCGTCGTCAACCGCGCCTCAAAGGTCAAAGGCGAGCTCCGCGTCCGCGACTGGGACGTGCTCGTCGGCGACTCGACCGAGACGGTCCACCGCGAGTACGGCCACGAGTTCCGGCTCGACATCGACACCGTCTACTTCTCGCCGCGGCTGGCGACCGAGCGCCACCGCGTCGTCGAGGCGATTCGCGAGGGCGAGCGCGTGTTCGACATGTTCGCCGGCGTCGGCCCCTTCGCGGTCCCCGCCGCCGCCGCGGGCGCGGAGGTCGTCGCCTGCGACCTCAACGAGGCGGCCGTCGAGTACCTCCGCGAGAACGCCGAGCGGAACGACGTGGCCGACCGACTCACCGCGATTCACGGCGACGTGCGCGAGGTCGCCGCCGACTACGAGGGCTGGGCCGACCGACTCATCATGAACCTCCCGCACAGCGCCAGCGATTTCCTCGACACGGCGGTCTGCCTCGCGAGCGACGAGTGCGTGATTCACCTCTACGACATCCAACACGAGGACGACCCGTTCGGACCGGGACTGGCCGCCGTCCGCGCCGCCGCCGAGCCGGCGTACGAGGTCGAAGTCGTAACCGAGCACGTCGTCCGGTCGTACGCCCCCCACGAGTACAACGTCTGTCTCGACGTTCGCCTGACGAAGCGGACGTGAGCGGGCTGGTGCCGAACGGCAGACACCGGGTTGATTCGCAAGTCTTAATTACGTAACCGGGGTACGGAAGAATGCGTTCGAAAGCCCACCGCGCCGGTGTAGCTCAGCTGGCAGAGCGATTCCTTCGTAAGGAATAGGCCGAGGGTTCAAATCCCTCCACCGGCTCTTTCTGCCGAACTCAAAACCCAGAGATGATGGTCCATCCCGCAGCAGCCGCGTCAGAACCACGCGCCCATCTCTGAGTAGTTGTGGACGCTCCGAAAAGGCGAGCGTCGACTAACCCGTTCGAGTAGTCGCCGTGCGAACGGCGGTCAGCCCGCGTCGAAACGTCCTCGAACTCGAACCCGAGCCGGACCTAAGCGCGTCGAGACCCGAGCGCGTCTTCTCGCCCGGTTCCGACCAGTAGGCAACCACTGCACCGACGGTCGCGGCGACGGGGCGTCGCAGGGGCGGCCTAAAATCCGATGTGTGACGTCGAACTCGGAATATCGTCGTCATCCTCGGCGTCCTCGTCGTCTCGGGCCGCGCCCTCGTAGAGATAGGTGTACTCGTCGTCAATCAGGAAGACGCCGCCGTCGGCGACCGTGACATCCACCTCGGGGAGACTGGTACCGGCCGCCTCGCCGTTTTCGCACGCGCCGGAACAGCCGTCGAACATCGACCCGTGTTTCGGGCAGATGATCTCGCCGTCGCGCATCGCCGCACCGGTCCCGCGGTCGAACCGCTGGTTCTCGTGGGTGCACGTGTTCGGCCACGCTTCGATGCCCGACTCGTCGTCGCATCGGACGAGGATGAGCTCTTTCGTCCGCGAATACGCGTCCTCCGCGGTGAACAGGTACGACCCGTTTTCGGGGACGTCGTCTACGGCCGCGACTCGGGTTCCATCGACCATCGGACACAGCTATCGACCGGGTCGAAAAGTAGCTATCGGCGCCGGCGAAACGGGTGCCCGAACCGCCTCCGTCGGCTACGCCGAGGTAAACCGGTCCCAAACGACCCGACAGTCGCTACAGAGGAATCCGGTGAACTCGTCTACCGCGTGTCTCCGAACCGTCGTATCCCGTCCGCACCGTTCACACCACATACCCACTCGTTCGGCGGAATATCGTATTGTTATGAATCTCATATCCGCTGACTCGACGCTCGGCGGGGCTGGGGTGCGGAATGTCGGTCAGCGGTCCCCGTCGAGGTTCACACCGCAGACGCCCGCTTCGTCGCCCATCTTCTCCACGCCGGGTGCGAACCGTCCCAACTCCCACGTGGGGTCGTGTCCGGTCTCCGCGCGGTGTTCTTCGATTCGGAGACGCGCGTCGGCGAGCTTAGAGAAGTGTTCTTCGAGGCCGCACGTCGGACAGGAGACCGTCGCACGAGGTGTCGACATCAGTCGAACGAAACGCGGCAGTCGAGAAAGTTCCGTCGGGTTCGGCGCCGGGGGCCAAAGAACGGTCGCTGGTGCGCGGTCGTCAGCCCATGACGAGACTCATCCACCGGTTACGCCGCACGAACTCCATGTTTTCGAGGTAGGCGTCGACGCCGAGGATACGACCCGCACCGAACGCACCGAGACCGAACAGCAACACCGCGTAGACGATGTGGTCGTCGACGACCCAGCCGTGAGCCAGCGGCAGTCCGGCGAGGATGCCGCCTTCGAGCGCCGCCGCCCAGTAGAACAGCATCATAACTGCGCCCCAGAAGGCGCTAAATCTGACGAACGCGCCGAGGATGAGCGCCAATCCCGCGAGCGTCAAGCCCCACATGTTCAGCATGTCGATGAGCGGGCTCCCCGCCATCGAACTCCACAGCCCCATCAGGGGGTTCCCCGCGGGAATCGCGTTGGCGAGGTAGCCCGCCGCGGTCCAGTTGTTCGAGGGGTCCGCATCGAGGTACGTCACGAGCTTCGTGATGCCGCCTTGGAACAGCGTCCACCCCATCACCACTCTGAGGAGGAAAAGCGAGTAGCCCACCCACCGCTCCGAGTAGTCGAACCGTACCGGTCGTCCGAACATCTCCGTCTCTAGTGTGCGGCTGTCGGTTGCCATGCAGAGGTGATATTTTCCGCCAAACTACAATAGTGTGTTGGACAATCTCAAACAATGGGCATCGTCGTCTCGTCGGAGGTCACGCCGCTTATCATCGCCCGCGACAGAGGACGGACATGCTCACTTTCATCGGCCTCGGGCTGTACGACGAGCGCTCCATCACCGTCGAAGGGCGGGAGGCGCTCGCGGACGCCGACCGCGCCTTCGCGGAGTTCTACACGAGCCACCTCGTCGGCGCGACCGTCGAGGAACTCGAAGCCTACCACGACATCGACATCGAGGTCCGCGACCGCGCCGGCGTCGAACAGGACCCCGAGCCGATACTCAACGCCGCGGAGGACGATCACGTCGCGTTCCTCACCGCCGGCGACACGATGATTTCGACCACGCACGTCGACCTGCGCCTCCGGGCCGAAGAACGCGGTATCGAGACGCGACTCGTCCACGGCGTGACCGCCCAGTCCGCCGCCAGCGGCCTGACTGGACTCCAGAACTACCGCTTCGGGAAGGCCGTGACGCTCCCGTTCCCGTACGTTCACGGCGGCGACCCGGTGCCGAAGAGCGTCGTCGACTCGCTCGAAGCGAACCGCGAACTCGGCTTGCACACGCTGGTCTACCTCGACATCAAGGTCGACTGGGAGGGTCGTCGCGGCGTCGAGGTCGACGGCGACCAGTACATGACCGCCGACTACGCCGCCGAACTCTTCGCCGAACACTGGGACGGCGACGCCCTGGGCGTGGCCGTCTGCCGGGCTGGGAGTCCGGACCCCGTCGTCGCGGCGGACCGGCTGTCGGCGCTCGCCGAGCGCGACTTCGGCGAACCGCTGCACATGCTCGTCATCCCCGGCGAGGTCCACCACGTCGAAGCCGACGCGCTCTCGGCGCTCGGCGGCGCGCCCGAAGAACTGTTCGACGACGAAAACTGAGGCGAGACGAGAATCGAACGAGAACGAGAACGAAACCGGAACTACGTCCGCACGGAGCCGACTACGCCCGGCCGTCGAGGCCCAACTCACTTCTGAGGTCGTACTCCTCGCCGGTCACCATATAGAGCACGTCTTCGATGACGGTGAGGAGTTCCGGCACCTCTTGGACGACGAGGTACGTGATGCCGACGAGGGCGACGACCGCGAGCGCCTGGCTGATGATGCGGTCGGAGATGAAAAACGACACCATGTAGGGGTCCGACGAGCCGAAGAGGAACAGAACCTCGTCGACGAACCACTGGAAGTACTGTTTGCCGACTGAGATGGTGATGAACGTCGTCCGCAGTAGGTTCAGCGCGTAGATGATGGGAACGGCGATAGCGAGTCCGCGGAGCTTCCGTCGCATCGGGGCGTCGACGGCGGCGATGAGCCCGGCGAAGATGGCGATGCTACCGAGACCGGTACAGGCGAGGACGACCGAGATTTCGATTCGGTGAGAGCCCTGCATCCACAGGAACGTGTTCAGATAGCCCTCGTCGCCGGGAATCATCTGGGGGGTGTAGCCCAGCGACTCGATGAGGAAGCGCGTCTGCGCCGCGACGGACTCCATGAGGACGCCCCGCGGGGCCGGGATGGTCGTCCCGAACAGCGTCAGCGCGGGAATCGTCTCGAAGGGAAGGTAGACCACGCCCATGGCGGCGACGGCCCGCGAGAGAACGAACAGCGTGTCGCGGCCGTTGTAGAGGAGCCACCCGGCGTAGAGCGACGCCGGGACGGCCGCGATGGTCAACAGCCCCTCGATGTAGCTCTTGTGAACGAGCGTGAAATGCGGGATGAGTTGGAGCCAGAAGACCGCAAACAACACCCACGCTGCGGTCATCACCCGCCGTCCGAGCTCGCGGTCTCGCCCGTTGGCGACCGCGCCGGCGACGAAGGTACCGATGACCAGCCACGCGAGGACGTCGGAGAGGAGACCGGGCATACGTGTTCGATGCGGTGGAGCGAATAAATCCCTTGTCGTTCCGGGCGTCGAATCCACGCGACCGTTGGGTCGACCCGAACGCGCAGCGCCGCCGCTGTGTGGGCGGTCGATAAAGAAGTGTTGAGGGGACCGGGAGAACCCCGGTGGTGGATTAGCGGTCGTTAGTTGTCGCGGCGGACTGCGAGGAGTGCCGCGGCGACGAGGGCGACGAGGGCGACAACGACACCGAAGCCAGGCGTGCTGGACTCGGTGGTCTCCTCGGTCGCTTCCTCAGTCGGCTCTTCGGTCGCGGTTGCCGTTTCCGTGGGCTCCTCGGTCGACTCTTCGGTGGTGGTCGTTTCCGTGGATTCCTCGGTGGTGGTCGTTTCCGCGGCCGTCGTCGTCTCCATGGCTTCGCCGACGATGCCGTCAGCGGTCGCATCGTCAGCCGTGCCGGAGTCGACGGAAGCCGTCACTTCGAACGTGTCGTTGAGGTTCTGCTCCGAGAAGTCGAACGCGGAGGAGAACGTGCCGTCGGCCTGCACGTACACCGAAGCGGTCTTCAGGAAGCGCGGCTGGGTGTCGCCGTCGGAGGTCACGCGGATGGTGAGTTCCGTACCGGGGGCGACGGTGGCCGTGCCCGAGATGGACTGCTCGGCGGCGTTACCGACCGCGAACTCGTCCTGGTCCAGTTCGAGTTCGGGGGTGACGACTTCGAACTCGTCGGATGCCGACTCGTCGTCTTCGGCGAGGTCACCGTCTTCGAGGACGGTGAACGTCGCGTTGAACGCGTCGTCGTCCTCGACTTCGTAGAGCGTCGAGGTGTTGTCGTAGTAGTCCGTGCGCGAGGCAGAGACGTCGTCGAGGTCGTAGACGATGAAGTACGTGTCGTTGTCACCGTCAGCGATGATCGTGGCGCTCGAGCTGTTGATACCCAGAACCTTCGCGTCGCGGTTCGGTCCGGGGTTCGTCTGCTCGACCGTGAGGTTGAACTGCGTGCCCGAGAGGGCGTCGAAGTTCGACGCGTCGAACGCGCCTTCGAGGCCCGTCGCGGAGACCTGCGTGACGACGACGTCGCCGTTAGCAAGCGAGTCCGTCTGCGTCAGGTTCTCGTTCTCGATGGCGTCGTAGACGTCTTCGGTCTCGGTGAGGTCAGCGCCCGTGGGTGCCGTCCAAGTGGCGACACTGTCGGTGCTGCGGTCTTCGAGGACGAGCGTCGCGACGTTGTCGGCCTCGCCGCCGGTGGCGACCTCGAGGTCGTAATCGCCGGCGTCGAGGGTCTCACCGCTCGGGATATCCGTGGTGATGTCCTCGACCGTGTACTCGTCGTCGCTGTCGTCAACGTCGAACGAGGAGGTCTTCTTCGGTGCGTAGCTGTTGAACAGAAGGACGACCTCACCGTCGTCGTTGTCGTCTTCGACGGTGACGTTCGCGCTGTAACCGAGGCTGTAGTCACCGATGGTGACCGTCCCGGTGTCCGTGCCGTCGAGCGTGACGGTGATTTCGGCGACGTCGCCGACCTGTTCGTTGATGACGGACGACGCGAAGTCACCCGTGGAGTCCTTGGCCTTCGAGACGGTGACCGTGTCGGACTCGAGCGTGACGCCCGTGAAGGCGTCAGTCGCCTCAATCGTGTACTCGCCAGCGTCGACCGAGCTCAGGTTGAAGTCGGCTTCACCCTGGCCGTTGAGCGTAACGGTCGTCTCGGTGTCCTCGACCTCGTCGCCGTCGTCGTCAAGTGCGACGATGTCGACGGTGCGGTCGCCCGCGTTAGCCGAGACGGAGCCTTCGATACCGTCCTTGGTCGTGATGTTGAGGTCGTCGACGGTGAGTTCGAGACCGAGGTCGCGAACGTCAACCTGCGCCTTCTGGGCGCCGCCGACCGTGAACTGGTACGTGTCGAGGGTCTTGCCGTCCGTGTCGAAGACGAAGACCTGACTGTTGGGGCCAGTGGAACCGGAGAACTGGTAGTTGTTGTCGTCGTCAGCGCCTTCGACTTCGACGTCGGTGTCCACCGCGCTCGCGACGACCGCGACGTTGGAGCCCTGGTAGGCCGTGTTGTTGGACTCGTTTGCGACGTAGATCGGAGCGAAGGTGACGTCCTCAGTCGCGGTGGCCGTGTTACCGGACGTGTCCGTCACGTTGTACGTGACTTCGAGGTCGTCGGTGTAAACCTGGCTGAGGGTGACGTTGACTTGGCCGCTGGAGACGGAGACGGACTGCGAGAGGTTGGTCTCGCCGTCCGTGACGTTCATCTCGTTGACCGTGACGGCCTCGTCGAAGGCGACTTCGACCTTCGGCGTGCCATCGTCGAAGTGGGTGGCGGAGTTGAAGTCAGCAGGGTTGGCGGCGGTGATCTCCACAGTATCGTGAACATCTTCCTGGGTGCCTACAGCGAAGGAGCCGGTTTCGACGGCCGAAACGTTGTAAGTGCCAGCAGAGATGTTGGAGTAGACCGAAATACCCGTGATACTGACCGTGTCGCCACCAGTGTAGCTGGTGTCACTTGCGGACGGTTCAGAGGCGTTGTAATAGCCGTCACCGTTCACGTCAATCCATGCGTGCAGTCCGGGGCTGTCCCCGCTGGTGTCGTCCGTGACATCAACGGCAACCGTTGCGGACGGGCCCTTGTCAACCGGCGTCGTGGTGACGTCGGGAGAGGAAGCCGCCGCAGCGGCAGTGCCCGTGAACGCGATGGACCCGGCAAAGACCGAGAAAACCATCAGCGCAGCGAGCAGAACCGCGCGAACTTGTTTGTTTGCTGTCATTGTTATAGATGAGTCTATAAGCGGCGAAGCAGCTTTTTCCCGTACGCCCGTGGGTAGTCGGGCGGGGGGATTACTCGCTGATTTTCACCTTGGGTAGGGGTACGAAAGCGACTCTCCGGAGATTGGATAAATACTTTGTGGAATGTCTCTCCGTGGAGAGCGTCGAGAGACGAGTACTGTTCAGCGAATAAACAGAACCGGCGGTGTGTTAGAAATTCTACCTGTTATTCCGGTGACTCGAAGTCGGCCGGGATGACTTCGATTTCGTGGCCGTCGGGGTCCTTGGTGAACGCGAACATGTCGTCGCAGGACTCGGGGTCGCGGTAGTCCTCGGCCTCGCGCTCCATGAGCGTCTCCCAGTAGTCGTGGAGGTCGTCGGCGCTGACGGCGAGGTGGCCCCACGCGTCGCCCATCTCGTAGCTCCGGCCGTCGTAGTTGTAGGTGAGTTCGACGGCCATCGCCTCTTCGGCCGCGCCCTCGGGCTTCATGAAGTAGTTCGCGAAGGTGTCGGACTCCCAGCGGCCGGTGTGCTCGTAGCCGAACTTGCGGGTCCAGAAGCCGAGCGCCTCGTCGGCGTCCTCGACGCGAATCATCGTGTGGTCGAGGCTCCACTTCGCGCCGTGGTCGCGCTTGACGATTTCGACCTCGTGGCCGTCGGGGTCCTTGACGAACGCGTAGCGACCGCCGCAGGACTCGGGGTCGCGGTAGTCCTCGACGCCCTCGTCCATGAGCTGCTGGTAGGAGGATTCGAGTTCGTCCTCGGGGACGCGGACCGCGATGTGGCCCCACGCGTCGCCCATCTCGTAGGTGTGGTCGCCGTGGTTGTAGGTGAGTTCGAGGACCGCGCCCTCCTCGTGGAGGTCCTCGGGACCGAGGTAGACGTTAGTGAACGTGTCGGCCTCCCAGCGACCCTTCTCCTCGTAGCCGAGGTGGGTCGTGTACCAGTCGAGCGACTCCTCGAGGTCTTCGACGCGAATCATCACGTGGTCGAGGGTTCCGGACATACCCGAGTGATGTGTCGCGCCGGCGAAAAACGTACCGAACGCGGAACCCACCGTCGATGGTTGCCACACGCCGTCTACCGGAACTTTCGGTCCGTTACGTGGTGCATAAGTACTCCCCGAAGTTACGATTCGGCAGTGTTCCCGGTCCCCAATCCCGTTCGCCTCCTCATCCTCGGCATCGGGCTGGCGCTCGCCCGACTAGGTCTCCTCGACCGCGAGCGCGCGGTCCGCATCGCCGACCTCTCGTGGCCCCGCGTCGTCACCGGCATCGCCCGGATGTCGAAGAACGCCGTCGACGTGGCGATGGTGGGTATCGCCTCCGGGACCGTCGCCATCACCGGCGTCGGGTTCGCCGGGCCGTACTGGGGGCTCGCCTTCGCACTCGGCGGCGGTATCGCCGGGGGGACCATCGCACTCGTCTCCCAGCGCTTCGGCGCGGACGCGATAGACGAGTTAGGACTCGCGGTACGGTCGAGCGCGCTCTTGACCGTCGTCGCCACGCTCCCCGTCACGGCCGTCTTCTGGCTGTTTCCCACCGAACTCATCTCCGTGCTGAGCAGCAACCAAGGAGCCATCGAACTCGGGGCGGCGTACCTCCGAATCGTCGGCCTCGGCGTCCCCTTCGCCGGCCTGAACCTCATCGGGAGCCGGGTCCTCGTCGGCAGCGACGACGCCTACACCGCGATGACGCTCCGCGCGAGCGGCGCGGTCATCAACATCGTCCTCAACGCGGTGCTCATCTTCGGCCTCGACATGGGCGTTGAGGGCGCCGCCCTCGGGACCGTCCTCTCGAACGTCGTCGTCGCCGGCGCGTTCGCAGTCGGCCTGTCTCGCGGGTCGCTTCCCGGGGTCGGCGCGTTCCCCGTCACCATCGACCCCTTCGGGTCGTTCGTCGACCCCCGGACGCTCGTCGACCTCGTCAAAATCGGCCTCCCCGTGATGGGTCGCGGGCTCGTCTGGACGGTCGCCGAGTTCCCGATGCTCGCCATCCTCGACAGCTTCGGGCCGGACGTGGTGGCGGCGTTCGTCATCGCCCGCCGTATCTGGGGACTGATGAACACCCCCGGCTGGGGATTCGGACTGGCGTCGTCGAGCCTCGTCGGGCAGGCGCTCGGCAAGGACGACGAGCAGACCGCCGAGGCTTACGGCAACGAAGTCATTCGGTTCGCCGTCGCCACGTACATCGTCTCGGCGGCCCTCGTGGCGATATTCGCTCGCCCCATCGTCCTCGGATTCGTGGACAACCCGGCTGATCCGGCGGTCCCCATCGCCATCGACCTCGTCTACGTCGCCTGCATCGCAGTCATCTTACAGGGCGTCTCCGGCGGGTCCGCGGGTCCGCTCGACGCCAGCGGCGACACCCGCTGGACGTTCGGCAGCCAGTTCGTCGGGATGTTCCTCGGGTCGATTCCGCTCACCTACATCGGCTCCGTCACTTCGCTTGGGCTCGTCGGACTCTATCTGGCGTTCCTCGCCGAGACGACGATTCCGGCGGCGCTGAACTACTACCGCTTCAAAACGGGGACGTGGAAGGCCGTCAGTCGAAACTACCGGCCCAAGACGGCCGCGGACGACTGAAGCGGCGTCACCGCGGGTCGCGCTCGCTCGCGCGCGACCAATACACGAACCCCGCCACGGCCCACAGGAGGACGGTACCGACCGGCCACGCGGTCCGTCCCGGTTGGACCGAAAACCCGCGGGCGACCTCTAACTGAGTCACGCCGGCGAGGGCGAGCCCGGCCGCGGTGAGTCGAACGTCCTCGCGGCCGAACAGGACGCCCGAGAGCGCGCTTCCGAGCGCGACGGCGTAGCAGGCGACGCCGACCGGCCACACGAGGATGTAGTCCGGAAGCCCCATCGTAAAACGCAGGAAGAAGTCGGTTATGGTCGTCACGCTCCCGGTCGAGGGGCCGACGAGCCCCCACGGGAACAGGAGCGTGAGAGCCCCGGTCGTGAACGTCTGGACGGACCACGGAACGAGACCGAGGACGAAGACGAGGAGTAGCTGGAGTCGGCGGCGCGCGGACGACCGCGAAGCCGACCGGGTCGCCGGGTCGGTCGTCACCGCTGGGCGATGATGCGGAGCACGTCCTCGTCGGCGAGGACGTGGTCGCGGCCGACCTGCTGGTCGTCGTGTTTCGCGCTCGGCCCGGAGACGCGTGCGAACCGGAACCGCTCGTCGAGTTTGGCCCCGAGTTCGTGGATGGCGTCGTCGATGGTGTCGCCCTCGCGGAGGACGAGCGGTTCGTCGTAGTCGACACCGCGGCCGGGCTTGTCCATGTAGATGCGGATGAGCCCGAGGGCGTCCCAGATCTCCTCTTTCAGCGCGTCGAGACCCTTCTCGGCCTCGGCGCTGATGAACGTGACCTCGTCGGGGTCGAGGCCGATCTCGCGGAGGTTCTCCTCGACGGTCGGGAGGTAGTCCTTGTCGATGAGGTCGGCCTTGTTGACGGCGACGATAGACGGCAGGTAGACGCGGTTTTTCATGATGCCGTCGACGAGTTCGTCGATGGTCGTCTCGCCGCGGAGGGTCACCTCGGCGTTGACGAAGCCGTGCTCGCGGAGGATGCCCTTGATGGTCTCCTCTTCGAGGTCGACGCTGTCGCTTTTTGTCACGTTGATGCCGCCTTTGCCCTTCTTGTTGATAGAGAGGTTCGGCGGGGACGTGTCGAGCCGAATCTTGTTGTTGTAGAGTTCGTGTTTCAGCCGCTCGTAGCGCTCTATCTCGAACACCGAGAGCATGAACACGACGAGGTCGGCGGTGCGGACGACCGAAAGGACCTCCTTGCCGCCGCCGCGACCGCCAGCGGCCCCCTCGATGAGGCCCGGCACGTCGAGTATCTGGATGTTCGCGCCCTTGTACTTCAGCATCCCCGGATTCACGTTGAGCGTCGTGAACTCGTACTCGCCCGTCTCGCTGTCGGCGTTGGTGAGGGCGTTGATGAGCGTCGATTTGCCGACGCTGGGGAAGCCGACGAGCGCGACCGTCGCGTCGCCGGTCTTCTCGACGGCGTACCCTTGGCCGCCGCCGGCCGAACTCTGGTTTTCGAGTTTCTCTTTCAGTTCCGCGAGTTTCGCCTTCAGCCGACCGATGTGCGCCTCGGTCGACTTGTTGTACGGCGTGTTAGATATCTCCTCGCGGATATCTTCGATCTCCTCCTCCAGTCCCATCGTCAACAGTTCCGCCGCGTCCGTCGAAAAACCCTTTCCTTCCGCGCGGCGGATTTCGACGCGCCGACGCGTCGGGTACCGTGGTAGTCTCGCGTGCGCGAACAGACAAGTATCGGCACGGTTATACACGACCCCTTCGACCGCCCGATGAACACCGATGCCCGACCCTCGGACGCTCCGCGATAGCACGCAAATCGTGCTCCCGTGCGACCTCTTGGAGAGCGTGCGCGACGACCTCGAAACGGAGTTCATCGTCTCCGTCCACCGAAAGGACGGCGGCACGTGCCGAATCATCGGGAGCCCGGTCGAGATTCGTGCGGTCAGTGACTTTCTCGCGCGACAGGGCATCTCCCTCCGCTAGTCTCGGTTCCGAAGGGCTTGTTACCACACAGTCCAACGGACGGGTATGGACGAAGCGCCGGGACTTTCCGACCAGTACCGCACGGCCAGTCCGTGGCCCGTGTTCATCGCGCTCGGGATACCCATCTCCGAGTTGGGTCTGTTGTTTGGCCTGTTTCCACTCGCCGTCGGCGGCCTGCTCCTGTTCGGCGGGAGCGTCGTCGGCATCCTCAAGGAGTCCGGCTACGTCACCTCGACGATTCGCGCAGTCACCGCGCTTGCGGCCATCTTCCTCGCGTTCGGCGCGGGACTCGCGTTCACCGACCTCGCCCTCGTCACCCGCGGCTACGCGGTCATCGCGGCCGCGATTCTGCTGGTGGTCGGCGGCGTCGTCTTCGAACTGTTCGTCCGCGAGCAGCGACAGACCTTCTGACCGCCGCGGACGCCCACGCGACCGTCCCACCCCGCCCCGACCGGACGAGAAACCAACAATCTATTTGAACAGCGTCCCCGACTGTCTCGATATGGCAACCAAGACGTTCGACAAGGAGACCATCCTCGACCTCACGGTCAACATGGTTCCGCTGGCCATCATCCTGTTTTTCGTGGTGGCTTTCACCTTCGTCAATCCGTTTGGGTTCGAATCGCTCACTTCGGGGCTCCAGTACACGCTTCTCATCGCGCCGTTCGTGCTCCTCGCCGCGCTCACCTACCTCTCGGGGAAGGCCATCGCGGGCTCCGAGAAGGAAGGCACCGTTTACGCGCCCGGACAGGCGACCGTTCCCGGCGCGAAGCCGCTTCACGAAGCGGAGGGCGAAGAGACGGCCGAACTCGAAGAATCGACGGATGACGACGCCGTCGAAGCCGCGGACGAGACGGCTTAAAGCACCTCGAATCGCAGGGCGGTCCCGAATCTTTCATTACCCTGCACTACTCAGGCACTTCCATGGAGGTTAACGGACAGTTAGCACTGACGGTGCTCATGGGGGTCTTCCTCATCGCCGTCGCCGCGTGGCTCGCGCGGGTCGAAGACTGGCGGTCGTACACCCCGCTCGCGGGCGGAGGCACGGTCGGTGGTACCGCAGAGCAGTACGTCTCGGAGGAGAAACCATCCGGGGTCATCCGTTGGTTGACGACGGTCGACCACAAGGACATCGGGATGCTCTACGGCGCGTACGCGCTCGTCGCGTTCGCCGTGGGCGGACTCATGGTCGTCCTGATGCGGATTGAACTGGCGGACCCGTCGATGACGCTTATCTCGAACACGTTCTACAACTCGTTGCTCACAAGCCACGGGATTACGATGCTGTTCCTGTTCGGGACGCCCATCATCGCCGCGTTCTCGAACTACTTTATCCCGCTTCTCATCGGCGCGGACGACATGGCGTTCCCGCGTATCAACGCCATCGCCTTTTGGCTCCTGCCGCCGGCGGCGCTTCTCATCTGGGCCGGGTTCTTCCCCATCCCGGACGTCATCCCGGCGCAGACGGCCTGGACGATGTACACGCCGCTCTCCGCCGGTGTCGGCTCCGGCAACCAGATGAACGCCGGCGTCGACCTGATGCTCCTCGGCCTGCACCTCTCCGGTGTCTCGGCCACGATGGGTGCGATCAACTTCATCGCGACCATCTTCACGGAGCGCAACGAGAAGGTCTCGTGGGCGAATCTCGACATCTTCTCGTGGACGATTCTGACCCAGTCGGGGCTCATCCTCTTCGCGTTCCCGCTTCTCGGCAGCGCCATCGTGATGCTGCTTCTCGACCGGAACTTCGGTACGATGTTCTTCTCGGTCGACGGCGGCGCGATTCTCTGGCAACACCTGTTTTGGTTCTTCGGCCACCCCGAAGTGTACATTCTCGTGTTGCCCCCGATGGGCATCGTGAGCCTCGTGCTCCCGCGCTTTGCGGGCCGTCGGCTCTTCGGGTTCAAGTTCGTCGTCTACTCCACGCTCGCCATCGGCGTCCTCTCGTTCGGCGTCTGGGCGCACCACATGTTCGCGACGGGTATCGACCCCCGTCTCCGCGCCTCGTTCATGGCCGTCTCGCTGGCCATCGCGATACCGAGCGCGGTCAAGACGTTCAACTGGATTACGACGATGTGGAACGGGAAGATTCGCCTCACGACGCCGATGCTGTTCTGTATCGGCTTCGTCTCGAACTTCATCATCGGCGGCGTGACGGGCGTCTTCCTCGCGTCGATTCCGGTGGACCTCGTGCTCCACGACACCTACTACGTCGTCGGACACTTCCACTACATCGTCATGGGTGCCATCGCCTTCGCCGGCTTCGCCGGGCTCTACTACTGGTTCCCCATCTACACCGGCCGGATGTACCAGGTCACGCTCGGTAAGTGGCACTTCTGGCTCTCGATGGTCGGGACGAACCTGACGTTCTTCGCGATGATTCTGCTCGGCTACGGCGGGATGCCGCGTCGCTACGCGACCTACCTGCCGCAGTTCGCGACGCTCCATCAGGTCGCCACGGTCGGCGCGCTCATCCTGCTCGTCGGCCAGATAATCTTCGTCTGGAACTTCGTCCAGTCGTGGCTCGAAGGCCGCGAAGTCCAAGACGGCGACCCGTGGGACCTCGCCGACGACGACCTCGTCACGGCCGAGTGGACCTGGTTCGAGCGCAAACTGGAGACGGCCGTCACCGACGGCGGCGAAGAAGAGACCGAACTCGCCACCGACGGCGGACAAACGGTCGACGACGCGGACGCGGAATCCGCGGACGACGCGTAGTCGACGCCGCTCGCCGGCGTTTCGGTTTCATTTTTCGGACGCTGTCTTTCGAGAGCGAACGCGCCCGACGGCGCTGACTGTCCGTGCGTCCACGCGCCCGCACTTGTGTTATCGTAGCTGTCGGTCGCTCGCGTGCGCTGAAACATCACGACATCGCCAGCGCCGCCGCTCGCGAGCGACGACGGTCACGGTGGAGAAAAGCGACTGCTCTCGATGCGGCGGCGCGGAAAACCGGGCGGTGCTCAGACGACGAGGAGGACGCCCGTCGCGAACATCAGTATCGCGATGGCCCCGAGCACGAGTCCGAGGATATCGGTATCCGACATAGCTCACCCTTAGGGCGTGCGGCAAAAGGTGCATCGGTACGCGGACGGGAACTGCCTCCTCCCGAGGCGAACGGAAACCCCTAACAGCGTCCGCCCCCGAGCGTGGACCGTGAGTTCGAACGTCGGCGGTCACCGCTTCGTCCTCGGACTGTACGCCGCCCTCGTCGCCGTCGCCGGGGCCGCGGGCTACCTCACGGGCACGTTCGTCTCGGGGCTCAGCGCCCCCCGGTTCCTCTTTCTGGTGCCGTTCCCGCCGACGCCCCTCGGCTTTGCGGCCTACGGCGCGCTGACCATCGCGCTCGTCCTCGGCGCCCCGCTCGCGCTCGTGGTCTACGTCTCGGCGGGACTCGACGACGCGGCCTAATTCGCACGAACGTTCAGCACAAATACTAAGACCGGCGACCGGGACGTGGTAGTATGTATCACGTGGTAATCGGTGTCGATGACGACGCGGAGCACGCGCTCGCGTGCGTCGAAGAGGTCGCGAATCTCCCCGGCGAACCCGACGAGAAGGAGGTGACGCTCGTCCACAGTTTCACCGACAACCCGAGCGGGGCGTCGGCGACGCAGATTCACTCGGTCCGGGAGGCCGGCGAGTTCCTCGAAGACCGCGGTATCGAGTACGACGTCAACGAGTCGTCGGGCGACCCCGCGGAGGTCATCATCGAGTTCGCCGACGAGGAGGACGCGGATCTCATCGTCACCGCCGGACGGAAGCGCTCGCCGGCGGGGAAGGCGCTGTTCGGGAGCGTCACGCAGACGGTGATTCTGAACTCCGAGCGGCCCGTCATGGTGACGGGCACGACGAAGCGAAAAGACTAGTAGACCCGGTCGAAGAGTCCCGCGACTTCGTCGGGGGTCTGACGGCCGGACGCTCGTTCTCGCAGGTCGCCGTCGCGAACGCACAGCACCGTCGGCGCCGCGTCGACCTCGAAAGACCGACAGAACTCGTCGGCCGTCTCGCCGTCGACGCCCGCGGCCGCGACGCCGTCCGGGACTCGGTCGAGGACAGCGCCGAGGTCCTCCTTCATCGCGTCACAGGGCTCGCAGAAGCGTCGCCAGACGAAAACGACGGCGTCCGAGTGGTCTGCGAGGTAGGATTCGAAGGTGTCGTCGTCGAGTTCGTCGAGCGGGGCCGGCACCGGCGACGACGAGGTCATCTCGACGAGCAGGCCCGCCATGACCAACAGCGAGTCCTGTTCGACCGGCGCGTCGAGGAACGACTTCGCCGCGAGGTAGGCGACCACGTCGGCTCTGGTGACGCCGAACTCGTCGAGTCGCTCCTCGACGTTCTCGGGCGCGACGCCGAAGAGGTCCGAGACCGTCTGGTGGAACTCCTCGGTCGAAACCGCGCCGTAGATGTCGTGGTAGACGGCGAGCGTCTTCTCGAACTCCGCCGTCGTCGAGAGCGTCCCGTCGGGCGCTTCGTCGACCGCGCCGGCGGCGATGAGCGTTTCGAGCGCCGTCTCGGGGTCGGCGTGGGTCGCGGCCACGGTCAGACCCCCAGGTACCGCTCGCGGGTCTCGTCGTCCTCGCGGAGTTCGTCGGCGCTCCCGTCGAAGACGATGCTCCCCTGGTCGATGACGTACGCGCGGTCGGCGAGTTTGATGGCCGCCGCGGCGTTCTGTTCGACGAGGAGGATGGTCGTCCCCGCGTCGCTGATGCGCTCGACCGCGTCCTCCACGTCCTCGATAATCTTGGGCGCGAGCCCCTCGTACGGCTCGTCGAGGAGAAGCAGGTCCGTGTTCTGCTTCAGAGCGCGCGCGATGGCGAGCATCTGCTGTTCGCCGCCCGAGAGCGTCCCCGCCCGCTGGTCCTTCCGCTCGTCCAGTCGAGGGAACTGGTCGTAGACCTCCTCGGTCGACATCCCCTTGTGACCGAACGACAGCGACCGACCCCACGTGTTGGACTTGTTGTTGACCACCTCGGCGAGGTGGAGGTTCTCCGCGACCGAGAGGTTCGGGAAGATGCGTCGCTCCTCGGGCACGAGGGAGATTCCCTGCACCGACACGTCTTCCGCGGCGACGCCCGTGATGTCGCCGCCCTTGAACCGAATTTGCCCCTTCCGAACGTCGGGCGGCGTCGCGCCGGCGATACACCGGAGCGTGGTGGTCTTGCCCGCGCCGTTGCGGCCGAGGAGCGCGCATATCTCGCCCTCCTCGACGCTCATCGAGAGGTCGCGGATGATGTGGCTCTCGCCGTAGTAGGCGTCGATACCGTCGATTTCGAGGAGGCTCATAGCTCGACACCTCCGAGGTACGCCTCTTGGACGGCTTCGTTGCCCCGAATCTCGTCGGGGGTCCCCTCGGCGATGATGCCGCCGCGGCTGAGGACGACGATGCGATCTGAGATGCTGAAGACGATTTCCATGTCGTGTTCGACGAGGACGAACGTGAGCCCGTGGTCGCGTTTGACCCGCTCGATGAGGTCGACCGTCGACTTCGTCTCCTCGGGAGACATGCCGGCGGTCGGTTCGTCCATGAGGAGCAGGTCGGGCTCGCTCGCGAGTGCGATACCGATTTCGAGGCGACGCTTGTCGCCGTAGGGAAGGTCGGTCGCGATAGTGTCCGCGCGGTCCAACAGCCCGACCGAGTCGAGCGTGTCGCGGGCGACGCCGTGTACGTCCGTGAGGCTGTCGCGGTGTCTCAGGAACTCGAAGCCGAACGCACCGCGCTCGGCCGCCAGCGCCGCGATTTCGGCGTTCTCCCTGACGGTGAGGTCGGGGAAGATAGAGGCGGTCTGGAACGACTTCGAGACGCCGCGTTGGACCACCTGATGCGGTTCGAGGCCGACGATTGACTCGCCTTTGAACCGGATATCGCCGCTCGTCGGGTCGAGCCGTCGCGTGATGAGGTTGATGAGCGTCGACTTCCCCGCGCCGTTCGGGCCGATGATAGAGACGCGCTCGTCCTCCTCGACGGTGAGGTTCACGTCGTCGGTCGCGACGAGGCCGCCGAACTCCTTGACGAGGTTCTCCGTTTCGAGGAGCGTCATTGGCCGCCACCTCCGTTCTCGGAGCGCGCGCGAAGTCGCTTCGCCGCCTTCGAACCGAGGTCGACCGCGAGTTCGCGGAGCCGGTTCAGGATGCCCCACAGGCCGTCCGGAACGACCCAGACGACCGCGACGAAGACGACGCCCAAGAGCAGGTGCCAGTAGAACCCGAAGTCCCGGACGAGCACGATGCCCGTGAAGGGAATCGTCAGCGCCTGGATGGTGCTGACGATGTTCTCGATGTAGAGGTACAGTCCGACACCGAGAACCGGTCCGAACATCGAGCCCGCGCCGCCGAGGACGGTCATGACGACGATGTCGCCGGACTCCGTCCAGAACAGCGACTGGAGCGGAACGTACGCACCGTGGATGGTAAAGAGGCTCCCGGCGACGCCCGCGAACCCGCCCGAGATGATGAACGCCATGAGCTTGTACCGCCAGACGTTGAGTCCGACGAACTCCGCGCGCTGTTCGTTCTCGCGGATGGCGCGGAACACCATCCCGTAGGGGGAGTTGAGGATGCGGTAGGCGACCGCGACCGCGCCGACGAAGAAGACGCCGACGAAGGCGTAGAGCCACGTTCCGAGGAGCATCCCGCCGATGGACGGCACGTCCGCTTCGAGGTGGATGACGCCGAGGAAACTGCCGACCTCGACGCCGGTCAGGCCGTTTTCGCCGTTGGTCAGGAACGCCAGCGGCGACGCGGCCATGTAGTAGAACATCTGGGCGAACGCCAGCGTGAGGATGGAGAAGTAGATGCCGCCGCGGCGGAGCGACAGGAAGCCGAGCACCCACGCGAGGAGCACGGCGAAAAGCGTCCCCGAGACGACCATCACGATGGGGTCGCCGCTGACGTTCTTGGCGACGATGCCCGCGGCGTACGCCGCGCCGCCCCAGAAGGCCGCGTGGCCGAACGAGAGCAGTCCGGTGTAGCCGAGCAGCAGGTCGAAGCCGATGGCGAAGATGCCCCAGATGAGGATGAGCGTCGCGAGGCTCTGGTAGCCCTGCAGGAACCCCGAGACGACGGGTGCGCGGGCGAAGAGGTACGGGAACACCGCGACGAGAATGGCCGTGATACCGACGACTGTCCCCTCGCGGCCGCGGAGTTTCTCCCAGCGACCGAAGAGGGTGCCGCCGACGAGCGCGTCCTTCGCGCTCGGGTTGGCGTCCTTCTCGCTCATGGCGTCACCTCTTCGTCGCCGAGGAGGCCCTGCGGCCGCGTCAGGAGGACGATGGCCGCGATGGCGTACAGGCCGACCTGCGACCACGCGGGCGCGAAGGAGACGAGGGCGGCGGTCGTGAGGCCGAAGACGATACCGCCGAGGACCGCGCCGGCGATGCTTCCGACCCCGCCGATGACGACCGTCAGGAACGCCGGAACGAGGATGTTCGTCCCGATGGTCGGGTTGACGACGTTCAGCGGGCCGCCGACGACGCCCGCAACCCCGGCGAGCGCCGCGCCGATGCCGAAGACCACGATGTACGGACGGGTGATTTTGATGCCGAGGAGTCGGACCATCTCGGCGTCGCGGGTCCCGGCGCGAACGACGAGACCGAAGTCGGTGTACTCGACGAGCAGGTACACGAGCGCCACGAGGACGGCCGTGATGCCGATGACCCAGAGCCGCCACTGCGGGAAGTTACCCACGATGGGCAGCGCTATCGGGCCGGAGACGGGAAGACCGGCGAACGAGCCGAACGAGAGGATTCGCTCGGGCTGTTCGAACGGCAGGCTGTTGCTGCCGAACAGGACGCGGAACAGCTCCTGAACGACGATTGCGAGCCCGAACGTGACGAGAATCTGGTCGGTGTCGGGCCGGTCGTAGAACGCCCGCGCGAGGTACCGCTCCATCAGCAGGCCGACGCCGAAGACGAAAAGCGGGACGAAAAGCAGGGCGGCGAAGAAGCCGATGTCGAGCCCGAAGCTCGAAAAGCCCCACTCGGCCAGTTTCCCGTTCGAAAGCGGGACGTTCAGCGCGACGAACAGCCCCGCGTACGTGCCGACGAGATACAGCGCGCCGTGCGCGAAGTTGACGAACTTGAGCGTGCCGAGGATGATGGAGAGACCGACCGCTAAGAGGACGTAGATAGCCCCCTGCTGCAGCCCGTTGAGCAGGATGACGAGTACGTCCGACAGAAGGCTCATCGCCCCTCACCTCCGCCTCGGATGTTCGAAGCGCGAACTACCATGGGTATGCTAAACTTACTCATTTACGTGTGCGTGGTTGTCTGCGATTAACTTTCATTAAGATAACGGTGGAGGTGAGTGTCTACTCGTAGGACCCGAGTTCACACTCGGCCGCCGGCCCGGCGTCGCACGCGTAGCCGAGGTCGTCGCGGCTGGTGATGTTGACGATGTTGAAGTACGTCCCCTCGCTCTGCTCGGAGGCGGGAAGCCCCTGGACGACCGGCACGTCTCGCTGCGCCTGGTGGTCGCAGCCGCGCATCGTCTCCGAGCCCATCCCGATGTTGTCGTACTCGTAGTCTTCGAGTTGCTTGATGACCTCCGGCGGGTAGAACGTGCCCGCGCGCTCGACGGCGGCCGCGTACTGGAGCGTCTGTGCGTACGCCAGTTGAGCGGGGCCCGACGGCGTCCGGTCGTACTCGTCTCGGAACGCCTGCGTGAACTCCTGCGACGGCGTGTTGTCTATCTGCGAGTCCCACGCGACGGTGCCGTAGATGCCCTCTATCGCACCGCCCGCCGCCTCCGCCATCGGGCGGTTGTACAGCGGAACGATGATCTCCATGTCCTCGTCGATACCGGCGTCGATGGCCTGCTGCATGGAGTTCGCGCCGTCGAGGCCGTAGTGGTTCAAGATGAGCACGTCCGCACCGGAGCTCTGTGCCTCCGAGAGGTACGTCGAGTAGTCGGACGTCCCGAGCGGGGTCGCGACCGACTCGATCTGCTCCCACCCTGCGACGTCCGTCATGAACTGCTCCATCGACGCCTGCTGGGTCTGCCCCCAACTGTAGTCGGCGTAGAGCTGGTAGAACTGCAGGTCCTCGCCGTAGGCGTCGCGGACGACCGGGGCGAGCGCCTGCCCCGTCATGTAGGCGTTGAACATCTCGCGGAAGGAGTAGCGGACGCAGTCTTTTCCGGTGGTGTCGTTCGAGTGCGTCAGACAGCACATGAACATGACTTTCTCGTTTTGACACAGCCCCTGCACCGCGATGGCGACCGCCGAGGACGACCCGCCCGAAATCATGATGGCGTCGTCGCGCTGAATCATCCCCGAGGCGGACTGCCGCGCCTGGTCCGCGTCCGTGGCCGTGTCCCCGTCCACGTGGTCGATGGTGTAGCCGAGGACGCCGTCGCCGGAGAGGTCGTCGAACTGCGAGTCGACCCAGCCGCCGCCCTCGTTGAGGTGCTTCACCGCGAGCTGATAGGCCCGAAGCTCGTCTTCACCCTCCGAGGCGTACGGTCCCGACTGCGGGACGTTGAAGCCGAACGTGGCCGTGTCGCCCTCGATGGGGAAGTTGCCCAGCGCCGGATACTCGTCGTCTCCGCCGCCACCCCCTCCACCGCCGCTTCCATCGCTTCCGTCACCGCCGCCGGTGCACCCCGCCAGCCCTGCCAAGCCAGCGGTCCCAACAGCACCAGTCGCCTTCAGCACGTCTCGTCGATTTAGAGACTTGTTATCCCGTGCCATAGACACATCGGCGGATACATCGTTAATAATAGTTATGTATGGATTCCCTATTACTTGTATTAACAATGATGATAGAACCGGGTCGTCTACGGGATAGTATAAGGGAGCCACCGGCCGGAGGCACCGGGGGAGCGGGCGCTTCGTTACGTCCCACGCGTTGCAGACGTAAAATACGCGCCGGTGGTGGACTTGCTCGCCACGTTCGTCCCCCTTAGGCCGGTCGTCGAGGGCGGCGAACAGAGCCGACGAACTCGCTTCAGTGAGGGCGCTGCGCCCGCGAGTCCGCAGCGTCGCCGACCGCGTGGGCGGGTCGACTATCGGTTCACAACTATCAGAATACTAGATATATATACGCGGATTCCACCGTTTCAACGTGATTCTCCCGGTTCGACAGCGACCGTTAAGCTCCCGCCCTTCGTGAATGTCCGATTTATAACTAACCCGGCAAAGCGCAAATAATGCATCAGCCACCCTCCGTGGCACTACTATGACAGACGACACGAACGACGGATTCAAACCGACAAGACGCTCCGTGCTCCGACTCGGCGCGATGTCGGCGCTCGGCATCGGTATCGGCATCCCCGCGGTTTCCGGCTCCGTGGCAGCGACCATGTGTCCCAAGACGCCCGGCTACTGGGCGAACCACGCGGAGTACAGCGACCCCGAAGACAACTGGGCGGTTCTCGGCGAGGGACCCAACTCGGAATACACCCTCCGCGACGTCACCAAGACCCACGACGAGTGGCGCGAGTTCCTCGTCGCGCCCACGAAGGGCGATAAGGCGAATATCATGGCGAAACACTACCTCGCCATCATCCTCAACCTCCGGAACAGACCGGGTAACGACCCGGGATGCACGAGTGGCGGCGCGACTATCCAGTACGGCTACTACGCGGGCTACACCATCGAGGAAGTCAAGAACATGGCCGGCACGTGGCTCAGTAACTCTAGCTGGGGAAGCAACGGCAACGGAAAACAGACGAGCTGGTACGCCGGCGGCGTCGACGGCGAGAAGCTCAAAGACACCCTCGACGCGTTCAACAACAACCCGGGTTCCCTCGGCCTCGACTGCCCCTGCAACGACCGCTGAACCGCGCACGCCCTCCAAACGAGACCCCTCGGCCGCGGTTAAGACCCTGCTACCCGCAGAAACGCGGGCTTAACGCGGTCGTTCCTATCCTTCCCCGACCATCCGCCCCTCGTCTTCCCACTCCCGCTCGCGCAGTTCGTACTTCTGAATCTTCCCGGTCGCGGTCTTCGGGAGTTCGGCGACGAACTCGATTTCCTTCGGCACCTTGTACGTCGCGATGCGCTCCCGACAGAACTCGATGAGCGCCTCGGCGGTGACGCCCGGCGCGTCGGGGTCGCCGCTCGTCGGCACGACGAACGCCTTCGGCGACTCGCCCCACTCGTCGGACGGGACGGGGATGACCGCCACGTCGGCGACCTCGTCGTGGTCGAACAGCGTGTCCTCCAGTTCGATGCTGGAGATGTTCTCGCCGCCGGAGATGATGATGTCCTTCTTGCGGTCCTGGATGCTGATGAAGCCGTTCTCGTCGACGACCGCGAGGTCACCCATGTGGTAGTAGCCCTCCAGCCGCGCCGAGAAGGCCTCCTCCGTCTCCTCGGGTTTGTTCCAGTACTTCTCCATCACCTGGTTGCCCGCGACGACGATTTCGCCGATGGACTGGTCGTCTCTCGGCACGTCGTTTCCGTCCTCGTCGACGACGCGAACGTCGGTGCCGAGGTAGCCGATACCCTGTTTCTTCTTCACGCCGAAACGGTCGTCGCCGTCCCCCAGGTAGCGACCGGCCTCCGAGGTCGTGATGAGCGGGCCGGTCTCGGTGGCCCCGTAGACGTGCATGAGCCGCCAGCCGAACTCGTCTTCGACGGTCCGAATCGTCGCCTCCGGCGGGGCCGCGCCCGCGGTCGCCGCCCGGACGGGGCTCGCGCCGGTCGTCTCGACACCGCCTTCCTCGCGGTAGTGTTTCATCAGGATGTTCAGCACCGTCGGCGCGGCGCAGAGATACGACACGTCCTCGTCGCGGATGGCGTCCAACACGGTCTCGGCGTCGACCCCGCGGGTGCAGACGTGCTTCGCGCCGTGTCCGGTAATCGCGTAGATGTGCCCCCAGCCGTTGACGTGGAACATCGGGAGCGTCCAGAGGTAGACGTCGTCGTCGGCGATGTCCTGGTGCATCGAGACGAGGTAGGCGTGAATCGTCTCCGCGCGGTGGGTCCGACAGACGCCCTTCGGGTCGCCGGTCGTCCCCGAGGTGTAGTTGATGGTGACGATGTCGTCTTCGCCCATCTCCGGGCGCTCGTAGTCGGTCGACTCCGCGACCAACTCGTCGAAGTCGAGCCACTCGCCGTCGGTCGACTCGGCGGCCTTCTCGGGGTCGTTCGTGACGAAAATCTCCGTCGGAATCTCGTCGCGGACCTCGTCTATCTTCTCGGCGAAGGCGTAGTCGGCGTAGACGGCCGTCACGTCCGCATCGTTCAGCATGTACTCGAAGTCGGCCGGGACGAGCCGGTAGTTCAGCGGCATGTGGACGGCTCCGAGCTGCATCGACCCGTAGGCGGCTTCGAGGTGGTAGTGGGTGTTCGGGTCGAGCACCGCGACCCGGTCTCCCTTCTCGACGCCGCGGGACTGGAGCGCCGCCGAGAAGCCGTCGGCGCGCTCGCCGAGTTCGTCGTAGGTAAAGCGCTCGCCGGTCGTCGCCACGACCGCCTCCTCGTCCCCGTAGTACCGCCGCGCGCGGTCGAGGAACTCCGTCACCAGGAGTGGTTTCTTCATACGCGCTATCCTTCACTAACGTTCAAAATAAATGTGCGGGCTGGTACCGCGGCGCGGATAATTGAGAACTATTCGCACACCGAGCCACAATATCCCACGACTCGCGCCGCGAGAGACTATATTACTACACAAACTATGCAGGAAAATACCTTATTCGAGGAGTCCGTAGCGCGCGTATGGCGCTTTCAGACTACACCGGGCGCTCGCCGACGGGCCGAGACGAGACCATCGTTCGCGTCGTCCCCCATCGGCTGTGGCGGCCGGGCGACGAGCGAATCGAACCCTGCACCTACAGCGGCGAGGAGATTCGGCTCTCCGAGAAACACCTCCTCGCCGTGGTCGAACGAGACGGCGTCCGGGAACGACTGTACTTCCGCGACGAGCCGTCGCTGTCGGCGTGGGTCGAAGAAAAGCCGCGATAGGACGGGGCCGACGGTGGTGGAGCCGGTGGTTACTCGCTTTCGACCTGCCGCTGAATCGACTCGACGATTTCGGGGTTCCGGAGCGTCGTCGTGTCGCCGAGTTCCTCGCCGTTCGCGATTTCCTCGAGGAGGCGGCGCATAATCTTCCCGGACCGCGTCTTCGGCAGTTCCGGCGTGAACACGACCATCTCGGGGCGGGCGATGGGCCCGATGGCGTCCTCGACGCCCTCGATGATGCGCTTTCGCATCTCGTCGTCTTCGTCCTGTCCCTCTTCGGTGATGACGTAGGCGTAGACCGCCTCGCCTTTCACCTCGTGATTGCCGCCGACGACGGCGGCCTCGGCGACGCCCTCAACGCCGACGATAGCCGACTCGATTTCCATCGTCCCGAGGCGGTGGCCCGAGACGTTGATGACGTCGTCCACGCGCCCGAGGATGGTGATGTAGTCGTCGCCGTCGATTTTCGCGCCGTCCTCGGGGAAGTAGACCCAGTCGTCGGGGTCGTCGCTGTCGGTGTCGGAGTACTCCTGCCAGTACTCCTGGATGAAGCGCTCGTCGTTCTTGTAGAGCGTCCGGAGCATCCCCGGCCACGGCTTGTTCACCGTGAGATAGCCAGCCCGACCGGCGTCGACCCGCTTTCCTTTCGTGTCGACGATTCGGGCGTCGATGCCCGGCAGCGGCGGGCCGGCGGAGCCGGGTTTCATCTTCTTGATTCCCGGGAGGGTCGTTATCATCATGCCGCCGGTCTCGGTCTGCCACCACGTGTCTACCACCGGGCAGTCCTCGTTGCCGATGTGCTTGTAGTACCACTTCCACGCCCGCGGATTGATGGGCTCACCCACGGTGCCGAGCAGGCGCAGACTCGACAGGTCGTGCTGTTCGGGGAACCTGCTGCCCCACTTCATGAACGCGCGAATCGCCGTCGGCGCGGTGTAGAAGATGTCGACGGCGTACTTCTCGATGATGTCCCACAGGCGGTCGCGGTCGGGGAAGTCGGGCGTCCCCTCGTACATGACCGTCGTCGTCCCGAGCGCCAGCGGGCCGTAGACGATGTAGGAGTGGCCCGTAATCCAGCCGATGTCGGCCGAACACCAGTACGTGTCTTCCTTCTCGATGTCGAGGACCGCGTGAGAGGTCCACGCGGCGTACGCGAGGTAGCCGCCGGTGGTGTGCTTGACGCCCTTCGGCTGTCCCGTCGTGCCCGAGGTGTACATCAGGAACAGCATGTCTTCGGCGTCGCGCTCGACGGGGTCGATTCGCTCGCCGGCGTGCTCGTCGAGGAGGTCGTCCCAGTCGTGCTGATTGCCCTTCAGGTCGTGGCCGAAGCCGTCGTCGCCGAGGCGGTCGACGACGACCGTCGCGTCGACACCGTGGTCGACGCCGTCGAGGCCCTCGTTGGCCTTGTCGAGGTGGTCGAGCGGGTCGCCGCGGCGGTAGTAGCCGTCGCAGGTGACGAGGAACCGGGAGTCCGCGGAGTTCATCCGCGTCGCCAGCGCGTCGGCGGAGAAGCCGCCGAAGACGACCGAGTGCGGCGCGCCGATGCGGGCGCACGCGAGCATGGCGATGGGCAGTTCGGGAATCATCGGCATGTAGAGCGTGACCACGTCGTCCTCCTCGACGCCGAGGTCGCGCAGCGCCGCCGCGAACTCGTTCACCTCGCGATAGAGGTCCTGATAGGTGTAGGTTCGCGTCTCGCCGTGTTCACCCTCCCACTTGATGGCGACGCGGTTCTTGTCCCCGTTCTCGACGTGCCGGTCGACGCAGTTGTACGAGACGTTGAGCTTGCCGCCCGTGAACCACTTGTAGAACGGCGGGTTCGAGTCGTCCAGCACCTCGTCGTACTCTTCGTCCCAGTCGAGCATCTCGGCGGCCCCCTCCCAACACTCGGGCCAGTTCTCCTCGAACTCGTCGTAGACGGCCGGGTCGGAGACGTTCGCTTGCGCGACGAACTCCTCGGAGGGTTCGAACTCCTCTTGCTCGACCAGCCGTGCCTCCAGTTCGGTGTCACCGTCTGCCATAGTACGTGCTAACTACACCAATCCTCCATGATAAATCTATGTAGTCCAGCAGTCCGAGCGGGGACTCTCGCCGCGGGCGGTCACCGGTCCGTCGGTCGGTTACGCGAGCCGGCGGCGCGCGTTCCAGTCAGCTAACGTTCATGTCATCCCCAACATTTCGGGCGGGTTCGCCGCGCCGGCGACTCTCACATCACGCCGATGGTCTCGCGGTAGGTGCCGTACTCCTCGGCGAACACGTCCATGATTTCGCCCATCGTGACGTACTCCTTGGCGGCGTCGACGAGCACCGGCATGACGTTCCCGCCGTTTCGGACCGTCTCGCGGAGTTCGTCGAGGGCGGCTTCGACCGCCTCGTCGTCGCGGTCTTCCTTGACGGATTCGAGGCGCGAGAGCTGTCGGTCCTGCACCTCGTCTTCGACGTGCAGCAGGTCGGGACGGCTGTCGTCGTCGCTGGCGTACTTGTTGACGCCGACGACGACCTCCTCGCCGTCTTCGACCCGCGACTGGTACTCGTAGGACGCCTCGCTTATCTCGCGGTGGTAGTAGCCCTCGTCGATACCGGCGAGGACGCCGTCGCGGACCGAGCCGTCGCCCATCTCCCGAATCTCCTCGATGTAGGCCATCGCCTCGGCCTCGATCTCGTCGGTCAGCGTCTCCACGAAGAAGCTCCCGCCGAGGGGGTCGATGACGTCGGCCGCGCCCGACTCCTCGGCGATTATCTGCTGGGTCCGCAGGGCGACGGTGACGGCCTCCTCCGAGGGGAGCGCCAACGCCTCGTCGAAGCTGTTCGTGTGGAGCGACTGCGTGCCGCCGAGGACGCCCGCGAGCGCCTGAATCGTGACGCGGACGATGTTGTTGAGCGGCTGTTGGGCCGTCAGCGACTGCCCCGCCGTCTGGGTGTGGAACTTCAACTGCTTCGAGCGCTCGTCTCCGGCGTCGTACCACTCCGACATCACGTCGTGGTAGATGCGGCGGGCGGCGCGGAACTTCGCCACCTCCTCGAAGATGGAGTTGTGGGAGTTGAAGAAAAACGACAGCTGGGGGGCGAACTCGTCCACGTCGAGGCCGCGGTCCACCGCGTCTTCGACGTAGGCGAAGCCGTCGGCGAGCGTGAACGCGAGTTCTTGAATCGCCGTCGACCCGGCCTCGCGGATGTGGTAGCCCGACACCGAGATGGGTCGGATGCGCGGGGTCTCCTCGGCGGCGAACTCGACGGTGTCGGTGACGAGTTTGAGCGACGGTTCCGGTGGGATGACCCACTCCTTCTGCGCGATGAACTCCTTGAGCATGTCGTTCTGGAAGGTGCCGCCTATCTGCTCGCGGGGGACGCCGCGGTTGTCCGCGAGCGCGACGTACATGGCGAAGACGACCGGCGCGGAGGGGTTGATGGTAAAGGAGGTCGTCACCTCGCCGATGTCGATGCCGTCGAACAGCACCTCCATGTCGCGGAGGGTGTCGACGGCGACGCCCTCCTTTCCGACCTCGCCGTCGGAAAGCGGGTCGTCGGAGTCCTTGCCCATGAGCGAGGGCATGTCGAACGCCGTCGAGAGCCCGGTCTGACCGTTCTCGATGAGGTAGTGGAAGCGCTCGTTGGTCTCTTTCGCCGTGCCGAAGCCGGCGAACTGCCGCATGGTCCACGTCCGCCCGCGGAACATCGTCGGGTACACCCCGCGCGTGTACGGGGACTCGCCGGGGAAGCCGAGGTCCGATTCGTAGTCGAGGTCGGCCACGTCGTCGGGGGTGTAGAGGTCCTCGACCTCGTGGTTCGAGACGGTGGCGAACCGGTCTTTGCGCTCGCCGCCCTTCTCCACGAAGGGGTCGCGGGTCTCCGATTCCCACTCGTCGCGCGCCTCGCGGATGGACGCCAAATCTTCCTCGTCGTACATGCTCGTGAATCCGTATGGACGATGATTAAGGATTCGGGTCGAAGTCGACCCGCCGGACGGCACGGGTCCGCCCCCGGGGCTTCGACGGACAGACCATCGCGCATATCACCCCCCGAAGACCTAGCCACCGGCATGTACGACCGCGCGACAGGCAGGGGGCACCTCGACGCGGCGGCTCACCCCGCCGGGGTCCCCGCATCCGACAGGGTCGGGCGCTGACCGATGGCGCTCGTCACGCCCGAGACGACCCGCTGGGTCGCCGCCGCGACGGCGCTCGTCTTCGTCCTCGCGAGCGTCTCCTTCGTCGTCCCCGCCTCGGGCTCCGTCGCGCCGGTCCCCTTCGACGACACCGTCAAGACCGGCGGCACGTCGGTCGACGTTCGCACGGCCGAAGTCGAGGGCTTCGAAGTCCCGCTCGCGCAGGTCCACTTCTCGCGGTACCGCTTCATCATCGGCTACTACGACGTGACCACGGCCGCCGCGGACGTGTCCACGGCCGAGAGCGCCCGCCAGTTCGGCGACCCGCTCGCGGTGTTCGTCACCGACTACGCGACGGTCTCGCCCGCGCTCGACGACGACGGCTACCTCCGAACCGAACACAACCGCAACCCCGGCTGGACGAAGGCGTCCGAGGCGTCGTTCGTCGTGGACGCCGGCGCGCGAGTCCCCTCCGGGCCGATTGCCGTCCCGTTTTCCGACGCCGACGCGGCGCGCTCGTTCGCTGACACCCACGGCGGCACGGTCGTCGATTGGGCGACGCTCCGCGACCGCGCCGGCGACCCGCTTTCGTCACGGCTCGACGCCTTCGAGTCGTCGGTCGCCGCCCACCACGAGTGGGCGAACCAGACCACCGCTGCGAGTGATGCGCTGTTCGACAGGCCCGTCTCGACCGTCGTCGGCGAGGACGCGCCGACCGTCGAAGCCGCCGTCGCGTCGGCCCCCGCGAACACGACCGTCTACGTCCCCGCGGGCACCTACTCGGTCGACGCGGTCGAACTGAACCGCTCGGTTACGCTCCTCGGAGCCGGACCCGAAACGCGGCTCGTCGGCGACGGAAACGGCAGCGTCGTCCACCTCCGCGCCGACCGGAGCGCGGTCGGGAACCTCTCTATCGCCGGGGTCGGCGAGACCGGGACCCGCCGGGTCCGCGCCAGCAACGAGTCCGTCGACTGGGACACCCGCGTCGAACTCGCCTACGGCCGCGGCGACGCCGGTGTCGTCCTCGACGGCGCGAACCAGTCGGCCGTCCGCGGGGTCGAAATCGACACGCCCGCGAGCGGCATCATCGCCCGCGAGAGCGCCGACAGCGTCGTCGACGGCGTGACCGTCCGCGGGGCCGACGAGCCCTCCGAGGGCTTCATGGGCGTCGTCCTCATCGGCGAGCGGTCGGTCGTGCAGGACTCGACGTTCCTCGACGGCCGCGACGGCGTCTACACCCACCGCGCCGACGGGAGCGTCGTCCGCGACAACCGCATGGAGGACGGTCGCTACGGCGTTCACCAGATGTACACCTCAGACGCGCTCGTCGCCGACAACGTCGTCCGCGGGGACCGCATCGGCGTCGTCCTCATGACCCGGCCCGTCGGCAACCTCGTCGTCGGAAACGACGTGCGCGAGTCGGACTTCGGGTTCATGCCCGCCGGGAGCGACACCTACGTCGCTGACAACGTCTTCGCCGGCAACGACTACGGCATGGACGTGAGCGGCGACCGGCAGGTGTACGTCGGAAACGTCGTCGCCGGAAACGGGGTCGGTATCCGCGGGAGTTCGACGTTCCCGACGAACGTCGTCGTTCGAAACGACATCGTGGACAACGACGTGCGCGTCGAGTCGTCGCTCGGCCCGATGCGGACGTGGACCGCCGGCGGCGAGGGCAACTACTGGGGCGACCTCCCGCTCGAAGACGCCGACGGCGACGGGGTCTACGACCGAGCGTACCAACCCTCCGGGGCGGTCGACGCCGAACTCGGCCGGGAACCCGGCGCGCTCGCGCTCTCGGAGTCGCCCGCGGTGCGCGCGCTCCGCCGCGCCCGCGACGCGGTGTCCGGCCTCCGCGGGTCCGGCGTCGTCGACGCCGCGCCGCGGGCCGAACCGGTCCGCCCCGAGACGCTCGCCGCCCTGAACGCGACGGAGGAGACCGATGGCTGACCGCGAATCGGCGGAGCCAGCGACTGACGAACCCACCACGATGTCGAACCCCGAACCCACGACGACGGCCGAGACGGATTCCGACGAATCGACGGGCGAGAGCGCCGCCGCCGCGGCCGCCGACCGACCGGCTATCGCCGCGACCGACCTCAGCCACGCCTTCGGCGACGTGCGCGTCCTCGACGGCGTCTCGCTGTCGGTCGCCCCCGGCGAAATCGTCGCGCTCGTCGGCCCCAACGGCTCGGGGAAGTCCACGCTCCTGCGGTTTCTCGCGCGGGTCCGCGCGCCCGACGAGGGAACGGTCACCATCGGAGCCAGTGACGGGCGCGCCCGCGTGGGCTACCTCCCGCAACAGCCCGGCTTCCGCGCCGGCTTCTCCGCGACCGACACGCTCGAATTCTACGCGCAGTTCGTGGACGACCACGTGGACGTGGCCGACGTGTTGGAGCGAGTCGGCCTCGCGGACGCCGCCGACCGCCGGGTCGACGCGCTCTCCGGCGGGATGACGCGCCTGCTCGGCCTCGGGCGGGCGCTCGTCGGCGACCCGGCCGTGGTCGTCCTCGACGAACCGGCCAGCGGCCTCGACCCCGGCATGGTCGAACGGCTGTTCGACATCGTCTCCGACCTCGCCGACGCGGGCGTCGCGGTCGTCCTCTCGTCGCACAACCTCGGCCCCGTCGAGCGGACCGCCGACCGCGTGGTCGTCCTCGACGGCGGGCGATTCGTCGCCGACGGCGACCCGCGAGCGGTGGTCGAATCGGTCGGCGCGGCCGACCTCCAGACCGCCTTCGGCGACCTCGTGGCGACCGAGGAGGTGACGGGGAGATGAGCGCCGGCGGCCGCGACGGCCTCGGCGACCTGTTCGCCATCGCGGCGCGCGAGCTTCGGACGGTCGTCAGGACCCCCGCGGTCGTCGCGCTCTCGGTCGTCTTCGCGCTGACCGTCGTCGCGGTCGCGGCCGCGGGCTCCGGCGCGCGCGGCGGGTACGTCCCGCTGGTGCTGGATTTGGTCCCGTTCGTGGAGGCGCTCGTCCCGCTTCTCGCCGTCGCGCTCTGCTACCGGGCGGTGCTCTCGGACCGCGAGTCGGGCGAACTCGACGTGCTCAGGACGTTCGACGTGTCTCGTCCGGCCTACGTCGGCGGCGTCTACCTCGGTCGCGGGCTCGCGCTCGTGTTCGTCGTCTTCGGGTCGCTGCTCGCCGCGGGCGCGACCGTCCCCGTCCTCTCGCCGCCGGACCCGACGTTCCTCGCGCTGAACGAGGCCGCCGACTCGCCGGTCGCGTTCCTCCGGTTTTCGGTCCTCGCCGTCCTGTTCGCCCTCGCGGTCGCGGCCGTCGCGCTCGCCGTCTCGGCCGCCGCGCGGACCGCCCGGCAGGCAATCGCGCTCGCCGTCGGCCTGCTCGTCGCCTTCGTCGTCGGCGTCGACGCCGCCGCCGTCGCCGGACTGGCCTCGGGGAGTCTCGGCATCGACGCGGTCCCGCTCGTCCTCGCGGCGAGCCCGAACGGCGCGTTTCGGTCGCTCGTCCTCGGCGTCGCCGTCGAGACCGGCGGTTCGACCTCGCCGGGCGCGGCGCTCGCGGGGCTCGTCGGGTGGGTCGCCGTCGCGCTCGCGGTCGCGGTGCTGACGGCGTGGCGACCGGTAGAATAGTGCTGGGCAGTGCTGGACAGCGCTGGGCGGGCGGGCAGGCGGTCGAAGCGCCTACCCGAAGTTCTCGACTTTCGCCGCGTCGGCGTCGCCGCCGGCCGCTTCGACCGCGTCGGTCGCGCGCTCGACGAAGTCGGCGAAGCCGTAGACGAACACCTGCTCGCCCTCGTCGCCGGTGAGCGCGTCGGAGACGGCGTCGGCGAGGGCGGACTCGTCGCCGGTGACGACGACGCTCGCGCCGTCGTCCCGGAGCGCGGAGAGCCGGTCTTCGTGCGCGGGCGCGTCGTCGAGGTAGACCACGGCGGCCTCGTTGCCGTCGGCGACCGCGGCCTCGGCGATGCCGACCGCGGGGCCGACGCCGGGGCCGCCCGCGAGGACGACCACGCGCGACTCGCCGTCGTAGTAGCTCTGACCGAACGGCCCGGAAATCTCGATGTCGTCGCCGGCGGCGAGCGAGTCGAGGTGCTGGCTGAACGGCCCGGCCTCCTCGGGGTCGATGCCGATGGTCACCTCGAACGTGTCGCCGACGCCGGGCGACGAGAGCGTGTAGAACCGCGCGTACGACTCGCCGTCGACCTCGGCGGAGAGTTTGACGAACTGGCCCGGTTCGGCCTCGAAGCCGTCGGGCGTCTCGAACTCGATGGCGACCGTTCCGGGGCCGACGTCGCGGACCGCGGCGACGGTGACGATTGCGTCCATGCGAGCGGCTTGGTCGCAGGCTCACAAGGGCCTTGCCTTCCCGGACGCGTGCGCCGGAGAGCAGGACAAACCGTCCCGGCCGTGCACATAGTGTGAACCGGAAAGAATTGCCACGAGAGGGCAAAACACACCTTGATTGGATGTTCGTCCAGTTATTTCCCACATAGGCGGGCCCTTATTTCACACAACCATCTCAATTAGCGCCTCTAAAACTTGTTCGTTAAATTTCTATATGTTACCGGTACCGTCGTTTAACACCAATTTTCAGAAGGCTTTTGACCCGGCTATGGGTAGATTTCACTCAGCATGCCTGCGGACTTCAACTGGGCCATCGGCGGCGAGGCTGGCGATGGCATCGACTCCACGGGGAAGATTTTCGCTCAGGCGCTATCCCGGGCTGGACGCCACGTGTTCACCTCTAAGGACTTCGCTTCGCGAATCCGGGGCGGATACACCGCGTACAAGGTTCGGACTGCCATCGACCCCGTACAGAGCGTCGTCGACCGACTCGACGTGCTCATCGCACTCACACAACGAACAATCGACGAGAACCTCGACGAACTGCACGAGGGCTCCGTCATCATCTACGACGGCGACCGCTCGACGATGGCGGACGTCGAAATCCCCGAGGGAATGGTCGGGCTGGACATCCCCCTCAAGGCGCTCGCCGAGGAGGCGGGCGGCGCTATCATGCGCAACGTCGTCGCGCTCGGCGCGGCGTGCGCCGTCGCAGACTTCCCCATCGAGAACCTCGACAGCGCGCTGCAGAAGCGCTTCGGCGGGAAGGGCGAGGCCATCGTCGAGAACAACAAGAAGGCGGCTCGCGCGGGCCTCGAATACGTCCACGACGAGTACGACCACGAGTTCGACTACGACCTCGAGACGACCGACGAGGACTACGTGCTCATCAACGGCGACCAGGCCATCGGCATGGGCGCCATCGCCGCCGGTTGCCGCTTCTACGCCGGCTACCCCATCACGCCCGCGACGGACGTGATGGAGTATCTCACCGGCCGCATCGAACGCTACGGCGGTCACGTCGTACAGGCGGAAGACGAACTCGCGGCCATCAACCTCGCGCTCGGTGCGGCACGCGCCGGCGCGCGGTCGATGACCGCGACGTCCGGTCCGGGTATCGACCTGATGACCGAGACGTTCGGTCTCGTCGCCACCTCGGAGACGCCGCTCGTCATCGTCGACGTGATGCGCTCCGGTCCCTCGACGGGGATGCCGACCAAGCAGGAACAGGGCGACCTCAACATGATGCTCTACGGCGGCCACGGCGAGATTCCGCGCTTCGTCGTCGCGCCGACGAGCATCGACGAGTGCTTCTGGAAGACCGTCGAAGCGTTCAACTTCGCCGAGAAGTACCAGGTTCCGGTCTACGTCGCGGCCGACCTCGCGATGGCGGTCACGGAACAGACGTTCTCTCCCGAGGCGTTCGACATGGACGAAGTCGAAATCGACCGCGGCAAGGTCGTCGACGACGACTCCATCGACGAGTGGCTCGACGAGGAAGGTCGCTTCCAGCCGCACGCGCTCACTGACGACGGCGTCAGCCCGCGCGCGTTCCCCGGCACGGAACAGGGCGCACACATGTCGACCGGTCTCGAACACGACGAACTCGGTCGGCGGACCGAAGACCGGTCGATGCGCGTCGAGCAGGTCGACAAGCGCGACCGGAAGGTCGAGACCGCAAAGGAGACCGAGGACTTCTCGCCGCGCGAGTTCGGTGACGCCGATTCGGACACGCTCATCCTCTCGTGGGGCTCCAACGAGGGCGTGCTCGTCGAGGCGCTCGACTTCCTCGAAGAGGACGGCATCGACGTTCGCTTCCTGTCGGTCCCGTACATGTTCCCGCGGCCGGACCTCACCGAGGAAATCGAGGCGGCAGACGAGGTCATCGTCGTCGAGTGTAACGCGACGGGGCAGTTCGCCAACGTCGTCGAGCACGACACATTGACCCGTGTCAAGCGCATTAACAAATACGACGGCGTCCGCTTCAAGGCGGACGAACTCGCAGACGAAATCAAAGCCACCCTCGACGCAGAGGAGGTCTCAGCATGAGCTCAAACGTCCGCTTCACCGACTTCAAGTCAGACAAACAACCGACCTGGTGTCCCGGCTGTGGGGACTTCGGGACGATGAACGGCATCATGAAAGCCCTCGCCAACTCCGGCACCGACCCCGACAACACGTTCATGGTCGCCGGTATCGGCTGTTCCGGGAAAATCGGGACGTACATGCACTCGTACGCCATCCACGGCGTCCACGGGCGCTCGCTCCCGGTCGCCGCCGGCGTCAAGCTGGCGAACCCCGACCTGACCGTCGTCGCCGCCGGCGGCGACGGTGACGGCTACTCCATCGGTGCGGGTCACTTCATCCACGCCGTCCGCCGCAACGTGGACATGGCCTACACCGTCATGGACAACCGCATCTACGGCCTCACGAAGGGGCAGGCCTCGCCGACCTCGCGCGAGGACTTCGAGACCTCGACGACCCCCGAGGGACCGAAGCAGCCCCCGGTCAACCCGCTCGCGCTGTCGCTCGCGGCCGGCGGCACGTTCATCGCGCAGTCGTTCGCGACGGACCACAAGCGCCACGCGGAAATCGTCCAGGAGGCCATCGAGCACGACGGCTTCGGCTTCGTGAACGTGTTCAGTCCCTGTGTCACGTTCAACGACGTGGACACCTACGACTACTTCCGCGACAACCTCGTGGACCTCGCGGACACCGACCACGACCCGACCGACTACGACGCGGCCAAAGAGAAGATTCTCGACTCGTCGAAGGAGTACGAGGGCGTCATCTACAAGGACGAAAGCTCCGTCTCCTACGAGGAGAAGTTCGGCGTCGACCAGAACATGTCGGACATCCCGTCGGGCGCGCCCGACGACGCGATGGACCTCGTCCGCGAGTTCTACTAACGCCGAACTCGCGGTCGACGCCGCGCCGCCCGCTCATCGAACTTCGACCGTTCTTTCGACCGTCCCCGGATGCTCGACAGCGCCCGCGAGCGCCGCGACCGCCTCGGTCTCGTCCACGTCCGCCCCGTGGACCGCGAGGACGACCACCACGTCGCCGTCGTGTTCGACCGTCGCGAGGTGGAGTTTCACTTCGGCCGTCCCGCCCTCGTAGGCGACCGTCTCGCCGTCGACTGCGGTCTCACCGGCTTCGACTTCGACCGTGCCAGCGTAGGTGACGAGTTCCGTCTCCGACCCGAGCATCGTGACGTTTCGCGCACCGACCTCGCGGACGCCGTTGACCTCGGGGACGTTTCCGAGCGCCTGCGCGTCGGCCAGCAAGTCGAGACCGGCCGCGACGAGCTCGCGGTTGCCGAGGTTCGAAAGCGGGTTGACCGACTGGCCGGCGACCTCGGCGTTCGGCGACGAGACGACCACGAGCGCCGTGATATCGTCGTCGTCGGTCGTCTTCGAGTATCCGGACACCCAGACGTCCGCGCCGACGGAGCGGGAGGCAGGACCGACGCCGACGTCGTACGAAAGCGGGACGACGGTGCTGTTGCCGTGGACATAACCGTGTGCCTCGTAGGTCGACGCGGGAATCGTCGCGGGCTGGGCCGCGAACGTGGTCGAGCCGCCGAGTCCACCGAGGCATCCCGCGAGCGCGACGACGAGCGCGAGCGCGAGGGCTGTGCGTAGTTGAGGCATGCCACCTAGAGGCGCTCTGAGAGTATGACAGTCTCGCCGCCGCGGAGAAAACCGGCCGGGCGAATCGAGGCGAACGGGTCGAACTGGGACCGTCGCCGGGACGCCCGCCAACCCGCTCGTTACTCTACCGACTCGACGTGGAGTCGGTAGCGCGTCCCGCAATCGAGACACCGGGCGTCGTCGGATTCGATGAGTTCCGTCACCAACACCTCGCCGAACTCGCAGTTCGGACACTCGTAGACGAGCGAGTCACCCGCGATGCGGTGTGCGAACGCGTTCGTGTTCTCTTCTGTCAAGGGTTCTGATGCGGACGACATTCCTGACCACCGTTCAGATATGCTACCACATGTCACATAAACTATCCGCCGCGGGACGTCGAAGGGTGTGAGACGCCGTGTGACACACTCTCGGGCCGTGAAAGCCGGAAATTCGCCCGCCCTTTCGGAACGTCTTTTCAACTCGCGGCCCACGGTTCGCCCATGACGGAGAACGCCGCTTCAGCGGACGACGCACCGCGGGCGAACGGGATGCCGATGCTCGGGCTCGGGACGTGGCAGAACACGAACGCCGACGAGTGTCGCAACGCGGTGCAGACGGCGCTGGAGATGGGCTACCGCCACATCGACACCGCCCAAGCGTACGAGAACGAAGCGGAGGTCGGCGAGGGCATCGCCGCCGCCGACGTCGACCGCGACGAGGTGTTCCTCGCGACGAAGGTGTGGGCCGACAAGCTGTCCCACGACGACGTCATCGAGAGCACCGAAGAGAGCCTCGAAAAGCTCGGCGTGGACTACGTCGACCTCCTGTACGTCCACTGGCCGTCCCGCGAGTACGACGCCGAAGAGACCCTCGCGGCGTTCGACGAACTCGTCGAACGCGGGCTGACAAAGCGCGTCGGCATCTCCAACTTCGAGCCCGAGCAGGTCCGCGAGGCCGTCGAACTGTCCGAGTCGGGCGCCTTCGCCAACCAGATCGAGATGCACCCGCTCCTCCAGCAGGAAGAGCTCCGCGAGGTCTGCGCCGAGGAGGACATCGAAATCGTCGCGTACTCGCCGCTCGCCCGCGGGAACGTCTTCGACGTCGACGTGCTGTCCGACATCGCCGAGAAGCACGACGCGAGCGAGGCGCAGGTGTCCTTGGCGTGGCTCCGCGAGAAGGGGGTCACCGCGATTCCGAAGGCGACGAGCGAGGGCCACATCCGCGACAACTGGGAGTCGCTCGCGCTCGACCTCGACGACGAAGACGTGGCCGCCATCGACGCCATCGAGACCGAAGAGCGCTGCATCGACCCCGACTTCGCGCCCTGGTAAGCGACTGAACCCGCGTTTTTCCGGTTCGCCTCTCGATTCGCCGTCGGAAGCCGCAACGGATTTGTCGAACGAGTCCCGACAGAATCGCATGGAATTCGACCTCCCCAAGACAGTCGCGTTGCTCGTCGCGCTCGTCGTCGTCGGAACCGCGGCCCTCGTCGGGATGGGCGTCATGGCCACGAGTACCGTACTGATGATGGTGACGCCCGCGATGCTCGTCTTCGGGGCTGTCTGTCTCGCCATCGGCGTCAAGCACGGCGAGTACCGAGCGGCGAACTAACGGCGCGGAGCGAAGCGACAAAGCGGCGCGGAATTCCCTTAGCTCTCGTTTTCTCGCGGCGTGTCGACCACGTCTTCGAGCGTCTCGTCCGAGACGCTCGCCGAGATGCGGACGCCCACGACGCTCACGACGATGCCGGCGACGATGAACATCGCCAGCCGCTGGACCGGCGTGAGCGCGAGCCGCCCGAGCAGTTCGAGGTTCGGCAACTCCCCCTGTCGTTCGAGGAGGAAACCGGCGAACCCGCGGACGACCAGCCCGATGGCGACGACGCCGAACGGGAGGTTCATGTACGACGTGGAGACGCGCTCGCTCCCGATGAGCTCGTCCAAGAGACGGCCCGCGCTCGCGGTCAGCGCGGCGAGCGCCAGCCACGGGACGCTGTGGTAGACGAACAGGAGCGACGGGACGAGCACCTCCTCGCTCCCGCCGACGCCCGGCGTCCGGATGGCGAGCGCGCCGAGGAACAGCCCGACGATGGCCAGCCCCGCGGCGACCGCGTAGGTGACGACCGACACCTGTCCGGAGTAGAGGGCGTCGCGAATCTGGTCGGGCGCGTCCGAGAGGAACTCGTCGATAGCGAGCCCCTTGTAGAGGAGCACCGCGCCCATCAAGGCGGCGAGCCCGGCCATCGCGACGGCGGGCGTGAACTGGACGAGAAGCAGCGGGACGAGGAGCAGTCCGACCCCGAGCGGGACGAGTATCGTCGAGCGAAGCTCCTCGTCGCCGAGGAACTGCTTGAGCAGGTAGTACGTCGACTCGATGTCGTGGGCCTGTCGGACCACCACGCGGTCGACCGCGTCGACCCGGAACCGGCTCTCGACGACGGGGACGAGCCGCTCGTCCTCCGCGCTGTCGATGACGACGACCGCGGACTCGACGTCGTACCGCTCGGCGAGGTCGTCGAGCTGTCGCGCGACGGCGCGGTCGGCTCCGACGGGGCTGTCGCTCGTTCCCGAGATGACCGCGATTTCTGCGTCCTCGCGCTCGTCCCTGAGTTCGCGCGTCGTCCGAAGCGCCGCGAGAAGGCAGTTGACGCTCGAATCCTCGGGGTCCGCGAGGCCCACGTCGGTGACGAGCGACCGAACCGCTTCCCAGCCGACGACGGGCGTCGAGAGCCCGGTCTTGCGGCCGATGTCGTTCGCCCGGTCGACACAGAGGACGAGCGTTGTCACGTCGAAGACGAACGCGGGCGCGGGCTAAAAAGCCTCCCAGTCGTCAGAACCGAAACGAAAAGCCGTCGTCCGGTTCGACCGACGAGGCGACCCCCGCGCCGAAGGCGTACGCCGCGCCCTCGACGCCGCCGCGGAGCCGGTCGGTGAGGCCGACCTCGGGGGTGAACTCCCTGACCGAGACCTCGTCGCGGCCGAGGAGTTCGGCGAGTCGGTCTTCCACGTCGTCGCGGGTGCCCAGCGAGTCGACCAGTCCGAGTTCGTGCGCCTCCTCGCCGAGGTAGACGCGGGCCTCCGTGTCGCGGACGACCTGCGGGTCCATGTCCCGGCCCTCGGCCACCCGTTCGACGAAGTCGTCGTAGTAGTCGTCGATGAGCCCCTGGAGGTACTCGCGTTCGTCCTCGGTCGGCTCCTTAAGCGCCATCCCGGCGTCTTTGTACTTCCCCGCGGCGAACCGCTCGTAGGAGAGGCCGACCTTGTCGGCCAGTTCCGAGGCGTTGACCGACGAGCCGATGACGCCGATGGAGCCGACGACGCTCACGTCGTGGGACCACAGCTCGTCGCAGCCGCTGGCGATCCAGTAGCCGCCCGAGGCGCAGGTGTCCGTGGCGTACGCGACCGTCGGCCCGTCGAAGTCGGCGGCCGCTCGGCGGATGTCGTCGCTCGGCAGCACCTCGCCGCCGGGCGTGTTCAGTTTGACGAGGAGCGCGTCGACGTTCTCGTCGTCGGCCGCGGCGTCGATCTGTTCGACGATGTCGTCGGCGGGCGTCCCGCCGCCGCGACCCGGAACGGGACCACCGCCGCCGTCGCGGGAAATTGGCCCTTCGACGGCGACCTCGGCCACGTCGTAGTCGGGGAAGGCCGCGGCGGCGAGCCTGCCGCCGACGCGGAGCGCGGCGACGACGGTTCCGATGACCAAGAGGAGCCCCGCGAGGTCCGCGAGCGTGTCGGGGACGCGGTAGAACAGGACCCAGCCGACCGCCGCCGCGACGACGGCGAGGACGACCACGATAGCCAACCGGTAGATGCGCGTGAAGCTGTCGGTCACGGTGAATCACTCATGGCTGTCGCTGGGGCTTCGAACGGGATAAAAATGATACGTCGCAAGCGCGACGAAGAGAGAGAAAGTGACCGGGGTTTAGAGCAGACCGGACTTCTGAAGCTTCATCAGGTCCTCGGTCTCGAGGGTCTCGCCTTCCTTGAACTTCTGGTAGATCTCCTCGGCCTCGGCCTTGGCGGCTTCGCGCTCCTCGGCGCGGGAGTCCTTGCGCTGGCGCTCTTCCTTCTTGTCCAGCTCGCGGAGGCGCTTCTGGACGCGGACGAAGTCCTCGTGGTGACGGTCGGCCGCTTCCTGGGCTTCGACGAAGAGCTCGTGCATCTCGTCGGCCTTGTCGCGGATGTCGTCGGCCTCGCGGTAGGCCTCGATCATCTGGTTGTGGTGTTCCTGGGCGTCGTCGGCCAGCTCGGTCACCTTCTGGTGGTGCTGGGACGCCTCGGAGCGGACCTCTTCTGCCTCTTCGATGAGTTCTTCGAGGTCACCGCTCTCTTCGACCTTGTCCTTTTTTTGACGAAGTTCTTCGCGCTTGTTCTCGATCTTCTCGATGAGCTCGCGCTCGTCTTCTGTCGAGAGGACTTCGGTCTGCTGGCGGAACTCGAGTTGCTCGATCTCCTCTTTGAGCTCGTCGATGTCCTTGCCGTCATCGAGCTCGAGGTCGCTTTTCATCTCGTCGACCTCGTCGAAGAGCTCGTTGGCCTTCGCGTTGAGCTCGTTGCGGCTCTGCTTGTGTTCCTGCACCTGCGAGTTCATTTCGTCGCGCTTCTCGCGGTGCTTCTGGGCTTCGTCGACCTTCTCGCGAGTCATCGCGTTGAGGTCGTCGCGCTTGGATGCGCGCTCAGAAGCCATCTGGTTTAGTTCATTGCGGCGGTCACGGAGTTGACCGGCGAGTTTGATGAGTTCGCCTTTCGAGCCGCTCTCGAGCTTTTCGTCTGGGAGATCGATGTTTCGTGCCTCGTCGAGTTCCTGCACGTCGAACTCGCTAAGTACTTCCTGCTTCGTTACCATGCGTAATCAATCCTCGATACCATCACCACTCCGTGCGTGGCGGCTGCTCGTGGGAGTGCGACCGACCGTGGATAAGAATTCCCGATCATTCTGCGTGCGATGCCGCCGGAACGCCGGAGGCGCTCAGGTACATACACATACAGGCGACCAGTTAATAAATACTTCGGTGGAAATTCGGGTGAAAACAGTTACCACACCGCTCGTATCGACCGTATTCACCATGTCAGTGTTTGCCATGGCCGTATATAAATGGGATGCGAACCGTGGGGGCTAAACCGAGTCGGGTCGGATGCCACGCCATGAGAGAAGTCATCCGCGCACGCGGCCACGAGCACGTGCGCGCCGAGCACGCGAGCACGTTCGAGGTGACGAGCGACGACTGGCTCACCCCCGCGGGCGACTGTATCATCGGCGTCGAGGCCGACCGTACCCCCGCCGACTTCGACCCGGCGTTCGTCGAGGCCTGTCAGTCCCACGACGCCACTATCGACGTGCGCGTCCGCGTGGACGCGGACGGCGACACCTACGAACAGACGGTCCGCGCCCGGGGACACCCGGACCTCTCCTTCGAGGGCGACCGCAGCGTCGTCTTCCGCACGAGCGACTACGTGGACGACCGGACGGGTGCGGTCGGCGCGGCCCACGCCGCCGCGGGCTTCGACCGCGACCTCGTCTCGGCGCTCGCCGACGGCGCGGAACTGACGGTCACCATCGAAGTCGAGTAGCGCCCGCGAGCGGCCGACCGGGCGAGACGACGAGATGCGCTTTTCACCGCGCGGTCGTAACCTTCGGGCATGCCCGAAGAACCCTCCGAGAACATCAGCGGCGGCGCGAGCGGCGGCGGTCGAGAGACGGCGTTCGACCCCGCCGACCCCGAAACCGCGACGCGCGCCGAGGTCGTCGTCGACCGACTCGGCGAACGCTACTGGCGGAAGGCCTACGGCGGACAGGGCGGCTTCGAGTGCCTCGTCCGGACGATTCTGAGTCAGAACACGAGCGACAAGGCGAGCCAGCCCGCCCACGACCAACTCATGGCGCAGTACGGCGGCGGCGACCTCGCCGAGTCGCTGGCGGCGGCCGACCGCGAGGGCATCGTCGAGGCCATCCGCTCCGGCGGGCTCTACAACCAGAAGTCGAAGCTCATCCAAGGCGTCGCCGAGGACGTGCTGGCCGACTTCGGGAGCGAGGCCGGTTTCGACCGCTACGTCCGCGAGGAAGACCCCTCGACGGTCCGCGACCGGCTCCTAGAGATGAAAGGCGTCGGCCCGAAGACCGCCGACTGCGTCCTCCTCTTTGCGGGCGGCCGCGGCGGCGTCTTCCCCGTCGATACGCACGTCCACCGCATCGCTCGGCGAATCGGGCTCGCGCCGGCCGACGCCGACCACGAGGGCGTTCGCGCGGCGCTCGAACGCGACATTCCCGACGAAAAATGCGGCTTCGGCCACACCGCGATGATTCAGTTCGGTCGCGAGTTCTGCACGGCCCGCAAACCCGCGTGTCTCGACGGCCCCGAGGCGTGCCCGATGGCCGACGTGTGCGACATGGTCGGCGTCGACGCGGCGGCGCAGTCCGTCACCGACCCCGCGGCCGCGGACGACTGATTAACAGGACTTCGTTTTGAGCCCGCTGACCGGCGAGCCGTCGTCCTCGTAGCTCGATTCGATACCCGAGTCGGCGAACATCGGGAGGTTCATCGAGTAGTCGTAGACGACGCTGAACCGCGAGAAGGGGTTCGAGAGGAACGCCGACGCGGGGCCGACGCCGTCGAACGCGACGCCCGCCCGGAGCTGGACCACGGAGTCGTTGCCGACGGAGCCGCTGGCTTCCATCCCGAAGCCGCCCTCGCCGCCGAGGTTCTCGAAGACCGAGAGGAAGACCACGAGGTCGATGCCCGCGCCCTCGCCGCCGATGTCGAACTGGTGGCCCTCGCCGGGGAAACACGGCGAGGTCGGGCCGGTCGCGGCGGCGACCGGGGCGGTCGCGACGGCGAGAATCACGGCGAGCGTCAGGGACGCGCGGGTCGCGGCGTTCATACCGTCGCCTCCGGCGCGCTGGTAATTAAGGATACGCCGCGGTTCTCAGGGATGATACCGTGTGTCGAAGCAAACGAAACCGCGGACGCAACTCGGACCCGGCGGTTACTCCTCGCCGTCGAGCTGTCTGATGAGTTCGTCGAGGACGGCGTCCGCGCTGGCGAGGTTGGTCGCCAGCGGCGTCTGGTGCACGTCACAGATGCGGAGCAGCGCGGTGATGTCCGGCTCGTGGGGCTGGGCGGTCAGCGGGTCGCGGAGGAAGATGACGCCGTCGCAGGTCTCGCTGGCTATCTCCGCGCCGATCTGCATGTCGCCGCCGAGCGGCCCGGACTGCTTGCGCTCGATGTCGAGGCCCGTGGCGTCGATGAGTCGCTGACCGGTCGTCCCCGTCGCCATGAGCTCGAAGCGTTCGAGGTCGGCCTGTCGCTCCTCGGCGAACGAGATGAGGTCCGGCTTCTTCTCGTCGTGAGCAATAAGTGCGAGACGCATGGCAAACACTCGTTCGAGCGTCGTGATTAATCTTCGCCCGGAAGCCGTCCGTGAGAAATCGTCGCGCGGCGGGGGATTGACGCGCCGGTGTGGTCGCCGTGGACGAGAGTCGTTACTTGAAGCGGAACGTCTCGAGGTTCTTCGGCGCGAACGTCCGCATGTTGTAGTCGTGGTAGAGCGCCGACGAGAGGTCCTGGACGGAGCGCTCGTCACCGTGGACGCACAGCACCTTCTCCGGGCGCGGATTCATCGTCTTGACGAAGTTCTCGAGGCCCTGCCGGTCGGCGTGACCGGAGAAGCCATCGACCGTCTCGACGTCCATCTTGAGCTTCAGCGTGTCCGACCGGCCCATGCCGTCGCGGCCGTTGACCGGAATCTCGTCCCAGCCGTTCTGGATGCGGCGGCCGAGCGTCCCCTGTGCCTGGTAGCCGACGAAGACCAGCCGGGACTTCGGGTCGGGGCCGACGTGGCGGAGCCACGACATGATGGGGCCGCCGGTGACCATCCCGGAAGTCGAGAGGATGATGGCCTGGTCGCCGTCGGCGACGTCCTGTCGCTCCTCTTCGCCGCCGTCGATGTGGTTGAACTCCTCGGCGAGGAACGGGTTTTCGTCCTCGTGGAAGATGCGGTCGCGGAGGTCGTCGCGGAGGTACTCGGGGTAGGTCGTGTGGATGGCCGTCGCCTCCCAGATCATCCCGTCGAGGTGGACGGGCATCTCCGGAATCTTACCGGAGCGCATCGCCTCTTCGAGGACCAGCATGATCTCTTGGGAGCGACCGACAGCGAACGCCGGGATGACGACCTTGCCGCCGCGGTCGTACGTCTCGTTTATGACCTCGATGAGACGCTTTTCGGAGTCCTGCTGGTCGGTCTGGTAGTCGTTGCGGCCGCCGTAGGTCGATTCGAGGACGAGCGTCTCCACGCGCGGGAAGTCGTTGACCGCGCCGTTGAACAGGCGGGTGTCCTCGTAGTGGATGTCGCCGGAGAACGCGACGTTGTAGAGGCCGTCGCCGATGTGGAAGTGCGAGACGGCGGAGCCGAGGATGTGGCCCGCGTTGTGGAAGGTGAGCTTCACGTCGGGCGCGATGTCGGTCACGTCGCCGTACTCCAGCGGGATGGTGTGCTTGATGGCCTCGCGGACCATCTCGGACTCGTACGGCGGGGTGCGACCTTCCTTCGAGGCGACGTCGAGGTAGTCGAGCGTGAGCAGACCCATGAGGTCGCGGGTCGGCTCAGTCGTGTAGATGGGTCCGTCGTAGCCGTACTTGAACAGAAGCGGGATGAGCGCCGAGTGGTCGAGGTGAGCGTGGGTGAGGACGACGGCGTCGAGCGAGTTCGCGCCCGACCCGAGCGCCTCGGGGACCTGCAGATACGGCACGTCGTCGGAGCCGGGCTTGTCGCCGCAGTCGACGAGGATGCGGGTCTCGGGCGTCGAGACGATGAAGGACGCGCGGCCGACTTCGCGGCAGCAGCCGAGAGTCGTGATGCGGACCCACTCGTCGTCCGAGAGCTGTTCGCGGTGAATCTGCCGACCGGTCCGTTCGAGGATGCGGCGGCGGTCCTCGCGTTCCTGCTTCAGAAAGTTGCGGACGTTCGAGACCGTCGAGGACTCGATGGGCGGGGTGCGGACGACTTCGGGCGTCCAACCGACTTTCTGCGTAATCTCGCGGAGCGTCGAGCCGTGGCGACCGATGACCATGCCCGGTTTCTCGGCCTCGATGACGACTTCGCCGGTGTCGATGTGGAAGTCGAGGTCGGTGACGCCGGCCTCCTCGGGGATGACACTCAGAATCTTGGGTTCGGCCTCTCGGGGGTCGGACAGCACGTCCGGATCCGGGCGAACCGTGATTCGCTTTCGGAGCTTACTCGCGAGTTTCCGGATGAGGTCGCCGTTCTGAGCGAACTTCTTCGGGTCGCGCGTGTAGACGACGAGTTCGGGACCCTCGTACTTGACGTCGGAAACCGAGATGTCGCGGGGGAGTTCGTTCGTAATCTCTGCCTTCAAATTCTCGAGTTGTTTATCTACGGAGCTCATAGTTACGAGCGACCCGTCCGGTCCTGCGCCGGCAGGTCTCGGGAACCCCTACCTCAGGAGCGTCGACACGAGACGGTCCACGTGTACGAGTGCCAGTCTCGGCCAACTGCGGAGAGAGCATAGTGAACTGAATACGGTGGTATCTCGACTGCGGGAAGAGGCAGGGAAAACCCGCTTACCCGACAGTACCATGTCGCCAGTATAAAACCCTTCGCAAAGTCGAAGCGTCTCGGGGCCGACCGACGACCATGGAACTCACACCGGCGGCCGTCTCGGCGGAACACGACTGGGTTCGAGAGCGCGCGGACGTGGTCGTCCCGCTCATCAACGAGACGCGACGGCGACTCGGCGAGCAGTTCGACACCCGCGTCGGCGAGGTCGACGACGCGGCCTACCTCGACGCGGTCGACGCAGTGTTCGCCGACGGCGAGGTCGGCGTCAACGTCGCGGCCTACGTGCGCATCCTCAAACAGTTGGACGTGCAGGACGACTATCCGGGGTTCGTCGTGGACGAGGTGCTCGGCCGCGAACTCGCGGCGACCATCGCCGGCGGCGAGCCGCTCCGACTGCTCGCGCAGGCGACGTTCCACTTCGCGGACGTGGCCGTCCACACCGACGGTCCCGCCGGACGCGACGACCTCGATGCCGCGCTCGCCGCGGGGTTTCAGACCCGCCTGCCGGGGTGGTCGTGGCGCGAGGGCGACTCACCGTTCGACAGCCGGCGCTGACGACGGGGCGGTGTCGCCAGAAAAAACCGTGTTCGGGCCGCTTACCACTCGATTCGGACGCGCTCCGACGACTGCTCGGACTCGCGTTCGGCCTGGGAATCGAGGTCGCTGAGACGTCCGCGGAACGCACCGGTACACTCCTCGCACGCGGTCACGTGCGCGAGAACGCCGTCCTCGTACTCCGCCATGACCGCCCGCGGGGTCCGCCGCGTCGGTCGTTCCGGTCCCATCCGGCCGATGCCGCGCACCTCGGGGTCGCCTAACCCCGCCAAGCGCTCGCCGCGCGTCGCCGCCCACCGCGCGTACGACGCGAGTCGGTCGCGGGCGCGGCGCTCGCGCGGGCTCAACTTGCCGGAAAGGTCCACGAATCGGTCCCACGTCTCGACCGTGTACTCCGAGACGAGGCCGCGTTCGACGATATCGTCCAGTCGCTCGATAACCGGTGTGAACTCCGCGCGCCGGCCGCTCGGAACCCACAGTTCGATTCGGACCGCCTCCTCCCGAGGAGTCGGCCGCTCGTCGCTCACAATTGTGTCCATTGTTAGCACGCCAACCACCACGTTCTGGTAGGACACCCGACGATATGTATCTATGCGTCCGCCGGAGTCGCCGAACGTCGTCGGCGAAAGACGGTCCGTGCGGCGGAGCGGCCCGCCGGCACCTTCGGGGCGTTTAAGGGTTCGCTGCGGCTACCGATGGGCAATGAGCGACGAGCAGGAACTCGGTATCACCGAGTCGAAGCAGTACAACACCGGCGAGTGGTACGCCGAGGTCGTCCAGAAGGCGGGCCTCGCGAACTACGGCCCGGAGGGGATGAGCGGCTTCATCGTGACCCGCCCGCGCGGCTACGCGCTGTGGGAGTCCATCCAGAACTACCTCGACGGCGAGTTCAAGAAGACGGGCGTCCAGAACGCGTACTTCCCGCTGTTTATCCCCGAGAGCTATCTCGAACGCGAGAAGGACATCGTCGAGGGCTTCGACCCCGAGGTCGCGTGGGTCACCCACGGCGGCCACGAGGAACTCGAAGAGCGCCTCGCCGTCCGCCCGACCTCCGAGTCCATCATCGCGCCCTACATGGCCCGGTGGGTCCGTAGCCACCGCGACCTCCCGCTCCGCGTGAACCAGTGGGCCTCCGTCGTGCGCTGGGAGGCCACGGAGACGAAGCCGTTCTTCCGCACCAAGGAGTTCCTCTGGCAGGAGGGCCACACGGCCCACGAGACCCGCGACGGCGCGTGGGACGAGACGATGACTCGCCTCTCGCAGTACCGGTCGCTCTACGAGGACGTGCTCGCCATCCCCGTGCTCCGCGGCGCGAAGCCGGAACACGACAAGTTCCCCGGCGCGGACACGACGACGACCGTCGAGGCGCTCATGCCCGACGGCAAGTCCGTGCAGGCCGGCACCTCCCACTACCTCGGCACCTCCTTCGCCGAGGCGTTCGACCTCACCTACACGACCGAAGACGAGGACGAAGAGCCCGCCCACACGACCTCGTGGGGCCTGTCGTGGCGCTCGCTCGGCGCGCTCATCATGACGCACTCCGACGACCAGGGCCTCGTCCTGCCGCCGACCATCGCGCCCGAGCAGGTCGTCATCGTCCCCATCTGGCAGGCCGACACGCAGGAGAAGGTCCTCGAGTACGCCGAGGACATCGCCGACGAGCTCGAAGACGCCGGCGTCCGCGTCGAACTCGACGCCCGCGACGAGCGCAACCCCGGGTTCAAGTTCAACGAGTGGGAGCTCAAGGGCGTCCCCGTGCGCTTCGAAATCGGCCCGAACGAGGTCGACGACGACGTCGTCACCGCCGTCCACCGACCCGACGGCGAGTCGGTCGAACTCGACCGCGAGAACATCGCCGAGGCCGTCCAAGAGCAGTTCGACGAGGTGTACGCGAAGCTCTACGCCGCCGCCGAGGAGAACCTCGAAGAGAACGTCCGCGAGGCGTCCGCCCGCAACGAGATTCTCGGCACCATCGGCCAGCACGGCGGCTACGTGAAAGCGCCGTGGTGCGGTGACGAGGCCTGCGAGGACGAGATTAAAGACCAGATCGCCGCCGAAATCGTCATGGTTCCCCTGAACGACGAGGACGCGGAGATTCACGACGGCGAGGACTGCGCGGTCTGCGGCGACGACGCCGAGGAGACCGCGTACTTCGCGAAGTCCTACTGAGCCGCCCGCCCCACAGTTCCACACGATTATTCATATTTTTCGTCGTGCGTCGAATCATCATTAGTCGACATACTATGTATGGATACATCCTTATATGACATTGTAACACCCTTATGGTTTCAGGAAAAGTTGCTTATGGTGGTAGCTGTATCATTGGCGTATGACCAAGCCACACATAGACGCACCCTTCGCTCAGGGCGGGTTAGCCGACCCGACCGACGAGCGGTCGAACTGCGGCGTTGGGGCCGTCGTAGACCTTGAAAACGGCGCCTCGCACCGAGTCGTCGCAGACAGCCTCGAACTCCTGGAGAACCTCGAGCACCGCGGCACCACGGGCGCCGAGGAGAACACCGGAGACGGGGCGGGTATCCTGTTCCAGCGACCGGACGAATTCTTCGAAGCAGTCCTCGAAACCGAGCTTCCGGACCGTTACGCGGCCGGTTCGGTGTTCATGCCGACCGACGACGAGGTCCGCGAGCGCGTTTCGGCGGTTGTCGAGGATTCGCTGGCCGACCACGGGCTGTCCGTGTTCGACTGGCGCGACGTGCCGACCGACAACTCCGAACTCGGCGCGACCGCGCTCGAATCGGAACCCGACGTCTGGCAACTGTTCGTCGAGCCGGCCGACGAGATGACCGCAGACGAGTTCGACCGGGCGCTCTACCTCGCCCGTCGCGCCGCCGAGAAGGCGGTCGATACCCTCGCCATCGAGGGCGCAGGCCGGTTCTACGTCTGCTCGCTCGACCGCAAGACCATCGTCTACAAGGGGCTGCTCACGGCCGAACAGCTCCCGAACTACTACCCCGACCTCGGCGACGAGCGGATGGTGACCGAACTCGCGCTCGTTCACGCGCGCTTCTCAACCAACACGCTGGGCGCGTGGCACCTCGCCCACCCGTACCGCCAGGTCATCCACAACGGCGAGATAAACACCATCCGCGGTAACGTCAACTGGATGCGCGCCCGCGAGACGGACCTCCAGCACGAGGCCTTCGGCGACGACATCGAGACGCTCAGGCCCATCACGAAGGCCGACCAGTCCGACACCGCGAGCGTCGACAACGCGGTCGAACTGCTCCTCAAGGGCGGCCGCGAACTCCCGCACGTCCTGCGGATGCTCATCCCCGAGGCGTACCGCAACGACGACGCGATGGACCAGGCGCGCCGCGACTGGTACGACTTCCACGCCTCGCTGGTCGAGCCGTGGGACGGCCCCGCGCTCGTCGCGGCGACCGACGGCGACCGCATCGCCGCCGTCCTCGACCGCAACGGACTCCGGCCGTGCCGCTACGAGGTGACGACCGACGGTCGCCTCATCGTCGCCAGCGAGGTCGGCGCGCTCGACACCGACCCCGCGGAAATCGAGTCCCGCGGCCGCCTCCAACCCGGCGAGATTTTCATGGCCGACCCCGACGAGGGCCGCGTCATCCCCGACGCCGAGGTGTTCGACTCCCTCACCGACGAGAAGTACGGCGAGTGGCTCGACGAACAGCAGCGCCACCTCGACGAGCTCGCCGGCGACGCGGACTCCACCTCGCGCGGACAGGTCGAGTCGCTCCGGGCGACGCAGGCGGCGTTCGGCTACACGCACGACCAGCTCAACCACATGATAGAGCCGATGGCCCGCGACGGCAAGGACCCCGTCGGCTCGATGGGCGACGACACGCCGCTTTCGGTGCTGTCGGACCTCAACCGCCCGCTGTTCACCTACTTCAAGCAGCTGTTCGCGCAGGTGTCGAACCCGCCTATCGACTACATCCGCGAGAAGCTCGTGACGAGCCTGGAGTCGCGGCTCGGCTTCCAGCGTAACCTGCTCGACGAGTCGGCCGACCACGCGCGCCAGCTCGTCCTCGACTCGCCCGTCCTCACGGACGCCGAGACGGCCGCCATCAAGGACCTCGACGACGACATGCGCAGCGCCGTCGTCGACATCACCTACGAGCAGGGCGGCGACCTCCGCGAGGCCATCGAGGCCGTCCGCGACGAGGCCAAGGCGGTCATCGAAGACGGCGCGGATATCGTCGTCCTCTCCGACCGCAACGTCGGCTCCGAGCGGGTCGCCATCCCGAGCCTGCTCGCGACGGGCGCGGTCCACCACAGCCTCGTCCGCAACGGCCTGCGGAACCACGCCGGGCTCGTCGTCGAATCCGGCGACCCCCGCGAGGTCCACCACCTCGCCACGCTCGTCGGCTACGGCGCGGGCGCGGTGAACCCCTACCTCGCCTACCAGACTATCGAGGACATCGTCGCCGGCCCCGACGGGGCCGACGAGGGCGAGGCCATCGACGCGTACGTTCACGCGCTCGAAGACGGCCTGCTCAAGACGATGGCCAAGATGGGCATCTCGACGGTCGAGAGCTACCGCGGCGCGCAGATCTTCGAAGCCGTCGGCCTCGCCTCCGACTTCGTCGCCGAGTACTTCGAGGGCACCGAAATCCGCACCGAGGGTATCGGACTCGACGTCATCGAAGAGGACCTGCTGACCCGCCACGCCGCCGCCTTCGGCGCGGACCCGAAGCTCGAACGGCAGGGCGAGTACGAGAACCGCTCGGCCGGCATCCACCACGGCTGGAACCCCCAGACCGTCGGCACGCTCCAGCAGTCGGTCCGCGCCGGCGACTACGAGAAGTACAAGGAGTTCGCCGAGCTGGTCAACGACCAGTCGGAGCAGCTGAAGGCGCTCCGCGGTCTGCTCGAGTTCGACTCCGACCGCGAGCCCGTGGACATCGACGAGGTCGAACCCGTCGAGGACATCGTCAAGCGCTTCTCAACGGCCGCGATGTCGCTCGGCAGCCTCTCGCCGGAGGCCCACGAGAACAACTCCATCGCGATGAACCGCATCGGCGGCAAGTCCAACTCCGGCGAGGGCGGCGAACCGCCGGAGCGCTTCGGCACCGAAAAAGAGTGTAACGTCAAGCAGGTCGCCTCCGGCCGCTTCGGCGTCACCTCGCATTACCTCTCGTCGGCCGACGAGATTCAGATCAAGATGGCGCAGGGCTCGAAGCCCGGCGAGGGCGGCCACCTCCCCGGCAAGAAGGTCAACGAGATGATCGCCCACGTCCGCTACGCGACGCCGGGCGTCGGCCTCATCTCGCCGCCGCCGCTGCACGACATCTACTCCATCGAGGACCTCAAACAGCTCATCTTCGACCTGAAGTCGGCCAACCCCGACGCCGACATCAACGTCAAGCTCGTCTCCGAGGCCGGTATCGGCACCATCGCCGCCGGCGTCTCGAAGGCGAAAGCCGACGTGGTCCACATCTCCGGCCACGACGGCGGCACCGGCGCGTCGCCGAAGACCTCCATCAAGAACGCGGGCCTCCCGTGGGAACTCGGCCTCGCCGAGGCCAACCAGATGCTCCGCGCGACGGGGCTTCGCTCCCGCATCCGCGTCTCCGTCGACGGCGGCATGAAGACCGGCCGCGACGTGGCAATCGCCGCCCTCCTCGGCGGCGAGGAGTACATCTTCGGGACCGCGTCGCTCGTCACCTCGGGCTGCGTGATGGCCCGCCAGTGCCACGAGAACACCTGTCCGGTCGGCGTCGCCACGCAGGACGAGAACCTGCGCCGCCGCTTCCCCGGCGAGCCCGACCACGTCATCAACTACATGACGTTCATCGCGGAGGAGCTCCGCGAGATCATGGCCGACCTCGGCTTCACCTCGCTCGACGAGATGATCGGTCGTCCGTCCCTGCTCCGGCAGATAGAGACGGACCACGAGAAGGCCAAGCACCTCGACCTCTCGTCGGTGCTGGCCGAGCCCAAGACGGGCGCGCGCCGCAAGACCGAAGAGCAGGTCCACGCGGACATCGGGACGCACGTCGACCACAAGCTCATCGACGAGGCCGCGGAGGCAATCGAGGACCGCGAGCCGGTCGTCATCCGCCGCGACCTCTCGAACGTCGACCGCGCGGTCGGCGCGATGCTCTCGAACCGCATCTCGAACGCCCACGGCGGCGAGGGCCTGCCGGACGACACCATCCGCTGCGAGTTCGACGGTATCGCCGGCCAGACGTTCGGCGGCTTCCTCGCCCGCGGCGTCACGATGCGGCTCACCGGGGCCGCGAACGACTACGTCGGCAAGGGCCTCTCCGGCGGCCGCGTCATCGTCAACACGCCCGCCGAGGCCAACTACGAGGCCGCAGAGAACATCCTCATCGGCAACGTCGCCCTCTACGGCGCGACGCAGGGCGAATGTTACGTCAACGGCCTCGCCGGCGAGCGCTTCGGCGTCCGCAACTCCGGCGTGAAGGCGGTCGTCGAAGGCGTCGGCGACCACGGCTGCGAGTACATGACCGGCGGCGTCGTCGCCGTACTCGGCGAGACGGGGCGCAACTTCGCCGCGGGCATGTCCGGCGGCGTGGCCTACGTCTACGACCCCGACGACGAGTTCGCCGCGAAGGCGAACACCGAGATGGTGACGCTCGAAACCCACCTCGACGACAAGGACGAGGCGATGCTCACCCGACTCGTCGAGAACCACCTCGCGTACACCGAGTCCGACCGCGCGGCCGAACTGCTCGACGACTGGCAGTCGGTGCTCGGCGACTTCGTGAAGGTGATGCCCGACGCGTACGCCGAGGTCATCGCCGAGGACGGCCGCGAGGACGTGCGTAACGAACTTCCGGCGAAGGCGGGCGCAATCGTCGACGCCGGTACCGACAGAGTCGGCGCAGCGACGACGAGCGACGACTGAGGACCGACTCGACCGTCAGCGACTGACGGTCCGGTCGCCATCCCGCGTTTTCTTGCTGTTCGGTGTGTTTTTTCGGACTGTTTCGTATCACTTACCGAACAGATAATGATGAGCCGTCCGGGGCCATGTCGGCGTGGACATGACCCGAGATTACTCGCGGCGGACAGTCCTCGCCACCCTCGGTGCCCTCACGGCATCCGGCGTGGCCGGCACCTCGCTCGCGGACAGTCACTCGACGGCAGAATCGGACACGGTCACGACCGAGGATTGGTCGCAGTCTCGTGCCGAACCGGGACGCACCGGCGCAGTCGCTCCCGAATCGGCGCCCGACGACGAGTACGCCGCCCTGTCGTGGCTGGACGGAACGTGGCATAAGACCAGCGCGAACGAGGTACTCGTCGACGACGGGGCCGTCTTCCAGACGTTCTACACCAACGACAGCACGTTCCGCGGGGGCGTCGTCGCCTACGAGGTCGACACGGGCGAAGAACGTTGGAAATACATCGCACCGGAGTACGGGGCGTCAGAGCCCGGAATCGGCCGGGTGACCGACACACCAGCCGTGGCAGAAGGGACGCTCTTCGTGACGAGCGAGGCAGGATACACCGATTCGGACGTCAAATACGGTGGCCTCCACGCGCTCGACTTGGATACCGGCGAAATTAATTGGCAGAAGACACCAGCGGACTACGCAAGTCCGGACGAGGAGTGGCTCGGGACGCCGCTCATCGCCGACGGCTCCCTCTACGTCCAGCACCTGACAAACGCCAGCGCAGACCCGGACCAACAGGAGTCGGTCGTCGCGGAACTCGACCCCGAGAGCGGCGAAGTCGTGTGGCGCTCCGACGCGTCGTACCGGTCCTATCCCTACATTGGCGACGACGAGACGCTCTACGGGATGGCGACGTACACCGACGCGGCGAACGAACTCGTCGCGTGGAACTCCAACGACGGGAGCAGGCGGTGGACGGCGGTGCTGGAAGACGGTGTGAACTTCGTCGACTCGGCCCACAAAAACGGTCGCATCTACCGTTCCTCCGGGAATCGGTTCCGAACGGACGAGATAAACCGAGTCGTCGCACACAGCGACGAGGACGGAAGCGTCGAGTGGGAGACGAGACTCACACCCGACGGCGAGGAGTCGGCGCGGTTCATCAGCGCACCGGCCGTCGCCGACGGCACCGTCTACGTCACCACCGCGCTCGACGTGGACTCGGTGGCCGAGGAGGGCGTCCTCTCGACGGTCTACGCGCTCGACGCCGACACCGGAGACACGCTGTGGACACACGACACCTCGACGGAACTCCACGGCGACCCGAGCGTCGCCGGCGACACCGTCTACCTCGGCGGGAGCGCCATCCCCAAGTCCGTCGGCGAGTTCGAACGCGAACGCCGACACCCCACGATACACGCGCTCTCGACCGAAGACGGGTCCCAGCAGTGGTCCTATCTGGTTCGACACGAGCAGGGCGCACCGTCCCGAAAAGCATCGACGCCGGCACTCGCGGGCGGACGAATCTTCGCCGGCTATCTGGAAGAAGAGTCCACCGAGCAGGCCGGGGTGTTCGCCCTCGAAGGGAGTCCCACCGCCCCCGATTCGAGGAATCTCCCGCGCTCCTCGGATGCCCCGGTCGCCCGCATCGTCACCGACCCCGAAGACGCCGACTCGACGGACCTCGATTCCGGGACCACCGTCGGCCTCGACGGAACCGCGTCGACGGGTGAGGTGGCGACCTACGAGTGGCAGTTCGGCGAGGGCGCATCGTTCGAAGAACGCGGTTCGACGACAGAGATCACGCTCGACTTCTGTGGCACACTCGACGTGACGCTCCGCGTCACCGGGCCGGATGGGAACCGGAGCACCGACACCGTCAGCCTCTCGACCGACTGATTTCGGGGGAAAGTCCCTCCGTCACCCCTCTGCCGTCCCATTTTTTCACCGACCGTCCGAACTCGACGATATGCCCCGCGAGTACGACAAACTCGTCCGCGACGACATTCCACGAATCATCCGCGAGTCGGGCGAGACGCCGGTCGTCCACGTCGCCGACGACGAGGAGTTCGACCGCCGACTACGCGAGAAACTGGTCGAAGAGGCCGAGGAGTTCGCCGAATCGGGACGCCCCGAAGAACTCGCAGACGTGTACGCCGTCGTGGACGCGGTTCTCGACCGGTGCGACGAGGACTGGGAGTGGGTCGAGACGGTGGCGAGAGAGAAGGCGGCCGAGCGCGGTGGATTCGAGGACGGCGTGGTACTCGAACGGGTGGAGTGAGACACCCACGAATAGCGCGGGTCCCCGGAACCCACCGCCGATTCTCCCACGTTTTTCACCGCGCGCGCCTTCGACCGAGACATGGACAACGCACTCGTCATCGGCGGCACGCGGTTCATCGGCCGCCACCTCGTCTCGGAACTCCTCGACAGCGGCTACGCCGTGACCATCTTCAACCGCGGGAACCACGACAACCCCTTCGAGGACGACCCGCGCGTCCAGCACGTCCAGGGCGACCGAACGGACGACGAGGCGCTTCGGACCGCGAAGCTGACCGTCGACCCCGACGCCGTCTTCGACTGCGTGGCGTACAAGCCCGCCGAGGTCGCCTCCGCGGTCGACATCTTCGCCGACGTGGACGCCTACGTCTACATCTCCAGCGGCGCGGCCTACGGAAGCGAGGTCATCCCGAAGCGCGAAAACGAGACGCCGCTGTGCGACTGCACCGACGAGCAGGCGGCAGACGACTCGGGCGCGAGCTACGGCCCGCGGAAGGCCGAGGGCGACCGCGTCGTCTTCGAGGCGGCCTCGCGGGGCATCAACGCGATGTCCGTCCGCCCGTGTATCGTCTACGGCCCCGAGGACTACACCGAGCGCCTCGACTACTGGATCGACCGCGTGCTGAACTACGACCGCGTCGTCGTCCCCGGCGACGGGACGAACGTCTGGCACCGCGCCTACGTCGAGGACGTGGCGAGCGCGATGCGCGTCGTCGCCGAGGAGGGCGAGGCCGGCGAGGCCTACAACGTCGGCGACAGGCGGCTCGTCACGCTCGAAGAGATGGTTCAGGTCATCGCCGACGCCGCGGGCACCGACGTCGAGGTGGTCCACGCGGGCGAGCGCGAACTCGCCGCGACGGACCTCTCGATGGACGATTTCATCCTCTACCGCGACTACCCGCACGTCCTCGCGACGGACAAACTCGCCCGTCTCGGGTGGGAGTCCACCCCCGTCGAGGAGGCGATGCGCCGGTCGGTCGCGGACCACCGCGACAGCGACCGCGACGGCTCCGAACACGACCCCGGCCGCGACGCCGAAGAACGCGTACTGTCGATTCTCGATACGCTCTGAGAGCGCCGGCGTTCAGCCGCTGAACTGGCCGTCGTGGTCCATCTCGGGGACCTCGTCTTCGAGCCACTCGCGGAACCACTTGACGCGCTTGAGCCGCTGGTGAGCGAAGCTCTGGGCCGTGTCGGTCTCGAGACGCGCGGACGCGTCGCGGCCGCGCTCGAAGACGCGCTCGACCATCTCGGCGGCGTCCATGTGCGTCCGCGCCTCGTAGCCCATCCGCAGGAGCATCAGCGCGGTGCCGTTCGCGCCGATCTTGTCGAGGATGTCGGCCTCGATGAGACAGCGCGTCTCCAGCGACACGTCCGTCAGCGGGCCCTGATACGAGTGGTCGGAGACGACCTGACACACCTGGTCGACGAAGGACTCGGGGTAGTCGCCGTGGGTGCTGAGGAACTCGCGGGCGACGCGAGCGCCCTCCTCGGCGTGGACCTCCTGGTCGGCTTCGAGCTTCGAGATGTCGTGAAAGAGCGCGGCGACGCGGACGACGTCGACGTCAGCGCCCTCGCGGTCGGCGATGCGCGTCGCGAGGTCGACGACGTTGAGGATGTGGTTGAACCGGTACTCCGCGGAGTGCCACGGGTACCAGCGCATCCGCCCGCCGTCGTCTTCGTTTTCGACGCTCGCAGAGAGATAGTCCGAGACGAAACGCTTCATATCCTCGAACTCCGCGTCGGAGACGGCCGACTCTTTGATTTCAACGCCCACGGCAGAACCTCCGTAGGTGTTGGCACGTGCGTATTCTCATTACACGGAATGAGGGTCGTTCCACTCTTAGGCGTTACGACCACCCTGAGTCGCGCGAACCGGGCTCTCGGGCGACCAGACCGGGTCTCGTGGCCGGCGGTGTGACTCGGTGCCACATCGGCGGGAGTTAACTCGAACGACCGCGTCGTCCCCGCCGTGACCGAAGCACGATACCTCGACGACGCGACGACACACGAGTTCGAGGCGACCGTCGAGACGGTCCGCGGAAGCGACCGCGTCGTCCTCGACCGGACCTATTTCTACCCGACCGGCGGCGGCCAACCGAACGACACGGGCACCCTATCGAGAGACGGCGAGAGCGGCGACGGCGAGACGTGGGACGTGACGGACGTGCGGAAACGCGACCGAATCGAACACGTCGTCGCGGGCGACGCCCCCGAGCCGGGAACGGCCGTCTTCGGACGCGTCGACGCGGCGCGGCGGCGGGCACACAGCCGCTACCACACGGCCCAGCATCTCCTCTCTGCGGTCCTCCTCGACGAGTTCGACGCCGAGACGACCGGTAACCAGCTGTACGCCGACCACGCGCATCTCGACTGCGCCTACGACCGCTTCGACGGCGACGACCTCCGGACCATCGAGACGCGCCTGAACGACCTCGTCGCGTCCGACCTCCCCGTTCGGTGGTACGGCCTCGACCGCGACGAGGCCGAGGCGACGCTCGACCCCGAGCGCACCCGACTGCACCTGCTTCCGGACTCGATTCGAGAGGTCCGAATCGTCGAAATCGGCGACCCGGACGACCCCTTCGACCGGACCGCCTGCGCGGGGACGCACGTCTCGGCGACGGGCGACATCGGCACGGTCTCCGTCACCGGCCGGACCACCCAGGGCTCGGCTCACGAGCGCGTGAACTTCGTCCTCGAATAGCCGATTCGACCCCGACCGAACCCGACTGACCGCCCGCGACTACGCCGACTGGGCCGCCTCGGTCCGCGCCCGCGGCTCGCACACCCAACCTTCCTTGACCGGGACCAGTTCGTAGCCCGCCTCCCTGAGCAGGGCCTTCGCCGCCGCCTCGTCGTGGCTCCCGCGGGCGTCGTGCAGTTCGAAATACACCGTCGGCCGGTGCTCGCGGAGGACCGTTTCCGCCCCCCGGAGCACGTTCAGGCCGAACCCCTCTACGTCCACCTTCAGGTGGTCCGGCGGCGGAACCGTCCCGGAATCGACGAGCGAGTCGAGCCGCCGCATCGACACCGACGCCGTGTCGACGACCTGCGCTTCCCACGCGCTCGCGTGGTCCCGCGAGAACGAACCCAACTCGTCGTAACTCGACAGGTGGAACTCCCGCGACTCGTCGGCCTCGCCGAGGCCGCACTCGAGAAGGTCCACCCGGTCGTCGAAGTCATTGACCTCGACGTTCGCCCGCAACTGGCCGACGACTTCGGGATGCGGTTCGACGGCGACCACCCGCGCGGAGGACTCGCTGGCCGCGGTTGCGAGCGTGTAGGTTCCCGTGTTCGCGCCCACGTCGACCACGACGTCATCGTCGTCGAGACCGAGCAACAGCGCCTGCAGGAGCACGTCGTTGCCGTGGCGGTTGTACAGTTCGTAGCTCCTGAAACTCGTGCGCCCGACGTGCTTCTTCGTGGCGACGAACCGTCGTTCGTAGTTCGCCCGAACGAGCGCGTAGTGGAGGGAGTACGCGAGGTGGCGAGCGGCCGACACCGGGTGCAGCAGAGACACGTTAGTATACTGTCATTGTCCGGTATTAAAAATCGCTCGGCGGCGTATTGTCGGCGGCGTTTTCGTCTGACCGACGCTTCGTGCGTCGAATCGTGGCCAAGCGACGTGCTCTTCGCGTTAGTTCGTCGGAGAAGTTTGAGTAGTCCCGGGCGGATTCGAACCGCCGTCAGCGGCTGTCTTCTCGGCACGCATTGAACCGTACCAATCCAAAGGCCGCTATGATTGGCCACTACACCACGGGACTTCGGTCACGTCGTTCACTCGTCCCCTGTGCCTCGCAATCTCTTCGAGATTGCTCACCACCACGGGACTGCGCACTCGTCGGTTGTCCGCTGGTAAATGAAAACGCTTCGGTTCCGGCCGGTCGCCGGCGGCGATTAATCGGCGACTTCCGTCTCCGTCTCGGGTTCCGCGCCGCACACCTCGAGATACTCGCAGGCGTCCGTCTCGGGGTCGAAACAGTCGGGGCACTCGGAGTTGCGGTCGATGATGGTGTCGAGTCGCTCCGCGATCATCCCGTCGATGACGGGTTCGAGTTCGCGGGCCTCCGCGCGGAACTCCTCGACGTCGAGGACGTTCGAGAGAAAGCGCTCGATGATGCAGTAGGTCTGGAGCGCGTCGCGAGCGCGGACGATTCCCTCGTCGGTGAGGGTGACGCCCTTGTACTTCTCGTGTTCGGCGAGGCCGCGGGATTCGAGTTTGCCGATCATCTCGTTCGCGCTCGCCGGGCTCACCTCCATCATGTCCGCGAGCGCGCCGGTGGCTGCCGGGCCGTTCTCCATCTCCTGCAGCAGGTAAATCGCCTTGACGTATTGGTCTGCCGTGTTCATCGTTTCACTCGCGGTCTTCCATGATTCGCGTTACTTCTTCTACGCCCTCGGCTTCCTCCTCGCGAATCGCCGACAGCGTCGCGACGAGTTCCTCGCGGTCGATAGAGAACTGTGCGTCGCTCGCCTCGATGGCCTCGATGACGTCGTCGTAGAACTTGTAGGCGGTCTCCTCGTTACAGAGTTGGTCGTAGAGAACGCCGTCGAAGTCCTCGGGTTTCGTCTGGCCGTACTGGGCTTCGACCAGCGCCTCTATCTCCTCGAAGGGGACGCTGTCGACCTCCAGCCGGTCGATGACGGCTTCGAGGCGTTCGCGGTGGTCGGCAGACTCCTCGGCGGCGTGCGAAAGAAGGGCTCGAACCTCCTCGTCGAGCGCGTCTTCGCCGAGTTCCTCGTGGTGGTGGTAGGCACGCGCCTCCACGACCTCTTCGAGGACGATACCGATCTGGAGGAGTCGGGCGAGCTGGTGGTCCGAGGTGACCTGATACCCGACGCTCACGGACTCGTCCCCCTCGACGTTCGAAGACACGGTCCCACGACGTACATACACACCTCTCCGGGAGTAACCGACTTAAGCGGTTCCCTCGCGGGTCGGCGGGACGAGAAAAACGGTCGTCGAAGCCGCGCCGCGGAGCGGTCTGCCTACCGCAGGCGGGCCGCGATGAGTTCCTCGAGGTCGTCGCGGAACTCGTCGACTTCGATCTCTTCGAGGACGGGGACGAAGAAGCCCTCCACGAGCATGTTACGGGCCTGTTCTTCGGGGATGGACCGAGAGACCATGTAGAAGAGGTCCTCGGCGTCGACCTGCCCGACGGAGGCGGCGTGAGACGCCTCGGTGTCGTGGTTGTTGATGATGAGCTTCGGCGACGCGTCGGCCTCGGACTGGTCCGAGAGCATCAGCGTGTTCTCGCGCTGGTAGGAGTTCGTACTCCACGCGTCGCGGCCGACGTCCTGGACGCCCTCGTACACCGAGCGCGCCTCGTCGTCGAGGACGCCGCGGGTCACGAGGTCGGCCGTCGTGTTCTCGGCCTTGTGCCAGACGCGGGCGTTGACGTCGAGGTGCTGGTCGTCGTGACCGAAGAACGCGCCGACGATTTTCGTCTCCGACGCTTCGCCGTTGAGTTCGGTCTCGACGTCGCTGCGGGTGAGCCGCGAGCCGAGGTTCCCCTCGATCCAGTTGACGGTCGAGTAGGTGTCGGCGTCGGCGCGCTTGAGCGAGTACGTGTACGTCTCCTCGTCGAGGTTCTGCAGGGAGCCGTACTGGACGTACGAGTTCTCGCCCGCGTCGATTTCGACGAGGTTCGAGAAGTACCGCGCGTCGTCGACGCTGTCGCCGGACTCGACGGCTTCGAGGATGGTGACCGACGAGGACTTCTCGGTGACGACGAGCGTGTGGCTGAACAGCGACCGAGAGTTCATCTCGGCGCGAATCTTCACGTCCTCGGCGTCGACGCCCTCGGGGACGTAGATGAACGTGCCCGTCGTGAACAGCGCCGCCGAGAGGGCGGTGAGGTAGTTCGACTGGGGGTCGACGACGGAGCCGAAGCGCTCCTCGATGAGGTCGCCGTACTCGGAGAGCGCCTCCGTGAAGGGGAGGACGACGACGCCCTCGGGCGACTCGCGGGTCGTCTCGTCGGCCTGGTTCAGCGGGTCGACGAGCGACTCGAAGTCGAGCGCTTCGAGGTTCGTCCAGCGGCGACCGGGCGTCTGGATGACGTCCGGCAGTTCGAGCTCGTCGAGTGCTTCGAGGGCCTCGAGTCGGGTCTCGAGGAGCCACTCCGGCTCGTCCCGTGCGTCCGAAATCTCTCGTACCGTCTCTGCGGACAGGTTTGCGGGAAGTTGCGCACTCATTGGTTATCCGAGGCTACCCTCCATCTCGAGTTCGACGAGTCGGTTGAGTTCGACCGCGTACTCGATGGGCAGTTCCTCCGTGATGGGTTCGATGAACCCGGAGACGATCATCTGCTTCGCGTCGTCGTCGTCGAGACCGCGCGACTGGAGGTAGAAGATGTCCTCGTCGCCGATCTTGCCGACGGTCGCCTCGTGGGCGACGTCCACCGTGGACTCGTTGATCTCCATGTACGGCATCGTGTCCGAGGTGGACTCGTTGTCGAACATGAGCGCGTCACACTCGACCGCGGTCGAGGAGTTCTTCGCGCCGTTGGCGATGTGGACGAGACCGCGGTAGTTCGTGCGGCCGCCGTCCTTCGAGATGGACTTCGACTCGATGGTCGACTTCGTCTCGGGGGCGTTGTGGTACACCTTCGCGCCGGTGTCGATGTTCTGGCCCTCGCCCGCGAAGGCGATGGTGATGTGGTTGTCGGAGGCGCCGCGGCCCTTCAGAATCGAGGCCGGGTACAGCATGGTGGCCTTCGAGCCCATCGAGCCCGAAATCCACTCCATGCGGCCGCCCTTCTCGACGATGGCGCGCTTGGTGTTGAGGTTGTAGGTGTTCTTCGACCAGTTCTGGACGGTCGAGTACTGGACGTGGGCGTCCTCGCCGACGAACACTTCGACGCCGCCGGAGTGGAGGTTGAACGCGGAGTACTTGGGAGCCGAACAGCCCTCGATGTAGTGGACTTCGGAGCCCTTCTCCGCGACGATGAGCGTGTGCTCGAACTGGCCCATGCCCTCGGAGTTCATGCGGAAGTACGCCTGGACCGGCATCTCGACCGTCACGTCCTCGGGGACGTAGACGAACGAGCCGCCGGACCAGATAGCGCCGTGAAGCGCCGCGAACTTGTTGTCGCTCGGGGGGACGCACTTCGTCATGAAGTACTCCTTGACGATGTCTTCGTGCTCCTGGACCGCCTGGTCCATGTTCATGAAGACGACGCCTTTCTCCTCCCAGCGCTCCTGCATGTTCTGGTAGACGACTTCGGACTCGTACTGGGCGCCGACGCCAGAGAGGGCGTTCTTCTCGGCTTCCGGGATACCCAGTTTGTCGAAGGTGTCCTTGATGTCGTCCGGCAGGTCGCGCCAGTCGTCGACGCCGCCGCGGACTTCCACGTCGGGTCGGATGTACGGGACGATTTCGTCCACGTTGACCTCGGAGAGGTCAGGCTGGCCGGGCCAGTCGGTCGGCATCGGCATCTTCTGGTACTGCTTGAGCGCGCGAAGGCGGCGCTCGAGCATCCATTCGGGCTCGTCTTTGTCCTCCGAGATGACGCGGATGGTCTCTTCGGTGAGACCCTTCTCGGCCACGAACGCGGCCTTCTGCTCCTTCTTGAACTCGAAGCGAGCTTCCGTGTCTGTCTCTTTGAGGTGGTCTTGGTCGGAACTCATGATGTTGGGGGATTACGCGGCTTCGTACACTTCCTCACGGACCCAGTCGTAGCCCTTGTCTTCGAGTTCGGACGCGAGCGAGGCGTCGCCGCTCTTGACGACCTTGCCGTCCAGCATGATGTGGACGTGGTCCGGCTCGACGTATTCGAGGATACGCTGGTAGTGAGTGATCTGGAGGATACCGGTGCCCTGCTCGTCGCGCAGCGCGTTGATACCCTTCGAGACGTCCTGCAGGCGGTCGATGTCGAGACCGGAGTCGATCTCGTCGAGAACCGCAATCGACGGTTCGAGAATCGCGGCCTGAAGGACCTCGTTTTGTTTCTTCTCGCCGCCGGAGAACCCGGCGTTGAGGTAGCGCTGCATGAACTTCTCGTCCATGTCGAGAAGCTCCATCTTCTCTTTGAGGAGCTTCTGGAACTCGGCGACGCCGACTTCGCCGTCGTCGACGTTACCCTCCATCGGGGAGGTGTCGTAGCCGGCTTCCTCTTCTTCTTCCTCGTCGTCCTCGCCGAAGAGGAGCTCCTCGCGCTCGTCGATCTTCGCGTTGAGCGCGGTGCGGAGGAAGTTCGTCATGGTGACGCCCTCGATTTCCGCGGGGTACTGGAAGCCGAGGAAGATGCCGAGCGCGGCGCGCTCGTTCGGCTCCAGTTCCAGAAGGTTCCACGTGCGGGCGTCGTCCGGAATTTCGAGGTCGCCGAAGTCGTCGTCCTCCAGGTGGAGGAGGATTTCGCCGTCGGTTACCTCGTAGGCGGGGTGCCCGGCGATGATTTTAGAAGTCGTAGACTTGCCGGACCCGTTGGGACCCATCAGTGCGTGGATCTCTCCGGATTTGACTTCCAGGTCGACACCTCGCAGAATCTGCTCACCGTCTTCCTCCGCGACACGTGCGTGGAGGTTCTTGATCTCGAGAGTTGCCATCGTTGGTTCGTTGCCTCGTACTCGAAGGGTGGGGAGTATCGCCCATAATGCTTGCGCATTCACCCCCGCCACCTTTTGTAGAAAGAAAATTTGTTTTCAAAACCGCAAAGAATCACGGCAGTTCGGAACACTCGTCCGGGTTTCGGACAGCCGAACGACGTTACGGTATCGCCATCTACGTAACTGAATTTGGTTTCATCGCCTGGTGATACGACCGGTCACATGAAGCTCCCGAGGCCGGTCTGTTCCTGACCGCTTTTCACCTCGTCCCACGACATCCCGAGCGCCTCGATGACGCGGGAGATGGGCCCTTCGAGCGTCTTGGTGAGCATCGTGTCCCAGTCGACCTCGAACGCCTCTGGAATCTGGTCGGCGTACTCGAAGCAGATGACGTCGGGGTCGCGCTTGAACTCGCGGTAGAGGTCGTCGACCTGCGGGTCGAACTCGCCGGTCTCCATCTCGCGGAACCACGACGGGTGGACCTTCCTGAGGTAGACCCGCTTCGGCTTCGAGCCCCGCCCGAAGTTCGTCCCGAGGAAGGCGTTGGCGTACTGCGCCCCGCGGACGTGCGCGGTCGGCGTCTCGTACGCCGAGAGGCGCTTGCCGATTCCGCCGGGGATGCCGGCCTGTTCGAGCGGCAGGTTCCCCGACTCGAAGTCGGTGATGATGTCGTGGAGGTAGTCTTTGATGACTTCCGTCTCCTCGCCGTGGACGATCATGTCGATGACGTTCTTCTGGACCTCTTTCGTTATCTGCGCGATGTCCGAGCGCTTGTACTCGAACCCCGTGATGTCGATGTCGTCGACGTCCTTGCCCTCCTTCCAGACGATGTGACCCGCGTAGCGCTTTTTCTTCCCCGCCTGGAAGAACCGCCGGTAGAGCTTCTCGAACTCGATTTGGAAGCGGTGTTCGTCCGCGCCCAACTCGTCGCGCGCGAAGTCGTCGTAGGCGGCGTTGATGTGCTCCTCGATGTCGAACGACTGCTCGATGGCTTCTTCTTTCGACACGTCGGGGCCGAGTTCGAGCATGACGCTGTCGGTGTTGTGAAGGACAATACCTCCAACACCGTCGACGAAGTTTTCGTTTTCTTCGACGCTCAGGTCGTACACGTAGCCGTCGTGGTCGACTTCGGTCAGCACGGGGTCTCGGCCTTCCCGGTAGGAGCTACACGTCCGAATAGTGTACGAGCCTTTGCTGTCCCGATACTTGAGCGAGTGTTTTTGTCCCCGTTGCGTGAGCAACATCGAGAGACCGGCAGCAAGTTCTCGGCTCGTCGTCTCGAAGTCGAAGTTTCGCTGTGCGTACGCTTCGGTGTATCGTGGGAATTCGCGAGATCCATCGCCTTCGACGAGCAACGTCAGGAACAAGTCTTGCTTCTCCTCAGGAAGGTGGAAGACGAATGAGGGGATCCGTTTACCACGCGACGTCTGCCCTGCGAACTCGCGGAAGAACACAGCAGCGAGTTCGTTCATCATCTGCAGTTTCAGCGTCTCGTCGTTGTACGTGACCGACGCACCGCCTGTGTCCGTTTGATACTCGACGGTTCGCTCCGCTCGTCGGTCGCTCGTAATGATACCGGCGGTCGTGTTCTCGAACAGTCGAGAGTAATCTCGCTGGAGTTGGGCTAGCCACTCACGGTCGGATTCAGCGATACTTGCCCCGAATTTCGACGCCGCCGTCTCGCCAGTGGATGCGCTTCCTTCAGGGACGTACGCACCGAGGAGCCGAATGAGTGCTGCACCGTCTTCGCTGTCGATATCGACGAATCGTTTGACTTTGACGGTCGAGTCGACGTCTCGGTGGTGCTCGTGGCCGAACCAGACATACTCGTCGTCCGCGTGGATTTGTTTCCGCTTCGTTATCGAATTATCGCTCCCGACGCTCCGTCCGTCCTCGTACTCGCGTTCGTACCCACGAAGGACCTCGTAGACGTCGACCTGCTCGACAGGCTCGACGTCGGGCACCCCGGAGACGCGATACGGCTCCGCCACGTCGTCCGGAGAGACAGTTGTGAGGCCGCCTTCACCGGGGACGACGTACGAGTGGTCTCTCGTCGTCGTCGACTCACCGAACTTGTGTTGGAGGTTCACCACCGGTTTGTCCGTTTTATGGCGAATCGCCTGCGCAATCGGCTGCCACTCCGCCTCTCCATCTTCGTTCACAGAGAGGGCCTCCCACCCGTCGAGCGCTCGGCGAGTCTTCCCGGGAGTGGCACTTGCGACGACGTCCCCGTCGGCAGCGATGAGTACCTCAGACTCAGTCGTTCCGCGGGCAAACAAGTCCTCGATAGGAAGGGTTCGAACAGTCCCACCGGGGTCTCTGACGACGACCGGGCGATCTCCCGTCACGCTGTCGCCGTAGGCCACGTCGTAGCCGATTTGGTTCGCGGCCTGTTCCGTGAACTCGATGACCTTCCGCCCGGTCGCCGTCACCGCCGCGCCCATCTCCTTGTCGTAGAGTCGGAAGCGGTCCCAGCCCAGCACGCCGTACAGGGAGTTCATGATGACCTTCACCGCGGCCTGCTGGCGGTCGAACTGCTCGTACTCCGACGAGCCGGGGTCGTGGGAGTTCCGAAGCGACTTCTTTTCCTCGCGCTCGGTGAGGAGTTCGTCGACCATCTCCCGAATCATGCCGTCCGGCTCCTGCTGGAAGTGCGTCCCGTTGGGCGCGCGGAACATCTCCCCGTCGTAGCGCTCGGGGTCGACTTTCGTCTCCGGCGACGCGTTGATGGTCACCATGCACATCGGGTACAGCGACTTCAGGTCGAGCACCGTGACGTTCTCCTTGACGCCGGTGATGGGGTCGAAGACGGCACCGCCCTCGTAGTCCTCCGACTCCTGTTTGCCCTTCGAGGGGAGCGCGAACTCGCCGTGGACCTTGTGGAGCACGTAGATGTCGACGGTGTCGCCGGGCGTCGGCGCGTCTTCGAGCTTACAGCCGACGAACGTCCGCACCTCGTCCCAGAAGGCGATGATGTCCTGCTTCCGGTCGATTTCGACGCACAGCTCCACGTCGCGGAGGTTGTATTCGAGCAGGCGCTCGGGGTCTTCCTCCCAGAGGTCGCCGATGTCGCCCGAGTAGCGCTCCTTGCCCGCGTCGAGTTCGAGTTCGCCCACCGCGTCGAGGCGGTAGGATTCGAGTTCGGTGAACTGGGTGCGCTTGTAGGCGTACAGCAGGTCGAAGACGACGCGCCCTTTGATGTCCGGGCCGCCCCAGCCGCCGCGCCAGACCTCGCCGAGCCGCGACATGCGGTTGTAGTCGAGGTTCAGGTCGGTCGTCCTGTCGACCTCCTCCAACCGGTCGAGGAAGTACGGCGCGTCGAAGTCCTCGAAGTTCCACCCGGTGAGGATGTCGGGGTCGGTCTCCTCGATGTACGAGAGGAAGGCGTCGAGCATCGCCGCCTCCTCGTCGAACGTCCTGACCTCCACGTCCGCGTCCTCCCCGAGGAACTCGTAGTTCGGCAGCGACTCCGGGCGCTTGCCGAGGCCCTCGTCGGCGACGGCGTGCCAGACGACGTACTCGTCGCGGTAGGAGTCGTGGCTGGTGAGACAGATAATCGGCTCTTCGCCCTCCTCGGGGAAGCCGTTCCGGTCGTTGACCTCGATGTCGAAGGTGTTCACCCGAAGGCTCGCGTCGACCGCCGCGGGCGCGACCTCCTGGTGGGGAACCTGAATCGACCCGTCGTCGAGGCGGCGCTCGGGGACGCGGACGCCGCTTTTGATGTCCTTGTCGATGAGCAGGCGGTTCGGAAAGAGGATGTCCGCCTCGTAGTGGTCGAACTCGTCGCGAATCTGGCCGACGTCGCGGGGGGTGCGGCCGTAAATCTTCGTTAGCTCCTCGCCACGGATGCTCTCGTAGCCGTCCTCGGTGCCGGTGATGACGTCCTTGTCGAGCGCGTCGTCGTCGAGGCTGTCCGTGGGCGCGTAGAAGTACGGCCGGAACCCGAGCACGCGGACGTGTTCGGTCTCGTCGTCCGCCGTCCGACCGAAGATGTGAATCACCGGGTACTCGTCGCGGCCCGCGCCCTCGATGGTGTAGTCGACCTGCGTGACGGCCAGTTCGACCGTCCCGTCCGGGTCGGGAAACCGCACCTCGTCCGTGTCGATGACGTCGGAGACGTGCTGGCCGGCGTCGCCGGCGACGATGGCGGCCTCCTCGTCAGGCCGCGCGTCGCCCGCGCCGTCGGCGTCGTTCCCCCCGAAGTCGGTCAGACCCGTCTGCGTCATGCCAGTCGCTTCGATGGCGCGGCTAAAAACCCCGGCGTTTCCGCGAACTGCACCCCGAACCACGGAAAGACATATATCCATGTGTGACATTCCTTGTCACACGATATGACCGACCACGCAACTCCGGAGCGGTGGGATGGCACGATCGACGGCGACGGACCGGCTGGTCCGACGGGAGCCGAGACGGTCGAATCCTACGATATCGACGGTGGCGTGGTGTTCTACGACGCGGAGAACCCACTCGCGTGGGTCGAGGCATCGCGGTCGATGCGCCTCGACGACTGCGCCTGACTCGGCCGAAACGGACACTTTTTCTCGGCACGGCGTCTCGACGCGAGCGTGACGGACGACGAGCGACGCGAGGGAACGCCCGCCGCTGACGCGGAAGACGAAGGCGACGACGCGGAGCGTCCGTCGGCGGACATGGCCTCGAAAATCGACCCCGAAACGCGATGGGGCGACCCCGAGGCCCGCTGGGGAGACCCGGAAGCCCGCTGGGGGAACCCCGAAAAGGAGCTCCCGACGATTCCCCGCGTTCGCATCCCCGGCGAGGACGCCGACGAGGATTCGGACGGCGAGAGCGACGGCGACGACGCGCCGGAGTTCTCCCCCGACGTGAACCCCGAGGTAGCCCGCCTGTTCTGGGCGAGCGTCGTCCTCGCGAACGTCGGCCTCGCGGGAGTCACGGTCGGCCCGATGCTCGCCTACTTCCGCGGCGACACGCTCCTCGGCGCAGGCCTGTTTCTGTTCGGTGTGGTCGTGCTCGCCCGCGTCTACTCCGTCTACCGAGAGTTCAAGCGAGGGGAGTGGCGGGACGACGAGGACGATGCGAACGATGCGGACGACGGTGATGTAAGCGACACCGACGAAGACGCTCCCGAGCGCAACCGCTAACAGTCGTCGCGCCCTTCGCCGAGACATATGCGAACCGTTCGCGGGCCAGACGGCCGGACGTACCTCCTCGTCAAGCAGTCGAGCGACGCCAGCCGCGTCCGCGACCCGGAGACCGGCGAGGAGCGACACCTGCCGAACGACGAACTCGAAGCCGTGAGCGGCGAGTCTCCGCTCGAAACCGCCGCACGAGCCGTTCCCGAGCCGGTCCGGGAGATACTCGTCGCGGTCCCGACCGAGCGCGGACTGGGCTTGCTCGTCGACCTCGTCGACCGCGGGCCGCTCCCCGCGGTCGACCTCCTCGGGGCCTACGACCTCTGCGAGAGCGACCTCCACGGCCTCCTGACCGAGTTCCGGGTCGCCGGCCTCGTCGCCGAGACCACGGTCTACGGGGAGCGCGGCTACGAGGCGACTGAGACCGCGAAAGAAGGGGTCGAACTGCTGCGGGCGAGCGAATAGGGTCACTCGCGGCGGAACCGACCCGCTCTCAGTCGTCCGCGAGCGCGCTCTCGACGGTCGGCGCGTCGGTTCGCTCGACCGTCGAGCGGTTCGTCGTCGGGTTCTTCTCCACGCGGACGAGGTCGTCGGCCGCACCGACCAGCTCGTCGTCGTGGCTGACGATGAGAATCTGCTTGACGCCGCGGTTCTGCATGTCCTCGACGAGGTCGACCAGCCGCGAGACGTGGCCGTCGTCGAGGAAGACCGTCGGCTCGTCGAGGATGAGCGGCGGGAGCGGTGCCGCGCCGTCGATACCCTCGGCGAGGAGCCGGTAGATGGCACACCGGAGGCTGAGGTTGAACAGGGCGCGCTCGCCGCCCGAGAGCTGTTCGGGTTCGAGCGCGGTGCCGTCCTTCTGGAACACCGTCAAGCCGTACTCGCCGTCGAGCCGGATGCGCGAGTAGGCGTCGTTGGCGTAGACGAGGTCGAACGTCTCGTTGAGCATCCGTTCGAGCACCTCGACGTTGCGCTGGCGAAGCTCCGCCCGGAGGTCGCCGTAGGTCGATTCGAGCGTCGACACCTCCTCGTGGACCGATTCGAGGGCGTCGACGCGCTCGGAGAGGTGTTCGCGGCGCTCCCGGAGGCCGTCCAACTGTTCGAGTTCGGCCTCGACGCCGCCGACGCGGCTCTGGAGTTCGTCGCGCTTGTCTCGCAGTTCGGGAAGCACTTCGTCTTCGACCCGTTCGAGGTACGCCGCGGCCTTCTGCTTGCGCTGTCTCGCCCCCTCGACCGCCTCCTCGTCGACCGTCTCTCGGAGTTCGTCGCGGCGCTCGCGACGCTCTCGGAGGTGTTCGCGGCGCTCGCGGTTCACGTCTGCGAGCGTCTCGCGCTTCTCGCGGAGCCGGTCCCGCGCGTCGATTTTCTCGGCTCGCGCGTCGACCAGCGACTCGACGCGGTCGAGTCGGTCGCGCCGCTCGTCGAGTGCTTCGAGGTCCGCTTCGAGCGACTCGACCGTCTCCGCGACCTCCTCGGCCCGCTCGGCCTGCGTCGTCGCGGCCTCGCGTTTCTCCTCGGCCTCGGCTTCGAGTTCCGCGGCGGCCTCGCGCTTCTCCGCGGCGGCCTCCCGGCGGCTCTCGACGGTCTCCTCGCGGTCGGCGATGCGTTCTTCGGCGAGGTCGAGTTTGTCGCGCTGAGAGCCCGCGCGGTTCTCGATTTCGACCAGTGCCTCGGCCGCCTCGACGGCCGCCGAGCGCGACTCGACGTCCGATTCGAGCGAGTCGAGGTCGGCTTCCAGCGATTCGACGGCGGCCTCGCGCTCGCTGATGGCGTCGACGTGGGGCGAGCCCTCGACCGGCTGCCCGCACTCGGGGCACTTGCCCGCGTCGCGGAGGCGCTCGGCCTCGGCGAGACGCTCGCGCGCGTTCTTCAGTTCGGTCTCCGTCTCCGCGAGCGACTCGCGGGCGTCGGACCGCGCCTCACGCCGTTTTTCGAGGAGGTCGGCGGCCTCGCCGAGTTCGACGGGGGCGTCCTCGAACCGCGCTTCGGCGTCGTCGAGCGACGACCGAAGCTCCGCGCGCGTCTCGCGGAACGATTCGAGCTCCCGCTCGGCCTCGGCGGCGGTCTCCGCGTCGGCCTCGGCGGCCTCGCGTTTCTCCTCGGCGCGCGATTCGAGGTCGGCGGCGCGCTCGGCGAGCCGCTCGGCCTGCGTCTCGAACGCCTGCGCCCGCGTCCGCGCCTCGGAGAGGTCGTCGCGCAGCCCGGATTCGCGCTCCGAAAGCGCCTCCCGCGCGCCGGCAATCGCCTCGTCGCTCGCGTCGTCGAGGTCGGCCCGGTCGAGGGCGTCGTCGATGTCGGATTCGAGGTCGTCGGCGGTGGCGTCGAGTTCGCGGACGCGCTCCGAGAGGTCGTCGCGCTTCGTCTCGTCCGTGGAGATTTTCGCGGTCAGGTCCTCGATTGCCGCCTCGACCTCGTCGAGTCGCTCCCGCTTTTCGGCGTGCTCGTCGAGCGTCGCCTCGGCGGCGTCGAGCGCCGCCTTCGCCTTGTCGCGCTGGCCCTCGTAGTTCGAAATCTCCTCGTCGAGGGAGTCGAGTTCGGATTCGAGCGCGTTGAGCGTCGCGTGGAGGTCCGCCTCCTCTTTCGTCTCGATTTGCGACTCGACGTCTTCGAGGACGCTCCGCTTTCTCGTCAGCACGTCTTCGACCCCGAGCCGAGCGTTGCCGGCGCGCTCGCGGTACGTTTCGAGCTTTCCGAGCTGCAGGAGGTCGTCTATCATGTCCTGGCGCTGGCTCGGCGTCGCGTTGATGAGCTTGTTGACCTCGCCCTGCTGGACGTACGCGCAGTTCACGAACGCCTCGGCGTCCATGCGCAAGAGCGACGCGACGTGCCGGCGAACGTCTCGCGCGCCCTCGACGGTTCCCTCGGGGCCTTCGAGGACGCATTTGGCGGTGGTCGCGCGGTCGCCGGAGACGCGAATCCGACGCTCGATGCGGTACTCGCCGCCGTCGTGGACGAATTCGAGCGCGATTTCGGCGTCGTCGGCGCCCGTCGTCACCACGTCTTCGAGCGTCCCCGCGAGCGCCTTCGAGCCGTAGAGCGCGAAGAAACACGCTTCGAGGAGCGACGACTTGCCGCTGCCGTTGACGCCGTGGATGACCGTAACGCCGTCTCTGAGGTCGAGTTCGGCGTCCTCGTAGGGTTTGAAGTTCCGGATGGCGATTCGGGTGAACCTCACGCGAAATCACCCAGCGAACTGTCTTGGCTCGCCGCCGGTTCCGCGGCGGCCTCCGAGTCGGATTCGGTCGTCGTTTCAGCGGTGGTCTCGGTCGTCGTCCCTGTGTCGGACTCGGCCGCGTCTTCGGCGGCTTCCGCGTCCTCAGCGTCCGCCGTGCCCTCGATGGCCTCCGAATCCTCGGCCTCGACGCCGTCGTCGCTCTCGATGTCATCCTCGCTCTCGGCGGCGACGAAGGCTCCCGGGTCGTCGGAGAGCAGCGATTCGACGCGCTCGCGGACCTCGTCGCGGACGTTCGAGTCGGCGACCTTGCTCGCCCGGACCGTCTCGTCCACGTCGAGGGCGGCGCTCGACAGGCCCATCTCGCGGACCCGCTCGCGCACCGCGTCGTCGGGGTCGGCGAAGCTCACGTCGGTCGCCAGTTCCGCGCCGTCGTCGATATCGCGCTTGTCGTTGACGCGGGCGACGAGCGCGCCCTCCTCGACGGCGAACGACTCGACCGCCGCGGGCGTGACGGCGTCGCCCTCGCCTCGCAGTTCGACGATGACGACCGCGTCTTCGAGGTCGAACTCGCGGACCCGCTGGCGGACGCGCTCGATGCCCTCGTCGCCGGCGAGGTCGACCTCGACGAAGGCGAACGGTCGCGTTTCGAGGGTGCGCCGACGGATGTCGACCTCGTCGGGCCCGAACTGAACGAGGTTGTACCCGCGCGGGTCGCGCTCGCTCGCGCTCGCGCGCTCGGTCGACCCGCAGTAGGTCACCCACGTCCCGTCGAGTTCGGCGGTGTCGGGGACGTGGTTGTCGCCGAGGAGGACCGCGTCGAAGTCGACGTTCGACTCGGCGAGGACGGTTTCGGTCTCCCAGTCGGCGTGCGCGAAGGGCGTGAACAGACCGTGGGCGACGAGCACCGCGCGCTCGGCGTCGTGCGGTTCGAACTGGTAGTCGAGTTCGTCTCGGCGCGAGCGCGGGACGTGGTCGAGCCCGTAGAACGCCACGTCGCCGACGACGTGGGGGTCGCGTCCGAGTCTCGTCGCCAGTCCGAGGCGCTCGAAGAGGTCGAGCCACTGGCCCCCGCGGGTCGACTCGTGGTTGCCGACGATGGCGAGGAAGGGAATCCCGGCGTCGTCGAGGCGGCGGAGCGCGGCGAGCGTCCCGAGGAGGTCGGGGAGTTCGGGACGGCGGTCGTGGTAGAGGTCGCCGGCGTGGACGACGGCGTCCACGTCTCCGTCGAGCGCGTCCGCGACGACCCGCTCGAAGGCGTCGAGGAAGTCCTGTCGGCGCTCCGGCGAGTGGTACTGCTGATACCCGATGTGGGTGTCGCCGGTGTGTATCACCCGTGTCATCTATCAACCGGTTCGCCACCGCCGCTGAAAACGGTTGTGCGACCGGAGCGGAAGTGGTCGGCGTCCCGCGGTCGCCGCTGTGCGGTTCGGGAGCGCCGATTCGACACCTCGGTCGCGCCCGCGTCGACGAGCGCGCCGCGCAGGCGGTCGAGGTCCGCGAGGAGCGCCCGACCGGTGCGCGCGCACTCGCGGTGTCCGCGCCGGGCGGCCTCGCCGACCGCTCGGCGGAGCGTTAGTTCGCCTCCGTCGGAGAGAAACTGGGCGGCAGAACGGAGCGACTCGAAGGCGTTTCGCGCCTCGGCGACGACTTCGGCGGGCGGGCGCGACTCGTAGTCGGGGATACCGGCGTCAGCGTCGGCGTCAGCGTCGGCGTCGGCGAGCGCGGCGAGCGCGCGGCCGACGTCGTCGGGAGCGGGCGAAGACATGCGGCGACGTGGCCGCGCGTTCGGATTTAAATGTTGAGCGTGTAGAGGCGCTTGCGCGCGTCGGAGAACGAAAATCGGGAGTCGACCGCGCCCTCGTCTTCCAGCCGGGAGAGCGCGTAGCGGACGGTACGCGGGGGGAGAAGCGATTCTTCGGCGATTTGGCTCTGGGTGAGCGTGTCCTCGTAGTCGAGAATCTTCGCGACCAACTTCGCGCTCGGGGGCATGTCCCGAACCGATTCCCACCGGTCGTCTGACTGGGGCTCGGACTCGCGTTCGACTGCTTCCGTGGTGCTCATCGTACGAGGTACCATGCAATGCTATTAGATAATATTTGCTATCCAGATTTATTACTATGAGGAATTTATGTGACGCGCGTCAGACTCGTCATCCGGGCGGCAGACGGGCCCTAGGCGGCGAATCCCTCACACACCCGAAGCCTCTTATGAACCTGCACCCTATGCCGGATGATGACCGATACTGTGGACGACGTCGACCTCCCCTACGATAAGGACTCGGCGTCGCAGCAGGAGAAGATCACCGCCCTTCAAGAGCGGCTCGAAGTTCTCGAAACGCAGAACGAGGAGATGCGCGACAAGCTCCTCGACACGAACGCCGAGAACAACAAGTATCAACAGAAGCTCGAGCGGCTTACCCACGAGAACAAGAAGCTCAAGCAGTCGCCGCTCTTCGTTGCGACGGTTCAGGAAATCACCGACGAGGGGGTCATCATCAAGCAGCACGGTAACAACCAAGAGGCCCTCACCGAAGTGACAGACGAGATGCGCGAGGAGCTCGAACCCGACGCGCGCGTCGCCGTGAACAACTCCCTCTCTATCGTCAAGCGACTCGACAAGGAGACGGACGTCCGGGCTCGCGTGATGCAGGTCGAACACAGCCCCGACGTGACCTACGAGGACATCGGCGGACTCGAAGAGCAGATGCAGGAGGTCCGCGAGACGGTCGAGATGCCGCTCGACCGCCCCGAGATGTTCGAGAAGGTCGGCATCGACCCGCCGTCCGGCGTGCTCCTGTACGGCCCGCCGGGGACCGGTAAGACGATGCTCGCGAAGGCCGTCGCCAACCAGACGAACGCCTCGTTCATCAAGATGGCCGGCTCCGAGCTGGTGCACAAGTTCATCGGCGAGGGCGCGAAGCTCGTCCGCGACCTGTTCGAGGTCGCCCGCGAGAACGAGCCCGCCGTCATCTTCATCGACGAGATAGACGCCATCGCCTCGAAGCGCACGGACTCGAAGACCTCCGGCGACGCCGAGGTCCAGCGCACGATGATGCAGCTGCTCGCCGAGATGGACGGCTTCGACGAGCGCGGCAACATCCGCATCATCGCGGCGACCAACCGCTTCGACATGCTCGACCCCGCGATTCTCCGGCCGGGGCGGTTCGACCGCCTCATCGAGGTGCCCAAGCCGAACGAAGACGGCCGCGAGATAATCTTCCAGATTCACACCCGGAAGATGAACGTCTCCGACGACGTGGACTTCGTCGAACTCGCCGAGATGGCCGACAACGCCTCCGGTGCCGACATCAAGGCCGTCTGTACGGAAGCGGGGATGTTCGCCATCCGCGACGACCGCACGGAGATATACATGCAGGACTTCCTCGACGCCTGGGAGAAGATTCAGCAGGAAGCCTCGGACGAGACGGAAGTCTCCCGCGCGTTCGCGTAACCGACGCGAGTCGCGTTTCGTTTCGGCTTTCGGTTCTACCTTCGCTTTTCGCGCGACGCCGACCGCCGAGTGGCTACGCGGCGAACGCGAAGTACGGCAGGACGAACAGCGCGAGGAACATCGCGGCGAGGATGAGACCGTACCCGCCGAGCGTCGCGGCCGCGGTCAACCACGATTCGCGCCGGCCGGGGAGTTCGAGCGCGGACATGCTCGGTCGGTCGCGGTCGTGAATCATAAATCGTCGGGTTCGCGCGGCCGAATCGAGCGCGTCACCGGGCGGCGTCGGTCGGGGTGGCCGAGTCGGTCGGGTCGGCAGGTCCCGTCTCCGACGCGGACCCCATCAGGTAGCCGCCGAACCCGATGAACCACAGGAGCACCGGGTAGGCGACGTAGCGCTCGATACCACCCGCGCCGAGGAACGAAAGCGGGTGCGGGAGGCCGAGGAGGCCGAACGCGAAGATGCTCGCCAGGAGGGCGAGGACGAACCCGCCCACCGCGACCGAGAGATACCGGAACGGGGTCTCGATGACCCGCGCGGCGACGACCGCGGAGAGGCCGCCGGCGAAGAACGTCAGGAGGGCGAACAGCCCGTGCATCGGGGCTTCGCTCCCGTCAAAGACGCCCACGCCGAGGATGCCCACGCCGAGCATCGCGACGGCGGCGGTGACGACGCGGTCGCGAAGCGCCCGGTGCGCGAAGTAGCTCGCGCCGAGGACCAACAGCCCCGAAAGCACCATCGTCGCGTTGAAAATCGTCGCCGACGGCTGGAGGATGATGCTGTTTGGCGGCCTCGTCGCACCGAGGTCGCTTATCTCCTGTACGCCCGCGTTGTAGCCGGGGTAGAACGCCTCGGCGGTGATGATTCCCATGAACGCGAGCAGGCCGAACGCGAACAGCATCGCGCCGGCGACGAACCGGTCGCGCCGGCGGTCGTGTGCGCCCGGCGTCTCGGCGATTCGTTCGGGTCGCGTCTCGGTCGGCGGACTGCCGTCCCGTCGGGAGTCGGTGGTTGGTGTCATCGTGCTCACTCCGTCCGTCTAGACGACTGACGCGTCGATAACACCGAACGCTGGCTCTTAAACCGCGAGAATCCGGACGGTCAGGAATCCGCACGGTCAGGAATCCGCACCCCTCGCCCCAACCCGAACGACTGAAACCGACCGGGTCGCACCCACAGGTATGGGCACGCCACTCGAAAGCCGCGAGGCGCAAGCCGAGGAGGTCCTCGACCGACTGTACGAGGAGTACCCCGACACCACCATCTCGCTTTCCTACTCGAACCGCCTCGAACTGCTCATCGCCGTCATGCTCTCGGCGCAGTGTACCGACGAGCGCGTCAACAAGGTCACCGCGGAGCTGTTCGAGAAGTACGACGGCGCCGCGGACTACGCCGCCGCCGACCAAGAGGAGTTAGCCGACGACATCAGCTCCATCACCTACTACAACAACAAGGCGAAGTACATCCGCTCCGCGTGCGCGGACATCATCGAGAAGCACGACGGCGAGGTTCCGGACACCATGTCGGCGCTGACCGACCTCGCCGGCGTCGGCCGGAAGACCGCGAACGTCGTCCTCCAGCACGGCCACGACATCGTGGAGGGAATCGTCGTCGACACCCACGTCCAGCGGCTCTCGCGCCGCCTCGGGCTGACAGAAGAGGAGTACCCCGAGCGAATCGAGGAGGACCTGATGCCGGTCGTCCCCGAGCGCGACTGGCAGCAGTTCACCCACCTGTTCATCAGCCACGGCCGGGCCGTCTGCGACGCGCGCAACCCCGACTGCGACGCCTGCGTGCTCGAAGACGTCTGCCCCTCGTCGAAGCTCGACCACGAGGTCGACCTCGCCAGCGGCGAGGCGTGGTGAGCGCTCAGACGAACACGTAACCGCTCAGGTAGCGGTAGATACCGAGCAACCACGCGAACACCCAGAAGATGACGTAGCCGAAGACGCCGACGCGGAGGCGGCCGCGCCACGCGCCCATGTTCTCGTGGAGGTCGTCGAGTGACAGGTCTTGGTCCGGGTCGCGGTAGAGGTCCGCCTCCCACTTGGCCTGGAAGATGCGGACGATTCCCGTGAGCGCGAAGACGAGCATCGCGTACGCCTGCAGGCCGAGAATCGCGTGCAGGGCGCTGAGGCCGTTGAGTTGCTGAAAGAGCCGCGGGAGCATCCACGTGACGACCGGGACCGTGTTCAACACGAGCCCGGGGAAGATGATTTTGAGGTGGTAGACGAGCACGTCCCACGACACCGTCTCGGCGTCGATCATTATCCACGCGCCGTAGAGGTAAAACGGGAAGCTGGCCGTGACGGTAATCGCGGCGAGCGTGGCGAGCGTCGTCTCGTCTGCCATCGCACGGCGTTAGCACCCGGTCGGCCTAAAGGGACCGATGCGCCGCGTCCCGTTCGAGCGCTAGACCACGCGACAGGAGCTAAACGTCGGCCGCGACCGCCGGGATTCGAGCACCGGACCACCGCCGTTCGAGCGCTGGACCAGCGAGCGGTCGCGTCCGATGGGCGGCTCGTGGCCGACCGCACGCGACGAACGCGGTTCGGGGTCGGAACACGTTTACCGGCGTGGACCCTACTCCGTGGCGATGTCAGACTCGTCTTCCGCCCCGGCCGACGACGGCTCGTCACCGGACGCGGACGCCGACGCCGCGATGTCCGACGCGGAGCTCGCGGCCCTCCGCGAGGAGGTCGAAGCCAAGTACGACTTCGAGAACTTCGGCCCGGCCGACATGGCGAAGATGACCCCCGAAGAGTGGGACGCCGCGTTCGACCCCGACTCGTGGGTCGTCGGCGAGGAGTTGCTCGACCGCGTCGAACAGGAACTCCGCTACCGCGTCGCGATTCGCGAAGTGTTCGCCGTCCTCGAACGCGTGACGGAAAACGGCGAGCCACGGATTCTCGCGTACTCCGACGAGGGCTACGCCGTCGTCTACCCGGACGGGAGCGTCGAGGGCGAAGGGACCGTCCTCCGCGACGTGAAACCGACCGTCGCGCTCTGTTCGATGGAGGACTTCGAGGTGAACGACGCGCCCGAGACCGTCAGGCTCCCCGAACCCGAAGAGGTCGCACAGGGGACCGGCGACTTCGGCAACCGAATGCTCCAAATCGTCGCGTTCGGGCAGCTACTCGGCGGGTTCGCGCTCATCGGCGCGTGGCTCGTCCTCCCCGACCTCGATTCGATTATCGCGCCGCTGGCCGGCCTGGGCTTTCTCGTCATCGGCTTTTTCCTCTTCGTCGTCGTGGCGAACGCCCGGCTCTCGGACCGCTTCCGCGCCGAGGAGTACCGAGACAGGCTCCGCGTCATGGGTCTCGAAGGCGGGTCGCGCCCCGAGTTCGTCCCGACGTTCGACGGGGACGAGAACGTCGCGTCCTTGGTCGAGGCCCCCGAGGGAGACGCCCTCAGTTCTGAGGGCTGAGACCGGCGCGCGCTCACCTCGCAAACACCCTCCGTGACGGCATAGTCGGTGGGTTTAAGCGCGTCCCATCCTGACGAACGACCGTATGAAAAGGCGGGAGTTTCTCCGAACGGCTGGCGGTGCGACAGCCGCCGCGACCGCTGCCGCCGGGACCGCTGCTGCGCAGGAAGGCGGCGGTGGAGCGCAGGTTCAACCCGACTTCGGTGGCTACCTCGACGGCATCGACGGAGGCTACGAAGACCTCCGCGGTCAGAGCGAAGTCACCATCGAGGTCGGCGCGTCCGGCAACGGAGGTAACCTTGCGTTCGGACCGGCTGGCATCTGGATCGACCCCGGCACGACCGTGACGTGGGAGTGGACCGGCGAAGGCGGCGGCCACAACGTCGTCGCGAGCGAGGGCGCGTCGCTCGACTCCGGCGCGTCCGTCTCCGAGGCCGGAACGACCTACGAGTTCACGTTCGAGAACGGTGGCATCACGAAGTACCACTGCGTGCCCCACGAGGCGCTCGGCATGCTCGGCGCGGTCGCCGTCGGCGACGACGTGGCGACTATCAGCACCGGCGGTGGCGGCGAGAAGGAACTGCACGAACTCGGCGTCCCGATTCAGGCCCACTGGGTCGGCTCGGCGACGATTCTGGGCATCCTCGTCACCATCATCTACACGTTCTTCATCTTGAAGTACGGCGAGTCCCCAAATACGGGTAACACCGGAGGTGGCGAATAATGTCTTCGACCGGCAGCACATACGGCGATATTCACCGATACGAACCGGCGCGCGAGAGCACCGCAGCGGCCATCGCAATCGTCCTCCTGACGATTATCGAGGTCGTGTTCGTGTTCCTCTTCACCTACGGCTTCGTCTCCGGGTGGGGCCTGACGGACACGGGGAACATGTTCCTCGGCGGCGTCCTCGCCGTCATCTTCGTGGACCTCGCGTTCATCCTCGCGCTGTACCGCAAGGAGTTCCTCCCCGACGTGATGATCGTGAAAAAGCGGCGTCGCAAGTGGGAAGACCTCTACGTCCGCGAAGAGGACGTCGACGGTGTCACCTTCAGCAGCGACGACGCGTGGGAACAGGTCAAACGCGCGGTGTACCCCTACTACAAGCGATAAACCATGAGTCTCGAACGCAAAGACGACTACGACCACAAGGCCTGGATGAAAAAGAAGGACCTCACCCCGGTCGAGGCCACCTTCCTCACCACGCTCATCTGGCTGGATAAGCGACTCCGCATCGTCGATTATCTGGAACTTCTGGAGACGCTCTACTACCGAGTCAACCTCCAGATGCCGAAGAGCCACACCGAGCAGTACAACCTCGACAACAAGTTCTGGTACTGGTACCCCCTGTACACGCTCGGCTTGTTCTCGACGCTCGCGTACGTCGTCGCGGCGATAAGTGGTGCCCTTCTCGGGTTCTACTACTCCCCGGCGACGACCGGTGACCCCACGACGGCCTACAGCAGTATCGAATTCATCATGCGCGACCTGCAGTTCGGCTTCATGCTCCGCTCCGTCCACCGCTGGGCGGCGCAGGTCATGGTCGCGGCCGTGTTCCTGCACATGCTCCGTGTCTACTTCACGGGGTCGTACAAGGAACCCCGTGAGCTGAACTGGCTTCTCGGCATCGTCCTGATCAGCCTGACGATGGTGTTCGGGTACACCGGATACCTCCTCCCGTGGGACCAGCTAGCCTACTGGGCGGGGCAGATCGGCGTCGAGATGTCGCTGTCGGTCCCGCTCGCCGGTGAGTGGGTCGCACAGCTCCTGTTCGGCGGCTTCTCGCTGAGCCAGTCGACGCTACAGCGCATGTACATCATCCACGTGTTCCTGCTCCCGTTCGTCGTGACGACGCTCATCGCGATCCACATCGGCATCGTGTGGGTGCAGGGCATCGCGGAGCCGCACTGAGGTGACAATCATGAGCGACAACGAACCCGAAAACGAGGAGATTCGATCCGACGGCGCGGGCATCGTGGCCCCGGACGACGAGACGCCCACGTGGAGCGAGCGCAAGGCTCGCAAGACGGGGCTCTCCCGGCTCACCTACGAGTACTTCGAGCGCGCACGTCGTGAAGACCAGGACCTTCGCACGGAGTCCGACTACGTCGAACGCGACGTCTTGGCGTTCCCCACGTGGCCCCACGAGACCGTCCGTAACCTCTCGATTGCGTCGTTCTTCGTCGGGATGATTCTGTTCCTCTCGGCGACCATGCCGCCGCACATCGGCAACCCCGCGAATCCGTCGAGCACCCCGGCGATTATCCTGCCCGACTGGTACCTCTACTGGTCGTTCGGCCTGCTCAAGCTCAACCCGCTGAACCCCGAGCTGGCCATCCTCGGCGGACAGAAGCTGATGGCCGACCGTACCTACGGCGTGCTGGCGAACGGCGTCGTCGTCGGCTTCATCGCCATCGTGCCCTTCCTCAACAAGGGCTCGGCCCGGCGACCCGTCGAGCAGCCGTTCTGGTCCGCTGTCGGCGTCTTCGGCGTGGTGTTCGCGATGACCATCTCGCTTCTGGCCATCAAGAACCTCATGCCGATGAACGTCGACCTGCTGTTCGACCTGACGTTCCTGCTCCCGTTCGTCTTCGGGACCATCACCTACGCGGTGCTGAAGACGATGCGCGAGGGGTACATGTACAACCTCAACCGCCGCTACTACCGGCTTCGCCCGCCGAAATAGAGCGGAACCACTACCAACCGTCCCTTCTTAGCGTCACTGATGACAGACAGCGACGCAACCGGTCGAACCGGCGACGCCGACGAGACGCGGCGGGGACGCCGTGGCCGGCGCGACATCGTCGTTCCCATGCGGCTCTACAAGACTATCACCGTCTTCTCGACGCTCATCGCCGTCGTCAGCGTGGTTCTCGGCTTCGTCTTCCTCGACGCCGCGACGCTGCAAGTGAGCGCGCTCCGCGCGGTCATCGCGGGCGCGCTCGGCGCGCTCGGAATCGGCGTCGCGGACGGCCTACTGAGCACGGCCCTCGCGGTCTTCGGACTCGGCATCATCGCGTTCGGCGCGGTCGTCTACACGCTCGGCACCCGATTTCGCGCCCAAGGAATGGGAAAGTCTCAAGAGGACTCCGGCGAAGACTCGAACAATGGCTGACGAATTCATCAAGGGTCTGGGTATCCTGACCGGGTCCGGACTCGCGTGGCTGGTGCTCGCGTCGTGGTACCGGACGAGCAGTTTCGAGAGCACACAACAGCTCATCGAGCCGCTGTCGTCCGGCGCGACCGAGGGACTGTTCAACATCATCGCCGTCACCCTGATGGACGTGTTCCTCTGGTTCGCGCTTCTCGGCGCGCTCACCTTCTGGGTGCTCATCCCGGCGGGTCACCAGATTATGTCCGCGCTCGAAGAGCGCCGCAACGCGCAGTAAGCCGACACCGCGCTCCGTTCTCCTCTCATCTCGCTTCGAGTCGACGAAGAACCCCCACAATAGCGGTCGCCCTCCCCGCCGCTCCCGCGTCGGATTGGAAAAACTCTAATGAGTCTCGCTCCGACGGTCCTGTATGCACCCACTACAGTTCCTCGTCCCGCTCGACCAGTTGGCGGCGGTCGAACCGGTCGTCCCGCACGTGGCGCTCGTGCTCGTGCTTGCGAACTTCGCGACGCGCTTCCTCGGTCACCGGTCGCACGTCCGACAGGCCAAGGAGGGTGGAGAGGAGGCAGTCTCCCGGTACCTCCCGCACTCGATTAGTTCGGGTGCGCTCGTCCTGACCTCGTTCCTCTACCTGCTCGTCGAGCCGCACGGCGGCATGGTGCTGACCGTGCTGGTCGTCGGGATGTTCGTCACCGACTTCTTCGAGTTCGAAGCGCGTAAGGTCGAAGCCCGCACCGACAAGCCGCTCGAACGCCCGAACGGCTCGCTCGTCGCCGCGACGCTCGTGCTCCTGTACGCGGCGTTCCAGAGCCTCTTCTTCCTCGTCGCGGACTACTGGAACCTCATCGTCTAACTCCGCGACGCACTCTTCTCCGCGTCGTCACGCTCGCACCGCTCACGAGGAACACGTATTTTCGCCGCGCCGAGCGCCGCCGCTCGGTGTCTGAATCACGGCCGAGCGAGGCGCTCACTCGACGAGGAGCGGAACGCTCCCGTCGCGGTCGATGACCACCGACTCGGACGGGAGAACTTCCCGGACGACCTCGTCGTCGGCGACGAGGGACACGGGCGCGTCGTCGCGTTCGACCGACAGCCGGACGGGCGGTTGGAGGACCCACGAGTCCGTCTGCGTCGCGTACGGTGAGACGGGGACGACGGCGAGCCCGGCGGCCGGACCGACGACCGCGCCGCCCGCGGCGCGCGCGTAGCCGGAACTCCCGAGCGGCGTGGCGACGACGACGCCGTCGGCGCGGAACTCGTCGACCGGCGTCCAGCGCGCCGCCGCGCGCGACTCGTCGGTCGGGTCCGACGAGAAGGGGACCGCGGCCTCCGCGCGGGCGACGCCGTACTCGGAGATGTGTGCCGGTTCGCTCGTAACGAGCATCGCGTCGAGGAGCGCGCGACCCGCCGCGTCCCCGCCGACGCGGAGCGAGAGCGTCGGGTGGTCGACGACTCGACCGTCACCCGCCGCGACCGCGGACAGCCGCGATTCGAGTCCGCGCCGCGGGGTCGACCACGGCGCGCCGCAGTCGACGGGGACGACCGGACACGACCACTCGGAGCCGAGCGCGACCGTCGAGAGCGCCGACTCGCCGACCGCGACGACGGCGTCCGCCTCGGCCGACGTCGGTTCGACCGACGCACCGGCCGCTCTGACGGCGGTGGCGACCGAGTCGTCACCGACGATACCGAATCTCATCGTCGTCCACCCGCGGCGAGCCCCCGTAGCATCGTCCCGTGCTACGCCGCCGCGAATAAAAGCCCTCGTGGTTCGGTTGCGCGAGGTCCGGCGCGACCCGAGCGGGACGGGCGCGTCGCCGACCGCCTCAGAACGGCCAGTCGCCGGTGACTTTCATCCCCTCGGCCTGGTCTTCGGCTTCCAGCGCCGCCGCGATGTCCGCCGGGTCGGCGTGGGGAATCTCGCGGTCGGCGTCGGCGAGTTCGACGGTCAGTTCCGTCAGGAGAATCGCCTGCTCGCGGAGCGTCCGCGATTCCAGTTTCTCGATGGTGTCGGCGTGGGTGTGGCCCCACCCGCGGCCGCGGCCCTCCTTTTCGCTGCCGACCATGTACGCCGGGACGCCGCGGGCGACGAACGGCCAGTGGTCGCTGTGGGGGAGCTGTTCGGGAAGCGTCGAAATATCGTGGTCGAACCGCTCTGCGACGGCGTCGGCGGCGGCTTCGAGCTCGTCGAAGCCATGGGTCGTGAGCTTGAGCGTCCGCCCAGCGACGACGCCGTCGTTGTTGACGATGGCCTTCACGTTCGCCCGGTCGTCGCCGAGGCGGTCGGCCTCGTAGTCGGAGCCGACGAGCCCGACTTCCTCCGCGCCGAAGCAGACGAAGCGGACGCGCGTGTCGAGTTCGTCCTCGCGGGCGGCGAGCGCGCGGGCGACCTCGACCACCATCGCGGTGCCCGCGCCGTTGTCCATCGCGCCCTCGGCGATATCGTGGGCGTCGAGGTGGCTCGTGACGAGCACCTCCTCGTCGGTGTCGGGGCCGAGTTCGGCGTGGACGTTCCCGCTTTCGGCCGCGGGCGTCTCGCAGGTCACGTCGACGGTCACCTCGTCGCCGTCGAACCGGCGACGGAGGCGCGCGCCGACCTCCTTGCTCACGCCGACGGCGGGGATGTCGCCGATGGGCGCTTCGGCGGTGCCGACGCTCCCCGTGGGCGGGAGTTGGCCGGGGACGTGGTTGGCGAAGACGAACGCGGCCGCGCCGGCCTCGACGGCGTAGTAGTACTTCTCGCGGCGGTGGATGAAGCGGTCGTAGTGGTCGGGGACCGTCGTGGAGACGACGACGACCTTCCCCGAGAGGTCGCGGTCGAAGTCCTCGGGCAGCCCGTAGCCGAGGTCGACCAGCTCGCCGCTCGCTGTTCCGGCGGGGCTGCGCGGGAGCGCGATGCAGTCCTGCGTGGTGTCTGCGGCGTAGAGGGCGCTGTCGCCGCGCTCCCAGCCTTGAATCTCGAACGGGTCGATGCGAGCGTTGCGCGCGCCGACGCGTTCGAGGGCGTCTCGGGTCGCCTCCATCGCCTCGCGCTCGCCGGGCGAGCCAGTCATCCGGTTGCCGATGTCGACGAGCGTCTCCAGGTGGTTCCAGCCGACCTCGCTGGTGAACGTGTCGCCTATCCAGTCACTCATAGTGGTCCGTCTCGCGGGGCCGTGGTAACCGTTGCGATGGGTCGAAAACGCGGCGGTGGTAAGGCGGAGAAATCGACCGACATCGGCGAGGCGGTCGCGCCGAGGTGTCGCGGCCGCGACGGCGAGCGAACGGGGCCGAACCGCGACTCGGCCCACGGACGAACGGCAGGTTCAAGGACCATCTATCACGTACGTTCATTCATGACTGACGTGCGAATCGCCGGGGTCGGACTGACGAAGTTCGGCAGTCACCCCGAGCGAACCGGTCGCGACCTGTTCGCGGAGGCCGCCCTCGCCGCCCGCGAGGACGCCGGCGTCTCCCGCGACGACTACGAGGAGATCTTCTACGGCAACTTCATGGGCGAACTCGCCGAGAAGCAGGGCCACCAGGGGCCGGTCATGGCCGAGGCCGCCGGCCTCGACTGCCCCGCGACCCGCTACGAGCAGGCCTGCGCCTCCGCGGGCGTCGCCTTCCGACAGGCCGTCGCCGCGATTCGGAGCGGCGCGGCCGACGTGGTCCTCGCCGGCGGCATGGAGCGCATGAACAACCTCGGGACCGCCGAGGTGACCCAGTCGCTCGCCATCGCCGCGGACGAACTGTTCGAGGTCCGCGCGGGCGTCACGTTCCCGGGCGCGTACGCGCTCATGGCTCGCGCGTACTTCGACGCCTTCGGCGGCGACAGCGAGGACCTCGCGCACATCGCGGTGAAGAACCACGCCAACGCGATGCACAACGACTACGCGCAGTTCCACCGCGAAATCACCGTCGACGACGCGCTCGAAAGCCCCGTCGTCGCCGACCCGCTCACCCTCTACGACGCCTGCCCCATCACCGACGGCGCGAGCGCGGTCGTCCTCGTCAGCGACGACTACGCCGAGCGACGCGGCCTCGACGCGCCCGTCTCCGTCACCGGGTCGGGGCAGGGCGGCGACAAGGCCGCGCTCCAAGACAGACCCCACCTCGCGCGGACGCCCGCAGCGACGAAAGCCGCCGACGCGGCCTACGCGGACGCCGGCATCGGCCCCGACGACGTGGACGTGGCCGAGGTCCACGACTGCTTTACCATCGCCGAGGTGCTCGCGCTCGAATCGCTCGGCCTCTACGACCACGGCGAGGGAGTCGGCGCGGCCGCCCGCGGCGAGACGACCCGCGACGGCGACCTCCCGGTGAACCTCTCGGGCGGCCTCAAGGCGAAGGGCCACCCCGTCGGCGCGACGGGGACCGCCCAAATCGTCGAGATGACGAAGCTCCTGCGCGGCGACCACGGCAACAGCGACGCCGTCCCGGACGCTCGGGTCGGCGTCACCCACAACGCGGGCGGAACCGTCGCCAGCGCGGTCGTCCACGTCTTGGAGGTGGACCGATGAGCGACACCGGCTACGACGAGTGGCTGGCCGCAATCGCCGACGGCGAGGGCTACTACCTCGCGTGTCCGGACGGTCACGGTTCGCTCCCGCCGCGGCGCTCCTGTCCGCACTGCGGCGCGGCCGAGTTGACGGCGGAACCGCTCCCGGAGACGGGCGAGGTACTCACCTTCACCGAGGTGCACGTCCCCGCGCCGAACTTCGCAGACGAAGCGCCCTACGTGACGGCCATCGCGTCGTTCGGCCCCGTCAAACTCACGGGCGTCGTCCGCGACCTCCCCGCCGACGAGGTCGACCTCGGAACGACCGTCTCGGTAGACGTGGCCACGAACGCGACGACTGACGAGCGGTTGCTCGTGTTCCGGCCCGCGAGCGAGTAGCGCCACACTCGTCGCACGTTATCTCTCGCGCGCCTCGACGGCCTCCAGCGGCGAGCGCCAGCCGAAGACGTACGAACCGAGGAGCCACGCCCAGAAGCCGGCCGCGAGGAGCGCGATAGCTCCGTACAGGAACAGCGAGAACAGCGACAGGGAGTCGAACATCGGTTCAGTTCAGGGGGTTGGGTCGGGTTGGGTCGGTTCGGCTCGTGGTCGCGGCCGCGGCCGCTGCTTCGGCCCCGTTCAGTCGAGGGCGTCGCGGACGGTGTCGACGAAGGCGTTCGGGAACTCGACGTGCGGGAGCAACATCGCGTCGTCGAAGACGACGAGCGTGCAGTCCGCGGCGTCCGCGAGGTCGCGGCCCCGCTTCAGCGGCGTGATGTCGCTCTCGCGGCCCCAGACGAGCGTCGTCGGGACGTCGAGAGCCGACAGCGCCTCGCCGAGGTCGACGTCGGTGTTGAGGTAGCCGGAGATGAACGACGCCGGCGCGAAGCGCGCGCCCTCCTGGTGGGCGGTGCGCCACTCGTACTCCTGCCACTCCTCGCCCGCCTTCTCGGGGTCGTAGTAGCCGTGGTCGGCGTTGAAGTAGCGAATCGACGGCCGGGAGGCGACGACGTTGAACAGCGCCTCGCCGACGACCGGCGCGCGGACGAGTTCGCGGAGCCACTCCTTGGGGTCCGGGCCGCCGCGCGACGTGGGACAGACGAGGACGAACCGCGAGACCGACACGTCGTCTCGCTCCGCGGCGGCGACGGCGTAGGCCGCGGTGAGCGACGAGGCGACGACCGCGGGGTCGTCGTACTCGGCGAGGAAGTCGCCGACGAAGTCCTCGTAGAGCGCGGGCGAGTAGTACAGCGCCGGCCGGTCCGAAAGCCCGAATCCGGGGAGGTCGGGCGCGACGACGTGGTAGTCCTCGGCGAGGGTCGAAAACACCTCGCGGAACTCGCCGGACGACCCCGCGGCGTTGATGCCGTGGAGGAAGACGAGCGTCGGGTCGTCCTCGTCGCCGGCTTCGACGTACGAGACGTCCATGCCGCGCCAGCGGTACGTCCCGTGGTTTCCGGAGAGCGGCGGTTCGAGGGGACCCACGCGTTTCGAGAGGGCGGCGTTGGTCGCGGCGGCGAGACCGACGCCCGCTGCGGCCAGTCCGATGGCTCGTCGGAGTTTCATGTCACGTAGATGGTGCGCGGTGGCCTTAATTCGCCCGCCCGTGGCGGGGTGGTGGGCAGGAAAAACGTCGGCTCGGCACCCGACGTCAGTCGTCTCGCCCGTCCAGACATTCCCGGAGCGGTTCGAGCACGTCTTCTGCGACCGCGTAGGGGTCCGTCTCCTTTTCGACGACCGCCTCGGCGAACGCGTCGACTCCGCCGCGGCGGTCGAGCTCGGCTTCGAGGAGCCGGTTCACGTCGCTTCGGAGGAGCTGGCGAATCTCTTCTCCCGCGCGCTTGCGGGCCTTCTCCGCCAACTCACCGGAGGCGTCGAGGTAGTCGCGGTGGTCGTCCAGCGTCTCGACCAACTCGTCGATTCCCTCGCCGGTCGTGGCGACGGTTTCGAGGACCTGCGGCGTCCAGACGGGCGGTTCGTCGGCGTCGGAAGGGGCGTCCTCGCCGGCCTCGCCGGTCTCGGTCTCACCCGTGTCCGCGTGGTCGCCGTGCCCGCCGTGTCCGTGACCGGCGTCGTCGAACGCCTCGGCCCCATGGTGGCCGGTGTCGAGGTTCGCCCGCGGGTCGTCGCGGAGGTGAATCATCTCCTGTAGCTCCGCGACGGTGCGCGACGCGCCCTCCATGTCGGCCTTGTTGACGACGAACAGGTCGCCGATTTCGAGGATGCCCGCCTTGAGCATCTGCACGTCGTCGCCGCTGCCGGGTTGGACGAGGACGACGACCGTGTCCGCGGTCTTCACCACGTCCACCTCGTTTTGCCCCGCGCCGACCGTCTCGATGATGATGCGGTCTTTCCCGAAGGCGTCGAGCGCCTTCACGGCGTCCGCGGTGGCGGTCGAGAGGCCGCCGAGCTGACCGCGGGCGCTCATCGACCGGAAGAACACGTCCATGTCGCCGACGTTCGAGGCCATGCGGATGCGGTCGCCGAGGACGGCCCCGCCGGTGTACGGCGAGGAGGGGTCCACGGCGATGACGCCGACCGTTTCTCCCTGGTCGCGGTAGTGCTTCGCAAGCTTGTCGACGAGCGTCGACTTGCCGGCACCGGGACTGCCCGTGATGCCGACGACGGAGGCGTCGCCCGTGTGGGCGTGGAGTTCCGAGACGATGTCCCGGTAGCCCGGCGACTGCGACTCGATTTTCGTGATGGCCCGCGCGAGCGCTCGGTGCTCGCCGTCGAGGAGTCGCTCGACGAGGTCGGATTCGACCGCCCGGCTCATCGTCACGCTCGCTCGGGCGCGTTTTCCTTCACGAAGTCGATGGTCTCCTGCATCGGCGTGCCGGGACCGAAGATGGCGTCGACGCCCTGTTCGAGGAGTCTCGGCCGGTCTTCTTCGGGGATGATGCCGCCGACGATGACGAGCGTGTCGTCGAGCGCGCCGTACTCTTCGAGGCCGGCCATCACCTTCGGGACGAGCGTGTTGTGCGCGCCGGAGAGGATAGAGATGCCCAGTACGTCCACGTCCTCTTGGACCGTCGCCTGAATAATCTCGTCCGGAGCGCGATGCAGTCCGGAGTAGATGACTTCGAAGCCCGCGTCGCGGAAGGCGCGAGAGATGACGTGTGCACCGCGGTCGTGGCCGTCCAGTCCCACCTTCGCGATGAGACACCGGATCGTTCGCTGTTCGGAGTCCGCGCTCATAGACGGGGATTCGATGTCCCGCGCTTTGACTCTAACGGAAAATAAGGCAGGTCCGATTCAGTCGTCCGCGGCGGGCGCGCTCCGGACGTACTCGTCGAGGAAGTCGGCTATCTGGGAGTACGCCTCGATGCGGTTCTCCAGTTTGGAAAAGCCGTGGCCCTCGTCGTCGAAGATGAGTTCGCGGACGTGGGCGTGTTCCCTCGCCTCCTCGACGAGCTGGTGGGCCTCGCTGACCGGCACCCGCGGGTCGTTCTCGCCGTGGAGGACGAAAAGCGGCGCGCGAATCTTCTCGACGTTGTTGATGGGCGAGATGGATTCGAGGAACTCGCGGTCGTCTTCGAGCGACCCGTACTCGGCCTCGCGGAGTTCGCGCCGCCAGTCGCCCGTGTTTTCGAGGAACGTCACGAAGTTGGCGATGCCGACGATGTCGACGCCGGCGGCCCACAGGTCCGGGTACTCGGTCATCGCCGCGAGCACCATGAACCCGCCGTACGAGCCGCCCATGGCGACGATTTTGTCGGGGTCGACAGCCGGGTGGTCGTGGAGCCACTCGACGGCGGCTTCGATGTCCGCGACGGAGTCCATCCGCTTTTCGACGTCGTCGAGGTGGCCGTACGCCTTCCCGTAGCCCGCGGAGCCGCGGACGTTCGGCTCGAAGTAGGCGTAGCCCCGCGAGAGGAAGTACTGCTTGACCGCCGAGAACGACGGTCTACGCTGGGACTCCGGCCCGCCGTGGATGTCCACGATGACGGGCGTCTCGCCCTCCGGCGACTCCTCGGGGAGCGTGAAGAACGCCGGGATGTCGCGGCCGTCGAACGTCGGATACCGGACGAGCTCGGGCGGCACGAACGTGTCCCGCGGGATGCCCGCCGTCGCCGCGAGCGTCCATCGCTCGGCGTCGCCCGTGGCCAACTCGACCACGTAGACGTTCGCGGTGTCGGCGCTGGCGGTGACGGTGACCGCGGCGCGCTCGCCGTCCGGGGAGAACGAGACGCCGCCGGCGACACCGTTCGGCAGGTCGGGTTGGGGGAGCACGTCGATGCGGTCGGGCGCGGTGAGTTCGCCGAAGGTGAGTTCCGTGTACCCCTCGACGTTCCGGGAGTAGACGAGCCGACGCGACTCGCGGTCGATGCTGATGCCGTCCAGTTCGTGGTCGCCGCCGGTGTCGACGGTCGTGAACTCCCCGGAGGCGAGTTCGTAGCGGACGAGTTCCAGCGTGTCGCTCCCGCGGTCGGTCACCATGTAGACGTTCTCTCCGTCGGGCCCCCACTCGGGGCTCTGGAAGCGGACCGTCCCCTGATGCGGCGTGAGGTGGGTCAGCTCGCCCGTGGCGAGGTCGAGGACCGACACGTCCTGGTCGAAGTTCGAGTACGCCTCCTGGACGATGAGCTTCGAGTCGTCGGGCGAGAAGCCGCCGACGGTGAGCCAGCCGTCGCCCTCGTGGACGAGTTCGGCGTCAGTGCCGCTCGCGTCGCGGGCCTGCACGTACACGTCGAAGACGGCGTTGTCGCGGCGGTTCGAGGTGAACGCGAACCGCTCGCCGTCGTGGCTCCAGCCGCCCCAGCGGTGCTTGGCGTCCGGGTGTTCGGTCAGGTTCTCGATGACGCCGGTGTCGGGTTCGAGTCGGAACAACTGCGCGCGCTCGTTGCCGCCTTTGTCCATGCCGAAGGCGAGTTCGGGGCGCTCGGGCGACCACGAGGCGAAGGTGACGCGTTCCTCGTAGAACGTCCGCTGTTCGGGCCACGCGCCGGGCGAATCGACCGTCCAGACCTGCGGGACGCCCGTCGTGTCCATGAGGAACGACAGGCGCTCGCCGTCGGCCGAGAACGAGGCGCCGTAGGCGCTCCTGATGTTCAGGTAGCGCTCGATGTCGTACGTTCGCATACCTCGAATTGCCCCGGCGACGAGAAATCGGTTTGGGTGTCAGAAGTCCGAAAGCCGCGCGTCCTCGCGGTCGGTCCACCCGCGCATCTTCGCGTAGGCCTCGGGGTTCGTCGGCACGCCCTCGGTGTTGAGCAGGCGCTCCGGGTACAGTTCGAAGGCGATGCCGATGAGTTGGTACTCCAGTTCTTCGAGGTACGGCCGCGTGTCGGGGTACGGCCCCTCGGTGCCGACCGCCCACGGTTCGACCCAGAAGTAGACCGGTTCGCGGAGCCGCGGCGGGTCGGTCGAGGCGAACAGCGCGTCCACCCAGCGGTCGTACTTCCCCGGCCCGTCGCCGCGGAAGACCGCCGACGAGAGGTCGCCGACGTGGTAGTAGTTCCCGTAGCCCCAGCGCGCGAGTTTGCCGTCGTTGGTATCGACGTTCTTGAGGTTGCTGTTGAGGTCGGTGCCGGACGCGCCGAACTTCCCGCACTTGCCGAGGTACCGGGGGACCACCTCGTCGCCGTCGAGGGTGTACATCATGTAGACGAGCCCCTCGTAGCGGCCCTCGCGTCGGTCGTAGTCGGCGACGACGCGACCGCCGGCCTCGCGGAGTCGGCGCTCCATGCGCTCGCCGCGGCGGAGCGTCCGCCGGCCGGAACGGCCGTACGCGATGGTCTCGACGGTCCCGTCGGCGGCGGTCTCGAAAAGTGAAATCGGGTCCGCGGCGTCGACGAAGCGGTCGACGAAGCGGTCCCAGAGCGCGCGTTTCGTCTCGGTCACGCGACGACCGAACTCAGATCATGTCTTCGGCCTTGAGGCCGGCGATGATGTCGTCGACGAGGCTCTCGGCGTCCTCGTACGGGAAGTCCTGGTGCTTGCCGAGCTTCGCGGCCAGCTCCATCGCCGTGATGGTCACGTCGTCGGCCTTGAACTTCGTGCCCGGACCGTTCGGGAGCGCGGGGACGAGAGACATCTGGTTCTTCACGGGGAAATCGGCGTTCGCGAAGGCGTCCATGAACTGCTCGCGGAGCTGAGCTTCGGTGTCGGACATACCGTGTACCTACGTAGAGAGGTGGAAAAGGGTTCCGGAACAATAATGAATATATTTAGAGTTCTTTGCGAGACGGCGCGGCGGCCCGCCGAGTGTCGGCACGCTCGCCCGGGACTGATGGACTTATCTACAACGGCAATTCATGCACTCGCATGGACTTCGACTTCGACCGCCTGAAGCAACTCACCGAGACCAGCGGTGTCCCCGGCTACGAGGACCGAATCCGCGCGCTCGTCCGCGAGGACCTCGAAGCGACGACCGACTCCGTCCGGGTCGACGCGATGGGCAACGTCGTCGGCACCATCGAGGGCGAAGGCGACTACGAGGTCGCCGTCGCCGCCCACATGGACGAAATCGGCTTCATGGTCCGTCACGTCAACGACGAGGGCTTCCTGCAGCTCGACGCCCTCGGCGGCTGGGACCCCCGCGTCCTGAAGGCCCAGCGCGTGACGGTTCACGCCGAAGACGGGGACTTCACCGGCGTCATCGGCTCGGTCCCCCCGCACACGCTGACTGAAGAACAGAAGCAGAAAGAGCCGAAAGTCGAGGACGTGTACGTCGACCTCGGCCTCCCCGCAGAGACCGTCGAGGAGACCGTCTCCGTCGGCGACCTCGTGACGATGGAGCAGACGACCGTCCGCATGGGGAACCACGTGACGGGCAAGGCCATCGACGACCGCGTCTGCCTGTTCGCCATGCTGGAGGCCGCCCGACGCATCGAGAACCCCGAGGTGACGGTCCACTTCGCCGCGACGGTCCAGGAGGAAGTCGGCCTCCGCGGCGCGCAGGCGCTCGGCGTCGACCTCGACCCCGACCTCGCGCTCGGCCTCGACACCACCGTCGCCAACGACGTGCCCGGATTCGACCCCGCAGACCACGTCACGAAACTCGGCGAGGGCGCGGGCATCAAGCTCAAGGACTCCAGCGCCATCGCCAACCCGAAGGTCCACCGTCGCCTCCGCAGCGTGGCCGAGGACAACGACATCGCCTACCAGCTGGAACTGCTCCCCGCGGGCGGCACCGACACCGGCGGCTTCCAGAACAGCTACGGCGCGAAGCCCGTCGGCGCGATTTCGATGCCGACGCGCTACCTCCACACCGTCACCGAGAGCGTCCACGAGGACGACGTGGTCGCTTACATCGACCTCCTGACGGCCTTCCTGGAGAGCGAGACGGGCGAGTTCGACTACACGCTGTAGGCGACCCCCCGACGGCGCGGCCGATACCGCGGGGCGCCCCCCTATATCGAGGCGCGGCACCCCCGACCGGCGGACGAGAACCAAAGTATTCACTACAGGCCCACACCAAGCGGCGGACATGACCGACGGCAACGTGGATATGTCTCGGCGGGCGTTCCTCGGGGCGGCCGCTGGCGGCGCGGCGGTCGCCGCCACTTCCGGCACGGCCGCGGCGCAGACGGAAGAACCAGACTTCGGTGGCCACCTCGACGGCATCGACGGGGGTTACGAAGACCTCCGCGGCCAGAGCGAGGTCACCATCGAAGTGGGCGCGGAAGGTAACGGCGGCGCACTCGCGTTCGCGCCCGCCGGCGTCTGGATAGACACCGGAACGACCGTGACGTGGGAGTGGACCGGCGAGGGCGGCGGCCACAACGTCGTCGCGAGCGAGGGCGCGTCGCTCGACTCCGGCTCGGCCGTCTCCGAGGCCGGAAGCACCTACGAATACACCTTCGAAGAGGGCGACGCGGGCATCACGAAGTACCACTGCGTGCCCCACGAGGCGCTCGGCATGCTCGGCGCGGTCGCCGTCGGCAGCGACGTGCCGACCGTCAGCACCGGCGGTGGCGGCGGTTCGAACCTCCCGCAGGTCCCCGACAGCGCGAAGTCCCTCGGCGTGGCCACGACGTTCGCGATGGTCGCGACGCTCGGCCTCGCGTACTTCTTCATGAAGTACGGTGGCGACTACGACGTCCAGGACTGACGCGGTCGTCGCTCCTCTCGATTTTCACCAGTCACGAGCGGCCGCACTCGCTCGGGTTCGGTCGCCGCCTCGGCCGCCGCCGGCACGGTGGCCGAGTCAGAAGAAGCCGTAGTCGTCGCGCTCGGTCTCGTACACCGACTCGTACTGTTCGATGACACGCCGGTAGTCGTAGCTCGCGAAGTCGTCGTCGACCGTCTCGTGGTCGTACCTGCGGGCGGCGACGATTTCGTCCGCGAGTTCCTGCGGACTCGTGACGAGCGACCCGCGCTCGCGGCCCTCGACGAGTTCGTGGGCCGACGACCGAGCCTGATACTCGACGATGGACACACAGCCGCAGGCGAGCGCCCACAGCAGGTTCGTCGCGAAAGGCTCGACCGTCGCCGTCTGCGCGAAGACGTGCGCGCCCTTCATGATGGGCACCGCCTCGTCAGCCGGGAGTTCGCCGAGGAACTCCACGCGGTCGTCGATGCGGAGGTCGCGGGCGGTCTGTTCGGCCGTCGAGCGCTCCGGGCCGTCGCCGATGACGGCGGCGGACCACTCCTTGTCGCGGAGTTCCGCGAGCGCGAGGAGGAAGCTCTCGACGTTCGCGTGCTCGTCGAGGTCGCGGGCGTACACCACGTCCGCGCGCTCCTCGGCGTCGGCGCTCCGGACGAGGTCCATGCTGATGGGCTCGGGGACGAGACGGGTCGCGTCGACCGGCGCGCCGAGTTCGCGGACCTGCGTGCGGACCATCTCGGAGGGGACCAAGACGGCGTTCGGGGCCTTCGCCGCCCGCCGGTAGGCCCGCGAGCCGCCGCGGTCGTCGCGGGTCCACCAGTCGGCGACGACCGGCGTCCGGAGGAACCGCGCCGCGGTCTTGACCGCCGCGACGTGCGACGGCGGGTAGCTCGCGACCTGAATCACGTCGGGGGAAACCTCGCGGAGGGCGAAGGGAACGCGGGAGGCGAAGCCGCCGACGGAGGGCGCGTCGGTCACGCGGTGATAGGTCACCCCGTCTTGTTTGAACTCGACGACCTCGCCGTCCCACCACTTCGCACAGAGCACCGTCACCTCGTGGTCGCGCTCGGCGAGGAGTTCGGCCGTCCGTCGGAGCCGTCTGGTCGCTCCCGTCTCCTCGTGGTGCGTCGTGTACATCGAGACGAGCGCGACTCGCATATTCGCCGCCACTACGCCGCGCAATAAAAATCCACAGTTTTCGAGGGCGCGACACGAGCGGCCGCCGGAGCGCCGACAGAACGGAGCGCGGTCCGGCGACGCGCCTCAGAGCCCGACGGCGGGTGCGACGAGCGCGCCCGCGGACTCGACGGCGGTGACCGTGTACTCCCAGCTGTAGATGTGGTTGAGAAGCAGGTACGTCACGACGCCGAGGGCGAGCGAGACGAGCCACGCGCCGGCCGCGATGCGGCCGACCTTCCGGTGGGGCGTCTCGGTCCGGAGTTCGCGCTCGGAGTGGGTTATCCCGAGGATGAGCGCGTAGAGGACGACCGGCACCGAGACGATAGAGAGGATGATGTGAATCGCCAGCATCGCCAGATACGGGTAGTACGCGAACGCGGGGCCGACGAACTCCTTGGTGCCGCCGCCGCCGATTTTGGCGAGGTACATCACCAGGAAGACGAGGATGAGGCCGAACGACGTGACCATCGCGGCCGCGTGCTTCTTGACCTCGTCGCGGCGAATCCAGCGCCAGCCCGCCGCGATGACGAGGACGTTCACCGTGTTCACGACGGCGATGGCGTCGGAGAGGAGGTTCACCTGTGGGAGCGACAGGTCGGGGAAGACCCTGCCGGGGACGACGCCGAGGAACGTCCCGATGACGAGGGCGTACCCGACGACCGAGAGGACGGCGGTCGCGGCCGCGGGGTGTTCCTTCAGGGGGTTGTCTGCGCTCGCAGTTGCCATGGGCGGGGCTTGGGAAGACGGCGTATTCCGTCTTCGGGTTCCGGACGGCGTTTGAGAGTGGTACCACCAAGACTCGACTCAATCCACGACTGTGCGAAGTCGACTTGCTTCGGTCGGAACCCCGTGTTACGGAGTCCCGAGAGCATCACGTGGAGTGACACGAAAGTGCTGTACCACGAGCGAGGACGGAGGCCGAGTCTCGTGGCTTTTTCCCTCCAGGTTTTTGCGCCGAGTGGTCGTCCCGCGACCCGAGGCGTAAAAAGGTGGGCTTAGATGACGCCGGTGATGGTTGCCGCCTCGATGGCCGCCTCCTCGCTCACGCCGTTGCCGAGAATCGTGTAGCGGTCGCGAATCTCGTGCGCGGTCGTGAGCGCCTCGATAATCGTCTCGTCGTCGATGCCGAGTTCGTCCGCGGTCGTCGGCGCGCCCATCGTCGACAGGGCGTCGCGGATGTCGGTCCACTCGCCGCGCGCGCCGCTGTGGAAGTACTCGGTCATGATGGAGCCGACGCCGACCTGATGCCCGTGGAGGGCGCTTCCGGGGGCGATGCGGTCGAGCTGGTGCGAAAAGAGGTGCTCCGCGCCCGACGCGGGCCGCGAGGAGCCGGCGATGGACATGGCGACGCCCGAGGAGACGAGCGCCTTCGTCACGATCCACGCGGACTCTTCGAGCCCCGGTTTGATGGAGTCGGCGCTGCCGACGAGCATCTCGGCGGTCATCTGCGAGAGCGCGCCCGCGTACTCGGAGTACTCGACGTTCTTCAGGCGGTGGGCCAGCTCCCAGTCTTTGACCGCGGTGTAGTTCGAGATGATGTCGGCGCAGCCGGCGGTCGTGAGCTCCCACGGAGCCTCCGCGAGCAGTTCCGTGTCGGCGACGACCGCGAGCGGCGGGTCGGCGGCGACCGAGTGGCGGGTGTCGCCCTCGGGAATCGAGGACCGACCCGAGACGATGCCGTCGTGGCTCGCCGCCGTCGGGACCGAGATGAACCCGCAGTCGAGGCGGTCGGAGGCCATCTTCGCCACGTCGATGGGCTTGCCGCCGCCGAGGGCGATGAGGTAGCCCGCGTCGGCCTCGCGCGCCGCGTCGACGACGCGCTCGACCGACTCGAAGCTCGCGCGGTCCAAGGAGACCGAGGAGATACCGTCGAACTGCTCGCGGACCCGGTCGCCGGCGATGCGGTTCGGCGACGGACTCGTGACGAGAAACGGCTCGCCCGAGAGGTACAACTCGTCGACCGCGGCCGAGAGGTCGTCGAGCACGCCGTGGCCCTGAAGGACGCTCCGGGGCAGCTTTATCCACGTCGATTTGTCGAACATACGCGGAAATCGGCCACGGCGGTTCATAGTGTTTCTCGTCTCGGCGGCCGGACGGCCCCCCGTCTGTCACCCCGAGCGCGACACGGTAACCCGGTTTGGGCCGCCTCGTGGGACAGTATCTCAACGTACCGAACCGTAGTTTGATTTATCACGTTTCGCTTCGCACGAAAGACACCCGCAGACGCGCGGGTAGACAACCCATGGCACACAGACGGCAGTTCCTCGCGACGACAGCAGCAGCGCTCTCCGGACTCGCGGCCCTCGGAAGCGGTTCCGCCGCCGCCGCGTCGGTTCCGCACGTCTCGACGCGCGACCACTTCGACGACGACGGCTCGCTCGCGTCCGGTCACACCACCCGCGGCTACGACACCTCCGGCGACGTGCCCGGCGTCGACGCCGGGTGCGCCTCCGACCTGACCGTGTTCGTCCACGGCTGGGACAAGGACGGCGACGACCCCGAGGCGGCCGCCCTCGACAAGATAGCGACGGCCGACGCCGAACTCTCCGCCGCCGGCTACGGCGGGGCGGTCGTCGGCTACACGTGGGACAACGACAAGGGCGGCGGCTGGGACTACGGCTGGTCCGAGTCGCAGGACATCGCCCAGGCGAACGGCCGCAAACTCGCGCAGTTCGCCGTCGACCTCAAGGCGGCCTGTCCGGGCGCGACCCTCCGGTTCGCCAGCCACTCGCTCGGCGCGCAGGTCGTCTTCAGCGCGCTCCGAACCCTCGACGGCCGAAGCGATTGGACCGACCCGGGCCACGAGGTGGCGACCGTCCACCCGTTCGGGGCCGCGACCGACAACGAGGTCCCCGGGGAGGAAGAAGGGCGAGCCACCTACGAGGCCATCCGCGACCGGACCGGCCACGTTCACAACTACTACAACGAGGCCGACGACGTGCTCCAGTGGGTGTACAACACCATCGAGTTCGACCAGGCACTCGGCGAGACCGGTCTCGAAGACGGCGACACGCCGCCCGGGAACTACACCGACCACGACGTGGAGGGGCAGGTCGGCGACGACCACAGCAACTACCTGAACACGATTGCCGACGACATCGTCGGCGACATGTAGCGGCTCAGAAACTCATTTTTCCGCGCGTCAGAGCACGAGCGACTGCACCGCGTCCCAGATGAAGACGACGCCGAAGCCGCCGAGAACGACGGCGCTGACGGCGGCGACGGCGGGCGCGAAGGAGTCGACGCGCTGTTCGGCCGCGACGAGCGCCGCGGGGAACCCGGTCACCCAGAGCGCGATACCGCCGAAGAAGCCGAGGATGAGCGCCGGGCTGCCCGTCTCGACGATGAGCAGATTCGACAGCGACGCGCCGAGATAGGGCGTGTGGGCGAGCACGTCGACGGTCCCGGTTTCGAGCAGGCCGACGCCGATGGTGAGCCAGAACAGAATCTGATAGGGGTTCGTCAGCGCGAGCACGAACGCCTTCGTGAAGCCGGCGCTGTCCTCGTCGGGGTCGGCGGCCTCGCGGAACGTGGTGTCCGTCTCCTGTGCCGCGCCGTAGGCGAAGTAGAGCATGAGGACGCCCCCGGCACCGACCATGACGGCCTGCACCGTCGGGAACTGCTCGACGAACGCGACGAGACCGAGCGCCGCGAGGACGAAAAACAGCGCGTCGGCGCTCATCGCGCCGAGTCCGGCGCGAGCGCCCGCGGTCCACCCGCGGACGACGCTCTCCTCGGCGATGACGGCGTTCATCGGGCCGGGCGGCGCGGCGAGGGCCAGCCCGAACACCAAGCCGGCACCCAAGGACGGGAGGAGGGTAGACATGGCTCTCTCTTGGGCGCGATGCCGTGAAAAATGGCGCGGAAGCGACGGCGCAGGGGTTCAGCCCCCCGAACAGATAGTCGGCCGCCGGTCAGACCAGCGCGAGGACGGCGTCGCTGACGGTGCCGACGAGCGTCTCCCAGACGGAGAAGTCGGTGGCCATGGCGAGCAGGGTATCGACGGCGAAGAAGCCGAACAGGGCGGCCGCGCCGAGGTACGCCTTGCGCGTGTCGACCCGGCCCGAGAAGCGGTGGAAGAAGTACGCGTTGGCGATGCTCACGGGGATGATGGCGAGCATCTCACCCACCCAGATGGCCGAGGTCGCGCCGTACTGCACGGCCAGACCGATGGTGACGAGTTGGGTCTTGTCGCCGAACTCGCCAGCGGCCATCATGGCGAAGATGGGCAGAAAGCCGCCGAAGCCCTGCGTCGACAGTTCGCGACCGAACACCGTCGGCGCGTCGTCGAATCCGGAGACGCCGCCGTCGGTGGTCGCGACCTCGCTCCCCGCGGACGCGTCGGGTGCAGCGCGATAGAGCAACACCGCGAACGTGGCGAACAGGACGGCGGTGATGGCGTCGAGCGCGGCCGGCGGGAGCGCGCTCTTGAGCGCCTGCCCGAGCATGATTTCGAGGGCCGTCCAGAGTGCGAACGCCGACCCCGCGGCCGCGACGACGACCTTCGGGTCGAAGCGGGTCGAGAGGCCCGCGATGATGAACTGGACCTTCTCGCCCGGCAGGACCGCAAGTTGGGAGACGAGGGCGATGACGAGAATCTCCCACCAGCCGGTCACGCCGGCGACACCTCCTCGCTACTCGGCTCGTCGGGCGGTCGGACGCGAATCGTTCGGGCCACCGACTCCGGGAGGCTCTGCTCGCGCCCGTCGTCGCCGACGCGCACCGTCACCATTCCGAAGGGGGCGATGTCGGTCACTTCGATGGTCGTGCCGGGCGTGACGCCGGCCTCGGAGAGGTACTCCAACTCCGCGGGGTCCCGGTCGCTGACACGGGCGACGACGAGGTGGTCACCGACCTCGCACTCGGAGAGCGCCGACAGCCCCGAGGAGTCCGGCGGCGTGAGGTCGGCGCTCGGAATGGGGTCGCCGTGGGGGTCGACCTCGGGTTCGCCGAGGGCGGCCGCGACCCGCTTTTCGAACTCCTCGCTGATGTGGTGTTCGAGCGCGTCCGCCTCGTCGTGGACCTCGCTCCACGAGTAGTCGAGGTGCTCCGTGAGGTACGCCTCCAAGAGGCGGTGGTGGCGGAGGACTTCCAGCGCGACGGTCTCGCCTTCCGTGGTCAGTTCGACGCCCTTGTACTTCTCGCGGTCGACCAGCCCGCGCTCTTCGAGCTTGCCGACCATGCTCGTCACGGTCGGCGGCGTCTTCCCGAGGTACTCCGCGATGTCGGAGGTCGAAACCGGCGGTCCCTGCTCCATCTGGAGCGTGTAGATTGCCTTCAGGTAGTCCTCCATCACGTCGCTCAACATACCACGGATTAGATGCGTCTAAAGTAAAAGTCTGATGGAGGTAACGTGGACGTTCGAACGGGGAACCAGCCGGCCGAAGCGGTCCTCAGACGCCCTGTCCCATCAGGTGACTGCGGAGGATGTCGGCGTTCTTCGTCCCGGACTCGGTGTTGACGACGACGACCGTGTCGTCCTCGTCGAACTCGTCCGCGAGTTCCCACGCGCCGGCGAGCGCGACGCCGCCCGCGGGACCGACCTCGACGCCGGCGGTCTGGGCGGCGGTGACGGCGGATTCGAGCGCGTCGTCGTCGCTGACGGCGACGGCCGCGCCGCCGGACTCGCGGACGGCACGGAGCGCGAGCGACCCGCCCGCGGGGTCCGGAATCTCCAGTTCGCCGACGATGGTGTCCGGGTGGTTCCACGCCTCGTGGGCGTCGCTTTCGGCCTCCCACGCGGTGGTGACCGGCGAGCACCCGACGGACTGCGCGGCGACGAGTTTGGGGACCGACTCGACCAGTCCGAGTTCGACGAGGTCGGAAAAGCCCTTGTGGACGCCGTAGGCGAGTTCGCCGGTCGAGACGGGGACGACGACCCAGTCGGGCACCGACCAGTCGAGGCGCTCTGCGACCTCGTAGGCGATGGTCTTCGCGCCGTCGTGGCGGTAGGGGTTGTCGAACTCCTGGAGCGTGTGCCAGTCGCTCTTGAGCTGTTCGTGGAGCGCCGAGAGGGCGTCGGGGTAGCGCCCGCCGACGACCTTCATCTGGCCGCCGTGGACGTTCACCATGGCCTTGTTCGGGAACGGCGTCCGCGAGGGGACGAAGCCGTAGGAGCGAGCGTCCACGAGGCCCGCGTAGGAGGCCGCCGACTGCGCGCCGTTGCCGGGCGAGGCGTGCGCGACGACCTCGGCGTCGGCCTCGCGCGCGGCGGTGACGGCGAGCGAGAAGCCGCGGTCGAGGAACGTCCCGGTCGGGTTGCGGCCCTCGTCCTTGATGAGGAAGGAGCCGACGCCGGCCTCCTCGCCGAGCGCGTCGGCCGCGACGAGCGGCGTCGCGCCCTCGTTGGCGGTCACCGGCTCCGCGAAGGGGAGCAGTTCGCGGTAGCGCCACATCGTGTCGAAGGGGCGCTCGGCGAGCGTCTCGGCGTCCCACTCGACCGCGTCGAGGTCGTAGGTGGGGTCAAGCGGCGCGTCGGCGTCGCTCGCGCCGGTCGCGTCCGCGTCGTACTCGTCGCCGGTCTCCGTGCACACCAGCCCGGAGAAGGTGTCGGACGTCTGCATGGGCGGGGCTTACGGGGGGAGGGACTAAGCCCTTCCCGTCGGCCGATGGCCGCCACCCGTAGCGGCTTTGTGTCGCCCGTCCGAGAGACGAGATATGGACGATAGCCACATCGCGGTCGTCGGTGCGGGCCTCGCGGGCCTCGTCGCCGCGCGACACCTCGCCGCCGACGGGGCCGACGTGACCGTCGTGGAGCGGCGCGACGACGTCGGCGGACGGGTCCGCACCCGGACGAAAGACGGCTTCACGCTCGACCGCGGGTTTCAGGTCCTCTTCACCGACTACCCCGCGGTCCGGCGGGAGCTCGACCTCGACGCGCTCGACCTCCGGCGGTTCACGCCCGGCGCGACCATCTGCCGACCGAGCAGGCGCGCGGTCCTCTCGGACCCCTTCCGCGACATCGGGAGCCTGTTCGAGTCCGTCCGCAACCCCGAGGTGACGACGAGCGACAAGCTCCGGACGCTGGCGCTCAGACAGGACGTGAGCACCCGCGACGAAGAGGGAATCTTCGCCTCGGCGGACCGGAGCATCCGGTCGTACCTCCGCGACTGGGGCTTCTCCGAGGACTACATCGAGCACTTCGTCGCGCCCTTCTACGGCGGCATCACGCTCGACCGCTCGCTCTCCTCGTCGAAGCGGGTGTTCGAGTACACCTTCAAGATGCTCTCGACGGGGAGCACCGCGGTCCCCGCGGCGGGGATGCAGGCAGTTCCCGAGCAACTCGCCGACGCCGCCCGCGACGAGGGCGCGACCGTCCGCCTCGGCGAGCGCGTCGAGTCGGTCGAGTCCGACGGCGACGGCGCGGTCGTCACCACGGGCCGCGAGTCGCTCGAAGCCGACGCGGTCGTCGTCGCCACCGACCCCAAGGAGGCGCGACGACTGACCGGCGTCGGGTCGATTCCGACCGAGGCACACGGCTGCGTCACCCAGTACTACACGCTCCCGAGCGGGAGCGGCCTCGACGCGGGCAAGCGAATCATGCTCAACGCGCCGAGCCCCGACCCCAACACGGTCGTCCCGCTGTCGACCGTCGCACCGGAGTACGCCCCGCCGGGCGCTGAAATCCTGAACGCGACGTTCCTCGGTGCGGCCGCACAGGACAACTCCGAGGAGGAACTGTTCGAGAAGACTCGGCGGACGCTCGAAGCGTGGTACCCCGACCGCTACTTCGACGACCTCGAACTGCTCCACACCGACTACATCTCCTTCGCCCAGTTCGCCCAACCGCCCGGCGTCCACGAGTCGCTTCCGGACGCCCGCGACGCCCCCGGCCGGGCGTACCTCGCTGGCGACTACACCGCGTGGTCGTCGATTCAGGGCGCGATGCGGAGCGGGAAAGAGGCGGCCGACGCCGTCCGCGACGACCTCTCGTAGACTCTCACGCGCTCCGCTGTCATTTTTCTACTCACCGCCCACTTCGACAGTCAGAGCAACCGACGGAGCTTCCCCAGCGGCGGGAACGTGAGCGTCTCGCCCGCCTCCGCGTCGCGGACGAGCGGCCTGAAATCGTCCGCGTCGCGCACCAGCGGCGAGTCGAAGTCGGCCCCGCGCATCCCGTTTACTTCGACGCCCGCGGCGAGGCGGGTGAACGCCGGGAGCATCAGCACGTCGCCGCCGCGGTAGGCGTCGGGGCCGTAGAGGACGCAGGGTCGCCGCCGACCCTCGACGGCGAGCGTCGGGTGGTCGTGGCCGACGACGTACCGGTCGGCGTCGCCGTCGGGCTCGCGGTGGCCGTGGCAGACGAGCGTCCCGTCCGCGAGGCGGTACTCGTCGTGTACGTCTCCCGACCAGCCCTCCGCGAGCATCGTGTCGTGGTTGCCGGCGACGAACACCGGGTCGGCACCGGCGTCGCCGCACGTCTCCGCGAGGGCTTCGAGGGCCGCGACGTGGCGCTCCGTGACGCGGTCGAACCGGTGGAGCACGTCGCCGGCGAAGACGACCTCGCCGGGGGCGAACTCGGCGCAGTAGGCTCGCAGGCGCTCCGCGAGGTCGGTCCCCTCGCCGAGCGGAAAATCGACCGCCGAGGCGTCCGCTCGGCCGACGTGGAGGTCCGAGAGGACGAGCGCGTCGGCGTCGGGGAAGAAGACGGCGCGCTCGCGGACGGAGACGCGGGTCACGACCGAATCGAGGGGCGTCGGAGACAAATCACCATCGGCGGCGTGCGCCGGGGCGAACGCCCGCGAGAGGCCGGCGGAATTGGAGGTGGAGCCGGCGTCGGAGCAGGGGCCTTTTTAGTCGGTGCGTCCCACGTTCGGCACATGAGCGGCGCACTGGAGGACAAGCGCACCGCGACCCGCTTTCGCATCCTCGCCGAGATAGCCGACCGGCAGCCGGCGGTGAGTCAGGGCGAAATCGCCGAGGCGGTCGGGGTGACGAGTCAGGCGGTCTCCGAGTACATCCGCGACCTCGTCGAAGACGGGCTCGTCGAAAAGCAGGGCCGGTCGCGCTACCGCGTGACGAAAGAGGGCGTCGACTGGCTGTTTCAGGAGGCGCGCGCCCTCCAGCGGTTCGCCGAACACGTCACCGACGACGTGCTGGAGAGCGTCAACGAGGACGCCGCAATCGTCACCGACGACGTGGCGGCCGGCGACACGGTGACCCTGTCGCTCCGCGACGGCCTGCTACACGCCACGCCCGGCGACGACGGGCCGGCCATCGGCGTCGCGACCACCGACGCCGAGGCGGGCGACGCGGCCAGCGTCACCGGCTTCGAGGGCGTCATCGAGATGGAGCCCGGTTCGGTCCGCGTGCTGCAGGTGCCGCCCGCGCGGCTCGCCGAGTCCGACGCGGTCGACGCGGACGCGCTCGCGGCGGCGTGCGACGAGGCCGACATCGTCGTCGCCGCGGGCGTCGAGGCCGTCGTCGCCTGCCGCGACGCATCGGTCGACGTGCGGACGTGGTTCGCGCCGGGCGAGGTCGCCGCCGACGCCGCGGCCCGCGGACTCGACGCCGCGGTCGTCGCCAGCACAGACACCGCCGGGCGCGTGACCGACGCGCTCCGCGACGCGGGCGTGCTGTTCGAAGTGACGGAGCCGTAGCTCCGCGCCGGTTTCGGGGTTTCTCGACGTCGAATTCGCCGCTTAACTCTCCGCGTGTTCTCGGGCCATCGTGTACGCCTCCCGTAGCTCGCGGAACCGCTCGCGGTCGCCGCCGTGGTCGGGGTGTACGTCCTTCACCCGCGCGCGATAGGCGTCTCTGACGGCGTCCGAGGAGGCGTTCGCGGGGAGGTCGAGCCGGTCGAACGCGGCCGACACGGGGTCGTCGAGGTCGGCCAGTTCGGGCTCGATGTCCGGCACGTCGAAGGGGAGCCGCCGGCCGAGTTGGCCGCCGGGCATCTCGTGTTCGCAGAGGACGGCGTAGACGCCGGCGCGTTCGAGGCGGAAGAACGCCTGCGCGTCGAAGGTGATGGCGACGCCGCGGTCGGGGAGGAAGAACGCCACCGTCTCGCCGCGGATCGGGCGGTCCTCGACGAACCGCTCGTCGATGGCGGTGAGGTAGTCGCGGATTTCGTGGCGGCGGCGGCCCGTCCCGTCGACGCGGGGGCCGCGGGAGACCCGCCGCTCCGGGAAGACACGACCGCCGACGACGAAGACGCCGGCGACGACGACGGAGGCGACCGCGCCCGCGGCGAGGCCGACGAGGAGCCACGGCGGGAGCAGAAAGACCCACTCCGGAAGCACGCTAGAAGTCACGTGGCGAGCGATTATGAACCCCTCGCTGCCCGTACCGATTTGCCGCGGGAGAACGAAGAGCCGGCATGCGACCGATTCGCTTCGAGGAGGCCGACAGCGCTGAGCGAACCCAAATCGGCGAGGGACTGACGCGACCGGCCGTCGCCGCCGGACGACTGGAGACGGGCCGCGCCGAGGGGAAGTACTTCCTCCGACACGACGACGGCTGTGGGGTCTGCGGGAAGCCGGTCGAAGCCGGGTCGACGTTCTACCTCGACCCGGACACCGGCGAAATCCTCTGCGAAGAACACGGACGGGCGCGCCGAGAGTCCTGAGAACGTCCGTCTCCGGGTCGACGCCGCAATTTCATACTCGCCTTCGAGTGAGTTTTCATTCATACTTGTTTCGTTCGCAAACTTCTTTATCGGGGTGCGGGACCATACGAACATCACATGGCTGTAGTCTGGCTGGACGACGTACGGGCTGACGACCTCGACCTGGTCGGCGGGAAAGGCGCGTCGCTGGGCGAACTAACCGGTGCGGGGCTTCCCGTCCCGCCGGGATTCGTCGTGACGGCGAGCACGTACCGCGCGTTCATCGAGGACGCGGGCATCGACGACGAGCTGTTCGCCGCGGTCGAGGTCGACCACGAGGACTCCGAGGCGCTGCAGGCGGCCCACGAGACGGCGCACGACCTCATCATGGAGACGCCGATGCCGGACGACGTGCGGGAGGAAATCCTCGACGCCTACCGGAGCGTCGGCGAGGGCGACGCCTTCGTCGCCGTCCGGTCGTCCGCGACGGCCGAGGACCTGCCGGACGCCTCCTTCGCGGGCCAACAGGAGACGTTCCTGAACATCACCGAGGAGGACCTCCTCGACCGCGTCAAGGAGTGTTGGGCCTCGCTGTTCTCCGAGCGCGCCATCTACTACCGCAACCGCAAGGGCTTCCCCCACGACAAGGTCGACATCGCGGTGGTCGTCCAGCAGATGGTCGACGCCGAGAAGTCCGGCGTGATGTTCACCCGACACCCCTCGACCGGCAAGAAGGAGATTATCATCGAGGCCGCGTGGGGTCTCGGCGAAGCCGTCGTCTCCGGCACCGTCTCGCCCGACAACTACGTCATCAGCCGCGAGACCGGCGAGGTCGAGACGGCGACCATCGCGGACAAGAAGACGATGTGCGTCCGCGACGAGGAGAGCGGCGAGACCGTCATGCGCGACGTGCCGAGCGACCGCCGCCACGAGCGCGTCCTCACCGACGACGAGGTCTCCCGCCTGCTCGAACTCGGCGAACTGGTCGAAGACCACTACGAGACGCCGCAGGACGTGGAGTGGGCCGTCTACGAGGGCGAGGTCTACATGCTCCAGTCGCGCCCGATTACGACTATCGCCGAGGCTGACGACGGCGAGGAAGACGAGGGCGACAGCGGACGTTCGCGGGCGGCCGCGACCGGCGACGACGTGCTCATCCGCGGCCTCGGCGCGAGCCCCGGCATCGCCTCCGGCCGCGCCCGCATCGTCACCAAGCTCGACCACCTCGACCAGGTCGCCGAGGGCGACATCATCGTCACCGAGATGACCATGCCCGACATGGTGCCCGCGATGAAGCGCGCCGCCGGCATCGTCACCGACGAGGGCGGCATGACCTCCCACGCGGCCATCGTCTCCCGCGAACTCGGCGTGCCCGCGGTCGTCGGTACCGGCGACGGGACGAAGACCCTCGAAGACGGCGAGGTCGTCACCATCGACGGCGACAAGGGAACCGTCCGCGAGGGCGAAGAGCCCGAGGAGAAACAGCGCCAGCCCGTCGAGGAGGCCCGCCCCAAGACGCCCGTCAAGCCGATGACCGCGACCGAGGTCAAGGTCAACGTCTCCATCCCCGAGGCGGCCGAGCGCGCCGCCGCGACGGGCGCTGACGGCGTCGGCCTGCTCCGCATCGAGCACATGGTCCTGACGCTCGGCAAGACCCCCGAGCGGTTCATCGAGCAGAACGGCGAGCGCGCCTACGTGGACGAAATCGTCTCTGGCGTCCGCGAGGCCGCAGAGGAGTTCTACCCGCGGCCGGTCCGCGTCCGCACCCTCGACGCGCCGACAGACGAGTTCCGACAGCTCGAAGGCGGCGAGAACGAGCCGCGCGAGCACAACCCGATGCTCGGCTACCGCGGCATCCGTCGGGGCCTCGACAACCCGAGCGTTTTCCGCCTCGAACTGCAGGCGTTCCGCCGCCTGTTCGACATGGGCTACGACAACCTCGAAGTCATGTTCCCGCTCGTCAACGACGCCGAGGACGTGCTGCGGGCGAAAGAGCACATGCGCGAGGCCGGCATCGACCCCGAAAAGCGCGAGTGGGGCGTCATGATAGAGACGCCGGCCGCGGCGCTCTGCATCGAAGAGCTCGCCGACGCCGGCATCGACTTCGCCTCGTTCGGCACGAACGACCTGACGCAGTACACCCTCGCGGTGGACCGCAACAACGAGCACGTCGCCGACATCTACGACGAACTGCACCCGGCGGTGCTCAAACTCATCGGCGACACCATCGAGACGTGCCGCGAGGTCGGCGTGAAGACGAGCATCTGCGGGCAGGCCGGCTCGAAGCCCAAGATGGTTCAGTTCCTCGTCGACAAGGGCGTCAGCTCCATCTCGGCCAACATCGACGCCGTCCGCGACGTGCAACACGAGGTCAAGCGCGTCGAACAGCGGCTCCTCCTCGACTCGGTTCGCTGACCCCGGCGAACGTCGAGGTCGAACCACCCTCTCCCGTCTTTTCTCGTCCGGGTAGCGACGCCATCGGCTGGGCGACGTGGCGCAATGGAGCGGAACCGATATACTGGGTGTGGTTATAGTGGGATGCATGCAGCGCGCGGCACCGCAGGAGTTCGACCGCGTCCTCTCTTCGATGTGCACCCGACCGCACCCGGCCGCCCGGAAGGCCGCAGAGCGGTTCTTTGCCACCAACCCCGGCGACCCGGCGACCTATCAGGCCGTCGCCGCCCTCGAAGAAGACGCACTCTCGTACCTCGGCGACATCACCGGCCTCTCGGCCCCCCACGGCTACGTGACAAGCGGCGGGACCGAGGCCAACATCCAGGCCATCCGAGCCGCGCGCAACCACGCCCGCGACGACGACCCGAACGTCGTCGCCCCCGAGAGCATCCACTTCAGTTTCCAGAAGGCCGCCGACGTGCTCGACGTGGAGCTCCGAATCGTCCCCGTCGACGACGACTACCGCGCGAACGTCGCGGCCGTCCGCGAGGCCGTCGACGACCACACCGTCCTCGTCGCCGGCGTCGCCGGCACGACCGAGTTCGGCCGCGTCGACCCGATACCCGAGCTGACCGCGGTCGCCCACGACGCCGGCGCGCTGATGCACGTCGACGCCGCGTGGGGCGGGTTCATCCTCCCCTTCACCGACCACGAGTGGTCGTTCGCTCACGCGCCAATCGACTCGATGACCATCGACCCCCACAAGTACGGGCAGGCGGTCGTCCCCGCCGGCGGCCTGTTGTTCCGCGAGAAGTCGGTCGTCGACTCGCTGGCAGTCGACACGCCGTACCTCGAATCCGCGTCGCAGGCGAGCCTCACCGGCACCCGAAGCGGCGCGGGCGTCGCCTCCGCGGCCGCCGCGATGCGCGAACTCTGGCCCGACGGCTACCGCGACGCCTACGAGCGCCAGCAGGCGAACGCCGAGTGGTTCTACGACGAACTCCGCTCTCGGGGCTACGACGCGGTCGAACCGGACCTCCCGCTGGTCGCCGCGAGCGTCCCCGACGGGCAGTTCGAGTCGCTTCGGGACCTCGGCTGGCGTATCTCGCGGACCGCGAGCGGCGAACTCCGCATCGTCTGCATGCCGCACGTCTCCCGCGAGTCGCTCCGGGCGTTCCTCTCGGACCTCGACGACCTCCGGTCGGGGCCGACGCGCAACTGAGCCGGTCCGAACCTGAAAACTTACAACCGACTGGCTTCGACCCTCTCGTGTGTCTCTCACCGCGTTCGCATCGCTCGCAGACCTGACGCTCAGTCTGTACCCCGACTTCTCGTGGCTCTCGTCGCTCGTCGAGACGGCCACCGGCTGGGTCGGGCTGGTCATCATCTTCGCGTACTCGTTTCTCATCGCCTTCGCCCTCCCGGGCGTGAGCGAAATCGTCCTCGCCGCCCCGCTCGACCTCGGGCTCCCCTACGGCGCGAAGCTGGCGGTCATCATCCTCGTCAGCGGCGCGGGCAAGGCCGCAGGCAGCGTCTTCGCCTTCTACATCGGCCGTCAGACGACGGAGTCGGGCTACGTCGAACGGGCGCTCGAACGGCTCCCGGTCGACGTGATGGGGTGGACCGAGCGCAAGGCCGTCCAAATCGCACAGAACTGGGGCTTCGCCGGACTCGCGGCCGCGCTCTGCGTGCCGGGCTTTCCCGACACGCTCTCGATTTACGCGTTTTCGGTCCTCGAAGACGACTACCTCAAGTTCGCGGCCGCGACGTTCGTCGGCTCCTGCGGCCGACTCATCGTGACGGTCATCGGTATCGAGGCGGCGCTGGCGTTCCTCTGAGCGGGGCGCGCGCGGGTCGGCTCACCTCGCTGTCGTCGTCGCGCCGCCGTCAGTACCGCTGTCAGCCGCTCGCTTCCGAGCCCGTCGCCGTCTCGGACGTCGCCTCGAACGACTCGACGGACGCGTAGTTGACGACGACGAACGCGACGAAGAGGACGGCCGCGAGCGCCGCGAACGACAGCGACAGCGTCCGGCACGTGGCCGCGGACAGGCCGAGGCGTCGGCCGACCGACTCGATTGCGAAGACACCGGCGAGCGCGAGCGAGACGCCGATGGCGAGAATCCAGCCGCCGCCGAGCGGCGACTGCGGGACGAGAAGGAGACCGTAGCCGGAGACGAACAGCCCGAGGAGGATGGCGAACACGGCGGCGAAGCCGACGCTCCGGGCGGGTTGGGAGGCGGTAGTCGTAGTCACGCCGAACAGGGCGTCGGCCGACGAGATAGCGGTTGCGTGACTCGTGCTGGCGCGTCGCCGTCGCGGTCGTCCGCAGCCCGGTCGTCCGCAGTCCGGTCGAGTGCGGCGGTCCCGAGCGGTCCCGATAATTTATAGGCGCGCTCGGCTTCAGTACCGGTGTGACCGCGACGGGTCTCCCCGACAACATGCGTATGCGCGCTCCCTTTTAGCCGCGGGTGGACCCGCCTCCGGCCGTCGCCTCGGTAACGTGAGACGACGGTCGGGTCCGGCGAACCTCGGGGCGATATCGCACCGCCAGACAGACGCATCCGAAGCGGCGGGCTTTAGGCCCGCTTCCGAGATACACGACACATATGAGTCACGAGGACTTCCCCACGGAGAAGCCAGCGGTGGTGACGTGTGGACTGCCGTACGCCAACGGCGACCTCCACATCGGCCACCTCAGAACGTACGTCGGCGGCGACATCTACAGTCGCTCGCTGCGAACACTCGGCCAAAAGACGGCCTTCGTCAGCGGGTCGGACATGCACGGCACGCCCGTCGCCGTCAACGCCGAGAAAGAGGGCGTCACGCCCGAGGAGTTCGCGCTCCGCCACCACGAGAAGTACGAGGCGACGTTCCCCCGCTTCAACATCGAGTTCGACAACTACGGCCACACCCACGACGAGACGAACACCGAACTGACCCAGGAAATCGTCCGCACGCTCGAAGCCGAGGGCTACGTCTACGAGAAGGAGATTCCGGTCGCCTACGACCCCGAGGCGGACCAGTGGCTCCCCGACCGCTTCGTCGAGGGCGCCTGTCCGTACTGCGGCGCGCACGCCCGCGGCGACGAGTGCGACGAGGGCTGCGGCCGCCACCTCGAACCCGGCGAAATCGAAGACCCGACCTCGACGCTCACCGGCAACGCCGCGGAGTACCGCGAGCGCGAGCACAAGTTCTTCGCGGTCTCCGACCTCCAAGACTATCTCCAGGAGTTCATCGACCGCCTCGAAGGCACCTCGAACGCCCAGAACCAGCCCCGCGAGTGGATAGAGGGCGAACTGCAGGACTGGTGTATCACCCGCGACATGGACTGGGGCATCGACTACCCCGGCGTCTCCGAATCCTCGGCGGATTCGGAGGCAGACCAGACGGAGTCTGGGCGTGACGATAGCGACGACCTCGTGCTGTACGTCTGGGTCGACGCGCCAATCGAATACATCTCCTCGACCAAGCAGTACACGGAGCGCGTCGGCGCCGACACCTTCGACTGGGAGGCCGCGTGGAAGGACGCCGGTGTCTCTGAATCCGACGCGGGTTCGGAGGCTCGCCGGACGGAGTCCGGCGGTGACATCGTCCACATCATCGGCCGCGACATCATCCAGCACCACACCGTCTTCTGGCCGGCGATGCTCCGCGGCGCGGGCTACGTCGAGCCGCGCGCGGTCATGGCCTCCGGCTTCATCACGCTCAACGGCAAGGGCTTTTCCACCTCGCGCAACCGCGCCGTCTGGGCCGACGAGTACCTCGACGAGGGCTTCCACCCCGACCTGCTGCGGTACTACCTCGCCACCAACGGCGGATTCCAGCAGGACGTGGACTTCTCGTGGTCGAAGTTCAAAGACCGCGTGAACAGCGAACTCGTCGGCACGGTCGGCAACTTCCTCTACCGGTCGATGCTCTTCGCGTACCGCAACTTCGAGGGGACGCCCGAGGCTGAGGTGTCCGAGGAAGTCGAAGCCCGCATTCAGGAGGCCATCGACGAGTTCGAAGCCGGCATCAACGACTACTCGGTCCGGAAGTCCGGCAACGCCGCCGTCCGCCTCGCGCAGTTCGGCAACGAGTACATCCAGCACAACGAGCCGTGGAAGCTCACCGACGAGGACCCCGAGGCCGCGGCGCAGGTCATCCGCGACTGCGTCCAAATCGCGAAGGCCATCGCCGTGCTGTTCTTCCCCGTCGCGCCGGGCAAGATGCAGGCGCTCTGGGAGCAACTCGGCGAGGACGGCTCGGTGACCGACACCGGCGTCGACGACGCCTTCGAAGCTCCACCGGCGTCCTTCGGCGAGCCCGAGGCGCTGTTCGAGAAAATCGAAGACGAGCGCGTCGAGGAGCTCAACGAGAAGCTCGAAGCGCGCGTGGCCGAGACGGAATCCGAAAGCGACGAGTCCGACGAGGACGCCGAGGAGGATATGGACGCAGACTCCGACTCTGACGCCGACATCGACTTCGAACCCCTCGCCGACGACCGCATCTCCTTCGAGGACTTCCAGGAGCTCGACATCCGCGTGGGCGAAATCGTCGCCGCCGAGGGCATCGACGGCGCGGACAAACTCGCCAAGCTCACCGTCGACATCGGCGTCGAAGAGCGCCAAATCGTCGCCGGCATCAAACAGCTCCACGACCTCGACTCGCTCGCCGGGTCGAAGGTCATCATCGTCGCCAACCTCGAGAAGGCCGAGCTGTTCGGCGTCGAGTCCAACGGGATGCTGTTGGCCGCGGGCGACGAGGCCGACATCCTGACGACCCACGGCGACGCCGTCCCCGGCACGAAAGTCCAGTAAGCGACCGTCTGCGACCCGATACGCGACCGCTCGCGACCCGATTTTTCCGACGCGCCGTCTCGACCGCCCCACCGCCCTCGTATCAGGCGTGGACCACAGCGCCTAACTGCGCCGACTCCCGAGCGTCGCCCATGCGAATCGGAAGACGGGAAGCGGTCGGAATCGTCGTCGCGCTCGCGGTGTTCGCGGGCGTCGTCGCCGCGGTCACGGGCGGCGGCGCGGGCACCCTGACCGTCGAGCGCGTGGACGAACTCCCGCAGGGACAGGGCGCGGTGGCCTTCGGCAACCTCGACCCCGACCAACGCGAGACGTTCGAGGAGGCAGTCTCGACCGGCGAACCGGCGGCGATACCGAACGAGGCCGCGAGAAACGAGTTCGCCGACCCCGGCTACGTCCGGTACGACGGCGACATCTACCGGACGACCGTCTCCGACTGAGTCGGCGTTCGACGCTCGAATCCCGCGTCGCAACCGGAGCCGATTTGAGCGGCGACACTGGAGCGCCGCCATGCGACTCAGCGTGTTACTCGCCGCGGCGCTCGTCGTCTCGACGGGCTGTCTCGGCGGCGCGAGCGGGACCGCGAGACTGAGCGTCGCCCGGGTCGACGACCTCCCGCAGGGCGAGGGAGCCGTCTCGTACCAGAACCTCGCGCCGGCCCAGCAGTCGGCGTTTCGGGAGGCGCTCGGAGGCGAGACCGTGACCCTCCGGGAGGGAACGGACAGAAACGAGTTCCGCGACCCCGGCTACGTCAGACACGACGGAGAAATTTACCGAACGACCATTATAGTTTCGTGACGGCGACCGAGCGGTCAGTTCGACGGGCGAACTATAGAGAGTACGTATGCGAACCCGTTACTCGACACCGAGTTCATCATCGGGCTTTTTTATCAGTCACTCGTAGGCGACGCCATGAGAAACGCAAAAATCGTCTGCACCCTCGGTCCCGCGTCCTTCGACCGGGAGACGATTCGCGGGCTCGCCGACGCCGGCATGAGCGTCGCCCGGATGAACGCGAGCCACGGCAACGTCGAACACCGGTCCGACGTCATCGACAGCATCCGCGCCGTCGACGACGCGACCGACGAACCGCTCGCGGCCATGCTCGACCTGCAGGGCCCCGAGGTCCGAACCGCCGACATCGACGAGGACATCTACCTCGAAACCGGAAGCGAGGTCCGCTTCTACGAGGGCGACGACGCCACGCCCGAGGCGGTCGGGCTGTCGTACTCCATCACCGCCGCGGAGTCCGGCGACACCATCCTCCTCGACGACGGCCGCATCGAGGCCACCGTCGAGCGCGTCGAGGACGACTCGGTCCACGCGACCATCGTCTCCGGCGGGAAGCTCAGTTCGCGCAAGGGCGTGAACGTCCCCGGCGTCGACCTCGACATCGACCTCATCACCGACTCCGACTACGAGAACCTGAAGCTCGCCGCGAAGAAGGAAGTCGACTACGTCGCCGCCTCGTTCATCCGCGACGCGGAGGACGTCTACACCATCAGCGACACCCTCGAGAACCTCGGCGCGGAGATTCCCATCATCGCCAAAATCGAGCGCGCCGGCGCGGTCGAGAACCTCGACGAAATCATCCAGGCGGCCCACGGCGTGATGGTCGCCCGCGGCGACCTCGGCGTCGAGTGCCCCCTCGAAGAGGTTCCCATCATCCAGAAGCGCACCATCCGCAAAGCGCAGGCCGCGGGCGCGCCGGTCATCACCGCGACCGAGATGCTCGACTCGATGGTCCGCTCGCGCCGCCCGACCCGCGCGGAGGCGTCCGACGTGGCCAACGCCGTCCTCGACGGCACCGACGCCGTGATGCTCTCCGGCGAGACCGCCGTCGGCGACCACCCCGTCCGCGTCGTCGAGACGATGTCCCGCATCGTCGAGGAAGTCGAAGAGAGCCCCGAGTACGACGAGAGCCAAGAACAGCGCGTCCCGACCGCCGACGAGGGCTCCCGCACCGAGGCGCTGGCCCGCTCGGCGCGCTACCTCGCCCGCGACGTGAACGCCGCGGCCGTCGTCGCCGTCTCCGAGTCCGGTTACACCGCCCGGAAGACCGCGAAGTTCCGCCCCGGCGTCCCCGTCGTCGCCGTCACGCCGAACGACCGGACGCGCCGTCAGCTCGCCGTCTCGTGGGGCGTCTCGGCGCAGTACGCCGACTACAGCCCGAGCGTGGAGGGCGTCATGGACGACGCCGTCACCGCCGCGCTCGACGCCGGCGTCGCGGAGTCCGGCGACACCATCGTCGTCCTCTCCGGCATGATGACGGAGCTCGAAGGGACGAACACGACGAACATGCTCAAGGTCCACGTCGCCGCCGAGCCCGTCGCCACGGGCCGGAAAATCGTCAGCGGCCGGGTCGCCGGCCCCCTCTACCGCACCGAGGACGGCGACCTCACGGACGTGCCCGAGGGCGCGATTCTCGCGCTGTCGGCCGAGTTCGACGGCGAGTTCGACGGCGACGCCGACAAGCTCGCCGGAATCGTCGACGCCCGCGCGGGCATGACCGGCTACCCGGCGCTCGTCGCGCGCGAACTCGACATCCCGATGGTGTCGGGCGCGCCGCTCCCGAAGACCATCAAGCAGGGCGCGACCGTCACGCTCCACGCCGAGCGCGGCATCGTCTACGAGGGCGACGTCATCAGCCACGACCGCGGCAACCGGCAGTAGTGCGGTAGCCCTTTCCCGCCGCGACGCCTACCCACGATTCGATGTCCCGCGCACCCTCTCCCGAGGCCGAAGACGACCGCGACGGCGACGGCGAGTGGCGCTTCGGCGTCGACGACGTCGGCCCCGACGGCATCGTCGACGACGAACCCGAGATCGAACAGCTCCCCATCGAGCCCGGGTCACCGCGGGCCGAAAACGTCGCGTTCGTGTTCCTCGGCGTCCTCCTCGCGGTCGGGCTCATCGTCATCACCGTGTTCCCGGGCGCGGTCTGACCGCCCAACGGCGCGCCGGTCGCGAGCCGCCGCGAGGTCCGAACCTCGACCATCCGACTTTCCGTTTTGATAATCGGGACTGTTGATTTATGTGACCCCGAGGGGAACCACCGTCAACCCCCCGACCGGGACACACCAAATGAGTTACGCAGTCCGCGCACCCTCCGTGTTGGTCGCCGCGTTGATTCTCCTCGCGGCGCTCTGGGTTCCGACGCCCGCAGTCGCCGCCGACGAGCCGACCGCGTCGTTCGGCGAGGACGTTACCACCGTCACCCGCGGTGACGTCGTCGAGATACGTGTCCAGCACTCCCAGCCGGGCACGCTCCACATCGGCGGCGACGGTTACGGCTACCACCTGACCGTCGCCCTCGTCGGGTCGGGGACGACCACCCTGACCGTCGACACCTACAACTCGACCGGCGCGCCCGAGACGTACGTCTCCGGTGGCGGCAACAAGACGCTCCACACCGGCCACCTCGGCGAGCCCATCGAGCCGGCGACGTACATGATGAACGTCACCATCGACGGCGTCGAACGCGCCATCGGCCAACTCGACGTCGCGGAGCGCGGGAACACGTCGGCGACGACCAACGTCGCGCCCGCGAGCCTGAACGACTCCGACGCGTCGGTGTCGCCCGGGGACGTTCGGGGCGTGATGACCGAGCGGACGACCGTCGCCAAGGGCGACCTCGCGGTCGTCCGCCTCGACGAGAGCGGGCTCGAATCGGCGCTGAACCCGGACGACGTGACCGGCGGCGCGAACGCGCGCGGTATCGAAATCACGCTGAATCAGCTCGAAGTCCGGCCGAACCGAGAACAACAGACGTTCCTCGCGACGCCGGAAAACGGGACGACCGTCGTCACCGACTTCGAGAACGACGAGGTGTTGGTCGTCTGGGACACCTCGGAGCTCCCGCTGGAAGGTGACACCGAGGAGTACGAACTGCAGGTGACGCTCCGCGGCGACCACAGCGACTTCGTCGACGAGGACACCATCACGGCGCGCTCGCGGGTGCGGCTCGTCGAACCGACCGTCTCCATCGAGGTGCGAAACGAGACGGTGTACCCGTGGGAGTCACTGCGGGTGAACGTCACCGGTGAGACCACCCTCGCGCCGAACAGCGTCGTCGAACTCCGGGCGCGCGCCCCCGGCCAGCCGTTCTTGAGGCTCGTGCCGATGACGGTCACGGCGAACCGGACCGTCTCGCAGAACCTCACGTTCGCGCCCGAGGACCGCGGGCTCACGTTCCCGCTTTGGGTGCGCGACTACCGCGACGAGACCGAACACACGATGCGCATCCTCGACTCCGAGGCGAACCTCCGGTTCGTCGACCAGGAGACCGACGGGACGTTCGTCACCATCAGCCGCGTGAACCTCTCGGTCGGCGGCTTCGTCGCCGTCGAGACCGCCGACGAGGAGCCGCTGGGGACGAGCGCGTACCTCCCGCCGGGGACGCATCGAAACGTCGTCGTAGACTTCGACCGCCGACAGTTGGCCGACGCGGAGTTGCTCGCCATCGCCTACGCGGACCGCGACCGCGACGGGAACTTCTCGGTCGCGGTCGACGCGCCGTACCGGACCGGCGGCGACGGTAATGGTACCGACGGCAACGCGACCGCGGACGACAACGAGACGGTCGGCACCATCGTCGCCGACGACGCGATGGTCCGACTCGAACCCGGCGCGAAGACGCCGACGCCGACGGCCACGCCGACCGCGACGACAACAGAACCGACCGCGGAAACGACAACCGAGACGCCGTTCCCGGTCGTCGAACGGACGCCGCTGGAACCGGCCGCCGCCGGAACGAACACTGGAATCCCGTTCTCGCCGGGGCTGACGGTCGTCGCGCTCGTCCTCACCGGACTGGCCGCGCGGCGACTGCGACGCTGACGAACACCGAGGCGACAAGATGACACACGACCGACGCGGACACGACCGACGACCCGCCCCCGACGGACCGGAGGGACGCGAACAGTGACGAGACTCGTCGAACTCGAACCGACGAAGTTCGTCCACTTCCTCTCGGACCTCTGGACCCAACGGAACTGGCAGACGAACGCCCAGCCCCGAGGCGAAGGTCGATACCTCGTACAGGGGCAGCGCGGCGACGGCACGAAAGGGCTCATGCTCGTGCTCCCGTCCGTCGAGACGACGGTGGGAACGGGGCACGTCAAGGGGTTCGTCGCGCACGCGAAAAAACGCGGCATCGACACCGTCGTCGTCGCCACGCAGGGCGAGTTCGACGACTCGGTCCGCGGGTTCGCCACGAACCACGACGTGACGCTGCTCGACCGCGACGAACTCGGCGAGACCGTCGCCGACGAGGGACTCGAACAGACCGTCAAACAGTACACGGACGGCGAGGTGTTCGAGACGGCGGAGGTCGAGTTCGGCCTGCCGTTCGACCTGCCCGAGCCGGTCGAAGAGGCGTTGGCGTCGCTCCCGATAGCCGCCGTACGCGAACGGCTCGCCGGGCTCACCGGCGACGGCGACGGGGGTGGGGGCGGCGGCGACGACTCCTCGGGCGGTTCGCTCCGCGACAGGCTGCCGTCGTCGGTCGACGACCTGAAGTCCGGGTCGCCGCCGAGCGTCCGCGTCGTCGTCGTCGCCGTCCTGTTGCTCGTCCTCGCGCTCGGTTCCGTGGCCGTACTCGGGCCGATGGTGGACGGGCTCGGCGGGTCGAGCGCCGGCGGAAACGGCGTCGCCGTCTCCGCGCTCTCGGGCGCGAGCACCGACTCGGCCGACCTGGTCGCTCGGTGGAACGCGCGGACGGCAGACTCGCTTCAGGTGGGTAACCAAACGTACGCCGCGCCGGAGGGAGAGCGGTTCGTCGTCGTCGGACTCAATGCGACGGCCGCGAGCGGCTCACCCGGGAACCTACCGCAGTCGGCGCTCGTGTTCGAGTCTGACGGCGTCAGCTACGGTCACCAGCCGCTGTCGAACGCGACCGGCTTCGACAACGGCGCGCTGTTCGCTCCCGGCGAGAGCACGCACGTCTGGACCGTCTTCGCCGTGCCGACGAACGCGACCACCGGGACCGTCCTCGTCCAGCCGACGAACGAGGACACCGTGGCGTTCGTCCACGACGACACCGTCTCGACCGACCCGAACGGCGACGACTGAGCGCGGGCGAGTCCGCCCCGCCACGGGAATCGCGCACCGACCGCGGCCCCCGCGACGAATTCGACCCTCAATCCTTAATCGGGCGACGGCCCTAGAGCCGGTATGGCATACCTGCCGTTCCCGTTACAGACCGGTCTCATCACCCCCGAGACGCTTCCGCTGTTGCTCGTGCTCGCGGGGCTCGGCCTGTCGCTCGCGGAGGCCATCGCCCCCGGCGCACATTTCGTCGTCCTCGGCGTCGCCCTCCTCGCGGCGGGACTGGCCGGCCTCCTCATCGCGCCGCTCGCGACCCCGCTTATCCTGGGTCTGCTCGTCTTCGTCTTCGGCGCGCTCGCGCTCTACGGCTACCGAGAGCTCGACCTCTACGGCGGGAAAGGAGAGGGAAAGACGAGCGACTCGGACGCGTTGACGGGGAAGATGGGGCGCGTCACCGAGCGCGTCACGCCGACCAGCGGCGAGGTCAAACTCGACGAGGGCGGCTTTAACCCCTACTACGCCGCCCGCTCTGTCCACGGCGAACTGGAGGAAGGAACCGAAGTCATCGTCGTCGACCCCGGCGGCGGCAACGTCGTGACCGTCGAGGGAGTCGGCCCCGGCGAAGACGAAATCGACCGCGAACTCGCCCGCGAGCGGGCGCGGCAGCGACGCGAGGAGTCCGCGGAGCGCGAAGAAGAACTCGAACGAGAGGGTACCGAAGGCGTCTGACCGGCGGCCGCCGCGCGCCGACCGGCGCGGTTCGGGCCGACTGCGCCCTCGTCGCCGCCGAAATCGTCCGACGTGACGGCCGCACCACACGAATACTTATCATTCGTCCAACCCAACACGGGCGTATGGACTTACTTGCCCTCCAGGCGGGACTGGGCATCGGAGGCGTCGTCGTCGGCCTCCTCGTGCTCGTCCTCGCCATCGTGACGGTGTATCAGATGGTCGAAATCGTGGACGCCTACGAGAAGAAGGCGCTCACGGTGTTCGGGGAGTACCGACGCCTCCTCGAACCGGGTATCAACTTCATCCCGCCGTTCGTCTCTCGGACCTACGCGTTCGACATGCGGACCCAGACGCTCGACGTGCCCCGACAGGAAGCCATCACGCGCGACAACTCGCCGGTGACCGCCGACGCCGTCGTCTACATCAAGGTGATGGACGCGAAGAAGGCGTTCCTCGAGGTCGACAACTACAAGCGCGCCGTCTCCAACCTCGCCCAGACGACCCTCCGGGCCGTCCTCGGCGACATGGAGCTCGACGACACGCTCAACAAGCGTCAGGAAATCAACGCGCGCATCCGCAAGGAACTCGACGAGCCGACCGACGAGTGGGGCGTCCGCGTCGAGTCCGTCGAGGTCCGCGAGGTCAACCCCAGCGCCGACGTGCAGCAGGCGATGGAACAGCAGACCTCCGCCGAGCGCCGCCGCCGCGCCATGATTCTCGAAGCGCAGGGTGAACGCCGCTCCGCCGTCGAGACCGCGGAGGGTGAAAAGCAGTCGAACATCATCCGCGCGCAGGGTGAAAAGCAGTCGCAGATTCTCGAAGCGCAGGGTGACGCAATCTCGACGGTCCTCCGCGCGAAATCCGCCGAGTCGATGGGCGAGCGCGCCATCATCGACAAGGGCATGGAGACGCTCGAACGCATCGGACAGGGCGAGTCCACGACGTTCGTCCTCCCGCAGGAGCTCACGTCGCTCGTCGGCCGCTACGGCAAACAGCTCACCGGCTCCGACGTGCAGGACATGGAAGGCCTCTCCAGCAAGCAGTTCGACGAGGAGACCCGCGAACTCATCGGGCTCGACGACATCGAGGAGATTCTCGGCCAGATAGACCAGGCCGCCGAGATGGACGTCGAACAGCTCGAACAGGAGGCCGAAGCCATCAAGGCCGGCGCCGAGGTCAACGACATCAAGTCGCCCGACGAGGTCATCGCCGAGGCCGACGAGGAAGAAGAACCCATCAAGTCGTCCGACGAGGTCGTCGCCGAAAGCGAGGGCGCCGACGACGCGGCCGCGACCGGCGGGTCGGCGGACACGGAGACCGCGAGCAACGGGCAACCCGACGCCGACGATGACGGCGACGACGAAAGCGAGATGTCCTTCGAGAAGGACCTCGAATAGTCGCATCGGCGGACGGTCCCGGACTCGGACGGTTGTAAATGCCGAAGCCCTTTTCTTCGCGCCGTCTCGTATGTGGGAGTAGATGTCGAACCGCCGGGTAGACGAAGACAAGCGCGCGACCCTCCGTCGGTTCGCCGCGCTCGGGGCCGCCACGCCGCTCGTGGGCCTCGGGGGTGGCGACGACAGCGAGGACGACTCGTCCGGGTCGAGCGACGCGCGGGACGCCATCGTCGGCTACGTCGCGTCCACGCCCGGCGCGCACTTCTCGAAGGTCCGCGACGACCTCAAGTTAGGGACCGGCGAGACGCAGTACCACCTCCGGAACCTCGTCGACGACGACACGCTCGAAGTGCGCCGCGACGGCGACTACAAGCGGTTTTTCCCCGCGAGTCGGTTCTCCGAGTTCGAGCAGGTCGCGCTCGGCTATCTCCGCCGCGACACGCCGCGCGGGATGCTCGTCCACCTGCTTCGCGACCCCGACGCGACGGGAAGCGAACTCGCCGACCGCCTCGGCGTCTCGCGGGCGACGGTGAGCACGTACGCGAAGAAACTCGACGCCGTGGGCCTCCTCTCGCGCGAGGACGGCTACGCGGTCCGCAACCCCGAGACGGTCATCACGCTCCTGATTCGCTACGCCGACTCCTTCGGCTCCGACGCCGCGGCGTTCGCCGACGACGCGGCCGAACTCATCCGGTTCGACCCCTGACGAGGTCGGACGAGTCGAGGCCGGCGGTCGAGACGGGCGACTGACGCTGTACCGTGTGACGGTTCCGTGTCCATACCGACTCCCAGCGGCGGGGCTGGGACGCGAGAAAACCCGAAAAACGGGGATGGAACGACGCGTGGGTGGGAGACGACGGCGTTCCGGGTGGGAGCGGCGCGAGGGAGGACGCGCCGGGGTGCACGCCGAGGACGGCGTGCGGCGGGGCCTGAGTGAAACGTCAGCGGGGGCTCAGACGGTCACCTTCCACGTGGTGCCCGAGGAGTAGCCCCACTTCTCGACGCTCACGTCGAAGTCGCCGTCGAGGATGGGGCGCATGTTCGCGCCGACCTCCTTCGCCGAGAGGTCGAGGTCGTCGGCGATGAGGCGGGACTTGAAGTACGTCTTCGCCCCGGCGTTGGAGCGGAGGTAGTCGAGGATGCGGCGCTGTTTCTCCGAGAGACTGCGGTTGGCGTCGAGGACCTCGCCCTCGACTGCGGTCGCGGAGGCGGTCGTGCTCATACCTACACAGAGAGACGAGACGCCTATCAGGGGTTTGGTACGGGAACTTAACACGGCGCTGTCTTGCGATTTTCACCGAAAACGAGCCGCCGGGAGGGCTTCACCGAGCCGTCGCAGGTACAGTCGCCTAACACCCACGCGACGCGGACACACCAACGAGGGAACAGGCCGGACGCATCGGAGCGCGTCGGGCCGCGCCGGGGCGCATCGAAGCGGCCGCCGAACACCCGAACGTTCCGAACTGTCCGTCTCACGGACCGTACCTGTTCCAAGACAGAAAATTCATACGCGGATAGCGGCCATACGACGACAATGGGTCGCCCGACAGAACGACGCCCGGCCGCCGCGACCGCGGCCGGCGTCGAAGTGAGCGTCGTCCTCCCCGCCTACAACGAGGCGCGGACCATCGAAAACACGGTCCGCGTCACCGTCGAGACGCTCGAATCGTTCCTCCCCGCCGACGCCTTCGAAGTCATCGTGGCCGAAGACGGCTGCGACGACGAGACGCCGGAGATAGCCGACCGGTTGGCCGCCGAGGACGACCGGATTCGCCACTACCACAGCGACGCCCGCCTCGGTCGCGGCGGCGCGCTCGAACGCGCCTTCGAGGCCGCCCGTGGCGACACGCTCGTCTACTTCGACACGGACCTCGCGACGGACATGCGCCACCTCGAAGAGCTGGTCGAGCGCGTCCGCTCCGGCGAGTACGACGCCGCGACCGGGTCGCGCTGGATGCCCGACCGCGTCGCCGACCGCCCGCGGAAACGCGGCGTGCCGAGCCGGGCCTACAACGGGCTCGTCCGCCTGTTCCTCCGCTCGGACCTCCGCGACCACCAGTGCGGCTTCAAGGCGTTCAGCCGCGAGGCGTTCGAGGCGCTCCGCGACGACGTGGAAGACAACCACTGGTTTTGGGACACGGAGATGCTCGTCCGCGCCCAGCGCGCGGGCTTTCGGGTCGCCGAGTTCCCCGTGGACTGGGAGCCGAAAGGCGACACGAAAGTCGACCTCGTCCGCGACATCCTCGGGATGGGGAGCCAGATTCTCCGGACGTGGTGGCAGCTCACGGTCCGGCCGCGCATCACCCGCCGGGTGACCATCGTCGCCGGCCTGCTTTTGACCGTCCTCGCGCTCGCGCTGATGACGCTCTACATCGACCCCTCGGAGGTCATCGCGGTCCTCGGCGAGGCCGACCCCGCGCTCGTCGCGGCCGCGGCGCTAATCTACGTCGTCTCGTGGCCGCTTCGGGGGATTCGCTACCGCGACATCCTCGCCGAGCTCGGCTACCGCGAGAAGGCGGGCTTCCTCACGGGGGCGATATTCATCAGTCAGACCGGGAATCTCGTGTTCCCCGCCCGCGCGGGCGACGCCGTGCGCGCCTACGTCGTGAAGGCACGCCGGAACATCCCGTACCCCTCGGGCTTCGCGTCGCTCGCGGTCGAGCGCGTCTTCGACCTGCTCACCATCGCGGGGCTCGCGGGCGTCGTCCTCGTCGGCCTCGCGGCGACCGGCGGCCTCGACGACATCGCCACGGTGCTCGCGACCGGCGTGAGCGGCGGCACGGTCGACGTGTCCGCCGACGACGTGCGCACCGTCGCCTACGTCGCCACCGGCGTCGGCGTCGTCGCCATTCTCGGCGTCATCGGCATCGCGCTGTCGGCCCGCGCGGACCGGAACGTCGTCCGGGCGTTCGTCGGCCGGTTCTCGTCGGACTCCTACGTCGAACTCGTCGCGGGCGTCATCGAGCAGTTCGTCTCCGACCTGCAGGCGGTCGCCGGCAACCGCGCCGCCTTCGGCCGCGTCGGCCTGACGAGCCTCGCCATCTGGACCGTCGACGTGGTGACGGCCGTCGTCGTCCTGCTCGCGCTCGGCGTCGACATCGACCCCGTCGTCCTCGTCGGCGTCTCGTTTTTCGCCGTGAGCGTCGGCAACCTCGCGAAGGTGCTCCCGCTCTCGCCCGGCGGCGTCGGCCTCTACGAAATCGCCTTCACGGTGTTCATGGCCGCCCTCGCGCCGATTACGCCCGCGGCCGCGCTCGCCGCGGCGGTCCTCGACCACGCGGTGAAAAACGCCGTCACCATCGTCGGCGGCGTCGCGTCGATGCTGTCGCTCAACGTCTCGCTGACGACCGCGGTCGAAGAGAGCGCCGACGTGCGCGACCGCGACCACGAACTCGCCGAGTCGGAGTAACGGAGCGACTCAGTACAGTTCACACCGGAAGGGCGCGAACGCGCCCGTCACGGCCGATTCGAGCGCGTCGGTTCGGGTGAGCCGACCGCCGGTGAACACGCCCGCCGCGCCCTCGTTTTTCGCGATGTCGTCGGTGCCGAGCACGTCGTCCATCACCGGCCCGAGTTCCTCGCCCGCGTCGATGCGGTCCACGATGCGGGCGGGGAGCGGGAGGCTCGGCCCCGCGGCGCGACCGACGCGCTCGCCGTCGGTCACGGCCGCCCACATCACGAGATACGTGTCCCGCCCGTCGGTGCCGTCGCCGGCCGGGAAGGTCGCGACGCCGCCCTCAATGCCGACGCCGAAGTCGTAGTCGCCCGCGTCGAGCGCCCGCTCCGCGCGGGTGACCGCGCCCGCGATGGTCTCGTCGTTCCCCGTCGGCTGTTCGGAGACGCCGGAGTCGACGGCGACCGCCGCCACGGAGGCGTCGGGGCAGGTTCGTTCGACCGCGCGCCGCTTCACCGGGTTGCCGCTTCCGACCGCGATGTCCATGTCGGTAGCGCGTCGCCCGGTTATTTCCCTTCGTCGGATTCGGTCGCGGTCGCGGGCTCCCACGGCTCGGGGAAGTCGGCGTCGGGGTGTAGCAGTCGCGCGAGGCGGTCGACGCCGGAGACGACCGCCGGGCTCGGCTGGTTGAGAAGCGAGTCGTCGACGGCGTGGACCGCGGCGTCGAGATTCCACCCGCGGGCCTCGAACGCCTCGGGGTCGCCGCGCTCGCCCTTCCCGCAGGGGTGGAGAACAACGTGGTCGGGGTCGGCGGCCGCGACGGTCTCGGGGTCGACTTCGGCGGACCGCTCGCCGGGCGCGACGAGCGGGGCGGACCCGCCGGCGGCGCGGACGAGGTCGGGGACCCAGTTGCCGGCGGCCATCGGCGGGTCGGCCCACTCCTCGCAGTAGACGGTCGGGCGGTCGCGGTCGGCGACCGCGTCGGCGACGCGGGCGAGGTGGTCGCGGCAGTCCTCGGCGAGCGTCGCGCCGGCGCTGGCGTCGCCCGCGGCGTCGCAGACGACGGGAAACGAGTCGAACACCTCGGCGAGCGTCGCGGGCGCGACGTGGAACACGTCGTAGCCGCGGTCGCGGGCCGCCGCCGCGACGTCCGACTGGAGGTCGTCGCAGGTGCAGACGGCGTCGGCGTCGAGTTCGTCGACCCGGTCGAAATCGGGGTTCAGCCAGCCGCCGACGACCGGCTTGTCGGTCGGCGAGTGAGCGGTCGCCCCGACGACGTGAGCGTCGAGACCGGCGGCATCGAGGATGGCCGTCGCGCTCGGCGCGAGCGAGACGACGCGGGGGTGGGCGGCCATGCGTAGTCGTGGCAACGCCCCTTCGAGAAAAGTATGTATCGCGTTACGGTCGGTGGGAAGCCGCCGCTGAGTGACCGGTGAATCGCCGAATCCCTCATGAACCTCAATCACCCGTGCGACGGCCTCACACAGCCAAACGAGGCCGCTCGCCGAAAGCGATACCAAACCATTTATGCGGTCGTCTGCGGTTGCTGGTGTTACGGACAGCATCCGGGTTCTAGCCGCCTCTAACCACCCCATCCCGGAGCACCCGCCGTCGTATCCATGAGTGAACGAATCTGGACCCGAAACCCCGGCGCACAGGAGCAGGAACGAAACACGCAGAACGGCCGACAGGAGGCCGAAACCGAACAGGAAGACACGAAGGGCGACACGCTGCAGTGTCCCGAGTGCGGCGGTCACGTCGTCACCGACGACGAACACGGCGAGACCGTCTGTAACGACTGCGGACTCGTCGTGACCGCGGACTCCGTCGACCGCGGCCCCGAGTGGCGCGCGTTCGACGCCCGCGAGAAAGACGAGAAGTCCCGCGTCGGCGCGCCGACGACCAACACGATGCACGACAAGGGCCTGTCGACGAACATCGACTGGCGCGACCGCGACGCGTACGGGAACTCCCTCGGCGCGCGCCAGCGCCAGAAGATGCAGCGGCTCCGCAAGTGGAACGAGCGGTTCCGCACCCGCGACTCCAAAGAGCGCAACCTGAAGCAGGCGCTCGGCGAAATCGACCGCATGGCCTCCGCGCTCGGCCTGCCCGAGAACGTCCGCGAGACGGCGTCGGTCATCTACCGCCGCGCGCTCGACGACGACCTGCTGCCCGGCCGCTCCATCGAGGGCGTCGCCACGTCGTGTACCTACGCCGCCGCCCGCATGGCCGGCGTCCCGCGCTCGCTCGACGAAATCGCGGAGGTCTCGCGCGTCGAGAAGAGCGAGGTCGCCCGCACCTACCGCTACATCGCCCGCGAACTCTCGCTGGAGGTCAAGCCCGCCGACCCCGAGCAGTACGTCCCGCGGTTCGCCAGCGAACTCGGCCTCTCCGACGAGTCGAAGATGCGCGCGCGCCAACTCCTGAAGAACGCCAAGGAGAAGGGCGTCCACTCGGGTAAGTCGCCGGTCGGCCTCGCCGCCGCCGCCGTCTACGCCGCCGCCCTCCTCACCAACGAGAAGACCACGCAGGCCGCCGTCAGCGACGTGGCCGACATCTCCGAGGTCACCATCCGCAACCGCTACCACGAACTCCTCGAAGCCGAGGAGAACCTCGGCCTCGTCTGAGCACGCGCGCCGGACGACCGCGCCGGACGGCGGTTCGAATCGGACGAGACGACTCGATTTTCGGTTATTCGCTCGCCAGCGGCGGCGCTCGACGCTGCGAGCGGCCGGCCGGGGCTTCGAACCGCGGGGACCGGCGGCGCGGGGGCGACCGGCTCCGCACCGAGGCGAAGGGTTTTGTTTCGGGGCGAACACGTCCGTACGATGCGCACGACTCACGCCCTCACGGTGGGCGACGCCGCCGACACCGGACTCGCCGACGAGAGCGTGAACCTCGTCGTCACGTCGCCGCCGTACCCCATGATAGAGATGTGGGACGACCTCTTTTCGGCGCGCGACGACGCCGTCGCGGCGGCGCTCGACGAGGGCGACGGCGACGCCGCGTTCGAGGCGATGCACGAGCAGCTCGACGCCGTCTGGGACGAGGTGGCCCGCGTGCTCGCCCCCGGCGGGCTGGCTTGCGTGAACGTCGGCGACGCGACCCGGAGCCTCGACGGGTCGTTTCGCCAGTACCCCAACCACGCCCGCGTGCTCACCGCGCTCGGCGAGCGCGGGCTGACGCCGCTTCCGGACGCCGTCTGGCGCAAGCCGACCAACAGCCTGACGAAGTTCATGGGGTCGGGAACGCTCCCGACGAACGCCTACGTCACGCTCGAACACGAGTACGTGCTCGTGGTCCGCAAGGGCGAAGCGCGGTCGTTCCCGCCGGGCGACGACCGGCGCTACGAGAGCGCCTTCTTCTGGGAGGAGCGAAACCGCTGGTTCTCCGACCTCTGGGAGTTCGGCGGGACCGCCCAGCGCCTCGATTCGGGCACTAGAGAGCGCTCGGCGGCGTTCCCCGTCGAGCTTCCGCTCCGGCTGATTCGGATGTACTCCGTCTACGGCGACACCGTCTTCGACCCCTTCGCCGGGACCGGGACGACGACGCTCGCGGCCATGCTCGCGGGCCGGAACTCGGTCGGCTACGACCTCGACGCCGACCTCGTCTCCGGGTTCGAAACGCGGCTCGACGACCTCCCGGAACGCTCGCACGCGGAGGTCGAACGCCGGCTCGACGACCACCGGGAGTTCGTCGCCGACCGCGACGAGCGCCCCGGCCACGACGCCGAGCACTACGACTTCCCGGTCGTGACGAAACAGGAGCGTCGCATCCGTCTGTACCGCGTGACGTCGGTCGAGGCGTCGGCCGACGGGTCGGACCGCGAGTTCGTCGTCGAACACGAACCGCACGACGGGGCCGGGGCCGCCAGCGCCGCGGGGACGACGCCGACTTCGGAAGACGCGCAGACGACCGACTAACCTCGAAACGCTCGAATCCGGGGCGTTCGAACGCGTCCCGTCGGGCTTCGGTTTCGGTTGACTGACTATCGGATAATCCAGACGTTTAAGAGTGCGGACGACGACGCCAACGAACAATGCCCGATGCTCGTCGTCGCGCGTTCGTCGCAGCCCTCGTCGGCGTGGTTGGTGCCTCGCTCGGAATCGCCGGGGCGGGCCACGTCTACCTCCGCGAGTGGCGACGCGCGATTGCGTGGTTCACCTTCGTCGTCGGCGCGGGGCTGGTGTTGCTCTCGACGTTCGCCGACCCGGCGACCGTGACCGTGGACTCGGTTCCGAGAGAGGTGCTGATTCCCGTCCTCGGACTGCTGTTCCTGAGCGCGTTCGACGCCTACCGCGTCGGGATTCGCCCCCGCGGCCGCAACGCGAACGGCGAGCCGACCTGTCCGGTCTGCGGCGGCGAACTCGACCGAAACCTCGACTTCTGTCCGTGGTGTGCGACGGAACTCGAGTGGTACACGGTCGAAGGATAAGGCGCTCGCGTCGGCGGTCCGCCCCGAAAAAACGGTTCTCCGGAATTACTTCTCGATGATGCTCTCTTCGACGGCCTCGCCGAAGTGGCGAGCCGTGTCCTCGTAGTAGATGAGCATCTCGTCGCCGGGTTCGAGGTCCGTGACCGCGGTCCGTCCCTCACGGGTGTGGACCTTGATGGTCTCGGCGTTCTGCAGGAGCGTGGTGACGCGGTCGCCTTCGTAGTCGGCGGAGATTCGGAACATCGGTCGCTTTTCTATCTTCACGCGCCCGACGATGGCCTCGCGGGTGTTCCCGTTCGTGTCGATGAGCTGCACCTCGTCGCCGCTTTCGAGTTCGGAGAGGTAGACGGTGCCGCCGTCGGGGGTCCGCGCGTAGGCGTGGACCGCGCCGGCGTTGACCCTGAACGGCCGAGACGCGACGTACGGGGATTTCGCCGTCTCGGCGTGGACAAAGAAAAGGCCGCGAGCCATCGAGCCGACGAGCATCCCCTCGTCGTGGTCCATGATGGTGCCCGTGTCGACGCAGACGCGGTCGGCCATGCCCGTGCGTTCGACCTCCGTGACCTCGGCCCAGACGAGGTCGAGCGACTCGCGTTCGGCCTCGTCGCGGACCTCGACGGTCTTTCGAATCTCGTCTGGGTCGTCGCTGTCGAGGAGGACGCCGTCGGAGCCGAGTTCGAGCGTCTCGAAGGCGGTCTTGGCCTCCTCGGCGGTCGTGACGCCAGCGATGAGGTCGGTCTCGTCGCCGATGCGGGCGATGAGGTTCTCCAGCGGGATGATGGTCCAGTCCTCGCCGATGACGATGGTGTAGTCGCCGTCGCGGGCGGCCTCCTCGGCGAACGCCTCGTAGTCCTTGCTCAGAATGCGGACGTACGACCCGTTTGCGAGGTCGTCGCCGCGGCGGAGCGTCGTCAGGTCGGCAGAACCGGAGAAATCGGAGGGGAGTTCGACGGTCGCGTCGCCCTCGCCGTCCTTGCCGACGATATAGGCGTCGGCGAGCGCCTCGGGGTCCGCGTCGTCTTCTTCCGCTTCCATCACGTGAACGTCGGCGTCGGTCCGGAACGCGGCGATGTTGACGTCACCGAGTTCGCGCACCTTCTCGACGTCGGCCTCGTCGACGAGAACCCAGTCGACGCCGGCTTCCAGTCCGGCCGTGATGCGTCGCTTCCGCGTCTCCCAGTCGCCGACCGCGTCGTCGGCTTTGAGCCAGACGCTTCGTGTCATTATCGACTTCACTCGGTGGGTGGGCTTGAACGTGGCGAATGAATCAACGGACGGCGAACGGGTCCCTCGGGGTCGGTGCGGCCGCGCCCCCGCAATTCTATATCGCGCTATACGATTTATTTTGGGGAACCCGGGTCGAAATTCGGAGTCGCACGACCGATTCGAACGCGCTGACGCGAGTCCGAGACTCCGGCTGTTGGGTCCGGAAAACGGGTTCGTAGAGCACACGGTGGTTACGCCCGAGTTCGGAGGGTAACCCGCGGTCGAATCGAAGACTTCGACCGGGGCTGTCGAGTCCAAAACGTCGTTCAGATAGGACGGTGACTGAGACGCAGTTCGGAACGAAATTTCGCGGTCAGACAGGTCGACCGCGGCGGTCAGTCGAGAGACGAATCGACTGCACGGCCCGGAATCGATTGTGATGCCCGAACCTCCGACGGGTTGGGAGGCGAGTTCGACCGGGCTATCGCGGTACTGACTCCAGGCACAGAATCGGTCGGAACCGTACACGCACCACCCGACATTCCGCACGAAACTCCGGGGGTTGCGGTGGGAAAGACGCACGGCCGTCACCGTCATCGACAGCGGGCCGGTGACTCGGGTCGCGTTCCGGGAACGGTACGCCGTCGCCGACACAGAAAGACGGAGCAATCGAATCCGGGCCGAGTTGGACCGTTCGGCGAGCGCCGGACGGGAAGTCGAACTGTGTTGGGTTCGACCGAGGGTCGTCGAGAAATACTAGCCCGCGCGGCGTTTCCCGACCAAATCGAAGCTCGATAAACCAGTTACGGCGATATGAAATCGGTTAGAACGCGTCCAGCCCCGTCTGGACCGCGCCGCGCTCGTGGTCGAGGAGCGCGCGCTTCAGTTCGACGCCGGCGGCGGCGGAGAAGCCGCCGAGGGAGTCCGCGCCGACGACGCGGTGACACGGGACGACGAGCGGGACCGGGTTCCGCCCGCAGGCCTGGCCGACGGCGACCGCGTGGCTGTCGAGTTCGGCCGCGACCTCGCCGTAGGTGCGCGTCTCGCCGTACGGAATCGACGCCATCACGCGCATCACGTCGCCGGTAAAGGAGTCGGGAAATCGCACGTCCACGTCGAACTCGCGTCGCTCCCCGCGTTCGTACTCGGCGAGCTGTGTTCGGAGCGAGTCGGTCGGACATCCGAGGAGTCGTTCGTCCACGTCGACCGCGAACTCCCACATCGTGACGCGCATGCTCGGGGTTCGCGCTCGGCGGGTATCTATCTGTAGGCTGGCTACCGAAGGGAGCCGAAAACAGAACCGTCGTTCGAAGAGGGCCGCGTTACGCTTCGATTCCGAGGCCGGCGCGTTCGAGAGCCGTATCGGCGTCGGCGTCGTCGTGGATGACGGCGCTCACGGCGCGGGTGATGGCTTCGGGGTTCTCGTGTTGGAAGATGGAACGGCCCATCGAGACGCCGGCCGCGCCGGCGTCCATCGTGCCGCGGACCATCTCGACCGTCTCGCGGTCGGTGCCGCGGCTCCCGCCGGCGATGACGACCGGCAGGCGCGTGGCCTCGACGACGCGGCCGAAGGAGTCGGCGTCACCGCTGTAGGCCGTCTTCACCACGTCGGCACCGACTTCCTCGGCGAGGCGGACGGCGTGGGCGAGCGCCTCGGGGTCCTGTTCGTCGATGCCGGGGCCGCGGGCGTAGGACATCGCGAGCACGGGCACGCCGAAGTCGGCGGCGCGGGAACAGAGGTCGGCGAGCTGGGTCATCTGGTCGGGCTCGTAGTTCGAGCCGACGTTGATGTGGAAGGAGACGGCGTCGGCACCGACGCGGAGGGCGTCTTCGACGGTGCCGGTGAGTCGCTTGTCGTTTTCGTCCGGGCCGATGACGGTCGAGCCGTTTACGTGGACGATGTAGCCTTTACCGTTCTTGTTCGGGTGGACGCGCGGGGCGGTGCCCTTGTGCGTGAGGACGGCGTCCGCGCCGCCGCGGGTGATGCCGTCGATGGTGGATTCGATGTCGACGAGGCCCGTGACCGGGCCGAGGGTGATGCCGTGGTCCATCGGGACGATGAGGTATCGCCCGTCTGTGGAGATGCGTTCGAGTCGTGCGGAGAGTCCGATGTCTGTGTTCATGTATGAGAAAGGGTGGCAGAGCGGTTATGTGCGTTCCGGATGCGGTGGGCGTTGCGAGGCGCCGGCCACTGCACCTTCTTTCAGTTCGCGGGCGAGCGTTTCGAGGCGGTCGGCGACCGTCTCGGCGTCGTCGCCGTTCTCGTGGCCGTCGGCGACTATGTCCACGAGCGCGCTCCCGACGATGATGCCGTCGGCGCCGCTCGCGACGATGCGCTCCGCGTGGTCGCCGCTGCTGATACCGAAGCCGACCGCCTTGGGCACGTCGTAGTCGGCGAGTCGTTCGAGCGACGAGCCGGTCTGGTCGGAGACGCTCGACTGCGCGCCCGTCGTGCCGAGACGCGCCTGCACGTAGACGTAGCCCGAGACCTGTTCCATCATGCGGTCGAGGCGCTCGCCGCGGGTCGTCGGCGCGACGATGAAGACGAGGTCGAGGCCGAACTCGTCGCAGGCCTCGCGGAGCGGGCCGGCCTCCTCGGCCGGCAGGTCGGGAACGACGAAGCCCTCGATTCCGACCTCGGCCGCCTTCTCGACGAACGGCCGCGGGCCGGGGTCGTCTCCGTAGCGGTAGATGAGGTTGTAGTAGGTCATACAGACCAGCGGCACCGACACGTCGAGGTCCTCGACGAACTCGAAGAAGCGCGTCGGCGTCATGCCGCCTTCGAGCGACCGAACCACCGCGTTCTGGATGGTCGGCCCCTCGGCGATGGGCTCCGAGAACGGAAGCCCGAGTTCGATGATATCCGCGCCGCCGCGTTCGAGCGCCTCGACGTATTTCAGCGAGGACTCGTAGTCGGGGTCGCCGGCGGCGAGGTACGGGATGAACGCCGGGCCGTCGGCGAAGGCGTCTTCGAGCGACATCACAGGCCCCCCGTGAACTCGTCCATGTTCGGCGCGATGTCGATGTCGCGCTCGTAGGTCTCCTCGATGGCCGATTCGAGGTCCTTGTCGCCGCGGCCGGAGACGTTGACGACGACGTACTCGCCGAGGGCGTCCGCCTCCGCCGAGTCGGGCGCGTCGGGGCCGGCGACCGATTCGAGGTAGCCGAACGCGTGGGCCGACTCCAGCGCGGGGATGATACCCTCCATCTGCGAGAGCCGGTGGAACGCGGTCAGCGCCTCGTCGTCGTCGACGTTGACGGCGGTGACGCGACCGGTGTCCACGAGGTACGCGAGTTCGGGACCGACGCCGGCGTAGTCGAGCCCGGACGACACCGAGTGCGACTCCATAATCTGTCCGTCGCGGTCCTGGAGGATCCGGGTGCGAGCGCCGTGGAGGATGCCCTCCGACCCGGTCGTGAGCGACGCCGAGTTGGGCGCGACGCCGGCTTCCTCGTCGACTTCGAGCGTCGAGCCGCCGGCCTCGACGGCGTAGAGCGCGGTCTCCTCGTCGTCGACGAACTCGGCGAACGCGCCCATCGTGTTCGAGCCGCCGCCCGCGCAGGCGACGACGGCGTCGGGGAGCCGACCCAGTTTCTCTCTGGCCTGCGTGCGGGCCTCCTCGGAGATGACCGACTGGAAGTCGCGGACCATGCTCGGGAACGGGTGCGGGCCGACGACGGAGCCGATGACGTAGTGCGTGTCTTCGACGTTGGTCGCCCAGTCGCGCATCGTCTCGGAGATGGCCTCCTTGAGCGTGCCGCGGCCGACCGTGACGGGGTTCACCTCGGAGCCGTTGAGCTTCATCCGGAAGACGTTGGGGCGCTGGCGGTTGATGTCGCGTTCGCCCATGTAAATCTCGCAGGGCATATCGAGGTGGGCGCAGGCCATCGCCGTGGCGGTGCCGTGCTGGCCCGCGCCGGTCTCGGCGATGATGCGCTCTTTGCCCATGTACTTCGCCAGTAGGACCTGCCCGAGCGCGTTGTTGAGCTTGTGCGCGCCGCCGTGAAGCAGGTCCTCGCGCTTGAGGTAGACCTCGCGGTCGTAGCGCTCGGAGAGCCGGTCCGCGCGCTGAAGCGGCGTCGGCCGACCGCCGAAGTCCCGCAGTCGCGCGCGGAAGTCGTCCATGAAGCCGTCCTCGTTGTCGAGGACGTACCGCTCGTACGCGTCGGTCAGTTCCTCGATGGCCGGCATGAGGGCCTCGGGAACGTACTGTCCGCCGTAGTCGCCGAATTTGCCGTCTGCGCTCATTGTGTGAGTGTCTCCGTGTTCCGTCGTACGTCGCCGTCCATGATGGCGGTCCCGACGAGGAGGGCGTCGGCACCGGCCTCGCGCATCCGCCGCGCGTCTTCGACCGTCTTCACGCCGCTTTCGGCCACGAGAAGCACGTCGTCGGGCGCTTCCGGCGCGAGTTCCTCGAACGTGCCGAGGTCGACTTCGAGTTTCCCGAGGTCGCGGTTGTTGATGCCGACGATGTCGGCTCCGGCCGCGAGCGCCGCGGTGAGTTCCTCGCGCGTGTGGACCTCCACGAGCGGCTGGAAGCCGCGGTCGCGAGCCGCCTCGACGAGGTCGGAGAGGTCATCGTGTTCTCGCGGGCCTCGCCCGCTCGAATCGCCCGCGGAACTCTGTTCCGCGCTGCCAACGAACCGCGCGATGAGGAGCACGAGGTCGGATTCCACGACGTCAAGTTGGTCCTCGTTCATGATGAAGTCCTTGCGGAGGACGGGCACGTCGACGGCCTCCCGGATTTGCCGCAGCGACTCGGCCGAGCCGCCGAAGTGCTCGGGCTCTGTGAGGACCGACAGCGCCGTCGCGCCGCCGGCGACCATCTCGCGGGCCAGTTCGACCGGGTCGTCCTCGCGGACGCCCTCGGTCGTCGGACTCGTGGGCTTCACCTCGGCGATGACCGGGACCCGGCCCGCGGCCTCCGTCGCGGCCACGGCCTCGGGGAACGACCGCGCGTCGACCGACACGCACGTCTCCCCGCCGGGTCGCTCCCGCGCGGCCTCCAAGATGGCGCGCACGTCGGGAGCTAATTCGTCTCCACTAGCGTTCATTGATGTACACTAACGCACGTATTTGTACATAAGGCTTGCGTCGTCGGGGACACTCACCGTCTCTCGCGTGCACGCGGGCGAGCGGCGCGCGGAGACGGACCCGAAACCGCGCGCCGTCGCCGGAAGGGTCAAGCGTCCGGCGACGGGAGCCGAACGTATGCCCGTCTCGGGAATCTACGCGCGCGAATCGTCCACGCTCGGTCGCCCCGTGCAGGTCGGCGTGGTCAGCGGAAAGGTCATCAACGTCTCGTTTCCGGACTCGCTGCCGGCGGACGCCGAGTCGGACCACGACCACCTCGACGCCGTGTTGGCCGCCATCGACCGGGGCGAGACGGACCTCTCGTCGGTCCCCATCGGTCTGACCGTCCCGACCGACCAGCGGAGCGTGCTGGAGTCGCTTCGCAACGTCCCGCGAGGAGACACCGTCGACGTGGCCCTGCTCGTCCGCATGTCCGGCCTCGACCCCGAGGACGACGACTCCGAGCGCGTCGTCCGCGAGGCGCTCGCGGCCAATCCCGTTCCGGTCGTCGTCCCCGACCACCGCGTGAAAGACGGCCCGAGCGCCGCCCCCGACGACGTGGTCGAGGCGCTCCGGAAGTCGGAAGGAATCTAGTTTTCGGTCGTTGTCGCAACCGCGGTCACCGCCGTCATCGTCGCGGTCACCGTCGCAGTCGCCGGAATTCAGAAGGGCATCGCGTCGGTCTCCCGGCGGAGCGCGAGGTAGCCGAGCAGACCGCCGAGGAGGAACAGCGTGCTCGCGAGGCCGACGGAGCCGACGCCGGTCGCGAGTTCGGCGAACTGTGAGATGCCCGCGAGGACGAAGCCGCCGCCGGCGACGTACTTGAGTCGGCTGTCGACCGGAATCCTGAGCGTGACGACGCCGAGGAGAATCGCCGTCAGTCCGAAGGCGGCGTCGGCCGCGAGTCGGAGCGTCGGGTTCCCCGTGGCGAACGCCGCGACGACGAGCGCCAGATAGCCGATGAGCCCCGCCTGCGTCAACTGCCGCGTATCGATATCCATACTGGCTACGCGTGATGCGGGCACTTGAACGCATCCCCGCGCCGCCGCCGCGACGGCGAGCGGTTCGGCGGGACTCGGCGGCGCGTCCGACGCCCGCTACCAGCCGAACAGTTCGTGGCCGGCGAACTCCAGCGCGTTCACGAGGTAGTGGGCGACGACCACGACCAACAGGCTCTCGGTGAGGACGAACGCCGCCGCGAGGACGAACCCGAGGAGGCCGGTGACGATGATGCCGAGTCGGCCCTGCGCACCGTGACCCGCGCCGAAGGCGGCCGACGACACCGCCGCCATGAGCCACGGCGACACGTCGAAGCCGGCGGCGACCGCCCCCACGAGCGCCCCCCGAAACAGCAACTCCTCGAAGCCGGCGATGAGCGGAAGCGCGACCGCGAACAGGAACACCCAGCCCGCGGTCGTTCGCGGCGTCAGCGACTCGCGGACCGCCTCGTCGGGCGCGACGCCGAACCGCTCGCTGACCGTCGAACCGACCCGGTTGGCCCCGTAGAGCGCGAGTCCGAGTCCGGCGCCGACGACGAGTTGCGTCGGGAGGTCGGCGGCGGAGAGGCCGAGCGCCGCGGCCGGCACGCCCGCGTACCACGCGCCGAGGCCGAGAAAGCCGCCGAGAAAGGCCTGCGAGAGCGCGACGTTAGCCAGCAGGAGGTGCGGCGGGAGGTCCTCGGCGGAGCCGGAGCGTTCCGAGACGGCCGAAACGGGGGCCGCGGTGACGCCGGGGGGTGTCGCTCGGTCGGAGTCGGTGTCGGACTCGGGTTCGGATTCGGACTCAGGGGCGGTGTCAACGTCAGCGTCGTCGTCCGCAACGTCGCCCTCCGCGAGCGTCGACGACTCGGGACGCGGTGACGCGTCGGTCGAATCGACCGAAAAGGAAGCCAGGGAGACGGTGTCGAGTTCGGCCGAGTGGTCGGTCTCGTCCGACTCGGCAGCGGTCGAAACGGAGTCGCCCGCGGCAGTCGCTCGGGAGTCGGAATCGGAAGCGCCGTCGCCCGGAGCGGCGGGCGCGTCGAGTGCGTCGGAGCCGGTCCCCTCCGCGTGCGGGACGCCGCGAGAAAGGTGCGCGAGAGAGAGTAAGACGGCGAGGACGAGGCCGGTGAAGCCTGCGAACGCCGCCCAGTCGGTCATCCGGCGTTACTGCGGGCTGGGGCTGGACGGCCCCTTGACGCCCTTGCCCTTGTTGAGGGCGGAGCCGGTGATGCTCTTGAGGCGGTCCACGAGCGAGTCCTTCTCGGGTTCGCCTTCGAGGGCGACGTCGAGGACCTCGCTGATGTGCGAGACGGGGATGATGTCGACCATCTCCTTGTACTCGTCTTCGATCATCACGTCCTGCTCGTTGGCGGCGGGGATGATGACCGTCGAACAGCCGGCCTTCGCGGCGGCTTCGATCTTGTGGGTGACGCCGCCGACCGGGAGGACGTCGCCGCGCACCGACAGCGAGCCGGTCATGGCGACAGACTGGTCGATGGGGATGTCCTCCAGCGCGGAGATGACGGCGGTCGCGACCGTGATGGACGCGGAGTCGCCGTCGACGCCCTGTTGGCCGGTCTGGACGAACTGCACGTGCACGTCCATCTCCGAGAGGTCCTGGTTGGAGAACTTCTTGATGATGGCCGAGACGTTCTGGACGGACTCTTCGGCCATCTCCTTGAGCTGGCCGGTCGCGATGACCTGACCGGGGCCCTGCGAGGGCGTGACTTCGGCCATCACGGGGAGCATGATGCCGGAGTCTTCGCCCATGACGGCGAGGCCGTTGACGCGGCCGGTGACGAAGCCGTCGTTGACCGAGAGCTCGTAGTCCTTGCGGCGCTCGATGTACTGGTCCGCGATCTGCTGCTCGATGGAGCGCGCGCGGCGCTTGGCCTGCAGCACGTGGTCGCGGGTGGTCAGCTCGGCGTTCTCGCCGCGGGCGATGTCGCCAGCGACGCGGACGAGGCCGCCGAGGTTACGGAATTCGAGGGTGAGGTGGCCCTTGCGGCCGGCGCGGCGGCGGGCTTCGAGGATGAGCTCCTCGACCGCCTCCTCGGTGAAGTGCGGGAGCCGGCCGTCGTTGGTGACCTCCTGGGCCACGAAGCGCGCGTACTTGCGGCGCATCTCGGGGGTGTCCTCGATGGTGTCGTCCATGTACACCTCGTACCCGTACCCCTTGATACGGGAGCGGAGCGCGGGGTGCATGTTCTCCATCGCGTCGAGGTTACCCGCGGCGATCATGATGAAGTCCGTCGGGACGGGTTCGGTCTGGACCATCGCGCCCGAGGAGCGCTCGGACTGGCCCGTGATGGAGAACTCGCCCTCCTGGATGGCCGTCATCAGGTGCTGCTGGCTGCGCACGTCGAGGGTGTTTATCTCGTCGACGAACAGGACGCCCTTGTTCGACTTGTGAATCGCGCCGGGTTCGACGCGGTCGTGGCTGGGCGTCTCCATGCCGCCGGACTGGAACGGGTCGTGGCGGACGTCGCCGAGGAGGGCACCCGCGTGGGCACCCGTCGCGTCCTGGAAGGGCGCGGACTTCTGGTCCGCGTTGTTCACGATGAGGTTCGGAATCATCGCGTCGCTACCGCGCGAGCCGTAGCGGAACGCGAGGTAGATGATACCCGCGGCGAGGATGCCGAGCAGGACCTGCTGGGCGATGATGAGCGAGTAGCCCAGCACGACCGCAATGATGATCCACATGAGGAACGAGCGCATCTGGTTGCGCTTGCGTGCTTCCTCTTTGTGCGCCTCGACGATTTGGTCACCCTTGCCCGCGGGGACCGTGCGGACCTTGGGGCGATTGCCGTCGTCGGGGTTGTGGTAGACGAGCACGTCCTGAAGCTCCTCGCGGGGGAGAAGCTCGGACATCGCCTTGGCGAGCATCGACTTCCCCGTCCCCGGGGAGCCGATCATCATGACGTGGCGGCGCTGCTTGGCCGCCTTCATGATGACGTCGCGGGCGTGCTCCTGCCCGATGACTTGGTCGACGAGGCGGTCCGGAACGGGAATCTCGTCGGTCGTCTCTATCCGGAGACCACCGAGGAGGTCGTCTTCGTCCACGTTCTCGGCCACGTCGGCGTCGATTTCGACATCGCTCCCGAGGTCGTCGATCGTCTTCTTGTCGACCTCTTCGGCCTCGTCGTGCTGGAGCGTCCCCCCGTCGTCGATGCCCTCTTCGGAGGGCGCGTCGTCGGGTGAATCCTCCCGCTCGTGGAGGCTGTCGTCGGTGTTCGTATCGTTACTCATAGAACTGTCGTCGCTACTTCTAACGTAGGCCCTGCGACTGATATACTTTCTCCCCGGGTGCATCCGGCGTACCTTGCCGTAACCTCGCGTTTCGACGGCCCTACCACCAGAATACCGGAATTCTCGTGACTCGGCGTATTTATAAGTAATCCGGACTAACGCCCGATGCATGCGGGGGTTCTACATCGGCCGGTTCCAGCCGTACCACAACGGCCACCACCGAATGGTCGAAGAGATTGCCACCGAGGTCGACGAGCTCGTCCTCGGCATCGGGTCCGCGGGCGACTCGCACTCGCCGCGGAACCCGTTCACCGCGGGCGAACGAATCATGATGGTCAACAAGGCCGTCTCGGATTTCGACATCGCGACCTACGCGGTCCCCATCGAGGACCTCGACCGCAACTCGGTGTGGGTCAGCCACGTCCAGTCGATGTCCCCCGCCTTCGAGGTGGCGTACTCCAACAACCCGCTCGTCATCCAACTGTTCAAAGAGGCGGGCGTCGAGGTCCACCAGTCGCCCATGTTCAACCGCGAGGTGCTGGAGGGCACGGAGGTTCGCCAGCGCATGATCGAAGACCGCGACTGGGAGTCGCTCGTCCCCGACGAGGTGGCCGACGTGGTCCGCGAAATCGACGGTATCGAGCGCCTCCAGCGCGTCACGGCCACCGACGGGTCGGAGCGCGTCGGCGACGACGGGAGCCGCGACCCGAACCCCTGTTGAGATGATTACGCTCGCGTCCGACTTCGGGCTGGCGTACCCGGCCGCGATGAAGGGCGTCGTCCTCTCGCGGACCGACGCGCGACTCGTGGACGTGGCCCACGACCTCCCGCGGCAGGACGTTCGCGCGGCCGCCTTCTGGCTCCGCGAGACGCTTCCGTACTTCCCGCCCGCGGTCCACCTCGTCGTGGTCGACCCCGGCGTCGGGACCGACCGGCGCGCGGTCGTCCTCCGCGTCGGCGACCACGTTCTCGTCGGCCCCGACAACGGCGTTCTCCGCCCGCCAGCGAGACGCGTGGTCGACGCCCTCGGCGACGCCGACGCACCGGTCGAAGCCTACGAAATCGACGTTCCGAACCCCGACTCGACGACCTTCCACGGGCGGGACGTGTTCGCGCCCGCGGCCGCCGACGCCCACGTCGCGGGCGCGTCGGCGCTCGGGTCGGTCGACCGCTTCGAACCGATTCCCGTCGACTCGCTCGCCCAGTGCCGCCTCCCCGAGGCGACCGTCTCGGCCGACGGCCGCGAGGCGACGGGCGAGGTGCTCGTCGTCGACGACTTCGGCAACTGCATCACCAACGTCCCGGGCGAGTTCGTCCGCGACGCGGCGGGCGACCGCGCGACGGTAAACGGCGAGTCGGTCCCGGTCGGTCGCACCTTCGAGGCCGTCGCGCGCGGCGAGCGACTGCTCACCGTCGGCAGCCACGGCAACGTCGAGTGCGACGTGAACCACGGCCGCGGCGACGAGGCGTTCGGCCTCGCGCCCGGCGACCGCGTCGAACTCCGGGTCGACTGATGGGCGCTCTCGCCTCCGTCCCCGCACTCAGTTCCGCCGCCGTCCCCGTCACCGTCGTCGTCCCCGAGGTCGACCCCTTCGCGGTGATGAACGTCGTCGGCCTCCTCGCGTTCGCGGTCGCCGGCGCGCTCAAGGCCGCCGAGGCCGGCCTCGACGTGTTCGGCGTCTCCGTGCTCGGCATCGTGACCGCCCTCGGCGGCGGGACGACCCGCGACGTGCTGGTCGACCGGCTGCCGGCCTCGCTCGCGGCGACGTGGGACATGAGCGTCGCGCTCGTCGGCGTCGGCCTCGCAATCGTCCTCATCCACTCGATAGAGGGCCGCGTGCGCGACCACCCGGCGTTCCTGACCACCGACGCGGTCGGGCTGTCGGCGTTCGCGGCGACCGGCGCGCTCGTCGGCGTCGACGCCGGCGTCACGTCGTTCGGCGTCGTCATCCTCGCGACCATCACGGCCGTCGGCGGCGGCTCAATCGCCGATATTCTCATCGGGCGCGTGCCGGTCGTCCTCCGCGACGACTTCTACGCGACGCCCGCGGTCGTCGGGGGCATCGGGTTCCTCGCCGCCCGCGCGGCCGGCGCGCCGACCGGCGTCCCCTCGGGGCTGTGCGCCGCGCTCGTCTTCTCGGTTCGGCTGCTCGCGCTCCGCTACGACTGGCGGTTACCGCGGGTCTGAGTGGCGAATCCGAGGCCGCGCGCCGGACGTTACAGTTCGTTTTCCACGCGCCGCTCCGCGGACTGGACCTCGTCCGCGATGGTCTCGCGCTCGAAGTAGAGCACCTCGACGCCGACGACGACCACCGCGAGCGCGAGGACGGTCCAGAACGTCCCGCGCTCGGCGTCGAACAGGTGCCACAGGAGCGCGACCGCGGAGCCGAGCGCGCCGACGGTTCCGACGGCGGGAATCACGGTCGTCCGGAGGTTCTCGCGCTCCCGGAACGCGAGAAGCGAGAGGCCGCCGAAGATGCTGATGAACGCGAGCGACGCGAACGAACTGATGGCGTCCAGACTTCCGAGGAAGGCGAACCCGGCGGCGAGCACCCCGAGCGTCACGAGCGGGCGAATCGGCTCGTCGGCGGAGTCGTCGCGGAGCCGACTCGGGAGCAGGTCGTCGGCGACGAGGCGCTTCGAGAGCCGCGCGGAGCTGAACAGCGTGGCGTTGATGGCGCTGCCCGTAGAGAACAGCGCCGCGACCGAGATGAGGACGAACCCGGCCTGTCCGAGGAACGGCTGGGCCGCGACCGCGAGCGCGGTCTCGGCGTGCCGCTGGATGGCGTCGATTCCGGCGAGATTGGTCGTGACGAGCGCGACGAGGACGTACAGAGCGGTCGCGCCCGCGATGGAGATGTAAACCGCCTTTCTGACCGTCTCCCGGGGGTCGGCGATGTTCTCCTGGTCGAACAGCAGGAGCTCCCACCCCTCGAAGGCGACGAAGGAGACGGCGGCCGCGACGAGCGGGCCGATACCGACGTTCGACAGGCCGAACCCGAGGCCGCCGTGGGTCGCGCCGTAGGCGACGCCGCCGAGACCGAACAGGAGCAGGATGGCGACCTTGAGTCCGACGAGGAGGTCTTCGGCCCGCCCGGAGGCGTGCGCGCCGAAGACGTTGAGGCCCACGAACGCGGCGACGGTGAGCGCGGAGACGAACGGCTGTATCGAGACCGACGCGACCGACGAGACGCCGGTGAGTTCGACGAAATAGCCGCCGAAGGCGTAGGCGTACATCGCCATCGTCCCGACGTAGCCGAAGACGAAGGTCCAACCCACGACGCCCGAGAGCGTGGTGCTGTCGGTGAACCGCTCGACGTAGCCGACGGGCGACCGCGGCGACTCGCACAGGCCGTTCAGTCGGAGGAGCGAGTAACCGGCACAGACCGCGAGCACGCCGGCGACGACGAACGCCGCCCACGCGAGGGTCCCGGCCGCGCCGGCGACGACGCCGAGCACGGCGAAGATACCCCCGCCGACCATTCCACCGATCGCCATCGACACGGCTTCCGGAAGCCCGACTTCGTCGGACATGGAGTGCAGTTCGACGCTCGCGACTGAAGAACGTAGCGGCCAGTTGATATGTGCTCGCGCCGCGGCACGGCTCTGGAGCGGCCGTGTGAGAGCGGACAGACGGAAAAAGCGACACGAAGTGGCCCGGCGGCGGAGCGCGCCGCCGGAGGATGGGTTGGATGGGGGAGTGTGTTCTGCGGGCGGTTCGGTTACTTGGCCGCGATGACGTCGTCGATGCGGACGATCATCGTCGCGGCCTCGGTCGCGGACTCGATGGCTTCGCGCTTGACCGCGGCGGGGTCGATGACGCCCTGTTCGACGGGGTCACCGATTTCGCCGGAGCGACCGGTGGAGATGATGCCGGCGATACCCTCGTTTTCGTATCGGGAGCGGAGGTCGACGAGCGCGTCGATGGGGTCCATGCCGGTGTTCTCGGCGAGGGTGCGCGGGAGCGCCTCGATGGCGTCGGCGTAGGCCTCGACGGCCAGTTGCTTGCGACCCTCGATGCCGGCGGCCTCCGAGCGGATGCGGTCGGCGATGGCGATTTCGGTCGCGCCCGCGCCGGGGACGACGCCGCCCTTGTCGATGGCGGCGACGACCACGTCGACCGCGTCTTGAATGGCGCGTTCGAGTTCGTCGACGACGTGTTCGGTGCCGCCGCGGAGGAACAGCGTGACGGCCTTCGCCGCCGAACCGCCCTCGACGAACGCGAGGTCGTCGTCGCCGAAGGTGCGGATGCTCACGGAGTCGACGTGACCGAGGTCGGACTCGTCGAGGTCGGACAGCGAACCGAGGCGCTTCGCGCCGGTCGCGCGGGCGAGGGCGCGAGCGTCGGACTTCTTCACGCTCTTGAACGCGAGGATGCCCGCGTCGGCGAGGTAGCCCGCGACGCGGTCGTCGATGGACTTGGTGCAGAACACCACGTCGACGCCGGCGTCCTTGAGGGCCTTCGCGTAGCCGCGGAGTTCGCTGTCCTCGGCGTCGATGGCGGCGGTGAGTTGTTCGACGGAGGTGATGTTGTACTCGGTGTCGACCTCGCCCTTGCGCACGTCGAGTTTCATGTCGAGGACCGCGACGGTCGCGTCGGAGACGGCGCGGGGCATGTTCTCGTTGACGGGTTCCTTGTCGAGGACGACGCCCTCGACGAGTTCGGTCGCCGAGGAGGACGCGCCCGTGCGGGTGAGCACGCGAACGTCGTCGCGGTGGAAGGCCCCGTCGGCGTCGCCGTGGACCATCTGGACCGCCTTGACGACGTGTTTGGCGAGCACGTCGGCGGTCACGTCGCCGGTGCCCTTACCGGTCATGGAAGACTCGGCGACCTTGCGGAGCAGGTCGTCGTCGAGCGTCACGTCGAGGACCATGTCGTCGATGGCCTCTTGGGCGATGCGGGCGGCCTCGGTGTAGCCCTCGACGATGACCGTCGGGTGGAGGTCGTCGTCGAGGAGGTCCTCGGCGTGCGCGAGGAGTTCGCCGGTGAGGACGGCCGCGGTGGTCGTGCCGTCGCCGACTTCCTCCTCTTGGGTCTGGGAGACTTCGACGATCATCTGCGCGGCGGGGTGCTCGATGTCCATCTTCTCGAGGATGGTCGCGCCGTCGTTCGTGATGACGACCTCGCCCGAGGAGTCGACGAGCATCTTGTCCATGCCGCGCGGGCCGAGTGTGGTCCGTACGGCTTCGGCGACCGCCTTTCCGGCGCGGATGTTGGAGTCCTGCGCGGAGCGGCCGTGCGTTCGGTTCGTCCCCTCTGCGAGAATGTATAACGGTTGCTGCATTCGTGAAGCCATGTTGAAACCTCAACCGCTATCAACGATTGCAGTTCTATAAATACGTTTCGGCGAGGCCGAGCTACGAAATCGCACGACAGGGCGACGGTTTTCGAATTCGAGCGCGGGGCGGGCGTCGCAGGGTTCGGGGAGCCGCCATGGGGTTCGTGTCGCGGTCGGCGGCCGGTCGCGCCTCGCTACTCGTCGAGCGTGTCGACGGTGAGCGTTCCGTCGCCGAACAGCGAGACGAGATAGCCCGCGTACTGAAACGAGAACCTTCGAGACGGGTCGTGAGAGAGGCGAAAGAGAACGTCGAGCGCTTCGGGGTCGACACCGATGTCCGAGAGCGGCGGGAGTTCGAGTGGGCTGAGTTCCGTGGCAGTCGCGACCGCCGAAGCGATGGCGACCGCCACCTCGTCGTAGCGGTCGACGGAGGTGGTTACCACGGACCCAGCTCCATCTTCGAGCGGGTCGTCCATACAGTCCGAATGGGTAGTCGGGTACCTATTGGTGTGCGTTGATTATGTAACCCGTTATTATGGGGGTCGCTCGTCGCGAATTCGCTCTGCGAGCGTTCGATAGGCGCGTTTGAGGCGGGCCGCGACCGCCTGCCGCGAGATTCCGAGCTCCGTACCGAGCTTGTCGAGCGACGTGTCCCGTCGCTCGTCGAAGTAGCCGCGGTCGAGCGCGAGGAGCAGGGCTTCGACTTGCGTGTCGGTCAGTCCCTCGCTCGCCGGCGCTTCCTCGGCCGCGACGGACGTGATGCGGTCGAACTCGGCGTCGATGCCGTGGGCCGCCCACTCGCGTCTGAGGTCGGTCAGCACGCGGTGCGAGGAGACGCGGAGCTTGAGCCACCACGAGTCATCGGTCGAGAGACATTCTAAGAGAACCGCGTCTCTGGACACTAACGCGTCGAAAATCGGAGCCTGGGAGACGTCCCACGAGACGCCGTAGAGCGCCCGGTCCGAGACGGATTCGACGAGCGTGAGGTCGTCGACGCTCGGAAGCGACCGCGCCGACTCTCCGAACGCCCCCGCGTCGGGACCGCGGACCCAGACGAACGACGCCGCCTGCGAGGCGGTCGGGACGGACCGTTCCAGCTCCAGTTCGACGTCGTGTTCCTCGGCCGCGGGACCGAACGGGAGCGCGGACAGCGGGGCGACGACCTCGACGATGAGGCACACGCGTGGACGATAGGTGGAGTAGGCCAAAAAACTGCGTTTCAGCGTCTCTCCCTACCGTCGTGAAGGAATGAACGTCACGCGACGCTGAACGAACGCGTCGGTACTGTGTACTCGATGAAACGACTACGGCGGATTCTGCAACCTATTTGGCGGACACCGATGAGTGACTCGACAATGCTGGAGTTGGAACACGGGTTCAGGGTCGTGGACGTGAACGCCCGCCTCGACCCCGACGAGCAGTCGATTGCGGCGCGCGGGCGGGAGATAAGCCCCGAGCGGCTGGAGCGCGAACTGCATCAGGCGGGCGTCGTCCGCGCCGTCGTCTCGCCGGGCGCACAGCGGGTCGAGGAGAGCTACCTCCGTCCGAACAACGCGGTCGCGCGGATGAGCGTCGACCGGCCGTTTCTGGCGTTCGCCCGCATCAACGGGCCGCGCGACCCGAGCGGTCGTGCCTCGGCGCGGCTCCGAAACCTCACGTCGTCGCGGGCGGACCACCACGCCGACCCCGGCGACATCGAGCAGTACGCCTACGACGACCGTTTCCACGGGTTCTCGCTCGCGCCGGCGGTCGACGGGCTCCCCGACGACGAGACGCTCGCGATGCTGGAGGACGTGGGGCTTCCCGTCTTCGTCGAGGGCGGACAGGCGTTCGAGCCGAGCGCCGTCGCCGAGTCGCTGCTCGGTCGGTTCCCCGTCATCCTGTCGAGTTTCGGCGGCTTCCCGCTCGACCGCGGACTGATGGACGAGGCCATCGACCTCCTCGACGACCACGACGACCTCTACCTCGACACGAGTTTCGTCCGCTACCGGAGCGTCCTCGAACGCGCGCTCCTCGAACACCCGGACCGCGTGCTGTTCGGCAGCGGCGCGCCCGAGACCCACCCGAACGTGGGCGTCATGGAGATTCTGACGCTCGACGTGTCGGAGGACGCGCTGGCGAAGGCGTTCTCGAAGAACGCGGCGCGGGTCATCGAGGCGCTCGGCCCCGGAGAGCGGTAAAACGAGTCAGCGCCAGTCGTACCGGGCGACGGCGCGGTCGGCGCGCTTCGACCGGCCGTGGGGGTTTCGGGCGCGGGTTCGGTCGCGGGCGCGGGCGACCAACCCGTCCGAGACGCCCGTGGCGATGCCGCCGACCACGTCGCGGCCGGTCCCGACCCACCCGGAGGGAGTCACGTCGCCTTTCACGACGCCGAGCGCGGCGTCGACGCCGTCCGAAATCGCGTGTTTCGTCGTCCGCTTGACCGTCCCCGGCCTGACGCCGTAGTTCTTCACGAGCCGATAGGTCAGAGAGCGGTACTTCCAGCCCCAGTCGCGTTCGGAGATGCCGCCGTCGGCCTCGAACTCGCGGCGGACGCACATCTCGGGCGCCCACGCGACCGAGCGGTCGAAGCCGGCGAGTCGGTGCGCCGCGTCGCGCGCGCCGCCCGTCTGGAGGTACTCGTCGAAGCCGTCGAGGGCGTCGATGATCTCGCGGCGGAACGCGACGTTGCCGCCGTTGAAGTACGTCACCGTGCGGCCGCCGATGGCGTTCCGTTCGAGGGATTCCGTCGTCATGCCGTTGCGGAGCGTCTGGTGCATCGGCCCGGTGACCACGTCGGCGTCGGCGATGCCGTCTTCGAGCGCCGACAGCCACGACGACTCCACGGAGAGGTCGTATCGGAGGAGCGCGACCACGTCGCCGCCGGCGACTTCGAGGCCGGCGTTGCGGGCGACGTTGAGGTTGCGGTCGGAGATTTCGACCAGCACGTCCACGTCGTCGCGCTCTCTCACCATCCCGGTCGTGCCGTCGGCGGAGGGGCCGTTGACGACGACGACTTCCGCGTCGGGGGCGTGCTCGGCCAGCGCGTCGAGGCTGGTGGCGAGCCGGTCCCGACCGTTGAGCGTCGGGAGCACAACCGAGAGATCCATACCCGACAGTTGCGGTGGACGTACTTAAATGTGAATCGAGAATCGTGTTAAATTCTGCCGTGAGAACGCCTCACTCGGCGTCGCTCGCCCGGGTCGCCGCGCGGGACTGCTCGTCGGCCGACTCGACCCGCGCGTTCCAGTACGACACGGACGCGAGGTCGTCGCCGACCGGCGAGTCGCCGACGGCGAGGTCCAGCGAACGGAACGGCTGTGCGATGCCGTTGGGGACCTTCCGGTAGAAGCCGAACGGGATGACGAAGTCGTGTTTCGCGTCGGCGAGGTCGAGCCCGGCGTCGCCGAGCAGCCGCCGCACGTCGCCTTCCGAGTAGAGCCGCGACCCCATCGGGAGCAGCCAGTTGTAGGCCACCCGGAGGCTCCCGTCGTTGAACGTGTCGAAGAACACCTGCTGTTTCGAGACGCGAGCCATTTCGGCTAAGAACTTCGCCGGGGTGTCCGCGAGGTGGAAAAACCGCATCGCGAACACCGCGTCGAAGTGGTCGTCCGGGAAGGGCAGCCGCGCGGCGTCGCCGCGGAGGAACTCGATGCGGTCGGCGACGCCCGCTCTGCGGGCCTTCTCCCGCCCCTGTACCATCATCGCCCGCGAGATGTCCAGTCCGACGACGTTCGCCCCCTCCTGGGCGAGCATCACGGTGAACCGGCCGGTCCCGCAGGCGATTTCGAGGACGTTCTTGTCCTCGACGGGGCCGAGCGCCGCGAGGACCGCCTCCTTCTCTCGCCGGTCGATGAGGCGACCGCCCTTGGAGAACCGCTTCGAGTCGTACTCCTGGGCGACCTCGTCGGCCTGGTACCACTCCTTTCCTTTCACGCTACGCATACTCGCGGGGGGGAGCCTAAAACGGTACTGGATACGCGGTGCGGAAGCGGGGTTCGGCGAGCGACGACAGAGAGGTTTTCCCCCGCTGAGCGCGTATCGTGCCATATGCCAACATGCAGAAACTGCGGTGAGACCTGTGATGCGGCTGAACTGACGCGCCACGTCAGCGAGGGGTGGCTCGTCGTCCACTGCCCGGCGTGTCACGCGCCGCTCGGGAGCTATCGACTCGGCACTCCTTCGGTCGATAGAATGCGAAACGCGGAGTGAGACGCCTACTCGCGGGCGATTTTCCAACAAACGCACGATATTAATATGTGTATTATGTGTCTGGATTCTTTTCACACACTTGTAGCTAACCCTTAACACGGAGCAACCGACTGTGTCGGGTATGAGCACCACCACTGCAGAGCCAGATACTGAAGACCTGCTCTCGGAATCCGAGTTCCGAGAGCGCCTCCGCGAGCTTCCCCCGAGCGCGAAGCTCGTCGCAAAAGTCCTCGAAAGCGACGCGCCCCTCTCGCAGGGCCAGCTCGCGGAGGAGTCGCTGCTGCCGGACCGCACCGTCCGCTACGCGCTCAACCGTCTCGAAGAGTCTGACCTCGTCGGCTCGCGTTACTCCTTCAAGGACGCGCGAAAGCAGGTCTACTTCCTCAACACGTAAGCACGCGGTCCACCGATAGCGCGACAGAACACGCCCGCGGGGGCGCACTCCCGCAGACCAAGCCACCACTTCTCTCGAACCATCTATAGTAGCGTTTGCACTGGTTACACATCCAATCGCACGACAGCGTACGATTGAGTGTACATTGACTTGCAAACGCTACTATAACCCGTCGGCGAGCGTAGCCGCCGGTATGCACGTCACGCGCGTCTCCGTCCCCGTCGCCACCCGCGCGCCGACCGGCGCGACGAACGCCTACCTCGTCGCCGACGGCGGCGACACGCTGCTCGTCGACCCCGCGGCCCGCACCGACGAACTGGACTCCCTCGTCGCGCGCGAGGGCGTCGACCACATCGCGGTCACCCACACCCACGCGGACCACGTCGGCGCGGTCGCCGCCTACGCCCGCGAGACGGGCGCGACGGTCTGGTGTCGTCGCGGCCGCGAGCGCGCCTTCTCGGACGCGACCGGCGTCGAACCGGACCGAACGTTCGCAGAGGGGTCGGTTCTCCCCGTCGGCGCGGGCGTCGAAGTGCTCGACACGCCGGGGCACGCCCGCGACCACGTGAGCTTCGTCGCCGGCGACGGCGTGCTCTGCGGCGACCTCGCGGTGGCCGAGGGGAGCGTCGTCGTGGGCGCGCCCGAGGGAGACGTGCGCGCCTACCTCGTCGCGCTCAGGCGACACCACGCGCGCGGTCCCGAGCGGCTGCTTCCGGGTCACGGCCCCGAGATCACGGACCCGCGGGCGACGCTGGCACGGCTCGTCGCGCACCGAAACGACCGCGAACGGGCCGTCCTCGACGCGGTGCTGGCCGGGAACGCGACGCCGGACGCCGTGACCGACGCCGCCTACGAGAAGGACGTGTCCGCCGTGCGCGACCTCGCCCGCGCGACGGTCGTCGCGCACATCGAGAAACTCGCCGCCGAGCGTCGGGTCCGGTGGGACCCGGAGGCGAAGCGAGTCGAACCGCGGTAGGTCGCGCGTCGTCGGCGTCCGGGTCCGCGGGTGGCCGAGGCTCGCGCTCCCGCGAAAAACCGCGCCCCTCTTTGGGCTCGCGCCCGCATCGCGGGTATGGACCTCGACGCCGAACTGGACCGCGCCCGCGACCTCGACGTGTCGGAACTCGCCGACGCCATCGAGTCCATCGGCTTCGAGTGCACGCGCTGCGGGGCCTGCTGCAAGGGCTACGAGGGCGACGACGGCCCCGAACCGCACACCGCGACCGTCTTTCCCGACGAGGTGCGCGCCCTGCAGGAGGCCGGCGGAGCCACCGACCCCGACGGCGATGGGACCGGCGGAGACGACTCGAACGACGAGTCGGGAACCCCGATGGAGTGGCGGGACGTTGCTCGCCCGATGCCCTACGGCCTCGTCGAGGGCGACGACGGCCCCGAGGGCGAGACGTTCGAGTGGGCGCTCCAGACGAGCGCCTGCGGCGACTGCCGGTTCTACGAGGAAGACGACGAGGGGCAGGGGGCCTGTCAGGTCCACGAGGACCGCCCCCTCATCTGCGAGACCTACCCGTTCAGCGTCGCCCTCGGCGGGACGAGCCAGCCGATGGGCGAGGCCGTCGACGAGGAGGGCGTCGTCCGCGCCCACGAGTGCGAGGGGCTCGGACGAGACATCTCTCGGGAGGACGCAGAGGAACTGGCGCGGGCGCTGAAAGAGCGGGCGGTCCGAGAGCTACGCGAGGCGCGGGGAGTCACCGAGGCCTACGAGCCGGTCGAGACCGGGCCGGGCGAGGTGGTCGTCCACGACTCGGAGGGCGCGAAACGGCCCGACGGGACGCGGGTTCAGTAGTCGAATCCCGATGACTGCGGTACATCTTTAACACTCCGGCCTGACCACATATTGGAGGTCTTACGGTGGAAATCTCAGATAAACTCCTGTGTCTGTTCAATGCTGACGTTCGCACCGAGGACGACCGATACGTCGTCGAAATTCCGCGCCGCGAAGTCGAGACCGGAACCGTCGAACCCGGCGAGACCTACCGCGTCGCGCTCATCTCCCGCGAGTCGAACGAGCCCGCCGAGTCCGAATCGAACGCCGGACCGACGCCCTCGGCCGAACCGCAACCGCCCGTCGAAGCCGGTGAACTCCGCTACGTCGAAATCGAGGACATCGGCAAGCAGGGCGACGGCATCGCCCGCGTCGAACGCGGCTACGTCATCATCGTCCCCGGCACCGAAGTCGGCGAGCGCGTGAAGGTCGAAATCACCGAAGTCAAGTCTAACTTCGCCGTCGGCGAAGTCGTCGAAGACGACTTCTGACGGCGCTCTTTTCGCGGTTCGACGCCGTTCGTCTCGACGGGACGTTTCTCCCGCCGCCGACAGACCACGTCTGCAAGTGAATCACGCACCACGCTTGCGAGTGAACGCACGGCCGTTGTCGGCGCGCAGAGAGAGCGCGGTTGCACGTGAAGAATCTGGTTCTGGGAACTGAGTCGGCTACTGAACGTACTTCGTCACGTCGGCGTCGACACCCACGTCGGCCGCGTCGGCGTAGGGTCGGTTCACCACGATGTCGCCGGCGGTCGAGCGACCGATGCCGGGGATGGCGGTGAGTTCGTCCATCGACGCCTCGTTGAAGTCAAGCGGGTAGGGAACGCCGGTGACGGAGCGGTAGCCGTGGTCGACGACGGCCACGTCGATGGTCTTCCCGAGCTCGCGCTCGCCCGGAATCCCGACCAAAAGCGGGTAGGTCCCGAGCTGGCGGCCGAACGTCCGGCCGTCCTGGTGGTATTCGAGGTGGACGTTCGGGAGGACCGTGCCCGCGGGGGCGACCCGGCGGAGCATCGGGCGGTCGATTTCCTCGCGGACCTCCTTTTTGTACGTCTTGAACAGCTGTTTGTGGTCGCGGGCGATGTCGGCACCCGTGTCGGACATGTCGGTGCCGTCGAACGCCATCACCTGCCGGATGTTGATGCGGCGGACCATCAGCCCCTCGTCGTAGACGCGCTGGAGGAATCGCTTGTTGTGCTCGAACGTCTCCTCGCGCTCGCCTTTCAGACCGTGGAGGAGGTTGATTCCGGGGAGGAGCTTCGGCAGTCGGTTCGCGGCGTCCGGGCCGTGGGTCGGCGCGTCCGCCGGGTCGTCGCCGGGCCGCCAGCCGGCGACCTCGTTGACGATTTTGACCGCCTCGAAGCACTCGTCGGCGGAGACGTTGAGGTTGTTCTCCTCTTGGACCACGGGGTCGGCGGATTCGAGGCCGAACGCCGCGGTGTCGCCGGCCGTGTTGTGCTCGGCGATGATGCGGAGCGCCTCGCGGGACTTCTCGGGCCAGCCGACGATGGTGATGGGGTTGACGTTGTCGAGGTGGAGCGTGCCGAGGTCGGGGGCGACCTCACGGATGCCGCCGTAGAGCCGGCGGAGCGCGTCGGGGTTCGGGGCCTCGCCGTCGCCGCCGAACGCGAGGATGTCGGCCTGTCGGCCGAGCCGGAAGTGCCGCGCGCCGCGGTTGTAGAGGTTCTCGACCTCCTTGACGACGGAATCGGCGGTTCGGAACGCGGGGTTGCCGTACAGCGGTTCGGTGCAGAACGAACAGCGGTAGGCGCAGCCACGCGAGGTCTCCATCTCGCAGATGAGGTGGTCGGGGTGGTTGGGGTGCTGTTCGACCACGAACGCGCCCGTGGCGGCCCAGCGGTCGAGTTCCTCGTTGTCGCGCATGCGGTTGCCGAAGCCTTCGAGGCCGGAGTCGACGAGGTCGTAGGCGGCCGCCTCGATGTCGCCCTTGGCGACGAAGTCGTAGTCGAGGTTCTTGCGCTCCATGTCCTGGCCGCCGGCGTTCTCGTCGCCGACGCCGAATCGAATCGGCCCGCCCATGAGCGCGGTGCCCTCGGCGACCCACGCGAGTTCGCGGACCTCGTCGGGTTCGGCGGGCGTCCCACCGACGTACTTGCCGGGGACGGTCATGCCGCCGATGTAAATCATGAGGTCGGCGTCGGCCACGTCGCGCCACTTCTGTCTGTCCTCGCGGAGTTCGTCGATGGTGTGGTAGACGACGTTGGACTCGGGGACGCCCGCGTCGACCACCGCACCCGCGGTGAACCTGGGATACGTCGAGATGTACGGCGGCACGCCGAAGTGCGCCGGCTCGTCGACGTATCCGTCGACGATAGTCACGGTGAGGTCGGCGGGGTCGGTCATCGCTCGCGGTTCGGGTTCGACGCGGAAAACGCAACCGGTCGACGGTCGCAGACGAGGGCAGTCGTGGGAGGGCGACCGCAGGCGTCGACGATGGCGCGGTCCGTGAGTCGCTTCCGCCTCCCGCGCGTTTATGAGCGTGGGAGCGTAACTGACGGCCATGCCCGCGACCCTCGAAGTCAAGTGCGCCAACGAGGACTGCGAACTCGACATGTTCGAGCTGCACTACACCTACGACATGCCCGACGACGTGACGGTGGCGGACTTCTCCTGTCCGTACTGCGGCGAGTCCCGCTTCCTGGAGGAGATTCAGCTATGAGCGACCTGCGGAAGTTCGGCGAGTCGGCGGCGAACGCCGTCCTCGAACGGGTCGGCCGCGGCGTCAGCCAGATGCAAGAGCGCAAGCCCCTCGCCCACGACCTGCTCGAATCCGAGGACGCCTACCTCGTCGTCTTCGACGCGCCCGGTGCCCGCGCCGAGGACGTGCAGGTCCGCTTCCTCGACGGCGAGGTCGAGATTCGCATCGACCGCTTCCGCGACTTCCACGAGGGCTACGAGATGCGCTTCCCCGGCCGCGGCCTCACGCTCTCGGGGAAGGCGACCATCCCCTCCGACGCGTCGGTCGAAGCCGCCGAGGGGACCGCCACGGTCGGCAAGAACGGCACGCTCCAGATTCGGATTCCCAAGGACGAGCGCGCGAGCGACATCGCCGTGACCGAGGAGGAAGACGAAGGCGAGGCCGACACCGACACCGAGTCCGAGGCCGACGACGAAGTCGACTTCGGCGACGTGGACGACCAAGACGCCTGAAGCGTCGTTTCGGGCGCGACGCGGCGACCGCCCTCTTTTCCCGTTCGTTCATTCCCCGTCGAGCGTCATCCCTTCGACCACCGCGAACTCCTCGTCGCCGTCGAAGCGCCGAGGGTCGAACGCGTCCGGTATCGACGCCCGACCGTCGCCGAGCACCGCCTCGGCGAGTCGCTCACCGATTGCCGGCGACCACATGAAGCCGTGGCCGTGCCAGCCGGCGGCGACGTAGACGCCGTCGGCGACCGCGCCGACGAGCGGGTTCCGGTCGGGGGTCGCCCCGCAGAGGCCGGCCCACGCGCGGTCGAGTTCGAGCTCTGACCCGCCCGCGTCGCCGACCGTCGCCCGGTGCCGAACCGCGTCGAGCGCGTCGGCGACGAACCAGTCGTCCGCGGTCGGGTCCCAGTCGTCGGGGTCGGGTTCGACCGGTTCGACGCCGTCGCCGGCGAGGACGCCGCCGGGGTGCGGCCGAAGGTACGACTCGTCGGTCGCGTCGTAGACGGTCGGTCCGCGGTAGTCGCAGTCGGCGACGAGCGCCTGCGCCCGGTACGGCTTGAGCGCGATGGGGTGGCCGGCGTCGGCCAGCAGGCGGCGCGAGTGGACGCCGGCCGCGACGACGACGGCGTCGAAGCGGGCGGTCACCACGTCGTCGACGGCGACGCCCGGCGGGTCGGTTCGGAGCGACACCGCGTCGCCGACGCGGAACTCGACGCCCGCGGACTCGCACTTCTCGACGAACAGGTCCGTGTAGGCCGCCGGGTCGGCCCAGCCGGCGTTCTCGGCGACGCCCGCGAGGAGCACGTCGTCGGTCCGAATCGGGAACCGGTCGGCCAGTTCGTCGGCTCCGACGAGCGACACCGCGCGGTCGTGGACCCGCATTCGCTCGACCGACTCTTCGAGGGCCGCGGCCGCCGCGTCGTCGCCCTCGCGCGCGAGAAAGACGTAGGGCGTCTCGTGGAAGGTGAACCCGCCCTCGCCCGAGAGGTTCCGAAACCGGGCCATCGCGCGGTCGGCGACGGCCACGTCGATGTCCTCCGCGTAGGCGTCGTAGCAGATGCCGGCGGCGCGGCCCGTCGACCCGCCGCCGGGCGCGTCGCGTTCGAACAGCGTGACTCGCGCGCCGCGCTCGGCGAGGTCGAAGGCGGTCGTCAGGCCGACCGCGCCCGCGCCGACGACGGCGACGCGCGCCGATTCGTTCATACCCCGTCTGCGTCGGCGAGCGACTTGAATGGCCGCCGCTCGCGGTCGTAACGTCGGTCGAGACCCGCGCGGCGCGGTCGCTCAGGATGTGTAGAGAGACGGGGTAGGTCGGCCGGCCGTGGCCCGCGTGGAAACCACGTGGGTCCGAAAGGAGCCACCCGACCGTGCCGTCACCTGTCCTCTCCGGCGACCGCGTAAAAGGCCTCCGGTGCTCGGTGCAGGGACGGGACGAGCGCGGGCGACCGGCTGGCGGCGCGCCGGACTACTCGGCGAACTCGTCGACGCCGCGGGCCGGGTAGCCGACCACGAGGTCGATGCCGGCGTCGCGGAGGTCGTCGATTCGCCGGCGCACGTCGGCCACGGAGCCGATGAGCGCGTAGTCGCGCGAGGCCTTCAGGAGCACCTCGCGGGCGCGGCCCTCGGCCGAGGCGTCGGTCGCGGCGTCGTCGGGGAGCGCGCGAGCGACGGGGCGACGGCGAGAGACGTACGCGCCGACGGCGTCGAGAATCTCGTCGTCGTCGTCGGTGAGGGCGGTCGGGGCGTAGACCGCGATTTCGCCGTCGAAGCCGGCGGCCCGGAGCGCCCGAACGTCCCTGCGGGTCGACCGCGAGAGGAGTTCGTACTGGGTGCCGCCGGCGGCGAGGGCGATTCGTTCGATGCCCTCGGTGCCGACCCACGCGTCGGGCGCGCGCTCTCTCGCGGCGCGGAGACGGGGCGCGACCGCGCGGCGCGCCTCGTCGTCGGTCAGATACGCGCCGTGGCCGGCCACGAGCACCTGCCGAATCCCGTCGGGGAGCCACTCGTACAGCGAGTCGTCGCCGAGCGGGTCGAAGCCGTCGGCGCGGACCGGCGTGGTCAGTCGAATCTCTTTTTCGGCCGCGAGTTCGCGAAGCACGTCCTCGTCGGGGAGTCGCTCGCGGCCCTCGTAGTCGATAGCCACGATGTCGAGCGGGACCGACAGCGCCTCGCGCACGTCGCACTCGGCGGGCTTGAGTGCGACAGCGTCCAGACCGGCTTTCGAGACCGCACGCTCGGCGGTCAACATACTATCACCACAGAACTTTCAGTACCGTCGCGGAACGCGATCCATCGTCTGTGCGACCATGTGAGAACGGATAGCGCGGAGGAGGGCAAAACCCTGTCGGTGACGGCGATGATAGCTCTCCCGACGACGTTTATATACCCCGTTTCGAAGCGGCGGCGAGCGGCGTCGAATCGCGTGACGACTCGTCTCACGGCGGAATACCGATGATTCGTCCGTCGTACTGCCACGATTGTATTCAGGACGCAATTCTAAACTCGAAGTAGTAGTCGAAAATGAATCGTGACAGTCTCAGACGCCCGTTTTCGGTGATTCCCAGTTCTATAGATTCGGAAATCGCGTCGCCGTTATATGGGGTTCGCGGCCGACGATTCAGATGTAAGGTGAACCGAGATGGCCGCTAACGCACAAATCGAGATGCTGGGGAACAGGATGGACTTCGACTACTCGCGGGGCGTCACGGGCTACGTGCTCGTGTTGACCCGCCTCATCACCGGTTACTGGTTCCTCCACGCGGGCTGGGGGAAGATAACCGGTGAAGCGTTCAACGCCGGCGGCTACCTCGCGAACGCCCCCGCCGCCTCGCCGCTGCAGGGCTTCTTCGCGTGGGCCGCCGCGACTCCGTGGCTCCTCGACCTCACGAACATCATGGTTCCGTGGGGCGAGTTCCTCATCGGTCTCGGGCTCATCGTGGGGGCACTCGTCCGGCTCGCCGCCTTCTTCGGCGGCGTCCTGATGGTGTTCTTCTACCTCGGGAACGCCGACTGGGGCCACGGTCTCGTCAACAGCGACCTGTTCGGGCTGATGATGTTCGCCATCGTCGGCACCCTCGCGGCGGGCCGTATCCTCGGCCTCGACGCCATCATCGAGAAGATGGAGTTCGTCCGCCAGCGCCCCGCGCTCAAGTACCTCCTCGGCTGAGGAGGTACTCGGGGGGCTCGGGGGGCGGAAAGGGAGTTGTCGCGGGGGCGACGACACGCTGACGCTGTTTTTCGGAACTGACTCAGGCACCGCGAGCGGGCGCGCCGGGGGCAGTGCGCCGAGGAGAACGAGACGCCGAGCGGGGACGCTACACCGGGTAGTCGGCGTCGGGGTCGACCACGCGGTCGACCTCCTCGGGGGCGCGCCAGTCGGTCGTGAGTTCGAGCAGTTGCACGAGCATCCGCCCGGTCGCGCCCCAGACGGTGTAGCCGTCGACGTGGAAGAAGTGGAGTCGAATCTCGCCGTACTGCGGGTGGTCGCGGCGCTCCGACTCGTAGTTCGCGCGGTCGGTCAGGTCGCCGACCGCGAGCACCGCGATTTCGGCCACCTCGCGCTGGTCGGGTTCGTACTCGCGGTCGGGTACCGTGGCGACGAACGGGGAGACGGCGTAGTCGGTCACGGTGAGGATGTCGTCGAGTCGGCCGTGAAAGGCCGCCTCCTCGGGCCGGAGCCCGATTTCCTCGTTGGACTCGCGGAGCGCGGTCGCCCGCAGGTCGGCGTCGCTCGGCTCGCGCCCGCCGCCGGGGAAACTCATCTGGCCCGGATGCTCGCCGAGGTGGTCGGCGCGCTTGGTAAACAGGATGTGCGGCCGCTCGTCGCGGAACACGACGGGAGCGATGACGGCCGCCCGCCGGCCCGCGTCGACGGTCACCGGTTCGTGTCGGGTGACGCCCGCGAGGTCCATCGTCACGATTCGTAAAGAGATGCCGAGACTTAGGCCTGCCCCTCCGCGTCCAGCGCGGCGTCGAGGCGCTCGCGAATCGACCCGACGTCGGTGTCGGCCCACGCTTCGAGGTCGTACGTCACGTCCAGCAGGCGAGCGATTTCGTCGTCGTCTCCCGTCTGCACCGCGCTCGCGGCCGCCGCCCGGAGACGGCTTTCGACCTGCGTCGCCAGTTCGTCCCGCGGCACCTCGCGAGTGGGGTAATCGAGGATGTGCGGCAGGTCCTCCGCCCGGTCGGGGAGCGTCGGAAACGCCATCGGCCCGACCGTCAGGAGTTCCGCGTCCGTCTCGTCGTCCTCGTAGGGGACGAGGTAGTAGGCGTCGACCGCGTCGGAAATCGCGTCCGAGAGGGCGTCGCCGTCGGTCTCGCGGCCCTGTTTGAACGCGAGTTCGTCCAGCGCGGTCTCCAGTTCCTCGCGGGTGAGCGCCCCGAAGAGGTCGACGACGCCAGCGAGGTCGTCGTAGGTCGCCTCGCTCATCGGCCCGCAGCCTCCCGCACGTCGTCGAGGTCGTCGCTCGCGGCCGCGAGCACCGCGTCGGGCGACAGCGACGTGTCCCGCCACGCCGGGAGCCGCGTGTCCTCGCCGGGCTTCGAGATGGCCCCGGCGTAGGTGGCGACCTGCTCGCGCTCGTCCGCCCGGTCGTAGTCGAACCCGTTGAACGCGGCGTCGGCCGCGTACTGCTCGACCAGTCTGTTCCCGGCCTCGCGGTAGCGCTCCGCGAGCGTGTCGAACTCGACGCTCCCACCGTGTTCCACGACGGCCCGGAGGAGCGTCCGCCCGACCGACTCGCTCATGTCCGAGAGGCCGGTCGGCCCGCTCACGGAGCGGTGGTCGTGTTCGTACTCGCCGAGGTCGACCTGCGCGCTCCGGTCGAAGCCGGCGTGGGCGAAGGCGTCGCCGAGGGTGCCGACTTCGAGGCCCCACTTCCGCGGCGACCGCATCCGCAACGCGAGGTCCGAGGTGGCAGCGAACTCCCCCGCGAGGGCGTACCGGAACGAGTCGAGATACCGGACGATGGGCGCGTCAGTCTCGTCCTCGAGCGCCCGGACGAGCGGGGCGTAAAACAGCCTGAACAGCCGGCCGTAGAGCCGCCCCTCCTCGACGCGGGCGTAGTAGCCCTTCGAGAAGTCGTGGCCGTGCGCGAGCGGAAACAGGAGCCGCGGGACGTAGCGCTCGTCGTAGGTCTTCGTGTCCGCGTCGTGGACGACGACGTACTCCTCGCGGGCGGCGCAGCCGAGCGCGAGCCACACGTCGCGGCCCTTGCCCCGCTCGCCGTCGAGGCCGTGGGAGTCGAGGAGGTCGGCGACCCGGGGGCCGTCGCACCACAGCACGTCGAGCGGCAGGTCGTACTCGTCGAGCCAGTCGGCGAACGGGGCCACCCGGTCGGCGGGCGCGCGGAGGGGGACGACAACCCGCGCCGGCGAGAGCGACTCCAGCGTCGAGAGCACCCGCTCGGCGGCGAGGCCGGCGTACTCGCGCTCCGTCATCGGCACGACCACGGCGGCGCGGTCGGTCGGGGCGTCGGGGACCGAACCGGAGAGGTCGTGGAGCGTCGTGACCCGCTCTTGTACGTACTCCATCGTGTCGGTCGAGGGACCGGGCGAGCAAAAGTGCGGCGAGAGCCGAGCCGGCTGCCGGCTTCGCTCCGGGAACGGCCGGGCGGTCCGGGGAGTCAGTTCGGGATGCGCCCGGCGCGCTGGAAGGCGATGAGGCCCGTGACGACGACCGCCAGCCCGACCGAGAACCAGAAGAACACCTCGTCGAACGCGTAGCCGAAGTCGGTCAGGGTGCCGACCACGCCCGACCCGCTGGCCTGGAATATCATCATGCCGAACGAGTACACCGAGTAGGCGCTCCCGCGGCTCTCGTCGGGCAGCGTGTCGAGCAGGTAGGCGTCGAGCGCCGGAAAGAGGCTGTGGATGACGTAGCCGACGACCGCGGTGACGACGAGGAGGCCGACGAGGCTCGTCGTCACGGTCAGGACGAACACCGAGACGACGAAGGAGACGAGCACGCCGAGGATGTACGGGATGCGCGGCAGCTTGTCGGCGAGCCGCCCCGAGAGGAAGAACGCCGGCACGCCCGCGCCGAAGATGACCGTCAGCATGTTGCGCGCCGTCGTCGCCGGCAGTCCCTTCGACACCATGTACAGCTCGTAGAAGTTGAACAGGCCCTGCCAGACGAAGCCGGTGAAGCCGAGGATGACGATGCCGGTGAGGATGACGCGCCACTCGCTCCGGGCCGCGCCGAGGAGGTCGCGGTCGGCCGCGCCCGCGTCGGGGAGGTCGGTCGAGCGGGCCGTGAAAAAGAGCGCGAGGGTCACGACGGCGGCCGCGAGGCCGACGCAGACGAAGACGAGTTGCCACGCCGCGGAGACGAACGGGAGCCGGGGGACGAGGTCGGGACCGACCGCGAGGACGAGCGTGACGAAGGGGGCGACGCCGACGGCCGCGAGCTGGCTGGCGGTGCCGTGGATGCCCATCGCGCGGCCGACGCGGTCGGGGAACAGCTCGCTCACGAGCGGGTTGGCGGCGACGAAGTACGCCCCCGAGGCGAGCCCCATCGAGACCGCGCCGACCATCAGCGTCTCGACGGTGGTCGCGCTGGCGGTCACGCCCGAGGCGACGACGAGGACGACGCCGGTCCCGAGCACCACGCGGTGTCTCGGAACGCGGGTGAGCAGCCAGCCGGTGGGCACGCGGAGGACGGCGCTCCCGAGCCAGACGAGGGTGGCGACGATGCCGACGGTGGCCCGGTCGACCGCGAAGAACGTGATGAACTCCCCGAGAAGGGGTGCGAAGACGACCCGCGCGAGGTTGACGAGCAGCACCATCCCGCAGAGCGTTCCGAAGAGGCGGCCACGTGACACGGACGGAACCGCGCGCCGCGGGGTCACAACACTTTCGACTGAGCGGGGTCGTCGGCGCGTCGTGCGGGCGAAAACGGGGGTTCGTCGTCGGGTTTTTATGTTCGTTGCACAAACGGACACCTATGAAGACAACGCGGAAGGGGCTTCGAGACGGGGAGTTGGAGAAGGATACCTACGGACGACTGACCTGTTCCGAGTGCGGCGAGTCGCTGAAGAAGAAAAACGACCCGGACGAGGTGTTTTCCCTCCGCATCTGCGCCGACTGCGGGCGGGAGTGGAAAGAACTCAGATAAGACGAACCGACTGACAGCGGACGCCCGACGGGAACCGGCGGCCGCTCACTCGAACACCGAATCGAACGTCCGCGCCCCGAGGGGGTCGAACGTGCCGGCCGCGATGTTCTCCGCGACGTGTGCTACCGACGACGCGCCGACGAGCGCCGCGGTCACGCCGGGCGCGCTCCGCGAGAAGTTGAGCGCCCGCTGTGCCGCCGTGTCACCGGCGAGCACCGAGTTCACCGACGCCGGAATCTCCGTCGCGAGGTCGCCCTGCGCGAGGCTGGCGCTCGTGAAGGCGTGCAGGCCGTGCTCGTGGGCGTACCAGAGCGCGCTCATCGCCTCGCCCGCGTCGGTGTCGTGGGCCTCGACGGTGAACGCGTCGGCCATCACGACGTTGAACGGGAGCTGAATCGCTTCGAGCGAGTGCTCGTCGTTGCCGACGGTGTCGGCCGCGCGCTCGGCCCGACGGACGAGTTCGGGGAGCGACAGGTACGCGTCGTGGTCGGGCGCGACCCGGAGCGCCTCCCACGTGGCGACGCCGTAGCGACCGATGTCGTCGGCGGCGACCCGGCGTTCGAGGACCTCGAAGGCGGCTTCGATTCGGTCGTACACCGTCTCGCGGTCGGCGACGGCCAGTTGCGTCTCGGGGTTGTGCAGGTAGTAGCAGTCGACGTGGTCCAGTCCGGTCAGGTCGAGCGACCGGTCGACCATCTCGTCGACGAAGGCGGGTGCGATGGTGTGGCTGCCGTGGGCGAGTTCGTCCGGGTCGGCGAGGCCCGCGTCGAGGACCGTCTCGCGGACGTACGCGCCGGGGTCGTCGGGGCGCTCGCGGTCGAAGGGGACGAACCCGGCCTTCGAGGCGACGACGACGGCGTCGCGGTCGACGTCGGCCCCGCGGACCGCGTCGCCGACGACCCGCTCGGCGCGGCCGTGACGGTAGTTCGACGCCGTGTCGACGAGGTTGACGCCGTGTTCGAGCGCGGAGACGAGCGACTCGCGGTAGCGGTCGTCGACCGCGTCGGTCGGCTCGCCGAGGTAGGTTCCGATGCCGATACTGGAGACGACGCCGGGGCCGAACCGGCGGTAGAAGGTGCGGCCGAAACTGTCACCGAACCGGTCGCGGTAGGCCCACGTCGCCCGTCCTGTAGCCATGGGCGGGACTACGGCTGCCGACGGTTAAGGGCCACCGGTCCGGGTTCGGAGGCGGCCGCCTGCGAGTCAGATATCGCCCGACAGCGCCTCGAACACGTGTTCGATGAGTTCGTCGCGGGCGATGGACTCGCCGTTGCCGCCGTCGGTGACGGCGTCGGGGCGGATTATCTGGCCGCCGCCCATCCGGGCGTGGCCGCCGGCGCTCGCCCCGCGGTAGTGGTCGAGGGCGGCCTCCAGCGTCCGACCCATGTGAACCCGGTCGTCGCGGGAGCGACCCGAGAGGTAGACGTTGCTCTCGCGCTCGCCGCAGACGACCGCCGCGGTGACGCCCTCGAGTTGGATGAGTTCGTCGGCCGCCTGCGGGATGGCGTCGACGTTCGAGATGGTGCCGATGTCGGCGACCGCGAAGGGACCGCGCACGTCGCGGCCGGCGATGGCCCGCGCCTTCGCCTCCAGCACCTCGCGGGAGACCTCGGGATTGGCGATGCGGTCGAGGTGGTCCTCGTTGACGCCGGGAAAGAGGAAGCCGGCGGCGTCGAAGTCGGCCGCCGAACAGCCCGCCGTGAGGTGTTTGGTGTCCGTGAGAATCCCGTAGACGAGGCCCGTCGCGACCTGCGAGGGGACGGTGTACGAGGCGTTCACCTCGCTGGCGTGCATGTCCGGCGGGACGGGCTTCGCGCCCACGTCGCGGAAGTACTCGGCGATGATGCTCGAACACGCGCCGTAGTCGGTGCGCACGTCGGTGAACACCTCGCCGGTCCCGTCGCCGGGGTGGTGGTCGACGACGGCGTAGGGGAGAACGCCCTCTGCCCCCGCGAAGCCGCGAGGCGCGTTGTGGTCGACGAGGACGACCGCCTCGGCGGCGAGGTCGCTCACGTGGTCGATAGGGTCTAAGTCGAGGTCGAGAACGGTGCGAAACGCGCGATTTTCCTGATGTCGAATCTGGCCGGCGAACTGGATGGTCGGTGTGGTACCGACCTGTTCTGCGAGACAGGCCACGCCGATCGCCGCGGCCATGGCGTCGGGGTCCGGGTTCGGGTGCATGAGGACGGCGACCTCGTCGACGTCCTCCAGCGCCTCGGCGAAGCGCGTGCCCATCGGCCGCTTGAAGCGAATCGCGGCGTAGACGACGAGCGAGAGGGCACCGAGCGCGACGACGAGCGCCGCCGCGATTTCGGGGTGCGCGCGCACGAACGAGTCGATAGACTCGAAGATAGCACCCGTGTCGAACTGCCCCACCGGACCGAACATACACAACACGACCGGGGCCTACCGTATGAATATTCCCCCTAATCGAGTTGTCCTGAGTGACAGAATTTCGGGGATTCGAACCTGTCGCCCCCCGAATACGCTCAGTCGTCGCCGGCCCGGTAGGCGTCGATTGCCGCCCGGTAACCCTCGCGATACGTCGGATACGTGAACGAATAGCCGAGGTCGTGGAGGCGGTCGTTCGAACAGCGCTTGCTCGTCAGGATGCGGCGACGGGCGGCCTCCGAGAGGTCGCCGACGTCGAGCCGTTCTTCCTTCGTGCGCTTCTCCGGACGCGGCACGCCGCACTCGTCGGCCAGCCAGTCGGCGAACTCGTGTTTCGAGACGGGTTCGTCGTCGACGACGAGGACGGTGTCGTCGCGGGCGCGGTCGGTTTCGAGGAGGTACGCGACGACGCCCGCGGCGTCGTCCCGGTGGACCATGTTGAGGTAGCCCGCGGTGACCGGGCCGTTCAGGTAGCGTTCGAGCCGGTAGCGGTCGGGGCCGTAGAGCCCGGCGAACCGGGTGACCGTTCCCTCGATTCCACGCTCGGCGGCGTGCTCGCGGGCGACGCGCTCGGCCTCCGCGAGGACGCGCGTCTTGTCGGTCGTCGGGTCGAGCGGCGTCGACTCGTCGACGAAGTCGCCGCCGTGATCGCCGTAGACCCCCGTGCTCGACGTGTAGACGAGGCGCTCTGGCGGCGAGTCGCGGGCGGCGAACTGGTCGATTGCCGTTCGGAGACCCTCGACGAAGACGGTCCGGGCGGCGTCGACCCCGCGGCCGCCGGAACTCGCGGCGAAGACGACGTGGTCCACGTCGGGGACCGACGCCAGCGAGTCGGCGTCAGTCACGTCGGCGCGGACCGCTTCCGCGCCGGTCGCTTCGACGGCGGCGAGGCCGTCGTCGGAGCGGCGGACGCCCCACACGTCGTGGTCGTCGGCGACGAGCGTGCGTGCGAGTTCGAGGCCGACGTAGCCGCAGCCGAGGATGGCGACTCTCATCGTTCGTTTCGGACGGCGATGACGTGGTGGATGGCGGCCAGTTCGTTCAGCGTGGCGGCCGTGCGCCCCTCGATTGCCTGTTGAATCTCCTGTCCGGAGAGGTCGAGGTCGACCTCGGCCGCGAGCGTGTCGACGTCGAGGATGCCGCTCGTCATACCCATGAGGAGGTGGTCGCGGAACTCCCAGACGATGGCGTCGGCGTCGGGGTTGCCGTCGGCGAGTTCGAGGACCGCGGCGGCCTGTTCGAGCGTGAGGTCCAACACGCCGTTCGAGAGCGCGGCTTCCGAGACGCCGGCGGCCTCGGCGGCCGTCTCCGACCCGGCGGCGTCGACTGCGCGGCGAATCTCGTCCTCGTAGGCGGCTCGCAACTCGTCTGCCGAGAGGGTTCCGGGCTCCGCGGCGGCGTCGTGCAACATACACCGCGATTCGGCGTTCCGGCGGCAAAACGGTTGCCACTCGGGTCGTATTGGCGGCTACCCGTCCGCATGGCAGTCGCCCGCGACGGTGCATCCCGGTCCGCCAGCCCAGCCCTCGGAGCGCTCGTCCGCGTCGCCGTCGGTGTCGCCGACGCCGACGCCCGACGGGGGCACCGCGACGACGATTGTCGTCTCAACGTCGAACGTGACGCGGTCGCCGTGGCCGACCGTCTCCGCGACGCCGTCGCCGTCCCAGTCGAGAGCGACGGTCGAGCCGTCGCGGGCGTACGTGAGGGATTCGGCGTCGCCGCGGGCGTGGACGCGGAACTGCGCGAACTCGCCGGCGACTTCCACGTCCCAGACGTTGACCGTCGCGTACCAGTACCCCGGGACGGGCGCGACGGGCATCCCGGCGGGGACGCGCTTGAACGACGTGTCGAAGCGGGAATCGAGCGTGTCGTTCACGCGGTCGGTGACCGCCTTCTCGGTGGCGCTCATCGCCGCGTCGGTCGCCGTGTCGGCGACGGCCTGCTGACGGGCGGTCCGCGTCGTCTCGACGGTCCGGTTCGTGAGCCGCTGTGGGACCGTCGTCGAGCGGTCCCGGCGGACGGTTCGGAACGCCTCGTCGAGGCGGCGTTCGAGAAGGTCGGCCTCGACGGTTCCCGTGCCGGCGGCCTCGACGGCGATTGCGCGGGCCGCGGAGCCGTTCGTCACCGCCAGCGCCCGGTGGGCCGGGTCGTCCCACTCGCCGAGCGCGCGCTCCAGAATCCGCTGGCGCTCCGTCACCGAGCGGTCGGTGTGCGCGCGGAGCGCGTCCTCGGCGGCCTCTTCGGCGGGAACCGTCGACCGGTCGACCGCGATTTCGAGCCTGTCGCGCCGGTCGGCGAGCGTCTCGTTCGTGCCGTTCGTCGCCGCGAGCGTCGAGTCGGCGGCGAGGAGAGCGCGGGCCGCGACGCGGAGCGGGACGCGGCGGTTCGCGCCGAACACCGGTTCGAGGACGGTGTCGGCGGCGTCGCCGTAGGGGAGCGTGAACAGGTTGGTGTTGCGGGCGACGAGCGGGTGGTAGGTGCCGCCGCGGGAGACGGTCGGCATCGCGGACCCCGAGAGGCCGCCGAGCGAGAGGTACATCGGGTCCGCGTCGGGGACGAATCGGACGCCGGTTTCGTTGTCGGTTCCGTTCGCGCCGTCCGCTCGCGTCTCGCCGAGCGTCGCGCGAGCGACCTCCTCGGCGCGGACCGCCTCCGAGAGCGACCCGAGGTTCGCGTCCGTACTCGCGTCGTCGGCCGCGCCGGTCGCCGCCGCGGTCCGGTTCGCCCGGCGGTCGAGCGCCGCCAGCACGCGGTCGAGGTACGCGGCGCGAACCGCGACTCGCGCCCGGTCGGAGACGCCGTCGTAGGCGGCCGGCGCGCCGACGAGTTCGGGACGGTCGGCGCGGAGTCCGGCGGCGAGTTCCGCGGCGGGGTTCACCTCGCCCGCGGCGACCCGCCGAGCCGACACCGTCACACTGCGGTTTTTGACGCGGTCGGCGAGCGCGACGAGGTCGGAGCGAATCCAGCGGTCGAGGCCGGGAGCCATCGGTGCGGTCGTCTGCTGTCGGGCGGGCGCGTCGCCGTCGGCGACGTCGCGGGCGAGGTCATCGAAGCCGCCGCGGGTCGCAACCGCGTCTTCGGCCGCGTCCGCGGCCGCGGCGAAGTTCTCGCCGTCGAGCGCGCCGCCGGGTTCGACCGCCGGGTCGAGAGGTCGTTCTGGGGCGGAAACGGCGGCCGGGTCCACGACGGCCGCGAGGTCGACGCGCGTCCTCGTCTCCGTCGTTTCTTCGGTGTGGAACGTCTCGTTGCCCCGACGCCACGTCCGAGTGGTCGTCTCGCTCGTCGTCACGATGCGGGAGCCGGCGTCGACGACGACGGTATCGGCTTCGAGCGCCGGCGTTCGCGTCGCCACCGTCTCGACCGACGACGCCGTCTCGGTCGCGGTGTCGACGAGTTCCCACTCGGTTCCGAGGTCGACCGGCGGGTCGTCGCTGTGGGCGACGACGGTCGCGTCGGCTTCGATTGCGACGGTGGCGCGATGGGCGTCCGCGACCACGTCGTCGGAGGTGGGCGCGTCGCCGTGGCCGTCGACGAGACCGACCAGCGCGTGGTCGGCCGCAGAGCCGACGGAGGCGTCGATGGTCCGGTTCGTCGGAATCTCGTTCGCGGCCGACTCGGCGGACGGGTTCGGTGCGGGAAGCGCGTTCGCCAGTTCGGGCGCGGCCGGAACGCCGGTCTGCGAGAGCAGGCTCCGGGCACCGGCGTGGACGGCGGCACGCCCGGTCGCCCCGCGAGCATCGGCGTCGGTGGTTCCGAACGCCTGCTGTTCGGCGAGCAGGACGCCGGCGTTCGTCGCCAGCGCCGCGTGGTCGTTCGAGACGACGTTGTCCACGGGCGCGCCGGCGTACTGGCTCCAGCCGCGGGACCACGCCGAGACCCACAGCGCGGTCGTCACCGTCGCGTCGAGCGTGCCGCCGTCCAGCGCGTTCGCGTCGAGGCGGCGCTCGAAGGCCTCGGTTCGGTCGTGGAGCGCGAGGACGGGCGTCCGGACGCCGACCGTCGCGGTGACGGACTCGGCGGCGACCGTGCGACCGCCGCGAGCGACCTCGACCGAGACGTTCTCGACGGTCGCGACGAGGACGGTCCCGTTCTCGCGGCCCGAAATCGAGACGCGGTCCATCGCGTCGCGGAGGGCCGACTCGTTCGTCGGTCGCGGCAGGGTCGCGGTCGCGTTCACGTCGCCGCGGGCGACGGAGACGGCCCGAAGCCGCTCCGTCGCGGCGAGCGCGATGCGGAGTCTGAGGTAGTCGCGGAAGGGACGCTCGTCGGAGAGCAGTCGCCCGACAGTCGTGTTCGCGGGCGAGGTGACGGGGTTCGCCGCGGCCTCGCGCGCCGCGTCTCCGACCGCCGCGCGGACGGCGGCGTCGGCCTGTGCGGTCGCGCGGTCCATCGCGTCGTCGACGCGGCGGTCGGCAACGGGGTCGTGAGCCGAGAGCGCGCCGGAGAACGTCGCGCTCCCGACGAGGAGCAACACGCCGAGCAGGGCGAAGGGCACCCGACCGCGGTCGTCGTCGGCGAGCCTCACGCCGACCACGTCCTGACGACGACAGTGACGCGTCCGACGGAGACCGCTTCGGCGGCGGCGCGCGGGGTGTCGTACCGGGCGCGCATCGCGTCGGCGAAGCGCGGAGCCAGCGCGGCCGCGAGGTCGGCGTTGGCGGCGCGGGTCTCCTCGCGGGCGACTTCGGGCGCGACGGAGGCGTTCACCAGCGCGCCGGCTCGTTCGTACCGGTAGGTCATCAGCGTCGAAACCGGCTCGTCGCCGCGGAGCGCGAGGCGGGCGAGCGCGGGCGGGAACAGCCCGGCGACGGTCCGGTTCGCAGCGACGCGAGCGACGGCGTCGAAGCCGTCGTCGCTGGCGGCGACAGCGTCTTCGCGCGCCGCGGGGAACCCGCTCGGCACGTCGAGCGTCGCGGAGTGAACCGTTTCCGAGGACGGCGGTTCGGGTCCGAGGGCGTCGGTCGCGCGGACCGGCGCACCGGGGAACGGCGTCCACGCGACGGCGACGGAGACGCCGCGAGTCGGGAGTTCGGACGCGACGCGGGCGGCGGCCCGGGCCCGGAAGTCGTCGCGGGCGCTGGTCAGGCGAACGCCGTCGACGGTCACCGCCCCGAGTGTCGCGCGGGCGAGGAGGCCGGCGAGGCTGCCGTGCGCGGTTCGGTCGAGTTCGCGGGCGTCGACGCCGCCGGCATCGAGGAGCGACGGGTCCGCGGCCTCGACGCCGGGGGCGAGCGAGTAGGTGACCGTCGCGGTGCTCGTCGCCAGCGACGAGGCGACCCCGTCGGCGTCGATAGCGGCGGTGTCACGGCCGACTCCGGTGTCTGCGCCGGCGTCCGCGGTGACGACGAGACCGATGCTCGCGGTCACGAGCAGCAAGCAGACGGTCACGTCGAAGACGAGGTCGGTCATCGCCACACCTCGACGCGGAGCGTCCCGAAGCCGACGCGACCGGGTTCGACGCGAACGCTGACCCGAGTCGAATCGGCGTCGGCGTCGGTAGGCGCGGCGGGGCCGACGGCGCGGCGGTCGCCGTCGACCGCGACGACGACGCGGCAGGAAAACCCGTCCGGACAGGCGTCGAGCGCGTCCGAGAGCCGGGAGCTGACGACCACGCCGGAGTCGTCGGCGAGGGCGGACTCGACGTTCGACAGCGTCGCCGGCGCGAGGTCGCGGTCGGTCGTCGGTAGCGAGTCGTCGAGGACCGTCGCGTAGCCCGAGATGGCCGCGCAGACGACGAACAGCGCGGTCAGCGCGGCGACCGGCGAGGTCTGCGCCCTACGCCGAGACGACGGTGACATCGGTTCCCTCCCAGGTGACGTGGCGGACGACGAGCGGTTCGCTGGCGGGCCGCCACGAGGCGTTCCGGTCGCGTGCGGTCTCGGCCGCGGCGGCGAACGCGGCGGGCGAGTCGAAGACGGCGCTCGGGGACGCGCCGGCGGCGACCGACCCGAGCCGGGAGTCGGGGGTCGCCGGCGTCACCGGGCCGAAGGCGAACGCGGCGTGCGCCGCGCCGCCGTCGTTGCGGAGGCCGATTCGGTGCGAGCCGATGCGGACGGCGTCGGCGTCGAGTTCGTGTTCGGCGGTCGCGTCGTACTCGGCGACGGCCACGGCGTCGACGGCGTCGGCGACTCCCGAGGCGTCGGGTGCGGGCGTCGTCGGGAGCCCGGCGACCGTCCCGACGAGGACGGTCGCGGCCACCGAGAGCGCGGCCCACGTGTAGAGCGTATCGAGCGGTGCGTCGAGCATAGACCGGGGTGGTCCCGTCCGGGTATATAAACCTCAGCACGGGACGGCGACGGAAACGGAACCGGTGACGAGCGTCCCGAGGACCGCGACTCAGACGAGCGTCCCCGCGGCGGCGAACGCGACTGCGAACGTCGTCGTCGCCGAGACGAGCGCGCGGCCGACGCGGGAGGCCACGAGGTGACGGTCGAGACCGTGTTCGACGCCGACCGAGAGCGTCGTCAGGATGACCGCCGAGAGGAGGACGTACGCGCCGACGGCCAGCCCGAGGTCGGCGGTCGAAAGCGGCGTCGCGACGGCCGTCTGGTCGAGCGTCTTCGCGGGGGCCATCCCGTCGGCGAGCGCGACGGTCGCACCGGCGACGAGCGGCCCGAAGACGGCGGCCGTGTTCGACAGCGTCTCCGTGACCGAGGCGAGTTCGCGGCGGGCCTCGGCGTCGAGTCGGGAGAGCGCCGAGAGTTGGTCGGCCATCGAGACGATTGCGCGACCGGCGGGTCGACCCTCGCTGGCGGCGAGGCCGAGGAGCGTCGCCACGCCCGCGACGCGGGGGCTCGGCGTCGATTCGAGGACGCCGTACTCGCCGCGGAACGACTCGACGACGCCCACGCGGAGGCGACGCTGGACGCCGACGGCCTCTTCGAGCAGGTCGCCGGTTTCGCCCGGGATGGAGGTGGCCGCGCGAGCGAGCGCGGATTCGACGGCCTCGCCCTCGCCGACGGCGCGACCGACGAGGTAGAGCGCGTCGGAGAGGCCGTCTTCGACCGCGCGGACGCGGGCTCTGAGCGCCACGACCGGGCGGGCCGCGACGAACAGCGCGGTTCCGGTTCCGATGCCGACGGCGGCGAGCGGCGCGAGCCACGGCGCGACGAGCGCGTCGGCGGCGACGAAGCCGGTGATTCCGGCGACTGCGCCACCGGCGACGCCGAGAGCGCGGTGGTCGTCGACCGCGGGGTGAGACGCGTCGACCGAGAGCGGCGCGAACGCGACCGGCCGCCGAACGAGCACCCATCCGACCGCGGCGAGGAGACAGGCGGGAAGCGCCACGTCGTAGACGAAGGCGACGTGCCCGGCGGTGACGCCGACGCCGGCGACGCGGGCGGCCGGGAGCGCGCCGACCAGCGCGAGCGGGAGCAGGACGCCGAAGGCGTAGACCGCCGTCACCGGCCCGCGGACGGAGCCGACGAAGTCGGCGAGGCGGTCGCGGGTCCCCTCGCGGACGACCTCGTGGGCCCGGTCGAGCGCCCGGTCGCGCTCGCCGGCGGGAACGTCGGCGGCGGTCTGCAGGAGCGCAGTCGAGCGGTCGAGCGCCGGGAACCACGTGCGCCACGCGTCGGCGAACTCGGAGAGCCCCGCCGTCGGCGTCCCGCGGGCGCGGTCGACGTGTGCGGCGAGCGAGGCCGAAAGCGGGTCGTCGCCGCCGTGCGCGGCGAACGCGCTGGCCCGCTCGACCGAGGGCTCGATGCGCATCCGGAGCGCGATACGGCCGACGAGTTCCGGCGCGTTCCCGAGCGCCCGCGTCCGGCGGAGCGTCGCCAGCCAGACCGGGAGCGTGTGAATCGCGTGGGCCGCACCGAGCGCGGCCGCGAGCGCGACGAAGACGACCGTGACGGTCGGGAGTCGAGCGAGATGGGCGACCAGTCCGCCGAGTAGCCCGGCGGGAAGCGACGAGCCGTAGCCCGCGGCGACGACCGTCTCGGGGGCGAGATTCGAGCCGAGAAACGCGAGCGACCGACGAAGGTCGTCGCTCGGCTCGGCGTCGATTGAGTCGGGCGAGAGCCGCGCGAGCGTCGTCGCGGCCGAGTGAAGTATCCGAGTCGAAGCGGAGTCCGCTCCCGCTCCCGTGCTCGTGGCCGTGTCCGGACTCAGCATCCCGAACCACGCTCCGCGCGGGCCGCGGCGATGTCGTCCGGCGTCGTTCGTCCCGTGTCAGCCAGCGATTCGAGACGCGCAGCGCGAGCGTCGAGCGCGTCGAGTACGTCCGCGTACGACTCGTCGGGACGGGCCACGGACTCGACCGCGAGGCTGTCGCCGCGCGCGACCGACCCCGTCGGTTCGAGGGTGCGTCCGTCGTGTTCGAACAGCGTCTCGAACGTCGCGTCGTCGCCGACGGGCCGGACCTCCTCGACGCGTGCGACCCGGTGAGCGTTCGCGCGCTCGCAGGTGACGACGAGGTCGGTCGCGGCGAACGACGACGCCGGGACGCCGAGGTCGGAGACGACGCGCTCGCGCACGTCGGCGGCCCCGTCGCCGTGAATCGTTCCGAGGACCGCGTTGGCGTTCGCCCCGACGCGCATCGCCTCGTAGAGGACGGCGGCCTCCTCCCCCCGGACTTCGCCGAGGGCGAGCGCGCCGTCACCCAACCGGAGCGCCGCGTGAAGCGCCTCCTGCGGCGTCGGTTCGGGGCCGCCGGTCGTGTCGGTTCGGAGCGTCTGCACGTCGCGGTCGGCGTCCAGCAGGTTCGACGCCGGAAGCTCCGGCGTGTCCTCGATGAGCACCGTACGAACGTCGCGCGGGAGTTCCCACAGGAGCGAGCCGAGGAACGTCGTCTTGCCGGCCCCGCGCGACCCGGCGACGAGGACCGAGGCACCGCGTTCGACCGCGAGCGAGCAGAGCGCCGCGGCCTCGGCCGAGAGCGTCCCGTTGGCGACGAGCGCGGGGAGCGTCAGCGGCGTCTCGTCGTGGCGGCGGAACGCGAAGCCGAGGCCGTCGCTAGCGGGCGCGGTCACGCCCGCGACCCGAACGGTCGCGCCGCCGGCCTCGACCACGGTGTCGAGCGTCGGGTCGGCGCGGGAGAACGACGCGCCGCTCACGCGACGCAGGCGGGAGGCGAGCGACTCCGCCCCGCCGGGGGCGAGGCGGACGTTCGTCGGCATCGAGACGCCGTCGGCGACGACGCGAATCGGGTTCTCGTCGGCGGGCGTCGAGACGTACACGTCCGAGACCGCGGGGTCGGAAAACAGGTCGTCGAGGACGCCGTGGCCCGCGGTGTGCTTCGCCAGTATCGCCGCGAGCGTCTCGACCGGGTCGTCCGGGTCGGCGACGAGTCTGACGGCGCGGCCCGGTGCGCGCGGGCCGGCGTCGACGGCACCGCTGGCGAGTCTGTCGTGGGCGGCTTCGAGAGTCCGCGCCGCGCGCTGGTCGAGCGCCGATTCGGGCGGCGTGAGGTGGTAAACGGGGCCGCGAGCGCTCTCGTACCGGCGGGCGACCGCGCCGGTGTCGAGGTCGGTCGCTCCGACGAGTCGCCCGTCGGCCGGGGGACGGGGGTCGACTCGGGAGCGCGCGAGCGTCGGGCCGACGACCGCCCGGAGCGCGTCGCCGTAGTCGGCGCTTCGAGACGCACCCGCTGCGAGTCCGGTCTCGATGGCCGCGCGGCGGACCGGCCCCGCGCGACCCGTCGCCTCGTGGGCGGCCCCGAGCGGGTCTTCGCGGGCGCGGTCGGCGAGGCGGTCGTCGCGGAAGCGGACGCGCTCCGCGAACCGGCCGGCGGCGACGAGCAGGCCGGTCGCGGCGTCGTCGTACCGGCGCTCCAGTCCGTCGGCGCGGACGACGAGCCGGTCGGCGTCGCGGGTTTCGAGCGCGCCCACGACCGTCGCTCGACAGGCGGGCGCGGTCGAGAGCGACCCGCGGTGCGGGCAGTCCCCGGCGTCGACCGCGAGCGTCACGGTGTCGTCGTCGGGGCGGTCGGCGGGCGTCGAGAACGCGGTCACACAGCCACACTCGTCGGGAGAATCGCGGGGTGCGACCCGAACGCCGGTCGCGTCGGCGAGGCGGTCGCCGAGCGCGTCCGGGAGCGCCGCGGCGACGGTTTCGGAGAGGGGTCCGATGGAAGAGGAGTCGAGGGGCATACGGGGGCGTGGTCCCGTCCGGGTATTTGAACCTACGCCGCCGGCGGGTCGGCCGTCGCGGGGGCGAGGACGACGACCGAACCGCCCGCGTCGGCTTCGAGCGTCAGCCTGAGTCGGTGTTCGCCCGGCCCGAGGACGAGTCGGTCGCCGACGACGCGAATCCGAGGACCGCCGACGCGACGGACGACGGTCGGGCCGCCGGCGACGCTCGCCGAGAGTTCGACGCCGTCGCCGCCGCGAACCGCGAGTTCGGAGACGCCGGCGGCCCGCCACGACCCGGCCGGAACGTCGAGGACGACGTGCCGCCGCGCACCCGCCACACCGGCGGGTGTCGGGTCTTCCGCGGCCGCAAGCGCCGTCGCGGCGTGCGCGACGTCGTCGGCCATCGAGCCGATTTTCACGGTCGTCGCGTCCGCTCTCGCCGCGTCGGCCGCCGGGAAGACGACGCCGGCGATGGCGACCGCGAGGAGGCACGCGAGGACGACGCGAATCACAGCGCGTCGCGGAGGCGGGCGGCCAGTCCGCGGTCGGCGGAGTCGGCGGCTCGGGAGTCGGCGGCCCGGGAGTCGGTGGCTCGGGTGCTAGGTTCGCGCCTGGGAGTACCGCCGCGCCCGTCGGCGGGTCGTTCGGCGTGCGACGCCGCCTCCGCGGCGAGCGTGTCGGCCGACTGCGACGGCGCGGGAGACGCGGTCTCGTCGACGAGGTCGGCTTCGAGCGATTCGGCCTTGGCGAGCGCGGCGTTCGCCCGGCGCTCGACGTCCTCGTTGACCGCGCGGACGCCGCCGAGGTAGCCGCGCACCGCCTGCGTCGCGGCGTCCACCTCGTCGAGGCGCTCGGTGAGCGACTCGACCGCCGATTCGAGCTCGGAGACCCGACGCTCGACGGACGCGAGGTCCTCCAGCGACGAGAAGTCGGCGTCGCCGTCGGTGATGGTTCGCTCGACCGCGTCGAGCCGCGCGGCGAGGTCGGCAGTGCGGTCGGCGGTGTGGTCCGCCGCGACCGGTCCGCGGGAAGCGGGCGTGCCGGCGTCTGCGTCACCGTCAGCGTCGAAGTGGACTGGGTCGGCTGTCATGGGGCGGCCTGGTCCCGTTATCCCTGATAAAGCTCCGGGACCGAACGGGGTTCGAGCGGCCGAGCAGTTCTCCCGTGGGGAACGTTCAAGACGAGCGACGGAGTGGACTGTGGTATGAAAACCGTCCTGATTGGTGTGGGCCAAGCGGGTGGGAAGCTCACCACCGCCCTCCAGTCGTTCGACCGACAGATGGGGTTCGGCGCGGTGCTCGACGCCGTCGCGGTGAACACCGCGAAAGCGGACCTCCAGCCGCTTCCGGTCGAGACCGTGCTCATCGGCCAAGACCGCGTCAACGGTCACGGCGTCGGCGGCGACAACGAGCTCGGAGCCGAGGTCATGGAGGCGGACCAGACCGAGGTCATGTCCGCCCTCGACGGCCGCGTCACGGCCGAAGCGGAGTCGATTTTCGTCGTCGCCGGGCTCGGCGGCGGCTCCGGGTCCGGCGGCGCGCCCGTCCTCGCGAAGGCGCTCCGCCGCGTCTACGACGTGCCGGTGTACGTCCTCGGAATCCTGCCCGGACAAGACGAAGGAGCGATGTATCAGGTGAACGCCGGCCGCTCGCTCAAGACCATCGCCCGCGAGTCCGACGCCGTCCTCCTCGTCGACAACGACGCCTTCCGCTCGTCCGGCGAGTCGATGAGCGAGGGCTACGACGCCATCAACGACGCCATCGCCCGGCGGGTCGGTCTGCTCTTGGCGGCCGGCGAGGCGACCGAGGGCGTCGGTGAGAGCGTCGTCGACACCTCCGAAGTCATCAACACCCTCCGTTCCGGGGGCATCGCCGCGCTCGGTTACGCGAGCGCCGAGGCCTCTCCCGACGCCGAGGACAACATCAACGCGGTCATGAGCACGACCCGTCGCGCCGTGCTGACGGGCACGAGCCTGCCGGACGCCAGCGACGCGGACTCTGCGCTCGTCATCATCGCCGGCGAACCCGACACCATCCCGCGGAAGGGCGTCGAGCGAGCGCGCCGCTGGGTCGAAGAGGAGACCGGCAGCCTGCAGGTCCGCGGCGGCGACTTCCCGCTGGAGAGCGGCCGTCTCGCGTCGCTCGTCCTCCTCGGCGGCGTCGAGCGCTCCGAGCGGGTCGAGTCGTTCATGGAACGCGCCCGCGAGGCCATCGACCAGGCGAAGACCGAAACGCGAGAGGACCCCAAAGAGATGTGGCACAACGACGACCTCGACGACCTGCTGTGATGGCGACCGGCCAACACTGGCGCGACTAACGACCACATAATTCCACTTTTTCAAGACGTTCGTCCACCGAATGGCGGACTTCTCCCCTAATCTGCGAATGACTTTTCCGTCATGCCCCCAATCCGTGCTATGTGTTACCAATGATTGGATGTGGGTGGAACGAAACGATGAGCGTAGGAGCCGTCTCGGCGCGACGCCGGGGTCACCATGTCTGAGTCGGCGGTCGACCCGCTCCGGCGAAGCGTCGAAGTCGAGTACTGGGTCACCGACGGCGACGGGTCGCTCACCGACCCGGGCGAACTCGTCGACGCCTCGCCGGGGGCCGAGCGGGAGTTCGTCGAGCCGGTGTTGGAGGTGAAGACGACGCCGTGCGACTCGGCGGCCGAGTTGCACGAGGAGCTGTACGAGCGGCTCGGCGACGTCCTCTCGCGGGCCGAGGACGTCGGAAAGCGGCTCGTCCCGCTCGCCACGCCGATTAGTACCGAGACGGTGACGGAGCGTCAGAGCGACCGAACCCGCATCCAGAACCGCGTCATCGGGTCGGACTTCCGGTACGCGCGGCACTGCGTGGGGACGCACGTCCACGTCGAACAGCGCCCCGGCCGCGAAATCGACCAGTACAACGCGCTCGTGGCGCTGGACCCCGCGCTGGCGCTGGTGAACTCCTCGCCGTACTACGACGGGACGCGGTTGGCGGCGGGCGCGCGGTCGAAGCTGTACCGCCGGATGACCTACGACGACGTGCCCCACCAGGGCCGGCTGTGGCGCTACGCCGACGACACGCGGGAGTGGTCGCGCCGCCTCGAACGCCGGTTCGAGGAGTTCGTCGTGCGCGCCGAGGAGGCGGGCGTCGACCGGGCGACCGTCGAGGCGAACTTCGACCCCGAGAGCGCGGTCTGGACGCCGGTGCAACTCAGAGCCGAGTTCGGCACGGTCGAGTGGCGCTCGCCGGACTGCGCGCTCCCGAGCGACGTGCTCAGGCTGGCGAACAGCGTCGCGGGCGTGGTGAACCGCCTCGACGACGCGGCCCTCGCAATCGAGGGCGAGGCCGGCGGCGTGACGGACGACCGGGTCGTCCTCCCCGAGTTCGACGCGGTTCTCGGCTACGTCGACGCCGCCATCGAGGACGGCCTCGACTCCGAGGCGGTGCGGTCGTACCTCGACCGGATGGGGTTCGACGTGGACGCGTACAGCCCTGTGTCGCACGAGGTAGCCGACCGCGAGACGGTCACGGCCGCCGAGGCGAGAGAGGTGCGACTGGCTCACGCCGACCGTCTCGAACGGGACGTCTGGAACGCGGTCCGGCAGTAAGCGATAAACCACCGCGAGCGACTGGGAAAAGACGGAACCGGAAGCCGAAGCGGTCGCTTACTGCTGGATGAGGCTCGCGCCGTCGAGTTCAGTGCGACTGTACTCGATGTCCATGAGGTCGAGGATGGTCGGCGCGATGTCGTAGAGGTCGGCGTCCTCGATGACCGCACCGGGGTCGTCGACGTAGAGCGTCGCGTTGTCGAACGAGTGCATGCCGTTGCGGGGGCCGACGCCGAACACGTCGTCGTGGCCCTTGAACCCGGACTTCAGGTCGAAGCCGTGGTTCGGGATGACGACGAGGTCGGGGGCGATGTCGTCGTGGTCGCCGCGGAAGGCGTCCTCCTTGACGACGACGCGGTCTGCGACCTTGTTGCCGTCGGGGCCTTCGAGCGCTTCGAGTTCGGCCTTGAGCTCGTCGCGGACGTCCTCGTACTCCGACTGCGGGACCGACCCGCGGGGCTCGCGCCCTTCGAGGTTGATGAAGAACCGGCCGGGGATGAGCGAGTACGCCTTCGAGTCTTTGTCGATGTCCGAAAGCGAGTCGTGGTCGTCGTCCTCGTAGGAGAGCCAGCCGTTCTCCTCGAGCCACGTGTTGCAGTGGACCTCGTAGTCGAGGGAGGTAAAGCCGTGGTCGGACGCGACGATGAGCGTCACGTCCTCGGGGAGGGCGTCGCGGATGCGGCCGAGGTAGTCGTCGACGGTGCGGTAGAAATCCATGAAGGCGTCCTTGTTCTTCCCGTCGCGCTCGTAGTCCTTGAACAGGAAGTGGTTGACGCGGTCGGTCGTCATGAAGACGCCGAAAAAGAGGTCCCAGTCGTCCTGGTCGATGTAGCGCTCGAACGCCTCGTAGCGCCGGTCGAGCGTCTTGCGGGCGTCCTCCATGAACGCGGTCTTGTCCTCGTCGTGACCGAGCTTCGCGTTCACGTCGATCTTGTAGTTCATCTCGGAGAGCGCGTCGCGGAAGTCGTCGGGGTAGGCGGCCTTGTCGACGCCGGGCGAGAGGAAGCCCGAGACCATGCGCTGGACGTTGCGCTGGGGCGGGAACGTCACGGGGACGTTCATCACGGTGGCCTTGCGGCCGGCGTCGGTGACGCGGTCCCAGACGCGGGTGGCCTGCACGTCCCGACCCATCGGGACGTAGGTGTCGTAGGAGCCGACCTCACGGTCCTGGAAGCCGTAGACGCCGGTCTCGCCGGGGTTGACGCCGGTCGTGAGCGCCGGCCAACACGCCGAGGACTCGGGCGGGACGATGCTGTCGATGTCGCCCGCCGAGCCCGCGTCGGCCAGCGCCGCGAAGTTGGGGAACTCGTCGGGATGCTCAGAGAGGAGAGTGAACGGAACCCCGTCGATGCCGATGAAGGCGACGCGGGGGTGGTCTTTGCCGCGGAGTCGGTCGAACAAACCCATACCTCACGGTATCCAAGAGAACCATAAGAAGGTTCGTCTCTCCGCCGGAGTTTGCGACGAGAGACGACGGATACGGGGCCGCTGTCGGAGAAAGCGGCGAATCTCACCGGACGAGGGCGGGACGCTACCACCGACGACGACGTGTCAGACGCGAATCAGGCTATCTCGACCGGCCGGGCAGCCCGCGTGCGGGACCGTCCGCGCAGCCTAGACCCGCGGCTGCCCGGGCATCGAGAACGGGCGCTCCTGAGCGACGGCGGTCCGACCGCTGACCCGAAGTTCGCTCGCGACGACGAACGCCAGCCCCCACGCGACGAGCGCGACCGCCCACATCGCCCCCACGCTGGACACCTGGGTCGGGAAGACGAGCGAGACCGCGCCGAAGTAGACGGCGAGGCCGCCGGTCAGCCACGCGACGAAGCGGTGTCCGGGCGCGCCCGCGGCCGCGACGAGACCGAGCAAGAGCAGTCCGATTGCCATCGTCGTCATCTCCATGTAGTGGCCGGCGACGGCGTGAACGTCGCCGGTCGCCTGCAGACCGAACTGGTTGACCGCGAACGCGAGCACCGGGAGCGCCGCGACCGCGACGAGGCCGAGGAGCGCCGGGCTGTAGTCGTCGCCGACCGAGATGACGTCCCGTCCCGCGGGATGGAACAGTAGCATCAGTCCGGTGAGCACGAAGAAGGGGACGACCTCCTCGACCGGCCCGCCGCCGACGACGGTGCCGACGAGGACGAGCGTCGTCACGGCGAAGGCCACCTGCATGAGCGCGACCCGCTTCAGCGGACGGTACAGTTGGCTCGCGACGCCGAGGATGATTATCCAGACGTTCGCCGCGATGACCATCACGTGCAGGCGGTGTTCGGCGAGCACGTCGCCGCCCGCGCCCCAGCCGACGACGGCGAACGAGAGCAGTTCGCTGACGAAGACCGCCGCCATCCCGAGCGTCACGACCGCGAGCAGGTAGAACGCGTACAGCCGGGCCCGACCGAACGCGGTCGACGAGTCGCCGGCGTCCGGGGCGTCGGTACTACTATGTTGATTGGTATCAATGGACATGGTTCAGGAGAGAGTACGACGGCCGAGAGAATAACCGTTATTCGGGGGTTTCGGACCTGTTTCTCCGCCGGACGCTCAGCGAGTCGAGAGAGTCGGGTCGGAACGGGCGAAGGAGCGAAGTGCCGCGCGGGACAACGACCGGACGTGAAGGAGTTCGAGCGTAAACAGCTCTTGGAGCGCGTCAATCGGGAGGGTGCGACCGTCGGCACGCAGATTCCCGACCGCATCGAGGTCCAAGGCGAGGAGATAGACCTCAGGGAGTTCGTCTTCGAGATCAAGCGCCGCGACACCATCCCCTCGGGCGAGCGGGAGCGCGTCGACCAGGCGAAGCGGAACCTCCGCCGCGAGCGCCTCGAACGGCTCCAGCGAATCGAGGACAACGAGGTGAGCTACGACGAGGGGCGGCGGCTGGCCGAGGACATCGTCGGCATCGACCGGGCGCTGAACGCCCTCGAACAGCTTCGGGCGGTCGACCTCGAACAGGAGGAAAACCGCCAGAATGCCGCGGACCAGAAGCGGTGGATGAGCTTCCTGAAGAAGGCGCTGGGGCGCGACGGCGGCAAGGGCAAACGGGGCGGCCGATGAGCCGAAACGACGAGATAGCGAGCCTGCTGGAGGAGTTCGCCGACCTGTTGGAGGCGAAGGACGTGGCCTACAAGCCGTCGAGCTACCGCCGCGCCGCCGAGAACGTCCGCGAGCATCCGAAGCCCGTCGAGGAACTCGCCGCGGAGGGCGAAGACGCGGTCCAAGAGATAGACCGCGTCGGCGACGCCATCGCCTCGAAAATCGTCGAGTACGTCGAGACCGGCAGCATCGAGGAGTTGGAGGAGCTCCGCGCGGACCTCCCGGTTGACATGGCCGGGCTGACGAGCGTCGAGGGCGTCGGCCCGAAGACGGTCGGCAAACTGTACGAGGCGCTCGGCGTCGCCGACCTCGACGACCTCGAAGCGGCCGCCCGCGACGGGGAGATACAGGAGGTCAAGGGGTTCGGCGCGAAGACGGAGGCGAACATCCTCGACGGCATCGAGTTCGCCCGCGAGGCGACCGGCCGCGAACTCCTCGGGAAGGCGCGACCCGTCGCCGACGACCTGCTTTCGTACCTCGGCGACCACGACGCCGTCGGCAGGGTCGAGCCCGCGGGGTCGATGCGGCGGTGGCGCGAGACGGTCGGCGACATCGACGTGCTCGCCGAGAGCGCCGACGCCGAGGCGGTCATCGACCGCTTCCTCGCGTGGGACCTCGTCGGCGACACCATCGAGGCGGGCGAGCAGAAGGCGAGCGTCCGGGTGAACGGGATGCGGGTCGACCTCCGGGTCGTCGCCCCCGCGGAGTACGGCGCGGCGCTCCAGTACTTCACCGGGAGCAAGGACCACAACGTCCACCTCCGCAACATCGCCATCGACCGCGGCCTCAAGATGAACGAGTACGGGATGTTCGACGTCTCCGACGTGGACGACCCCGACGACGGCCCGCGGGCCGGAACCCGCGTCGCCGGCGACACCGAGGAGTCGATGTACGCCGCGCTCGACCTCCCGCTCGTCCCGCCGGAGCTGCGCGAGGACACCGGCGAAATCGAGCGCGCCGCCGACGGCGACCTGCCCGACCTCGTCGCGGAGGGCGACCTCCGCGGCGAACTCCACACCCACACCGACTGGTCCGACGGCGACAACACGGTCGCCGAGATGGTCGCGGCCGCCGAGGAACGCGGCTACGACTACTACGCCGTCACCGACCACGCCACCGGCCCCGGCATGGTCGGCGGCGTCGGCGTCGAGGACGACGACCTGCTCGACCAGATCGACGAGGTTCGGGCCGTCGCCGACGACGCCGACATCGCGGTGTTCACCGGCGTCGAGGCCAACATCGACGCCGAGGGCGGCATCTCCGTCGCCGACGACGTGCTCGACCGACTCGACGTGGTGGTCGCCTCGCCACACAGCGCGCTCGACCAGGACCGCGAGACGGCCACCGAGCGACTCGTCACCGCGATGGAACACCCCGCGGTGGACATCCTCGGCCACCCGACTGGCCGGCTCATCAATCAGCGCCCCGGCCTGCCCCTCGACTACGAGCGACTCGCCGAGGCCGCCGTCGAACACGGGGTCGCGCTCGAACTCAACGCCAGCCCGTACCGCCTCGACCTGAACGGCGAGGCGCTCAAAATCGCCGTCGAGGCGGGTGCAACGGTCGTCATCGACACCGACGCCCACCGACCGGCCGAACTCGACCACGCCCGCTACGGGGTCCACACGGCCCGCCGCGGCTGGGTCGAGACCGCGGACGTGTTGAACGCGCGGTCGGTCGAGGGGCTGTCCGACTTCCTCGCGTGACCGACGACATCGGGTCAGACCACCCCGGTACGGTCGCCTCGGGGGTCGAGAGGGCGGCACCCGGCGACACCGCGCTCCTCTTGGACGTGATGCTCGGCAAGCTCGCCACGTACCTTCGGATGTGCGGCTACGACGCCGCCTACGCCCTCGACGGCGGCGGCGAGGCGGAGGATTCCGAAGACAGCCCCGAGCACCGAACCGACCCCGGCGACGACAGCCTGCTCGCGCGGGCGGACGCCGAGGACCGCGTCCTCCTCACCCGCGACGTGCGACTGGCCGAGCGAGCCCCGCGGAGCGTTCTCCTCGCCGAGCGGGAGCCAATCGCGCAACTCCGCGAACTCGAATCGGTCGGCTTCGCGGTCTCGCTGGACGAGGTGCCGTCGCGGTGCGGCGTCTGTAACGGTCGCGTGGAGGCCGTCGGCCGCGACGAACCGGTCCCCGACTACGCGCCCGACCCGAAGGAGACGGCGCTGTGGCGGTGTCGCGACTGCGGGCAGGTGTTCTGGCGCGGGAGCCACTGGCGCGACGTGGAAGCGAGATTGGACGGCGGAGAACAGTAAGCGGAACGCGGTCGTCGGTCGTTCGGGTCGGCGGCGGGACTACTCGCGGCGGCGCGGGAACCACTCGTCGCAGGCTTCCATGTCCCGCATCATCTCGTCGTGGGCCGCGCAGTAGGGCTTGAGCCCGTCGGAGGTGCGGACGTACTCGAAGTACGTGCAGTTGCCGCAGTAGCGGTCGCCGACCGTGGCGTTCGCCGGGCGGTCCGCGGCGGGGTGGTCGGCCGCGCCGGCCGGCGAGCGCTCCGATTCCGCCGACTGGACGGTATCGACGCCGGACTGCCCCGTCGCCGAGGCGTCGGGGGCGTTCGACCCGTCCGACGACGTCGAGGCCGAGGCTGAGGACGAAGCCGAGGGTTCGACGTCGAGCGGGGTGATGTCCTGCGTCGACGCGCCGCCGTCGGTCGCGCCGGCGGTCGGGTCGGCACCGGCGGTCGACTGGTTCGTCTGCGTCTGAACGTCGCCGTCGGGCGTGCCGCCGAGGAAACCGATGCCGCCGAGGCCGCCGCCGGACTTCTCGACTTCGACGACGCGGGTCTCGCCCTTCTTCGTCACTTGGACCGTGGCCGTGCCGCCGGGGTCGTTCCGCGTCTTGAAGTTGGCGACGCCGACGAACAGACACCAGAACGTCGTGAGCGTGCCGAAGAAGTAGACGGCGACGGTTTCGAGGGTGAGGTCGGGAAGGCCGGCCCCGCAGGTCGCGCCGGTCCACTGACACGGGTAGGCGTGCGAGAAGAGCGCGACGCCGAGAACGGCGATGCTCGCTCCGATGAGCGACGCGGCGCGGGTTCGACGGCTCGCGGGGAGGACAGCGAGGACGCCGAGGAAGACGGCGGGGACGCCGATGCCTCCGAGGATGCCCCCGAGTTCGCGCGCTTCGCCGAGGGTCGCCCCGCCGGACGTGTACACGTCGGTCGTCGCGACGACGATGCCCGCGACGACGAGCAACACGCCGAGGAGGAACCCCCCGAAGCCCAGGGACAGCCGTCGGAGACTCGGCCCGCCCCGGCCGCCGTGGTACGCCTCCGAAAGACTGGTCATGGCCCCGACTACGAAAGCAGCCCCTAAAACGATGCGTCAGACGATTATCTGTTTCTCGACACGTCGCGGGCTGTCGATATCCGCGCGTCGGCCCGCCGGACGCGTCGCCGGCCCGTCATCGTCGCATGCGAATCTCGAAGGGATTATCATGCGCGGTGGCTAACCCTCGCGCATGGCTGACGAGGAAGCAGACGAGGCACCCGCCGTCGAACTCGGTACGGGCGCGTCCGTCGAAGGTGCGCCCCTCGCGCGCGTCGCCTCCCGACTGACGTGGCCGCAAGAAAAGAGCAGCATCCTGAACAAAGAAGGCGACGCGGTCATCCGCACGCCCGACGGTCCCCAGAGCCTCGAAGACGTGCTCGCCGAGGCCGACGAGACCTACTTCGAGACGCGACAGACCTTCGTCGACGACGTGCTCGACATCGTCGGCCGCGACCCCGTCCAGACGGAATAACGGTGTTGCGCCGCCGGCTCGCCCGCCTCCCGTGGCTCTACCGCGCCCTCATCGTCGGGGGCGTCGTCGGGGCCGCGTGGAGTCTCTGGCCGCTTCCCGCCGGCGACCTCACCTACCGCGCGGTCCACGACGCCCTCCTGTTCATCCTCGTACCCGGAGCGCTCGCGCTCGCCCACGGTCGCAACCTCGGCTGGAACGTCGACCGGGCGGCGCTCCGCAACACGGTTCTCCTCGCGCTGTTCGTTCTCCCGTTTTACCTCGTCGGGTCGAGCCTGCCGTCGATTCGGGCGTACTACCCGATGTGGCACACCTCGACCGCCCTCGCCGACTTCCTCCCGCACGCGGCCCAGCAGTTGCTCGTCGTCGTCGCGGCCGAGACGTACTACCGCGGCCTGCTCTGCGTCGGCGTCCGCGAAATCGGCCGGAAGAGCGCGCTCATCAGCCCGGTGCTCTACGCGTTTCACCACGTCGGCAAGCCCCCGATAGAGATTCTCCTGTCGGCACCGACGGACGTGCTCTTCGGCCTCGTCGACTACGAGAGCGACTCGATTCTGCCCTCCATCGTCGCCCACGGCGGGGGGCTCATCCTCTTGGACTGGCTCGTGCTCCACCCGCCGCTGTTCCCCCCCGAGCGGGTCGCCGCGGCGCTCCAGTGGCTCCCGATTCCGCTATGAGCGACGGTGGCGGAGACCGCAAGGACCGGTCTGCGGCCGACGACCCATATCCGTCGCTCGGCCTCGCCCGCGGCACCGTCGAACTCGCCGCGCACGACCCGCGCTGGCGCGAGGCGTACGAGCGCGAGGTCGAGCGCCTGCGACCGCGACTCGGTGGCGCAGGAGGCGGCGACAGCGTCCGATTCGAACACGTCGGGAGCACCGCGGTTCCGGGGCTGGCCGCGAAACCCATCGTCGACCTGCTCGTCCTCGTCTCCGACCTCGACGATGCCGAGGGCGTCGCGCGGGCGCTCGAAGCCGCGGGCTACGAGGAGCGCCCCGACGACGACGTTCCCGACCGCCAATTTTTCGTCCGCGGCCCGCCCGGGCGGCGGACGCACTATCTCTCCGTGACCGAAGTCGGGAGCGACTGCCACCGCGAGCAGGTCACCTTCCGCGACGCGCTCCACGCAGACGACGACCTCGCGGCCGAGTACGAGCGACACAAGCGCAAACTTGCCGAGGCGCACCCCGACGACCGGAGTCGGTACACGAACGCGAAGGCGTCGTTCGTCGAATCCGTGCTCGACGACGCCGCGTCGTGGGAAGTCGACGACTCGCTCGTGTAGGTCGAGCACACTACCATAGCTTTTCCCCGCCGGGGAGTCAAGGGTGGGTCATGGCACTCCCAATCGACCCCAGCGCCATCAAACCGGAAGACATCGGCGAGGAACGCGTCGTCCTCGAGATGGAACACGAGGCGGCAATCGAGCGCGTCCGCGAGGCGTTCACCGACGCCGGGTTCGGTGTCGCCACCGAATTTTCGCCCTCCGAGATGCTCAACGAGAAGGTCGACGCCGGCCGCGACCCCTACTACGTCCTCGGCGCGTGTAACCCGAACATGGCGGACCGCGCGCTCGACGCCACCGACAAGAAGATGGGCGGGCTCTTCCCGTGCAACGTGGTCATCTGGGAGGAGGAACCGGGCAAGCAGGTCGTCTACCACCTGAGCATCATGCGCGTCGCCCGGCTCATCGGTATCGCGCCCGACAACGACGAGATGGCCGACATCATCGCCGACACGGGCGAACTCGTCGAACAGGCGCTCGCCAACCTCGACGCGGCCGAGGCATAATCGAGGTCACCGAGCGTATCCAGCCGTCTCGACTTACAACCCGTCTCGCGCGTCCACCGCGTCCGCGATGCGCTTGACGTCGCCCCGAATCTTGTACAGCAGGTAGAGCGCGACGAGCGCCGCGACCACGGGGAGGAGCGCGAAGATGCCGTAGATGAGGATGATGATGAGCAGTTCGGGACCGCCGGGTACCTGTAACGGGACCATGCGGGAACGTATTATCCGGCTGTCAAAATACGTTGCTCACGTGAAGTCGAAGATGTCGGTCTGGAGGCCGGCGGCCATCGTGGACTTCCGCCGGAGGTCCGCGAGCGAGACGGGGAGGTACTCCGTCACGTCGCGGACGGCGTCGCCGAACGTCTCGGCGTCGGCCGTCTCGCCTTCGAAGGCGTGGCGGATGGACTCGCGTATCTGCCAGACGCCGACCGGCCCCCAGTAGTCGTCGGAGACGTGTCTGATGACGAGCGCCTTCGCCTGTCGGCCGCGCTCCTGGAGGTGTTCGAGGACGCCGAGTCGGGAGGCGTGGTACGCGCCGGCCGTCTCGTTCACGTAGCCGGTCCGGCCCTCGTAGCCCTCGCGGTCGGCCGCGAGGTACATCCCCGCCTCGGGGTCGGGGTTCCAGACGCTCCCCGGCGCTTTCAGCTCTATCAGTTCGAACTCCCAGCGCCCCGGCGCGAGGATGACCCAGAAGGCGTTGCCGATGAACTCGTTGCGGTAGATTTCGACGCCGTCGACGCTGTCAGCGTGTTTGACCTGTCCGCGGAGGTACTGGCCGAGCGTGTCGTCGACGGCGGTGATGGACCACCGCGTCGGGACGAGTCGGCGCTGTTCGGTCTGGCCGAGCGCGCCCGCAGAGAGGATGGTGTTGATGTCGTACACGTCGAAGCCGCGGCGGTAGAGGTACGTCATCGCGCCCTCGGCGTTCCAGTCGTCGTCTTCGAGCGTCTTTTTCACCAGTTTGGGGACGTGCGGGTTCTCCGCGAGGTCGGCGGAGCGGGCGCGGGCCCGCGGACCGACGGGGGTCGCCACGTCGTCGGCGCTGGCGTCGAGGTCGAGCGACGGCTTCCCGTCGAGACCGATTTCGACCGTCACGGGGCGGTCGGCGATGGCGACCTCGCGTTGCGTCCCGAGGAAGCCGTCCCACGAGTCGGCGACGTTCGTCACCTTCGTCCCGCGGTTTGAGTTCAGAAGCGAGGTGCGCCGCTGGAACACGTCGTCGATGCTCATGCCCTCGTCGTACCACGCGGCGCTCGTCTCGAACGACGCCGCGTCCTCGTCGTGGCCGACCGGCGAGAGGATGCCCGTCGAGACGTTCGGATAGTTCGACCGCCCGACGAAGATAGACGGGGAGACGCCGCCGTACAGCGAGTCTCCCTGCACCGTCTCCTCGAACCGGTCTTGGAACGTCTCGAGGTGGTCGAGGATGCCGTAGGACTTCTCCTCGGCGAGTCGCCGCCGCTCGGCGCGCTCGTCCCGCTCGATGTCCATGTACTCGTCGAGCCGCATTCACCGGACGTGGGTCGCCCGCGGGTATGAACCTTCGGCGACGCGTCCGGTTTCAGAAGGGGATGCGACTCGCGCGGGTGGGGCTCAGGTGTGGATGCCCATCGCTTCGATCTGCTCTTGGTAGCGGTTCCGGATGGTGACTTCCGTCACCTGCGCGACCTCGGCGACCTCGCGCTGGGTCTTCTTCTCGTTGCAGAGAAGCGACGCAGCGTAGATTGCGGCGGCCGCGAAGCCGGTCGGCGACTTCCCGGAGAGAAGCCCCTGTTCCGCGGTCGTCTCGATAATCTCGTTCGCCTTCGACTGGACCTCCTTCGAGAGGTCGAGTTCGGACGAAAACCGCGGGACGTACTTCTTCGGGTCCACCGGCCGCATCTCCAAGCCGAGCTCCTGGGAGATGTAACGGTACGTGCGACCGATTTCCTTGCGCTCGACGCGAGACACCTCGGAAATCTCTTCGAGGGAACGAGGAATGCCCTCCTTGCGACAGGCGGCGTAGAGCGCCGAGGTGGCGACGCCCTCGATGGAGCGCCCCCGAATCAGATCCTCGCTGAGCGCGCGGCGGTAGATGACCGAGGCGACCTCGCGGACCGACCGCGGGACGCCGAGCGCCGAGGCCATGCGGTCGATTTCGCTGAGCGCGAACTGGAGGTTACGCTCGCCGGCGTCCTTCGTGCGGATGCGCTCTTGCCACTTGCGCAGGCGGTGCATCTGCGACCGCTTCTTCGAGGAGATAGAGCGGCCGTAGGCGTCTTTGTCCTTCCAGTCGATGGTCGTCGTCAGCCCCTTGTCGTGCATCGTCTGCGTGGTCGGCGCGCCCACGCGAGACTTCGACTGCCGCTCGGAGTGGTTGAACGCCCGCCACTCCGGGCCGGGGTCGATGCGCTCTTCTTCGATGATGATGCCGGTCTCTTCGTGAATCAACTCGCCGTCGCCGGTCCGAACGACCTCCTCGGGGTCGAGGTCGTCGAGGTCCAACTCCTCTTCTGATGTCTCGTCGTCCTGTGACTCGTCTCCCCATCGAGTCCGGTCGTGCTCACGCTCCCGCTGGCGGGTAGGCCGTTTCATCGCATTTATATATTGTCTATTTCCTTGCACTTCAACCTTTGGCGGGGTTCGTCGACGTGTCGTCGTGCCCGCAGCGACGAACGGAGCGCCTTTACCGGATCACCGGTGAGGTGACGGTATGCCGACCGTCGAGTGCGACCCCGACGAAGCCCGAGGACGACTCGAAGCCGCGGGCGTGTCCGTCTCGCCCGGAAACACCGACCACGAGCGGTGGCGCGCCGAACGCGGCGACGCCAGCGCGGTCGCCTACGACGGGAAAGTCGTCGTACAGGGGTCGAGGCCGACCGACCTGCTCGCGCTCATCCAGCCGAAAGGCGGCCGCGCGCACGTCTACTTCGACGGCGCGAGCCGCGGGAACCCCGGCCCCGCGGCCATCGGGTGGGCTATCGTGACCAGCAACGGTATCGTCGCCGAGGGCTCGAAGCGAATCGGCGAGACGACCAACAACCGCGCGGAGTACGAGGCGCTCGTGGAGGCGCTGTCGGTCGCCGAGGAGTACGGGTACGACGAGATCGACGTGCGCGGCGACTCCCAACTGGTCGTCAAGCAGGTCCGCGGCGAGTGGAACACGAACGACCCCGGTCTCAAAGAGCGCCGCGTGAAGGCCCGAGAGCTGCTGTCGGCGTTCGACCGCTGGTCGCTGGAGCACGTACCGCGAGAGATAAACGACCGCGCCGACTCCTTAGCCAACGAGGCCCTCGACCATGCCTGAGCCAGAACTTCCCGAAGACGTGCTCTCCGAGGCCGAACGGCTGACGCGGCTGGCCCGCGACGCCGTGGACCCCGACGAGGCGGCGACGTACCGGTCCGTCCGCGACGACCTCGTGAGCGAGTACGAGTTCCGCGCGCGACACCGCGAAGAGGACGACGTGTTGGTGCTCCACCCCGACGAGTGGGTCGACGACGACGGGGTCGTCGACCCCACGGAAATCGACGACGTCGACCGCGGAATCGAACGCCCCCTATCGGGGGCCGGAGAGGACCACGAGTGGGGCGCGGTCGAAGAGCACAACGCGGCGTACGTCGAGACCGTCGCCGAGGAACACGGCGCGGACCACGCGGCGAACGCGCGGGCGTTCGCGGACTTCCTCGGGAACCACTACGTCCGGCGAGTCGAGATGGCTGGCGCTCCCGAAGTGCGCGAGTTCGTCGAAGAATATTATCCACGCAACGCGTGGCCGACCGCGGAACAGCGGTCGTTGTTGCCGGAGTCGCTCGAGTTGCTCTTCGACGCCGCAGACGCCGAAGTGCCCGAATACAACTGAGCGAACCCCGCGGTTCGTGCGGTGTGTGCAGCCGATTACAGCTTGGCTTCGACGAGCTCCGAGACCATCTCGGCGCGCTCGTCGTCGGTGACGAACTTCGAGAGCATCCAGTCGAAGCGGTCGAGGACCGCCTGGAGGCCGTCGTCGGTCAGTTCGTACTGGTTCGTCCGCTTGTCGAGTTCGCTCTTTTCGACCAGCCCCATCTCGACGAGGTCGTCGAGGTTGGGGTACAGACGCCCGTGGTTGACCTCGGTGTCGTAGTACGATTCGAGGTGACGCTTGATAGCCAGGCCGTACATCGGTTCCTCGGCGAGAATGACGAGGATGTTCTGTTGGAACGCGGTGAGGTCCCGAGCCGCACCGGATTTGTTGCCAATTGTTTGTGCCTCTGACATGCATATGGAAATGTCACCTTCCTATTTAAACTTTGTCAACGAGCAGTCTGTTTCGCCGTCGTACGGAGGCCCATTATTCAAAGAAATTGGGGCAGAGCGCACACGAGTGCCGGGTATTGCACAGAGTCGAGTCACGGCGACAAAGGGAAGACGACGCAGCGTCGCCGAGCGGGCATACCCGGGGAATATCTCAGACGCATAGGAGTAGCGTCGTGGGATTCTGTGGGGAATACCTCCAGATATAGAGGGGTTCGAAGCGGCCGACGGGACCCGGATGACAGCGGTACGAGACCAATCCCGAAAGGACTTTTGCCCGCATCGAGGATGGGTTCGGTATGGTGAACCTCTGGGAAGACATGGAGACCGGCCCCGACGCGCCGGACGAAATCTACGCAGTTGTCGAGTGTCTCAAAGGCGAGCGCAACAAGTACGAGTACGACAAGGACATCCCCGGCGTCGTCCTCGACCGCGTGCTCCACTCCAACGTCCACTACCCGTCGGACTACGGCTTCATCCCGCAGACGTACTACGACGACGAAGACCCCTTCGACGTGCTCGTCCTCGTCGAGGACCAGACGTTCCCCGGCTGCGTCATCGAGGCCCGCCCGGTCGCGCTCATGAAGATGGACGACGACGGGGAGCAAGACGACAAGGTCATCGCCGTCCCCATCGAGGACCCCCGCTACGACCACATCGAGGACCTCGAAGACATCCCGCAGCAGACGCTCGACGAGATTGACGAGTTCTTCGCGACCTACAAGAACCTCGAGGCCGGCAAGGAAGTCGAGACGCTGGGCTGGGAGGACAAGCAGGCCGCCAAGGACGCCATCGAACACGCGATGGACCTCTACGAAGAGAACTTCGCGTAAGCGACTCCGCCGCGCGCTTTTTCGACGTCGCCTTCGAGTCGGAGCGTCGCCGCCGACCTCGCCGTCGACTCCCGAGACGCGTCCGACGGAAACCGACCAGCGTCGGCGACGCGGATACCCGACAGTTATCGCCGCCGCATCGACCGATAAATTATGCGCATGGGTAATCTTTAGTCCCTGTGTCGGGTACGTCGAGACGAGCATGGCAGCCAAGCAACCCCGTCTCGGGCTTCAGCACCCGACCGTCGTCCCCACGAACTTCACGCCCGCCGACGAGGCGGACGAAGACGCCGAGGAAGCGTCCTCCGAAGACGCGTAACCCCGAATTTCTCGCGCGACGACCGCCGAGCGCGACACGATGTCTACGCCGCCGACAGCCACGCGGCCGCCTCTGACAGATGGGGCGTCCCACCGACCGAAGCGACGAAACACCTGAATCTACCGCTCGTTCGCTGTATGTTCACACCCCACATCCATGAGGGAACCCCTTTTTATCTCGCCGCTGTAAGGCGTTGGTAATGCCTATCTGCGACGTGTGCGGCAAGGACGAGAGTCTGCCGTACCGCTGTTCACGGTGTGGCGGGACGTTCTGTTCCGAACACCGCCTCCCCGAGAACCACGACTGCGCGGGGCTCTCCGACTGGGACGACCCCGCCGGCGTCTTCGACAGTTCCTTCGACGATTCGGTGAACAATCAGGGCGGCCGCGGCGGCGGACTGCTCAGTTCGCTCACGGGCGCAGGCGGCGTGCTCGGCTACTTCCGCGGGAACGTCACGTACCTGTTTCTCGCGCTGATGTGGCTCACGTTCTTCGCCCAACTCGTCTTGGAGCAGTTCCTCGGCCTCACCTCCCTCTCGATTAGCGCCTTCTACCTCACGAGCATTCACCCCGAGTACGTCTGGACGTGGGTCACCTCGATATTCGCCCACGGCGGCTTCTACCACATCGTCGGCAACTCCATCGTGCTGTTCTTCTTCGGCCCGCTGGTGGAGCGCTACGTCGGCTCGCGGAAGTTCGCGGCGCTGTTCCTCGTCAGCGGGATGCTCGCCGGACTCGCGCAGGTCGGCTCGTCGATGCTCCTGTCGCCGGGAAGTGTGAGCGCCGTCGTCGGCGCGAGCGGCGCCATCATGGCCGTCCTCGGCGTCCTGACGGTCCTGAATCCGGGGCTTCGAATCTACCTGTACTTCATCATTCCCGTCCCGCTGTGGCTGTTCACGCTCGGGTTCGCCGGCATCTCGGTGTTCTTCTTCGTCAGCCAGAGCGCCGACGGCATCGCCCACTTCGCGCACCTCATCGGCCTCGTCATCGGCCTCGCCTACGGCCAGCGGGTGAAGGGTCAGCGGAAGGTCCCCTCGCAGCTCTCGCTCGGCGGGCGCGGTCCCGGCGGTCCCGGCGGCCCCGGTCGCGGCCGGTTCTGAGATGCGTCCGGCCCGCCCCGAACTCGCGCCGCGCCCCGGCCTCTCGCGCGACGAGATGGAGTCGCTCCAGCGCCGCGTCGCCGAGGCCGCCGTCTTCGAGGACGACCTCCCGTTCGACCCGACGCGCGTCTCGCTCGACTCCTCGGAGACGGAAAACGAGACGCTCACGGACGCGATAGCACCCGGCGGTGACGCCGACTCGCCACCGCCGCTCGTCGCCGGCATCGACCAGTCGTTTCTGGACGACCGCGCGCTGAGCGCCGTCGTCGTCCTCCGCGGCGGCGAGGTCGTCGAGCGCGTCCACGCCGTCTCCGACCTCGAGTTACCCTACATCCCCGGCCTGCTCTCGTTCCGCGAGGGCGGTCCCATCCTCGACGCACTCGCCGAACTCGACTGCGACCCCGACCTGCTCGTCTTCGACGGCTCCGGCCGCATCCACTTCCGGCAGGCCGGCCTCGCCACCCACCTCGGCGTCGTCTGCGACGCGCCGAGCATCGGCGTCGCCAAGTCCCTCCTCTGCGGGACGCCGGACGAGGACGTGGACGGCCGGCCGGAGGGCTGGCGAACGCCGATTCGCGCCGACGACTCGGTCGACCCGGTCGGCGGCCACCCCGCCAGCCCCGAGACGACCATCGGCTACGCCTTCCAGTCGCGGCAGTACGACTCGCGGCCCATCGTGAACCCGCTGTACGTCAGCCCCGGCCACCGCCTCTCTGCGGCCACGACCGTCGACCTCGTCTCCCGGCTCTCGGGGCAGTACAAGCTCCCCGAACCGACCCGGTTGGCCGACGCGTACGCCGACGAGGCGAAGGCGCAGTACGAAGACTGAGACGCGACCGCGGCCCAATCGTGGCGAACCGCGTACACTTAACAGCGCGCGGTTCGACCTACCGACGTGCATCAAAAGACGGTCCTCATCACCGGTTGCTCCTCGGGAATCGGGCGCGCGACGGCGCTCGACTTCCTCGACGAGGAGTGGGAGGTTTACGCCACCGCCCGGAACCCGGCCGACATCGAGACGCTGGGGGAACGCGGCGCGAACATCGCGACGCTCGACGTGACCGACCAGGGGGACGTCGACCGCGTGGTCGACCGCATCGCCGACGAGCAGGGCCGAATCGACTGCCTCGTCAACAACGCCGGCTACGGTCAGATGGGCCCCGTCGAGGACGTGCCGACCGAGAAGGTCCACGACCAGTTCGACGTGAACGTCTACGGCCCCCACCGACTCATGCGCGCCGTGTTGCCCCACATGCGCTCGCAGGGCGACGGCACCATCGTCAACGTCTCCAGCGTCGTCGGCCGCGTCGCCTTCCCCGGCACCGGCGTCTACGCCGGCTCGAAGTTCGCCATCGAGGCGATGACCGACGCGCTCCGCACCGAGGTCGAGGAGTACGGTATCGACGCCGTCCTCATCGAACCCGGTCCGGTCGAGACGCAGTTTTCGAACCGCGTGGACGACGAGGTCAACGGCAACGGCGAGGACGCCGACGGCCTCGACCGCTCCGGCGCGTACGAGAAGCTCTACAAGCTGTTCGACGACTCGCAGGCGCTCGGCGGCGGCGGTCCCGGCGCGATTCCGCCCGAGCGCGTCGCAGAAGACATCGTCAACGCCGCGAGTTCGACCAAGCCGCGGGCGCGCTACCAGCCCGGAACCGTCGCCCGCGTCGGCGTCCTCGCGCGCTTCCTGCCCGACGCGTGGCGCGACGCGCTCTACGGCTTCGCTCGCAAGCTGCCCTGAATTCGTCGCGGTCGGCCCGCGAACCGCCGTCTCGGCGTTACTTCAGACAGGTCGCGACGACCCGGAGGGCGTCTTCGCCCTGTACTTGTTCTGCGAGCAGCGGCACCCGCTTCACGTCGCGGCCGCGGAAGAGGTTCGTCGCCGAGCGGAGCGCGTCCTGTTGGACCTGCCAGCGGCGCTGACAGAAGCCGCAGTTCTCCAGGTCGGGCGACTCTATCCACTTGGGGTCGACGTCGGCCACGTCCTCGACGGACTCCATCACGCGGTTGACGACGAGCGTCTGGACGGGGATGCCGAACTCGTCGAGCCGCGAGACGAGGCGCTTGGACTCCACGACGCTCATCTCCTCGGGAATCATGACGACCCGGAAGTCGGTCCGCGTCGGGTCGCGGAGGACCGCGCGCAGGCGCTCGATGCGCTCGCGGAGGTCGTCGAGGTCCGCCATCCCGGCCTGCGGGTCGTCGGGGCCGCCGCCGAACATCCCTTTGAGGTTGTCCATCATGCCGGAGAAGCGCTGGCGCATGCGGGCGATGCGGCCGAGCATGGAATCCATCAGTTCGGGGAGTTCGAGCAGGCGGAGCGTGTGGCCCGTGGGCGCGGTGTCGACGACGACGCGGTCGAACCGCGGGTCGTCCATGTATTCGAGGAGCTGCTGCATCGCCGCGGCCTCGTCCGCGCCGGGCATCGGCCCGCCCATCCCCATCGGCCCGTCGCCGCCGAGGAGGTCCTCGAAGCCGCCCATTCCGCCGCCCATCCCACCGAACGGGGAGTCCGAGTCGCCGCCGGCGAAGGGGTTGTCGTCGTCGTAGTCTCCGGTCTCGAAGTCGGTCTCGTCGTCGAAGTCCTCGCCCGAGCCGTCGCCGCCGGCGAACGGCCCTTCCATGACCGCGTCGGGGTCGATTTCGGCCGCGTAGAGGGGAATCTCCTCGCGAATCCGAGTCGGCTTGTCGGGGACCGGCACGCCGAGCGTGTCGGAAAGAGAGTGCGCGGGGTCCGTGGAGACGACGAGCGTCGCGGTGCCGTCGGCCGCGCTGGCGAGCGCCGTCGCCGCGGCCATCGTGGTCTTCCCGACGCCGCCCTTGCCGCCGTAGAGGACGTAATCCGGGGCGTCGATTCCCTCGGGGAGGTCCTCGGTGTCGGTCGACGTGACCTCGTCGGGCTCGGTGACTTCCACCTCGATTTCGGCCGGCCCGTCGTCGCCGGCGTCGTCGTCTTCGTCGGCGTCGGGTCGCTCCGTCGGCTCAACGTCGATGTCCATGTCGGACCCGACACCGCGGGGCTTTGTGTACTTCTCGGTCTCGGAACCGCCGGTGGACTTTTGTCCCGCCGCATCGGTGCCGACCGCGACGCCAACGCCGCCGGTGGCCTCCCCGACCGCTTTTTGTCCCGACCGCCCGTCGTCGGTCGTATGCGCGAGTTCGCATCCGACCCGCCCGAGGAGGTCCGCGTCGGCGACGCCCTCCGCGAGGCGGACCACACCGTCGCGGTCGCGGAGTCCTGTACGGGCGGCCTCGTCGGGTCGCTCCTGACCGACGTGCCCGGCTCCAGCGACTACTTCGACCGCTCGCTCGTCACCTACTCCTACGACGCCAAGCGCCACGAACTGGCGGTCTCGCGGGAGTCGCTCGACGAACACGGCGCCGTCTCCGAGCTCGTCGCCCGCGAGATGGCCGCCGGCGTCCGCGACGTGGCCGACGCGACATGGGGGCTCGCCACGACGGGTATCGCCGGGCCGGAGGGCGGACTCCCCGGCAAGCCGGTCGGGACCGTCTTCGTCGGCGTCGCCTTCGCCGCGCCGTGGGGCTCCGGCGACTCGTACGCCCGCGTCGAGCGCTTCGAGTACGACGGGTCGCGGACGCAGGTGAAAGAACAGATTGCGCGCGGGGCGCTGGCGCTCCTCCGCGAAGAAATCGAATCCGTCACGACCGGCTGAGCCGGTCGCACGGCCGCCGTCGGTCGGTTCCGTGGGAAAGCTTTGTATCCCGCCGGACCAGTCTGCATCCATGAACAAGAAGGGACACGTGCTCAACGCCATCCTGTTGGCGCTCGGGCTCGGCGTCATCCTCACCGTGGACCCGCGGTCGTTCGAACCGACGGTCGACTCGGCGTTCCTCCTCGCCCAGAAAATCGGCCAGTTGTCGCTGCCCGTCGTCCTCGGGGCGCTGTTCCCCGACGTGGACACCGCCTTCGGCAAGCACCGCAAGACGCTCCACAACCTCCCGGTGCTGGCGATATTCCTCGCGTTCCCGCTCGTCTTCGGCAACCTCCACTTCGTCTGGATCGGCGTCGCCACCCACTACGTCCTCGACATGGTCGGCTCGAAGCGCGGCATCGCGCTGTTCTACCCGCTTTCGCCGCAGGAGTACGACCTGCCGACCGGCGTGGCGACGAGTTCGAAACACGCCGACGCGGTGACCGTCGTCGTCACGGTCGCCGAACTCGGCGTCCTCGCCGGCGTCCACTACTACCTCTTTTCGCTCGACGTGTCCCTCGCGGACGCCGCGGCGTCGTTCACCGCGGTGCTCTGAGCGGTTGGCGGCCGCGGTGCTGGGTGCTGGCGCGTTCGGGCGCGGGCGCGGTCGAACGAACGGCTGTTCGGTAACACTCAGTAGACGCTCACGTCGTCGAACCGACCGTCGTAGGCGATGTGGCTCGGATGCGTTGGCTCCATCCCCGAAAGCAGGAGTCGGTCGACTTTCCCCCACGAGTTCTCGTAGCCGAGGTGGGCGAACTCGGCCACGCCGCGGAGCGCGTGGGAGACTCCTGTGCGGCGGACGACCCGGCGTTCCGCCCCCTCGCGGAGCGCGGCGACGAGGTCGGCCTCGGAGCCGATGTCGCGGTCGAACTCGGTCCACGCCTCGCCGACGGTGCCGTGGAGGTGCGCGTAGGACGACGCGAACCCCGGCAGCCCCGTCTCGCGGGCGATGTCGCGCCCGCGGCGGTTGTCCCGCGGCAGGGTCTTCGTGTTGTACGTCTCGACGGCGTCGATGTCGTCGCGGCGGGCGGCCACGTCCTCGGCGGTGAGGCTCACCGTCAGGAACTCGGGGTGCGGGACGAGCGTCGCCGCGTCCTGCCGGTCGAACTCCGCGAAGGCCCCGTCGAGGGTGATGAAGTCGGGCACGGGGTCCGAGAGGCCGACCGCGAGGACGTGTTTCCGGTCGCGCCACGACCCCGTGAACACCTCGCGGGCGGGGACGACGAGCAGGTCGTCGTCCGAAAAGCGCGCCGCACGGGCGCGGATGTCTGGCAGGCGAACGAAGTGCGGCGCGTAGACGAGCACGTCGATACCGCGGGCTTTCGCGCGCGAGACGACCCGCTCGTCGAGAATCTTCACGTGCATATCGACCCGCGTCGTCGTGGTCGCGCTCACACGATACGGTCGGGTCAGCCACCAGTTAGTGGTTGCTATTTGTCGAACGCCGGGCGGTCGAAGAAACGGTTTTGTCGCTCACGTCCGTCGGTGGGAACATGTCCCGGTGGAAGTGCGGAATCGAAGGGTGTGACGGTCGGTTCGAAGACGCGGAAAGCGCGGTCATCCACCAGACGGTGGAACACGAGCGCCACGAGTGCAAGGTGTGCGGGACCATCGTCCCCGAGGGCTACTTCGCGATTCGACACGCCTTCGACGAGCACACCCGCGCCGAGTTCGTCCGCGCGTACGACGCCGACTCCTCCGCGGTCCGCATCCGCGAGGACGTGAAAGACGCCGTCGAGGCGGACGCGGACCTCAACAGCGTCGTCGAGACGCTCCGCGAGCAGGGCGCGCTGTAGACGGAACAGCCGGAAGTCGCGGTGGGACGCGACACGGTCGCGCGAGACGGCCTCGCCGGGGACTGTCGGGGGACATGGGAGTCGCCGGGAGGGTGGGTCGCCGGGGGACGCGGCGCTCGTCGCGCGCGGTGAGTCGAGCCGAAACTGAGAGAGAAGAGAGCCCTCGTCGGGGCGGACGCTTACCGCTCTTCGGAGTCGAGGACGCGAATCTGGTCCCCGCGGACGGTGACCGGAATCGGGACCGTCGCCTCGTACAGTTCGACGGTGACCTGGTCTTTCGTCTCGTCGATGCGCTGGACGCGCGCCTTCTCGCCTTTGAACGGGCCGGCGATGAGTTCGACGATGTCGCCCTCCGCGATACCCTCCACGTCCGGCGTCGGCGAGAGGAAGTGTTCGACTTCGGCCATGCTGGAGGTGCCGACCGCGCCGCCGCTCTCGACGAGGCCGCGGGCGTGCGGAATCTCCTCGAGGACGCGCGTGACGATACCGTCGTCGTCGGCCTCGACCATCACGTAACTCGTGAGCGAGTCGGGCGCGAGGACGGCGTGAATCTCGGCGAAGTCCTTCGTCGCGATCATGTCTGCAACCGTTCGCTCCTGGCGAGCGGTGGTCTTTACGGCGAAGATGGGCATCTCAGACCCCTCCGGGGAGGAAGCTCATGACCGCGAAGATGATGAAACCGAGCAGTCCGACGAGGAAGATACCCGCGCCGGCGATTTTGGAGATCTGGGAGAACTCCTGCCAGGACGGGGTGCTCGCGAGTTTCAACACGCGAACGTAGCTGTTCAGGTCGTACTTAACGTCCATGTTGCTGGGGCCTAAGGCGTCGGGCTTTTTCTATCTATTGATGCACCGTCGAGCCGAATTCGGTCTCGAAGGCGAGCGAGAACGTCGAATCCGGCGGAGTGACGCCGCTACGCGGAACGCGAGGGGAGGAGAACGGAGGGCATCCGGACCGCGAGCGCGGTGGACGCGTTCCCGGCCGCGTCGCCGACGACGGCGACTACTCGACGTAGTCGATGTCCTCGAGACGGCCTTCGGCCTGCGCCTGCACCTCGCCGTTGCGGCCGTAGATTTGGGGCGACTCGACGCCGGTGACGACGATCATCGTCCGCATCATGCCTTCGAGTTCGTCGTCGACCGAGGTCCCCCAGATGATGCGCGCGTCGGGGTCGATGCGGTCGTAAATCTCCTCGACGACGCCCTCGGCCTCCTCGATGCTCATGTCGGAGCCGCCGGTGACGTTGACGAGCGCGGAGTTCGCGCCGGAGATGTCCACGTCGAGAAGCGGCGAGCGGAGGGCGGACTTGACGGACTCTTGGGCCTTGGACTCGGAGTCGGACTCGCCGAGACCGATCATGGCGACGCCGCCGCGCTCCATGACCGTCTTCACGTCGGCGAAGTCGAGGTTGACGAGACCGGGCTTGGTGATGAGTTCGGTGATGCCCTTGACCGAGCGCATCAGCACCTCGTCGGATACCTTGAACGCCTGGCGGACCGGGAGCTTCCCCACGGCGTCGAGCAGGCGGTCGTTCGGGACGACGATGACCGTGTCCGAAACGTCGCGGAGTCGTTCGAGACCGGCTTCGGCGTTCGTTCGTCGCACCTCGCCTTCGGCCGTGAACGGCGTCGTGACGATGGCGATGGTGAGCGCGCCCGACTCGCGGGCCGCCTTGGCGACCACGGGGGCCGAGCCGGTGCCGGTGCCGCCGCCGAGGCCGGCGGTGACGAACACCATGTCGGAGCCCTCGATGGCGTCGTAAATCTCCTCTTGGGATTCGAGGGCGGCCTCCTCGCCGACCTGCGGGAGCGAGCCCGCGCCGCGACCCTGGGTCTTCTGTTCGCCCATGAGAATCTTCGTGTCGGCCCCGATTTCCACGAGGTGCTGCACGTCGGTGTTGGCGGCGACGAGCTTCGCCCCCTTGATTCCCTCCTCGTGCATCCGGTTGACGGTGTTCCCGCCGGCACCGCCGCACCCGACCACCGTGATGTTGGTCTGGAGGTCTTTGAGAACCGCTTTCAGTTCGTCGTCAGTCATCGTCCCGGACCGGTTGATGTTGGTCGAGTCGTCGACCTGAACCGACTCATCCCCCATGTCCTCGGCCTCGGCCTCGTCAATTGCGTCGCCGACGATAGAGTCCATATTTATGGAGACGGTTTACGGAGGACGACTAATTATCTTTCCCCCTTCCGTCAGACATCTGTCCGACGAGCCGCCGATTCGTGCCGAAACGTGACATGAGAGCCCGCGGCACAGGTCGGTTCACGGGGCGAATCGGCCGGCCGCGCTCCGCCGGGGGTCACACGACGAACTCGATGAGTCGTTCTTTCGATACGTCTTCGGGCGCGACGGTCTCGCCGTCGACCTCGACCGACTGCCCGGCCGAGAGCTTGCCGAACGCCGGCCCCTCGGGGACGCCGAACTCGCGTGCCGCGGCGGGGTCGAACGCCCGAACCGTCGCCGTGACCGCCCCGTCGTCGCGGACGACGCTGTCGTATTTCTCGCGCAGCACGTCGCAGAGCCGCGACACGAGTTCGTCGTAGCCGTCGCCCGCGACGGCGGCGCGACCAACCGCGCGCGCGCCGCCCTCGGTCGTGTGGAAGGCGACGGTGGTCTCGCGGACGGCGTCGAGCGCGGCGTCGAGGTCGATGCCCTGCGCCTCGCCGAGCAGGCCGTCGGGGAGCGAGACGACCTCGTAGTCGTCGGCGTCGATTCGCGCGCCGAACCGGAGTCCCTCCTCGACGGTCGTGACGTCGGCTTCGAGGGCCGAGACGCGGTCGAGGGGGACGCCCGCGGTCTCGCGGACCCACGTCTCGGAGACGACTCGGAACCCCTCGGCTTCGAGGGCGGCCGCGAGGTCGTCGCGGTCGCCGTCGACGAGCGCGAGGTCGGCCGCGGAGGCCTCGAACGCCCGGCGGAGCACGTCGCGGTTGTTCTCGGGCGCGCCCATCGCCTTGAGCTGCCAGTCGGCGGCGATGTGGCCGACGCGCCAGTCGGTCTCGCGGAGGACGCGCTCGAACCGCGGGGCGTAGTGGCCGCCGCCGAAGCCGACGAGTTGGCGGTCCGCGTCGGGCGCGACGCCCTCGATGTCGAGGACGGCCGCCGCGACCGCGCGGGCCCCCTCGGGGTCTCCCCACTGCGCTTCGTCGCTCCCGAGTTCGACGAACATCGAGGGGACCGTCGGCTCGGTCGGGCCGTGGTGGGTCGCCTCGATGCCGACTTCGTAGTCGTCCGGCGCGCGCTCGCGGAGCGCCTCGACGACGGCGCGCTGGGCGTTGGGGCACGCGCGGGCGAATCGCCCCGGCTCGCCGCCGTAGTCGGCGGGGCCGAAGTTCCCGGTGAAGTGCGCGGTCAGGAGCGCGCCGGTCTCGCCGGCGTGCCGCGAGACGACGACGAGGAGGTCGAGGTCGGCGTCGAACGCCTCGGCGGGGTCGTCGAGGTCGATGTGTCGGTCGTCGAACTCGCGGAGTTCGAAGCCGTCGCGGGAGAAGACGGTGCCGCCGCCGTCGGCGTCGGGTCGGTCCCCGTCGGTCCGTTCGTCCCAGTCGGCGAGTTCGAGCAGGTGCTCGCCGATGTGAACCGATGCGCTGTCGGCGCGGCTGACGACGATTCCAATCACGATACGAGGGTCGCCGAGGCCGGCGAAAAGGGCGTCGGAAGCGGCGAGGGGAGCCGGTCAGTCTTCCACCGCGGCCGGAACCTCGTTCGCGCCGTAGTCGCCGCGAACGCGTCGGACCGAGAGCTTGGCGACCGCCGCAAGTTGCTTGCGTCGCCGGACGAAAAGCGCCGTTCCGACGACCAGATAGACGAAGCCGATGAGCGAGGTTGCGCCGTCGAAGGTGACCGCGCCGAGTCCCGGAATCGGGAGCGTGAGCGCCAGACCGGTGACGGAGTAGACGAACTGTGTCAAGAAGAGCCCGAGCAGGGCGACCGCCTCGCGGAGGCTGATGGAGAACGTGATGAGGATGGCGATGGCGAAGTAGCTCTGGGCGGCCGTCAGCCAGAGTTCGCCCATCTGGTGGGTGTCGAGCGGGAGCGGGCCGTAGTAGCCGAGCGACAGGCTGTAGACGAGCACGAGCGTCCCGATGAGGAGCGTCCACTGATTGAGCTTCGAGGAGATGAGCGCGTTGAAGCCGGCGGTCGACCGCGCCTTGTTGACGAGGTAGGCCACGACGATGAGTTCGGGGCTCTCGCTCGCCAGCGGCGCGACCCACTGAATCATCAGGAACGACGGGATGCCGACCGACTTCCCGAGGGCTTCGAGGCCGTGAGCGAACGGCTCGACGGCGACGAGGATGACGATACCGGAGAAGACGAACAGCGTGAGGGTCGTGGCGATGCGTTTGGGTTTCCGGTACGACTGGAGGTACGCGGGCACGCCGATCTGCGCTTCGTCCTCGTGCGGCGAGTTCATCGCCACGAAGATGTACGCGACGTAGAGGCCGACGAGGACGAACATATCGACCGCGCCGATGCCCGCCCCGAGCGGGACGAAGAAGGCGAACGCGGTCGCGGCGAAGAGGAACAGAATCTCCGTCGCGATGCCGTGGTCGAGTCGGACCACGTCCGCGAGGAAGCCGGGACGAGACTCGACCGCCTCGTCGCCGGTGTCGCGGGCGCGGTAGACGGTGAAGAGGGCGATTGCGGACCAGCCGATGCCGATGAGGATGCGGTTCGCGCCGGTCATGTTGGCGACGGCGAGGCTCGCGGCCTCGGCCGATTCGGGGGAGCCGGGATTGATGCCGGCTTCCCACGCGTAGAGGGCGTCGACGGCGTATTCGGGGGCGACCGCGAGCACCGCGAGGATGGCGAGGGCGAACGCCCGCGGCACGTCGGCCTCGGCGGTCTCCGCGCCCCACGCGAGGAGGAACGAGGACCCGAGGACGGCGATACCGCTGAGGGCGACGGTGACGCCGGTCGCGAGGTCAACGCCGAACACCGTGTGGAGGCCCAGCCACGGGACCGTCAGGAGTGCGGCTCCGAACACCGCGGTCAGCGGATGGCTGAGTTGCCGTACCATCGTGGCTACAAGAGCGAAGCCGAAGCCGGTAGCTTTTGTGTTTCAAAATCGGCCCGAAACGGGTGTGACGGACGGCCGAAGTCGTCCGGCAGGGATGTCAGGGAAGGATGAGCCAGAAGAACACGAGGTAGCCGACGACGAGGATGCCGCCGTCGAGGCGGGACACGTCGCGGTTGCGGAGCATCAGCGCGATGACTCCGAAGGTGAACACGAGGAGCGCCGGGAAGTCCAGCGAGATGGTGCTCGGGGGGACGTTCACGGGAACCATGATGGCGAGGATGCCGAGGACGGCGACGACGTTGTAGATGTTGGAACCGACGACGTTGCCGATGCTGAACTCCGATTCGCCGCGGACCGCGCTGATGACGGAGGCCGCGAGTTCCGGCAGCGACGTGCCGAACGCGAGGACGGTCAGCCCGATGAACCGCGGACCGAACCCGAAGGATTCGAGCAGTCCCTGTCCGCCCTGAATGAGCCAGTTCGAGCCGACGAACAGGAGGAGCAGGCCGAGCCCGAGATAGACCACGTCCTTGAACTGCGCGGAGACCTCGTCTTCGTCCTCGATGTCGATTTCGTCCGCGCCGATGGCGTCCGCCGTCGCCGACCGGGCGCGGTAGAGCAGGTAGCCCGTGAACGCGACGAGGATGAGCAGGAGGACGCCGCCGTCGACGGCGCTGAGGTTCCCGTCCATCCCGAGGGCGACGAGCGCGACCGCCGCGGCAATCATGAACGGGACGTGCCGACGGAGCGTCGCGGTCGAGACGCCCATCGGCTGGATGAGCGCCGAGATTCCGAGGACGAGACCGATGTTGGCGATGTTCGAGCCGACGATAGCGCCGAGTCCGAGGTCGGAGCTGTAGCCCAGGCCGCTCAGGACCGCGACGAAGAGTTCGGGGGTGGTCGTCGCGAACGCGACGATGGTCACACCGACGATGGCCGCCCGGAGACCGAGGCCGATGGCGAGTCGAGACGCGCCCTCGACGAGCGCCTCGGCCCCGAGATAGAGCGCGACGATACCCGCCACGAGGAGCGCGGTATCGAAGGAAAGCAGGGTTGCGAGTGCCGACATACGCGGGAGTAGACCAACGGGGGACTAAAAGCGCGCCGGTACACCGCGGATCCGCGACAATCTATCACGGGAGAGCGAACGGGTGGAAATCCGACCTGTGGGGGCCGTCGGGTCCCGGCGGAATCCGACGCGGGCGGGCGAGTTATATCGTCGGCAGGACACCACCCGCCCATGCAAGTCTACGGTCTCGTCGGCAACCCGGTCGGCCACTCGCTGTCGCCGCCGATGCACGAGGCGGCCTACGAGGAAACCGGCCTCGACGCCCGGTACGTCACGTTCGAACCCGACCGCGACGACATCGCGGCGGCCGTCGAGGGCGCGGACGCCCTCGGCGTCTCGGGGCTGAACGTCACCATCCCGTTCAAACAGGACGTGCTCGAACTGGTCGACCCCGACCCGCTCGCCGAGCGAATCGGCGCGGTCAACACGATCGATTTCGGCGGGGAGACGCCGCAGGGGTACAACACCGACGCGGCGGGCGTCACCCGGTCGTTCGAGCGCCACGGCGTCGGCCTCGACGGGAACGCGGCCGTGGTCGTCGGTGCCGGCGGCGCGGGGCGGGCCGCCGCGTTCGCCCTCGCCGACGCGGGCGCGTCGGTCCACGTCGCCAACCGAACCGCCGAGACCGCGATCGAACTGGCCGGGGGCGTCCCCGGCGCGACCGGCGGCGGACTGGACACGCTCGACCGGATTCGGGAGGCGGACGTCCTCGTCAACGCGACGAGCGTCGGGATGGAGTCGCCCGACGAGACGCCCGTCCCCGCGGAGTACCTCCACGGGGACCTCGCGGTGCTCGACGCAGTCTACACGCCGCTCGAGACCCGACTCCTCCGCGAGGCGGCCGCGGCGGGCGCGGTCACTATCGACGGCGCGTGGATGCTCCTCCTGCAGGGCGTCGAGGCCTTCGAGCGGTGGACCGGCCGCGACGCGCCGGTCGACGCGATGAACGCCGCGCTCCGGAGCCACCTCGAGAGCGACTGAGGCCGCTGGTTTTTAAATAACGGGATTGCATAGGAGAAGGTAACATGGGCTTGCTTGACACTATTTCGTCGCTCTGGAAATCCCTCGTTGGTGGCGACTCGTCGTCTTCCTCGAAGGAGGGACGTGACGACACGGCGACCGTTACGGTCGAACGCGACACCAGAACCGAACGCGAGGAAGCGAACGTCGAGACCGAGGCCGCGGTGAAGGAACCGGTCGAAGAGACGGAATCGGCGGACGAGACGGCGGACGAAGAGACCGACGACGCGGTCGAATCAGCGGTCGAAGACGAGGCCGACGCGACGTCTGAGGCCGACGACGAAGCCGCCGAAGCCGCCGAAGACGCCCGCGACGACGCGGAGGTCGCGGCCGACGCCATCGAGGAGGCCGAACCGGACGACGAAGTGGAGGCCGAACCGGAGCCGGAGCTAGAATCCGAGGACGAAGCCGGCGACGAAGAAGAAGTGGAACCTGAAGACGAAGCCGAACCAGAATCCGAGGAGTCCGACGAGAGCGAATCCGAGGAATCCGACGACGGTTCCGACGAGGCCGACGAAGCGGTCGCGGAACCCGACGAGCCGGCCGTCGACCCCGACGCGCCGACCGTGGACACGATTCGCGGCATCGGCCCGGCGTACGCCGAGCGACTCTCCGAGATCGGCATCGATACCGTCGCGGACCTCGCCGCGGCCGACGCCGACGAGGTCGGCGACGCAATCGACGTGTCGCCGAAGCGGGTCCAGCGCTGGATAGACCGCGCCGGCGAGGCGTAACCGACTCGCGTGGGAGCGGCCGAGACGACTGTTCTCCCGACCGACGGCCGCTCTCGCTACCTCGCAGACACGTCGCGAAACCGTTTACCCGGCGGACAGACTGGTGTGAGTAATGACCGCATTGACCGTCGTCACCGACCGCGACGACTTTCGCGCGACCGCCGAGGTCGCACCCGCCGGCGCGCGCGTCCCCGTCGAGGCCCGCATCGCCGTCTCGGACCCCTTCGACGCCTATCGACGCGCCCGCCGGAACGCCGGCGGCTTCTTCTACGAGACGACCGGCGGGCAACCCGGCTGGGGTGCCTTCGGCGTCTCCCCCGCGGAGCGCCTGACCGTCGACGACCCGACCGACGACGACTGGGGCGACCCCGGCGTCGACACCGCGCCGAGCCTCGCCGCGCTCGAATCGCTCGCCGACTCGGAGACGCTCGTCCGCGGCGACTGCGACGTGCCATACCCCTGCGGCCTGTTCGGGTGGCTCTCGTACGACGCGGCCCGCGAACTCGAATCGCTCCCCGAGCACACGACCGACGACCGGGGGCTCCCCCACCTCCAACTCGGCCTCTACGACCTCGTGGCGTCGTGGGAGGAACCCCGTCCTGACGACGGCGAGACGACGCTCCGGGTCACCTGCTGTCCCGTCGTCGACGACGACGCCGACCTCGACGCCGTCTACGACGAGGCGCGAACGCGGGCGACCGACCTCGCCGTCGAGGCGGTCGAGGGCGAACCAGAGCCCGTCTCCGCGCCCGTCGAATCCGACGAGGCGACGTTCGAGAGCGCCTGCGGCCGCGAGGCGTTCGCCGACCGCGTCCGCGCCGCGAAGCGGTACATCCGCGACGGCGACACGTTTCAGGCGAACCTCTCGCAGCGGCTCGTCGCGCCCGCGGCGGTCCACCCGGTGGACGCCTACGCGGCGCTCCGACAGGTCAACCCCGCGCCGTACTCGGGGCTGCTCGAACTCCCCGGCGTCGACCTCGTGAGCGCCAGCCCGGAACTCCTCTTGCGCGTCGAGGGCGACCGCCTCGTCACCGAACCCATCGCCGGCACCCGCCCGCGGGGGGCGACGCCCGAGGAGGACGACGCGCTGGAGGCCGACCTGACGACCGACGAGAAGGAGCGCGCCGAACACGCGATGCTCGTCGACCTCGAACGCAACGACCTCGGGAAGGTCTCGGAGTACGGGTCGGTCGAGGTGACGGAGTACCGCCGGGTGGACCGCTACTCGGAGGTGATGCACCTCGTCTCGCTGGTCGAGGGGTCCCGACGCGAGGGGACCAGTCTCGCCGACGCCGTCGCCGCGGTGTTCCCCGGCGGGACCATCACGGGCGCGCCGAAGCCCCGGACGATGGAGATTATCGACGAACTCGAAGCCACCCGGCGCGGCCCCTACACCGGGAGCATGTTCGCCGTCGGCTTCGACGACCGCGCGGTGCTGAACATCGTCATCCGGACGCTCGTCCGCTTCGGAGACGAGTACCACCTCCGCGTGGGTGCGGGCATCGTCCACGACTCCGACCCCGACAGCGAGTACGACGAGACGCTGGCGAAGGCGCGGGCGCTCATCACCGCCATCGACGAGGCGCTCGGCGAGCGCGCGGACATGACCGTGGGGGCCGAACGATGACGCGTATCCTCGTCGTCGACAACTACGACTCGTTCGCCTACAACCTCGTGCAGTACGTCGGCGAGGCGGTCGCGGAGGCGCAGGGCGAAAGCGGGGATGAAAGCGGAGACGCTTCGGACGACGTGCTCGTCTACCGCAACGACGCGCTCTCGGCCGACGACATCCGCGACATCGACCCGGACGGCATCGTCGTCTCGCCCGGCCCCGGCACCCCCGCGGACGCCGGCGTCTCGGTCTCGGTCTTCCGCGACCTCGACTACCCGACGCTCGGCGTCTGTCTCGGCCACCAGTCGCTCTGTGCCGCGCTCGGAAGCCGCGTCGGCCACGCGCCCCACGTCGTCCACGGGAAGCCCTCGCTCGTCGAACACGACGGCGCGGGCGTCTTCTCGGGGCTGCCCGACCGAATCGAAGTCGGCCGCTACCACTCGCTCGCGGTCGAACACGACGACGTGCCCCCCGAGTTAGCGGTGACCGCCCACACCGTCGCAGCGGAGTCAGAAACCGGCGGCCCAGACGCTGAAGAGGCCGACGAACCGTCGGTCGTGATGGGCGTTCGCCACCGCGAGAAGCCACACGTCGGCGTGCAGTTCCACCCCGAGAGCATCCTCACCGACTCGGGGAAGGACATCGTCCGCAACTTCGTCGCGCTCGCGGCCGGCGACGGCCCGGCGGCCGACGCGTGGGAGGCGGAGCGATGAGCGGCGACGACGACGCCGATGGGCGTTCGCTTCGCTACCACGTCGACGGCGAACTCGTCCCCGCCGAGTCGGCGTCGATTCCGGTCACGGACCGCGGCTTCCTCTACGGCGACGCCGCCTTCGAAACCCTCCGCGCCTACGGCGGCGAGGTGTTCCACTGGGAGGCCCACGCCGACCGACTGGCCGAGACGTGCGACGCGCTCGGGATGGACCACGGCCTGTCCGACGACGACCTGCGCGCGCGAATCGACGAGACGCTCGCGGCGAACGACCTCGACGAGGCGTACGTCAGGCTCTCCGTCACTCGCGGCAGTCAGGGCGGCCGCCTCACGCCGGCCGACGAGGTCGACCCCCGCGTCGTCGTCATCGTGGAACCGCTCTCCCGCGGCGGCCGCGGCTCCGACCCCGTGTGGGACGGCCCGGCGTCGGTCCAGACCGTCAAGACCCGGCGCATCCCCGACCGGTCGCTCCCCTCGCGGGCGAAGACCCACAACTACCTCAACGGCATCCTCGCCCGCGTCGAACTCCGCGTCACCGGCGCTGACGAGGCGCTCATGCTCGACGCCGACGGCTACGTCACCGAGGGCGCGACGAGCAACCTCTTTTTCGTCGACGACGACGCGCTCTGCACGCCGAGTCTCGACGGCCCGGTCCTCCCGGGCATCACCCGCCGCGTCGTCCTCGACCTCGCCCGACAGGAGGGCGTCCCGATTCGGGAGCGACGCTTCACGCCGGACGACGTGCGCGGCGCGAACGAGGCGTTCCTCACGAACTCGACGTGGGAACTCCGACCCGTGGAGACGGTCGACGGTATCCGAGTGGGCGACGGACCAGTGACGAAACTCATCTCGCGGCTCTACGACGACTACGTGGAGCGACGCCACTACGGCGGCGACGGCGACAACGATGGCGACGACGGCGGCGACGACGATAACGACGGGAACTGAATCGCGTCCGTCTGCTCGCCGTCAGAACTCGACGTTCGAACTCGAACTCCGGTCGGCGGGGTCGGTCTCGATTTCGCCTGCTCCGACGTAGTCGAACGCCTCGTCCGAGAGGAAGACGTGGTCGCCGTCGACCGTGATTTCGAGGTCGTCGAGCACCGCGCCCTCGCAGGGCCCGTAGTTGCAGTAGCCCGTGTCGGCCTCGAAGTACGCGCCGTGGTTCTGGCAGATGACCTCGCCGTTGCGCATCGGCGCGCCGGAGCCCTTGTCGAGTTTGATGTGCGTCAGGTGCATGCAGTAGTTCAGCCACCCTTGGATGCCGTCGTCGGTGCGCACGAGGATGGCCTCGCGCTCCTCGGCGTCGTCTTCGTCGGCCGCGCGGACGCGAAAGAGAAAGGTCGTGTCGTCGGGCACGTCGCCGACCGCGCAGATTCGTTCGAGGTCGCTCATTGTGCTCTCGTTGGGTCGGGGTCGAAAATCTCCTTCGGAAGCGGTCGATTGGGGCGACGGCGCGAAGCCTCGCCTCGCGCTCACTCGTCGAGGGCCATCCGAAAGAGGGAGAGTATCCAGTAGCCAGCACCCACGAACAGGAGGAGTCCGAAGCTACCCACGAGGAGATTTCCGGTTCCCAGTTGGCGTGTCCAGCCGAACCCGAGTATCGCGACGATGGCGAGGAGTCCGCCGAGTATCGTTCGCTGAATCGCAGACCAAAACTCTGTTCCCGAATCTGTAGAGGGCATACTCGGTCCCTACTCGCGGAGTGATTATCAATATGTGTTACAGATTTGAAATGACTGAGGGTTCGGGTCTCACGCTGTCGCGAGTTCGAGAACGTAGACGTAGACCTCATTCGCACCGGTTCGCGGCGCTCCCCGGTTCAACTCTACTGAGCTATGAGGCCGACCTCGTGGGCCGCGCCGAGCCGAGACTCGGCGCTTAGGAGTTGCGGTCGGCAAAACCATAGCGGGAGGTAGATTTGAACGACGCGAATCTCGCTTCGCTCGATTCTCTGGTTCAAACTACCTGTTGCGATTACCACAGAAGACGGGCCGCCGCAGCGCGATAAAACGCGCTGCTTGGGGTGTAGTTGTCAGGAGAATAGCGGGAGGTAGATTTGAACTACCGATCTCCGGGTTATGAGCCCGGCGGAATCTCCTGGCTATCCCATCCCGCTGAATCAACAAACGAGTCTGCTATTGTTAAGACTTCTGTTTCGGCCGCTGTGTGTCAATTTTCACCGTGAGTCGCGCTGACTCGAACGGGTCGCGATGCGCCACGTGAACAGGCTTTCTGCGACGTAGTTCAGGAGCATCGACGCGCCGATAGCGAGGGGTAGCGGGATGAGTTCCCAGAGGTCGATGCCGGCGACCGGAATCGACAGCGGAACCTCGCCGAGCGCCCGAACGACGAGCACCTGCACGAGGAGGCCGCCGCTCCTCACGAGGTTCGACTTCACGAAGCGCCGGACCTTCGCGGTGAGCAGGTCCGAGCCGGCCCCCGCGAACGTCCAGCGGTCGTTGATGACGAACATGATGATGATTGCGAGCTCCGCGCCGGCGAGCTTCGCGAGTTCGTTGGCGACGCCGAAAAAGACGATGAGGAGACTGCTCAACGAGAGGTCGAACACCGCGCCGACCGCGCCGACGGAGGCGAACTTGCCGAATCGGGTGCCGGAGACGAGCGCCGAGAGCCGGTCAGTCATCCGTGACCTCCGCCGAGAACTGCTCGACGAGGGTCCGCTCGTCGTTCCGAGCGTCGATGAGTTCGTGGAGGCGGTCCTCGCGAATCGTCCGGGCGCGGTGGCGCGACCGAAGGAGCCCGCGGGCCATCTTGAGCGTCGTGTCGACCGGCGAGACCGTCGAGTTCGGCTGGTCCTCCCAGACGACCGGCACCTCGGCCACGCGGTGGCCGAACGCGCCCGAGACGGCGATGAGTTCGATGTCCCACGCGAATCCGGGTTCGTACAGGTGGGTCCGAACGTCGGCCCACGCCGCGGCGGTGATGGCCTTCGCGCCGCACTGGTAGTCGTACAGCGGGACTTCGGTCAGGTGGCGGGCCAGCCACGCGAAGCCGTCGCCGAGGTAGCGCCGAGCGACCGTCTGGTGGGAGGCGACGGTCGCGTTCGGGTGACGGCGCGACCCCACGGCGAGGTCGGACCCCTCGCGGACGGCGGCGACGACGTTCGCCATCGACGCGGCCGGGGTGCTCCCGTCGGCGTCGGCGAACGAGAGGATGTCCGTGCGGAGCGACTCGAACCCGGCGGTGATGGCCGCGCCCTTGCCGCGACGGGCGTCGACCGGGTTCACGTGAGCGACGGCGGGGAGGGCGTCGAGGGCGTCGAGCGTCTCGGGCCGCGGCGCGTCGAGTTCGACCCGGACCACCTCGGGGTCCAGTTCCTCGACGAGAGCGTGGACGTAGGGGACCAGACGCTCTGGGTCGGGTCGATAGGCGGGGACCACCACCCCGACAGACTGCGACATGCACGACCATTCACTCAACGGGGTAAAAAGCGAACCGCTCTGTTTCGCACCGGCCATCACAAAACGTATTGCACCCGCGGCGCAGTCATCGGACAGATGGAGTACGCCCTCGTTGTCCGGTGGTTGCTGCTGTTCGCGGCCCTCTGGGCGGTCGGCCTTCCCCTCGCGACCCGCCTGTTCCGACGCCTTCCCGGTCGCGGTGCCGGACTCGCCCTCCCCGTCTCGCTCGTCGTCTTGACCCTTCCCGCCTACTACGTCGGCCACCTCTCGTTCGGCCCCGTGGCCCTCGTCGCCGGCGTCGGGACGCTCCTCGTCGCGTCCGCGGTCGCGGGCCTCGACCTCGGCGCGCTCCGCCGCGGCGACCTCCGACTCGCGTCCGACCTCGACATCGACCGGCGCGCCGTCGCCGACGCGGCCGCGGTGTTTCTCGTCGCCTTCCTGTTCGCGGTCTCGCTCCGGGCGCTCGACCCGTCGGTCCACGCCGGCGGCGGCGAGAAGTTCCTCGACTTCGGCCTCCTCCAGTCGCTCGCCCGCGCGTCGGTCCTCCCGCCGGAGGACATGTGGTTCGCCGGCGAGCCGGTCCGCTACTACTACGGCGGCCACCTCGTCTCGATTCTCCTCGCGCGGCTCACCGCCACCGACCCGTCGTTCGCCTACAACCTCGCGCTCGCCGGCTTCTTCGGCTTCCTCGTCACCGCGGCGTTCGAACTCGGGCGCGGGGTCGCCGCCGCCTCGGGGGCGAACGGTCGAATCGGCGGCCTGCTCTCGGCGTTCTTCGTCGGCTTCGCCAGCAACCTCGTCACCGCGGGGCGGTTCGCCCTCGCCGCGCTCCCCGAGGGGCTCCGGCGACCCCTCGCGCGAGCCGTCGCCGAGCGCTCGCAGTACACCGTCGAGCAGGTGATCGCCGGAACCTCGAACTTCTCGTACTGGAGCGCGAGCCGCGTGATTCCGGGTACCATCAACGAGTTCCCGCTTTTCGCGTGGCTCAACGGCGACCTCCACGCCCACATGATGGGCACGCCGTTTCTGCTCCTCGCGGCCGGCCTCGCCTTCGCGTACTTCCGGACGCCGGAGGAGGCGGTCGGCGAGCGCCGACTCCTCGTCGCCGCGACGACGCTCGTCGGCGCGCTCCAGGTCGTCGTCGACACGTGGAGTTTCCCGTCGGTGTTCGGCGTGCTGTTCCTCGGGATGGTCTTCGCGCCCGCACGGCCGTGGACGCTGTTTCCCGGTCGGGAGCGCGTTCGCTCGGCCGTCGACGACGACCCAGTTGCCGGTGAAGTAGCGCGACTCGTTGGGACGGTCGCGGCGGTCGGACTCGCCGGCGTCGTCGCCGCCGTGCTCGCGAGTCCGTTCCTCCTCGGCGCGGTCGCGGGCGGTGGAAGCGCCCGGACGGTCGAGATTCTCGCGCCCGACCAGCGAAGCGGGTTCGGCGCGCTGGCGCTCGTCCACGGGGCGTTCCTCGCGGCGTTCGCGGGCTACTACGTCCGTCGCCTCGGGGCGCAGGACGGCCTCGGCGGCCGCGAGTGGGCCGCGCTCCTCGGGAGCTTCGCGGTGCTGACCGTCGTCGCCGCCGTCCACTCGTTCGCCGCGCTCGCGCTCGTCGCACCCCTCGTCGCCGTCGGCTGGGTGCTCCTCCGGTTCGCCGACGACCCGCGGTTCGAGACGGTGCTCGTCGTCGCCGGCGCGGGCCTCGTGACGCTCGTCGAGCTCATCTACGTGAACGAGCAGGCCGGCCCCGGTCGGATGAACACGGTGTTCAAGACGTACATGCAGGTCTGGGTGCTCTGGGGGAGTGCGATGGGTGCCGTGCTGGCCGGCTTCGTCGGCGACGCGGTCGCCGCGAGCGACGTGTCGCTTCCGAGGGTCGACCTCAGCGTCCGCGGGGGGGCGGTCAGCGTCGTCGGGGTCGCGTTCGTCGTCCTCCTCGTCGCGTCCACGTCGGTGTACGGCGGACTTGCCGTCGCCGCCCACGCGGACACCCCCCGGCAGGAGGAGACGCTGGACGCGACGGCCTTCGCGGAGTGGTGGCACGAAAACGAATCGACCGCAATCACGTGGCTCGACGAGAACGTCGAGGGCAACCCGACGATGCTTACCGCGCCGGGGACGACGTGGTCGGCGACCGTGAGCGACGAGCGCGAGACCGTCATGTACGGCTGGCGCGGGAATCCCGAATCGAGCCTGACCGGCGTGCCGACGGTCGCCGGCTGGGCGCACGAGGTCGGCTACCGCGGCCCCGACGCGTACTACGACCGCGTGCGCGACGTGGACGCGATGTACGTCGGCAACGAGTCGACGCGGGCGCGGCTCGTCGAGCAGTACGAGGTTCGGTACGTGTGGGTCGGACCGGGCGAGCGCGCCCGCTACGGGGAAATAGAGACGGACGTGGCGTGGCTGACGCCGGTCCACCGGTCGGGGTCGGTCACGGTCTACGAGGTAGAAGAAGCGAGACTACCTTAGGCCGCGCCGCGCTCGCGGACGACTTCGACGGCCTCGGCGTCGACGCCCTCGGTGTCGAGCCAGTGCGGGACGAACTCGCGCTTTTCGAACGCCTCGCGCTCGTCTTCGGTGCCGACGGTGCACCACAGTTGGACGCGGTCGGGACCGTGCCAGTCGCCCTGTCGGTCGACCGAAAAGAGGACGTACTCCTCGCCGTCGTACTCGATGACGCCGTCGCGGCGGACGCCGGGGTCGCCGTGGATGATGAGCTTCTTCATGTGCCGGGATTGGCACAGTCACCGCTTAATCGCTTCGGCTTCGGGCGTGCGGCGCGCGGCGGGGGAATCGCGGACGGTGCAGTCACCGTGGGCTGCCCACACGTGACACGGCGAACGCCCGGTCGCGGCGAGTTCAGGGGCCGCGTCGAACCAAACGGGTTTTAACGGGCCACACCAAAACCCAGCACAAGGTCGATATCTATGCAGATGCCACGCCGTTTCAACACGTACTGCCCGAACTGCAAGGGTCACCACGAACACGAAGTGGAGAAGGTCCGGAAGGGACGCCCGACCGGCATGAAGTGGAACGCCCGTCAGACGCGACGCGGCAAGGCCACGATCGGTAACGCCGGTAAGTTCTCCAAGGTTCCCGGTGGCGACAAGCCGACGAAGAAGACCCACCTGAAGTACATCTGCTCCGACTGTGGCAAGGCCCACATGCGCGAGGGCTGGCGCGCCGGTCGCCTGGAGTTCCAGGAGTAAATCATGGCAGGAAACTTCTACAAGGTCGCGTGCAGCGACTGCGAGAACGAACAGGTCGTCTTCGGAAAAGCCTCCTCGGTCGTCAACTGCGCCGTCTGCGGGACGACCCTCGCCACGCCGACCGGCGGCAACGCCGAATTCCACGGCGAGGTCGTCGAGACGGTCGAGCGTCGCGACAGCGACGAACTTGAGGCGTAACTCCCTGGAGGACCTCGTATGAAGTACAGCGGATGGCCTGACCCCGGCGAACTCGTCGTCGGAAAGGTAGACGACATCGCGGACTTCGGCGTCTTCGTCGACCTCGAAGAGTACGAAGACAAACGCGGCCTCTGCCACATCAGCGAGGTCGCCAGCGGATGGATTAAGAACGTTCGCGACCACGTCCGCGAGGGACAGACAGTCGTCGCTAAAGTGCTCGAAGTCAACGAGAGTTCCCAGCAGATCGACCTCTCGATAAAGGACGTCAACGAGCACCAGCGCAAAGAGAAGATTCAGGAGTGGAAAAACGAGCAGAAGGCCGACAAGTGGATGGCGCTGGCGTTCGGCGAGGACATCGCCGACGACCGCTACCAGTCCATCGCCAACGCCCTGCTCGCCGAGTTCGAATCGCTCTACGACGGCTTCGAGCAGGCCGCGATTCACGGTCTCGAGGCGCTCGAAGACGTCGAACTCGACGACGACGAGCTCGAAGCCATCGTCGAGACCGCGCGCCAGAACGTGTCGGTCCCCTTCGTCAACGTCACCGGCTACGTCGACCTGCGCTCGCCCGCGGGCGACGGCGTCGACGACGTGAAGGAGGCCCTCAAAGCCGCCGAGGGCGACGACGAAATCGGCGACGAAATCGAACTGTCGGTCACGTACGTCGGCGCGCCCGAGTACCGCGTGAAGGTCAAAGCGCCCGACTACAAGACCGCCGAGACGGAGCTCGAATCGAGCGTCGCTCGGGCCCGCGAGGTCATCGAGGCCGCGGGCGGAACCGCGGAGTACCACCGCGAACGCAGCGGCGACGAAGAGTAATCGCATGAAGTCTGACATCCGGGTATGCAGCGCGTGGCGCGACCGCCACGACCGCCCGGTGTACTCACTTTCTGAGACCTGTCCGGAGTGTGGCGCAACCACAGAGAACAGCGCGCCCGCACCGTACAACCCAGAAGACCCCTACGGCGAGTACCGCCGCGCTCGGAAGCGCCGGCTCGCCGAGGAATAGCCGTCTTCGGCTACCGACGCTCTCTTAACCGGCGCGTCCGCCACTACGTGCATGGACGACATCGAAATCGAGGCTGTCGAGGAGGTCGACCTCACCGACCCGGTCCTCATCGAGGGACTGCCGGGCGTCGGGAACGTCGGCAAACTCGCCGTCGAGCACCTGCTGGAGGAGTTCGAGGAGGCCACGCTGGTCCGCCGCGTCTACGCCGACGTGTTCCCGCCGCAGGTGAGCATCGACGAGGGCGTCGCCGAGCTGACCCACGCCGCGATTCACGCCGTCGAGACGCCCGGCGAGGGGCCGGACCTGCTCCTCCTGACGGGCGACCACCAGGCGCAGTCCAACGAGGGTCACTACCACCTCACCGACGCCTTCCTCGACGTGGCCGAGGAGTTCGGCGTCGAGCGACTGTTCGCGCTGGGCGGCGTCCCGACCGGCGAGCTCGTCGACGAGCCGTCGGTCCTCGGCGCCGTCGCCGACGAGTCCCGTCTCGACGAACTCGAAGCGGCGGGCATCGAGTTCCGAGAGGACGAACCCGCCGGCGGCGTCGTCGGCGTCTCGGGACTGCTTCTCGGCCTCGGGAGTCGCCGCGGCCTCGACGCGACGTGCCTGATGGGCGAGACGAGCGGCTACCTCGTCGACCCCCAGAGCGCGCAGGTCGTCATCGAGGTCCTGCAGGACCTCCTCGAGTTCAGCGTCGACTTCGAATCGCTCGAAGAGCGTGCCGAGGAGATGAAGGAGGTCGCCGCGAAGATTCAGGAGATGCAACAGCAGCAGCAGGGCGGCATCGCCAGCGACGACGACCTCCGGTACATCGGCTGAGGTCGCGTCGACCGGCGCGGCCCGACTCGTTTTCGAACGGAGTTTAGGCTTCGATGATGTCGTCGTCTGCGAACTCCGGGACGACGACCTCGCCGTCGAGCGACTGCACCGCGCGACCGCCGACGCGTATCTCCGCGCCGACCCGCACGCGGACGGTGCCCGGCCGGTCCACGAAGTGGCCCTGTTCGAAGCGGAGTTCGTCCGGCATGGAGTCGAACGCGCCCACTTGCCGGAGGTACGCGCCGCACGCACCCGCGGCGGTGCCGGTCGCGGGGTCCTCGGAGATGCCGATGCCGGGCGCGAAACACCGCGCGTGGAGCGTGGAGTCGCCGTCGATGGCGTCGAAGGTGAAGGCGTAGACGCCCGCCGCGTCGTGTTCGGCGGCGAGGTCGGCGATGGCGGCGTCGTCGGGGTCCGCACCCGAGAGGTGTTCGAGGAAGTTGACCGGGACGACGAGGAAGGGAAGCCCCGTGGAGGCGACCGCGACGGGGAGGTCCGCACCCACGTCGCGGAGGGCGGCGTCGTCGACGCCGAGCGCCGCCGCGAGGCGGTCGTAGTCGACTTCCAGGGGACGCACCGTCGGCGCGTTCTGCGTCATCCACACCTCCCCGAGGTCGCCGAGTTCGATGTCGAGGGTGCCGACGTTCGTCTCCAGCGTGTGGGTACCCGGTTCGAGTTCGCGCTCGGCCGCGAGGTGAGCGTGGGCCGCGATAGTCGCGTGTCCGCAGAGGTCGACTTCCTGCTTCGGCGTGAAGTAGCGGATGCGGCGGTCCGCGGCGGCCGACGAGCAGACGAACGCCGTCTCGCTCGCGCCGAGTTCGGCGGCGACGGCGCGCATCTGTTCCGCGTCGAGTCCGTCGGCGTCGGGGACGACCCCGGCCGCGTTACCGGACAGCGGTTCGGTCGTGAAGGCGTCGACGAGGAGGGCGCGTCGGCTATCCATGGAAAGGCGCACTACACGGCGATGTATCAAACCAGTGGGTCGGCGGTCACGTCACGAGAGAGAAGGGAAGAGCGCGATACGAGCGCGGGTCGGTCGGTGTCGGCCGATTCACGCGCGGGTCCACCGGACGCGGCCGCTCGTTTGAGCTGCGCCGTCGCCCTGCATCACTTCGCGCATGTTCATACAGGCTGGGCACCCGACGACCTCGTCCATGTCGTTGCCGAAGACGCGGACGAAGTCGCGGGAGACGAACTCACCACAGTTACCACACGTGTGCATTCTGTTTCACCTACAAATCCGCATACTCCGGCACTCGACATAACTATGCCCCTTGTTAACATACGTTAGTGTCCGCCTGAACGACGGGTTCCCCGGTTAGTCACCGAATAACGTCGGTTCGAGCGGTTTTGATACGGCGACACACGGGCGGAGCGAGTCGTACAGATTAAAGGGCGTCAGGCGCGGCAGTACGCACGGTGAACGGAAGATATGGGCGACCTCCCCGACGAGTTTAACTGTACTATCACGAACTGGGAGTACATCTACGGCCTCTGCCGCGACGTTTCGGACGAGGTCAAGACATCCGAGTTCGAACCCGACGTCATCGTCGCGTTGGCCCGCGGCGGCTGGTTCGCCGGCCGCTGCATCTGTGACTTCCTCGGGTTGGACGACCTGACGAGCCTGAAGATGGAACACTACGTCGGGACGGCCCAGAAATCGAACGAGCCGGAGGTGCGCTACCCGATGCCGGAAGGCAGCGTCGAGGGTAAGGACGTGCTCATCATCGACGACATCGCCGACACCGGCGGCTCCATCAAGCGCGCACACGAGTACGTCAACGAGCGCAACGCGGGCGAGGTCCGGACCGCGACGCTCCAACTCCTCCAGACCAGCGAGTTCGAACCCGACTACGTCGGCGAGCGCCTCGAAGAGTGGGCGTGGGTCGTCTACCCGTGGAACTTCATCGAGGACATGATAGACCTCACCTCGGGCGTCATGGCGAAGGCCGACGACGACACCTTCGAACTCGAAGACGTCCGCCACTACCTCGCGGAGTTCCACGACGTGGACCGCATCGAGATGGAAATCGCCCAACCCGACCGGATGCCGGAAGTCATGTCCGAGATGGAGCGCCGCGGCTACGTCGAATCCACCGGCGACGGCGCGTGGCGACTCCTCGAAAACGACGGCGTCGGGACCTGAGCGCGGCCGCGTTCGGTTCGACCCGGTTTCGTTCGACTGCTTCGACGCTGTTGAATCCACCTGAGTTTGATAGAACCGATTAGTCGGGTGAACGACCATCGAATCGGACGGGCGTCCGGCGGTCGGTCGCTCAGGCACCCATGTTCGCCACTTTCTCGGCGAACTCGGCGTGGAGGTCGGCGTGGTGATGGACGATTTTCCACTCGCCCTTCTCCTGCCGGTAGACGTTGGTCGTCCGGCCCTCCAGGGACATGGGTTCACCCGCAAAAGTCCACGACACCGACTCGGTGCAGAGTTCGTACGCAGCGTCGCCGACGACGCGGATGACCTGGTCCGCTCGGATGACCGTGCCATCCGCACTCGCCGATGCGACTCCGGCGAAGGACCCAGAGACGGCCTCCCAACCCTCTTCCCGTCCACCGATTGGGTGCATGGTCGTCACGTCGTCCTCGTGTGACCAGATGTCCGCCATGGAGTCGGCATTCCCGTTCGCCATCGCTTCCAGCGCCCCGTAGAACTGGTCGGATGCGGCTCGGACGCCGGCTTCGGCTGCTACGCGTTTTGTAGACATTACAAACCTCAAGGTAACGACGGCTCCAGAGGATATATACTAAATCTATGATATTTCGTACGGTCATCTATTTCGGACGTTTCGCCGGGAGGAGCCCGACTCCTCGTTTCGACCGGAGTGAGAGAGAGTGGCTGTACACGTCGGTAGCGGACTGCTCGAACCGACGCTGGATGCGAGACTCGCACCCCGTATTCAGCACGGTCTCGACAAACTGTCACCAGCCGGGGGTTTCAACAGAGCCGCGTGTCCGACTGCTTCGACCGTCGGCTTCAACGCCCCTCCGACCGCTCACACTCGACCGCCGCCCGGACTCGTCCGAAGCGAAACGTTCGTTTGCGTGACGGACCTCGGCACGCGCATGTCGCTGTTTTCTATCTTCGTCACCGCGCTCCTGCCGATTCTCGCCATCGGCGCGGTGGGGTTCGCCCTCGGCCGCGCCCGCGACGTGGACCCCGAGCCGCTCAACACGGTCACGGTGTACGTCCTCGCGCCGGTCCTCGTGTTCTACAGCCTCGCGACGACCGAACTCGCCGGCGAGACGCTGGCGACCATCACCGCCGGCGTCGTCGTCTACCACGTCGCCATGCTCCTCGTCGCGGGCGGCGTCGCCCGACTCGCGGGCGTCTCCGAACCGCTTCTCGGCGCGCTCGTCCTCGTCGCCGCCTTTCCGAACTCAGGGAACTACGGCATCCCCGTCAGTTCGTTCGCCTTCGGCGACACCGGCCGCTCGACGGCCGTCGTCTACCTCGCCGTCCAGAGCGTCCTCATCTACACGCTGGGCGTGTACATCGCCGGACGAGGGACCGACCGCGACGACGGCGCGCCGGGATGGCGCGTCGGCCTCGAACGCATCGTCCGCATCCCGCTCGTCTACGCCGTCGTCGCCGCGCTCGCGGCTCGCTGGCTCGGTGTCGTCCCGCCGACGGGCGTCCCCGCGATGGAGACGCTCAGGCTCGTTGGCGACTCGTCGATTCCGATGATGCTCCTCATCCTCGGCATCCAACTCGCGGGGGCCGACCTCGGCTCGACGCTCTCGGAGGTCGGCGTCGTCGCCGCGCTCAAGATAGTCGTCGCGCCCGCGGTCGCCGTCGGCGTCGCGCTCGTCGCCGGTTTCGGCGACCCGACGGTCGCGCGGACGTTCGTCCTCGAATCCGCGATGCCCGCCGCGGTCACGCCGCTCATCCTCGTCGCGGAGTTCGGCGACGCCACCGGAACCGGCTCGGCCACCTCGCTCGCCGAGTTCGTCTCCGCGGCCGTCTTCGCGACGACCCTCCTCAGCGTGCCCGCGCTCTCGGTGCTCATCTACCTCTTGAACCACGGCTTCGTGGTGTAGGCCCCGTTTCGCCACGATTTTGTGCGCTCTCTCCCACCTCCGAGTATGAAGATCGGATTCATCGGTGGCAGCGGTATCTACGAGGCGCTCCCGCTGGAGAACACCCGCGAGGAACCCGTCGAGACGCCCTTCGGCGAGCCCTCGACGACGCCCGTCGTCGGCGAGTTCGGCGACACCGGCCGCGAGGTCGTCTTCCTCCCGCGACACGGCCCCGACCACCAGCACTCGCCGACGACGCTTCCCTACCGCGCGAACATCTTCGCGCTGAAGCAACTCGGCGTCACCCACGTCCTCGCCAGCAACGCCGTCGGCAGTCTCAAAGAGGACCTGCCGCCGCAGACGCTCGTCGTCCCCGACCAGATTTACGACCGCACGAAACACCGCCCGCTTACGTTCTTCGACGAGGGCATCGTCGTCCACCAGCCCTTCGCGATGCCGTACGACGAGGAACTCGTCTCCATCCTCGCCGAGGCCGCCGAGGAGGCGACCGACGCGCGGGTCCAAGCGGGCGGCACCTACGTCTGCATCGAGGGTCCCTCGTACTCCACGAAGGCCGAAAGCGAGCATTACCGCGCGCAGGGCTGGGACGTCATCGGCATGACGACCATCCCCGAGGCCAAACTCGCCCGGGAGGCCGAGATGGCCTACGCGACCATCACCGGCGTCACCGACTACGACGTCTGGAAGGAAGACAGCGAAGTCACCCTCGACGAGGTGCTGAAGAACGCCGCCGCCAACGAGGAGGCCATCAAGGAGACCGTCGAGGCCGCCATCCGCAAGATACCCGACGGCCACGAGACCGACAGCCACGCCGCGCTCGAAGGGACCATCAACACGCCCGACGAGGCCATCCCCGCCGAGACGAAAGAAAAGCTCGCGCCGCTCATCGACAAGTACGTCGACTGAGCCGGCGCTTCAGTCGTTCAGTTCTGCGGATTCTTCCGAACCGTCCTCCGGCACCGGGACCTCGCGTTCACCGCGCGCCGCCTCGTCGTCCGGCGAGAACTCGACCGCGTGACAGCGCGCGCAGTACTCGTTTTCGCCGCGGTCGGTCGTCGCGAGCGGGATGCCCGCGACGACGAGTTGCGTGCTGAACTCCCGAGCGACGCCGCTGTCGTCCGACTCGCCGCAGACGACGCACTCGCGGACCGCCCGCGGCGACGTGACCACCTCACGGACGCGGCCGAACGAGGTCGGACTGTACGAGACGTAGCCGGGGAAGTAGCAGTGCAACCAGAAGATGGGCAAGAAAAACAGGAGCGCCCACGTCCAGATGGCAGACTGGGGAAACAGAATCGCCGCCGCGAGCGCCGCGAACAACGTCGACGTGACGAGCGAAACCGCGACCGTCAACCGCCGGAGCGTGCTGGAGAGCAGGGTCGGATGGGACACGTCCGAGAGTGACGGCGGGTCCGATAAAATAGCTAGTCGTCCGCGATGGCCTCGGCTTCGAGTTCGGGGTCGTCGGCGTCGTCATCGGTATCGTCGGAGCCGTCGACGGCCGCCTCGGCTTCCGACGCGTCAGTTCCGTCGGCGTCCGGGTCGACCTCCGACCCCGCGCCGGGGTCGGCGTCGAACACCTCGGGGTTCCGAATCCAGAGGTCGCCGAACAGGTCGTCCTGCTTGAGGTAGACCGTGCTCCGGTGGGACAGAAACAGGAGCGCGAGATAGGTCGTCATCACCGTGTCGGCCACGTCGCGGACCTCGGCGAACAGCACCTCGTCGCGGCCCTTCTGGTAGTGCGTCGCGAGCACGTCGCCGACGGCTTCGACGACCGCCTCGATATCCTCGTTGTGGGCGGTCCCGGTCACGTCGTCCTCCGTGGGTTCGCCCGCGCCGCGCATCTCGCCGGGCGTGTGGTAGTCGAGCGTCTGCGTCCCCCGGGAGAAGCCGCGCGGCGATTCCGAGGTGTCGTACTCGCGGCGGCGCTTCCACCACGACCCGCGTTCGACCTCCCGGAGTTCGCGGACGAGTTCGTCCAGCGTTTCGGGCGACCCGCGGGCCTGCTTGCGTTCGAGTCGGCGGTCCATCTCGTCTTCCAGCGCGTCGATGGGGTCGAAACCGGGCGGACCGCCGTCGTCGTCGCCGGGGTGACCTTCGTCGCCGCCGCCCTGTAAGGCGAGTTCCCACGGTTCGAGTTCCTCCTCGTCGGGTTCGTCCGGCGCGAGGAGTTCGTCGGACTTCATGCGCAGGAGGACGCTCGCGTAGAACAGCGCCCGCCCGGTCGTCCGGAGGTCCATCGCGTCGAGGCGGTTCAGGAAGGCGTCTGTGACCTCCACGATGTCGATATCCCACGGGTCGATGGTGCCCTCCTTCGCGAGTTGGACGAGGAGTTCGACCGGTTCGACCTCGTCGTCGTCGGTCTCCGAGACGTCTTCCGGGAGAACCTCGTCCATCGCGTCGGGTTCGGTGGGGCCGGCGGAGTCGGCGGCGTCCGGAGTGGTGTCGGCCGCGGAACCCGACTCGGCGTCGTCGCCGCCGAACGAGAAGACCGCGTCGTCATCGTCATCCTCGTCGCTCGCATCGCGCTCGCCACGCCCGCGAGAGAGGTTCAGTTCGGGGATGTCGTCAGTCATCCGCCGGAACCTCCGCTTCCACGTCCGCGTCGGCTCCGCCGCCGTCACCACCGTCGGCGTCGTCGCCGTCGTCGTCGCTTCCGCTGTCGTCGCCGTCGAATCCGTCCGCGTCGCCTCCGTCGCCTCCATCGCTTCCGGGGCCGTCGTCGCCGCCGAACTGGATACCCGTGACGGCGCTGACGTTGTCGCCCTGCATCGTCACGCCGATGGCGCGCTCGGCGCGTTCGAGCAGCGCGGAGCGGTGCGAGACGACGACGAACTGGGCGTCGCCCGCGAGGTCGTCGACCATCTGGCCGACGCGCTCGGCGTTCGCGGCGTCGAGGAAGGCGTCCACCTCGTCGAGCGCGTAGAACGGCGCGGGGTTGTGCCGCTGGATTGCGAAGATGAACGCGAGCGCCGTCAGCGACTTCTCGCCGCCGGACATGGCGTCGAGGCGCTGGATGGGCTTGTCGCCCGGCTGGGCCTTCATCGTCAGCCCCTCCTCGAATGGGTCTTCCGGGTTCTCCAACTGGAGGTGGCCCGTCCCGTTCGACAGGCGCTCGAAGATGTCGGTGAAGTTCTCGGCGATGGCGTCGAACGACTCCATGAACGTCGCCTTCTTCTGGGACTCGTACTGGTCGATGCGGTCGGCGATGGCGTCTCGCTCTTCGACCAGCACGTCGCGGCGCTCCTGGAGGGATTCGAGGTCGGCCTTCACGTCGTCGTACTCGTCGATGGCGAGCATGTTGACCGGTTCGAGTTCCTCCATCTCCTCGGTGAGCCGCTCGATTTCGGACTCGACCGTATCGTGGTCGGGAATCTCGTCGGGGTCGTAGTCGCCGACCTGCGACTCGAGTTCGTCGATTTCCCACTCGAGGCGCTCCGCGGCCGAGCGCATGCTTTCGAGCTTCGATTCGACCGCGTTCACCCGGTCTTTCTTCTCGTCGCGGGCGCTCCGAGCCTCCCGGAGGTCGCCCTGGAGCTCCGTGCGGTCCTCCTTGAGGTCGACCAGTTCCTCCTCGAGTTCGGCGACCGCCTCGCGCTTTGCTTCGAGGTCGCCCTCGCGCTCCTCGATTTTCGACTCCGCCTCGGAGATGGACTTCCGGGCCTCAGCTTTGCGGTTCTGGGCGGCCTCGACCGTGTCGTGGAGGTCGTCGACCGCGTCTTCCGCGTACTGCTTTTCGAGCTGAATCTCGTTGAGCCGGCCGTCGAGCGTGGACATCCGGTCTTCGAGGTCGTCGATGTCCGCGCGAATGTCGTCGGCGCGGGCGGTGAGTTCCGGAATCTCGGAGTCCGCGAGTTCGGTCTCGATGTCCTCGATTGCGGCCTCGACCGTCTCGATTTCGTCGTCGAGGTCGGCGATTTCGTCGTCGAGGTCGGACATCTGTTCGTCCACCGACTCGCGTTCGGACTGGAGTTCGTCGAGGCGGTCGTCGAGGCGGTCGATTTCGGCTTCGGCGTCCTCGATGTCCTCCTCGGCGTCCTCGATTTCGCGCTCGATGGTCCGGACGCGGTCGGCGGCGTCGGAGGCCCGGCCGCGGGCGTCGTCGAGGTCGTCGTCGATGTCCCGAATCTCGCCGTTGAGCGAGCGACGGCGGTCTTCGAGCTTCGTGATTTCCTTCGCGAGGCGTTCGAGTTTGCCCTCGCCGGACTTCGAAAAGGAGTAGCGAGAGCCGCCGCCGGAGCCGCCGGTCATCGCGCCGGAGCGCTCGACGAGGTCGCCGTCGAGGGTGACCATGCGGTAGTCGCCCATCAGGTCGCGGGCGGTCTCCATGTCCTCGACGACGAGCGTCGAGCCGAGGACGTACGAGAAGACGGACTCGTACTGGCTGTCGTAGTCGACGAGGTTGCGCGCGAAGTCGACGACGCCGGGGTTGTTGGGCTTGCGCGGCAGGCTCCGGTTGTCCATCTTCGTGATGGGCAGGAACGTCGCGCGGCCCGCGTTGCGGGACTTCAGGTGGTCGATACAGGACGACCCCACGCCGTCGTCGTCGACGACGACGTTGGCGAGGCGGCCGCCGGCGGCCGTCTCACACGCCTTGGCGTACTCGCCGTCGACGGAGCCGAGTTGGCCGACCGCGCCGTGAACGCCGGAGATGCCGGCGTTGAGGATGGTCGTGACGGCTCGGGGCCAGGAGTTGTCGCCGTCCTTCCCGGCGCGGGCTTCGAGGCGGGCGTACTCGGACTGCTTGGTCTGGAGTTCGTCCGTGACCTCCGAGAGTTCGTCGTTCAGTTCGGCCTTCTCGGCCTGCAGGTCCTCGATGACGCCGTCTATCTTCGCCTTGTTCTTCTCGGCGGTGTCGAGTTCGCTGTGCAGGTCGGAGACCGTCGCCTTCAGTTCGGGGATGCGCTCGCGGGCGCGTTCGAGTTCGTCCCGCGTCTCCGAGATCTGGTTCGAGCGGCGGCGCGCGTCGTCGAGCAGGCGGTCCTTGGCGCGCTGGCGGTCGTTCTTCTCGTCTTTGAGCTCGTCGAGCGTCTCCTTTCTCGCCGCGAGTTCGGACTTCAGTTCGTCGAACTCGGTGTCGACCGAGTCGATTTCGGCCTGCACCTCGGAGAGTTCGACCCGCTTGGACTGGATGTCGCTTTTGACCGACGCCTTCTCGACTTTGACCTCGCGGATGTCGTCTTCGAGGTCGTCGATCTGTTCTTGCTTGCGGTCGATGTCGACGAACGCCTTCCGGCGCTCGGCCTCGGCGTCGTCGCGCTTTTCCTCGGCGGCCTCGATGGCGTTTTCGAGCCGGGAGATGTCGCCTTTTATCTCCTCCATCTCCGACTTGATTCGGAGCTGTTCGTCCTCGCCCTTGCGCTCGATTTCGCGGGTGAGGTCTTCGAGGTCCTCTTCGAGACGGGTGACCTTGCCCTGTCGCTCGTCGAGTTCGGCCTGTAGGTCTTCGAGGTCGGCCTCCGTGGACTCGATGCGCGATTCGGTCCGCGAGAGGTCGTCGCGCTTGTCTTCGAGCTCCGCGGCCTTCAGGTAGCCCTCGTACTCTTCTTTCTCCTCGCGGAGTCCCTTGTAGGTGAGCGCGGTCTCGCGCTCGTCGGCGAGTTGGTCGAGGCGCGTCTCCTTTTCCTCGATGCGGAGGTCCGCCTCGTCGACGCGCTCTTCGACCGCCTCCAACTCCTCGAAGGCGGCGTCTTTCTTCTCGTCGAACTCGGCGACGCCCGCGATTTCGTCGATGATGCCCCGCCGCTGGTAGGGCGTCATGTTGATTATCTCGGTCACGTCGCCCTGCATGACGACGTTGTAGCCCTCGGGGGTGATGCCCGCCTGGGCGAGCAGGTCCTTGATGTCCGAGAGGTTGACGGAGCGCTCGTTGAGGTAGTAGTACGAGTAGTAGTTGTCCGGCGTCTCCTTGACGCGGCGCTTGATGGTTATCTCCTCGACGTCGCCGACCTTGTCGGTGCCGGCGGCGTTGACGACCTGCGACCGGTCGAGCGTCCCCTCGGAGTTGTCGAGGACGACCGTGACGCTGGCCTCCTTGGGCTGTTTCGCGGCCTCGTCGCTCCCGTCGGCGTGGCCGGGATTGTAGATGAGGTCCGTCAGCTTCTCGGCGCGAATCCCGCGGGTGCGGGCGAGACCGAGCGCGAAGAGGACGCCGTCGATGATGTTCGATTTGCCGGAACCGTTCGGGCCCGTAACGACCGTGAAATCCTCGTAGAACGGGATGCGAGTCGGCCGCCCGAAGCTCTTGAAACCGTCAAGGACGAGCTCTTTGATGTGCATGGGTTGGTGTTCACGCGGGCGACGCCCGCAGGTGGAGCGCGCCGCATGAACACGGGGCGCGCTCGCGTCGGACGGCGCGCCCGATTACGCGACGATGATGTCGTCGTCGGGGGTCTCGCCGTCGCCTTCGTCAGTCTCGTCGGTCTCGTCCGGTTTAGTCTCATCGCCGTCGGCCGGCTCCGCCTCGTCGGCCTCGGCGGGCTCCGCGGCGGACTCGGCTTCGGTCTCCCAGTCGCCGCGGCGGGTCGCGGCCCGCGAGGGGACGTCCACGTCGTTGGCGTCTTCGAGCTGGCGAAGCCGTTCTTTGGTCTCGACGAGTTCCTCGGTGAGCCCGTTCACGGCGGCCTGCAGTTCTGCGACTTTGGATTCGAGTTCCTCCACCCGGTTACTCATGGGTAACATAGCCCCTCGCGTGAGACATAAATGTGCGTCAGACAATCACCGAAAATGTGATACGTGTGCGGGCGACCCGCCTTCGCACGCTCGCCGCCGCCGCCTCAGTCCCGGTACGACTCGGTCGTTGTCTGCCGGAGCGAGCGGACCGCCTCGAGGTACGCTTCCCGACTGCGCTTTTCTGCTTTCGCCGCGCGGACCTCGGCCATCGCCTCGGGGCTCGTGAGCAGGTCGACCAGCGTGCAGGCGGTGAGTTTCGCCGGGATGACGTACGCCATCTCCTCGTCGACGACCCGGAAGTCCCGGGCGTGAATCGCGCCCTCGAAGCCGCCGGTCCACGGGTGGATTCCGGGGACGAGCTGCGTGATGTCGCCCATGTCCGTCGAGCCCGAGAGGTGGGCGTGGCCCTCGTCGACGGCGTCGGGGCCGACGACGTCGCGGGCGTTTTCGTCGTAGAACGCGACCATCGTCTCGTCGGTCCGAAGCGGCATGTAACCGGGGTAGTCCTCGATTTCCACGTCGCCGCCGACGCCCATCGCGCCGGAGGCGAGCGCCCGGTTGACCGACTCGTTCGCCTCGGAGACGGCCTCGACGGAGGCCGCGCGGACGTACGACTCCATCGTCACCTCTGCGGGGACGACGTTGACGCCGTCGCCGCCGCGGGTGATGATGGGGTGGACGCGGACGTGGTCCTCGTCGCGGAAGCGCTCGCGCTGGGCGTGGACCGCGTTCATCCCGAGCATCGCGGCGTTGAGCGCGTTGACGCCCTCTTCGGGGGCCGCGCCGGCGTGCGCCTCGGCCCCGCGGTAGGTGACGAACTTGCCGACGAACCCGTTCGTCGAGAAGTCGCTCGTAATCGTCCGCTCGGGCGTGTCGCTGCCGGCGTGCATCATCGCGGCGGCGTCCCAGTCGTCGACGTAGCCGCGGCGGATGAGCTCCTGTTTGCCGCCGAAGAACTCGATGTCGCCCGCTTCGAGCAGGTCGCGGCGGTAGTCGAGGTCGAGATACTCCTCGGCCGGGACGGCGACGAACTCGACCGCACCGTCGAGGTCGTCGACGACGCCGCTTTCGACGAGGCCGAAGGCGGTCCCGACGAGGTGCGCGAGCTGGGCGTTGTGGCCGCAGGCGTGGACCGCGCCGGTCTCGGGGTCCGCCATCGGGTGGTCCGGGTTGACGAGCGCGTCGAGTTCACCGAGGACGGCCGCGACGAAGTCGCCCTCGCCGGCTCTGGCGCGCGCGCCGGTAATCGCCAGTTCCGTCTCCACGTCGAGGTCGAGGTCCTCGAAGAGAGAGACGACCTTCTCGGTCGTCTTGACCTCCTTGTAGCCGAGTTCCGGTTCGGCTTGCACGTCCTTCGCGAAGGCGGTGATTTCGTCGGCGCGGTCGTCGATAGCGTCGCAGACGCGGGTTTTGAGGTCTGCAGTCATCTGAGTCGCGTGTCGAGACGGGGCGGGAGGTGATAAGTGACGCCGCCAAGGGGCGTAGCCGCGGCCGGTCCCGTTAGTCTTTAGCCCACCGCCGTCGAAGCGCGCCCAATGACTGCGCAAGCGCTCGAACAGCGCGAACTCGCGGTCGTCATCGGGTTGGAGGTCCACGTTCAACTCGAGACGGCCACGAAGATTTTCTGTAGCTGTTCGACCGAGCCTGCCGAGGACGAGGAGCCGAACACCCGCGTGTGCCCCGTCTGTCTCGGGCTGCCGGGCGCGCTCCCGGTGCTCAACGAGGCGGCGGTGGAGTCGGCGGTCAAAATCGGCAAGGCGCTGAACGCCGATATCGCCGAGGACACCCGCTTCCACCGGAAGAACTACTACTACCCCGACCTGCCCAAGAACTTCCAAATCACCCAGTACGACGCGCCCATCTGCGCCGACGGGACGCTGGAGGTGTCCGTCGAGGGCACCCGCCGGGACATCGGCATCACGCGCGCCCACCTCGAAGAGGACCCCGGCAGCCTCCAGCACAAAGGCGGCAGCATCGACACGGCGGACTACACGCTCGTCAACTACAACCGCGCCGGCACGCCGCTGGTCGAAATCGTCACCGAGCCCGACTTCCGGAGCCCCCAGGAGACCCGCGCGTTCCTCGCGAAGCTCGAAGAGGTGCTCGAATACCTCGGCGTGTTCGACGCCACCCGCGACGGCTCGCTCCGCATCGACGCCAACATCTCGCTCGTCCCCGCCGACGAGGTCGACGACGACGGCTCGATTTCCGACGAGGCGCTCGAAGCGGCCAACCGAACCGAGGTCAAGAACATCTCCAGCCACAAGGGCGCAGAGAAGGCGCTGGCCTACGAGGTCACCCGCCAGAAGAACGCCATCAAGCGCGGCCGCGCCGTCGAACAGGAGACGCGCCACTGGGACGAGTCCCGCGGCATCACCGTCTCGATGCGCTCGAAGGAAGAAGAAAAGGACTACCGCTACTTCCGCGAGGCCGACCTCCCGCCGCTGCAGGTCGCCCACTGGAAGGAGGAGATTCCGATTCCGGAACTCCCCGACGCCCGCCGCGAGCGCTTCCACACCGAGTACGGCATCGACGAGGAGTCCGCCTCGAAGCTCACCTCGACCAAGGAGGTCGCCGACTTCTTCGAGGACGTGGCCGCCGAGTTCGACGCCGACCTCGCCGCGACGTGGGTCGCCGACAACCTGCTCGGCGAACTCAACTACCGCGACATGCATATCACGGACGTGTCGGACCGCCTCGACGAGTTCACGCGGCTGGTCGAACTCGTCGACGCCGACGAGGTGACGACGAAGAACGCCGAGGAAATCGTCCTCCGCGAGATGCTCGACGAGGGCAAGGACCCCGACACCATCGTCGACGAAGAAGGGCTCGGCAAGGCCGACGACGACGAAATCGGCGGCTTCGTGCAGGAAGCCATCGACGAGAACCCCGACGCCGTCGAGGACTACCACGACGGCGAGGGCGGCGCGCTGAACTTCCTCGTCGGGCAGGTCATGCAGAAGTCCAAGGGGAGCGCCGACCCCGGCACGGTGAACCAGTTGCTCCGCGAGCGACTGGACGAATAACCGACCGTCTTCGGTTTCTCTTCTCCGCGACGAGCGGCCGTTTCCTGTCAGGCCGGCGAGCGTGACTACGACCAGTCGTCGTCATCGTCGCGCCCGAACAGCATCGCCGACCCGAGGACGACCGCGAACCACGTCAGGGCCTCCTCGGCCGCCGGCGACGCCGGAAGCGGGCGGTCCACGCCGGTCCGGTAGACGAGGAAGTAGTCGCCGTCGAGTTCGAACACTCGTGCGCCCGCGCTCGCCGACCAGAGTTCGTGGTCCGCCGTCGCCGACCCGTCTTCGATAGCCGCCCACGCGGTCGGGTATCGGTCCGGGGGGCGAGCGAGATGGTCCAGCGCCGCCGCGGCCGAGACGCGGGCCGTCGAGAGGACGTACCGGCCGTCCTCCCACGTCGATTCGCGCTCGAAGACCCGGCCGTCGTAGTAGACGAGATACAGTTCGTCGGCGTCGAGGTGCCCGGAGCCGGATTTCACGTCGGGGTGGTCCACCGCGAGCGACCCGTTCAGGGTCGCGGCCTCCAGCGCGCAGTAGCGAGTCACCGACGACCCGACCGAGCAGGCGAAGCCGTCGATGCCGTGCCACAGGTCGGAGCGCGCATCACGGTCGGGCACGACGAGTCGGTCGTCCTCGACCCCGATTTCGGCTGACTCGTAGGTGTACGTCGGTCCGGTGAGCCCGAGCGTCGGGCCCCAAAGCGGCGTGAGAATCAGGAGGACCGCGAGGCCGAGACGGAGGTGTTCGGTGGAGGGCTGTCGCATGGCGCTCCCTTCCGACCCGTCGAGGAAAGTCGTTCTGCTGTCAGGTCAGCCGGTGGAGGGCGATGGTGGCCGAGACTAGTCGTCACCCGCCGCCGGCGTCGCCCCGCGGTCGAGGACGCCCTCGCGCCACGTGCCGAGCCGGAACCACGCGACGGCGACGGCGAAGGAGGTGACGGCACCGACGACGTACGCCCACCAGAGGCCTTCGACGCCCCGCGCGAGCCCCGAGACGGTGCCGACGACCGGGAGGGAGACGGTCCACGTGAACGCGACCGCGAGGGCGACCGGAACGCGGAAAATCCACCGCGAGAGGAACGACAGCGCCATCGCGGCCTTCGTGACGCCCGCGCCGCGGAACGCCCCCTGAATCACCATCACGCCGCCGAAGAACGCCCACGACGGGGCGACGATGCGGAGGAACGTCACGCCCGCGTCGATGACCGGCTGTTCGTCGATAAAGAGACGCATCGCCTCGGCCGGGAAGGCCACCACGAGACCCGCGGCGGCGAAGAGCAGCCCCATCGTCCCCGCCATCGCGGTCCACGCGACCGAGGCGGCCCGGTCGGGCGTCCGCGCGCCGAGGTTCTGGCCGACGCCGGTCGCCGTCGCCTGTCCGACCGCGCCGGAGACAGTCCACGAGACGGACATGAGGCGGACGCCGATGCCGTAGGCCGCGGTCGGCGTCGGTCCGAACCGAGCGACGAACGCCGCCATCACGACCGCGGAGAAGCTCCGCGCCCAGCCGTCGAGCGTCGCGGGATAGCCGATATCGACCAGCTTTCTGAGGCGCTCGGGGTCGGGTCGGAGGTCGGTGGGGCGGAGTCTGACTCCCCAGTCGCCGCGCAGGAGGATGTAGACGCCGGCGGCCGTCGCGAACAGTCGGGCGACGAGCGTCGCAATCGCCGCGCCGCGGGTCCCCATCCCCGCGATTGGGCCCCAGCCGATGATGAGAATCGGGTCGAGGACGACGTTGAGGCCGGCGGAGGCGACCATGAGCCACATCGCGGTCTTCGTGTCGCCCGCGCCCTGTAGCGCCGCCCGGAACGCGAAAAACAGGAACGTGAGCGGGAGCGAGAGGAAGATGACCTCGATGTAGGCGAGCGCCTCGGTGAAGACGGCTCCCTCCGCGCCGATGAGTTCCAAAAGCGGATGTCTGAACGCGAAGCCGGCGACGGCGAGGACGACCGACACGGCGAGGGTGAGAAGCACCGTCTGGCCGACGACGCGGTCGGCCTCGCGGTCCTCGCCCGCGCCGACGTGCTGCGAGACGAGGGCGATGGTCGCCGCGGTGATTCCCATCGCGGTCGAGACGAACATCCAACTCGTCGGGAACATGAGCGAGACGGCGGCGACGGCGTCCGCACCGACGCGGCCGACCCAGAACACGTCCGCGAGGTTGTACAGCGTCTGGAGGAGGTTTCCCGCGACGAGCGGCCACGAGAGCGAGAGCAGTTTGGGCGCTATCGCCCCCTCGGTCATGTCGACTCGCGAGTCACCCGACACGGTCTCAGGTTCGGCGGGCGGAGGTTATCGCTTCTGGTGTCACGCGGCGTCGCGGCCGCATCGGCGAACACACACCTTCGCGCGCGAAGCGCGCTCACCCGCACGCCCGTATCCGCGCGCGTTGAGGCGTCTACACCCCGAATTCGGCACGAAAGGTTTAGGACAACCCCCGACATATCGCCGCTCAATGAGTAGGGGTCCGGAACTCATCATCACCGAGAAGGACAACGCCGCGAGGCGCATCGCCGACATCCTGAGCGGCGAGACCGCCTCCGCGGAGCGAATGAACGGCGTGAACGTCTACAAGTGGGGCGGCAAGCGCTGCATCGGGCTGTCGGGCCACGTCGTCGGCGTGGACTTCCCGCCGGAGTACAACGACTGGCGCGACGTGGAGCCGGTCGAACTCATCGGCGCGCCCGTCGAGAAACACCCCACGCAGGAGAACATCGTCGCCGCGCTCCGCCGGCTCGCCCGCCGCGCGGGGACGGTCACCATCGCGACCGACTACGACCGCGAGGGTGAACTCATCGGGAAAGAGGCGTACGAGCTCGTCCGCGACGTGAACGAGGACGTGCCCGTCGACCGCGTGCGGTTTTCCTCCATCACGAAGCGCGAGGTGACGGAGGCGTTCGAGAACCCCGACGACCTCGACTTCAACCTCGCCGCGGCGGGCGAGGCCCGACAGATTATCGACCTCGTCTGGGGGGCCGCGCTCACGCGCTTCCTCTCGCTTTCGGCCCGCCAGCTCGGCAACGACTTCATCTCGGTCGGTCGCGTGCAGGGACCGACGCTGAAGCTCATCGTCGACCGCGAGCGCGAAATCGAGGCGTTCGACCCCGAGGACTACTGGGAGCTGTTCTCCAAGCTGACGAAGGACGCCGACGGCGACGCCGAGTCCTTCGAGGCGCAGTACTTCTACCTCGACGACGACGGCACCGAAGCCGAGCGCATCTGGGACGAGGAGTCCGCGGAGTCGGCCTACCAGACGCTTCTCGGCGTCGAGTCCGCGGAAGTCGCGTCGGTCAACCGCCGCACGCGGACCGACACGCCGCCCGCGCCGTTCAACACCACGCAGTTCATCCGCGCCGCCGGCTCCATCGGCTACTCCGCCCAGCGGGCGATGAGCATCGCCGAGGACCTCTACACGGCCGGTTACATCACCTACCCGCGGACCGACAACACGGTGTACCCCGACGACCTCGACCCGCGCGAACTGCTCGGCGCGTTCGAGGGCGACCGCCGGTTCAAGGAGGACGCCGAATCCCTCCTCGAACAGGAGGAAATCGAGCCCACCGAGGGCGACAACGAGACGACAGACCACCCGCCGATTCACCCGACCGGCGAACTCCCCTCGGCGTCCGACCTCACCGAAGACGAGTGGGACGTCTACGAACTCGTCGTCCGACGCTTCTTCGCCACCGTCGCCGAGGACGCCGTCTGGGAGCACCTCCGCGTCGTCGCCGAGGTCGAGGGGCTCTCGCTGAAGGCCAACGGCAAGCGCCTGCTCGAAGCGGGCTACCACGACGTCTACCCGTACTTCAACTCTACCGAGTCGTTCGTGCCGGACGTCGAGGAAGGCGAGTCGCTCGTGCTGTCCGACACGCACCTCGACGCCAAGCAGACCCAGCCCCCGCGGCGCTACGGCCAGTCGCGGCTCATCGAGACGATGGAACAGATGGGCATCGGGACGAAGGCGACCCGCCACGACGTGATTCAGAAGCTCTACGACCGCGGCTACATCGAGAGCGACCCGCCGCGACCGACCCGGCTCGCGCGGGCGGTCGTGGAGGCCTCCGAGGACTTCGCGAAACTCATCGTCAGCGAGGAGATGACCTCGCAGCTCGAATCCGACATGCTGGCCATCGCCCGCGGCGAGGCCACCCTCGAAGACGTGACCGAAGAGTCCAAAGAGATGCTCCAGGACGTGTTCGAGGGGCTGATGGAGTCCCGCGAGGAGCTCGGAAAACAGCTCCAAGACTCGCTGAAAGCCGACAAGACGGTCGGTACCTGTCCCGAGTGCGGCGGCGACCTCGTCGTCAGAAAGAGCCGCCGCGGCTCGTACTTCATCGGCTGTGACTCCTATCCCGACTGCACCTACACGCTCCCGCTTCCCTCCACGGGCAAGCCGCTCATCATGGAGGAGTCCTGCGAGGAACACGACCTCCACCACATCAAGATGCTCGCCGGGCGCAAGACGTTCGTCCACGGCTGCCCGCTCTGTAAGGCCGAGGAGGCCGACGAGGAAGACGACCTCGTCATCGGGACGTGTCCCGAATGTGGAGACGAACACGACGGCGACCTCGCCATCAAGCGCCTCCGGTCTGGCTCCCGGCTCGTCGGCTGTACCCGCTATCCCGACTGCGACTACTCGCTGCCGCTGCCCCGTCGCGGCGACATCGAGGTGACGGACGAGTCCTGCGAGGAACACGACCTGCCAGAGCTCCGGATTACGTACGAAGGCGACCGCGAACCGTGGGAGCTCGGCTGTCCCATCTGCAACTACCGAGAGTATCAGGCCCAGCAGAACGGCGAGGGCGGCTCCGACCTAGAGAGCATCAGCGGTATCGGCGCGAAGACCGCCGAGAAACTGAAAGACGCCGGCATCGAGGACGTGAAGACGCTGAAGGCGTCCGAGCCCGACGACATCGCGGCGAAAGTCGAGGGCGTGGGCGCGGATACGGTTCGGAAGTGGCAGACCGCGGCGGACTGAACGACAAACCGTAACGTCACAGACACGAACCGGCCGATACCACCCGAACCCCTCATTTCATCCGCACGCTTTTTACGCCCCCTCAAGCAAAGAGCGACCAATGAGCTATCCGTGGGAAGACTGGGATCATATCACCAAAATCGACCCTGACAAGGACCTCGTCGACGGCGAGACGTTCGAAGACGTGTGTGAGACGGGCACCGACGCCCTCGAAATCGGCGGCACGCTCGACATCACAGAGGAGAAGATGGAGCGCGTCATCGAGGCGACCTCGAAGTACGACGTGCCAATCTACCAGGAGCCGTCGAACCCCGGCGTCGTCATCGACGACGACGCGCTTGACGGCTACCTCATCCCGACGGTGTTCAACGCGAGCGACTCGTTTTGGATCACCGGCGCGCACAAGGAGTGGGTCCGCATCGAAGACGGCCTCGACTGGGACCGCACCCACACCGAGGCGTACATCGTGTTGAACCCCGAGTCGTCGGTCGCCGAGTACACCGACGCCGACACCGACCAGTCCGCCGAGGACGTGGCCTCCTTCGCCCGCGTCGCCGAGAAGATGTTCGGCCAGAGAATCATCTACGTCGAGTACTCCGGCACCTACGGCGACCCCGAGAAGGTCGGCGCGGCGCACGACGCGCTCGACGACGCGACGCTGTTCTACGGCGGCGGCATCCACGACTACGACACCGCCTACGAGATGGGTCAGCACGCGGACGCGGTCGTCGTCGGCAACCTCCTGCACGACGAGGGCGTCGACGCGGTCCGCGAGACGGTCGAGGGCGCGAAGGACGCGACGGCCGAACTCGTCGCGGAGTAATCCCCACGGGCGCGGTTTCGTCTTCTACGCCGACTCCATCGACTCGGCCGACCCCGAGTTCACGCCGCCAGCGTGTGACTGCCGAGACGCATCGACGCCGAGCGCCGACGCGTTCGGCGCGCCGCGACCGAGGAGCGTCGCCGACGCGACGAGAAAGCAGAACGACGCGGTCGCGGCGAGCGCGGTGCCGACGGCCGGCACCGCGGCGCAGAGGGAGACGAGCAGGCCGGCCACGAAGCCGACGAGCGCGACCCCAGAGGCGACGCCGATAAACGAGCGGTCGAACGCGATGTCGCGCGCGACCGGAATCGCCGCGGCGAGCGACCCCTCGCGGGCGAGGGCGACCGTGGCGGCCACCGAGAGATACGAGCCCATCAGTGCCGCGAGGCCGGCCGCGACGAGACCGACGGTTTCGAGCGCGGAGAGGCCGAGGAGCCCGAGCATCGCCGGATTGGTCGCATACGTGAGCGTCGCAAGCGAGAGTCCGGAACCCGGAAGCGCGGCGGTCGCGAGGCCGACTGCGGGGAGTTGGAGCGCGACGAGCGCGGCCGAGAGACGAGCGCCGTCGGCGACCATGTCGGTGTAGTCGTCGAACGACGGGAGCGCGGTCGCGTCGCGGTCGCCGGCGCGAACGAGGCGGACCACGTAGCCCGCAAGGAGAACGCCCGCGAGCGGCGTGGCGAACGACGCGAGCGTCGCGAGGACGCCGACGAGCGTCGTATCGAACGAGGTGTCTTCGGCGAGCGGGAGGGCGAACGCGGCTTCGAGGTCTGAAACGTCCATGTCCGAGGCGAGGTGGCCGCGGGTTCGGATATAAACCTCAGTATCGGAGCCGCCGCGGTGGAAGGGCGAAACGGTTCCGATTCACTCCTCGTCGGTCGGCTCACCGTCCCAGTAGCCGACTTCGGCGTCTCGCGGGTAGTAGCCGTGGAGCGTCCGGGCGTTCTTGTCGCCGCCCGGCGGCGCGCCGCAGAACACCCCGACTTTGTCGGAGTCCGGGTAGCCCGTCACGTCGGGGTGGTTCATGGTCGAGAGCGCGAGGTACCGGAGCGGTTCGTCGCCGTCGTTCTCGATTTGTCTCGCGTAGTCGGCACCGGCGGGGAGCGCGACGTAGGTATCCGGTTCGAGGTCGAGGTCGGCCGCGCCCTCTCGTGTCCGGAGCGTGCCCGTTCCGGAGAGCACGTACAGCGCCTCTTCGTTGCCTTCGTGGTAGTGGGTCGGCCACGGGCGCTTCCCCGGCGGGACCTCGTAGAGCGAGCAGCCGAGGTCGCGGCCGCCGGCGCGTTCGGCGAGTCGCTTCCGGCGGAACGCGAAGCGGTCGCCTCGCTCGCTTTCGGACCAGTCGAGGTCGGCGACGCGGGCGGCGTTGGGTGCCGGGCCGGACTCCGAGGAAGCGTCCGCGTCGGTTCGCGGTTCGTCCGCCGGCGCGTCCGGTGAGTCGGGAGCCATACCGGGAGGACACGCGCAGCGAACTAAGTACCACGGTACCACAGACCCTGTCAACGAGTACCCCACATCGTCCCGCTTCTCGGTGGATTCGACACTCGAACGCGTCCGAGCGAGGCGAAGACACGATGTTTAAGACGAACGGTCGGGAACCACGTCGTATGCGAAACCGAACGTACACGGCCGACGCCGAACCCGGTGACACGGTCACCGTCGCCGGCTGGGTCCACGAAGTTCGTGACCTCGGCGGCATCGCGTTTCTGATTCTCCGGGACACCTCCGGCAAGATTCAGGTCAAGTTCGAGAAAGACGAGATGGACGACGACCTCGTCGAGACGGGTCTCGGCGTCCACCGCGAGAGCGTCATCTCCGTGACCGGCGAGGTCGCAGAGGAGCCCCGCGCGCCGACGGGCGTCGAAGTCACGCCCGAGAGCCTCGACGTCATCGCCGAGGCCGAAGCGCAGCTCCCGCTCGACCCCTCCGGCAAGGTCGACGCCGAGCTCTCGACGCGCCTCGACAACCGCACGCTCGACCTCCGCAAGGACGAGGTCAAGGCCATCTTCGAGATTCGCGCCGAGGTCCAGCGCGCCGTCCGCGAGCAGTTCCGCGACCTCCGCGCCACCGAGATCAACACGCCGAAAATCGTCGCCACGGGGACCGAGGGCGGCACCGAGCTGTTCCCCATCACGTACTTCGGCAAGGAAGCGTTCATGAACCAGTCGCCGCAGCTGTTCAAGCAGCTGATGGTCGGTTCCGGACTCGAACGCGTCTTCGAGGTCGGCCCCATCTTCCGCGCCGAAGAGCACAACACGCCCCGCCACCTCAACGAGGCGACCTCCATCGACTTCGAGTCGGCGTTCATCGACCACACCGAGGCGATGGACGTGTGCGAGGCCGTCGTCAAGGCCGCCTACGAGGCCGTCGAGGAGCACTGCCAGGACGAACTCGAAGCGCTCGGTCTCGAAGACGAGTTCGAAGCGCCGTCCGGCGAGTTCCCGCGGCTCAGCTACGAGGAGGCCATCCAGCGCATCAACGCCACGGGCAAGCTCGACGAGCAGCTCGTCTGGGGCGACGACCTCCCCACCGAAGGCGAGAAGGCGCTCGGCGAGGACGTCGGCGAGCACTACTTCATCACCGACTGGCCCAGCGAGATCAAGCCGTTCTACATCAAGGACCACGACGACGACGAGACTCTCTCGACGGGCTTCGACATGATGCACCCGAACATGGAGCTCGTCTCGGGCGGCCAGCGTGAACACCGCTTCGACCACCTCGTCGCCGGCTTCGAGCAGCAGGGCCTCGACCCCGACGCGTTCGAGTACTACACGAAGATGTTCAAGTACGGCATGCCCCCGCACGCCGGCTTCGGACTCGGCGGCGAGCGACTCATCATGACGATGCTCGGACTGGAGAACATCCGGGAAGCGGTTCTGTTCCCGCGCGACCGGCAGCGCCTGTCGCCCTAGGCGACGGCGCAACACGAGCGCGGGAGCAACGCCACGCGTTGCGAGTGAGCTCCCGCGCGACTGCCACCATCTGAGCCCGTACGGGCGAAGACGCACCCACCGACGCGCCCCATTTTTGCGAAACAGTCGTTACCTCCCGGACACGTTAGAACACCATGCACGAACGTCGTCGTCGCGAGGGATACCGATGACCGACCCGAAGCGAATCGTCGACGACGCCATCGACGACGCGGGCGACGACGAGGACTCGGCGCTCGAAGAGCTGGTCGCCGGCGTCGTCATGGGGCTCATCTTTCTGGTCGGATTCGGCCTGCTCGCGCTCGGAGTGTCGTGGTTCTGGATCGTCTTCCCGGTCGGTTTCGCGGGCGTGCTCCCCGCCGCGATAGCTCTCGTCCGCATCTACGAGTCCCGCCGCGGCGGCGACGCGGGCGAGTCGTTGACGACCGAGACCGAAGACGCGCTCGAAACGCTCCGCCGGCGCTACGCGACCGGCGAGCTCTCCGAGGAGGAGTTCGAGGCGAAAGTCGAGCGGCTGTTGGAGACGGAGACGGTCGCGGACGCTCGCAAAACGGCGGAATCGCGACGAACGACCCGTGAGGACGAAGCGACCGAATACGAGCGTTCCTGAGTCAGACTCGATACGAACGCGGACGCGACGAAACGCAACACCGTTAACCGACCCCCGTCGTAGAACGACCGATGAGCGACGACGCGACGGCGTTCGTGCCCGGCCACGTCACGGGCTTTTTCAGCGCCCACCCCGCCGCCGACCCGGCGGTCGCCGGTTCCCGCGGCGCGGGGCTGACACTCTCCCACGGCGTCACCGTGACGGTCGAACCGGCGCAGGAGACGACCGTCACCCTCGACGGCGAGGCGGTCGAGATGCCGCCCGTGGCGGACGTACTTGCGGCGCTCGGCGCGACGGCCGCGGTCGACGCCGAAAGCGACCTGCCCCTCGGCGCGGGCTTCGGCGTCTCGGGCGCGATGGCGCTCGGGACCGCGCTGGCGGCGAACGCCGTCTTCTCCCGCGGACGCTCGGAAAACGAACTCGTCACCCTCGCCCACGTGGCCGAGGTCCGCGCGGGGACCGGCCTCGGCGACGTGGTCGCGCAGGCCCGCGGCGGGATGCCGATTCGGGTCGAACCCGGCGCGCCGGCCCACGGCCGGATGGACGGCGTCCCCGCGCGCCCCGAAATCGAGTACGTCGCGTTCGGCGGGCTCTCGACGGCCGACGTGCTGTCGGGAGACACGACAGCACTCACCGCCGCCGGCGAGGCGGCCCTCGAAGAGCTCCGCGCCGAGCCGACGCTCGACCGCTTCGTCGCCGAGTCGCGACGGTTCGCCCGCGACGCCAGCCTGTTGACCGACCGGGTCGAAGCCGCAATCGACGACGTGCGCGCGGCCGGCGGCGACGGGGCGATGGCGATGCTCGGCGAGACGGTGTTCGCGGTCGGGACGGGGCTGTCGGACGCCGGCTACGACCCAGAGCGCTGTCGCGTCCACCCCGCCGGCGCGACGCTGCGGAGCGAGTAAGCGGCCGCGAGGGCGACCTCGCGGTCGGGGGCGGTGCGAAATCTCGCCCGCGCCGATGAGAAAACGTGTTACTGTCGCGGCGACGACCCACCACCAATGAGCGACATCGAGATTCCCGAGAGCCACCCGAGATACCAGTCGCTTCTCACCCGCCACCGCATCGAGGAAGGCGTCGAGAAGGGTATCACGAGCCGACAGGGACTCATCGCGCAGGGGCGCGGCGAGGCGTTCGATTACCTCCTCGGCGAGCGGACGATTCCGAGCGCGGACGAGGCCGCGCGGGCGGCCGCGGCGCACCTCCTGCTCGCCGACCACCCGGTCATCTCGGTCAACGGGAACGTCGCGGCGCTCTGCCCCGGCGAAATCGTCGAACTCGCGGCGGCCGTCGACGCCGACATCGAAGTCAATCTGTTCAACCGCACCGACGAGCGCATGCGGGCCATCGTCGACCACCTGCGCGACCACGGCGCGGACGAGGTGAAGGGACTCACCGCCGACGGGCGGATTCCGGGCATCGACCACGAGCGCGCGAAGGTCGACGCCGACGGCATCGGGAGCGCCGACGTGGTCGTCGTCCCGCTGGAGGACGGCGACCGGGCCGAGGCGCTCGGCGCGATGGACAAAGTCGAAATCGTCGTCGACCTCAACCCGATGTCGCGGTCGGCGCAGGTCGCCACGGTCCCCATCGTGGACAACATCGTGCGCGCCGTGCCGAACATCACCGCTCACGCCCGCGACCTGCGAGACGCGGGCGCGACGCGCGAGGAACTGGAGACCATCGTCGCCGCGTTCGACGCCGACGCCGCCCTCGACGCGGCAGAGCGAGCGATTCGTGCGGGCACAGACGACGAGTAAGCGACCGATACCGCTCGTCGCCGTCTCTCGACGTCCACAGAAAGTATTCTTCTGTTGACGAGTATAGCACGGGTATGCCCTCCACCGATACGAGCGCGCCCGACGAAGGCGGGGCGACGGACGCTTCGACCGACGACGCGGCCGACGAAGACGGCGAGAGCGACACGTCGCTTCTGGACCGCTTCGTCGACGTGCTGTGGATTCTCCCGTGGTGAGCGTCGCTATCCGAACCCGCTCACCAGCACCGCGAGCCACTGGGCCGGGTCGCGTCGCCGGCGCACCTCGACCGCATCGACCCACTTGACCCACTGGAAGCCGCGTCGGTTCGGCGCGACCAGTCGGAGCGGCGCGCCGTGGCCGTGCGAGAGCGGTTCGCCGACGACGCGGGTCGCAAGCAACATCTCCCGGGCCTCCGCGATTGGGAAGGACCACCGGAAGCCCGTCACCGACCGGACCGTCACCCACCGCGCTGACGAGTGAACACCGGCGCTATCGAGCGCGTCGCCGAGTCTCACGCCGGTCCAGTTCTGCTCGGTGTACCACCCGCTCGTGCAGTCCAAGAGGACCGACCGCGTCTCGTCGGGCGCGAGGTCCGCCCGGTCGAGTTCGAGCGGACGGTCGACCAGTCCCGCGACCGAAAGGGACCACGAGTCGTGGTCGACGGGGTCGGGGTCGTCGGCGACCCAACTCGTCACCGGAAAGGCGTCGTTGCCCTCGCCGGGCGGGAGCGGCCGCGACCCGGTGAATCGTCGACCGACGCCGCGGAGCGACCCCACCGTCTCGGTCGCGCGGTAGCTCGCCGCGCCGAAGACGAGTATCGCGCCGTACTGGAGCGCCCGGCGTCGCTCCGCGAAGTCGACCGCGCGGGGTGCGCGGAAGCGCGCCCGGAGGTGGACGAGAAGGACTGGAATGACGAGCAGGCCGAAGCCGATGTGGACGTTGAGAAGCGTCCAGAAGGCGATTCGGACCTCGACGCCGAGCACCCACGCGATGCCGGTACCGAGTGCCGCGAGCGCGACGACCGCGAGGAGAATCGAGACGGCTGTGTGGCGGTCCCGGAGCCGCGAGTCGACCACGCGGTGGCGGACCCGATAGAGTTTGAAGCCGACGAGCGCGACCAGCGAGAGGCCGGCGACGCCGTGGACGACGAACAGGAGGACGTTGGCCGGATGGCCGGCTCCGAGGCTCAGCACGCCCGAGAGCGTCTCGAAGACGACGAGCGCGAAGATGGACCAGTCGACCGCCCGCGGCGGCGGTTCGAACCGCCGGAGCGCGCGGGTCGCGCGGCTTGCCATGAGAAGTGATAGCGTTTCGAACGGGAATAGGGTGTCGAGAGAGACGGCGAGAACGGAGCCGGGCGCGAAACGAAGATGGGGACGGAGACGGAGACGGGGACGGGGACGGGGACGGGGACGAAGACGAGCGCGAAAACCGAGCGGCGGTTCAGTCGTCGGCCGTCAGCGCCGCGGGGAGGTCCGCCGGAAGGCGGTCGCGGTCGTGTTCCGCCTCGAAGTCGAGGTCGGGGCCGACGCCGTAGATGCGCTTGGGGTTGATGTCGCCGTGGCTGACGAAGTAGTGCCGGACGATGTGGTCCATGTTGACCGTCTTTGCGACCCCCAGAAGCTGGTAGAGTTCCTTCGTGTAGTTCCAGAGGTTGTCGTACTCGTGGATGGCCTTCTTGTTACACTTGAAGTGCGTGTGGTAGACGTGGTCGAAGCGAATCAGCGTCGCGAACATCGCGATGTCCGCCTCGGTGAGCACGTCGCCGGCGAGGAACCGCTGGTCGTCGAGGACCTCGTCCCAGTGGTCCAGCGCGTCGAACAGTTCCTCGACGGCCTCCTCGTAGGCTTCTTGGGTCGTCGCGAACCCGGCGCGGTAGACGCCGTTGTTGACCGGCTCGTAAATCTCGTCGATGAGGCGGTCGACCTCCTCCTCGTAACCGTCGGGGTTGAGGTCCACGTCGTTGTCGGCGATGGGGTCGAACGCCTCGTCGAGCATCCGCATTATCTCGCGTGACTCGTTGTTGACGATAGTCTCGCGCTCTTTGTCCCACAGCACGGGCACGGTGACGCGCCCGGTGAACTCGTCGTCGGCGCGGAGGTAGATGTCGCGGAGGAACTCCTCGCCGTACAGCGGGTCCGGGAGGTCCTCGGAGAACTCCCAGCCGTCGTCGATGCGGACGGGTTCGACGAGCGACAGCGAAATCGCGTCTTCGAGGCCCTTCAGCGCGCGCGTCATCGCGGTGCGGTGTGCCCACGGGCACGCCCGACAGATGTAGAGGTGGTATCGCCCGGCCTCGACCGGGAACCGCTCGTCCTCGCCGACCCAGTTGCGGAAGTCGGTCGTCTGGCGCTCGAACTCGCCGTCTTCGTTGTTGGCGACGAACTTGTCGGTTCGCCACTCGCCTTCGTAGAGCATGTTCATGCTACCACGACCTGGAGTGCTCGCATGTCCGTCCGTTGGGACCTGAACACCAAAAGTTGGGAGGCGACATCGGTGTAACCGGCCGGCTATCCGGGGCGGCGACGCATGTCGTCACCTCGTGTAAGAGAGTCGTCAGAATCGGCACAGCCCCGTGTGATTCGATTACACAGTCACACCCGCGCGACTAACTCGGTGACTGTCAGTTTGAGAAAAAGCCATCATAGATTATGACAATTGTGGGGATGTCGCATGGTGGTACTAGACATCGAGACGGAGGATGGACAGCGCGAGGCGCTTCGCCGGATGCTCACGATTCGAGCGTTCGACACGAAAGCGGCCGACCTATTCAGCGACGGCGAACTCCCCGGGTTCGTCCACCTCTACGTCGGTGAGGAAGCGGTCGGGGTCGGCGCGTGTTCGGCCCTCGAATCGGACGACTACATCACGAGCACCCACAGGGGACACGGCCACTGCATCGCGAAGGGCCTCGACCCGGACCTGATGATGGCCGAACTGTTCGGCAAGGCCAACGGCTACTGTAACGGCAAAGGCGGGTCGATGCACATCGCGGACGTCGACGCGGGGATGCTCGGGGCGAACGGCATCGTCGGCGCGGGGCCGCCGCTGGCGACGGGTGCCGCGCTCACCTCGCATCTGAAGGGCGAAGACACCGTCGCGCTGGCGTTCTTCGGCGACGGCGCGGTCGCACAGGGACAGGTCCACGAGGCCATCAACCTCGCGGCGACGTGGAACCTCCCGGCGGTGTTCCTCGTCGAAAACAACCAGTACGGCGAGGCGACACCCGTCGAGAAACAGCACAACGTCCAGAACCTCAGCGAGACCGCGGAGGCGTACAACATCCCCGGTTTCACCGTCGACGGGATGGACATCACCGCGGTCTACGAGGCCGTCAAGGAGGCGCGCAAGCGGGCCGCCGACGGCGAGGGACCGACGTTCATCGAGGCCGAGACGTATCGGTACCACGGCCACTTCGAGGGCGACCAACAGCCGTACCGGACCGAGGAGGACGTCGCGATTTGGAAGGACCGCGACGCCATCGAGTCGTTCAAGCGACGACTCGTGGACGCGGGGACGATAACCGAAGACGAGTTCGACGAGATGAAAGCCGAAATCGACCAGCAGATCGAAGACGCCGTCGGGAAGGCGAAAGACGCGGCGTACCCGGACCCGAGCGAGGCGTACGAAGACATGTTCAACGCGGCCGTTCCGGAGATTAGCGACTTCTCCAGCGGGATGCGGGCCGACGGAGGTGAGGACCGATGAGCACCGAGACCAGCAGCGGGACCGGCCCGGACCAGACGAAGGAGATGACCATCCGGGAGGCGATTCGACTCGCCCTCCGCGAGGAACTCGAACGCGACGACGACGTGTTCGTCATGGGCGAGGACGTCGGGAAGTTCGGCGGCGTCTACGAGGTCACAGGCGACCTCGTCGAGCAGTTCGGCGAGGAGCGCGTCCGCGACACGCCCATCAGCGAAGCCGGCTTCATGGGCGCGGCGGTCGGCGCTGCGGCGACCGGAACGCGGCCGGTCGTCGAAATCATGTTCTCGGACTTCATCGGCGTCTGCTCCGAGCAGATAATCAACCAGATGGCGAAGAACCGCTACATGTTCGGCGGTAAGACGGAGATGCCCGTCACCGTCAGAACGACCGAGGGCGGCGGGAGCGGCGCGGCCAGCCAGCACTCCGGGACGATTCACACGTGGTTTGCCCACTTCCCCGGCGTGATGGCCGTCGCGCCCGCGACGCCGGCGTCCGCCAAGGGGCTGTTGAAGTCGGCCATCCGGTCCGACGACCCGGTCATCGTCTTCGAGAACAAGCAGATATACGAACAGAAGGGCGAGGTGCCGCTCGACGACGACTTCACCATCCCAATCGGCACCGCGAGCGTCGAGCGCGAGGGCGAGGACGTGACCGTCGTCGCCACCCAGCGCATGGTCGGCGAGTCGCTCGAACTCGCCGAGGAACTCGCGGGACAGACGAGCGTCGAGGTCATCGACCTCCGGTCGCTCTACCCGATGGACACCGAGACGCTGGTCGAGAGCGTCAAAAAGACCGGTCGCCTCGTCATCGCCGACGAAAGCCCGCTGTCGTACGGGACCCACGCTGAGGTGGCGACGCGCGTCATGGAGAACGCGTTCTACAGCCTCGACGCGCCCATCCAGCGGGTCGGCGTCGCCGACGTTCACATCCCCTTCAGCCCCGCGCTCGAAGAGGAGGTGCTTCCCCACGGCTCCGACGTGGAAGCCGCAATCAACCGCATCGTGTAAGTGACGACCACTATCGGTCTCGTCGTCAACCCCGCCGCCGGCCGCGACATCCGTCGGCTCACCGGCGGCGCGAGCGTCAGTAACAACTACGCGAAACGCCGCACCGCGGGCTGTGTCCTCGCGGGGCTGACGCTCGCCGACGACGTGGACGTGCTCGTCATGCCCGACAGCACGGGGCTCGCCGACCGCATCGTCGACGACGCGCCCGATGAACTCGGCGTCGAGTTCGTGGACATGACGGTCACGGCGTCGGGACGGGACAGCAGAACGGCCGCGGCCCACTTCGCGGACCACGCCGACGCCGTCGTCGTCCTCGGCGGCGACGGCACGACGCGGGACGTGGCCCAGACCATCGGCGACGTGCCGGTCGTGAGCATCTCGACGGGGACGAACAACGTCGTCCCGACGCCCGTCGACGGCACCGTCGCGGGCGCGGCCGCCGCGCTCGTCGGAAGCGGAGCCGTCCCCGCCGCGGAGGCGACGACGCGCCACGGGACCATCGAGGTCAACGTCGTCCGGGCCGAACAGACGACGGTCATCCGCGGGCTCGCAACCGTCGGCGTTCTCGACCGCCCCTTCGTCGGCACGCGGGCGATTCTCGACCCGAGCGACATCGTCGGCGGCGTCGTCTCGCGGTCGTCGCCCGCCGAAATCGGGCTCTCGGGAATCGCCGGCGGTCTCGTCACGCACCGGCCGGACGACCCCGGCGGCGTCGGCTTCCGACTGGCTCGCGACGGCGAGAGCGGAGCGACCGCCCCAACGACGGTCAGGGCGATTACCGTCCCCGGACGACTCTCGACGGTCGACGTGGCTGAACACCGCGTCCTCGACGACGGCGAGGACTACGCGTTCGAGGTCGACCGCGGGGTCGTCAGCGTCGACGGCGAGCGGGAACACGAGGTGCGAAACGGGACCGTCCGCCTCCGCCCGGTGAGCGACGGCCCGCGACTGGTCGACGTCGAGTCGGTCCTCGAACGAGCGGCCAGCGACGGGCGCTTCAGGCTCGGGTGAGCCGGCGGCCCCGACCCGGCCCGGCCTGACCGACCAGTTCGGCCGCCGATTTTTTCACCGCCCGCCGGCGGCGATGACGAGCGACCACGGGTTCTCGACGTGTTCGACGAGCGTGCCGAGCATGCGGGCCGCGTCCGCCCCGTCGACGATGCGGTGGTCGAACGACAGCGAAAAGGAGATAACTCGCCGGACGGCCACGTCGCCGTCGTCGGTCGGCACGGCCTCCCGGCGAATCGTGTTGACGCCGAGGATGGCGACCTGCGGCGGGTTGATGACCGGGTCGAACGACTCGACGCCGAGGACGCCGAGGTTCGAGACGGTGAACGTGCCCCCCGAGAGGTCGTCCATCGTGAAGTCACCCGACAGCGCCCGCTGGGTGACCTCGGCGCGGGTCTCGGCGAGTTCGGCGAGCGACAGCGAGGCCACGTCGCGGACGACCGGCGCGATGAGTCCCTCGTCGATATCGACCGCGATGCAGACGTTGTGCTCCCCGTGGAGCCTGTGGACGCCGTCCTCGAAGGTCGCGTTGAACTCGGGGTGTTCGTCGAGGGACGCCGAGAGCGCGAGGAGCAGTACGTCCGTTATCGACACGTCCACGCCGAGGGCGTCGTCGGCGGCGTTCGCCGCGGCGAGCAGTTCCTCCGCGTCGGCGCGGCGGTCGATTGTGACGTGGACCGCCTCACGGTAGCTCTCGCCGAGGCGGTCGGCGATGGTGCGGCGCATCCCCGACAGCGGCCGCTCCGTCTCGACCGGTTCGCTCGCGGCGGTCGCATCGGCCCCGGCGGTCGCCGGCGAGTCGGTTGCCGCCGCGCTCGCGCCGCCCGCCGCCCGCACGTCGGACTCGGTGATGCGGCCGTTCTGTCCCGTGCCCTCGACCGCCGCGATGTCGACGCCGAGTTCGCGGGCGAGGCGGCGGGCGCTCGGCGGGGCAAACACGCGCTTGTCCGCCGTGTCGGCGGTCGCTCCGGAGTCGTCGGTCTCGGCGGGCGTCGCGGACTCCGCCGCGGCTTCCACGTCGCTCTCGGTGATTGCCCCCTGCGGCCCGGTTCCCTCGACGGCCGTGAGGTCGAGCCCGAGGTCGTCCGCGAGTCGCTTCGCGCGCGGCGACGCGCGGACCTCGCCGTTCCCTGACGCCCCGCTCGACCCGCTCGACCGTCGTTTCGCCACCGACGAGGCGTCGCCAGTCGCCGCCGTCTCGGTCGTCTCGGCCGTGCCAGCGTCCGCCGCCGCGTCGTCAGTCGCGGCGGATTCCTCGCCACCCTCGCCGACGCCCGCGTCCGCCTCCAACTGGGTGATGTCCTCGTCCGCACCGGCGACGATTGCCAGCGCGCCGCCGGGCGCTGTCGACTCGCCCTCGGCGAGGACGACGCGCCGCAGGACGCCGTCTTCCTTGGCGTCGATTTCCGCCGTCGTCTTCTCCGACTCGATTTCGGCGATTGGCTCGCCCTCGGTGACCTCGTCGCCCTCCGAGACGAGCCACGCCGAGAGCTCGCCCGACTTCATCTCCAGTCCCAGTTTGGGCATCTTGACTACGTACGCCATGGCAGTAACATACACAATAGAACGTGATATACCTAGGTCGGCGAGTCCGCCGACCAACAGGCTTTACTACTGGGTGATATCACTAGGTGATATGTCGTTCGACGGATTCACCGACGCGACAGAAGCACAGGTCACACGCGCGATTTCGGACTCGTGGATGGAGGAGTTCCGCGAGCGCACCGACACCGAAGTCATCGTCGTCGGCGGCGGTCCCTCCGGCCTCGTCGCGGCCAAGGAACTCGCCGAGCGCGGCGTCGACGTGACCATCGTGGAGAAGAACAACTACCTCGGCGGCGGCTTCTGGCTGGGCGGCTTCCTCATGAACAAGGTGACCGTCCGCGACCCGGCCCAACGCGTCCTCGACGAGCTCGGCGTCCCCTACGAGGAGAGCGACGAGGCCGAGGGGCTGTACGTCGCCGACGGCCCGCACGCCTGTTCCGCGCTCATCAAGGCCGCCTGCGACGCCGGCGCGAAAATCCAGAACATGACCGAGTTCACCGACGTCGTCCTCCGCGAGGACGACCGCGTCGGCGGCATCGTCATGAACTGGACGCCGGTCCACGCGCTCCCGCGCGAACTCACCTGCGTCGACCCCATCGCGGTCGAGTCCGACCTCGTCCTCGACGCGACGGGCCACGACGCGGTCGTCCTCTCGAAGCTCTCCGAGCGCGGCGTCCTCGACGTCAACGGCATCGAACACGCCAAGGAACACAACACGGGCATGGACAAGACCGCCGACGGCGAGTACGGCGCGCCCGGCCACGACTCGCCCGGCCACGACTCGATGTGGGTCTCCGAGAGCGAAGACAGCATCGTCGACGCGACGGGCGTCGTCCACCCCGGCGTCGTCGCCTCCGGCATGGCCGTCGCCACCGCCCACCACCTGCCGCGCATGGGCCCGACGTTCGGTGCCATGCTGCTGTCCGGCCGACAGGCGGCGCAGTCCTGTCTCGACGAACTCGGCCGCGACGCGCCCGAAGTGAGCATCTCCGGGCCCGCTCCGGCCGACGACTGACCGTCTCCCGACGGTCCGATTGTCGGTTCCCCCGACGCCTCTGACACTTGTTTCGGGTCGCTCCCGACCCGTTTTCCGTTACTGCTGGACTCCCTCGCGTTCCTGTTCGTGAACCCAGCCGAGCGTTCGCCGGATTCGCGCCCACCCACGGTTCCACACGAGCAGGAAGCCGGGGACGGCACCGACAGCGAACAACGCGAGATAGTACTGTAACTCGACGACCGGCGGGTACGCCACCGACGCGACTACGTCAACGAGTCGCAGCGCGAACCAGAGCTGTGCCGCGACGAAGTGACTGATGACGAAGGTTCCGACCAGTCGCTCCTGAACGCCCGCCGGTTCGGGCCGCCCGCCGATTCGACTCCGGTAGAGCAGATACCCGACGACGAGCGGTTGGAAGACGACACAGCCGAGCGCCCACAGGAGACTCGCGTTACTCCCCCGCTCGGCGGCGTCGAGAGACACCCAGTAGCCGACGAGCCCCAAGAACAAGAGGTGAAACGCGTTGAAGGGCGCGCCGAGAAGTTCCGCGAGGAACGAGGCCATGCCACCGTTTGACACCGGGGCGACATATCGCTTCTGTCGGCCGGTCGGACCACACGCCGGCGATTGCTACTCGACCACGCCCGCCCGGACCCGCGCGAAGCCGAGCGCGTGGGTCGTCTCGTGGGTCACCCGACACCGCGATTCGAGCGTCCGGTGGGCCGCGACGAGCCGCCGGTTCAGCATCTTCGTCGGTGACGCGCGCATCGTGCGCGACCCCGGCGGCGCGGTGGCGCGGACGAGCGCCCGAAACACCGGATTGAGCGGTCGCCAGCGCGGGTCGGTCGTCTCCGCGAGGTCGACGAGACAGAGTCGCCCGCCGGAGCCGACGAGGTCCGCCCACGACGAGACCACGGCCGCGGGGTCGTCGAACATCCCCGAGACGAAGGTGGCGAGGACGGCGTCCGGGGACTCGGCGAGTCCGCGTGCGACCGGCGGCCGAGTCGCGTCGGCGCGGACGAGGTGGACGTTCGGGGAGTCGCGGGTCCGCTCGCGGGCCACGTCGAGGACGCCGGGGGAGAAATCGACGCCGACGACAGTTCCCTCGGGACCGACGCGCTCGGCGAGGTACGGGAGGTTCGCGCCCGTCCCGCAGCCCATCTCGACGACCGTCTCGTCCGGGGCGAGCGCGAGCGCATCGGCGGCTTCGGTTCTGACGCTCCCAACGCCGGGCGCGCGGCGGGCGAGCGCGTCGTACAGCGTCGCCCACCGGGTGTAGAACGACTGGGCGACCGACGACGGGGAGCGAGAACGGGAACGGGAGTTGGGCTGTTCGGCTGTCATGGGACGGGCCTCAGAGCAGGACGCGGACCACGTCGGCGACGGCGGGCGCGTCGGGGCCGAGGATGTACGTGATGGGTTCGATGCCGTAGCCGCCGCTCTGGTAGACGACGAACGTCTCCGGCAGGTCGCGGGCGGTGAGGAGTTCGCGGACCGGGTCGGTCGGCGCGTCCGGGTCGAACTCGATGCACTCGTAGCCCGCGGCTTCGAGGTCCTCGATGACGCCCGCGTCGTAGACGATGTTGAGCGCGGCGTTCACGTCGGCACCGGCGGCGCGGGCCGAAAGCAGGACGCCCGCGACGTGGCCGCTGACGCCGAACTCGGGTTCACCGGGAACGGTCGCCTGCCCCTTCACGTCGAAGATGCGGCCGGGGATGGCGGCCACGTCGTCGACGCTGTCGGCGTCCGGGAGCGACTCCACGAGGTTGGAGCCGACGTTCGGGATGAGCCCCGCGAAGCCGGAGGTGTTCGTGAGCATGCGGAGGCCGCGGCGGACCGACGAGCGGACCTGCTCGACGGTTCGGAGGCGACCCTCGGGGTCGTGGATGCTCCGGAAGCCGTCGTGGGAGGCGAGTTCGGGCATCTCCTCTTCGTGGAGGTCCGACAGCAGGTCACCCTCTTCGAGTTGGCGGATGAGGACCTCGGCCTCGACGAGCGCCTGCACGGGCGTCATGTCGCCGGTGGCGAGGCCGTCGCCGACGCGGGAGACGAGGTCGACGACGCGGGGGTCGGTGGCGACCCGCTCGTTCGTGGCGACCTCGCCGTGAGCGTACTTCGAGACGGCGCTCTGGCTGATGCCGAGCGCCTCGGCGACCTCCGACTGGGTGAACCCGCGGTCGCGGAGGTCCTCCGCGAGGAGCGCGCGGAACGTCGGGAGGAACGCGTCCACGACGATTTCTTCGATGAACTTCATTCGTCGCCACCGAACTCGGGGTCCGAGCTGAGCCGCGACGCCTGCGGCCCGCGCTGGCCCTGATACTTCGAGCCGCGTTCGACCCCGTAGGGGCGGTCGGCGGGCGACTTCATCTCTGTGAACACGAGCTGAGAGATGCGCATGCCGGGGGTGAGCGCGACCGGCGCGGTGCCGAGGTTCGACAGTTCGAGCGTGATTTGGCCCTCGTAGCCGGGATCGACGATGCCGGCGGTCGCGTGGATGACGACCGCGAGGCGACCGAGGGAAGAGCGCCCCTCGACGGTCGCCAGCAGGTCGTCCGGAATCGCCACGCGCTCTTTGGTCGTGCCGAGGACGAAGTCGCCGGGGTGGAGGATGAAGTCGTCGCCCTCCGGGACGTGCGTCTCGCGGACGTACTCGGAGACTTCGTGCTCTCGGTTCGGGTGGATACAGGAGATGTTCGTGCGCTGGAACTCCAGGAATTCGGTGCCGAGGCGGAGGTCGACGCTCGCTGGCTGGACCTGCATGTCCACGTCGTCTATCGGGTCGACCACGAGGTCACCCTCGGCGAGGCGTGCGAGGATGTCCGAGTCGGAGAGTATCATACTCGAAGGGAGCGCGACGCGGACAAGTAAATCCACCTTCTCGGCGGGAGGTGCCACCCAGTCTCGGCGGGGCGACACCGCCCCGTCTCGGTTCGGAGACGACACCCCGTCTCGGTTCGGAGACGACACCCCGTTCGGCGCGGCTCAGATGAGTTCGAACAGGAGACCGACGAGACTCAGGCCGACGGTGACGACCGCGGCCGACTCGACGTCGAGGTCGCGGGCGCGGGCCATCCCGTAGGTCCGGACGTACGTCGCCCACGCGACCGTGATAACCACGACGACCCCGCTGACGAGGCCGAAGCCCGACAGCGCGGACTGCATCGCGGTGACCGCGGCCTCGGGGGTCGACGGGAGGTCGATTCGCGGGAGGACGTAGGCGAGGTAGCCGGCGAGCGCGAGGGCGCGGGCCGCGCTCGGGACCATCCCCCACGCGGCGACCGTCAGGGACTCGGCGAAGCCGCCCTCGCCGCCGACGAGCGAGGTGCCGAGGTGGAGCATCGCCCCCTCGAAGAGCCAGAACAGCGGCACGCCGACGAGCATCGCCCACGGGACCCACGAGATTTCGTCCCAGACGAGGTCGCCGAGGCGCTCGTCGAACTGTTCGGGGACCGAGGGGTCGCAGCCCGCCGGCGCGTCCATGTCGGCGAACGGGCCGCCCTCTTCGTAGTTTTCGCACATCCATTCCGGCGCGTGCGCGGGGTTGTCGACGCTGACCTGCTGGTCGAGCTGTTGGGTGAACGTGACGAGGATGCCGCCGGTGGCGGCCGCGACGACGAGCGTCACGAGCGCGACGACGGCGAGCGCCCGCCCGGCGTCGAGCGGTCGCGGCCGCGACGCGAAGTACTCGCGCGGCTTGAGGAGGGGCGTTCGGGGACCTGCCATCAGTCGAATCACGAAGATGTCGGTGAAATGTCTTCTGCCCCGCACGCGACGCCCGCGATGGGAGGACATTTACCGCGTCGGCGGGGAGTAGCGGGCATGAAACAGGCCATCGTCGCACGCGCCGACCTCGGCATGGGCCGGGGAAAGCTCGCCGCGCAGGTCGCCCACGCCTCGCTGTCCGCCTACGAGGACACCGACTCGCAGACTCGGAAGCGCTGGAAGGGCGAGGGACAGAAGAAAGTCGTCCTCAAGGCCAACGGCGAGTCCGAACTGTTCAAACTCGCCGACAAGGCCGAGCGGGCGGGCATCCCCCACGCCATCATCCGCGACGCGGGGCACACGCAACTCGACCCCGGCACGGTGACGGCGCTGGCGGTCGGCCCCGCCGACGACGAATCGGTCGACCGCGTGACCGGCGACCTCTCGCTGTACTGATGCGCGAGGCACACCCGCTTGAGCGCGCAGTCGGCATCGACAGCTACGTGAGCGACGCCGACGGCGTCGGCGGCCGCCTTCGCGTCGCCCCCGAGGACTTCCGCGTGCGCGAACTCGAACTCGACTCGCTGAACGTCCGCCCGCCGGACGCGCCGACCGGCGACTTCCCGAACCTCGTGCTCCGCGTCACCCTCCGCGGCTGGGACACCAACGACTTCGCGGGGCGGCTCTCGGACGAACTCGACGCGAGCAGAGAGCGCGTCTCGTGGGCCGGCACGAAGGACAAACACGCCGTGACGACCCAGCTGTTCACGGTCAACGGCGGCGACGCCGACGACGTGCCCGAGATTCCGAACGCCGACATCGAGGTCGTCGGCCGCCTCGGCCGCACGCTGAACTTCGGCGACCTCGCGGGCAACGGGTTCCGCATCCGCGTCCGCGACCCCGAGAACCCCGAAAACGCCGCGGCCGTCACCGACGCCCTCGCCGAGTTCGGCGGCCGCGACGAGCGCGTCGGCGTCCCGAACTTCTTCGGCCACCAGCGGTTCGGCAGCATCCGCCCCATCACCCACACAGTCGGCCTGCACGTCGTCCGCGGCGAGTGGCGCGAGGCCGTGTTGGCGTACTGCGGCGGACCGACCGAGGACGAACCCGAGGAGACGCAGGAAGGCCGCGCCGTCGTCGACGAGGAAGCCGCGTCGGCCGACCCCGACTGGCACCGCGCGCTCGACCGGATTCCGGGCTACCTCGGCTACGAGCGCGGCATGCTCCACCGACTCGCCGAGGACGGCGCGGAGACCGACGAGGACTGGCGCAACGCGCTCGAATCGGTCCCGTCGAACCTCCAGCGACTGTTCGTCAACGCCGCGCAGTCCTACGCGTTCAACCGGATGCTCTCGGAGCGCCTCGACCGCGGCCTCCCGTTCGACGAACCCGTCGAGGGCGACGTGGTCTGCTTCGCCGACCGCGACGCGCCCGAGGGGCTGGAGCTCCCCGACGTGAGCCGACTCCAGACCGCGACGGGCCGCCGCGTCGAGGTCATGGGCCGACACATCGAACGCGGTCGCGCGTTCGTCACGGCCCCGCTCGTCGGCACCGACACCGAACTCGCCGAGGGCGAGCAGGGCGACATCGAGCGGGCTGTCCTCGACGACCTCGACCTCGAACCGGGCGACTTCGACCTCCCCGGCAACTTCCGGTCGACCGGGACGCGCCGGGCGATTCTCGTCCGCACCGACCTCGACGTTGACCGCGAGGGCGGCGCCGACGGCGATGGCGACGCTGACGACGCTGGCGACGACCTCGTCTTCGACTTCGCGCTCCCCCACGGCTCGTACGCGACGGCCGTGATGCGCGAGTACCTGAAGGCCGGCCCGCTCGACCTCTGAAACGGGAATCGAGACGCGAACTTACTGTTTTGCGGCGCTTGCCGCGGGGCTGGCTCCCGCCCGTCGCTCGGCGTCCGCGGTGCGCGTGGTCGCGTAGCCGATGGCCGCGAAGGGAAGCGAAAAGAGCGTCGCGGCGACCGCGAACCCGACCGCGAGACCGACGGTCTCCAACCGGAAGCCGGCGGCCTCCGCGGCCGGCGGGAAGTACGACCACGCGGGGATTGCGAACGCGAGCGCCGAGACCGTCGCGCCGAGGCGGAACCGGCCGCGGGCGCTGGCGACGCCGAGCGCGTATCCGACCGCCAGCGGGAGCGCCAGCGTCGCGGTTCGGGCGACCGAGGGACCGGCGACGAGCGACGCGGCGACACCGCCGAGCGCGACGGGGGCCATCGCGTACAGCGACCCGGTGACGACGCCCTCGGCGTTCGAGCGGCCGGCGAAGACGGCACCGCCGGCGGCGAGGAGCGCGACGCCCGCGCCGGCGACGACGACGGGTCTGTCGCGGGCGAAGACGACGACGAGCGGGACGGCCGCGGAGGCGACGAGCGCGAACGCGAGTTCGGCGGTCGTCCGCGTGTCCGAGGGGTCGCGGTGGGCGACGAACGCGCGGAAGCTCCCGGCGGCGACCCACGCGAGAACGGCGAAGAGCGCCGTCGAGAGAGGCGCGGCCCGGCGGAGGTACGAGGCGACAGCGAGCCCCGTATCGAGCGCCGACTGGCCCAGTTGCGTGGCGAGGCGGACGGTCGTCTCGGGGTCGAGTGCGAGCGCGACCAGTCCGACGAAACCGGCGAGCGCGAGCGGCGACAGCGATGCGAGAAGGGCGCGGCGGCGCATACGAAGTGGACTCTCGGACACGGGGACGAATATGTTTCGCCGGGCGAACCGCGCGTCGGGGACCGCGTCGCGTCCGGACCGACCCGCATAAACGGCCTTTTGTACGCGCACGCCCGACACGTCGATATGCACTGTCGGCGGTGTGGAAACCCGTTAGAGAAGCCGGGAGACTACTGTCTCACCTGCAACACCGCCAACTGCGACGCCGTCGTGGCCGTCTTCGAGGCCGACCGCGCGACGCTGACGTTTCTCGACGAGGAGGACGTGCTCGGCGAGACGACCGTCACGACGATTCCCGAGTCGGACGACGAGACGAAGGTCGTCCAGCTCCGCAACTTCGCCGGTCTCGTCGCCGACGAGATTCGGCGCAAGCGCCCCGAAACCGTGTACGCCGCGGGCGAGCGCGACCCGCTCCGAGAGACGCGCGCCCAACTCCACCACGAGTTCTACCGCGTCTCCGACGACGACCCGGTCCAGCGCGTCCTCGACACCCGCGGCGAGCGGACGCTGGAGGTCGTCGACATCCCGCCCGCGGAGAAGTTGGGCGGGAGCCACAGCACGCTCATCGGCGGGCGACGGGGCCGCCGGGCGATCGGCGTCGTCGCCGGCCACCCGCACGTCAAGAAGGTCATTCCCGGTCCCATCGACGCCGGGGGCACCGGGTCGCGGACGGGGCTCCGGGCGAAGGTCACCCGCGCCGACGACAACGGCAACGTCAGACTCCTCCTGCGAGACGGGTCGAGCGTCCAGGAGAACCGCATCGTCACGACGGCGATGAACCGCGAGACGGGCGAGCGCGTCCGCGACGACCTGAACGAGGCGCTGCGAAAAGACGAGTTACAAGACACGTAGCGGAGGAAAACACGCCGGGCCGGAATCGAGTGGCCGACTCAGGCCGACTCTGCGGCCCCCTCCGAAACCGTCTCGATGTGAATCGGCTCCGTCTCGGCTTCGTCGCGCTGCGTTTCGTACCACGCGACCGTCTCGGCGATGGCGTCTCGCAGCGGCGTCGGTTCGACGGCGTCGCCGAACGTCTCGCGGAACTTCGCGTCGCGGACGACGTACGGCTCCTCGAAGGCGTAGCGCATCTCGGAGAGTTCCTTCAACGGCGCGCTCAGGTAGCCGCCGAGGGTCAGCGCGAGCCCCGGAGCGGCGATGATGCGCGGGAAGCCGGGGTCGACGTCGGCGGCCTCGTAGACGAGGTCGACGAAGCGGCGCGTCGAGACCGTCTCGGGGTTCGGGACGTGCCAGACCTCGCCGAGGGCCTCGTCGCGCTCGCCGAGGAGGACGAGCGCCCGCGCGAAGTCGGGGACGTAGGTGTAGGTGTGGGCGAGTCGCGGGTCGCCGAACACCTTCGCGCGCTTGCCCGCGACGGCGGCTCCGAACACCTGCTCGCCGACGGCCGACTCGCGGACGCGCGGGCCGAAGAAGTCGCTGGCGCGGCCGATGGTGGCCTCGATGCGGCCCGCCTCGTGGGCGTCGAGGACGATGTCGGCGCACTCGGCTCTGGCCTGTCCCTTCGGGCCGGTGGCGGCGTACGGGAGGTCCTCGGTGAGACGGACCTGCACCGGGCCGTACATGTAGAGGTTCTCGGCGACGACGAGGCGCGCGCCGGCGGCTTCGGCTCCCGCGACGATGCCGCGGGTGAGGTCGGGGAACAGTTCGGGCCACTCGTCGTACGGCGGTTGGGCGCAGTGGTAGACGACAGCCGCGTCCGCGAACGCGGCGACGGCGCGGTCGGGGTAGAGCACGTCCGCGAGGCGGCTCTCGACGCCCTCGGGGAGGTAGTCAGGTTCGTGACGCGTCACCGCGGCCACGTCCGCCCCGCGCTCCCTGAGCTGTTCCATCACCGCGAGTCCGACCGGGCCGGCACCGACCACCACGTGTTGTGTCATGGTCTCCCGTACGCGCGCCGGCGACAAAGCGGTGTCTAGGCCCGTCACATGCCGAGACGACTCGTAGGGTTTATCCATACCGGCGAGGTAGTTCGCGGTACTATGGCCGACAAGAAGGCTCGATCCGTCGGTAGTTCCGGGCGCTTCGGCGCGCGGTACGGCCGCGTCGCTCGACGCCGCGTCAAGGAAATCGAAGCAGAGATGCGCAACTCCAAAGTCGACGGCGACGACGTCACCCGCGTCGGAACCGGCATCTGGAAGAACGAAGAGACCGGCGAGGTCTTCACCGGCGGTACCTACCGCCCGCAGACCCCCGCAGGCAAGCAGGTCCGCCGTTCCATCCGCGCCGCGCTCACCGGCGAGGACGAATAACTCCCAAGTAGCCTCGACTCTTCACATCTCACAATGAGCTACAAGTGTTCCCGGTGCAAGCGCGATGTCGAACTGGACGAGTTCGGTGGCGTCCGCTGTCCGTACTGCGGGCACCGCGTCCTCCTGAAGGAGCGGTCCCCCAACGTCAAAGAAGTCGCCGTCGAGTAGCGTGCGTCCAGCGCACAGCGCTTCGCTCGAATTCGACTATTCTGAGGAGCGGCGCGCACGCGTCGTCGAGCGGAGCGTCGCCGTCGAGGAAGGCGAGATAGACGACGCCCGGTCGGGTGCCCGCGTCGACCGCGAGGGACGGACCGTCGTCGTCACCGTCGAGGCCGACGACCTCGTCGCGCTCCGCGCGGGCCTGAACTCGTGGATACGCCTCGTCGAGACCGCAGAGCGCGTCGCGGACGTCGGCGAGCCACTGTCCGGGTCCGCGTAGGAGACCGCGGGTGTTTTAGGGCCGGCGTCCCGTCGGTTCGGGTATGCAGGGAAGTCTGCCGCCGGAAGCCCAAGAGAAGCTCGAAGAACTGCAGAACCTTCAGGAGACCGCCCAGAACGTCTCCGAGCAGAAGCAGTCCTCCGAGACCGCGCTCAACGAAGCACAGACGGCGCTCACCACGCTCGAGGAAATCGACGCTGACTCCAAGATGTACCGCGAGGTCGGCGAACTCCTCATCGAGACCGACTACGAAGCGGCCAAGGACGACCTCGAAGAGAAGGTCGAGAGCCTCGAAGTGCGCGTCGAACAGCTCACGAAGCAGGAGACGCGCGTGCAGGAGAAGTTCGAGAGCCTGCAGGAAGAGCTCCAGCAGATGCTCCAGGGCGGCGCGGGCGGCGCGGGTCCGATGGGCCCCGGCGGCGCGTAAATGCCACAGCCGACGGACGAAGAAGTGGTCCAGACCGCCGCGGAGGCGGCTGAGGGCCTCATCTTCGCCCGCTTCAAGCAGTCTCGCGTCAAGGACTTCGACGTCACCGTGACGTTCGAAGACGGCGTCCTCGACGTGGACGTGTACGTCAACGCGCCCGACGACGCCGACGACGCGGAAGCCGTCGCCGAGGAGGCGGCGCTGACGGCGCAGGAGGCCGTGGACGAACTGTTCGCGGCCGCCGACGAAGAGTAAGGGACGTTCTCGCGGGCACCCCCCGCACTCGGTTTCTCCCGGTGAGCGGTGCCGCCGACTCGACCCTCGAGCAGAGCGAGCGCCGTCGATTTACAGGGTTGGATTTGGATTCCGCAAGTATCACTCCATTCGGGTGTGGTACCACGCGACACAGTTATACATGATAGTGGTGTATGTTACCTCATGTCAATCAGAAGGACGCCGAGAGGGACGACCGCACTGGACCGGTTGCGAGAGCGATACAGCGAGGACGACCTCACCTGTTCGAAGTGTGGCTTCACCGACAGCGACGGTGAGTGGTCCGCCAAGACGACCGGGTCGAGCGTGTTCTACCGGCGGGTCTGTCCGAGTTGCGGCGCTATCGAGACGCGGACGCTCTCGCTGAAGTAGTGCGACGGGGGGTTCGCTCGTCGCTGGAATCGAACCGCGAGTGGCGACGCGGCCGGCGGCGAGAGCGGAACTGAGAGCGAAGGCGAGGGCGACGAGCGGCGGCGAGTCGCCTACGCGAGGAAGAACACGAGCAGGCTGACGGCCATCGCCGCGAGGATGAGCGCGAGCGCGAGCGCCCCGCCCATCGAGACGACGACGTTGGCGTGGCTGGCGAGCGTCTCGGTGCGGTCGTTGCCGAAGATCGTCACCTCGACGCGCTCGGTCGCCATGCCGGCGACGACGGGTTCGGCGTCCGCGAGCGCCTCGTCGACGAGGCGCTCGATGGTCTCGCGGAGTTCGTCGGGGTCGATGGCCGCGCCGACCTGATTTTCCGCCTCGACGGTGTTGACGATGTGCGTGTCGGTCGTCATCACCTCGGCGATGTCGGCTTTCGCGTTCGGCCCGGTCGTGAGTCCCTCGACGATGCGGTCGCGCAGCCCCGGTTCCATGTTGTTCCCGTCGATGAGGACGTACGCGGTCGTCTGGTCGCCGACGCTCGTCGCGGCCACGCGGATGCCCAGCGGCCCGATGCCCTCCCGGGGCGTCCAGTCGGTCGGGTCGAAGGCCGTCCCCAGCGAGAGCGAGTCGCGCGACGACGCCGAGAGTTCCTCGCCCGCGAGTCCGGCGGCGGTAATCATGTCGAACGACCGCTTGCTCCCCGGGGTGACGTGGCCGAGGTCGGCCCCTTGGAGCCCGTTGTTGCAGTTGTGGGCGTCGACGAGGAGCACGTCCCGGAGGCCGCTCGTGCGGGCCTCGGCGGACGCCGAGAGGCCGACCGCGTACTCGACGTCGTCGGCGAACTGCGGGGCGTACGTCGACACGAGGAGCGCGTCGTCGCCGAAGCGCTGGCCGAGCATCTTCGCGTCGCCGGACTGCACGCGGACGCTTTCTGTCACGTCGGAGCTGTACTCGATGCTCTCGTAGGCGTCGTCGGCCGCGTCGAGGACCACGTCGACCTCGCGCTCGGTCACGAGGTTGAAGTCGTGGCCGGCGGTCGCGTGCGGCGGGAACGCGAGGCCCTCGGCGCGTCGGGCGACGCGTTCGGGGAAGTTGCCGCCGCCGATTTCGCCCATCGGCCCGGGGTGAATCATCGGCAGGACGAAGCGGGCCTTCTCGGTGCCGTCCTCGCGCTCGAACGAGAGCACGGTGACGGGGACGATTGCCTCCTGGCCGAGCTGTTCGAAGAAGTCCTCAAGCTCGCGGGTGCCCTCGGCGATGTGGCCGATGAAGCCGCGGATGAAATCGAGAACCGACACCCCGAGGCTCCGACGCCACGGACGGTCGACGATGCGGAGGAAGACGTAGACGCCGAGAGCGTACACCACGCAGGTGATAGCGAGGAGTTGGAAGTGGCTCAGCGCGATAGCCGACAGCTCCGGCGGTGCCCGGTCGGGACGGGCGAGATACGGCATCAGATAGGCGTCGAGGATGGGACCGCCGACCTCGAAGAAGCGGAGCGTCCCGCTGTAGACGAACAGGAGCGCGGCGGACGTGAGGGTCTGGATGCTCGCCGGGACCGCCGCGATGAGCAGCGACGACCGCGAGACGGCCATCACGATGAGCAGGCGGAAGGCGAACACCGACGCGAGGGCGACCACGAGCGCGTCGAAGATGAACGTCTGACCGAGGCCCGTGAAGACGGAGACGATGGCGGCCCCGGTGAGGAACGTGACGATGATTACCTCGCCGGCGAGCGCGAGGAGCGACGAGCGGTTGTGCGTCAGTTTCCCGCCGACGAACCGGTCGACGCCGGTGGTCCCGAACGCCGCGACGACGGTCGGAATCCCGATGAAGAAGATGCCTTCCCAAGCGTCTCTGCCGAGGAAGAAGATACCCCGCCACGAGCTGGCGAGGTCCCCGGAGTCGAACGCCCCGATGCCCGCCATCGCGGCGACGAGCAGGGCGAACCCGAGACTCGTGTACCAGCTGGGCGCGCGGAAGATGAACCGCGAGAGCCCAGCGAGGTCGCTCTGGGTGGAGGTCATTTCCCGAACAGACAGAACGGAGGCCGGTAAATGTCTCGGCTTGCTTCCGAGGAACGACCGTGGGAGACCGCGTCGTGTCGCCGGGATGCGATTTTCTCCCGCGGCGGCGGGGAGAGTCTGGTCGCGGCGACAGACCAACGCGAGTCGCCGCGGACCGCGAGACGGCCTACTGCTCGCAGATGTCGATGAAGTTCTCGAAGACTTCCTCGCCCTCGTCGGTGTGGGCGACCTCGGGGTGCCACTGGACGCCGTAGAGGTCGCGGTCGGCGTCGCTCATGGCCTCGATGGTACACACGTCGCTCGTGGCGGTGTGGGTGAAGCCCTCGGGGACCTCCTTGACCTCGTCGGCGTGGCTGGCCCAGACGCGGGTCTCGGGGGCGAGCGAGCCGATGAGCGGGTCGTCCTCGTCGAGGATTTCCACGTCCACGTCGGCGTAGCCGCCGTAGTCGCCGGAGCCGACGCGGCCGTCGAGTTCTTCGGCGAGAATCTGCATGCCGAGACAGATACCGAGGACGGGCACGTCGAGGTCGAGGTAGTCGGGACTGCGGCCGATGCGGTCCATGTCGGGGCCGCCGGAGAGGACGATGCCGTCCGCGTCGATGTCCGCGGGGTCGGTGTCGTTGTCGACGAGTTCGGTGTCGACGCCGAGGTCGCGGAGCGCGCGCCGTTCGAGGTGGGTGAACTGCCCGTGGTTGTCGATGACGACGATGCGGGTCATGTCCCGGATTGGACCACCGTGCCTAAAAGTCAATCGAAGAGTGGTCGAGATACGCGTATCCGTGCATCAGATTGGCATGTCGGGGGTGGTTGGGGGCGAGAGTCGCCACGGCGACTCACTCGTCGCCGGCGCGGTCCCGGGCCGTCTGAAATCCGAGTTCGTCGAGTTCCTTCGTCCGGCGGCCCTCCCGCTCGGCGATGGCCTCGACGTCGGGCGAGGCGTCGTCGTCGATGCGGGCGAACGACTTGTGGACCTTCGTGTGGCACCACCGACACAGCGCGACCGTGATTTCGTGGGAGGGTTCGTCGCCGTCGCGGCCGCCGTACGACAGGTGGTGTTCTTCGAGTAACGGGCGGGCGGCCGAATCGTGGGCCATGCGAACCTCTTCGAGGCCGCAGCGGACGCACTCGCGGCCGTTCGTCGTCGACGCGTAGTGCGGGCAGTCGCGGAAGTCACAGCCCTCCGCGGCCGCGACGCACTCGTAATTCGCTCGGGCGCGCTCGCGAGCGAACGCCGGGTCGCGGTCGGCGTATTCGCGGGCGAGGCGACACGCGCCGTCGCTCGTGAGGTGGTCGCAGCGACCGGCGTGGTCGTAGGGGTCGTCGACTCCCACGGGCGTCCCTGTCGGCGTCCGCTCCATGGGGCGCGTTCGGGGCGGGGCGGGCCTAAACGTTGCTCTCGACGGCGGACGACCCGCCGTCTCGGCGGTGGATTCATCACGCGCGCCGTCGAAGCCGGCGTCGTGAGACTCGTCCACCGACAGAACGGAACCCAATCGACACTCGCGTCGGACGTCGAGACGGCCGACTCGTTTCTCTCGCAGGCGCGCGGGCTGATGTTCCGCGGCTCCGTGCCGGACGACTACGCCCTCGTGTTCCGGTTCGACGACGCCGACCGCCACAGCCTCCACATGGTGTTCGTCCCGTTCGACATCGACGCGCTCTGGCTCGTCGGCGACGAGGTGACGAAGAAAAAGCGACTGTCGGCGTGGACGGGTATCGGCTTCGGCATGGCCGACACCATCATCGAACTCCCCGCGGGCGCGGCCGACGACGTGGAACCCGGCGATTTGGTCGAACTCTCCGAGTAGGCGTTCGAACCGACAGCCGCGGGAGCCACCGACTGAACGCGCTTCCAACGACACCCCCGTCGAGACACCAATTTCTGTCGGAACCATCTCTTTTATACACTCGACGACATATGTGTTCAACTACTATGTCGGGACCTACCACACCGACGGAGGATAGAGTAAGTCGTCGCGAGACGGCTGGCTGTGAAATTCGACGGTTCTAACCTACAAGGACACGATTCTACCGTGAACGAACGATTCGGGAAGACCCCCGAGCTACGCACTTCTGATTCAGTACAGCTTCTAGACACAACGCTCCGCGACGGCGAGCAGGCCCCCGGCGTCTCGCTGACGCCGGCCGAGAAGGCCGATATCGCCCGCGCGCTCGACCGTGCGGAGGTCGATTACATCGAGGCCGGCAGCGCCTGCACCGGCCCCGGCGAGCGCGAGACGATAAAGCGCGTCACGTCGCTCGGCCTCGACGCGACCGTGACGAGTTTCGCCCGCGGCGTCCAGAACGACGTGGACCTCGCGCTCGACTGCGACGTGGACGGCGTCACGCTCGTCGTGCCGGCGAGCGACCGACACGTCGAGTCGAAAGTCGGGACGACCCGCGAGGACGTCGTCGAGACGACCGACGAGCTCGTCGCCTACGCCAAGGACCACGGCCTCTGGGTCGAGGTCATCGGTGAAGACGGCTCGCGGGCCGCCCCGGAGTTCCTCGAATCGCTCGCGCGCGCCAGCCACGACGCCGGTGCCGACCGCTTCTGTTTCGCCGACACGGTCGGCCACACGAGCCCCGAACACACCTACGAGGTCGTCTCTCGGCTCGCCGAACTGGGGCCGACCTCGACGCACACCCACGACGACCTCGGCCTCGCGATGGCGAACGTCCACGCCAGCCTCGCCGCGGGGGCCGACCTCGTCCACACCACGGTCAACGGCATCGGCGAGCGCGCCGGCAACGTGGCGCTCGAAGAGGTCGCCATCGCGCTCGACCACTGCTACGACGTGGAGTCGGTGAAGCTCGACGAACTCTACGCGCTCGCCCAGAAGGTCGCACAGGCCACGGGCGTCGCGCTCCCGCCGAACAAGGCGGTCGTCGGCCAGAACGCCTTCACCCACGAGAGCGGCATCCACACCGACGGGACGCTCAAGGACGACGCGATGTACGAGCCGTACCCGCCGGAGACGGTCGGCCGCGAGCGCCGCCTCGTCCTCGGGAAGCACGCCGGCCGCGCCGGCGTCAAGGCCGCCCTCGACGAACACGGCGTCGACGCCACCGACGAGGAAGTCGCGGCCGTCGTCGAGCGCGTGAAGGAACTCGGCGACCGCGGCAAGCGCGTCACCGACGCCGACCTCCTCGCGTTCGCAGAAGACGTCCAGGGCCGCGAGCGCGCCCGACAGGTCGAACTGCTCGACCTCACGGCCGCCTCCGGCGGCGGCACGCCGACCGCGAGCGTCCGCCTCCGCGTCGAGGGCGAAGAACGCGTCGCCTCCGGCACCGGGTCCGGCCCGGTCGACGCCGCGGTGAAGGCGGTCCGCGAGGCGCTCGGCCCCGACGCCGACGCCCAACTCGACGAGTACCACGTCGACGCCATCACCGGCGGTACCGACGCCGTCGTGACCGTCGAGGTGACGATGTCACTCGGCGACCGAAGCGTCACCGTCGCGGCGTCGCACGCCGACATCACGCGGGCGAGCGTCCAGGCGATGGTGAACGCGCTGGACCGACTGCTCGCGCCGAATCACACGTCGCCGACGCCCGCGTCGGCCGACGACTGAGAAAACGACCCCGCTTCTTCGCGCCCGCTCCCGCTCTCCGGGCCCTGCTCGCGGGTGACCGAGTTCGCTCTGAGACCGCAGTCTACACCGACTTACTGCGTGTCTTTTGCGACGAGGTAGGTCCAGCCGCCCCGGCGCTCGAACCCGATAGCGGCGTCGCCGAGTTCCGTCTCCGCGAAGTCGGCGACGCGGCCGGTCCGGACCGTCGTCACGTCGATGCGTCGCGTCCCGTCCCGTTCGCTCGTGTCCGCGCTTGCTACGTTCGCACTCATACGTTGGCCGACGCGGGCAGGGAATATGTATCGCATCCTAGTAGAGTGAAAGTGAAATCGAGGGACTGCGCGGGGGGAGGCGCTCACGCGGGGGAGAGCGTGACTCAGGTCGAACTCGGCTTCGAGCCCAGTCCGAAGGTGATGAGAGTGGCCACGATGACGAACGCGACGCCGAAGTAGCCGGCAAGTCGGTAGACCTCGATGGTGAGCAACAGGAACAGGAGGGCGATGATGACTTCGAGTCTGTGTTCGAGTGTGGCGTCCATACGGTCCACCATTCGTGTCTGATTAGTAACTATTTCGGCAGGCGAAGCGTGAGCCGTCTGGCGTATCAGAACCGATTTGCAATCCAGTCTGGACTACCGAAACGATGGTTGGGTTCACGGAGCGCGAGCGGTCGGGAGTGTACAAGTCGATATACGCGCGGCGGGATATCAGGCGGTTCGGCGACGATCCGGTTCCGGAGGAGACGCTGGCGCGACTGCTCGACGCCGCGCATCACGCCCCGAGCGTCGGCTTCTCGCAACCGTGGGACTTCGTCGTCGTCGAGGACGCCGAGACGAAGGCGGCCGTCGCGTCCATCGCGGAGCGGGCGATTGCGGCGGCCCGCGAGGGCTATCGAGAGCCCCGGAAATCGGAGTTTGGCCGGCTGAAGTTGGAGGGCATCACCGACGCCCCGGTGAACATCTGCGTCACCTGCGACCCGACGCGGGACGCGCCGCACGTCCTCGGGCGCAACACGATGCAGGCGATGGACGCCTACTCGACGTGTCTCGCGGTACAGAACCTCTGGCTGGCCGCGCGGGCCGAAGGCGTCGGCGTCGGCTGGGTGTCGTTTCTCTACCCGCACGAGGTCCGCGAAGTGCTCGGGATTCCGCACCACGTCGAGCCGATTGCGTATCTCTGCGTCGGCTATCCCGAAGCCGGCTTCCCGGAGGAGCCGGTGCTTCAGCGAGAGGGGTGGCGCGAGCGCATCGACACGAGCGAACTCGTCCATCGGGAGCGGTGGGAGTCCGGGTCGGCGGAGGACATCGACAAGTGAGACGGCGGCGCGACCAGAAGCACCGCTCAGAGTGTTGTGACCGCGGAGAAGCGCCGAGGGTGAGATTTGAACTCACGTGTCCGAATGGACAGTAGATTTCGAATCTACCGCCTTGGCCGGGCTAGGCTACCTCGGCTTCCATCGTTGTCTCTCTCGCGGATAGTTTAATCCGTTTCGATTTCCGAGGGCCGCGGCGAGGACTCACACGGACGCAGTCGGTGAGTCTGCGCCGAACGGAACCGGCCGGAGTGGGCGGATTCGAGAACTGGTAGACGACCGACCAGAGCGCCGCCGACCAATGGGAATAAGTCGCACGCAGACCCGGGAGGTGTATGGACATCGACACGGCCAGCGAGACGTGCACCGAGGTGCTCGACGCCATCTCGGAGGCCGTCATCGCCGACCGAGCCTTCCTCGAAACCGTCCTGACGGGCGTCCTCGCCCGCGGCCACGTCCTCCTCGAAGACGTCCCGGGAACCGGAAAGACACTCACCGCGCGGAGCGTCGCCACCGCGCTCGGACTGTCGTTTTCCCGCGTGCAGTTCACCCCGGACCTGCTTCCCGCCGACGTGACCGGGACGAACATCTACGACGAACGCGAGCGGACCTTCGAGTTCTCGCCGGGTCCCATCTTCGCGAACGTCGTCCTCGCCGACGAGATAAACCGCGCGCCGCCGAAGACGCAGGCCGCGCTCCTCGAAGCGATGGAAGAGGGACAGGTGACCGTCGACGGCGAGACCCACCAGCTCCCGAGGCCCTTCTTCGTCATCGCCACGCAGAACCCCGTCGAACAGGAGGGGACGTTCACTCTCCCCGAGGCGCAAGTCGACCGGTTCGTCGTGAAGTCGGCCATCGGCTACCCCGACCTCGACGGCGAGGTCGAACTCCTCCATCGGCGCGCCGGCCGGAGCGAACAGAGCCCGAGCGTCGAACGCGTCCTCGACCGCGACACCGTCGCCGCCATCCGCCGCGCGCCCGAGTCGGTCCGAGTCGAGGACGACCTGCTCGAATACATGGCGAGACTCGCGCGGGAGACGCGCACCGACCGCCGAGTCCGCATCGGCGTCTCGCCCCGCGGGACCCAACGGCTGTTCGAGGCGACCCGCGCCCGCGCCGTCATCGAGGGCCGCGAGTTCGTCACGCCCGACGACGTGAAACGCGTCTCGCAGTCCGTGCTCGCCCACCGGCTCGTTTTGACCCCGGACGCACGGGTCGAGGACGTGCGGAAATCGGACGTCGTCGACGACGTGCTCGGCCGGGTGACCGTGCCGACGCTGGAGTGAGTGGGAGCCGTGCGGCGGACACGCCGCTCAGCGCGTGACGACCGTCACGAGCGCGACCACCCCGACCAAGAGTAAGACGACGGCCGTGATGGGCTGGCCCCCGGCGGCCGCCCGGTCCGCGCCGTAGACGACCGCTGCCCCGACCGCGAGCACGACGAGCGTCGCCGCCGCGTGGACGAGTTCGAGCCGGAGCGTGTCGGTCTCGCGGCCGAGGTGTTCGCCGACGGACCGCGCGTTCTCCGCGATGTCCCACGCGAGTATCGAGCCGAGCGCGGCGAGGAGGAGCGCCTCCGTCCCGGCCCCGCTCGCGCCCGCGAAGAGAAGCGAGAGGAAGAACAGCCCGCCCGCGGCGTCGACGATGCGCCGCGAGCCCCGGAACAGCCCGGCGGCGAGCGCGACCGTCGCGACGAGGCCGCCGACCGCCGCGGTCGACGTGGTGAAGCCGAGCGTGAACGTCGTGAGCCCGGCGACTGACAGCGCCATCGCGGTCCCCGTCCGGGTCGGCTTGCGGGTGATTTCGCTCACCGCGACCACCCCGCTTCGGCCCGCGCGAGCGCGACGCCGAGCGGTTCGTCACCCCAGTCGAGGACGCGGACGCCGCTCCGCCGGAGTTCGCGGAGCCGCAGGTCGCGCTCGATGCGCGCGAGTCGCGCGCCGATGGTCGCGGTCGTCGTCGGGTCGGGCGAGACGACCGTCACGGCGTGGCCGTAGGCCTCCAAGCGGCGGGCGACCGACACGCCGTAGTCGTCCACGAGCGGCGAGCAGAAGATGACCTGCGCGTCGCTGGCGAGCCGACGCCGGAGCCGGCGGACCGCGACGGACGGGAAAAAGGCCCCGTCCGGCGGCGTCGGCGCGAACGCCGGGTGGGTCGCGAACAGCCGACGGGCGCGGGCGCGGTGGTCGGCGCCCGACGAGGGGGCGAGCCAGCACTCGTCGGGCCCGAACGCCGCGACGCCGACGCTGTCGCCGCTGTCGAGGAGCGCCGAGAAGGCGACGCTCGCGGCGTCGACGGAGCGCTCGACCGCAGTTTCCGCCTCGTCGTCGGGCGCGACGTGCGCCTCCGGGCGAGTGTCGACGACGAGGACGACGGATGCGGCGCGCTCCTCTCTGAACTCCACGGTGGCGAGTTCGCCCGTGCGAGCGCGGCGGTTCCAGTCGATGCGCCGAATCGGGTCGCCGTGGCGGTACTCGCGGATGGAGGCGAACTCCAGTCCCGACCCCGGCACGTCGGTCTCGACGCGGCCGGCGTACTTCGAGGTGAGGCCGCGAAGCGGCAGGTCGGCGGTCGCGGCGAGTTCGGGCTCACACCGGAGCGTCGTCTCGGCTTCGACCGTCTCGCGGGACTCGACGGCCCCGCTCGGGTCGCGGACGACGACGACCGTCTCCTCCCACGCGTGCTCGCCGCGGACGGCCGTGACCGTATAGGTCGCCGTCGCGGTCGCCCCCGGCCTGAGCGCCGTCCCCAGTCGGGCGGGGCCGTCGGCGACGCCGAGCGCCGGCGGGACGCCGTCGACGACGCGGAGGTCGAACAGCGTCCCTGACCCCTCGTTGGTGACCCGGAGCGTCACCTCGACCTCGTCGTCGGGGTCGGGCGTCGCGTCCGAGAGGTCGCGCTCGATTCGGAGCGACACCTCGGGAATCGCCGCGACCCGGACGTAGCCGAGCACGACGACGCCGAGGCCGGCCGCGAGGAGCAGCGACGCCTCGCGGGTGAACACGCCCGCGCCGGCCGCGACGAGAACGAGGCCGTCGAGACCGGTCCAGCGTTCGGTGTCGAACCCGCGGCTCATCGGCGCTCACCCGCGGGACCGTCGTCGGTGCCGATTCGCTCTATCGCGGCGACGGTTCGCCCGGCGCGGTCGGTGAGCGACGACTGTCCAGACAGGAAGAGCCGGACGCGCTGTCGGAGCGGAATCGAAACGGACGCGCCGAGAAAGCGCGCGGCGACCGGGTCGTCGGTCCAGCCGCCGGTGTCGAGGAGCGCGGCCGCTTCCTCGGGGGCGCGACCGTCGCGGGCGACGAGCGCCTGTGTCGCCCGCGATTCGAGTCGGTCGACGACTCGCTTGCGGGCGGCCCAGTGGGTGTGCCGACCCATCGCCGACACGAGGTCGTCGTCGAAGTCGGAGCCGGGTATCGGGACCGCGACTCTCGCTTCCGGGTCTCCGGTGACCGTGGTGTTCATCGGGGTTTCGCGGCGGCGCTGGACGTACCGAAGCCCCTGAAGCGCCGCGAGCGCTGCGACGAGACCGAGAAAGACGTCCGTCAGTTCGAGGCCGAGCGAGACGCCGGCGACGACCGCGAAGCCCGCGGCCGTGGCGACGACGCCGACGAGCAAGAACAGCCGACGCGCGAGCGTCATCGGTCGTCCCCCGTCGCGTCGGCGTAGGTGTCTTCGATGTTCCTGAGCGCGTCGACCGCGCGGCGCTCGCGCTCCGGCGTCGCCTCGAAGCCGCCGTAGCGGACTTCCTCGAACAGCGTCGTTAGGTCGCCCACGTCGTCGCGGTCCATGCCCGCGTCGACGGCGGAATCCGCGAACTCGGCCGGCGTCGCGGCGCGGCGGTTCGGTACGTCGAGGAGCGCCGTCATCTCTCCCCACGCGCGGAACACTTCGTTTTCCACGTCGGCGTCACCGTCTTCGATGCGCTGGGCCGCGGCCCCGGCGGCCCGGCCGACGGCGGCGACGTTCGGTCCCTCCTCCTCGGCAGCCGGGTCGATTTCGTCGTCGGCCGCGGGCGAGTCGCTGGTCCCGGTGACGAGCAGGAAGACCGCGACGACGAGCGCGACCCCCAACAGGAGGCCGAACAGGAGTGTCGGCGGCGAGACGGCCTGTGCCGCGCCGCCGTCGCCGAGACTGCCGCCGCCGCCGGCGGGGAGAAACGACACGTTGCGCGCGGCGGCCGCGGCGCGAGACGAAAACGAAAACTCGCGGCGACACGCCGTGAGGAGGGCGAACAGGAGAACGACCGGCGGGCCGAGCGCCACGAAGATGGCGAGCGGCGGGAGCAACGAGCCGGTCTCTCGGTAGGCGTACGCGCCGAGGAGGACGAAGACGAGGGCGACCCCGGCGAGGATTCCGGGCGAGAGCAACCACGGGAGACACGGCGTCGGAATGCTAAGGCCGTCGAACGACCCGCCGGTCGGTTGCACGCCGGTCTCGTCTGTGTCACCAGCGACTGCGCCCCCGGTCTCGCCGCCACCGAAGCCGACTGGACCGCCGTCGCTGACGACGGTCGAATCGATGGTGGCGGCGACGACCGAGAGGGCGACGACCGCGAGGAGGGCGAGCGCGAGTGCGCGGAGGGCGGAACGGTCCACGATGGTAGGTAACAGTATGCGGGGTAAAGACATTTCGAGGGACGAAGCGGTCGTCGGGACGTGAGCGACGTCACCTCGGTACCCGACCGGACCGGATGTTGCTGCTAAACTCCTCAACCGCTGCTAGCTTGTCGAGGCCGTGCTGAATACATCGCGCGAGTCGGTCACACACTCGGCCTCGTGATTTATGTTAATACTTTAGCACTACTACGGCATGGAACGATTTTACGTATTTAACGCACTCCTGGCGATATATGGTGCAGCCTTCGCAATCGAATCAATCTCCGCTCTCGCCGACGGGAGCACAAGCCTACCAATCATTTTGGGTAGCATCGCTGGAATAGGACTGGCGAGTGCATCCGTATACGAGATGACTACTGGCTCTCCATCCGACTTCGAGATTGGCGACATAGGGTTCTGGGCTGTCGTTTTGGGTGTTGTGGCACTTCTCTCACTTCAGGTTCTTGAGATTACTCAGATTGTGGGATAGTAACCATTCGAAAGAGACGAGACAGACCACCCGTGCAAGTGAACCACCCGCGGGTACGGCGGACGAAAGCCGAGGCACGACACCCACACACCACGTTTGCAAGTGAATTGGCGGTGGGAAGGAGGGGCTGGGGAGACACACAGACACCACCGTTGCACGTGAAGCGTGGTAACGCCGAGAAGGGGTGCCATCGGCGGGCACTCGGAGAGAGCACGGGTGCAAGTGAAACTCGGTCGCGACTCGAACGTCGTCACCCACCACCGTTGCAGGTGATTTCTCCCGAACTGGACCGTTTACGGGCCGTTCACGACAGAACCGTTTGACTACAAACTGCACCGCGGGCACCGAGACATGTCAACGCTTTAGTTGAACTCGCGCTCTGTTGTTCTACTAGCTACTCTCGTATCCTCCTATTCACTTGCAAAAGTGGTGTGTGTCTGTTCAAACGAGTTCACACGAACCACGGTATGCGGTACCGAGGGTCAGTTAGAAGGCGACGATTCCGACCCGAACACGCCGCCCATCACCCGACGACACCGCCGCCGCAATTCACATGAATCAGATGAAATCGGGGTTTTAAATAAGGGGACGCCACAACGGACCGACGCTAATGCGCCGGTTCGAGCGAAAACAAAACGTCTTCACCAACAAGGACGCCCTCGGGGAGTCCTACAAGCCCGAGCGCATCGAGGAGCGCGACGACGAGATTTCGGAGTACATGGACGCGCTCCAACCGGTCGTCGACGGCTGGGAGCCGAACAACGTCTTCCTGTACGGAAACACCGGCGTGGGGAAGACCGCGGTCACCGAGTTCCTCCTCGAGATGCTCCTCGAAGACGTCTCGCAGTACGACGACGTCGACCTCAGCGTCATCTCCATCAACTGCAAGACCCTCAACTCCTCGTACCAGGTGGCGGTCGAACTCGTCAACGAGCTTCGGCCACCGGGCGCGGAGATTAGCTCGACCGGCTACCCCCAACAGACCGTCTTCAAGAAGCTGTTTCAGGAGTTGGACGACGTGGGCGGAACGGTTCTCATCGTCCTCGACGAGGTGGACTCCATCGGCGACCGCGACGAACTCCTCTACGAACTCCCGCGGGCGCGCTCGAACGGCAAGCTCGAAGACGCCAAGGTCGGCCTCATCGGCATCTCGAACGACTTCAAGTTCCACGACCAACTCGACCCGCGCGTGCAGGACACCCTCTGCGAGCGCGAACTGCACTTCCCGCCGTACCAAGCGCCCGAACTGCAGAACATCCTCGAATCGCGGGCTGAGGTCGCCATCGCCGAGGACGCCTGCGAGGAGGGCGTGCTCAACCTCTGTGCGGCGCTCGCCGCCCGCGACAGCGGGAGCGCGAGACAGGCGCTCGACCTGCTCCGACTGGCCGGCGAACACGCCGAGAACAAAGACGACGAGCGAATCACGCTCGACCACGTCGACATCGCCCGGCAGAAACTCGAACAGGAGCGCGTCGTCGAGGGGATGCGCGAACTCACCGAAAACGGTCACTTCGCGCTCCTCGCGGTCGTCTCGAAGGCCGCCCACGACGAGACGCCGTGTCGGATGCGCGACCTCTATCAGGAGTACCTCCGGCTGTGCAACTCCGCCGGCATCGACCCGCTCGCCCAGCGGTCGGTCCACAACCACCTCTCTGACCTCCGGATGCTCGGCATCCTCTCGGCCGAGGAGAACCGCACCGGCTCGCGCGGGAACTACTACAGCTACGCGCTCGACGTCCCCTTCGCCAGCGCGATGGAAGCGCTCTCGGACGTGCTCGCTCTCGACTCCGTCCTCGACGAGATTCGGAAGACTGCGAAACAGGCCGAGGCAGTCTGAACCCCACCGGACGCCGCGGCCTCCCGAGACCTTTTTCTGAGGCGTGCTGTTCTGAGACGCGACACGCCATTCTCAGACGGTGGTAGTTTCTTAGTGTGCCAGTGAGACGTGAGTAGCATGACGAATCTCTCGCCACGACTCTCTACGGGTATCTCCGGACTCGATACAGTGCTGGACGGTGGGCTACTGCCGAACCGGACGTACATGGTCCGTGGAGCGTCCGGGGCGGGAAAGACCATCGTCGGCTACCACTTCCTGTCCACCGGGGTCGAACGCGGCGAAGACGTGCTTTTCATCTCCTTCGAGGAGTCCGCGGCCGACCTCCGAGCGAACGCCGAGACGCTCGGGTTCGACCTCGCCGCGGTGCCGATTCTCGACCTGAGCCCGTCGCCCGAGGCGTTCCTCGACGACGAGGCGTACACGATGCTGTCGCCGAGCGAGGTCGAAGGGAAATCGACGACGGCCGAACTGAAAGCGGCAATCGAGGAACGCGAACCCGACAGGGTGGTCATCGACCCGCTGAGCCAACTCGGCCGGCTCTCGTCGGACAAGCACCAGTTCCGTCGACTCGTCTCGTCGCTCCTGAGCTACCTCAAGCAGTCGGGGATGACGACGATGTTCACGAGCCAGCCGTCGAGCGACGACACCGACGAGACGCTCGCGTACCTCTGTGACGGGTCGCTGTCGCTCCTGCGGTCCGAGGAGGGACGGTCGGTTCGCGTCGAGAAGTTCCGCGGGTCGGACTCCCAGACGGGGCCGCACGCCATGCGAATCGACGGCGACCACGGCATACGCGTCTTCCCGCGGCTCGTCCCCGGGTCGCACCACCGCGAGTTCGCCATCGAACCGCTCTCGTCCGGCATCGACGACCTCGACACCCTGCTCGGTGGCGGCATCGAGCGCGGGAGCATCACGCTCATCAGCGGCCCGAGCGGCGTCGGGAAATCGACCACCGGAGCCGCGTTCGCGCGGGCGACCGCCGACCGCGGCGAGCGCGCCGCGGTCTACCTCTTCGAAGAGAGCAAATCGAGCTTCCGGCACCGCTCCAAGTCCATCGGCATCCCGATAGACGACCTCGTCGAGTCGGGGAACCTCCGGGTCGACGCCGTCGAACCGCTCTCGATTTCGACCGACGAGTTCGCCCACCGAGTCCGCGCCGAGGTCGAGGCGAACGGCACGGAGTTCGTGATGATAGACGGCACGGCCGGCTACCAACTCAGCCTCACCGACGAGCGAAGCGACATCCGCCGCGAACTCCACGCGCTGGCGCGGTACCTCAAGAACATGGGCGTCACCGTCGTGCTGACCGAGGAGGTACAGCAGGTCACCGGCGCGTTCTACGCCTCCGACAACCACGTGAGCTACCTCGCGGACAACATCCTGTTCATCCGGTACATCGAGGTGCGCGGCGAGATTCGCAAGGCCATCGGCGTCCTGAAAAAGCGGTTCGGTTCCTTCGAGCCGACGCTCTGGTCGTTCGAAATCGGGAGGGACGGCATCGTCGTCGGCGAGCCGCTGGACGAACTCCGAGGCATCCTCACGGGGACGCCGACGTGGAACGAGGATGAGTGACCGTGAGCGAAGACGCGTCGCGGAACGACACACGTTCCGCCGGAGACGCGTCCGGGGACGAACGGATACTCCTCGCGGTCCGCGGCGCTCGCGACCGCGAGCTACTGGCTGAACTCCTCGACGCGTACGAGGTCATCGTCTGGGAACGCGGCCGCGAAGGCGAAGACAGAGGTGCAGGCGAAGGCGAAGACGGAGACGAAGGTGCAGGCGAAGACCCGCTCCCGGAGTTCGACCTCTGTATCGTCGACATGGCGACGTACTCGGCCGTCGCCGACGCGCTCGCCGAGCGCAAAGCCGACGCCGGTGACCGGTTCGTGCCGGTGTTGTTGACGGTCGCCCAAGACGAACAGGCCGTCGCCGCGCGACGACTCGACGACGTTCCCGACGACGTGCTCGCGGTGCCCGCACCGAAGGCGGTCATCCGGTCGCGGGTCGAATCGCTCCTCCAGACCCGGCGGCAGTCGCTCCAACTCGCGTTGTACCGCCGCGCGATGGACAGCGCGACCGTCGGCATCACCATCACCGAGGCCGACGACGACCAGCCGCTCACGTACATCAACGACGCTTTCGAAGAGATGACCGGGTACGACCGCTCGGAGGTACTCGGTCGGAACTGTCGGTTTCTGCAGGGCGAAGAGACCGACTCCGAGCCGGTCGAGAAACTCCACGAGGCAATCGAAGCCGGCGAGAGCGTCGCCGTCAGTCTCACGAACTACCAGAAGGACGGGACGCCCTTCTGGAACGAACTGAAGATATCGCCGGTGTACGAGGACGGCGAGCTCACCCACTTCGTCGGGTTCCAGACCGACGCGACCGTCCGCCACGCGCTCAAGAACCAACTCGTCCACGAGACCCAAACGCTCAAACAGCTCTTCGAGACGAGTCCGGTCGGCATCGCGGTCCTCAACGACGACGGGATTATCGTGCGCGCCAACGAGGCGGCCCAGGAGGTCCTCGGTCTACGGCGGTCAGTCGTGCTCGGACAGTCGTACGACGCCCCCGAATGGGACCTCGTCGACGCACGCGGGGAGCCGCTCGACCACGAGGACCTCCCCTTCGACCGAGTGAGAAAGACCGGCGACACGGTCACGAACTTCGAACACGGCATCGAGGTCGGCGACGAGCGGCGGTGGCTCGTCGTCAACGTCGCCCCCCTGAACGGCGGCGATGGAGAGCGCGTCGGTGCGATTGCCGCCATCGAAGACGTGACAGCACAGAAGCAACAGGAGCGCGAGCGCGAGCGATTGCTCGATCTGTTCGACCAAAGCCAGAAAATCGCCTCGGTTGGCGCGTGGGAGGTCGACGCACAAAACGGGTCTGTCCTGTTTACCAGTGGACTCGCGGAGCTGATCGGTGTCGATCCCGGGGACGACTACGACCTCTCGGACGCGTTTTCGTTCTACCACCCCGAAGACGAACCCAGAGTCCGCGCGGCCTTCGAGCGGCTCGTTGAAACCGGCGAAGAACAATCTCTCGAGTGCCGACTGGAGACGACCGACGGCGAGACGCGCTGGGTGAACGTCCGCGGTGTCGCGACCCAGGACATCGACGCCCCCGTCTACCGGGGGACCGTCCAAGACATCACCGAGCGGAAAGCCCGCTCCCGGGAGCTAGAGCGCTACGAGCGAATCGTCGAGACGACCGCCGACCCGATTTACACGCTGGACGACAACCTCCGGTTCGTCCTCGCGAACAGCGCGACCGCCGACCTGCTGGGCCGCGACCCCGACGACCTCGTCGGCGAACACGTCTCGGCGGTGTTCGGCGAACGCCACTCGCAAGCGCTCTTGGAGGCCATCGCGTCGCTCCTCGCGGGCGATAGCGCCGAGGAGACCATCGAGACGGTCGTCGCCGGCCAAACCGGTTCCGAGCGGCAGTTTCAGACGACTATCGCGGCGAAGTCTTCCGAAGACGAGTTCGACGGTATCGTCTGTATCGGCCGCGACGTGACCGACCTCCACGAACACGAGCGTCGGCTGTCCGTCCTCGACCGCGTCATCCGACACAACCTCCGGAACAAAATGAACATCGCGCAGGCGCATGCGACGATGCTACTCGAAGGCACCGACGACGAGGACACGCGCGAATCGGCAGCGGCCATCGAGCGGGCGACGAGCGAACTCCTCTCGCTCGCCGAGACGGCCCGGAAGTTCAGTTCCGCGCTCGACCCCGACGTGACCGAGCGAGTGCAACCGCAGAACGTCGCTGACTGCGTCCGCAACGTGGTCGAAGGCGCTCGGATCAGCTACCCTGCGGCGACCATCACCGTCGACGCGCCGGAGAGCGCGCACGCGTGGGCGCACTCGACGTTCGAACTCGCGGTGAACGAACTCGTCGACAACGCCGTCGTCTACGGCGGCGACGAGGTCGAAATCGAACTCTCTGTCGCCGACGACGACGGTCCGGAACAGGTGGTCGTCCGCGTCGCCGACAACGGGCCGGGACTCCCACCGCTCGAACGCGAATCGATTATGACCGGGCGGGAGTCACCGCTCCAGCACACGAACGGGCTCGGTCTCTGGTTCGTCCGCTGGGCGGTGACGAACAGCAACGGCTCGATGGATATCGTGGACAACCAACCGAACGGGACGGTCATCGAGCTTCGACTGCCGAGAGCCTAACGCCGAGGCTTCGCTCGGCGGAGTCAGGCGACGGCGGAGACGGCCGTACCGACCGTCGTCGCCCCGAGCATCACGCCGAGTCCGAACCCGAGAATCCGGGCCATCGCCCGCCGAGCGTCCGCTTCCGTCCACCCCGTTCCGGTGTCGAGGTGCGTCTGCATCGACTCGATACCGCGGCCGAGCGCGACCGCCCCGGACCAGCCGAGGAGGCCGAACCCGAACGCGAGCGAGCCGAGCGCGAACGTCGTCTCGACGCTCCCCGCGAAATCACCGACGACCAACGTGGCGACCAGCCAGACGGCGGCGACGAGCGCGCCCGCGAGGGCCGCGGTGCCGACGAGGCGAAGGCGAACGGCCGCCCGTTCAAGCGCGGGGGGCGCGTCCGCGTCCGCCGGCTCCGGTGGCGCTGACACGGTCGGTCAGTCGACCGCTTCGCGCATCCGCGGGTCGAGCGCGTCGCGCATGCCGTCGCCGAGGAGGTTGAACCCCAGCACGGTGAGCGCGAGGAAGAACCCGGGGAAGAACGACCACCACCAGACGCCCGTGAGCAGGCCCTGACTCACGCCGTTCGAGAGCATGAGCCCCCACGAGGGCGTGCCGGCCTCGGCACCGAAGCCGAGGAACGACAGCGCCGCGAGGTCGATGATGGCCAGCCCGAAGTTGAGCGTGCTCTGGACCGTGATGGGCGCGAGGCAGTTCGGCAGAACGTGCCGAATCAGCACCCGCGGGTCGGCCGCGCCGAGCGCGACCGTCGCGTCGATGTACTCGTTTTCGAGCACGGTCAACGCGGCCCCGCGGACGACCCGGGCGAACCGCGGCGTGTAGACGAGCGTCAAGGCGGCGACCGCCCGCCACAGCCCGAGTTCGTCGGGGAAGATGGCGACGAGCGCCAGCGCCAACAGCAGCGACGGGAACGCGAGCAGCACGTCCATCGTCCGCATGATGACGTTGTCGGTCACGTCGCTGTAGTAGGCCGCGACGATGCCGAGGCCGACGCCGAGGACGGTCGAGGCGGCGACCGTGACGGTGCCGAACAGCATCGCGTACCACGCGCCGTAGGCAACCCGCGGCAGGAGACTACGGGCCTGTCCGTCGGTGCCGAACGGGAAGTCGAGACTCGGCGCGGCGCGGTTCGGGTTCGTCCCGAGCTGCGACTGCGTGATGACCTCGAGGTCCAAGAACAGCCGCGCGTACAGCGCGGCGACCACCATCGCGACGATGATGGCGATGCCGGCGAGCGCGAGGCGGTTCGACAGCAGTCGGGAGACGAACGGCGACGCAGTCAAGCGGTCGATGAGCCCGCGCTGGTTGACGTCCGCCGCCGTCTCGTTCGTGGTCGTGGTTTCCGTGCTCACTGTTCGATCCTCGGGTCAAGGACGGAGTAGGTGATGTCGACGCCGAGGTTGACCAGCGTGAACAGGAACGCGAAGGTCAGGACCGTCCCCTGAACGATGGGGTAGTCGCCGACCTTGATGGCCTCGACCAGAAGCGTCCCGATGCCGCCGATGGCGAACACCGTCTCCGTGAGTACTGCGCCGCCGAGCAGGCCACCGAACTGGATGCCGATGACCGTGATGACGGGAATCATCGCGTTGCGGAAGCCGTGTTTCAGGACCGTTATCTTCGCGCCTTGGCCCTTCGCGCGGGCGGTCCGCATGTAGTCCTGCCGGATGACCTCCAGCATCGACGAACGCATCATCCGGGAGATGAGCGCCATCGAGTAAACCCCGATGACCGACGCCGGGAGAATCATGTGGCGGACCGCGGAGACGAACATCTCCCAGTTGCCCGCGATGAGGGTGTCGACCGTGACGAGCCCCGTCACCCGGATGGCCTCGACGTTGTAGAGGACCGAGATGCGGCCGCTCGTCGGGAGCCACCCGAGCACCTGCGCGAACAGCAAGATGAGAAGCGGGCCGCTCCAGAAGATGGGCACGCTGATGCCGGCGAGCGCGCCGATGCGGGTCAGGTGGTCCGTGATGCTGTCCTGCTTGACGGCGCTCAGGATGCCGAGCGGGATGCCCAGCGAGATACCGATGAGCTGGCCGTAGATGGCGAGTTCGAGCGTGACCGGCAGCTTGTTGGCGAGCACCTCGCGGACCGCGGTGTTCCGCTGGATGATGAACGACTCGCCGAACTGGAACTGCGCGGCATCGACGAGGAACCGCCCGTACTGCACCCAGATGGGGTCGTTCAGGCCGAGGCTCTCTTCGATCTGCCGGACGAACTCCTCGCTGGCGCGCTCGCCCGCGATGGTGAGCGCCGGGTCACCCGGCGAGAGGTGCAGAATGGAAAAGACGAGCGACGCCACTCCCACCAGCACGGGGACGAGCAACAGCAGCCGCTTGAGTACGAATCGTGTGGAAATCATGAAAGTCGAGGGCGCGGTCAGTGCCTCAGTTCAGGCTGACCAGGTTGAGGTACGGACCGCTGATGGCGGCGATCTGGAACCCGCTGACGCGGTTGGAGACGCCGCGAAGCTCGTCCGCGTAGTCGAGGTAGACCCACGGGGCTTCGTCGTGTGCGATCTGGTTCGCCTCGTTGTACAGCGACTCGCGCTCGGCCTCGTCGTAGGTGCTCTGGCCCTGTTCGACGAGGTCCATGTAGTCGCGGTTCGCCCACGCCGAGCGGTTACTGGTGTTGTAGCCTTCGGCGTCGAAGCTGACCCAGTCCTGTCCCTCCGTGAGTTCGCCTTCCTCTACCTGCGGGTGCAGGAGGACGTACATGAAGTTGTCCGGGTCGGCGTTGTCGGTGTACCAGCCGAGGAAACACGCGTCGTGGCGGCCCTGGGCGGTGTATTCGAGGAACGGCCCGAACGACTGCTGGTTGATGTCGACCTCGATGCCGATTTCGCCGAGGTTGGACGCGACGGTCTCTGCGGTCTGAATCGGCGACGGGTTGTAGCCGCGGGGGTTCTGGAACGTCGCCAGTTCGAACGAGAAGCCGTCACCGTAGCCGGCCTCTTCGAGGAGGCGCTGGGCCTCCTCGGGGTCGTACGGGTACGGGTCGATGTCGTCGTTGTGACCGAGGACGTTCGGCGGGAGCGGCTGGCTCGCCTGCGTCGCGAAGCCCGAGTAAATCTCGTTGACGATGGCTTCGGTGTTGATAGCGTGGCTGACGGCCTGCCGGACGCGGCGGTCGCGGAACTCCTCGCGGCTCGCCATGTTGAACGCCATGTAGCCGATGTTGATACCCTCGGTGCGGACGAGGTTCGCGTTGCTGGCGTTTTCGACCTGGACGGACGACTGCGCGCCGAGTCCGTCGATGATGTCGAGTTCGCCCGACGCGAGCGACTGAGCGCGCGTCGAGTTCTGTCCGATGGTGACGAAGACGACCTCGTCCACGTTCGGCCCCTCGCCCCAGTACTCGGCGTTGGCTTCGAGGCGGATGCGCTCGTTCGCGTCGTCGAGGTTGCTCAGCTGGAACGGGCCCGTGCCGACGGGGTTCGAACTGAGGTCCGTGCCGTACTCCTCGATTGCGGCGAGAGAGTGCACCGACGCCGCGAACATCGCCAGGTTACGCAGGAACGGCGCGTACGACTGGGTCAGCTGAATCGTCATCGAGTAGTCGCCGTCGACCTGAATCTCGTCGATCCACGAGCCGAGGGTGAACGGCCCGTACGCCGAGACGTAGTCGTCGCCGGCGTAGTACTCGTAGTCGCTGTCGACGAAGCGGCGATACGTCGCCACGAAGTCCTCCGCCGTGAACTCCTCGCCGTTGTGGAACATCACGCCCTCGCGGAGCGTGATGGAGGCCGACTGGCCCTCCAGGGAGTACTCGGTGGCGAGCCCCTGCGTCAGCGTGGACTGGCCCGGCTCGAAGTTGATGAGCGTGTCGTAGAGCTGTTCGGTCACCTTCGCGACCTCGCCGCTCGTGCTGTTCTGGAAGTCGAGCGTCGGCGAGTGGCTGCCGCGACCGTAGCGGAGGACCGACGTCGACCCGCCGTCTTCGGTCTCCGTCTCGGTCTGGTCCGTCTCGCCCTCACCGGTCGTCTCACCGGATTCGGTGGTGGTGTCCTCACCGCCGCCGCCGGAACAGCCCGCGAGTCCGGCCGTCGCTGCAGCAGCTCCTGCGGCCGTCAGGAACCGACGCCGCGAAACATCATTGCCATCTTGTGACATACGTGTACCTATCAATGACTCCCTATAAAAATAACGAAGCGCTGAAGCGAGGAACGAGAGACACCGTCGACCTGTTCCGGTAAAAATACGAGACAATCAAAAAACGTCGAATAGGTGACGAGAGGCCGTATAGGCCCCGACGCGCCGCCTATTCGTCTACGAGGTGACACGCCGCGGGGTGCGCTTGCTCGCCCAGTTCGGGCGCGTCGCGCTCGCAGACGCTCTCGAATCGCTCGCGGAGAATCTCGCTCGCCTCGTCCCAGTCGTCGGCGACGACGCGTTCGAGCGCGCGGTCGACGACGCCCCGGAGTTCGGGCGACAGCGTGTGTGACAGGTGCGACTCGCGGAGTTCGTCCACGACGGCGTCCGCGCCGGCGGTGCCGCCGTCGGCGCTCACCGTCGCTTCGGCGCTCGGGTCGCCCGCGTCCAGCGCCGCGTCGCGGGCGGTCTCGACGTCCAGCGACTCGCGCTCGACGCGCTGGCGGAGGTCCATCACCTCGCGGTAGGCCGCCTGCTCGATGTCGAGGTCCGCGGGCGGGATGACCTGCGGGCACCGCGTCCGGAAGTGACAGCCCGACGGCGGGTTGATGGGGCTCGGCACGTCGCCTTCGAGGATGATGCGGTCGTCGGTCTCGGCGGCCGGGTCGGGCTCCGGAATCGCCGACAGCAACGCCTGCGTGTAGGGGTGCCGCGGGTCGTCGAACAGCTCGTCGGTCGCCGCGACCTCCACGATTTCGCCGAGGTACATCACGGCGACGCGGTCGGAGATGTGGCGAACCACAGAGAGGTCGTGGGCGATAAAGAGGTACGTCAGCCCGAAGCGCTCCTGGAGGTCTTCGAGCAGGTTGAGAATCTGCGCCTGCACGGACACGTCGAGCGCCGACACCGGCTCGTCGGCGACGATGAAGTCGGGGTCGACCGCGAGCGCGCGGGCGATGCCGACGCGCTGGCGCTGGCCGCCCGAGAGTTCGTGCGGGTAGCGGTCGTACTGGCCGACTTCGAGGCCGACCGCGTCGAGCAGTTGGTGGACCCGGCGACGCCGGCGCTCGCTGGTCGAGTCGCCCGGCGTGACGCGGACGGTGACGCCCGAGACGACGTCACCCTCGCGCTCGACTTCGACCTCGGCGCGGAGCCGCTCTTCGACGGCCACGTCGACCTCGCCGTCGGCGACCGTGACGGTCACGGTGGCCGTTGCGACGCCGTTCGAGGAGCCGACGATGGCGTCGATCTCGTCGCTCGCGGTGACCGAGACGCGCTCGGCGTCGATGCCGGTCACGGTGACGTCGGCCTCGCCGCGCACGTCCGGGTCGGACACGGGGAGGTCGTGGACGTCGAGCGGCTCGCGGATGGTCTGGCCGACGGTCATCCGCGGGTCCAGCGACGACAGCGGGTCCTGGAAGATCATCTGCATGTCGCGGCGCATCGCGCGGAGTTCGTCGCTGTCGAGCCCGGAGAGGTCCGTCCCCGAGAAGACGACGCGCCCGCCGGTCGGCGGCGTCAGGTGCAGGAGGCTCCGCCCGGCGGTGGACTTCCCGCAGCCGGACTCGCCGACCAAGCCGAGCGTCTCGCCCTCGTAGACCGTGAAGTCGATGCCGTCGACCGCCTTCACGCTCCGGTCGTCCGCCCCGAGGAAGCGGTCGAGGAGGCCGTCGGCCTGCTCGTAGTACTTCTGCATGCCGTCGACTTCGAGCAGCGGCGTGTCGGAGGGCTCGGTACCCGTCGACGATTCGATGGCGTCGCCGCCGTACTCGTCGGTGTCGAAGTCGTCGAGGATGCACTTCGAGCGGTGGTCCACGGCGTCGTCGCCGTGTTGCTTGTACGGTATCTCGCCCGAGGTACACTCCGGCTGGGCCCACGGACACCGGGGCGCGAAGTGGCACCCTTCGGGCATGTCGATGAGGTCCGGCACGTTGCCCTCGATGGGCGTCAGGCGCTCTTTTTCCTCGCTCGGGAGCGATTCGAGGAGCGTGTACGTGTAGGGGTGCGAGGGGTTGTGGAAGATTTCCTCGACCGGCCCCTCCTCGACGATTTCACCGGCGTACATGACCGCGACCCGGTCGCACGTCTCGGCGACGACGCCGAGGTCGTGGGTGATCATGAGCACCGACATGCCGAGGTCCTCCTGCAGGTCGTCGATGAGGTCGAGAATCTGCGCTTGAATGGTCACGTCGAGCGCGGTCGTCGGCTCGTCGGCGACGAGCACGCGCGGCTGACAGGCGAGCGCGATGGCGATGAGAACGCGCTGGCGCATCCCGCCGGAGAACTCGTGGGGGTACTCGTCGACCCGCGCGCCGGGTTCGGGGATGCCGACCGATTCGAGCACGTCGATGGTCCGCTCGACGACTTCGTCGTCGATGTCGCGGCTGATGCGGGGGAGCAGTTCGCGGACCGCGTTGAACCACGAGTCCTTGCGGCGACCGCCGTACTGGTGGAGTCGGAGGCTCTCTGCGACCTGCTCGCCGACCGTCAGCGAGGGGTTCAGCGAGGTCATCGGGTCCTGGAAGATCATCCCGAGTTCGCGCCCGCGGACGGCCCGCAGCGCCTCCTCGGGGGCGTCGACGAGGTTGACGACGTCGCCGTCGACGAAGGCGGGGTTGGTGTACTCCTCGCGGAACTCCTCGGCGAGTCGGGCGCTCTCGAGTTCGACCGACCCGGAGACGATTTCGCCGGGGTCGTCGACGAGTCCCATCGCCGACAACGCCGTCACACTCTTTCCGGACCCGGATTCGCCGACCAGTCCGACCGTCTCGCCCTCGCCGACCGTGAGGTCGAGGCCGTCGACGGCCTTGACCCGACCCCGGCCGGTCGAGAACTGGGTTCGAAGGTCCGAAAGAGAGAGTAGATTCCTCATTGACTGGGAATGACCTGCATGGCGTGAAATACCTTTTCAATTTTTGCCAATTGATACGTGGGAAACATAATGCTGAATCGCCTGCGGTCGCCCGCGTGACGCGCGAAAGCGCGCGACGGCGGCGGGAGAAGCCAAAGTTTAGGTAGCGGACTCCGACACCATGCCGCATGGAAGAACATCCGCTCTCGGACGAGTCGGGCACGTGGGAGACGGTGGTCGAAGAGTGCGAGGCGCTCGCCGACGACTATCGGGAGCGAGACTGGACGGTCGTCGTCGCCCTGCCGGGGGACGTGGTCCCGGTCCCCGGAGCGGGCGACGAAATCGTCGACCACGTCGGCCTCGACGTGGTCGTCGGCGACGACGTCTATCCCGACCTCGAAGCCGCCGTCACGGGCGCGACGTTCGACGAGTACGAGGCGTTCCGCGCGGTCACCGGCGGCCTCGTCTACCTCGCGCTCGTCGTCCGCGCCACCGACGACGAAGTCGCCGTCTGCCTCCCCTTGTACTACCGCCTCGCGGAGTCCGAACGCATGTTCTCGCTCCTCGACGCCGGCGAGACGATGCGGACGAAGGTCCACCCGCTGGACCCCGACAAGGGCGTCGAGTTCGTCCACGAGGACCCCGACCCGCTCCTCCCGCCGGACTGGGACGCCGATTTGTCGGACGAGTTCGCCTAGTCGTCGCGTCGCCGACCGTCGAAGACGCTTTTTTTCCGCTGCGGAACTTGTTCTCCGTCAGGCCCGCGGCGCGATATTCTGATTCACCCGGAACAGGTTCTCCGGGTCGTACTGGCGTTTCAGTTCGACCAACCGGTCGTAGTTGTCCCCGAAGGCGGCGCGAACGCGCTCGTTCCCCTCGCGGCTGAGGAAGTTCACGGAGACGCCGTCGGAGAGGTGCGGAGCCATCGCCGCGAAGAACTCCCGCGTCCACGCGACGTGTTCGTCGTCCTCGTCGGCGTCGGTCCATCGGGTGAAGATGTTGAACGAGTAGCCAGCGTCGCGGTGGGCATACGCGGACGCGTCCGAATCGAGACGCGAAATCGCGCCACCCAGATGCTCGATGACGATCGACGTGTACGGCGACGTCACCGAGTTCGCGTAGTCGACGAGCGTCTCGATGGCCCCGTCGGACAGCCCGGCCTCGCTAACGAACTGTGATTTCCAGTAGTTCCGGTACCCCGGCGGGTACACGTCGTCAAAGAGTCCCTGGAACTCCGTGTACTGGCGCGGTCGAACCAGGTCGACCGTCGGCTCTTGGAACTCTCGTAGTGGCCGAATCACACGCTCCCCGTCTTCGAGAGCGCCTGCGTAGCACAGGTAGGCGGTGACGACTCGTTCCCCACGGACGTCCGCCGGGACGAACGACGCGGACGGCGCGGTCCTGACCGAGGCGTAACAGCAGAGTTCGTCGGGGGCCGATGCCGTGAACTCCCGGTGGAACCGCAGGAGGTCGCCGGCGACCTCGAACGGGTAGACGAGCACCCCCGCGAGGACCATCGGCCCGACCTCGTGAAGGCGAAACTCGAAGGCGGTCACGACGCCGAAGTTGCCGCCGCCACCGCGGATTCCCCAAAAGAGGTCCTCGTGTTCGTCTTCGCTCGCGTGGCGTACCTCGCCATCGGCCGTAACGACCTCGACCGACCGGAGGGAGTCGATAGTGAGCCCATAGGAACGACTGAGCCATCCCCACCCGCCGCCGAGAGTCAACCCGGCGAGGCCCGTCTCCGAGATAATTCCGGCCGGCGCGCCGAGGCCGTGGACCTGCGTCGCCCGGTCGAACTCCCCGACGGTGACACCCGGTTCGACGCGGGCGGTGTTGGTCTCGACATCGAGTCGTATCTCCGTCATCGACGAGCAGTCGATCAGCAGCCCACCGTCACAGACGCCGTGTCCGGCGACGTTGTGGCCCCCGCCTTGGACCGCGACTGCCAGCCCGTACTGGCGAGCGAATGTGACGGCAGCGACGACGTCGTTCGTGTCCGCTGGCCGGACGACGACGGCGGGATACCGGTCGATCATCGCGTTCCATACCGTGCGGGCCTCCTCGTAGCCGTCCGCTTCCGGACCGAGTGCATCGCCGCGGAGACGAGCGTCGAGGTCGCGGATAGTGGCGTCGTCCACCGCTGGGTAAGACCGGTCCATAACGTATCTTCAGACGTTGTCCGTCGGAATAGGCATTCCTCAGCGAAACAGGAAGTAGTTCAAGACGTACTGACGAGTGGCGAGGTCCACCTCGCCCGCTCGCCGTCAGTCTCGGTCGATTCGGGGTCGATGCGTCCTCTCGTCCGGAGGAGTGCGTTCAGTTCGGACGGGCTGAACGTGAGCGCCTCGCAGACGACACACGCCTCGGGGGCCGTCGGCGACGCGGTCGCGTGGACGACGCCGCAGTGCTGGCACACGTGCAGGTGGTTTCTGTCTCCCATATGCACGCTCACAGAGGCGCTCGGACCACGTGATGATTCTTCCTGCTAAAATCACAGGGGGTGTGTGGGTTTCACCTAGTGAGCACCCACCCACACGCACAGGGGTCCTGAAGGTCACGACGCCCCGAAATCTCCGGGTGTCGCGCCTGTTCTCCCGTCACAACGCGAACAGCTATGCGCACAGCGTGCTAGATTATACCATGGACGAGGCGCTCGACGATATCAGGTACCTCGCGGACTCGCAGCACCGTCCGGTGGTGATTCGGATGCTCGCCGAGGGCCGGTGCTCCAGGGCGGCGCTTCGGGAGGTGACCGGTGCCTCGTCGGCCACCATCGGCCGCATCGTACAGGCGTTCGAAGAGCGTGGCTGGCTCGTCCGCGACGGCTCTCACTACTCGTTGACGCCGCTCGGCAGGTTCGTCGCAGCGTCGTTCGCGCGATTTCACGGTGACATGGCGGTCGCACGCGAGTTGAACGAACTCCTCCCGTACGTACCGCTCGAGGAGATTGGCGTCAGCGTCGAGCAGCTGACCGACGCGACCGTCACGCACGCAACGCAGTACAATCCGTTCGCCGTGGTCTCTCGCGTGCGGGAACTCGAACGAATCTCCGAGACCGCGCGTAGTCTCACCGACTTCTTCCCCGACCCGTGCATCGAGGGTCGATACAGGTCGATCGTCCACGGCACACAGACGTTCGAAGCGGTGTTCGCCCCGGTCGTCTTCGAGTCCGCCATGGACTCGGCGTTTCTCGACGAGTTCGAAGCCATCGTCGCCTCGGACCGTACTGACATTTACGTGTACGATGGCGAGATTTCGCATCCCGTGATGGTCCACGATGGGGTCGGCTGTCTCGTCGTGCGGAACGACGTAGACGTCTCGATCGGCATGATCGAATCGGACGACGACGTGTTCCTCGAGTGGGTGACGGACGTGTTCGAGACCTATCGGGCCGATGCGACCCTGTTGACCGCTGAAGACCTCGCGGCACCGCTCGAAGACGTGCTCGCCGAGGTCTGTGGCTGAGAGACGCGAACGAACGCTTCGAACAGCAGTCTCGACTGTCCTGCGGAGAAACGCGAGCCTCAGCCGAGGATTTCACCTAGTGAGCACTACGCAGCAAGAATCATGACAACACTTCGCACCGAACGTTCGGATGAAGAACTATGGAAATCGTCTTCGCCACGTTCGAATCCGAGCTAGAGCACGATGCCATCGAAGAGACCATGCGCCAGCGGGCGAAGCAGTTCCGAGCGGTGGACGGACTCGTACAGAAGTACTTCGTTCACGACCGAGAGCGCGACCGGTACGGCGCGTGTTTCATCTTCGATTCGGAGGAGTCCCGCGACGCGTACTTCGCGTCGGACCTCAGCGCCGGCGTCGGAGCGGCGTACGCCGTGAAGGGCGAGCCAGCGGTCACGAACGCCCACCTGTTGTTCCCACTCCGCGAGACCGAAGGGCTACCAGAAACCGCGTGAGCAACCACCCAGCGCTGCGCAACACAGGTCGTATAGGCCGTACACGCTACTCCCAGAAGGACTGAATCCGCTCGCTCAGCTCCGACAGCACACGTGAAATGACATCGCGCCAGTCTCCCGCAAACGCCGTGTCCTCACCAGGCGTCGCCGCGTCCGGCGGCGGGTGGAAATGCTCGCGGTCGTTGTGGCTGTTCGGGTGTCTGTCCCACCGACATTCCCACGACCCTCCGTCACGATACTGCTCGAGATAGTGTGCGCTGAAATCGTCCGTCACAAACCACCGAACACGAAGAGATGCACGCGCGACGGCCGCCGGAAAATATCTGGTGTCAAAATCAGCCACGAGGGCGTTCGGTGCGTATGATGGTCGATATTCGACGGTTGAGAACCGAGCGCTTCCACGCAACCGCCGACCAATCCGCTCCAACACATCGCTGTCGATACCGCCGGTACCGTTCGGCTCGTCCTCACGCATTGATGCTCCCAGCACGCCCGCCCGACAACTCATCGCGCCGCGCCGCATCTAACAAGGCTGCACGCTCCTCCAGCGTCTTCCACGTAGACACGGCCTCCCAACGCTCTTCGACAGACTCCTCGTGGCGCTCGTCTGCCAAGGAGACCTCATCAGGCGATGCGACGCCAAACCGTTCCCGGTACGCCTCGGCCGCATCGACCGTCTCTTTGAGCCGCTCGACAATCTCGATCTCCGAGTACTGCTGGCGGATTCGCTCGACTCTGCGCCACCGCAGATACGAATCGTTCCGCTCGTACCGAACCGGTCGCCCAGACAGTTCACGAACGATTCCCATCTCGGTAAACCACGCTAAGTAGTCCCGTGCGGTCTCCGTATCACAGTCTGCACGCTCAGCGATCACCGACACTTTCGTCGGTTCGCGCACCTGCAGGACGACATCCAGCAGACGCTCTCTCGTCGGCCCACCCTTCAGCAGTTCCCCTGGGGATTCCCACGAATCGAACGCAGGCGGTTCTTCGCCCGTGTCCGACATCTCATCGGGCGTATCAGTCGTGTCCATACACGTAGTAACGCCCTTCGCGGTGATATATCTACTGCGAACAGAATTATTTCAGGAACTTCGCAGTTGGTGTGGGAGAGCGTGCACGCAACACTCCGGATGAAAAACGCCTGAAAACCGAACCTATCCCCAAGCTCCGCGTCTATTCCTCGCGCTCCTCGTCGTCCGCCTCGCTAACCGAAATCTCCGTCTCGTGTTCCCGGTCGGCCGCCCGCTGTAACTCCTCGGCACGGAGTTCGGCGCGGGTGTAGGCGTCGTACACCGCGTAGAGCCACACGGCAGGCGCGAGGAGGAAGCCGATGAAGACCATCACCGAGACAGAGGCGACGATAAAGCCGACCGCGAAGACGAGGCCGCGTTCGAGTTCGCGGTTGTACAGCTGTCCGAGGCCGGGGAAAATCGCCGACAACACCGCCGCGACGAAGGGGTTGCCGCCTTCGAGGAGGTCGTCGAGCGCCGAGTCGATCGACGACTTCGGCGGGTCGCGCTGGCGAACCCCGCATTCGGGGCAGATTTCGGCGCGCGCGTCGATGACCGCGCCGCAGTCGCGGCAGAACGCCTCGTCGGGGCCGCGGTCGCGAGTCGAGTCGTCCGCGGAGGTCGATGACATACCTGCCATCTGTCGGCGGGGGACGTTAGTCCTGTGGCGGTCGGGCGTGGGAGCGACCCACCGCCATCTCCGAGGTACTCACCGACGCAGACGCCACCCTCACACACAGTACAAAAACGGCTTCATGAGCGCGACGCGGTCGCCGTCTTCGAGCAGCGTGTCGAAGCCGTCGAGGTTCTCGTTGAACACGCCGTTGACGAGGACACGAGCGTAGGGGCGCGTCTGCTCCCCTTCGGGGTTCTTCCGCCACGTGCCCGGGGGTTGTTCCACCCGCGCCCATCCCCGCGTCGTCGCGTCCGCCTCGCGCTCCGCGATGACGAGGTCACGCACGTCGTAGGCTTCGAAGAACGCGTCGAGGAACGCCCGGAGCGTCTCGCCCGCGAAGGTGAACTCGACCTGATGCGTGCCCGCGGCCGACCTGACGTGTCCGGTCAGGTTGACCTCGACCGTCGTCGTCACCGTCTCGGCCGTCTCCGACGCCGCATCTGTCGCTCCCATCTCTCTCCGTTCCGCCCGCTCGGCAGTCCGTGTCTCCATGCGCTCCGATACGCACCGAATCCGGATGAGCGAGGCCCCGAACACGTTCGGACGCGCCGCAGACCAGACCAGATCAGACCAGACTAGACTACTGCGCCGAACTGTTGTCTGGCTCACAACTAATCCGCTCGCGCCACGACACGAAGGCGCAATGCGAATCGTCCCACCCCGCCTGTACAGTGCAGTCGTCCATAGCTCAGTATTCCTCGGCGCGTCGACCATCGCCGAGGTGTTCGTCGCGTCCGCGCTCGCCGGAATCGCGCCGAACGCCGCCCTCGTCGTCGGCTTTCTCATCACCGTCGGCGTGTACAACTTCGACAAACTCGCCGACCTCGACGCCGACGCCGAGAACTACGCGGAGCGGACCGCCTTCGTGGCGTCCCACCCGCGGGTGTACGCCGCGTGCTCGGTGGTCGCCGTCGCCGTCGCGATCTGGCTCGCCGTCCGGCACGGCGGCGTCTACGCCCTCGGGCTGACGCTGTTTCCGGGCGTCGTCGCGGCGTTCTACAGCGTCCCGCTCGTCCCGCTGTCGTCTGTCGACCGACTCAAGGACGTCTTTCTCGTCAACACCGCGACGGTGTCGCTCGCGTGGGCGGTCCCCGTCGCGTTCATCCCGCTCGCGGTCGCCGCGACGGCACCCGAGTACGCCGCCGGCGCGGCCGGCGCGGCCGTCGCGGCGCTGTGGTTCTTCTTCCGCTCGGCCATCTCGGTCGAAGTCCACAACGTCCGTGACGTGACGGGCGACGCCCGGAACGGCGTCGAGACCCTGCCGACGGTCGTCGGCGTCCGCCGCACGCAACTGGGCCTCTACGGACTGGAACTCGTCTCGCTCGGACTCGTCTGGGCGGCGTCGTGGGTCGGCGTCGTCCCCGCGTGGGCTCCGGTCGCGCTCCTTCCGTCGGTCGCCTATTCGACGTGGATTACCCACGCGCTCACCGGGTCGTCCCGGTCGGTCGAGCGGCTCTGTACGCTCCGTGACGGCGAGGGCGTACTGATGGCCGTCGGCGTCGCGGTCGTCGCTTCGGTTGCCGGTCCCGCCGGTGCGTTCGTGTGATACACACCGAGCCGAGAGCCCGTTCGGAGTGACGCCGACGTAGCTGTCGACCCGAGGCGGCCACCCCGAATTCTCGAATACCCTTTTGTCACTCGATGAATAACTATCTGGATAGTGATTCCGAACATCGGGTGGCCTACTTTCGAACAGGTGGTGTTCGGGGGAACCGCCGGTGCGCATTTCCTCACGCAACCGGTGCCGCTCGTCGTCGTCATCGTGGGGCTGATGATACTCACCGCAGTGATAAGTGGCTACGTCGTCCTGTTCGCGTGGCGGCGACGGCCGACGCCCGGTTCGACCGGGCTGGTCGCGTTCGGCCTCGCCAGCGGGTGGTGGTCGGCGGGCTACCTCTTCGAACTCATCGTCGACGACATGGCGCTCAAACTCACGCTCGCGAACCTCCAGTGGGTCGGCGTCCTCGCGGCCCCGCTCGCGTGGTTCCTGTTTTCGTTTTCCTACGCCGGGCGAGACCGCTACACCGCACCGGCGTCGCTCCTCGCGCTCTCTGCGCTCCCGCTCGCCAGCCTCGTCGCCGTGTGGACCAATCCCCTGCATCACCTGATGTGGGGCTCCGTGACCGTCGTCCCCGCCGTCGGGCGGACGATTACCGTCCTCCAGACCGACTGGGGGCCGCTGTACTGGGTCGTGTTGGGATACAGCTACCTGCTGTGGGTCGCCGGCTCGGCCGTCATCTTGCGGACGGCGCTCGACATGCCGACGATCTACCGACTGCAGGCCGCCACCCTCATCGTCGGGGCGCTGATGCCCGTCCTCGGCAACGCCGCCACGACGCTCCTCGAACTCTACGGCCCGGCCATCGACATGACTCCCGCGGCCTTCGCGTTCGCGGGACTCGCCTGTACCGTCGCCATCAGCCGCTACGAACTCCTCGAAGCCCGACCGGTCCCGCGGTGGGTCGCCCGCGAACGCGTGGTCGAGACGATGGCCGACGCGGTGCTCATCACCGACACGAAGTGGCGCGTCACCGACGTGAACCAGTCGGCCGCGCGGATTCTCGGCGACGACGACGCCGAACTCAAGGGGCGGCCCATCGGCGACGTTATCGAGGAGTTCTCGCCCGACCAGCGGGACACAGACCAAGTCACCGTCAGGCTCGGGTCGGGCCAGCGGTACTTCGAACTCCGGACGAGCGCCTTCACCGACCACCACGGCCGCGACATCGGCCACGCGCTCGTCTTCCGCGACGTGACCGACCGCCGGCTGAATCTCCAGCAACTCGAGGTGATGAACCGCGTCCTCCGACACAACCTCCGGACCGAGGCGAACCTCCTCGAAGGCTACGCGAACCTCGTCTTGGACGACATCGACGGCGGCGAACTCGACGACGCGCGGGACCACGCCCAAACCCTCCACGACCACGCGTCGACGCTCGTCAACATCAGCCAGAAAGCGCGGAAACTCGGCGTGGCCCGCGATAACGACGGGAGCGGCGACATCCGCCTGCTCCCCGCGGCCGTCCAGATACGGGCCGCCGCCGACGCCGTCCGAGCCGACTCCCCCGGTGCGAACATCCGGCTCTCGTCGCTTCCCGACCCCGAAATCGTCTGCGCGCCCACGCTCGAACCCATCGTTCGCGAACTCGTCGAGAACGGCGTCCAGCACAACCCGTCGTCGACGCCGGTCGTCTCCGTGACGGCGACCGCGGACGAACGCGAACTCGTGATTCGCGTCGAAGACGACGGCCCCGGCATCAACGCGAGCGAACTCGCCGCCATCGACGCCCACGGCGAGACGCAACTCAGACACGCCAGCGGCCTCGGGCTCTGGCTGGTGAAGTGGGGCGTCGACCAACTCGGCGGCACCGTCGCGTTCCACCCCCGCGAGGAGGGCGGGACCGAAGTGGTGCTTCGGATTCCCGCGTTGCGGGACGAATGAGGTGTTCAGCGACCGGAGAGATCTGTTATCGCAAGTTTGCCACACTCGTCTCAGACGGAATCGTCGACCGAATACAGCCGACACCCCTATCGGCTGTCATAAAATCACAGTACGGTTGCTCGCTAATCGTAAATATCAATTCTAAGCTTTTACTGAGAAATCGTTGTCAAATTGCATTCAAACCGTTGAAATAGAGGGTTTGTTAATATCATAATCGATAATGCTGCGTCAAATTTATAGCTAGCTATCGAGAAAGACGAGCGATAGTCTCCGAATTCTACCCATTCGGTGACAGTTCGGTGGCAGTCGCCATTCGAGCGCGGTGCAAGCCCGCCTACCCAAGAAGTATGACTCGACCATTCACTCGGGTCCGAAGAGCAGCAGCACGCGCTCGCTCTTCCACCCACGCGCACGCAGTACCGACGGTTAGACATCTCGCTCGACACGGGCTGGTTGGATTCGTCTTCCTCAGTCTCATTGCTGTCGACCCGGCACTCGCCCAAGAGAGCGTCATCTGTCAAACAGACCGACTCCCGACGATGATCTCTGGATTCTTCCAGCTCACGACGACGATTGGACTCATCGGACTCGTCGTCGTCTGGCAGGGGAACTCACTATCGGAGATTTTCACGCTCAGCCCAGACCAACGAGAGAAGATTAAGCGACACAAGCGAACCGCACTCAAGTCGACGCTCACACTCGTCTTACTCGGCCCGCTCTACACCGTCGCTGGAGGAACCATGGGTCTCCCGCTCGCGACGTGTATCGACCTCGTCCCCATCTAGCGGTCGCGTGAGGTCTCACACTTCGGTCCGTAGTGTGACATGCATACTCGCCGCCATTGCGCTCGTCGTGCTGGCTGGCGTTGGAGCAGCAGCAGCCGAGAACGACTCGCAACCGGCCCCGCACACAAATGCGACACGGTGGTCGGACGATGCGGATACCTGTCTCACAACAGACGGCTACCGCGAGCAGTACGGACGCGACCCCCGGCCAGCCGAGCTACTCGCAACGTGTACGGACTTCACCTACGAGACGCCGCCCAACGTAACGGCGGCGAACGAACGCCTTCGGCAGTCGATTACGCCGGGTGACGAAAGCACGTCCATCGGTCCATCGTCGGCCCCGACCGGTTCCAATGGCCGACTCCAAGACGTTCGGGTGTCGCTGCTGACGGTGTCGCCATCGACGCTCGTTCACGAGAATGCGACGACAACGCGGTACGTCCGGCCGACGGGGACCGTCCATGGCTATGTCGATTATCGAGTCGACACCAGCCCAGTCACGACCGGAAACACGACCGTCACTTGGCGACTGCAGTCCCATCGTGTCGAATCCGTCTCGCTTGCCACCAAGACCGACGTTGTCGCGACCGACTCGAACACACAGCAACCGACGTTCACCTACCAGCAGGTGCCGACGGGGCGAACGCAGTTCCGACTCACAGCAACCGTCACCGCTGCGTTCGAACGGACAGTCACGGTCACCGCAAACGGCACGCGCGAGACGACAAGTGAACTCATCACCGCGAACGTCACAGTCACCGACACACGAGACGTCGTCGTCACGCGGCCGGCGGCAACGACGGCCGTCCTCGCGACTCACGACGGGACTCGCAAAGTCCTCCTCTCGAACATGACGTCGTGGAGTCGGTACACGCTTTCGGGGACACCTGACCACGCGGTTCAGAACGTGTGGCGGTTCTACACCGCTGAAGAGCCGGCGTGGCAGACGCTCGACAAAGCGACTGCGACGACAACAGAGACGGTTCGGCCGACAGTCCGACCGCTCGTCGTGCATGCCGTTCCAACACGCCCGCGGCCAGCGCCGACCCATCCATGGGGCCCGGTACAGGTTGCAGAACGAACGGGCACGCAGCACGCACGCCCACAGCTCGACGACTCGAACCTCTCGATTGTACCGACGGCGTACCAGCACGTCGACAGCCTCCGGCTTCATCATCCGGCTGCGTCGTCGGTGACGCTCCACGGACTCGTTTTCGGCCCACCGACGACACGCTCGCTCCCAGCGACGCCACAGCGTGTGCGGAATGTCTCGCTCGAACTGACGACTGTATCACACTCCACCACGGACGCAACGCTTCGCGTAAGCCTCACAGACGAAGCAACTGGCGCACCGCTGTCGACCGAGATACCCGGACCGAACCACTCCGGTGGCACGGTCATCGTCGCTGGAACGCCTGTGTCGCTCAATGCGACCGGACAGGCGACACTCGTCGTTTCTGAACCCGGCGTCTATCGGGCGACGTACCGTCCAGCGACGTGGCGACCGGGACAGCGTGCCTATCGCTCCGCCGATGCGACGACCACGTGGCACCCTCTCACCACGTTCCGGGGCCTTACTGACGCGTTCTGGGAGCTGTCACAACTCCTCCTCGCCGCTGGTGGCGTGTTGTACGCCGCTCGCCAGCTTGGCCACCTCAGTTCTCCAAACACATGATACGACGCAGTATACAACCCGTTTCACCGTTGTACCGATCACGACCGCCAGCGAGGCGGTTGCCCACGAAGACCCACAGTCGAACCCGGAGGCGGCATGGCTGACTCGACGCTGTCTGAACTCGGCAGCGAGTGGTTTGCCGACATTCTCACAGCCGTCACCGGCTGGTTTCAACGCGGCATCACTGACGGCTACGAACAGTTGACTGCGGCCGCCTTCGGAACGCCAACTCCCCAAACGGAGAGCGTCCTTGGCATCGGTGTCCCGACGAACGAGCCGTGGCAGTCACTCCACGAGACGCTCGTCGCTGGGGAGACCACCTTCCTCGCGTTACTGCTCCTCGTGATGGCCGTTCAAGCGAGAAACACGATTCGGGTGTTCAATCTCGGAAATCCGTTGATTGCGAGAGCGACATCGCGGTCGGCATGGACAGGCGGTGTTCTCATCGTCTGCTGGTATTGGATTGCCGCAACATCGCTCACACTCGTTGACGCAGTCACCCTGCTATTGCTCCCCCCGGTGACGAGCGTCGGCACGTTGCTGTCCGACCTGCTGGTCGTGACGATTACGAACCCGATTCTCGCGTTCGGGCTCGGCGCGCTCGGCGCACTTGGGATGTGGGCCCTCCAAGCACTGTTTGTCGTTCGTGATCTCCTGTTGTTCGGGTACATCTTCGCGATGCCGTTCGGCCTCGCAGTCACGTACGCCAACCTCCCCGTCGTCTCGCGACTCACAGCGTCGCTGTGCAGACGATTCATCCCACTCCTGATTGTCCCCCTGCCGATTGCCCTGCTGTTTGGTGCGTACGACCTCATCCTCACGTCGTTCGCTAACTTCGGGCTGCTGCCAGCAAGCGCCTTTGCTCGGTATCTGCTCGCGACGTCGCTCCCGCTCGTGTCGGTCTACATTGCATGGCGACTCTTCCGCGATGTCATCCCGCGAACGACGCGGGCGGTACAGCGGACTGGGCGACTCGCTGCCACCGCTGGAACGGTTGTCGGTGCGGGCGTCGTCAGCGGCCCAGCCGGTGCCGCCTCGGTCGCGAAACTCGGCGCGCGGTCTGCAGCGGCCCGGGCCGTTGAAACCACACTCGAGCCGTCGTCACCACCGCCGACGGCGACACAACACGACCACGTCGCTTCTGACGCGAACGGCCAGCGCGGCGTCCCGACGTATCGCCGAACTGAGAACGACCCTGGATACTACTAATGTCACAAGACACACCTGCAGAACGACGACTCCTGAAAACGCTCGGCGAAGAGGTTCGGATTCCGATCCTCAATATCGAAGAGGGCGACCTCTACCCACTCGTTGGCTTTCCAATCGTCGGGGTCTTCATCGCTGGACTGACCGGTATCGATTCGCTCCTCTGGCCCCTCGGGCTTGGCGGGCTGTGTTGCGGGCTTCTCACCGTCTACGCGACGCCGTCACACCAAACGACGACCGCCTGGCTCGGCGACCTCGTCCACTACTATCTCGGCCGATCATCAGTGACGACCGCATACGCCGACACCGAAGCCGACGCGACTGGGAGCCAAACACAGACACTCGGTGAGTACAACCCCTTCGTCCCGACTGAGCAGACCCAAGACCTCACGAATATCGCCGCTGCGTGGCCTGGCGCAGGCGCGCTCGAACGAACTGACGGGACGATGGTCGGGATGGTCGAGCTCAATCCATCGAACATGGATTTCGCGATGTCTGGCGACTGGGCCCAACGACAACACGTCGCCGAGACGTTCGCAAACAACGAACTCGACTTTCCGCTCGTCCTCCATGCAACGACGCGTCCGTTTCCCGTCGACCGACTGATCGACCGCATCGATGACCGACTCACCGACGAAGATGTGACCGAGAGTCCGGCGTTCGAGCGGCTCCTCACCGAGTATCGCGAAACCCGACCCGAAGAGATGGCTGGCACACAGGAGATCTGCTATTATCTCGGCGTTGAAGTCGACCCGTTCGAAGTCTACAGCGACCTGCACGAGGAGGACACACCGCTAGAGCGACTGACAGCGCTCCCACTCGTGGGGGTGTTGCTCACGCCGTTCGTGACGCGCCGAGAGAGACTGACCGAAGCGGAGGTTCGGGCTCGTCTCTTTGACGCCGTCGACACACGGTGCCGCACACTTGAAACAGAACTCATCGGGAAGCAACGCGGTTGGGCAGCCCGACGGCTCTCAACGACAGAGCAGTTCCTGCTGTCAGTCGAGTTTTGGAATGGAGCCGTCCACGAGTACGGCGACCCGGAAGCGAGTATTCGAACGGCACCAGCGCTCGGACACAGCCAGCGGGAGGAGACCGATGTTTGAGACGCCGGTGCTCCCGTTCCAGTCGAATCTCACGTCGCTGTCGGCACCACTCCTGTGGGCCGTCGTTGGGAGTGGACTGGCGTTTCTGGCTGGCGTCGCGCTCACGGTCGGCTGGCGTCGGCTGAACCAACCGACTGCGGCGTTCGACCCAACTGCCGTCTTCGATGAGTCGGTGTTACAGCAAGCAGACGACGACCGTCAAATACTGGACGCAATTGACACCGCACACGCCTCGATGGCCGCGCCCGCCGCAATCGAGTGGGATACCCGCGCCGCACGTGTCGGTGACCAATGGACGACGACGCTCTATCTGGCGTCCTACCCCGATTATCCCAAAGACGGCTATCTGAACGAACTGTTCAATCTCACCGATATCGAGTTTGACTGTACGGTTCGCTTACAGCCGAAAAATCAAGCTCGCGCTCGCGACCAACTGCAGACGCTCGCCGATAACCTCCAAGTCGACGCGAAACTCGAACAGACTGTTCGTGGCTCGTATCTCCAGACGCGGGCTGACGAAGCCACCGCGACCTACACCGCCGTCGAAGAAGGCCAACACGTCTTCTCACAGGCGATGTTTCTGACCGTGCGTGGTGAGACCCGAGGCGAGCTTCGCGAGGCGGTTCGAACCGTCAAGCGACGCCTTCGCGACCATCCCGCAAACCTCACGCCGAAGACGGCGACCTGTGCACAGGACCGCGGACTCCAAGCAGCCGCGCCGCTCGGTCCCAACCCGTTCGACGAAGACGTAGTTGCCCTCGGCGGGGCCGTGGGAGCGTTGCTTGCGTCGCCACACAATCCAACGATTCTCGAACCCGATGGCGTCGAAGTCGGCATTCACCGACACAACGACAGCCCGGTCGTTATCGATGCGTTCGCCCGCGAAAACGGCTATGCGATGTTCACCGTCGGCGACCCCGGCTCCGGAAAGTCGTTCGGCGCAAAACAGAACTTCATCCGCTCGATTGCAAACTCGAAAGACCGCATCGGCATCATTCTCGAACCACTCAATAACTGGGCCGGCGTCGCCGAAGCGCTCAACGCCCACCGGATTACGGTGGGTGGCAAGATGGGACTCAACCCCCTCGAAATCAAACCGATACCGCCGCGCGTCCAGCGAACGCTCGGCGATGATGCCAGTCCGTTCAACGAGAAAATCGATAGTGTGCTGAGCTTCCTGACGAACTTCTTTTCGCTCCGTGGCATCCACCTCGGCGACCACCGAACGACCCTCGAGTTGGCCATCACCGAAGCGTATCACGAACAGGGGATCACCGACGACGTGGCGACGCATGACAACGAGAGCCCGACGATGCGTGACGTCCTCGACGTGCTGACGACGATGTCCGAGACGCCCGAAGACTTTGTCGTTCGCAGTCCTGTCGAGACGGCGAAGCTCGAAGCGGACGCAGCATGGCTCATCGACCAGCTGCGCCCGTTCGCGGCCGGTGGCCGCTACGAAAATCTCGGCCGGCCGACTGAGTTCGAGATACGCGACGAGAAGCTCATCTATCTCGACCTCGGCCAACAGGAGGGAACCGTCGGTGGCAGTACGAGCCTGCTCATGCAGTTGCTCATCGCCGCCGTCTACGAGCGGGCCAAAGAGACCGACAACGAGGTCGTCTTCGTCATCGACGAAGCCCGCTACATCATGCAGGACACAGAGAGCCTGTCGTTCCTCGAGACGGTGTTCCGACACCACCGTCACCACGACCTCTCGATTCGGCTCGTCACCCAGACCGTCGACGAGTTCTTCCAACATCCGGAGTCGGAAGCGATTCTCGACCAATGTGCCATCAAACAGTTCCACCATCTCGACGGGATGGACGAGACCTGGGCGAACGAGTTCGGCCTCAACTACGCACAGATGCGGTTCGTCCAAGACGCCGTCCCCGGCTCTGACCGACTCGGCTACTCACAAGCGCTCGTTGGACTCGACGGCGAGTGGCGCGGGATTGAGGTGCGGGCGATGCCCGACGAGACCGAGGTCATCGATTACGACCCCGGCGCACACGACCGAGTAGAGAGCCCACTCGCTGACGACTAACGGGGTTTTTTGGTACTAATCTACAGATGAACAAGGCGAGTGCCTCGGGGCTTGACCCCGAGGCGGTTCACGACTCATCGAACAAGAAGGCGCGACGCGAGGGACCCGGTATCGGCTCGTCGAGCCGTGGTCCTCGCAGGCTACGGCGCGGCGGCACCAACGTTGTTGTTCGAGTTGTTGAACGGAAGGTCAATTTCGAGACCGTCGTAGGCTAGTACGGGTTTCTTCGGGAGTCCGGGGCCACCGCCTTCGAAGTCGATCACACCGATGTCAGCCAGTTCAGTCAGATTCCGGTGAACCTGCTTGTAATCACGGTCAACCAATTCTGCGGCTTCGCGGATGCTGTCCGGCTCGTCCTCAGAGATCGCCTCTAACAGTTCGAGGTTCTTCGGACTGAGCAGCCGACTGAGTTCTGCGAACGAGTCGAAGTTCAGCACCGGCTGAGCGTCTTCGAGTTCCTCACCTGCCTGTGCCGCCTTGAGTCGCTGTCTCGTGCGTTCGTCGAGGTCGTTCCCCTCACCAACCGTCACTTTGAGCTTCGTCATGTCGTGGTCACCTGTCGCGATTTCTCACGTTTCCCAGTCCCAGGAGACGGATGACATCTCCTCGGCCTCTTCTTTGAATCGGTCGTAGAGCGTCAGCATCCCAGGGAAGTCGATGATCTTGACTTCAGACCCGGTATGTCGCTCATGACCCTTCGTCCGTTCGTGGGCGTTGTCGTACCGGAGGATGGTGTCCCCACCGAGGCTGCCGAGATGGAGACTGTAGTCCCACCCACTAGGATACTTATCAGCCTCCGTTTGGCGGATGGTTACATTGACGACGTATTCGTCTTTGACAGCCTTCCAATCTGCAATCGTGATGTAGGACGCCATCCGTCACCCTATGTTATTACCTCCATAGGAATAAGCCTATGGACCGAAATACATACCCTACACAGACAGCGCTGTATTCAGCACTCCGTCTGTGTCAACTTCCAAGAATTTCAGAGGGCCACTAACAGATAAACCACCTGCCGCCGATATCGTCGTATGACGCTCCAGGTCCGGACGATTGCGGTCGTCCTCCTCGTTTTCATCGCCGGCTGTACTGGTGCCGGTGGCCCCGCACTCGACACAGGAACAACTGCGTCGCCGACAGCAACGACCACGACAACACCGACTGCGACGACACAATCATCCCAGACTGTCACGTCGGTCAACGGCACACTTGAGGTTCATTTCATCAACGTCGGACAGTCAGTCAGTACACTCCTCGTCGCACCCAATGGTGAGACAATGCTGATCGACACCGGTGATTTCCGAGACGACGGTGAACACGTGCTTTCGTACCTCCAAGCACACGAGATCGATCGCATCGACTATCTCGTGACCTCCCATTCCGATGCGGACCACATCGGTGGGAACGCGGCTGTTATCGACTACTTCGAAACGCAGGCGGACGGTATCGGTGCGGTGTACGACCCCGGGATTACCTCCACCTCCCAGACGTACGAGGCGTATCTCGATGCCGTCGAACAACACGACGTGCCGCTCTACCGCACGCAGGCCGGTGACGAAATCCAAATGGGAGCGGTGACCTCACAGGTCCTGTCACCACCCGAGGGCTACCTCGCCAACGAAGATCGCAACGAGAACAGTATCGTCCTCATGACGCAGTTCGGGTCGACGCGCTTCCTGTTTACCGGCGACGCCGAACACGAAGCCGAAGAGTATCTCGTCGACACGTACGGTTCGCAGTTGCACGCGACGGTACTCAAAACGGGCCACCACGGCTCCGCTGGAAGTACCACCGCACCGTTCCTCGAGGCCGTCCAGCCACAGGTCGCCGTCGTCTCGAGCGCGTACGACTCCCAGTACGGCCACCCGAACGAAGAGACGCTGTCTCGACTCGCAGCGCAGTCCGTCCCGACGTACTGGACGGCAACGCACGGAACGATTGTCTTCGAAAGCGACGGCCAGCAAGTCACCGTGAGCACCCAACGCGATGCACCGACTGACCCGACACAACTCCGTGAGGGGACGGCAGTCGAACCGGGAACGACTGGCGACGTGTCGGCCCGGACGACGATTACGACCGACGGAACGGTCGCGACGCTCACGCCGGTCGCAACCGACGGTGGGACTGAAACTGAGACCGAGCCGACAACTGCGTCGCTTGTCGTCGCTGATGTTCACGCCGATGCTGCGGGGGCCGACACGGACAATCTGAACGACGAGTACATTGTCTTCGAGAACACCGGAAGCGAGACGCTCGATATCTCCGGGTGGACTGTCTCCGATGCCGCAGGTCGGACGTACACCTTCCCATCGGGGACGACACTTGACGCAAGTGCGACGATTACCCTCCACACCGGGACTGGCACGGATACGTCGACAGACTACTACTGGGGCTCTGGGTCGGCCATCTGGAACAACGGTGGCGATACCATCACCGTGACGGATAATACCGGTGCGGTCGTAGTTGAGGAGACATACTGATGATTCCAGACGGGACGTACACGGCGACAGTCGACCGATTCGAGGACGACCGCGCGGTGTTGCTCGTCGAAGCAGACGGTCAAGATATCGACCAACTCGTCGTCGACCGCGATGCGTTGCCGTGGCGAGCGAGAACCCAAAACGCAGTCCTGACGATTTCCGTCGTCGACGGCGCATACGACGGTGGTCGATACGAACCCGACGAAACCGAGGCGCGAACCGAGGCCGCCCAGTCACGCTTCGACCGCCTCTCGCGACGCCCGCCGGCTGCTGACAACGCAGACGACGAAGACGCCTAAGCAGACGGCTGTCGCCGTTTTGTCCACGAGTTGTGCGCTCGAGGAGGCCCAGTTACTACAGAACGACTGTCAGGGACAGCTAAACAGCAGTTCGACGTCCCAATCTTTGGAACTAACTCCTGTTCTGGTGACGGTCAGCGTCTTCCGCTCGTTTGGTTCGAGAACGCCAAACCCCTTCTTTGCGATAGTTGATGGCTCGAACCCTCCTTTCTCCCTGTAGAAAAAGACTTGTGCGGCAACTTGTATCGGGAAATCAACAACACTCGTCACGGTCAAATCTACACTCTCAATTTCTGTCGTCCCATTCGCGTATCCTTCCCACCGAGCTTTGATGAGCGATTCATCCTCAACTTTAGACGTATCACACGTGGGCGCTGCTTGGCCAGACTCGTCGCTCGTCTGTGTCGGCTCAGGGTCCGGGCTCACTGCTTCTGCCTCACTGTCTCCCCCGGTACAACCAGCCAGCCCACCGAGCAGCCCAGTAGTCGTTGCTGCGATGAATGCTCGCCGTTGATAACTGCAATTGTCCATAAGCGAGTATCATAATAATCGCTGATAACGCTATGGACTAAAATACTAAATTTGAGAATTTAGTAGGTCGTTCGCCCAACTCACGCCAGTGCTGTCAGTTCGACGTACCGCGCTCTGAGCGTTGGGACCGAGACGTCCGCGAGTGCGGCGAGTGCAGTCTGTGTGGGTCCCACATCGAACTCAGTTCCCGCGAGGTAGAGACACGCCGCCGCGACGCCAGCCGGGTTCCGCCCGTTTGTGATCCCTTCTTCGTCCGCACTCGTCGCGAGTTCGTACGCCCGCGACTGCACCCGCGAGGAGAGGTCGCTCTCGGAGCCGAGTCGAGTGACGTACGTCCGCGCGGTGACCACCTGTGCATCGATTCCTAACTCGCTGTTGAGCGCCCGGTAGCCCGTCTGGACTTGGTCACACGAACAGCGCGCGACGCTCGCGATTTCATCACGTGGGCGTGGGAGGCCACGACGACGACACGTCGCATACAGGCTCCCCGCGGCGATCATCTCGACTGACCGCCCCCGAATGAGGTCTGCGTCTTGGGCGCGTCGGTAGAGCTGACTCGCCTCTTCGATGAGACTCCACGGCAAGTCGAGTGCGCTTCCCATCCGGCTGATTTCACCGAGCGCGGTCGCGAGATTTCGCTCCGCTTTCGTCTCGAAGCGTGCCCGGCGATGTTCGCGCCGAAGTCGGTGAAGTTGTCGTCGCTTCTTGGCAGACACCGTCCGGCCGTTCGCATCGCGGTTGTAACCGATTTCCGCGGAGACTCCTCTGTCGTGTCGTGCTGGAGTGAGTTGGCCACCCGTTCGCGGAACTGAGTGTGGGTCCTCGTCGAACACACGCGGGCCGTGGGTGTGGTCGAAATAGTACTGGTCGACGATGAGCCCACACGCCTCGCAAGCCGTTTCACCGCCGTCTGTCGCGAGTCGCCCGTCACATTCGGGACACTCGCTAGCATCGATGGATTTCCCGCACGATTCGTCGAAGGTTCGGTTGTAGATTTCTCTCAGAGACATGGGTGTCGGTCGTGAGATGGCCTGGTTCGCCACCCCGCACCCCGTTGGGGGGAATAAAATTGGCTGGCGGTGCGCTCCGGGTTGGAGCGTGTCGTCGTCGCGTTGCCCGCGACCTACACCGACTGAGACGGACAGTCCTGTTCGAACCCGGACGGCTCATGCCGTTCTTCGCCGCACTGGACACAGCGCCAGACGCGCCGCCGACCCTGGTCGAACTGCGCGAGTGTTTCGAGCGACGGTGTGTCGTCGTCCCACTCGGTGACGACGAGAATCTCGTGTCCGGTCGGTGTTCGTTCGGCGATGCCGCTGTCGTGGTTGGTATCGTTCGTTGCCATCAGAAGTGCGAGGTGAGTTCCCCCGCACCCCTCAGGGGGCGATACAATTCACCGCGATTGCCTGAACGCGCTCGTCTCTCGTCGCGACTCTCGTTCACACCGCGCGAAGCGGCCGTCCGGCTGCGGCAGGATGCGCGTCCGGAGTTCGAACAACACCCGCCTCAGGTGCTTGCACTCGACACCGCGTTTCTGGTGGTCCGGACAGCTACAGGTGCCAGCCGCAATATCGACCTCGTAGGTGTTCCCGCTTGAGGAGTCGACTTCGTAGCGCGGGCCGACGGTCCCGAATCGGACGGTCATCGATTCGGTGAGTGCTTTCCACGTCCGCGAATCTTCGACCGCGTAGCCGCCGTCACTCACGAGCGGGCGGCCCGGTGTCGCGCGACACGGCTCGCGGAACTCGTCGCGCCGATTCCGCTCGTGGCCACAGTTCCGACAGCGCCAAAAGCGCGTTCGGTAGCCGTCGCCGTCGGACAGTTCGATGTCGTAGTCAGTTGGCTTGCTTCCTGGCAGCCACTCCGTCACGCGGACGAGGTCGTGACCGCGGTGGGTCGATGTCGATACAGACTGTCTGGTGGGTGGTCGGGTCGTAGTCATTGGCACGGCGAGCGCTCGTGGTGAGCCCCCGCACCCTGTGTGGGGGCGATAAAATTGCTCGGCGGTCGCTCACGCCCATCGGGCCAGCGACGTCTCGGTGGTCTCCGCGAGCGCTCGTTCGATGCGTGCTTTGGTCCACCCACACGGAGCGAGCACGCTCGTTGCCGCCCGAATCAACGCCGTCGCGTAGAACTCAGCGTCGTACGTTGACGGCGCTTCTTCGCGGAGCGCAACGCGTTCACGTCCCTGCTTGTCGTCGTCGACGACAACGTATTCGACCGTGCTTCCTGCAGGCTGTGTGTCGTCATACAGTCCGTCGGCTCGCCGCAGCACCGCAACCGTTTGCGTCGCCTGGTCGTACTCGGTAAGCGGCTTCGACGTTCGCGTGGTGATCACGAGGTCCGAGGGATCGACACGGCCCGCGTGCAACGCATCGATGTGAGCGGCCAGTTTGTCGATGACCGGCCCAGGCTCGTGGTACTGGTCGAACGTCCGAATGAGTTCTTTCTGAGCGCTCCCAACGAAGGGCGGAGTACTCCGTTGGCGACACTCGATGCCTCGGTATTTGTACGCCGACCCAGCCGCTGTTGGCTCCGCGTATTTGCCGAAGTATTTGGTGAGGGCACCCTCCGTAGAGTCACGCTTCGGAACGAACGCAACCCAGTCGAACGCGCCCTCGTACTCTAAGCGAATACCGACATCATCTGTCACCGTTCGGCAGACCTCGGTGAGTGGTCGCTGGTCGTGGTTGGGAGCAGGCGTCACCCACAGACTATCGACGAGGCCGTGGACGACGTCCCAGCCAGCCGCTTCCAACTGATCTTTCGCATCGAGGAGAATCGACCGCGCGAACGCGTTGATCGCCTCGTGGCATTCGATGCGCCCGAACTTCGCGTTCGAAAATCCCTGATACCCAAAACACGAGACGAGAATCCATTTGAGCGCGGCCGACTCTCCCTCGAGGCGCGCACGCTCTGTTGGGTCGGTTGTTTCTTCGAGTTGGTCTTTGATCGCATCGCGGTCCGAGACGAGCGGGTCGAGTACGTCAGGGAGATAGCCGCCCCGGTCACAGATTGAGTACCCAAGCTCGGGCACGTCGGCAGTCGAACAGCAGTCACACCGCACCGTCTCCGGGCTGATGTTGCGGGTGATGATGATGTTCGGATACAGACTCGAAAAGTCAACTTCGTGAACGTCGGTGTGGACGCCAACGTCCGGGGTGAAAGTAAAGCCACCACGGTCGGCGGTGTACAGCGATCCCATCGTCTTCCACGATTCGGGACGCCACGCCCGCCATTGCACGAGCACGTCCCGACGCTGTGCGGCTCGAATCTGGATTGCGGTCAGCACGTTTCCGATAGAGGCCCACGCCTGTTCTTGGAGTGGTTTGCGTGACCGCTCAACGAGGTCGAGACAGCCAGCCAGATTCGTCTCTCGGAGGAAAAACGAGGCCGATCGATTGATGACGACGCGGCCGGGGACGTTGTAGCGCGCTGGCGAGTGGCCGACCTGTCCGTAGGAGTGATACGTCGACTCGCCAGCGAGTGTCTGATACGTCGCGGCGTGCGGGCCACGACCGAGTTCCAGCGTGTGTCCTTCGTCGCGTGCCGCCGCGAACAGTCGTGGAATGACCGAAGCCGCGTTGACAAACAGTACGTCTGGATCACACTCGGCGACGCGCGTCGCCACCGCGTCGACCACCGCCGCCTGCGACCCGCGAACCGCCTCGCCGTCAATCGTCACTCTCGTTAGCTCCTCGTCAGCCGCGCGCGCTCGCGGCAGGCTCAGCTCGACCGTTGTGAGTCGCGTCGTCGGCGTCGGGTCGGTGTTGGTTTCGAGGCAGTACCGGAACTCTGGAGAGAAATCAACGTTGTAACACCGAAGTTCGTCCGGGAGCGCGACCTGATTGGTTTGGCGGGCGAGCGTCGGCACCGCCTCGGCTGCGGTGGCCTCGATCATCGTCACCGGCTCGGGCGACTCGCCGAACCCCGGCCGCCGCTCGACCGTCTTCACAGTGGCAACCGATGGATGTGGTTCGAGTGCGCGTTCGTACGCGGCTCGCGTCTCGCGTGCCCCACGAACGTAGAACCGCGGCCGATACGTCGAATCGATATCGTACGTTGCGGTTCCGGTGTCGCCTGCGGGTGTCCAGCGATACACGTCGCCGTCGATGAAGTCGAACGTGTACCACATCGTCACTCTCGGTCGTCCGGGGGTGACCACGCCGCCTGGTCGGCCACGTCCAGTTCGTCGTAGAGGTCTTCGAGCGCCCGCTGGTGCGCCAAGAGCATCGAGAGAAACACCGCGTCCATCGGCTCCTGTGGGTTCTGATATCCTGCTGCGTCCGCGTATCGCGTTGCATTGCCCCACAAGCGGCTGTATGGGCCCGTGTCCTGGCGTCGAAGCGCGCGCTCGAAGTCGTCCCACTCATGTTCGAGTCGCCGCAACAGGTCGCGATAGGTCGGACTACTGCGTCCCATCGATCATCACCCCGCTTGGCGTCGCTGGTTCGACGGCCATGTCCGAGGCAGTCGCACGATGCGCTAAGACGTCACGCCAGAACGCGAGCGTCGTCTGCATGCCGGTCGCATCGGGATAGACGAGTGTCTCGAAGTCTGGACCGCGGAACCGCGGGCCGAACCGCGTCTGCTCGCAGTAGAGCGTCGATGGCACGGCCCTAGCAACGATTTCCGCGTACGGACTCGTCTCGGGACGGCCGAGGTGCGTCGCAAGCAGACTGGCGTCTGACTCCCGAGCGACTCGCTTGAGTGCGGCGACCGCCCGCGACAAGAGTGGCTTCCCGACCGCGTCGGCAACCTCGTCTGTATCGTAGAGTGCGTCGAGGCCGGGACAGACGACGAGTGATGGGTCGATGTCGCTCTCTGCAACCGTCGCCTGGAGCGTCGTCGCTAACTCCGCGTGCTGGTACGGCGTGAACGCCCGGGCGACGTGGATGCGGTTGAGGAGTCGGCGGCTCGGCGAGAGTCGCGTCAGCGATGCCGCATTCGCGTGATTGGCGGCGTCAAGCCACAACACGTCACCACCGGTGGTGAGGGTGTGGTCCAAGACGAGCGCCTGTAGAATCTGCACGGGCCGCGACTCGTTTTCGACGACGAGTCGGTGGACGTCTTGGTCGAATGTCGGCAGTTCAGGTGGGGACGACTTACGGGTTGCCTGCGCCGTCTCAGTCGCCGACTCGCGGCGACGCTGTTGAAACTGGTGTGGTCGCATACCTTGTTGTTCGCTCAGGAGTCCGATAAGCGAACTCGGGTCGGTACACGAGTTCACGAAACCCCGATGGTCGTGGTCAGAATCGCATGACTGCAGCAACCCATGTTTCGTGCAATTCGTGACCTGCACGAATCAATACGAGGGAGTCTGTTGAAATCGTTGGTCGGTGCTAGGTTGGTGGCGTCATACTGGAGCGAGAGGTATAGTCAGCAACCACAACAGTTTGTTTCGATAGAAATCAGATGGAATAGCCGATGGGTTCTGCACAGGCCCCACGTGTGGGATAAATTGGTTGAATTGTATGTATTCTCCGCCACTTCGTTTGTGCTCCGAGCCAACAACGATTGTAAATCGCTGTGTGTACACCAGGGCACGGATTCATATCACTAGAACTGAATTTTCAATACAGTATGTCTGACTTCCGTAATGAGATTAATGAGGTTCTTGACGAGAACACAAAAGCAGAACTGAAAGATGCGTTAGCAGATCGTTTTGGAGAGCGAACCACAAGCGTGAATCCGCTCACGAAAGCGATGTTCGCCGAGCTCAGATCGGGAACGAGACCGGTTGAATACGCTCGTGAGAGTGATTACTACTCCGACGAGATGTCTCGTGTCGCGAAGAATGCTACCGCGCTGAAGAGACTACTTCACGAACAAGTTGGGCGACCGTTATACGAACCAGTAGAAAGGCTCAGAAAGCGAGACTTTGCCGAGTGTGTCGTCGCTGTTGATGCTTTCCACGAGGGTCGTGAGTATGGAATTGGCCTCCATACACCAACGACACTCCCACTAGCTGTGTCCGAATTTGTTGGTGAGCCACCAGAGAGAAGTCAAACCCCGGATTCGGCCTTCAAAGTTACCGCAGACCTTGAATCATCAACTAGTGTTCAGGAGTTTGATTCAAAGTTCAGCAGCATGGATTCGCCCTACTACGTCTATGTATTGGATTGCACACCAGCCATCGATAATGAACCGGCCAAAATCTGGGATCGGCGCAGAGCTGTCCAGACGAAAGTCGAATCGGGGGTTTCAACCGCGACGCTAGAGCCCAAAGAACAGGCAGTGCACGAACTGAACCAGGGTAATCGAGTCTACTATGTTGGTTCAACGAACAACGTCGTCAAACGTGTCCGAGAGCACCTGACTGGAGCCGATAAAAGCGGGGTGAACTTCACGAATACCCTTCCACCACGAACAGTAGTTAAAATAAAAGAATGCGACTCAAGAGACTCTGCAAAGTCACTTGAGGGTGAGTTAGCGAGGCAGATTTCGAGGAAAGAGAACCTATTTGCCTATTCTGACGAGAAATAGCGACCGATGCTGTGACGACCGCACCATCGTCGATATAATTGAAATCGCTATATGTCGCACACCACTCCACGCCTTCGAGGATATCCAACAGCTCAACTAGGTCGACTGCACCGGCCGATACACCCGGTCTCTGGTCGACCCCTCAGCGTCGATGAGTCGGTATTCGGTCAGTTTTGAGAGATACGACTTCACCGTGCGAAGCTGGTTTGGGTCGTCCATCTGCTGTTCGTAGTGGTCGTAAATCTCCTGCGGGCTCAACGGCCCGTAGGCACGAACGGTATCTAGGACAGCTCGTTGGTGGTCGTTGAGCGCATCGACGTTTCGCTGGCGAATCTGTGCCCGTGCATCCGGCATCGCTGCTTCGAGTACCTCGAACGTGATCTCGTCTCGGTGCTCACGGACGGCGTAGTTGGCCGCCCGACGCAACATCCCAAGCGCGACGCGGGCGTCACCGGCGGCGGCATCCGCAATCCGCTCGAGGATGTCCTGTGAAACCGCACCGGTTTCGAGACCCCATCGGACGCGGACTGACAGAATCGACACGAGTTCGTCGGGAGGATACCGAGACATCGTGACGTGTTCGCCACTCTGCAGGCGACTCTGGAGTCGCGAATTCAGCCTCCCAAAGAGTTGGTCGCGGTCGTTCGCGACGATGAGTTGGGCGAACTTCGGCAGCGAGTGGAGGTCATAGAAGATGTCCGTTGAATCGAGTTGATCTGCCTCGTCGAGGACGACGACGACTGGATTGCCGTCGTACGCTTCGAGTCGCGAGATGAGTTCGTCGTGCGGCGTCGACCCGCGGTGGATATCCGTCGCCAATCCGAGTTCGTCGAGAATCCGATAGAATGCACGGAACTGCGTGTGACTCCGCCAGCAGTTCAGGTGAATCGACTGCACCGCTGGCGCGGCGTCTGTGAGCTGTTCGATGACGTATTTGGCCGTGACTGTCTTTCCAGCACCGGTTGGCCCGGTGATGATGACCGACTGGCCAGGTGCGCCGTCCGCAAACGGTCGCAGGACGGACTCGAGGTGCGTGAGTTCCGCATCTCGATGCTGGAGGTCGTTCGGCACAAAGCCCTCGTCCAACACCTCCGCGTCCCGAATCATGTCGCTGTGGTTGGTGGGCGTGCGTATAGGCGTCTGGTACAGAGTGAAACTGGAACCGGTGTGGTTCTGCGGGAGCGTACCCGCGTCTCCACACTACCGTACTCGTTGGCTGCCCCCGACTGTATCGTCAACCGCCCCGAGTATCGACGCCGTCACCGACCGAATCCGGTTGAGCCGTTCAAGCACCGACTCTACCTCCTCGCCCGCCCACGCAGCGAGATAGAACGCCGAATTACACACATCTAATCCGAACTGCCGACCGACGAGATACGCGACCGCTTCGGCTTCGACTTCGCGCAGCGACCGCTCTGGCAGGCTCGTCCGGTCTGCGTGCAGGAGTCCGTGAGCGAACTCGTGGACGAGCGTCGTCGCCATGTCCGCCTCGTTCGGCCGCTGTCTGACTTCGATGTTCGGCCGCTGTCCACGAGTGAACGTACACACGCCGCGCGCAGCGCCGTGCGACCACTCACTTGGAGAAACGAGTGTCACGTCCAACCCGAGTGGTTCCGCCGCGGCACAAAGCACGGAAACAAGGCCACTCGCGTCTCCGTACGTCTCCGTAGTTAGCGACGGAAGCGGCTCGCCCGTCGTCTGTGATACGTCGAACACGGGGACCGGCTTGAACGAACGCAGTTCCGTCGGCCACTCCGTGGACGGCACACCGTCGCTCTCACAGTCGTCGTCGTGGCTGGCTTTCGGGTCGCCACAGGCTGGACACACGTTCGCCGTGATTGGAGCCCAAATCCAAATCGCTGACTCGCCTTCCGAGACCTGTCTGTCGAACTCCGTTTGCCACGTTCGGTAGCCCGCGACGTGCGTCGCATCCGGACATTGCAGCGAGATTAACAGGGCGTTCCGCGCGGAGTAATCGTGGAATCGGCTTTGGACGTTGAGCCATCGTTGGAACGCCTCGCTTGTGCGTGCGGTGGTCGTCTCGTCGAGGAGGTCGGCAATCCAGTCGTCGATGGCGCTGTGCATCTCGTCGGCACGCGTTGTTCGGTCAGTAAACGATGCGTCTCTGTGGGTTGGTTCTGTCGTTGCCATCTGAATCCCACGGGACACTGAGTACGCCCCGCACCCGTCAGGGGGCGACAAAACAGCCAAAATCTCACCACCGACACAGATCTCACAGAGGAGACGGAGGGGCTCCACTACGTCAGTCGCAGGTCACACGCGCTCTACGATATCGTTGGGCGTGAACAGAGAGACATCCGAGCGCTCGTCAGCAACCGCTCGCAGGCCGTCGGAGAATCCTGAACGAGCGAAGCAACAGTAGTGGTACGTCGGATCACCACCCTCCGGTGGCGTCCAGTCGACCTGCGTAGTGCTCCGCTCTAGGTCGGCAAGGTCGCCTTCGTTCATTTCTCGCTGCGTGTACTTGCATTCCCCAGCGACGAGTGTGCCGTCACTCGCAAGGCCGACAACGTCCAGTTCGTGATGCTTGTGCCACCAATAGCCAATCCCGTGGTAGGTCTTGGGAACTAACGACGGGAGCGCATTCTGACAGACGAGTTCGAACATCGAGCCCATGTACTCCGAGAACGAAGGTGCGACCAACTCCTCGAAAGCATTGTCACCGAGCTGGGCGAGCGTCCCTTCTTGGCCGTACACATAACGGAACCAGAACCGAAACAGCGGTTCATTCAGTCGGTATCGGCTCTTTCGCGTCGCATTGGGATTCGCCGTGACCGGGATATCCCGTGTGACCAGTCGCAGTCGACGGAGCTTCGCGAGATACGATCCGAGTGCGTTCGAATCGATACCGGCGAAGTTAGCAATCTCATTCGCCTCGCGCTTTCCTGTCGCAATCGCGCGGAGGACTGTGTAGTAGGTCTGTGGCTCTCGAATCCCAAACTCTGTCCGGAGGAGGAACTCTGGCTCGTTGTGGAGCACACCGTGTTCGGAAAGCACGTGTGTCTGGATGTTCTCCGCGAGCGATGCCGTTGAGGTGAGCGCCTGAAGATAGTACGGCGTCCCACCGAAGACGCTCCACGTCTCAATCGTTGTCTCTGGGTCGTCTGTGGGGTACAGCTGTCGTGCGTCGGCCAACGCAAGCGGTGGCAAGTCAATGGTTCCGGTCCGGCGTCCGTACAGCGGGCTCCCGCCTCCGAGCACTTTCTCTTCCATCACGCTGATCGACGACCCGACGAGTACCAACGACGCCGCCGTCTGTTCGAGATGGAGGTCCCAGACCCGCTGTATCTTTGAGGGGACTGCATCGTCGGATTCGATCAAGTACGGAAACTCGTCGATGACAACGACTGCGTCCTGCCGCCCAAGCGTCTTGAGAATCGACTCCCAGTCACGCTTGATATCGTCAACGACCGGGTACGTCTCGCGAGCGGTCTCGACGAAGCTTGCGAGCTGTACGTCCGGAGTCTCCTCGGTCGCCTGCCAGTACACCGCATCGTCTCGGTCACGAATTGCTTCACGGACGAGCGCACTCTTTCCGAGCCGCCGCCGGCCATAGATGACGAGCAACTCCGCCGTATCACGGTCGAACCGGGATCGAAGAAACGAGAGTTCGTCGTCGCGGTTGACGAAGGCAGGCCGAGACATAGACTGTGTTTGGCTTGGTAGATCATAGTCGTTCTGATTATCTTAATCGTGATTTTACTAATCGTGATTTTACTATTGCTGGATGACCTGCCCAGCGCAGTTTGGCAGGATAGCCAAAATTAGAAATCTCCAGCAAAGCTATTTTACTCACCACGCTCGTACGACGACCAATGACCGGGGCAGACTCCTCCACAACACCGTGGCAAGGTGACGTCAACGAGGCAGTCATTGCTGACTGGAAAGCAGACACCACGACGTTCGAGCGGATTCGACAGGTAATCGACGTTACAACCAACCCGCAAACTGCCAGCGAAGTTGCTGAACGCGCCCACGTGAGTGAACCAACTGCACGGAAGCACCTCTCAGCGCTCGCTGAGACTGGCCGTGTCAAAGTGATTGCAGCTGACGATGCCACTCGCTACATGCGCGCACCGCAGATGCTGGCGATGCGGCGGATCGCCGACATTCACCGCGAGCACACGAAAGATGAGATTCGACAGGCGATTCGAGACCTAAAAGATGAACGGCAAGCGATCCAAGAACAGTACGACGCGACGACTATCGACGAACTGACCTTGGAACTGGAGTCCGGTGCTGACGGATGGGCAGACCTCACTCGATGGCAGCAAATTGAGCAGAACCTTGAGATCGCCCAGGCTGCGCTGACGCTCTACGACTTCGACCCAGATGATAGCCGGTCTGCAGCGGCTCGGCTCTCTGATCGTGGAAACACGATTCGCAGCCGAGGTGCACTACAGGACGACGGCTCTCACACCACAGCGTAAATGGCAGGTGAGACCGACATTGAGGGCGCGGTTGGCCCAATCGATGATGTCGCGCTTGAAGAGATTCGTACGGTCTTCACACGTGCCGACGGCCTCGTCGAAGATGCGGGATTCGATAGTCGCCTCGACCCAACGAAGCTACAGATTCACTTCCGAGACGGGATCGCCGAGGCGACGTGGTGTCGGTTCGATATTCGCTGGTTCCAGCGTCAGTACTACAGTTTCCACTATCTCGATGAGTGTGGTGTACAGTTTCGCTACGATTACCATCCCAAACCGGACGCACCAGCGAAGCACTTTCATACGCCACCCGACGCAAATTCGGACGATGTAGAGCAGTCCTGTATCGTGACGACAGAGCCAATGCTCGTTGCACGAGCGGTACATCAACTCTGGCGTCGAGCGTACGAAACGGCCTCATTCGGCGCACTAAACACAGCCGAAAATCCGCCGTGAGGTCGTGGCTGCGCGCGCAGCACCGCAGGTGCGAGCACGGAGCGGTGGGTGGGGAGGTGGGGCCGGGCTGGTGGATACGTCAAAAAGAAAACCCCGCCCGCGACGCCTACTCAGCCCACCACGCCTCGCGCGTGAGACTGACAGCTCGGAACGAATCGTCTAACGCACCGTAATTTGCGCTCGTTCCATTTTTGCTATTCACGGGAGTGGAGATTACGAATGACTTCCCGGACACTCTATCATAAGATAGTAGTGCTGAGTTTTTGATTCGTGCCAGAACATCCGGTCGAGCTATTGAGAATGCGAGATTACTATTTTGGTCTGAGGTCCAGTCGAAGTGGAGAAATTTGCTCCCACAGACGATGATGACTCTGGCATACAGTAACTAGATTATCAAGTGTATTTGCTTGCTTGTAATCAAGGACTCCTTCTTCATCAACGTATGCTCGGATTGGAACGATATGATGTACAGACAAGTCACAACCGAAGCGTTCCAGGTGTGACTGGGTCGTGAAATCACAGCCCGGTGTTTGACAGCAGTGATTGTCCCGTTCTAGTGCACGACTTCGTTGTCTTGGCCAGTTTGGACCGTAGTATAAATTACTAGGCTTAGTAGTCTCTATACTTCGACGGGGCTCGTGACCAGCTGCTTCAACAGAATCCTCCCAGTTCCCGAAATTGCGCCAGTAAGGACCAAGCGAGAACCGGCTATGCTTTTCGAATTCATTCGATGAAGGTACATAACCCAGTTTCTCAACCACCCGGTCAATCTCACCAAGAAGTATTGGTTCAGAGATATTGCGACGCATTCGTGGCTCGAACCCTGCAGCACGTAGGGCACGATTCCAACTCCCAAATAGACGCTGAGCGACTGCCGTAGAAAACTCACCACTAGCATCCATCTCCATTGACGATGGAGTCCGCCCAAGGTTCTCTGCTAACTGCCGAATTGCCTTAACCACATCACCCCGAGAAGCATCAAGCTGGAGATTAGGATCCAACCCTGTGGAACGCAATGCTTCGTTCCACGATCCGAAATGGTTTCGAACAGTTCGAACAGAGACGTTTCCATCACGTCTCATCTCTCTTGTAGTGGGTGTTCCGTTCGTCTCTCCAGCTAATCTGAGAATTTCTCCTCTAATAGAGTTCTTCGTGACGGATTTCCTAACGTTTGGCTTGAGCCCTGCTGCTTCTACTGCTGAAGTCCAACACCTGAAGTGTTTTCGAATAGGGGTTGTAGAGCATTCGCCTTCCTCATCCATTTCAGTAGATGTGGGTGTTCTACCTTTCTTTTCAGCCAGCTTTCGTATCGCATCAAGAGATTCCTCTTTAGATATTGATATTTGATGGCCTCGAGTATGACCTGCAATCTCAACGTTGGTTTCAAACGATTCACCACAGATTTCGCACGTATAGTCTCCTTCAACTCTCATTTCTGGATGACGGGATGACATGCCCGCACCCATCTGGGTCCGATAAAATCCCAATTTAAGGTAGCAAAAAAATACGCAATCGACGGCTACTCAGCCCACCACGCCTCGCGCTCTGGGAACGATAGCTCCGACCACCCCGTCACAGCCACCGACACGCGCCCACCGTACCAGCTCTTTGCGACGTTCCGCAGCGTCACCCGCTCGCCTTCTCTCACAACCGATTTTCTCGACTTAGCCCAAATAGTGAATTTTGTCGTTCCAGTCTCATCCTCTATGAGTCCCACTTGTTGAATCGCGCTACTCATAGGCTCCCAAAGTGTCTTCACACGACCTTCTATCGACACCTCACGACGACTGACCTCGCTGACCGCCGCAATCGGAATCACCGTCCCCGGAGCCTGTTGGAACTCTTCGAAGACACCCACGACCGCGCTCATCATCGACTGTCCGTCTGCGACCGCCTCGGCTAACCGCCTGCTGATCACCGACCGCGACCACCTTTCGAGTTTCGACTGCATTCGTCCTGCCTCTCTGTTCACAACGCCCAACTGCTCAGCCGTCAGTTGCTCACGTGGATCCGGTTCTTCCGGGTCAGCCCACCGATTGACACACCCCGCGCGTTTCTTGAACTCTCTCGTTGCCTCGATACTCGACTGTGCGACCGCCGTCGCCGTCCGCATCTCCCGACTCGACGTCTGTCTCCGGTCCCACCGCTCACGCGTCTGTTCGATCTCCCACTCACGTGCAGCCATTCGCTCTTCTTCGGCGAGGGTCAGCCCCCGACCAACCGCGTCCGGATTGTTCAGGTCAACTTTGGCCTGGATTTCGAGTTCAACCGTAGGATGGAGCGCTGGCGTCTCATCGACCACGTCGTCGTCAACCGCTCGAGGGTGGTTGGTGTGCGAAACTTCATTACGGAACTGCTTCTTACTACTCATTGTTGATATCTGAAGGCGCTCACTCGGCGTCTTCTTCCGACACTACGACTCTCCAGCCGCAGTCTTCTCACAGACTGACCGACACCAATCGTCTCACGGCGACGCCGCCGCGCCTTCGCCGGCTTGTCCGGCGCGGCGCGTCGCCAACAGGTGTCCCCCACAGACGAGCGCGGGGGTGAATCTCGAGGTGAGCGCGCGGTCAGGGCAGTCAATCCACCGACCCGCGGGTCGTCGGCCCCGTGCAGGCCGTCCGTCGCAGACGCAACGGCTGAACCGGGACGACGAGACGGCAAGCGGGGGGTTGACAGTCCTGAACGGCGTCGCATACGGCCACAGCGAGGCCGCAGAGAGCGAGGACCCGCCGGAACAGCACCGCGCCCGGACCCGCACGAGCCTGTCCCGTCCGTCGCAGACGCAACGGAAACGCCTCGTGCGGCAGCCCGGTGCGGGCTGGACGCCCGCGGACCCACAGCTCGTCGCGGCCGAGTTTGAGCGCATGCCCGGCAGGCCGCACAGCCAGCCCTGAGTGAGCCCCGGACCGTGGCATACTGGGGGTGAGCACGGCGAACCCCCAGTAGCCACCGCAGCCCGGGCGAACGAGGGGTGAGGGCAAGTGCCCGAACGGCGAGCAGCCCGCCCGGACCGCGCAAGCGGCCACGTCTGAGCCAGCCGGCCGTCGGCGCGACCGCATCGAGGGAGCGCCGACGCAACGGCTGGTGAAGATGCAGCCAGCCCGGTCTCGGTCACGGCCCGGATGCGGGTCGAGTGCTCGCAGACCCGCCCTCGGGGCTGACCGGTATCGGGTGGCTGCACCCGGCCCGACCCGGCCCCGTGACCGTGCCCCGTCCGTCGGAGACGCAACGGAAGCGCGAAACGCCCGGGCCCGGCAGGAACGGTCTGCCCGCCGGAGCGCGCACAACCCGAGCACGTCGCCCCCAAGCGTACGGACGCGCGTCGCTGTTCACTCCGAGAGCGACGAGAGCGACGCTTGGGAGACGCCCACTATTCGGTCACGCCGTCGATGAACTGCTTGGAGAGACCCGACGTGACAGCCAGCGATATCGTCACGTGACATCCTCCTCGCCGTAAACGGCGGGGCTTCCCACACATGGGGAATACCAGTCAGTCGTCGTCACCAGAACCGGCGGTTCTGGTTGGCTCACGAGACGGAGTCTCGTGAACGCTGGCAGAGGGTTTTGACTCTTGGAACGCCGTGAGCGTCATCTGCGCTGGGACGCTCTTCTCACGGTGTCGTTCGAGAGACGCAAAGCGTCTCTCGTGATCCCGAGACGGCTTTGCCGTCTCGGACGGAGTCGTGGCGGTGTCACAACCGCTCCCATCCCGAGGCGAGTCATCGCGTTCCGCCTTGTCAAGCGGGACGCTCTCTCCCCACGGGTCAACCCGTCGTGCGATATTCGCCGAAGCGTTGATATCGGCCTGAAACGTCGAAACGTGGCAGTCGTCGTGCGGACACCGGAACTCGGCCTGCGAGTCACGCCGACCAATACGGTGGCACGAGTGGCACGTCTGCGAGGTGTACGCCGGATTCACGTACTCGACTGGGATGCCTGCTTCCGTCGCCTTGTCCTCGATGCGCCCTTGGAGTCGGGCGAACGCCCACGAGTGAAGCCGACGGTTCATGTACTTCCCGTAGTCGAGTCGTTCGCGGATATACGTCAGATTCTCCATCACCAACACCGGGTTTTCGAACTGTTGGGCGTACTCGACGGCTTCCCGAGACGCCTTCTCCACGATGTCGGTGAGCGCGTTCTGGTAGTGCGAGAAGCGGTCTTGGATGCGCCACTCGGATGCGTCACGCTCTTGGAGTCGTTTCAGGGTCGTGTGCATCTCTTTGCGGAGCTGCTTCGCTCTGCTTCCGCTACACACGAACGGGTCAGTCGGAGAACCATCCTTGAGGGCACAGCCCGTGATGAGGGCAGTTTCTCCGATGTCTAAGCCGATGTGCGTGGCGTCACCGTCCGTCGCTGGTTCTTCGACCGGGTACTCGACGGTGACGTGCAGTACCCAGTTCTTCCGATGTTGTTGAAGTCGTATCTCGCCCGCCTTCGCGTCCTCCGATACGAGGTCGTGCCAGAGGTCTTCCTGTCCGGGGTTGATGCGGAGCGGTATCCAGAAGTTCGTTCCCCGACCGGGACGGGGAACCCACCACGTGAACTCGTAGTCGCGCTCCTCGGAGTGGTCGAACTTCGCGGCTTGGTTCGTGAGTCGTATCGGGTGGCCGTCGTCCAACTCCTTGGCGTTGTACGTCTTGCGGAGCTTCGGGACGTAGTTGCAGAGCGCGGCTTTGGCCTGATACGGCAGGTCGTAGGGCGTCACGATGTCGCTCACTGCCGACATGGTACTCGCCCCGGAGTCGAACGCCTCTTGCAGACCGTCACGGTAGGTTTCGAGCAGGTCGTTGAGTTTCGACTGCTTGTGCGCGGTGGGTGGCGCGAACGTCGCCTGCAACGTCTTCGTGACGGTTGTGGACATCGCTACTGTTCCTCCACGTACTTCATGAGTACGTCGATGCTCACTTGGCCGGTGGTGGCGAGGAAGTATCCCGGTTGCCAGAACGCCTTGTCAAGCGCCTGTCGAACCTCGGGATTCTCGTCACGGATTTTGCGGGACGTGACGCCCTTGAGTGAGTTGATGAACTTGGTGAGGTCGGTCGTTGGCTTCGCCGTGAAGAGGATGTGAACGTGGTCGGAACCGCCGTTGACGTTCTGGATGTTCACGCCGAAGTCCTCGGAGATGTCGCTGGCAATCTCACCGATACGTTCTGCGATTTCGTCGGTGAGTAGGTCTGCGCGGTACTTCGTGACGGTCACGAAGTGATATTGGAGCGCGTAGACCGTTTGCGACCCTTTTTCGAGGTTGTACTTCATTTGGTCGTGCCAGTTTCTATACACCCAATTCTACTAAAGGCTTGCAGTGGTGGGTATTCGGCCTGCAACTGACGGTAGAACGTGTAGGGGTTGTCGGCTTCACGCCCGCCCTAAAGGGCGGGATTCTCGCCTTGAAAAAGATAGCGGGCACCGGTCAGCTAGTGCGGTCGCATCGCAGACGGTCTCAGTCGTCGTCAGCAGTATACGCACCACCGCGACGCTTGATTCGAGCAACGACCATCCGCTGTTCGGACTGACGGAAGGTCACGGCGAGCCGAAAGCCACCGATGCGCACTTTCCGGTGGGGACTGTTCTGGAGTGGTTCGCCGTAATCTGGTGGGTCTCGCCACGGCGAGTCAACAATTTCGTCAAGCTTGTGCAGAATTCGCTCTTGGTCAGGTGGAGAGAGACTAGAAAGGTCGTCCTGCGCTGTTGCTGTGAGTGCCCACGTCCAGTCGCCGTCACTCATTGCGCTCCGTTCCGAACTTCTCACGAGCCTCGTCGGCACTCATCGTCTGTCCGTCACGGATGTCTTCCTCTGCTTGGAGGAGCGCGATGAGTTCATCGCGGTCGAACGTCGGGAATTCGGTCGCGTCTCGCAAGACATACCGGATGAATTCGCTTCGGCTATTGAACCCACGTCCCTGCCATGTGCTGTCGATATCGTCGAGGAACGACTGTGTAACCTTGAAATTCACCGTGACAATCTCATCAGCATCGTTTGAGTTCGTGGTTGCTCCAGACATACGTTAGTAATACGTGCGTCTTACCATATCAATTTCGACGGTGGAGGACATGGTCACTTTCGGGACAGGTAATTCGCCTCTTCGACACCTAACCGCTTTCGCACCTCGTCCGTCCGCGCTAACAGCTGTTTGTACGCCGTCGTATCACGGCCCGGTGGGGTCCGTGGCACGCCATCGAGTTCGTCGACGACGACTGCCGTCTGCAACAACAACTGGACGAGAGCCGCAGGGTCAACACCCTCGTCAGCATACAGGCGAAGCCACGCGTACAGTTCGAATTCCAGCTGTTGTTCGGTCGCGCTATCGACAATCGACTCCGTCTCGCAGTTTAGACACATTGTGAATCAACGCAGGCCAACACACGCGCCTGCACCCCTGCAGGCGCGCAATAAAATACTGGAGCGCACAGACGTCGAACACGGACGCGACGATGACCGACCAGTCACCGGGTGGGACTGAACGGGGCCGCGGCGAGGGCGACGACGGCCGACTGAAGCACCGCAGACGCGAGCAACGCGAGCGTCGAGGCGCGCACGGAGGCCCTCGAGTCGTCGCCGCGGGGGCGTTCAAAACGTCGGTACACCGTCGCTAAAGAGAATGAAAGAGAGATGAGCTAGCCGCCGAGTGCGTTCAGCAGTCGAGAAAGCCAGTAGTCAGTCACGCCAGTTGCTGCTGTTGGGTCAGTTCCAAGGGTAACCTCCTCAGTATCCCCATAGCCATCCCCATCAGTATCTGCCTGTAATGGGTCTGTGCGGTGGATCGTCACCTCGTCCCCGTCAGAAAGGCCGTCACGATCAGTATCTGCCTGCAGTGGGTTCGTGTCTGTCTCGGTGACCTCTCGTGCGTCGACAAGTCCATCGCGGTCCGTATCTTCCTGTGTTGGGTTCGTGTTGTGAATCGTGACTTCCGTCTGGTCTTCGAGGCCGTCACCGTCAGTATCCACCACCGTCGGATCAGTGCCGATATCGTTCACTTCCTCACCATCAGTAAGGCCATCTCCATCAGAATCCATCTCGGTTGGATTACTCCCGAGTGAGACCTCACGTCCGTCAGTAAGGCCATCCGTGTCACTATCGGCCATCACGGGGTCACTCCCCTGTGATTGTTCATCCCCATCAGAGAGTCCGTCTCCGTCGGAGTCACTCAGTGTGGGGTCAGTCGGTCCTGAAACCTCTGCACTATCAGTAAGCCCGTCGCCATCAGAATCCACTGACGTGGGACTCGTTCCGTACGAATTCACTTCTTCACCATCTGTGAGCCCGTCGCCATCGGAATCACTCATCGTCGGATTTGTTGGGCCGCTCCGCTCTCGGTTGTCACTGAGACCGTCACCATCCGTATCTGCCGAGCGTGGGTCTGTGCCAAGCGACCGCTCATCGCTGTCAGTAATCCCATCCCCATCTGTATCTTGATACGTGGGTTCGGATTGGGTACTCGACGATGCTTGGGCTTGACCACTTGGTTCAGACTGCTGATTCGTCGATTCCGACTGGGCTGCAGTATCCGCACCTGGCTGGTCTTGGCTGCTGGGCTCGTACTTTACAGTCCCTGACCAAGTATCGATTTTGTCGTCGACCTCCGTCGTGAGAATACCGGCATTCGGTGGTGGTGCATCGTCATCCCACAAGCTGATCTCGAGAGCCAATTCACGTCGCGAAAACTGCTTATCCCACAAGTCGTCTTTCGTCGAGAGCTCAACGAGCACATTGTCGTCGTTCATACCCACGTTCTTTCGACCGATTCGGGACCCCTCGATCGACATGAGAATGACTGGCTCCATCGCTGGGTCACTGATGATGCCTGTTTTGTCGTAACAACCCCAGCACTTGGTGTCGAGGAGGAGTTCAATAGTGAACGAGGAGTAATACCCGTCACCGTCGCGGTCAACAGTATCGATAATCCGCACGCGCTTGATTCCTGCAGTCTCGTCTGCGTATACTGCCCCGACAGGGACGAACAGCAACGAAATCACGACGAAGAGTACGAGAAGTGACTGTCGCTGGAAGAGCCGTTTGAGAGGTGGTTTTGTGTGTGGCATGCTACCATTTGAAATAGATGGTGAGCAGTCATTACGTCACGCGTCGGTTGGTTCGTCAACTCCTGCGAACTGATATAAGAAGCGTAGTCATAAATGGCAGCAACCAAACAGTACTCAGCAGATGGTCTGATATTTCGTCTGTTCAAACTCGGAGGTTGATGTCGATATTCGTCGATGCATCGGAGTTAGTGAACTTCTGGATCCATACACAATTTGTCAATTTATATATCATATCCGAACGAAGATATTACTCTAACGAGGCGACACCATGGTATCCATTGAGGCAGACATGATCGGTGTTTTGAACCGCCGCTCCGCACTCCTCGAGTGTCTCTTGCAGCAACCGAGAGACAAGCGCACACTTGTTGACAAATTAGATGTCTCTCGGTCCACGATTGACCGAGGCGTACGCGAGTTAGAGTCTGCAGGAATTGTGGCGTATGAAGGGAGGATGTATGGTCTCACCCCTGTTGGTGAGTTTCTCGGCCAGGCGTTTACCGACTTTCAGGACACAATTGAGACGACGACACGGCTCGCGCCGTTTTTACAGTTAGTCGACCCTGACTGGTTCGATATCGATCTCAGGAGTCTACAGACGGCACGAATCTGGGTTGCTGAGGCAAACGACTCATTTGGGCCACTAGACAGTCACATTGAGACGGTACAGGCGGCACATCGATATCGAGGCCTCTTACCGTCCGTCGGCCGAGAGTCGATGGAAGTCAAATACCGAAGTATCCTCGAACACGAGTCTGAACATGAGGTAATTGTCGACCGTACCGTTGCAGAGGTACTCCAGTCAGAGCCGGTGGTCGATCTCTTCGAAGACATGATTGCAACAGGTCGAGTGTCTGTCTACGTTTGTGACGACCCAATCCCACAGTATCTCGGATTGTTTGACCAGACCGTGATGCAGGTCGGAAGTTGCGGGAATAATGGGATTCCCTATGCACTTCTTGAGACCGCTGACGATGAGTCGTTTGCATGGGCAGCACGCAAATATGAATCATACAAGGATACCGCGACACTACTCGCGGGGCCATCGTAATTGACGGGAGCAATGTACGGGGACCACCCTTCGAAATACGCTGTGTCGCTGATCGATAGAACAGGCGAATGTCCTGTTATCACAACCACACATAGAGAAGGAATTATTTCGAATCACCGTGACCGTTGGGCACTATTCAATCCACAGCCACGCGGTCGTTCATTCGGTTGCGACCAACAACGGATTCGTTCGACCCCACGACCGTCGCCGCGCAGTTCACACGACTGTTCGACCTGCTTTCTGCGCCCACCGACCAACCAACGCTCGAATGGCTCCTCGTCACCGACGGCTCGCCGGCGAGTACCATCGACTACACGCTCAGCATCGATGGTGATCTCGGCGGAGCCATCGACTCGTGGTGTCGCGAACTCGTCCCCGACTCGTTCGAGATTACGACGACGACGACCGACCCGTTAGATCGACTCTCGCCTGCCGAGCCAGACGCCGCCCCTGAAGCCGAAGCGCTCGAACGCTACCGCCCACCTCGCTATCGGGCGGTCGAGTTCGTCGGCTGTCCCGACCGCCGCGACGACTGGCAGACGACTCTCACGCCGTACGACGCGTTCCACGAGACGGACACACGACCACCGCTTGCGACGGTCGTCTCGACGCTCGCGAACGCGACCGTTCCGATGGCCGTCCAAGTGCTCGTCACCCCGCATGCTGACTGGCGACACCACGCCCGCGACCGTCGCCGCCGCCTGACGAACGGCCGCGATACGCTGTCACAGCGACTCGTCGACGACTGGATTACCTCGACGAACACCGACGCCAACACCGCCGACCCGACGGTCAACTCGCGACTCGACGCCCTCGACGACAAGGACGCCCGACGGTCGTTCACCGTCACCGCCCGCGCGGTGGCGACGACGACAGACCCCGATGAATCACTCCCCGAGCTCACTACGTTGCAGACGGCGTTCGCGCCGCTCAGCGGCGATCACTACTACATCGAAGGCCGCGAGCGAACCGGCGACGACGCACAGGCGGTCTTCGAAGCCCTCCGCAATCGCGTCGCAGTCGACCCCGAACACATGAGTCTGCGGACGAAACTCCCGTGGACCGACCACGCGAGTCCCGCGCTCGTCATGGATGGGCGCGAACTCCCCGCACTCTGTCTCCTCGATGCGTCGGCACTCCCAGCCGATGCCCAGCGCGCACTCGCGCCGACGCCGACGGACGAACACGGGCTCACCCGACCGGCGCGTGACCGCCTCGAACGCTATCGCGACCCCGGGATGACGCTTGGCTACGCCCAGAGCGCCGACGGCGAAGCCGACGCCGCACCCATCTCACTTCCGCCGTCGCTCCAGCCGCTGCACGTCGGCTGGTTCGGCCGAACCGGCTCCGGGAAGTCGACCAGTCTCGTCACCGCCATGCTCGACAATCACGACGCGACCGCGGGCGCGGATATCCTCATCGACCCCAAAGGCGACGGCATGGCCGCGGACTATCTCCGCGCGCACTACGCTCGCCACGGCTCGCTCGAGAACGTCTACTACTTCGATTGCACGGAGACACTGCCGGCGCTATCGTTTTTCGATATTCGCGACCAACTCGATGCGGGCATCGACCGCACGACTGCCGTCGAGGACGTCGTCGACCACTACGTCGATATCCTCATCGGCATCATGGGTCGCGACCGCTTCGAGCAGGCCGTTCGGTCGCCCGACATCATCCGCTACGTCCTCAAGGCGATGTTCGACCCCGTCCACGGCGCGGACGCGTTCACCCACCGCGAGTTCCAGACCGCGGTCGCCAGACTCCACGAGACGCGCGACCCGCCACCGGTCGTCGACGACGACCTCCAAGCCATGCTCGCGGGCGTCGCGGCCAACTCCAAGCGCTCGTTCGACGAACTCATGCAGGGGGTCGCCAACCGCATCGAGAAGGTGCCGCTCGACGCCCGGCTTGCACAGCTGTTCAATCACGTCCACGCCGAGGACGGAACTGGCCCGCGATTCGACCTCCGAAGCCATCTCGACGACAACGCCGTCATCATCATCGACACGGGTGGGTTGCGACCGGCATCGCGACGCGTCATCACACTCGTGTTGTTGTCGTCGCTGTGGACGGCGCTGCGTCGCCGCACCCAACACCACCCCGACGGCGACCATGATCACCCACTCGTTAATCTGTATCTCGAAGAAGCCTCTCAGCTGTCGACGTCGTCGTTGCTGTCGAAGCTTCTGTCGCAGTCGCGGTCGTTCGGCCTGTCGATGACGCTCGCGATGCAGTTCCCAGCACAGCTTCGCGAGGCCAACCCCGAAGCGTATCGCGAGGTTCTGAACAACGTCTCGACGATTGTCACCGGCAACGTCGCGGTCGACCCCGAGTTCAGCCATCGCTTCGCGACGACTGACCACCCTGCAAACGAGGTCCAAGCCCGCCTTCGCGCGCTCCGCCGTGGCCAGTGGCTGACCACGCTCCCCGCTGGGTTCGGCCACGCCGAACCGACGCCGTTCGTCCTCCAAAGCGCGCCGCTGCCCGCGGGCCATCCCGAAGGGAACGCACCGTTTTCCGACGCCCGCGAGACGGCGTTCGCCGCGACGTGCGACCTGCTGGAAGCGCGGTCACGAGACGCCCATGGCCTCGATGTCGATGCACAGAGGCGCCGGTCACAACAGGCCCCCACGCCGACATCTGACGACCCGACTGGGACGCCCGAAGCGACTGCACGGACGCCCGAGTCGACCACACAGCCGCCCGAGGAGTCGGCAGACGCACCGTGGAACGCGCCGATTCCCGAAGCACGGGTCAACTCGACGCTCCCCTACACGAGTCGGCTCCCGCCGACGGTCGTCTATGACCCCGAGGCGCACGCGGCGAAATGCGACGAGTGTTCGACGCGCTATGACCCGTCGCTCACGGGGCTGAAAAACGCCATCGGGTGTTGTCACAGTCTCGACGAGGTCGACCGCGACGACATCCCGATTTCGAACGTGCCGCTGACGCTCACGCCCGAAGAGCGCCGCAAGAGCGTCTTCACGGATGCACAGCTTCGGTTCCTCCAGGCGGTGTATTCCGCACACCAACGCCGCTTTGACACGGAATTCGAGTACGACATCCTGTACGACAGTATGGTCCGCCTCCAGGAGTACACGGGCATCGACCACGCCTCGGTTCGCGAACTCGTCGATGGTGGCACGCTCGCCCTCGACTGTACCTATCCACACAAACTCTATACGGTCACGCCGAAGGGCCGCCGCGCGATTGGGGTTCGCCACCGCGAGGGCGTCGCGTATGGCCACCGCCGCGGCGACCTCAGCGAATCGAGTCTCCACGTCGTGATGGTCGAAGTCGGCCGGCGCTATCTCGAACAGGCGTTCGTCGAGGACGACGATTCGGCCGCCGTCGAGGCAGTCTCGTATTTCGACCACGAGGGCTCGCGACTCGACGCCGTCTGTCTCGATGCTGATGGAGAGATTGTCGTCACCCTCGAAGCAGAGCGGGTGAACAACGACCTGCTCACCGCGGTCCCCGAGGACTTCGATAAGATGGCCGCCTGCGATCCAGAAGCGGCCATCTGGGTGGTGAAAAATCGGGCTGATGCACACGAGGTGCTCCGCGGGCTCAACGAGCCGAAGGAGGGCCCGCCGCGCGTCGAGAAAACCTACAGTACGAACTCGCCGCCGAAGACGTTCCAAATCGACCAGCCCGGGTTTTCGGAGATGCACACGCTTCAGCAGTTGCGCGATTCGACGTTGGACCACTCGTAGCGGTGGCGTAGGCTGGGTGATGGTCTCGTCTTCGAAGGAGGGGAGCGCGTAGTGAGTTGTCGTCGGCACGATAGCCATTGCGTCGTCGGCGAACGAGTGCGAAGAGGAGTGAACACGACCAAGTAGCGTATCGAAACCCGGACCCGAAGAGGCGCTGTCGACGTTTCAGACCGTCAACGAGTGAACCACGCTGGATAGGTTCATCCCTCGTAGTTGTCCCAGACTACACCGACTCGCCGGTTGACCCACGGGACGACAACGTCCGCGAGAACGTCACCGAGATGCAGCGGGTAGTCTCGATTCACGCCATCGGTGTGTTGTGCCGCCGGCGGTTCGTGAAAATGATCCCGTGAGTAGTCGGGACTGTCGTGTCGGTCCCACCGGCACAGCCAGCGATCACCGTGTCGAGATTCGACGTACGTGATGTGGAAGGTCCCGTCCGTGTACGCCTGCACTTCGATGTATGCAGCGTCGACGACCGACTCCGGATAGTACAACGGACGAACCGTGAGGACAATCGAGTCCGGTCGGTTCGCAGGAAAGACGGCTATCGATGAAAGCCAGGGTTCATCCCCGAATCCGCTGGCAAGGTCTCGAAGGAGCGCACGGTTCGGCTGCCGTTTTGTTCGCTCGGGGGGCACGCTCAGGCGAGCCCTTCGTGCTCCGAGTGGTTGTCGTGTGCCTGTCGAAGGTCTCGAATCTCAGTCTGGATGGCCTCCCACGAGGTGATGTCGAGCCAGACCTGCTCTGGGTCGCCGTAGTCGTGATAGTCGAGTGGGTCGAGCGCACCCGGTCGGTCAACGCCGTAGTTGTCTCGGTATGCTGCGTCTTCCGCGAGGAGTTCCCCGAGGCGCTGTTTGTACTCCTGCTCGCTGAGCGAAGCCAGTCGGCGCTGGCGTCGCCACTCGAAGTAGGCTTCGTTGCGCTCAAAGCGTATGGGGTCGTCGCCAACCTGCGTCAACACGCCGATGTCGGCGAGTCGAGTGAGGTGCCGCCGCGCGGTGTTCGGGGCACATTCTGCCCGCGTCGCAATCTCCGAGACGCGCGTTGGCTCGGTGAGTTCGAGTGCGACACGGTAGACGCGGTCATCTGCCGGGGCTTCATCGAGTCGCTCACGGAACGATGTCGAAAAATCGGGTGGTCGACCCGACGACGGCGTGTCTGTCATGCGCATCAATATGCGCTTGCGCGCAATATAATTTCTGCCTACGCAATTATTCTTTCACAAGGAATGACACCCCACCTAACAGGGTGGGACTGAACGGGGCCGCGGCGAGGACGAAGACGGCCGACTGTAGCACCGCAGGCCGAAGGCCGAGGCGCGCACGGCGGCCCTCGAGTCGTCGCCGTGGGGGCGTTCGAGGTGACGAAAACTCCTTAGATGGTATCTCTGTTTCCGAGCACGTACCCAAGCAGAACAATCAACAGGGTTCCGACGTACGTCTCGAACAACACAACGAATTCAGTATACTGTCTAGGAACCCATGTCACGAGGTTTCTCGGTGGGTGTGGAGCCGACGTCACGAGCGTTGAAACACTATAGAAGAGACTCCCTCCAGTCCAACTATCTGCTGTTCCCACAATCGAATACCAAAATGTTGATATTAGTAACAATAACGCCGTCCAGATGAGGACGTAACTTACGCGTACCCCGTACCCAGTCAACCCTTGGGAAACCAAGTTTCCAAGATATTTGACCAACTGACCATTCTGAGAGGCTTCTTTCGTTCGGGCCTTGCGTTGCAGGTAGTACAGTCCCCGATGGGTGTCATCAAGCGCTTTCTGTCTGAACGCCTTGCGAATTACTTCGTATCCCTCTGCCAATACATTCCATTCCGATGCATTGGCGGGTTCCGAACAAAAGCCATGAAATGTGGTGTAGCCGCTGATTTCTACATCAGAGAATCGGATCCCCCGGACGTCTACTGAAACGAACGTAGTCCCACGGAGGTCAGAACCTGTGAGATCCGTATCAACGAGCTCTGCACGGTGGAACTTAGCTCGTTGTAACTTTGTACCAGATAGGTCTGTATTGTATAAATTTGCGTCCTTGAAATCAATATCCCCTAATCTTGAACCGCTGAGATCTCCGTTCGTGATATCAACACTAGCAAACTCGTTTCCCGTCAAATCTTTCTGGCTAAAATCTGCACCAAATGCAGAGATATTTTGAAAGTTACATCGGTGAATTTGTGTTTGTGACAAGTCAACACCGCTAAGATCCGCATGTGCAAAATCAGAATTTGACAACTTTGAACCCTCAAGACCCGAGTTAGTAAGGTCCGCTTTGCGTAGAGTGCTATTGGTGAAATCAGTGTATCTGAGATCAGCACCAGTAAAATCCGCATCAGATAGTTCTGCGTGAGAAAGATTCGCGTGTCTGAGATCAGCACCACGTAGATTCGCATTCTCAAGATTAGAGGAGCTGAAGTCCACTCCCTGAAGGTTCATCCCAGATAGATCTACTCCGTGAAGGTCTTCGCCAACTAAGTTGCGTCCACTCATTTATTTCATTTCAGATTTCGCCTGCTTGGGCCATTCAGTATCATTGTCACCAATACGAAGAATGGGTTAAATAGCTAAGGTAACTGCTCGTCAGTCACTAATTGGTGTGTGACACAGACGACGAGTAACGCCTCACTTCACCGCAACCACCCGAACAACGACCACCCCCCACGTTCCTCGTCTGCGTCTCGTTCTAACTCGCGAACCCGTGCTTCGGCCGCCTCGCGCGCCGCCCGTTCGGCTTCGAGTGTCGCCTGCAGCTGTTCGTTCTCGTCGAGTGCTGATTCGAGCTGCGTCGTGAGTTCTTGTATCCGACCACTCACTTCACGCCCGCCGAGTGGGGATGGGACTGTCGGCGGCTGGTCGGCCGACGAAGCACCTCGGTCAGTCGAGGACACGGTGTCACCGGCGTCGGTCGCTGCCCGACCGTCGGCTGCATCCGCCGCCGCCGACCGGCCCACACTCGACCCACTCGACGACTGATAGTACTCGCTCGTCCCGGCGATTGCCCGCTCGATGGTCGTCTCGCCGTAGGTCGACCCATCCGCGAAATGAACGGCGTCCCATTTCGGCCGAGACAGCCCCGAGTCGCGAATCAGGCGGTCGATCTGCTGGGCGTCACCGGCCGTCCAAAACGCGAGCATCGAACACAGCGCCATGTCCGCTTCGGAGTGGCTGTCGTAGCCGGTCGTGTCGCCGCGCCACAGGCGGCTGAACTTCTCGCCGTTCGCGGCGTTCGTAGCCCGCTCGATGAGCGCGTCGTCAGACAGGTCGTTGCCCGGGCCAGTCGACCCGTTGGTGGTCGTCGCTGTCGCTGTCGTCGGCGTCGTCGTCGCTGACTCCACAGCTGCCGGCGTCTCGAAGTACGCGGCGTGAATCGCTTCGAGTTCGTCGCCCCGTTCGGCAATCGTCGTCGGCGTCCCGTCGACGTGGTCGCCGGTCACGGTGAAAAACCGCGCATCATCGTACAGTTCGAGGTCCCCGGTCCGGTTGCCACCTGGGGGCAGCACCCCGCGGATGATGACGTGGTAGCCCGTCCCCGAGGGACTGACTTCCGTATACGAGTCCAGGCGGTCGATGAGTTCTTGTGCCCACTCGTCGGTCACGCCTGTCTCGGGGTCGCGACACTTGTCGAGGTCGATGCCGACGAACGGCCCGCCGTCGGTGAACACATAGCCCACGCCGTCCGCCGGGCCATCCTGGGCGTACGTGCGCGCCTCCTCGAACGTCGTCCATGTCGCCGGGTCGGTCGCCGATGCGTACCCCCCTGTCACGTCCCGCGGAACCTTCGTTTCGTCTCCACCACGCGTCTGTCTGCGCCATCCCACCCAGGTCGCCTGTTCGAGGAGTGATTCTGGAAGCTGGTCCCGGGTCGGGAGTGATGGCGTCATTGCGAGTTGTGGTCTCGACAGCCCCGTGATAGCTGTTTCCCGCACGTTCACAAGGTTGATACTCAGCGCCGAAACCTACACCCCTGATTGCAGGGGTGAACCGAACCACACGCGCTACACCCCCGGTTTCCAGGGGTGTACATGCACGCCGGTTCTCCGCAAGGGTGTACTCGGTTGTGACCCCTTCAGGGGTGTATCGAACCAGCCGTGAGCCCCCGCGAGTCGCTCCGATTCGAGACACCGATTCGTTCGTGTTCGCCACGCTCGACGCCCCTCGCGACGTGTTTCGGGTGATGAACACATCACTTGCTGGCGCACACGCCCGTCGTCACGCCGCGAGACGCGACTTCTCACACCCTCGATTCCCCGGTACACCCCATCGTACAGGGGGTGTATCGACCGATTTCGATTTCGCGTTCGAGGGGGAATCTGGCGTCGTACCCCCACATCTGTCGGCACTTTCCGTCCCGTGTTCCACCCCCCGCGACGACACCCGTCTCCCCTGTGGACGCTCGCCAGCACGCTTCTCTCGCGGGTCGCTCGACCCGAACGACTGGTATCGATGGCCGCCGTTGGTTGGCCCGCGCGATGGCTGTTTGGGTGGGTGTTGTTGCGGGAAAATCCAGGGGTGTACTCCAGTTGAAACAGAGGTCGCCGTGCGCCCGAACTGAAAGCGGTCGAAAAAGCGGTTAGGCGCTCGGCACGTAGCCGAGGACTTCGTATGTGTGTTCGGCGTCGTCTTCGGATTTGGGCTCGGTGTAGCGCGCCTCGTGGACTCGGTCCAGTCGGGCGGCGAGGAGCGTCTTGTAGGCGTCCAGAATCGGCGCTTCGGTGAGCGGCGCTTCCGGCCCCTCGTCTTGGCCGACGATGTTCGCCATACAGAGCACGCCGTCGGGGGAAAGCAGGCCCGCCACCACGTCGAGAAACCGGTGGAACTCCGGGACGCTCATCGTGTCCCCGAGATAGTAGATGGTCTCGCTCCAGACGATGACGTCGAACTGCTCGTCGAGGGAGTCGAGATACGCGCTCGCCTCGCCGGCGGAGAACGTCGCCCGGTCGCTATCGGTCCGCTCGCGAGCGCGCTCGACGGCAGCCTCGGAGATGTCGATGCCGTGGAGTTCCGCGTCGGGGAAGCGTTCTAAGAGGAGTTCCGAGTGAACGCCCTCGGCGCAGCCGATCTCCAGAATCGACTCCGGCGAGCCGACGTGGCTCTCGACGACGCGGTTCTGGCGGCGGTACTTGCGCTGCTCGTAGGTCGAAGAATCGAAGTCCCACGGGTCCGGTTCGTCGAACTCGTCGTCGAAGTAGTCGGCGTTCCAGCCGTCGTTCGGCACGTTAGTTCACCTCCGTGTCGCTGGTCTCGGCCGGATTGTAAATGCTCTGGATGACCCGAGATTGGAGCGCCGGGTCTTGGAGCCAGAGCTTGCAGAGAGCCCCGTAGGCGAACAGTTGAATCGCCACGAAGAGGATGAGGTCTCGGGCCTCGGGTTCGACGGCGTAGGCGTCGAGTCGGACGAGCCCGTCCCGACCGTACAGCGAGCGCTCGCGGACGGCCTGCTCTGCGGGTCCACCGTTCAGCGTGAACGCGATGAGCGGGACCTTCTGGTCGAAGTCCGCGGACTGGAGGACGTTCCAGACGGAGGTTTCGTCGCCGAACAGCACGTCGTTCCACTCGCGGTACGTCGCGGAGCCCTGTTGCGGAATCGCCGTCACGAGGTAGCTCGAACCGCCGTGGAGGACGTTGACTAGGCGGTGGACGATGTTCTGGAGGTTCGTCGCCTCGCCGTGGACGTGGAGGAACTCCGTGAGCTTGAGTTGCGCCTCGTTTCCGAGCCCGCGCTGCGACGCGAGGGCCCCGAAGATGGGGTCGCTCTGGAGGTCGTTGTGTCGCTGGAGCTCTTCGATGGCCGCGAGAATATCGCTTTGGCCGGAGAGGCCGGCGGCGTCGTCGCCCTGTTTGAACTGGCCTTCGACGAACTCGTCGAGGGCCCTGAACCGCGCCTGAAACCGCTGGAGGTCGACGTAGTCGTCGAGGAAGACGACCTGCAGGACGGCGAGCTGGGCGACGACACTTTTCGTCGCGTAGATTTCGATTCGCTCTTCGACGCCCGGAAGCGGGACGACGTGGTCGGCGCGCTCCGCGAGCGGGCTGTCCGGGTCCGTTACGGCGACGACGGTCGCCTGTTGATTCGAACAGAGGTCGAGTATCGAATCAGTCTTCCCGCTCCGCGAGATGGCGAGAATCGTGTCGTCGGCCGACGAGTGCATCCCGGTGGCTTCGACGCCGCTGCGGACCTGTGACCGGATGCCGCGGTCGCGGAGGCGGTCGGCGAGCCAGTAGCCAACCGACGTTGAGGACCCCTGCCCCGCGATTGTGACGGTGCCGTCGGCGTCGAACACCGGCCGCCGAACCTCCTGTCGGAAGGCGTCGTCGGAAATCGTCTCCCAGACCTGCGCTTCGATGGCCTCGTACACGCCCGTCCGCTCGCCCGTGTCGCGCGCAATCGAACGGAGGTCGTCTTCGAACAGCTTCGGGATGTTGACCGACGCGCTGTCGTCCGTGAGATTCGCCTTGATGACCGACCGGACGTATTCGGACGTTTTCTTGTTCTTCTGCTGGGCGATCTCGTCCACCTGTCTCTTGACCCGCTTCGAGACGCGGGCCTGGAGTATCTCGTCTTTCGTCATGACCGCCGGTATGTCAAACGGTGAGATAGTTCTTGTCATCGCGTATGTCATACGATTCTGCACTACTGTATACGCATATAAACTGTATACGAGGGTACAAAATACAGCCAATTATGTCACACGCAAGATATTTGTTTACAGTCATACAATCTGTTTGTGTGACGCGAAGACGAAAACGAGAACGTCACGAGAACCCCCACAAACCCGATACACAACAGATTACGATGACCAACGATTCAACCCATCCCAGCAAATCGACGGAATCGAATTCGAACACTCCGAATATAGACATGAACTCGCGGTTCGGACACGGGTGTACCCGCCCGGCGTCCGAAGAGACGGAGCGGCGGCCGTCCGTGACGACGGTGGTCGTCCGCGCCACCCTCGCGGCGCTCGTCGTGCTTTCGCTGTTCGCGGTCGCCGTTCCGGTCGTCACGGCCGACGCGGGGTCGGCGGCGCTGTCCGGACCCCCGACCGCTTCGGTGAGCGCGGACGAGGCGCTCGACGCCCGCGAGGCGGCGAAAGACAGACTCGCGGAACTCCGCCGCCTCGACGACCGACCGATGGTCTCGGTCGAGGCGAGCACGCTCCAGACGGTCCAGAACCGCATCGAGACGGGGAACCTGAGCTACACGCGGGCGAACTACGACACCGCAGCCGAACACTGGTCGGTCGCGGAGAAGCAGGCGACCGCGGCCCTCGCCCGCGCCTACGCCGAGGGGACCGCGCGGAACCTCAACGCGACGGTCGGCTTCATCGAAAAGCGCGAGGCGAAGGGCTACGCGACGGCCGACACCGCCGAGTTCGCCGAGCGCGCCGCCGAGCTTCGCGCGCAGACCCCGGAAACGCTCGCCGACCACCGGAAGCGCTACCGAGCGGCGCGACAGCTGAACAGCGACGTCGAGTCGTCGCTTCCCTCGATGAACGCGGTCCGACTGGCGAACTGGCTGTCGCCGATGTGGGTCGCTGGCGGGGTTGTCGTCGCCCTCGGTGCGGTGACGAGCGTCGTCGGATTCGCCCTTGGCCGTCGCGGACAGTCCGAACCGGAGACCGAAGACACCGGTACCGAACCCGAGGTCGAGGGGTCCGGCCTCAGATAACCACTCACGGAGACATCCATGAACATATCCAAATACGTACGCAACGCGGTTCCGTGGAGCGGCACCGACGAGTCGAACGACGACGCGGTCATCACCGACGGTGCGGGCGGCGGGGCGGTCGAGGCGAACGCGGCGGCGGACCGACCGAGCGCCGACGGCGACGACCACGACGAGAACAGCGTGGGCGTGTTCTTCCCGCCGAACACGCTCGCGGACGTGGTGCGGCGCGAGTGGATTTCCCGGGCCGAGGAGATGCTCGGAACGTCGATTCCGTCGCGGTTCGTCCAGGACGTGCAGCTCGGTCGCAACCCGCTTCGCATCGAGGACGTCACGCCGATGCTCGCCCCGGAAGTCGAGCGCGAACTGCTCAGGCTGTCGTACGACGCCGATCACGCGCTGGTCCCGTCGTCGCTCGGAACCGGCTTTCCGGCCTACAAGTTCGTCGACGTCGGCCTCGTCTTCGAGGAGACGGTCGACGTGGTCGTTCCCTCGCACAAGACCGCTGACGGGCTGCACAAGAACCCGCAGAACGCGCTGTTGGCCGGCCTCGGCGTCGCGGTCATGGACGCGCCGGCGATACTCATCGACCACCGGGCGCAGGCGGTCGGGATGGACGACGTGCCACCGGAACTGGCGAAGTTCCTCGCGGCGACGACCCACACCGACGTGGCGAACCGGTCGTTCGGCTACTGGAGCGCCGCGATGACGACGGTCCCCATCGGCGGCCGCGCCGAGATGGACCTCAACCCCGCGGTTCAGCGGGCGGCAAACAGCCTCACGCCGTGGCTGTCGGCCGAGCAGTGGGCTCCGTGGGCCATCGAAAACGGAGACATCGAACCCGACGCGACGGTCCCGACGCTGGCCGAACCGGACCTGATGGTCGTCCTCCCCCACGGCGTCACCCTCGGCCAGCACCACAACCTCCGGACAATTCACGCGGACGTGGCCAACGCCCACGTCGTCGGCTTCTGGCCGCTTGACGCGGCGTGGATACACACTCACGTCCGCCGGGCCGGCGCGGCGTACGTCGACGCGGAGGTCCACGACGAGTCGTCGCCGCTCCGGCAGGTGTGGGAGGCGCACACGGCGAAGTTCGGCGTGAGCGACCCCGTCGACCGGTGGGAGCGCTTCTTCGCCGACCACATCGAGCCGGCGCTCCCGGAGCAGTAAGCCGCACCGCCCGCAGACCACCCACGAACGCGCGTTTTCACCGACCATGACAGACGATATCCAACTCGTAGAACTGAGCGCAGTCATCGAGCCGACCGACGACGACCACGAGCGAGCCGACGAACCGATCGACAACGACTCCAGCTCCAGCCGACGCCGCCGCCTCCTTTGGGTCGCGCTCGGCGTGACGGCCGCCGTGCTCCTCGGACTGGGCGTGGTCGCGGTCGTCGCTCCGGAATCGGTCGAGGCGGTCATCACGACGAACCTCGGTCTCTTGGGGCTGATGCCCGCACTCCGTCCGCGCTTGTGGGCGCTCCGACGGACCGTTCGGAGGGTGGTCCCGTTCAGGACGACCCGAGACGAACCACCGGACTGCCAGCCCGAGGGTGCGCCTTCGCTCGATGGGGCGGACGACGCGGACGACGCGGACGACCCAGACGACCCAGACGACGAGACGAGCCCGGACGGCTCGGACCTCTCGGACGCGGACGACGCTCGTGGCGCGAGCGACCCGCCGTCGATTTCGGTGAGCCGCCTGTCCGACGAGCGGGACGTGTCCGTCATCGTCGACCACCTCATGCGCGCGTCGGACTCGCGGCCGCTCCCGGACGCGTTCGGCGTCGTCTCGCCCATCAAGCGCCCGCTGGCGTCGACGCTCGAAGGCATCCCGCAGGAACTCGGCGTTCACTGTCGGGACGTGAGTCCCGTTCTCGTCGGGACCGCGAACAACGAGACGACCGTCGAGCGACTCGGCCGGACGTACGAGCTACTGCTCGTGGTCACCCCGGACCACGAGGCCGTCCTCTCGGACGTGCTCCGGTACCTCCCGGCGCTGATTCGGACTGACGGGATTTCCGGCGTCGGTTCCGTCCGCACCGTGACGCTCCCGGCGGCGGAGCGACCCGGAACCGAACGCGAGAGTCAGGGGACGCTGAAGGCACTCCGCGGACACAAGGGGGAGCCTCGGCACCCGATGGCCCGGACCGAACCGGACTTCATCGCCGCGTCGGCACCGTCCGAGTGGACCGGCCCCGTCCGGTCGGTGCTGTCCGACTACGCGCCGGTCATCGAGGTCGTCGAGTGGGACCGCCCCGCGATTCACGTCGCGGGGTTCGTGTTCGCGTCGGCGGTCGACCTCCCCGACCACGTGACCGCGTCGGGCGACGACTCTCCGGGGCACGCGCCGTCCGGTGACTCGTCGTCGTCCGACGCCGACGGGCCGCCGACCGGGAGCGGCGGGTCGACACCGACGAGACGTTCGGTCCCCGCTGGCGAGTCGACGCCCACCTCGCCGCCCGATTCCGACGGGCCGCCGAGTACCGACGCTTCGCCCGAGTCGTCGGGTGAGGGCCCTCCGCAGTCGCCCGAGACGGACGAGAAGGCGGTGCCCCGCGACGGGACGACCCCGCAGACCACACCGGACGGCGGCCGCGCGTCGGGCGGGTCCACCCTGCCCCGTTCGTCGCAGTCGCCGCCGCAAACTGGAGGGGATGCGCCCGAGGAGGAGGCACCGGAGACTGGTTCGGAACCAGATGACTCGACGACCGGGCCGGAGCCCGACCAAGACGGATCGAACCGGACGAATCGCGGGTCCGATTCGACCCCGGCAAAAGACGATTCGAGTCCGGGCGCTGGGAGTTCGGGGACTGATTCCGACGACGACCAGTCCGACGCGGAGGGCGAGGGAGACACTCGTGGAGGCGAAGCCGGCGGCGGCGACGGTGCTGGCGGCGCTGGCGGCGCTCCCGACGCGGGAGACGACGCGTCATCGAGCGAAAGCGCGGCGTCGGACGAATCGCCCCCTGCGTCGGGCTCCGCGGAAGCGACGCCCGAGAGCCGGCCGGCCGCCCCTGAGAGCGGACCGAATCGCTCCTCGTCGGACGGAGCGCCGAGCGGTCGGGGGCCGTCCGGTGGCGGGGAGTCGCAGACGACACCGGAGCCCGAGACGACGCTCCCGGCAGAGTTTCCGGTCCCGGCGGGGACGACCCCGGACGACGGCGCGGGCAGTCCGCCGAGCGGTGACGGCTCGGAGTCGCCGTCGTCGGAAGCGACGCCGACCCGGCCCGAGGGGTCGTCAGCGTCGCCGTCGTCGACGCCGGAGACGCCCGCGGACGATATCGACGCCGGCGCGGGAATCGTCCCGTTCGGCGACGCGCCCGCGTCGAGCGACCCCTCGGTCGTCGACGTGACGGAGCACGTGCTGAACGAACTGACGTTTCAGGCCACCGCGACGCCGGGCCGTGAAGTCTACTCGACGGTGTACGCCGACGAGCGCGGTCTGATTCGCCACCACCACGCCATCGACCACCCGGACTTCCTCCGGAGTCGCACGGACTCCATCTCGTTCACCTCGGAGTTCTTCTCGCACCTCCGGCGACTGGCCAGCCTCCACAAGGACATCGACCACCGCCTGGCCGGCGGCGCACACTCCCACCCGGTGAGCGGGCGACCGCTCCAGAGCGGCGCGGACAAGCGGTTCGTCCGGAAGGTCTGGCGGAACACCCGAAACACCTCGTTCATCGTCGGCGTGACCGAAGGCGAGGGGCCGGACGAGTGGACCATCACGGACGACGGCCGCGAGGTCCGCCGCCAGTCCAACGACCACCTCGTGCGAATCCGCGCCTTCTCGGGGCGAAACGAGCCGAAGCGGATTCGACTCCATCAGAACATGGGTCAGTAGTCGCGCAGTAGGCGCCGAATAATATACATTTTGAAACATTTGGGTAAATATATTATTTTGAGTATTTCTCAGCACTGAAGTCGAATATCGGCGCGGCCACGAGAAAACACGGCAAGAACGCCCATAGCTGGAGAATACGACTAGATACTATCTATAGTGGTCGATGTATTCGAATCCAATGTCAGAGAAAGAGAAAATTGGCGTAGAGCGCGGTATTGAACATTCTGACCCCAATAGGAGGCGTGCACCTATCAGGTGAAAATTCAGAAAACGCTGTCTTGGTGACTCAGAGCTATCTATTTTCAGTACATAAAATTATTCTGTTAGAATGGGTGCGAACGCATGTGGCACTGTGTGTTCGAACGTGCGCCGAACGACACCACTGGTCGATTCAACCGACTCAGTACGACAGCGTCCACTCGCGGTCGATGAGCCAGGCGTCGAGCTTTCCGAGCGGGTCCTCGTCGACGTGCGTGCCGTGACTCACGAGGACCCGTTCGATGTCGTAGTCGAACAGTTTGACGAGGTTTCGCTCGGCTTCCTCGTGGCTCAGGTCGTTGAACTGCGCCGCGGGCGGGACGAGGAACCCCGGCGGGAGCCCGCGACGGTCCGACCCCTCCAAGACGTCACCGGCGATGAAGACGCCCTCGTCTTCCAAGAGCAGCCCGCTGTTCGCGACCGTGTGCCCCGGGACCTGTACGATTCGAATCCCGCCGTCGAGCACGTCGTCGTGGCGGAAGTGCCGGTCGGCCTCGACGTCGAGCGCGTCGTAAAAGCCCTTCGCGCCGCCGGGGACGAGGAGTTCCGGGTCGAACGCGTCTACCACGGCGGGCGTCCCGCCGAAGTGTCCCTCGTCGCCGTGGGTGATGACGAGCCGGTCGACGCCGCCGAACGCCGAGTCCAGCACGGACACCAACTCGTCGCCGTCGTCCGGAAACGCCGCGTCGACCAGCGTGGTCGTTCCGGACGGTCGGTCTTCGAGGACGAACACGCGGACGTGGTCGAACTGTACCGTGTACACTCCATCTGCGACTGCTGTTACCGTCATGTACGGTCGAGGCTACGGAGAGTTGCGGTAAAAAGGGGGACGCGCGTTCTCAGGGGCGTGTAACGGGTGGACGGGAAACGGCCCCGAGCGTCGACGGCCCGCGGAGCGAACGTCCCGGAAAACGGCTATTCCTGCGCGACGAGCGTCGAGACGACCGGACACGACGCGTTCAGGAGAATCGACTGAGCGACGCTTCCGAACAGCATCTTCCCCGTGCGCGAGCGGCGTCGCGGGCTCACCACGACGTAGCTCGCGTCCTGTTCGTCGGCGTACTCGGTGACCTCGTCGGCCGGGTCGCCGACGAGTCCCACCGTCTCGTACGGGACGGACAGTCCCGACACGGCGTCTTCGGCCATCTCGGCGGCGGCGGACCGAATCTCCGCCATGTCCTTCGGCTTCTCGGCCTGCGCGCTCGTCAGCCCGAGGTCGACGAACTCCGAGCGAGTCAACGCGTGGACGACGTGGACCGGTTCGTCGAACGCCGCCGCTAGCGATGCGGCTTCCGCGACAACGTGTGATGAGCGACCTGACCGGTCGACTGCTGCAACAACGACCATACCAGCGTGTACCACGGAGAGATATAATATCGTTTCGCCGAATCTCGTTCGGAGCAACCGCGTCGACGCGGCTCGCGGTCCCGACGGTCGTCCTCCGCCCACGGGTTCGCCCGGCGAGCAGTATCTGAGTTCAACGATGTCGTAATACGGGTCGGAATCGGCGAGCTTCGTTACATTTGTACTGCTGTAATTCCGATGCCAGACGGGAGAAAAATACCCCTGTATTTCAACATCCTCAAAACTGAGGGCGAGTCGAGCGGTACGCTCCGCTCTCGACGAAGGTACGACAGAGAGATGCGGAAGCGAGCGGGCCGAAACCCTGCCAGCCGCGGCAGGGGCTCAGCGAGGCGACGGGAGCGCAGCGCGGTTCGTGGACAGTCGGCGACGCGAGACGGCGCTCGACGGAACGCGCGTGCCGCGAGAAAAGAAAAGCGGACGAGGTCTGAACGCGGTGCTACGCGCGAATCGAGCGGACGGCGGGCAGCGCAATCGCGCCCAGGCCGAGCAGGATGATGACGAGGGCGATGGGGCTCGTGAGGAAGATGCTCGGCGAGCCGCCCGAGAGGACGAGCGACCGGCGGAGGTTCTCCTCCGCGATGGGGGCGAGGATGAGCCCGAGCACCATGGGTGCCAGCGGGTACCCCCGGAGCCGCATCGCGTACCCCAACACGCCCGCGCCGAGCATAATCCACGCGTCGAAGACGTTGCCCCGGAGGGCGATGGCTCCGATGACACACAGCACGAGGATGACGGGCCAGATGTGGGACTTCGGGATGTTGATGAGGCGCGCCCAGTAGTTCGCGCCGAGCAGGCCGAAGATGAGGATGAACACGTAGATGAGGAGGAACCCGACGAAGATGGTGTACAGCAACACCGGCTCTTCTTGGTACAGGCCCGGCCCGGGGTTCACGTCGTGGACCAACAGCGCGCCGATGAGGATGGCGGAGACGGAGTCGCCCGGAATCCCGAGCGTCAGCGTCGGAATCAGCGCGCCGCCGGTGCTCGCGTTGTTCCCGGACTCGGCGGCCGCGACGCCGCGGACGTTCCCCTCGCCGAACGACGGGATGCTGTCTTTGAGCCAGCGGGTGGCCTCGTTGTACGTGATGAACGCGGCGATGTCGCCGCCAGCGCCGGGAATCGCGCCGATGAACGACCCGAGAACGCCCGAACCGACGCTGACCGGTGCGATGGACCGCAGGTCAGAAAGCGAGGGGAACACGCCGGATATCTCCTGGTCGACGCGGTCGTTCCCGCTGTTGATGCCCTGCGAGTACTTGCGGAGTCCCTCGGCGATGCCGAAGAGGCCGATCATGACGGCGATGAACTCGACGCCCGTGAGCAGTTCGGGGATGTCGAACGTGAAGCGGTGGAAGCCGGTCACGGGGTCGATACCGACCGTCGCGACGAGCATCCCGAGCAGGCCCGAGACCATCCCCTTCGTGAGCGAGTCGCCGCTCACGCTGGCGATGATTGTCAACCCGAAGAAGGCGAGCGCGAAGAACTCCGGCGACCGGAACCGGAGGGCGGCGTCGGCGATGACCGGCGAGAAGAACATCAGCGCGAAGACGCTGATGACGCCGCCGACGAACGACGCGATGGTGCTCACGCGAATCGCGCGGCCCGCCTCGCCCTTCTGGGAGAGCGGGTAACCGTCGAAGATGGTCGCCGCCGCCGACGGGGTGCCCGGCGTGCGGATGAGAATCGCCGGAATCGACCCCGCGTAGACCGCGCCACCGTAGATGCCCAACAGGAGAATCATCCCCTGACTCGGCTCCATCGTGAAGGTGAACGACAGCAGGACCGCGATGGTCATCGTCGCGGTCATCCCCGGAATCGACCCCATGAGGATGCCGAGGAAGATACCCCCGATCATCAGCAGGAGGACGAACGGGTCGGCGAGGTTGACGAGCGCCTGCGAGATGTACTCAACCACCATCAGAAGGTCACCACCAGCGGGAGCTGCGGCAGCAGCCGCGACACCGGGATGATGCCCTCAGGCAGGCGCACGAGGAAAATCCGGCCGAAGATGTAGAATAGCGCGACCGGGAACCCGATCGACAGCGCCACGACGAGGAGCTTCGAGCGGATGTCCGAGTAGTAGAGGACGACCGGCATGAACAGCATGGTCGACACGAGGAACCCTAAAAGCGGCATCAACAGGACGTACCCGACGAGGAAGGCCGCGACGACGGCGGCGGGTCCGAAGTCGAACTCCGACATTTCGAGTTCCGTGTCGGAGCCCGTCAGCACGTCGATAGCGGCGAAGAAGATGATGCCGACCGACACCGCAATCGGGAAGAACGACGGCCCGACGCCGTCACCCGACGGGAACTGGCTCGCAAAGAAGATGACGACGACCGAAAACAGGATAAAGAGGACTGACAGCGGACTTGAACGAACACTCTCCAAGCCGATTCTATCAAGGACGGCCCCGACTTTCTGAATCACCATTATTTTTTCTGCCTCGTGGTATGATACCAAGCAATCGTTCGTAATAAACATATTGGTCTTTACGAGCCCGTTCGGGGCTGAAAGTCACGATTTCGACACGAAAGCCGCAGGCGGCCGAGTCGATTGTCCAGTCGCGCCTCGGGTTGGCCGTCGAGAGTGGACGACTGCACAACGAGAGCGGTTGCAACGGCCGGCCGGTACATTCACGCGTTCGACATGTCTACGGGCGACAACGCCGCGTTTCGCGGCCATCGATAGAATTAACCAGCGCTGCGAACTACCGTTCCACCGGAATGAGTGTTAGCAACGTCACCGAGGGTATCGACCAGATTCAGTTCGAACACGTCCGGGTGCTCGTGTTGAAGGACACGCCGACGGGGAAGACGACGCTCGTGGACACCGGCTTCGACGAGGACGGCGACGAACTCGTCGAGCTTCTGGAACGGGAGTACGGCGGCGTCGACCGCGTCATCATCACCCACGGCGACCACGGCCACCACGGCGGCCTCCCGTCGGTGATGGAGGCGTTCGACCCCGAACTCCTCGCGTCGGCCAACGAGTCGAAGCTCCACGAGGCCATCGACTACGAGCCGGACGTGACGTTCACCGACGGCGACGTGCTCGACGGAAACATCCGCGTCATCGAGGTGCCGGGGCACACGAAGGCGACCTCGGCGCTCCTGCTCGAAGACCGCGGCATCCTCATCTCCGGGGACGCCCTCGACGGGGCCGACCGCGCGGGCCTCCCGGCGGGCTACCTCCTCCCGCCGCCGGCGCTGTTCAACGACGACCACGAGGCCGCCGAAATCAACCTCTACGACCTGCTCCAGTACGACTTCGAGACGCTGCTCGTCTTCCACGGGTCGCACGTCTTCGAGGACCCGAAGGGCAAACTCGACGACTTCCTCGTCGAGCGCGAGTGGGACCCCCGTCCGGAGTGACCCTGACCCGCCGAACCGAGCGGCGTTGACGGCGTCACATCCTCGATAGCCGACTCCGCGGCATGCTTTTCCGACCGTCGACCCCGAGCGGCCGCGCCGTAAACGGCGTCCGACCGAGACACGAACGAGTGACGTGACAGACGAGCGGGGTGGTGAGCGACCTGCGTCTGAGAAAAACCGCGGTCGAGAGATGAATCGCTGAGGAGAGTCGGCTGCGAACGAGACGGAACTGGTCGCGTCAGTCTCGAAGGACCGAAACGTCGAACACCGGCTTGCAGGTCTCGCCGGCGAGGAACGCCTCGAAGGCGTCTTCGGATTCGGTGAGTCGGAACCGGTCGTCGAGGAACGTGGCGTGGTCCACGTCGCCCGAGCCGATGAGCCGGAACGCCCGCTCGAAGTCCTCGTAGGTCGCGCCGTAGGTACACTGGAGGTCGACCTCGGCGCGGACGAGCGGCGTGAACTCCATCGTGGTCTCGCCGGTCTGGCCGACGAGGACGATTTGGCCGCCCTTGCGGACCTGTTCGACCGCCATCGGCAGTCCCGACGGGTGGCCCGTCGTGTCGAACACCACGTCGAAGCCGACGCCGCCGGTCAGGTCGCGCTGGGTGGCGGTCAGGTCGTCTTCCTCGATGTTGACCGCGGGGTAGCCGAGTTCCTCCGCGAGCGGCAGTCGGTAGTTCGTGTCTCGACCGACGCCCGCGACGACGACCTCCGCGCCCTGCGAGGCGGCCACCTGCGCGCAGAGCAACCCGATGGGGCCGGGGCCGGCGACGAGCACTCGGTCGCCCGCCTCGACGCGGGAGTTCCGGAGGACCGCGCGCGTGCAAATCGCCGTCGGCTCGACGAGCGCCGCGTGCTTCGGGTCGACGTTCGAGGGCACGGACTGGAGCGCCGACTCGGGAACGGCGATGTACTCGGCGTACGCGCCGTCGTGGTCGATACCGGTCAGTTCCGCGTCCTGACAGATGCTCTCCTCGCCGATTTGGCACTGGAAACACTCGCCGCAGCCGCGAATCGGTCGCTCGACCACGCGCTCACCGACGGAAAACCGGGTTGCGTCGTCGCCGCGCTCGACCACGCGGCCGGTGTACTCGTGACCGATGATGGTCGGCATGGTCATCCGCTCGAAGGCGGACTTGAACTTGTAGATTCCCGCGTCGCTCCCGCAGAGCCCGGCGTAGTCGATTTCGATGAGGACCTCGTCCGACGCCGGTTCGGGTGTCTCGACGTCGACGAGTTCCATAGCTCCGGGCTCTCGGCTCGTTTTGGCTAACCCGCGCATACATCTCCTTGAATACCGCCGGGGTATAAATCTACGCTCTTGGGGGAGAAGCTTGCGGGCGGAAGCCGGCCAGACGTGCGCGAGCGTCCCGCCACGCGCCCGCTCGCCTCGGCGCTCGCGGACCTCGCGGGCGCACAGAAGCGAAGCACTGCGCCGACTCCGCTGGCCTCGCGTCATATTCAGAGGGACCGCAATGCTTATTGTATGGATTGTTCAAACATTCGGGTACAATGGGAGACGATACCATTAGCAATCGGAGTGGACGCAGCACGCTGAACAGACGGAACTTCATCAAGGCAGCCGGCGTCGGCGGCGTGGCGCTGTCTGCCGGTTGTCTCGGCAGTCTCTCCGGACAGCAGGAGTGGCCCTCTCGGCCGGTCGAAGTCATCTCCCCGTGGTCGGCCGGAGGTGGGGCCGACCGGACCAGCCGCGCGGTCGCCGACGCGGCCGAGAACCACACCGAGGTCTCGTGGAACGTCAGCAACCAGACCGGCGGCTCCGGCTCGGTCGGGATGAACGCGGCGGCCAACGCCGAGCCCGACGGGCACACCATCGGCTGTACGGCCCCCGAAATCGCGCTGTTCGAGCACCTCGGTATCGCCGACCTCAGCCCCGACGACATCACGCCCATCATGCAGTACACCGAGTTCCCCGCGGCGCTCGTCGTCAGCGAGGACGCCGAGTTCTCCACGCTCGACGAGTGGATCAACTACGGGAAGGACAACACCCTGCAGATGGCGAACTCCGGCTTCGGCTCGTCGTGGCACATGGCCGCGGCGGGTATCGCCAGCGAGGCCGGCGTCAACGTCGAACACATCTCCTACGAGGGTGCCGCGCCGGCCATGACGGCCGTCGTGAACGGCGAGGTGGACTGTACCGCGGTCGGCGCGGCGGAAGTCGCCCCGCAGGTCCAAGACGGCGGACTGACCGCCCTCGGCGTGGCGTTCGACCAGCAGGTCGACGCGCTCCCGAACACGCCGACGCTCGCCAACCAGGGCCTCGACATCTCCATCGGCTCGTGGCTCGCGCACTTCGCGCCCGCCGGCATCGACGACGAGCTGAAGCAGGAGCTCGCCGACGTGTACAGCGCCGTCTACGAGGACGACTCGTTCGTGGAGTTCATGGAGAACAACGACTTCATTCGCGTCGAACGCGGCCCCGACGAGCTCGCTGACTTCCTCGACCAGCAGTACGAGTTCTACGGCAACCTCGTCGACGAACTCGGCATCGAAAAGCAGTAACGCCGCAGTCGAATTCCGAGCCCCGCGACCGACTGACTCCCCACGCGACACGTACCTGCGCCCTTCTCCCTTTCGGACCCGCGTCACCGCGAGCGACGGCCGTACCGACCGGACCGGACCCGCGACGCGCGCCGCGAACCGCACGCGTTCGACCGACCGATAGTTTAACGTGAATCGTCCGCATCAGGTCGGGTATGCACACGATAGAGCCCGACGTAGAGCGACCGGACCGCGAACTCGTCGAGGCGTTCGAAGAGATTCCGAGCACCATCGTCTCCGACGTGACCGGTAACATCGGACTGACCATGGACGCCGGCCTCCGGCCCGCCTACGAGGGCGTCGAGATGGCGGGCACCGCGGTCACGGTGAAGGCCGCCCCGGGCGACAACCTCATCATCCACAAGGCAATCACGCTGACCGAGCCCGGCGACGTGCTCATCATCGACTGCGACGGCTACACCGACACCGGCCACGTCGGCGAACTGATGTGCACCTCCTGTCAGGCGAACGGCCTCGCCGGGCTGGTCATCGACGGCGCGTACCGCGACAGCCGGGAAATCGCCGAGATGGAGTTCCCGGTGTACGGCCGCGGCGTCAACCCGCAGGGGCCGCTCAAGCAGGACCCCGGGTCCATCAACGTCACCGTCTCCGTCGGCGGCGTGAGCGTCGACCCCGGCGACATCGTCATCGGCGACGACGACGGACTGGCGGTCATCCCCCGCGAGGGGGCCGAAGAAGTCCTCGAACGCGCCCACGAGAAGCTCAGCGCCGAGGACTCCGTCCGCGAGGAAGTACTGGACGGCGAGTACCTCTACGAACTCAACGGCTACGACGAACTGTTCGAGAACCTGACCATCGTCGGTCCCGAAGACTCGATTCAGTAACGCCACCGAAGCCGCGGCGGACAGCGACCGCGACTGACCCGCGAAGTCCGCATCTCGACTGGCATGCCACCCGGCGACCCGCGTTTTTTTGCGAGCACCCGACCCGTAGCGAGCGACGCCTCGACCCGTGACGCCGGTGGCCGAAGCGTTCGCCCCTCGAAATCCAACATCGTTGAAACGAATCGGTGCTATTAGGGACGCGGTGGTCAATTGTCGAATCATGACGAACTCCACCGGGTCGGGCTCGCGGCGGATACAGAGCGTCGAACAGGCGTTCGACATCATCCGGTACCTCCGCGAGGTCGACGGCGCGACGCTGTCGGAGACCGCCGAGGACATGGAGATGCCGGTCAGCACGGCGCACATCCACCTGGCGACGCTCGTGGACACCGACTACGTCGTCAAGGTCGGAAGCGAGTACCGCTGTAGTCTCCGCTTTCTCGAGATGGGCGGGGCGATGCGCGACGGGATGGCGCTGTACCGGGTCGCCAAGCCGGAACTCGACGAGCTGAAAGAACAGACCGGCGAGCACACCAACGTGACGGTCGAGCAAAACGGGTTCGCCGTTCAGCTCTACAAGGCCCAGAGCCCGGAGTCCATCGACGACGACGCGCCGCTCGGCGACCACCTCTACCTCCACTCGACGGCGACGGGGAAGGCGATGCTCGCGGAGCGCTCGCGGGACGAGGTCGACCGAATCGTCGACCGCCGCGGTCTCCCCGCCTTGACCGACGACACCATCACCGACCGCGGGGCGCTCCACGAGGAACTCGCGGCGATTCGCGACCGGGGGTACTCCATCAACCGCGGCGAACACTACCCCGGGGTCTGCGCCGTCGGAACCGCCATCGTCTCCGAACCGGACGACGCCGTCGGCGCGATAAGCATCAGCGGTCCGATGAGCCGCATGGAGCCCGAGCGCATCGAGGAGGAACTCGCCCCGTCGCTTCTGAACAAGAAGAACATCATCGAGCTGAAAATAAAGCAGTACTGAGCGGGCGGCCTCACCGCCGTCGGCCGTGGCCGTCGCTCTCGGAGTCGGTCTCTCGTCGGCTCACTCGGGCGGGCTGTCCCACTCGGAGCCGTCGTCGGCCGGTTCGTAGTCGAGGACCGCCTTCGCGTGGTCGATATCGAACCAGCGGGCCTTGTTGCCGCTCACCGCGTAGAACGTGTCGTAGGTGACCGACTCGTCTTCGAGACAGCATTCGAGCAGGTGCGCGAAGTCCCGCTGGGAGGTCCACGTCGCTTTGAGCCGCTTGACCATCTCCTCGTACTCGGGGCTGCCGCGCTCCCACGAACCGGTCTGGGACTGGTCCCACACCTCGCCCTCCTCGACTTTGTGCTCGTCGCCGCGGTCGACGCCGCGCTCCGCGTCGCCGTAGGGATGGTCGTACCGCTCGGTCCGGACGCTCGAGATGCGAATCGAGTAGACCTGGCTCGGCGCGCCGTCGCGGCGGGCGTGCGTCCGGCAGATGTGCTCGCCGAACACCTTCGAGGCCCCGTAGTAGCCGTCCGGCTTCGGGAGCGTCTCGTGGGTGAGCCGGAAGGGGTCGTACTTGCTGGGGTAGTCTTCCTCGTAGAGGTCGGGCGCGAGGTCCTCTTCGTACAGGCCCATCACGCGCTGGGAGGAGGCGTAGATGAGCTTCTCGACGCCGGCGTCCTCCATCGCCTTGAGGACGTTGTACGTGCCCGTGATGTTCGGCTCGATGATGTCCTCGAAGGACGCGCCCGCGTCGGACTGCGCGGCGAGGTGGATGACGGCGTCCTGCCCGTCGAACGCCGGGCGAATCGCCTCGTAGTCCGCGATGTCGGCGACAAACGTCTCGTACTCCGGATGTTCGGTCCGGTCGAGATACGTGAACTCGTACTCGTCTCGTTCCGCGAGGTGGTTGAGAATCGCTTCGCCCGCCTCACCGAACGGACCCGTGACTAGGACTTGCTGCGTAACCATCGTTACTGAGGGATACGGAACTCCCCGATTTAAATCTTGGTGGCGTCGGTAAGTTCAGCCCGGTCGAACGAGCGACGCGCTGACCGTCCGGATTTCGACATCGTTGAAACAAATTCGGTCTGTAAGACCATGATAATTACAGATTTAGGATTGTAATCCATCGCGGGGAAACGGCGTCGTCTCCCGAGATTTCGCGGCTCTCGCGTCGTTACAACATTGTAGAAACGACGGTGTCAGCGACTGCGACTGGAGTTTCACGGGGACGACAGGAATCGCCGCGGAGCGCTCTCGAGGGAACTACTTTTATACGAGTGCTTGGTATCAAATCTCATGGGTGCGGACGCATACGCGTTAGCCGGAGTGACCGACACGCTGACCGAAGCGACGGCCGCGGAGGGCATCGCGGACTTCGTCGAGTTCCGGATGGACGGGGCGGACCGCCCGCTCGACGCGCTCGGCGAGTACGAGGGAGCGCTCCCGCTCGTCGTCTCCAACCGGCCGGAGTGGGCCGGCGGCACCGCCGGTGAGTCCGAGCGACTGGAGACGCTCGCGGCCGCCGCCGCGTTCGACGCCGTCGAGATGGTCGACGTGGAACTGCGGACGATTCGCGAGTGCGAGTGGCTTCGGGACGAACTGCGCGGACACGACGTCGAACTGATCGTCTCTCACTACGACCGCCGCGAGACACCTCAGAAATCAGAGCTAAATAGAATCATATCAGAGTGTAATACGTACGGGGACGTGGCGAAGCTCGTCGTGTTCGCCGAGGAGAAGACGGACTCGCTCTCGCTGTTGCAGTCGCTCAACGCCGCCTCCGAGAGGGGAGTGCGAGTCACCGGATACGCGTTGGGGGATATCGGCCGGCACACTCGCGTTATCGGCGTCTTTTACGGTGCGTCCATCGCCTACGCGCCCGTCGTCAGCGACGAGCGCGGCCCGAACGACATCGACCTCAGAAAACTGTCGAACCTGCTCGATTGGGTCGCTTCCGCGCGCTGAGGCCGTACTGCCGGTGTCGAACACGTGGACACGGATACCCACCGAAGCGACCGGCCTGCCCGGGAGACAGTCCGCGACATCCGGGACCGCAGGACGAGCGCTTCGAAGACGACGGGCCGGAAGAAGGAAATTTGTATCAGAATTACATTATTCAATATTTTCCGATAGATTTGGTATAACTCGCTCTCTCGACCGCGCGTCGTCCAGCTATCGTCTGGCTCCGCGCAACTGAGCGGGCAGTCCCGAGCGCACGCACGCTCTCGATGTACCCAGCACCGACGACCACCTCCGCCGGTCCCAACTCGGGTTAACAGCGAATGGCCGACGATGAGCGACGAACACCGACGATGTCTCGGAAGCATTCAAAACCGCGCCGACAGAGCGTCGGCTCACGCCGATTATTCTGGATGAACATTCCGGAGAATCCGCCGAAGACGGCGTCTCTCACCGCCTACGAGGAGGTGAGAACTCTTGCACCGACAGCTAACATTTATACGCAGCGGAGTGATAGGCGTTCACATGAAACTCGACGAGTCTGCGCTGGCGGCAACAACAAACGACCTCACACGAGAGGTCGACGCACGAGGGGTGGCAGACCTCATCGAATTCCGAATGGACAAGGCGGACGACCCGCTCGAACAACTCGCCGCGTACGACGGCGAACTCCCGATAATCGCGACCAACCGCGCTCGCTGGTTCGGAGGAAAGGCCAGCGACTCCGGGCGGCTGGACGACCTCTTTTCCGCATCTCGATTCGACGCCGTGGAGTTCGTCGACATCGAACTCGAGACCGTTCGCGCCAAGGAGTGGTTGGCCCACGAGTTCCGCGAGAACGACGTCCAGCTCATCATCTCGCACCACGACTTCGACGAGACGCCCGACCGCGAGGTCCTCGACGCCATCATCGAACAGTGCGCGGAGTTCGGCGACATCGCGAAGGTGGCGGTCTTCCCGCGGAACCAAGGTGACACGCTCACCCTCCTCGAGGCCGTCAACGACGCGACCAACCGCGGCATCGACGTGGCCGGCATCTCCATGGGCGAAATCGGGAGCCACACGCGGGTCATCGGCCACCTCTACGGGTCGAAGCTCGGATACGCGCCCCTGCTCGCCGACGACAACGACTACGCGCCGGGGCAGATTCCGCTCGAAAAGCTCGCTTCGCTCATCGAACTCACGAAAAACGAGCGCGTCGACGGACAGGTCATCGACACGCTCCGGAGCGAAGTGTCGGTGCCGAAGGAACTGACGCTCTCGGACTGACGCCGGAAAACCCGACGGCCGTCCGCCGTCAACAGACTCGTTTCATCTCTTTTCGCCGCGAACTCGTCGCTCGCCGTCAGTCGGCGAGTCGCTCGACGTCCGTCAGCACCGCGCTCGCCGTCTCGGGACCGCCGGCCCCTCGGCCGGTGATACCCAGTCGACCGCAGTAGTCGGCTTCGATTTGAACGGCGTTTTCCGTCCCCGACGGGGCGACAGCCCCGTTTTCAGGTACCAGTCGCGGGCCGACGCGGACCCCGCCGTCCGCGACCTCGACGATGAGTCGAATCGTCTGGCCGTCTTCCTGTGCCAGGTCGAGCATGCTCCCCGAGAGTTCCTGAATCCCCTCGACGTCGGCGTCGTCGAGCGTGAACTCCGTCTCGCCGTCGGAGAGGACGTTGGCGACGATGACACCCTTGAGGGCCGTGTCCGTGCCGTCGACGTCGAACGTCGGGTCCGCCTCGGCGACGCCGAGGTCCTGGGCCTCCGCGAGCACGTGCTCGTAGTCGAGGCCCTCGGCGGCCATCCGCGAGAGGACGAAGTTCGCCGTCCCGTTCAGGACGCCGTAAACCGCCGACACCCGCGACGGACCCACGTCCTCGATAGTCGAGAGGATGGGAAGCGCGCCGCCGACGGTCGCGCCGAATCGGACGGTCCCCTCGCTTTCGGCTTCGAGCGCGCGCAGGTCGGCGTAGCGTTCCGCGACCGGACCCTTGTTCGCGAGCACGACGTGGCGGTCGTCCGCCAGCGCCCGCTCGACGTGCGAAAAGCCGGGCTCGGCGTCGCCGAGCGTCGTCGGCGTCGCCTCCACCAACACGTCGTAGTCGGCGTCGAACACCGCCTCGGGGGCCGCCTCGCCGACCACGCCGTCGTCTCGTTTCTTCGAGAGCACCGCGTCGGCGTCGAGGCCGTCGGCGTCGACGGCGGCGCTCTCGGAGTCCGCGAACGCGGTCACGGCGTGGCCGTGCTCCGCGGCCAGTTCGACGACGGCACTCCCGACCGCACCGGCGCCGAGGACACAGAGCCTCACGCGCGACCTCCCACGGTCAGCGGCTCGACGAGTTGCAGGTCCTTCTCGTCGGCGATTTCTCGCATCGCGGCGAGGACTTCTTCAGTCGCCCCCGACGCCGCGGCCAACTGGAAGCGGGCGCTGGAGACGTCGATGGAGCCGGCGGGCGCGGACAGCGAGATGTCGGTGACCGTCGCGTTCCGCGTCGCCTCGATCTGCGTCAGCGTGTCGGAGAGGTCCGTCTCGATGAGGTGTCCCGAGAGGATGATGGTCAGGCGCTCGCTGTAGCGCTCGGTTCCGGCCTGAATGACGTTGATGCCGGCGTCGCTCAGGCCCTCGACGATGTTGTCGAAGCGGTCGGGAGTCGCCTCAATATCGACTTCCACCGGGATGTAGCCGCGCGGGGTGACGTTGCCGCGCTCGTGGAAAATCGAGAGGAGGTTCCCCCCGTGCTCGGCGATGGGCTGCAGCGAGCGCAGGAGTTCACCGGGTTCGTCGACGAGTTCGAGCCGGAGCGTGTACGCTTGGACGTCGTTGTGCACCTCACTCATCCATACAACACCGTACCAACGTGTCGTTCATTGTCGGGAGTCGAGCGAGCACACCCATATACGTATTGCGTTCGAACGGCTCGGACGCCGACCGCGGACGCGGCCGTCGTCCCGCCTGCTGTGAGAGAGTCATCACTGAGGGTTCGCCGTACGCGCGTCGGCCCGAAATGTACTCAGGTTCGCTACAAAGATTACCGCGCCGAGGCGGCGATTTGGAGCGAGGAGAAAAACCAATTTTGCACAATACTCTTTGACGAGATATCACTGGCTACGAGCGACTTCTGAATCGATATTTGTCAAACAACATATAGTAGCATATATTTATTGAATTGCCAATGTCTTCCGGAAAATTTCAGAATATAGTTTCTGAGTATATTCGTTTGGGTTAGTTCTCAGATTCGCCACGCCATCTTTCGTGCATGAAATTTACATAACTATCCACCCGAACTACACGATTCTAAACAAACAATTGTTAACATCCCACACAGCGTAGAGACAACTGTATCCACCGCGGCGGCGAGCGAGAACGCGGCCGCTCGCGGACGGGTACGAGAGAGGGGAAACTCAGAATGGCATCAGCAAGCACACCGACACCGACGCCGACGGGGAACGAGCGAATCGCCCGACGCTTCCCGGAGGAAGTCGCGAGCGAGGGGAACATCGGCCTCATCGACGAGATTTGCGCCGAGGACATCCTCGACCACAGCCCGCTCGGGGAGGTTCACGGGCGCGACGAACTCAAAGCGCAGATTTCGGGACTCCGAGAGTCCTTTTCGGATTTCTCGGCCACGGTCGAAGACGCGATTACGGAGGGCGACATGGTCGCCATGCGCGTCACGCTCCGCGGGACGCACGACGGCGCGTTCATGGGCATCGAACCCACCGGGAAGACGGTCGAGGTCGGCAACATGGTGTTCAGCCGTATCGAAGACGACATGATAGTCGAGCGGTGGGTCCAACCGGACATGCTCGGCATGCTCACGCAACTCGGCGCTGTCGAACTACCTGAGGCGTGACCTGAACAGAGACCGATACTTTTTGTGCGACGGACGCGCCGCTCGGCAACTGAGAAGGAAGCACGGGCGACCGGGCACCCGCCCGCACTCCACGGACACTGGGGAAAAACTCCCCTGTATACGCAACCCAAGTGCAGGTATGTACCTGCAGTAGACGCCTACAACGTCCTCGGTTAAAACATTTTTCAAGTGTCATATGCGACGTGTGGACAGCAATCACCCCTCGGCGACCGGCGAGTCAGCCGTCGAACGCCGAGAGCCGGCGGCGTTCCTGTGCGAGGATTCGCTCCCAGTAGTCGAACAGGACGCTGTCGAGGTCGTACACGTCGGCGATGCGACGGACCCACTCGTCGTCCGAAAACAGCAGTCGCTGGAAGGTCCGCACGTCGGGGTCGAGTTCGGTCCGGCGGCCGGCGTAGTAGGCGACGGTCTGCTCGCGGGTCCGCTCGACCAACAGCGGCGGGACGAAGATGCCCGACTCGCGGGCGACGTAGGTGAACCACTCCAGATGGAGAACCGCGTCGGCGAGGACGAACCGCTCGGCGAAGCCGTCGACGTACGCCGTCGCGGGGCGACCGTCGACGTACACGTCGTCCGGGCGGGAAAACCGCGGCACCGACAGGTGCGGGAGGTCGTCGGCGTAGCGCTCGGCGACCCGCCGAAGCCGGAAGTCGGCGTAGGCACAGGGGGCCGCGAGGCCGAGTTCGTACCACAGCGGCATCCACTGACAGAACGGGTCGCAGAACACCGCGTCGGCCAGCAGGTCGGCGGCGACGGAGCGGGCGAGGTCCGGTGGGAGGTCGGTCCGCCCCGCCCGCATGGCGTCCGTCGCGCGGACCACCCGCGACTCGAAATCGCCGACTCGGAGTCCCATGCCCGCGGCCACGTCGTGGACGTACTCGGCACCGATTCGGTACCAGTCCGCGAAGTCGGCGGGCCGGCGGAGTCGAAGGAGGCGCAGAACGGTCACAGGAGAACTACGGACGACGGCGGTTTGGCTCTATCCCCGCGTGGGCGAGGCGAGGACGACACCTACCGTCGGTCGAACGAGAGCGCGAGCGGCGTCGCGTTGGTCAGGTTGTCGCTGACCGGGCAGCGCGATTCCACGGCGGCGAGCCACGCGTCGATGGTCGCCTCGTCGGCGTCCACGTCGGCGGTGACCGCGACGCGAATCTCCTCGTAGCCGGCGCGGCCGTCGTCGCGCTTGCCCATGAACTTCGCGGGGTTCAGGTCGCCCTCGATGGAGATTTCGAGGTCTCGTACGTCGAGGTCCATCTCGCGGGCGACCACGTGCCCCGTGACGTTCAGACAGCCGGCGAGCGCCCCGAGGACGTACTCGACGGGGTTCGGCCCGGCGTTCGCTCCACCGAGCGATTCGGGCTCGTCGACGACGAACTCGAAGCCGCGGGTGGAGACGCGGGTCTCGGTCGGGGATTCCGCGCGGGCGCTGACGTCGAAGGTGAGTTGTTGGGGTTTCTCTGCGGACATAGCCGTACAGACGCGCACGCGGCCGATAACACCAGTCGGCGGTTCTCAGCCCTCGGGAAGCGTGTTAGCGGCTGTCTGTCCCGGGTTCTATCGCGGCCGAGTCGCGCGCGTCGTCCGCCAGCACGTCGTCGAGTCCCCACTCCGACGCCCTCGCGCGAGCCTCCTCGCGGGCCTCGGATCGGATCTCCTCGATCGCGTCGGCGTCGGCGAGGAACGCCTCGACCGCGCTCTGGTCGCGGCCCTCTTCGCGGCGGGCGGCGGGGGCGGCGTCGACGGTCCGTTCGGCCAACCGCTCGTCGCCGGCGAGGACGCGGGCCGGCTCGCCCGGCAGGATGCGGAACGCCTCGACCTCGTGGGCGTCCGCGAGGGCCGCGGCGTCGACGGCGTGGACCGCGGCGCGGGTCGGGCCGGTGACGGCGAACCCCTCCAGGCCGTCGCGGCCGCCGACCTCGCGCTCCGTGTCGTAGGCGAGGACGGGAATCCCGTCTTCGAACGTGACGACGCCGCTGGTGGTCTCGCCGAGGAGGAGCGCGTCCTGCGGCTCGAAGACGACGTAGCCGGTCAGTTCCTCGTCGAGCACCGCCCGCAGGACCGCCGCGGCGTCGTCGACGACGCGCGACCGGCGGAGTTCGCCCCGCGGGATTCTCATATCCGCTCGGGGACGACGGCGCTCTTGAACCGCTCTGCCACGTCGCGGCCGTCGCCGTCGCGCACGTCGAGTCGAGCGGCCGCCTCGCGGAAGGCGTCCGCGGCCGGGTCCTCGGGAGCGTGCGCGAGGAGGGGCTTCCCCTCGCGGCGGGCCGCCCGGACCGCGTCGCTCTCGGGAACCGAGGCGAGCGTCTGCCCTCCGAAGTAGCGGCCGGCCTGCTCGGCGATTTTGTCGACGTTCTCGTCGGGTCGCACGCGGTTGAACACCACGCCCGCCGTGTCGGTGCCGTAGGAGTGAGCGTACTCCTGGACTTTCAGCCCGTCGGACAACGACGGCACGGTGGGCTGGAGGACGACGACGATGCGGTCCGCGAGGACGACCGGAAGCACCGCGCTCTTCGAGCCGAGCGCGGCGGGCGAATCGAGAAGCAGCACGTCCGTGTCGGCGGCGAGTTCGGCGACCACGTCCCGGAGGCGACCGGGGTCCGCGGCCTCGAACGCCGCGAGACTCGTCCCGCAGGGGACGACCGACATGCCGAACCGCTCGTAGACCGCGTCGGACACCGCGGCGTCGCGCTCGTCGACGAGTAAGTCGTGGAGCGTCACGTCGGCGTCGTCCAACCCGGCGTGGAACAGCAGGTTCGCCATGCCCGTGTCCGCGTCGATGACGGTCACGTCGTAGTCCTCGGCGAGCGCCATCCCCAGCGCGAGCGTACTCGTCGTCTTCCCCGTGCCGCCCTTCCCGCTGGCGACGGCGAACGCCTCGACCATGCCCCCACGTGTCCGGTGATTTCGCATAAGTGTTCGGAACGGCTGTGGACGCGCGCCGACGAATACTGTGTCAAACGGTAACAACCATTAATAGTGAGCACATCATGGTGCGAAACGGCCACTGATGTTCCGAATTGTAATCCAATCGTTCGCTTTCGTCGTCGACGACTCGACGTTCGCGGTGTACGCGACCCTCCTCACCATCGCGTTCATCGTCTATCTGAATCGGTGACTCGGCGTCAGCGAGACGCGACCGCGGCGACTCAGGCCGCCTCGGCGAGCGCGTCGAGCAGGCGGTCGTTCTCGTCCGGGCGGCGGACGTTGATTCTGACGTGCGAGTCGAGCCGCTGGTAGTCGCGGGCGTCGCGGACGGCGAAGCCGCGACGCCGGGTCTCGTGAAGGACGCGGTCGACGTCGTCGGCGCGGAACAAGACGAGCGTGCTGTCGGCCGGGTGCGGTTCGTAGCCGAGTCGGTCCAAGCCCGCGACCACCCGCGGGCGCTCCCGTTCGACCCGGTCCCGCGTGGCTTCGAGGAAGGCGTCCTGTTTGAGACAGAACGTCGCGACCTCGACCGCGGGGGCCGACAACACCCACGTACACCGCGCCCGCGAGAGCCGGTCGCCGAGGTCGCCCGTCGCGGCCGCGAACCCAGCTCGAAGCGAGGGGACGCCGAAGATATTCGTCACCGAGTGGAGCGCGATGACGCCGTCGAGGCCGGCCGTGCTCGGGAGGCGGGTGAAGCCGAGGTACGACTCGTCGACGATGACGGGCGTGCCGACCCGGCGGCAGGCGTCGATGAACGCCCGAAGCTCGTCTCTCGGGTACGCCGTCCCGACGGGGTTCGCGGGGTAGCTGAGAATCACCGCCGCGTGCTCGCCGGGGTCGACGGTTTCGAGCAGTCGGTCGTGGGGGACGTGGACCGGCTCGCCGCCTTGGAGCCGGATTTCGCGGGCGTACTCGCCGCAACAGGGTGCCGGGAGCGCCACGCTGTCGCCCGGCGAGACGGTCACGCCGACGGCGAGCCGCATCGCCTCGATGACGCCCGCCGCGGGGACGACCTCCTCGGGGTGACAGCCCACGAACTCCGCGGCCGCGACGCGAAACCGAGAGTAGTCGTCCAGCGAGTATCGCCGCGAGGTGGAGAGCGCCGACTCGTAGACGCCGGCGATGCCCGCCGGCCGCTCCGGGTTCGACCCGGTGCTGAAATCGACGAGGGAGTGGTCGGCGGTCCCGCCGTGGGTAACGTGGTCGACATCGGGAACGGAACCGGGATCCATACCAACGTGCTAGCCACCGACTATAATCAAGGCTTCTACGGGAACCATTTAGCTACCACCGTTGATTCCACACCCTACGGGCCGTTTTCTCGGTAGTTCTCAAATCGAAGAGACGGTCGCGCGGTCGTCGGCGACGACGCCGTAACTCGCCTCGTCGACGCCCCGCGGAATCGGGTCGTCGGCGTACCGCGAATCGAGGCTCGCGAGCACCGCGTCGCGGACGCAGACCCGCGCGGCGTTGCCGACCTCGGTCGCGCTTCCCGAGAACGTCACCGGGTCGCCCGCGGGGTCGCACGCGGCGACCACGGCGTCGGTCGTCGTCCCCGGCGCGCCGCAGCGAGCGAGGAGCGTCGCCGCCTTCGCCTCGGCGGCCACGGCGACGAGGTTCGCGAGCGCACCCGGCTCCAGCGACCGCGTCGTCCCGACGAAGACGTTGACCGTGCCTGTCGGGTCACCGCCGTCGCCGCCGGCCGTCACGTCAGCGGTGTCGGACTCGTCGTCCCATTCGCCCGACTCGTCGGCCCGCTCGCTCGGGTCGCCGTCTATCGGGAGTTCCGCCGGGTTCGACACGCCCGCGGTGGCGACGACCTCGACCGGGCCGAACCGGGCGCGCCGGGCGTGTTCCTGCCCCACGCCCGTCAGGAGCGTCGGCCCGCGCTCGTCGAAGCCGGCCGACGAGAGCCGACGTTCGACGTACGCGTCGAGGTCCGTCTCGGGCCAGCCCTCGGGGACGGTGACGTTGAACGCGGCGTCGGCTCGCGACTCGCCGCCGGCGTAGCCCGTCGAGAGCCAGCGCGTGTCCGGACGGCCCAGCCGACAGACGCCGTCGCGGCGCGTCGCCTCAAACATCGTCGGCGACGGCGGCGAGCGCCCGGAGCAGTTCGTCGTTCTCGTCGGGACGTTTCACCGCGACGCGGACGTGCGAGTCGAGCGTCGGGAACGTCGTCGCGTCCCGGACGGCGACGCCGCGGTCGCGGGCGGTCTCGACCACCGCGTCGACGTCGCGGTCGCCGACGTCGAGGAGGAGAAACGGCGCGTCCGACGGGTACACGTCGAAGGCCTCGGACAGCGTCTCGCGGAGTCGTTCGCGCTCGTCCGCGACGCGCTCTCGCGTGCGCGAGACGAACTCGGCGTCGTCCATGCAGTACGCGCCGACGGCGGCCGCGGGCGTCGAGAGCGACCACGCTCGTCGGGCCACGGCGAGTCGGTCGCCGAGGTCGTCGGTGGCGACGGCGAACCCGGCGCGGACGCCCGGCAGGCCGAACATCTTCGTCAGCGACCGGGCGACGACGACGCCGGGTTCGCCCGCGAGGCTCGGCTCGTCGGTGAAATCGAGGAACGCCTCGTCGACGACGAGGACCGTGTCGGCCTCGCGGCAGCGCGCCGCGAACGCCCGGAGGTCGCCGGCGGGCGCGAGTTCGCCCGTCGGGTTGTTCGGCGTGCAGACGACCGCGACCGCGTGGCCCGCGGGGTCGGCGTCGAGGAGTTCGTCGTGGGCGACGGGAACCGGCTCCGCGCCCTGCAGGCGAATCTCGCGGTCGTACTCCCCGAAGCTCGGCTCGGGGACGAGCGCGGTGTCGCCGGGCGACAGCGTCACCTCGAACGCGAGCCGCAGGGCTTCGAGGCCGCCGGCGGTCGGCACGACCGCTTCGGGCACACAGCCGACGTAGTCCCCGGCGGCCGCCCGGAAGTCGGCGTAGTCGTCGTCGGGGTAGCGGGTCGAGGCGTCGAACGCCTCGCGGTACACCGCCTCGACGCCCGCGGGCCGCTCGGGGTTGGTGTTCGCGCTGAAGTCGACGACGGTCGGGTCGGTGGTCCCACCGTGGGGGACGCGGCTCCCCGCCCGGACGGATTCAGGGTCCATCGTCGATGTCGGCGTCGGCCCCGTCGGTGTCGACCGCCGCGGTCTCGACGGCCTCGGGGTCCAGCGTCGAGAGCACGTCGAGCGTGGCCGCCTCCACGTCGTCGAGGACGCCCATTCGGTCGGCGAGCATGAGCGCGCCGCCCATGCCCGCGCCCTCCTTGGCCTCGCCCGCGGCGTAGCGGTCCAGCGGGTGCGTCTCGAAGCCGGGGTCGGTGACGGTCAACTCGAGGTCGAGCGCCTCGGCGGCGTCGGCCAACTCGGGCACGTCGTCGGCGAGGTACGAAGTGGTGGCGAGGGTCAGGTCGCCGTTCGCGCCGGCGTGGCGGGCGAGCGCGGCGGCCGCGAGCAGTTGCGTCCCGCCGCCGAGCGTCACGTCGATGCCGTTTTCGAGCGCGCCGACGGTGAGTCCGGCCACGACCGGAAGCACCGGGTCGCCGAGGTAGCGGGCGGCGCGCCGGGGCTTGTGGGCCGCGAAGCCGGGTTCGACGTCGCTGGCTTCGAACGCCTCGGCGACGACCTCCTCTTTCAGGCTCGTCGGGTTGTCCGGGAGCGACGACGAGACGGGGAACTCCTCGCCGAGCGCGCGGAACACCGCGAGCGCGGTGGTCGTCCCGCCGGGGACGGTCTCGCCGATGACGAGTTCGTCTTCGGGGAGCGCGAGGCCCATCCGCCGGGCCGCCTCGAACGCGCCGGGCGCGGTCGGGACCGGTTCGCTCTCGCGGATGTCGCGGCCGGGTCGCGCGCCCACGTCGATGGTCGGCGCGGCGCTCGGCTTGGCGAGGCCGGCGTCGACGGTGAGCACGTCGAATCCGGTGAGTTGCTTGACGGCGCGGGTGACGGCCGCGGGCGTCGGACAGCCCGTCGGGCTGACCGGCGTCACCGGCGAGCGGACGGGCTCGCCGTACTCGATGATTTCGGCGTCGGCGCTCGGCGTGTGGCCGACGAGCGAGGGGTCCGCGCCGGCGGCGCTGATACCGGGAATCTTCGCCGTCTCGGTCGTGCCGGCGACGAGGACTACTCGCATCGGTCCTCCGCGAGCGCGATGTCTGTCGGGCGGTTCACGTTGAGTGCGAGTCTGGTGTCTGTGGAGAGGTACATGGTCGAATCGGTGTTGGTGTCGGCGTCAGTGTTGGTGTCTGCGTCCGTGTTCGTCTCGGCGTCGGTCTCGCCATCTGCGTCCGCGGGACCGACGACGCCCAGTCCGGTCGGGCAGACTGCGGTCCCCTCGTGGTCGAAGACGAGCGCGTCGTCGACGCTGGCGCCGAGTTCTCGCTTCAGTTCGACGGGGACGCACGCGGTGGCGGCCCCGCCATCGGCGGCCGCGACGACGGCGTCGACGTGTTCGGGTGCCACGAGCGGCAGGTCGGAGACGACGGTGACGGCCGGTCGGGAGACGCGGGCCAGCGCGAATCCGAGGTCGGAGACGTAGCCGTCGCCGGGGGCCTCGATGGGGTCGAGGCCGAGGTCGGCGGCGCGGTCGCGGGTGTTCGGCGTGTGCGGCGAGGTGACCGCGCGGACGGTTTCGACGCTCGAATCGCGGAGCGCCGCGGCGACTCGGTCGAGCATGGGTCGCCCGCAGATGTCCACGAGCGGCTTTTCGACCGGCGCGTCGAGGCGGGTGCCGCGGCCGCCGCACATCACGAGAGCGTCCATACCACCACCCCCACGTGGACGGCCGCGGCGCGGGCTAGCTCGTTCGTCGCGCCGAGCAGGTCGCCCGAGACGCCGCCGAGTCGGGCGCGACCCCACGAGCGGACGAGCAGCGCGACGACCGGCCCGCAGCAGAGCGCCGCGACGACGGCGGGGCCGCCCGTGACCGGCGCGACCGCGACGACCGGGAGACAGGCCACGGCGACGGCGAGCAGCCCCGACGGGCTGTTCTCGCCGACGAGCGCCGAGCCGAGCCCCTCGTGGGCGGGCTCGCCGAGACAGACCAGCGTCGCCATGCCGGCTTTCGCGCCGACCTCGGCGGCGAGCGCGATTGCGACGGCGGCCGTGAGGCCGATACGGCCACCCGCGCCCGCGAGACCGAACGCGCCGAGCGCGAGGACGACGAGCGTCAGGCCGAACGCGAGCAGGCCGCCGACCCCCGTCTGGGAGTCCTTCAGGACCGACAGCCGCCGGTCGGCGTCGCCGTGGACGACCGCGGCGTCGCCGAGGTCTGCGAGGCCGTCGGCGTGGGTGACGCCGGTCACGAGGTACAGCGTCACGAGGTACAGCGCGGCCGCGGTCGGAATCGGGAGCGGGAGCAACAGCGGGAGCGCGGCGAGCGCGCCGACGACGTAGCCGACGAGCGGAAACGCCACGGGCGCGCGTCTGAAGGCGTCCCAGTTCGACTCGTCGCCGCCGACGGGGAGACGGGTGAGGAAGCCGAGCGCGCCGCGGAGCGCGGTCAGAACCACGCGACCACCCCCGCGACGGCGAACGCGGCGAGCCCCGCCCGCGAGACGAGTCGGACGCCCCGCGCGGCGGTCGCCGCGTCGGGGGCCTCGGGTCCCCCGTCGAGCAGGTAGTGACCGGGCTTTTCGAGTCGCGTTTCCAGCAGGACCGCGAGGGTCGCCATCGGCCACCCCGAGTTGGGCGACGACGGGCGACGCGCCAGCTCGCCGACCCGCGTCACCGTGGCCGGCGCGCCGGCGACGACGGCCAACAAGACGGCCGAGACGCGCGCCGGGAGCCACATCACCGCGTCGTCGAGGCGGGCCGGAACGCGACCGACCGGCTTGTGTCGGTAGCCGAGCATCGAATCGAGCGTATTGACGCCTTTCACCCACGCGGCCGCGCCGACCGCGAGCGGGAGCGAAACGGGCGCGAGGAGCGTAAACGCGAACAGCGGGGCGACGAGGCCGTCGGCGAGGTTCTCCGCGGCGCTCTCGACGGCGGCGCTCCGGATGTCGGCCGCCGAGAGCGACGACGGGTCGCGCCCGGCCAGCGCCCGGAGTTCGTACCGGGCGGTGTCGAGGTCGGCTTCGTCCGCCGTGGCCGAGACGACCGTCTCCGCCGCGTCGAGCAACATGCGAAGGCTCGTGGTCGAAAACAGCGCGAGCGCGGCGACGGCCGCGCCGAGCCACGGCGAGACGAGCGTCGCACCCCACGTCGCGCCCGCGGCGACGCCCGCGGCGAGCGCCGGGAGCGCGACGGCCGCGACCCCGCCGACGAGCGTCGGACGGGCCCACTCGCGGTCGACGGGGCAGACGAGTCGTCCGAACAGCGCGACCGGGTGGATTCGCGCCGGCGGTTCGGCGAACCCTCGGTCCAGCGCCGCGGCGGCGACGACGGCGGCCGCGGCGGTCACGGGCACGGGTCCTCCCCGGCGCGTAGCCTCGCCGCGACCGATTCGAGCGTCGTCTCCCGGAGGTTCACGAACCGGCCGCCGACGCCCTCGACGCCGCCGTCGGAGTCCGGGTCGTCGCCGACGTGGACTAACTCGGTCGCCTCGACGCCGAGGCCGCGAGCGGCCGCCTCGAACGCTTGCGGGTGGGGTTTCCGCCAGCCGCAGGCGACGCTCGTCGTGATGTCGTCGAAACCGCGTCTGTCGAGGTCCGACCGGATGAGCGTCCGCGCGACGAGTTCGGGGACCGAGCAGTTCGAGAGGAGGCCGACCGGGCCGGCCTCGCGGGCAGCCGCGACCGCTTCGACCGCGCCGGGACGGGTGGTCACCTCGGGGTCGAACGCCGTGATGACCGCCCGCCGAGCGGCGTTGTCCGGCGAGGCGACGCCCCGAGAGCGGAGCGCCGCGGCGACGTGGGCCGGAAGCGGGACTTCCGCGCCCTCGGGCGCGTCGATGTGGACCTCGCGGTAGGCGTCGTCCCAGTCGTCGGGGACGGCGACGCCGTACTCGCGGAGCGCGTCTGCGACCGCCGCGCCGGGGTCTGAGGGGTACTCGGCGTCGACGAGCGTACCGAAGAGGTCGAACGTGACTGCCACTAGAATTTCATTGGCGAAACTGTACTTGAATATAGCGAAGCGGGGGGTTCGGCTGTGGCGGCCCCATCGAGTGTCTCGCTGGTCGTCAGCGACGAACCTCGGGACCGTCCCCTCGAGCGCGTCGCCCCCACCGTTCGAGGACGTACCATCCCCCCGCGAGGAGCGCGATCCCACTCCCGAGCAGGTACCCCACGTCGTGGAGGTCAGTGCTCACCCCCGCGTATCGGGTTGACAGCGGTGGTTGAGTCACGTGGTAGTACCGCCCGTCGTGTGCGACGAGAACGGCGGTCAGGCGTTCGTGTGTGGTGAGTTCCCCCGTTCGAACGAGTTCGCGTAGTCGAGGGGTGGCGGCGGAAACCGCGAGGTCGTCGTAGAACGCGCGGAGTGTGACTCGCTCGGTGGTGACTCGTACCGTCCCGTCTTCCTCGTATTCGTGGAGGCGGTAGACCTCACTCACGTCTGAGGTGGTGCCGCTAGTCCCGACGACGGCATACCGGTGGTCGACGAGCGACCCGGGGAGCGCCGCTTTCGTCCGAGACCCGTTTGCCGCCTCGCGGAGCGCCGTCCGTTCCGGTCGGTCACCGGGACCGTCGCTGGCGATGAACGCCGCCGACGGCCCCGCCAGGTCGACCGTGGTGTCGTCTACGACCACCGCTGCGGCGCCCTCGGAGGAGGCAGACAGCTCTCTCACCTCGTAGGTGTACGTCCTGTCGGGGGTCGTCGCGTCGAGCGCAACGGACCCGCCGATGAGCGCGACCCCAACAGCGACTGCGAGGAGGAGCGTCTTGCGGGAGGGCACTACTGGGTTCGAACGTGTTGGCGGATAAGTATCTTCTGTGGATGGGTGGCAGAGACTCGGGCATTACCGAGCTGCAGATTCAGCCGGGCTATCACCGCTTGCGGAGTCTGACAAGACCCCCGGTTTCACTTCCGGGTGGTGGTGTGCCCTAGTCGTCCAACCACCGCACATATAGCTACGACCAGTTCGTCGCTTCGAGCCGTGAGTCTACAGGGAACCGAAGCACCCGACTTCACGCTCGAACGCACCGCCGGCGACGACGTCACCCTCTCGGAGACGCTGGAGACCGGGCCGACCGTCGTCCTCATCAACCGCGGGACGTGGTGTTCGTTCTGCGCCGAACAACTGCAGACGTTCGACCAGGTCGCCTACGACCTCTGGTTCAACGACGGCGTCGACGTGGTCCCGGTTGTCACGAGCGACCTCGGCGACGCGGTCGAGATGCGCGACCGGTTCGACTTCGACTTCCAACTGGCCGCCGACCCGGAAGGCGAGGTCGCTGCGCGGTACAGCGGGACTGAAGAGACCAGCCACGGCGTGACCGGCATCGCCGGCACCTACGTCGTCGACGAGGGCGGTGTCGTCCAGTACGAACAGGTCGCCGACCACCCGGCCGACCGGACCTACGGAAATTGGGTCCGGTACTTCATCCGCAACGAATACGAGGACGTCTTCGAGAGCTAACCGGCTGTCGCACCTCGGTAGCCGCTACTGGGACACCTCACCAGCGATGGTGAACGTGCTCGCGCGCGTACGCGTCATACGCTTCTTCGACGTGCTGGAACTGCTCCGCCGACAGCGGCGGGAGCGACGCCGCGGCGACGTTGTCGCGGATGTGTTCCGGCGACGTCGACCCGGGGATGATGGTGCTCACGGCGTCGAACGAGAGAATCCAGCGGAGCGTGAACTGTGCGAGCGACACTCCCTCGGGGACGACCTCTGCTATCGAGTCCGCGGCGGCGAGACCGTCTTCGAACGGGATTCCGGCGAACGTCTCGCCCACGTCGAACGCCTCGCCGTTTCGGTTGTAGTTCCGGTGGTCGTCCTCGCCGAACTCGGCGTCTTCGGAGAGCGCGCCGGTGAGCAGCCCCGACGCCAGCGGGACGCGGACGATGACGCCGACGTTCCGGCGCTGTGCCTCCCGGAAGAACAGTTCGGCCGGCCGCTGTCGGAGCGGGTTGAAGATTATCTGCACCGTCTCGACGCCGTCGTACTCGATGGCTTTGAGGCCGTCTTCGGCCTTCTCGACGCTCACGCCGTAGTGGTCTATCTTCCCGCCGTCGCGGAGGTCAGAGAGCGCGTCGAACACCTCCGGCTGGTAGTACACGTCCCGCGGCGGGCAGTGGAGTTGGACGAGGTCGAGCGAGTCGACACCGAGGTTGTCCCGGCTTCGGTCCACGAACCGTTCGAGGTTCTCGCGGTTGTAGCCGTCCGCCTCGTGCGGGTCGAGCCGTCGCCCCGCCTTGGTGGCGACGGTGACGTCGTCGTCGCGGTCGTCGAGCACGTCGCCGATTCGGCGTTCGCTGTCGCCGTCGCCGTACACGTCCGCGGTGTCGAGGAAGTTGATGCCCGCGTCGAGTGCGGCTTCGATGGCGTCGTACGCTTCCTCGTCGGTCACCGGGCCCCAGCTACCGCCGAGTTGCCACGTTCCCAGCGCGACCTCAGAGACGTCGAATCCAGTCGTACCGAGCGGTCGAGAATCCATGGCGTCCGATTTCGAACAGACGGGGGTAAATGACGGGGTCGCGGCGAGATATACGCCGATTGTTCGTGAGGATTCTAGCGGGGTAGAATCTGACCGCTCTCCCCGATTTGAACTCACTCGCAACGCTTCGCGTCGCTCGCTGCTCAAATCGGGTCGAGAAGTCCGTCACATGCAACACCGCTCGCTGCGCTCGCGGGTGTTGAAGTTCAGTCCGCTCTCCCCGATTTGAACCCAGTCAGACGACGCGTTCACTTCGTTCACGCGCTGCGACTGACCTGCTCAAACCGGCTCGACCGGGTTTTGCAAGCAAAATCCGCTCTCCCCGATTTGAACGGGGGACAAGCCGATCTACAGTCGGCTGCTCTGCCAGGCTGAGCTAAGAGCGGTCACCGATTGCTATCCGGTCGATGCGTTTAACCATTATCATTCTCGCCGCCGCGTGCACCGTGCATGTGTGCCGTGTGTCAGACAGGTGCGAACATTGATATGCCGCCGAGATAATCCCGGAGTAATGAGTAAAATCACGTTCCGCGCCGACGACGCCCTCGTCGAGCGCTTGGACCGCCTCGACACCTCGAAAAGCGAGGTGATGCGCGAGGCGCTCCGCCGGTACCTCGACGACCTGGAACGTGACGACGCCGCGGACGACGACGCGTCCGACACCGACGGCCTCGACGGCGCGCTCTCGGCGCGGGTCGAGGAACTCGTCGACGAGCGACTCGACGAACGACTCCCGACGCTCGTCGAGGAAGCGGCGGCGGCCCGCGAGTCCGAGCGTCCGACGCCCTCGGACCTGAACGTCAACATCAACGTCGATGGTTCGAACGGCGAATCACGCGTAAACGCGGGTGTAGCCCGGGAAGAAAACCCGAATACGGTTCGTAAGACACGGGACGAACTGCAGTCGTCAAAGGCTGACGACCGCGAGATGAGCTGTGGCCAATGTGGCGAATCCGTGGGGAAGGACCACGTGTACTGCCCGAACTGCGGCGAGAAAACCTCCCATCGCGTGTTCTGCGAGTGCGGCGACGAACTCCGCTCCGACTGGGCGTTCTGCCCCGACTGCGGTCGCCGGACGCCCGCAGCCGACGTTCTGGAATGAGCATAACCGGCGATTAAAGCGTCCTATACGGGATATTCAGCCCCGTCTTACAATCGCCGTTACATTTATATTCTATCCCTCTGTGGTGATTATCGCGTAAGACGGTTGTCTTACAGCCACCCGACGGCGGCCCGCATCCCGGCGTCGTCCGTCGGTTTTCGGGTGTAAGACACTCGCACACGAGTGCGGCGCGCCGTCTTACCGGGGGAATGTAAACATGGAGCGTGTGACACTACGAATTCCGAAGCAGCAAATCGAGGAGGTCGAGCGGATGGTCGAGACGGGAGAGTTCCCGAACCGATCCGAAGCCATCCGTTCAGCCGTTCGCGATATGCTCAACGAACAGACTACTGACAAGCGACAGCGCGAATCTACCAGCAAGCGCGGCTGGGCAAAGGTGTAACTATGCAGGATATCGTTCGCGAGGCGATGGAACGGGACGAGGCCGAGCGCAAGACGCAGTCGTCGCTCGACGACAGCGACGACCAGTTCGGTGACCCGCGAATCGTCATCGTCGGCGCCGGTGGTGCTGGCAACAACACCATCAACCGCCTGTACAACATCGGTGTCGAGGGGGCCGACACGGTCGCCATCAACACCGACAAGCAGCACCTGAAGATGATCGAAGCGGACACGAAAATCCTCGTCGGGAAGTCCCTGACGCAGGGTCTCGGCGCCGGTGGTGACCCGTCGATGGGTGAGCGTGCGACCGAGATGGCACAGGGCACGATCAAAGACGTGCTCGGCGACGCCGACCTCGTGTTCGTCACCGCGGGGATGGGTGGTGGCACCGGTACCGGTGCGGCCCCCGTCGTCGCGAAGATCGCAAAGGAGCAGGGCGCAATCGTCGTGGGCATGGTCTCGACCCCGTTCAACGTCGAGCGCGCCCGCACGGTCAAGGCCGAGGAGGGACTCGAAAACCTCCGCAACGAGGCCGACTCCATCATCGTGCTGGACAACAACCGCCTCCTCGATTACGTCCCGAACCTGCCCATCGGCAAGGCGTTCTCGGTCATGGACCAGATTATCGCCGAGACCGTCAAGGGCATCTCGGAGACGATTACCCAACCGTCGCTCATCAACCTCGACTACGCCGACATGTCGACAATCATGAATCAGGGCGGCGTCGCGGTGATGCTCGTTGGCGAGACGCAAGACAAGAACAAGACCCAAGAAGTGGTCAACGACGCGATGAACCACCCGCTTTTGGACGTGGACTACCGCGGTGCGTCCGGCGGTCTCGTCCACATCACGGGCGGCCCCGACCTCACGCTGAAGGAGGCCGAGGGAATCGCGAGCAACATCACCGAACGGCTGGAAGCCGCCGCGAACGTCATCTGGGGCGCTCGCATTCAGGACGAGTACAAGGGGAAAGTCCGCGTCATGGCCATCATGACGGGCGTCCAGTCCGCGCAGGTCCTCGGCCCGACGACGCAGAAGCAGGCCGACAAGTCGCGTCAGAGCATCCAGTCGCGCGAGTCGCAGCAACAACAGCACTCGGGTTCAAGCTCGGAGTTCGATAGCTCGGAACGAGCCCAGACGGCGCAGAGCGGCACGTGGTCCGACGGCGGCCGCGACGAGGTCGAGAAGAACAACGGTCTCGACGTCATCCGGTAACGCCCTGTCTGACCCGCGCGGACGCCGCCGCGCCCGTCGGGTACACTCGTGGGTTCTTTTTCGCTGACGCGGTTCTCCGACCGTGAGCGTCGACGATGGCTCGGTCGGTGTGACCTCACCCGTCGCTGTCTGACTGTCCGACTCGTAAGACACGGCGAGAAATCGGCGTTCCGTACCGCTCAGACCGCTTCTATCGACTCGATGAGCCGGCACTTCCGACAGACGTCGCCGGCGGTCTTCGACCCGCAGCGCTCGCAGTCGTTGAGGTCGACGCGGCCCTCGCCGCGGTACTCGCGGGCGGTCAGTTCGGCTAACTCCTCGTAGCCGGCCATGATGGAGTGGCGGGTGCCGGGGTGGTTCTCTTCGAGTTTCAACAGCAACTGCTGAATCTCGCCGCGGTAGGCCTCCGAGGAGTGGGGGCACTCGGTGATGTGCGCCGGGAGGTCCTTCAGGTGGGCGTAGAGCGCGACTTCCTTTTCGGGCACGTCGCGCAGCGGCTTGGCCCGCGGGATGAACTCCCCGGCGTCGCGGCGCTTTTCGAAGTCGCCGATGCTGGCGTCGAAGTGCTTTGCGACCTGCTTGAGGTCGCCCTCGAAGAAGTTCATGAGCGCCGTCTGCGCCTCGTCGTCGAGGTTGTGGCCCGTGAGCAGTTTGTCCGCCCCGAGCTCGTCGGCGAAGCGTTCGAGCAGGTCGCGGCGGAACACGCCGCAGTAGGCGCAGGCGGCCATGTTCTCGGGGTCCTTTTCGACCACGTCGTCCATCTGGACGCCGAACTCGTCTTCGTAGGTGACCAGTTCGTGGTGGATGTCGAGGTCTTCCGCGAGTTCGACGCAGGCGTCGACGGACTTGTCGCGGTAGCCCTCGATGCCCTCGTGGATGGTGAGGGCGACGAGTTCGATTCGGGGGTCTCGACCGAACGTGTCGTCGAGGATGTGTGTGAGGACGACGCTGTCCTTGCCGCCGGAGAGTCCGATAACCCACGTCTGAGGGTTCTCCGGGCTGGCGTCGCGGGGCAGCATGTTGTCCTCGCGGATGCGGCGGCGCACGCGTTTCTCGACCGAGGCGCAAAAGTGGTCTTCGCAGAGGTGGGCCCCGGAGTAGGCCGCGTGCATCACCGCGTCGCGGCCGCACTTGTCGCACTCCATTGCCGGTCGCTTGCCCGGCGGGAGGGATACGGGTTTCGCCTCGGGGCGGGCGTCGCTCGCTCGACCGGCGACCCGACCGCGCTCGGTCACACCCATCACGCTCGGTCGCAACCGGTTTGACCCTCCGAACCCCACGGACAGTCGATGGACAGAGACGCCGCCCTCGACCGAGTCGACGCCGTCGTCGACGCCGTCGAGTCCGAGACGCTCCCCGTTCCGGTCCGCGAGGTGTGGGTCTACGGCGACGTGGCGCTCGGCCTCGACCCCCTCGACCGACTCGACGTGTACGTGACGAAAGACATCCTCCTCCGCGGCGACCCCGACGCGGCCGAGGCGTTCGAGCGGTCCCACGGCGTGAAGGGCGTCGGCAAGAGCGTCCGCGCCGAGTGGGCGCGCGAGCATCCCGACCTGCTGCGAGCCAACGCGAACGGCTACGCGGCCCCCGAGAAATGCCTCGCCGCTCACCTGCTCCCCGACGACGACGAACCGGTCCACCTCGAAGTGTGCAACGCCTCGTTCGAGGACAACGTCACCCAGCGGCTGAAGGGCGCGGTCGCCCGCGAGGCCTACGAACAGATTCTCGACCCCCGCGGCGTCTGCCTCTACGCCGACGGCCAGCGCTCGCCCGACGCGATGTCGAAACTCCGGAACAGCGAGTTCGCCTTCCCGACGCTCTCGGGCGCGCTGGAGATGCTCGGACTGGAAGGCGACGAGGCCGAGACGGCCGTCGAGGCGATGCGAGCCTACCGGGCCGAACAGACCGGCACGTCGGTCCGCGGCGACGTGGTCTGAGGGCGGAACCGAGCCGGGCCGACCGGCTACCAGTCGCGGGCGTCGTCGCGGCCGCGGTCGCGGTCGTCGATGCGCTCGGAGCCCCAGCCAGAGCCGTCACCTCGGTCGTTCTCGTCCGGGCGGCGGTCGGTTCCGCGACCGTGTTTTTCGTTGTACCGCATCCCCTCGTCGCGGGCGCGGCGTTCCGCCTCCTCGCGACTCATCGTCGGTAAGTCGCTCGTCTCGCCTTGAATCGCGGCGTAAAGGGCGATTGCGGCACCGATGCTGAGGAGGACGAAGAGGAAGAACACGAGACCACCGGCGGGCATGTGCGTACTCGCGGGCGGGAGGCAGGAAATCGTTTTGGAGGTGGTTTTTTCACTGGAGTAGTTCAACTACTCAACATGAGCCCTCCACCAAGTGCCGACCGCGACGGCTGTCCGAAGTGCGGCCACTCCGAGACCGAAATCGACTCCATCGCGACCTCGGGGACCGGTCTCTCCAAGATGTTCGACATTCAGAACCGCCAGTTCACCGTCGTCTCGTGTGCGAACTGCGGCTACTCGGAACTCTACCGCGGGCAGTCGAGCGGGAACTTCGTCGACCTGTTCCTCGGCTGAGCGACCACGCTGCGCCGGTTACGATTCCGCGCCGCCGTCCTCGGACATCCATTTTTCGCCCCACTCCGAGATGTCGTCGAACGCCGGTAGCAGCTCTTCGCCCTTCTGCGTGAGCGAGTAGTACACCGCGATTGGACTGCCGTCTTCGACCTCCCGCTCGACGTACCCCAGTTCTTGGAGGTCGTCCAGCACGCGCGAGAGCGTCTGGGAGTTCGCGCCGCTCGCGCGCTTGAGTTCGTTGAACCGGAGGTCGCCCTCGCGCAGCACGTGGATGACCGTCATCCGCCACCGCGAGCCGATTTCTTCGAGCGTCTTGATGACCGGACACTGTTCGTACTTCGTTTCGAGGTTCTGGTGCGGTGACATCGGCGTGACCTACTCACACCGAGGTTCGCTTAGATATAATAAACTCACCCTCGTTGACCAAGTATGACGATGTGACCGCATCGTCGCGGCGAACCGAGCGACGAACACACTCACGACACGACCCACAGCACACCATCATGCACGTACTCCTCCTCGGTGCGAGCGGCCGAATCGGCACGCGAATCGCGAACGAACTCCTGAACCGCGGCCACGCGGTGACCGGCGTCTCCCGAAGCGGCGACGTCGACGGCGTCGACGACCCCGACTTCTCGGCGGTCGCCGGCGACGCGACCGACGCCGACCAAATCGCGCGACTCGCCGCGGGCCACGACGCGGTCGCCTCCGCGCTCGGCCCGGGCGACGACGAGTCGCCGGAGGTCCTCGTCGAGATGCTCGACGCCGTCATCGACGGGATGCGCCGCGCCTCGGTCGACCGCCTCGTCTGGACCGGCGGCGCGGGCATCCTGAACGTCGGCCCCGACACGCGGCTCATCGACTCGCCGGAGTTCCCCGACGAGTGGAAGCCGGTCGCCAGCGCCGCCATCGAGGCGTACGGCCTGCTCGAAGACGCCGACGACCTGCGGTGGACCTACGTCGCGCCCGCGGCGTTCATCGAACCCGGCGAGCGGACCGGCGAGTTCCGGACCGCACTCGGCGAACTCGTCGCCGACGAAGACGGCGAGAGCCGCATCTCCATGGAGGACTTCGCAATCGCGTTCGCGGACGAACTGGAGAGCGGCGACGCAGTCCACGAACAGCTCGCGGTCGGCTACTGAACAGATAGCTTTTTTCGGCCGTCGAGTCGGGTCGCGTTGAATCGGTCCGGCGGTGACCCGACTACACTCGCCCCGTCGTCACGTCGAACGGGACGACCTCGGCCCGGCGGTACTCCCCGTCCCGAATCTGCTGGACGACTTCGCGCCCCATCTCGCGCCACTCGCGGCGGACGGACTCGTAGGAGTCGTCGTCGAGGCCGCGGCGGAGGTCGGCCTCGTGGCGGTCGAGCCCCTCGCCGGTCGCCTTCTTGGCCGCGCTCCGCACGTCGTGGTCGTCGTACGGCGGCTCGGTCAGCTTCCGGTGGTGGTACCGGCGGGTTCCGACGACCGAGAGGCCGGCGTCGGCGAACAGCCCGCGGACGCGGTCGCCGAGCGCCACGTCGGTCGCCACGCCGTCGCGGAACGCGTCTCTGACGCGGCGGTCGAGCGCGGCCTCGGCCTCGACGGTCGAGTCGACGCCGACGGCGGCGTTGTCGGGTTCGACCGTCGCCACGAGGTCCGACGAGACGCGGGCGAACTCGGAGAGCGCGGCGGTCGGGTCGGGGAGGTTCACGAGGAGCGCCTGACAGACGACCAAATCGAAGCTGTCGGCGGCGAAGGGAAGTCGGGTCGCGTCGCCGGCGACCGCCTCGATTCCGGCGCGGTCGCTGGCGACAGAAAGCAGGTCGGTGTCGGCGTCGACGCCGACGACGCGGGCGTCCGAGGCCTCCGCGAGGACGCGCGTGAACTCGCCGGTCCCGCAGCCCACGTCGAGGATGCGAGCCCGGCCGTCGAGGTCGAGGTCGGCGAGGGCCGCGCGGGAGTCGTCCCACATGCCCGCTCGCGTCCGCCGGAGGTACGATTCCGAGAAACGTCGCACACGCGGTGTCGGGCGCGGCGACCCAAAAAACAGTCGATGCGACGGGTCAGTGACTCCCCGTCCGGTGTCTTACTCCGCGTCGGCGCGGAGTTCGCGGACGCGCTCGATGTTCCACGCGAAGCCCTTGCCGTCCTCGGTGGGCGTCTCCAGGACGAGCGGCACGTCGTTGTCGACGATGGCGTCGTGGTTGATGAACGCACGCATGCCCGCCTCGCCGATGAGCCCCTCGCCGATGAGGGCGTGTTCGTCCTTGTTCGTCCCGCACTCGTGTTTCGAGTCGTTGAGGTGGACGCACTTGAGGTGCTCCAGACCGACCTCGGCGTCGAGTTCCTCGAACGTCTCTTCGACGCCCGCCGCCGTCGAGAGGTCGTAGCCCGCGGCGAACGCGTGGGCCGTGTCGAGACAGACGTCGAGGTCCTGTTCGGACTCCTCGAGGACGTAGCCGAGGTGGGCGAAGTCGTCGCCCATCTTCGTGCCCGACCCCGCGTCGGACTCGATGAGAACGGTGACGCCGTCGGGGATGTCGAGGTCGTCGAGGACGGAGACGGCGTTGTCGAGGCCCTGCTGTTCGCCCGCGCCGGTGTGGGCACCGAGGTGGACGTTCACGTACTCGATGCCGAGTTTGTCGGCCATATCGACCTCCGTCTGCATCGAGTCCAGCGACTTCTGTCGGAGGCCGTCTTTGGGCGTACAGAGATTGACGAGGTACGACGAGTGGATGACCCACGGCCCCGACAGTTCGTCGGCGGTCTCCTCGCGGAACAGTTCGGCCTCCTCGTCGGAGATGTCGGGGTCGCGCCACACCTGCGGCGAGGTGGTGAAAATCTGCCCGCAGTTGCCGCCGAAGGCGACCTGCCGGAAGACGGCGTTGGCGACGTTACCGTGCGGTGGGGTCTCGTCGTCGGAGGAGACCTTCGAACTGGACATCGAGACGTGTGCGCCGACGTGCATGCAGAGTCCGACGGCGTACCCGAACAAAGGGACTTCGGAGTCGGCGGCGACGGCGACGGGAGCGGTGGCGGCCGGTCAGTCGGACCGCGACCCCGGACGCCGGCGTACCCAGTCGTCAGCGCGGTACTTCTCGTCGACCTTCGCGCGCGCCCGGTCGAGTTCGTCGTCGGTCCACGACCCCTCGTCGGCGTCGACGAACCCCGAGAGCGACTCGGTGAGCGCCGCGACGAACTCCTCGCGGGAGGCGTCGACGAGTTCGTCGATACCGACGACGCGCTCGCGGAACGCCTCGGGCGTCACGTCGTGGCCGTCGAACACGTCGAGGTGGGTCTCGGCGTCCACCGAGTAGGTGAGCGAGCCGTGCTGGACGACGGCGTCGCGGCGGCGGTACTGGGCGTTGCCCGCGACCTTCCGGCCCGCGGCGACCATGTCGTGGGCGGGGTGGAGCGCCCGCAGGTAGCAGGCGGGATGCCAGATGACGGGCACGTCGTCGTCGACGAAGTCCACGTCCACGCCGACCGCGCGAATCGCGTCGAGAATCGGCTCGCACAGGAGGTGATAGCAGTCCATGAGGTCGCCCGGCAGCTCCGATTTCGGCGCGGCGATGGAGTAGGCCACGTCGCCGTGGCGGTCGTGGTAGATGCCGCCGCCTCCCGTCTGTCGGCGGGTCACGTCGATTCCCTCGCGTTCGCAGTAGTCCCAATCGACGGTCTCGGGGTCCTGTCCGTAGCCGAGCGAGAGGCAACTCGGCTCCCACGAGTAGACGCGGACGGTCCGGGGGCCGCCCGCGGCGGCCGTCTCGCCCGCGACCTCGTCGAGCGCCATCTGCATCGGCCCCGGTCGGACCTCCTCGCGAATCACGCGCCACTCGCGGTCGGCAATCGACCCCTGCGAGTCGTTCATACGTCGGCTTCGTCCATCCGGGAGAAAGCGATTTCGACGCTCGGCCGCGAGCCGTCCGGCCTCGTCGCGACGGTCACCGGTCGGGCGGCCGACCGGCGGCGCAGTCGACGCGGCCGGCGCGGCCGACGCGAGCGATTCGATTAAACCGCACCGCGGTGACGTGGAACCATGAAGTTCAACCGCGTCGCCCTCGCCGCGACCGACCCCATCTCGCTGTGTGAGTTCTACGTCGAGACGCTCGGGTTCGCGCCGGTCACCGGGTCACAACGCTCGGCGACCGCCGGGGAGACGACCCTGTGGTTCGAACTCGGCGACGCCGACCCCGGCCACCTCGCCTTCACCGTCTCGGCCGCGGTCGACTCCGTTGTCGCGTGGTTAGACGAGCGCGCGGACGTTGACGTGCTCGACACCGACGGGGGGCCGAGCGTCCGGTTCGACTTCCTCGGCTGTGACTCCGTCTACTTCGAGGACCCCGAGGGCAACGTCATCGAGTACGTCTGCTACGACGGCGACGCCACGGGCGAGTTCGACCCGGCGACCGACCTCCGCGGCGCGACCGAGGTCGGGATGGCGGTCCCGAACGTCGAGGAGTTCGTGGCGTCGCTGACCGAGGCCCTCGGCATCGAGCCGCTGGAGTCGTTCGAGGGCGGCGACCTCGTGTTCGTCGGCGACCGAGACGCCCGCTTCGTCGTCTCGCCGGTCGGCCGCGCGTGGTACCCGACCGACAGCGAGGCGACCGTCGGCCCGGTCTCTGCGCAGTGCGACGCCGACGGCGTCTTCGACCCCGAGGGACTTCCGTACCGCGTCAACGTCGAGTGACAACTCGTTTCAGAGAAGCGTTATTACACTCACGAGAGTCAACGAACCGTGAACGTCTCTCGTCTCGTCGGCGCGGGGTCGCTCAGCCTCACCGGGCTGGCCCTGTTCGCCATCGTCTCGAACAGCGTCGCCTCGGTCGCATCCGACCTCGCGGGGCTCGTCGCCGCGGGCTTCGGCCTCCTCATCGCGGTGCTCTTCGTCGCCGTCGGCCCCGTCGTCTACCGAAGCGACCTCAAAACCGTCCATGTCGCCCGCGTCGCCGGCTGGAACCTCCTCGGCGTCGTCGTCACCGTGTTCGTCCTCGCGCTCATCGGGAGCTACCAGCGGGCCGCGGGCGGGACGGTCAGCGAACCGCTTTTCAGCGCCGCCGTGGTCGTCGGCGTGAGCGCCGTCGCGCACGTCCTCATCGGCCTCAACGACGTGCGCCGGATTCGAACCCGCGAGCTGTCCGAACAGTACAGGCGGTCGGCGGTCATCAACCGACTCGTCCGCCACAACCTCCGGCACACCGCGCAGTTGCTCCTCGGCTGGGGAGACCAACTCGCGACCGACGGCGGCGACGACGAGACCGTCCGCATCGGCGAGCGCCTGAAAGCGACCGGCGACGACCTCGGCACGATGAGCGACCAGGTCAAGACCGTCACCCAACTCGTCGACAGCGAACCCGAGGGCGAGACGGTCGACCTCAGCGCGCTCCTCGAATCGCTCGTCGACGACCGCTCGGCGGCCACCCCGGAGGCGACCATCACCGTCAGCGGCGACGGCCCCGCGACAGTCGTCGGCGGGAAGAAGCTGAAAATCGCCTTCCGCGAGGTCGTCGAGAACGCGCTCGAACACGCCGGCCCGGCTCCGACGGTCGAACTCGCGTACGAGCGCGTCGGAAGCGAGGTCGTCGTGCGCGTGACCGACGACGGACCGGGCATCCCCGACCACCAGCGCGAACTCATCGAGCAGAACGTCGAAGAGAGCGACCTCGCCCACGGCAACGGGCTGGGCCTCTGGCTCTCGAAGTGGATCGTGGAGGCCTACGGCGGCAAACTCCGACTCCCGCCGACCGAAGAGGGCGAGGGTGCGGTCGTCGAGTTCCACCTCGACGCGGCCTGAGTCCACAGCCTCGGAGGCGGGGAGATAGTGATTTTCGCGCGGTTTCGCCGATTGAACCGGGCGCTCGGAGACGTACTCCCAATCAGGAGCGCGTTTCTGGGATAGGAGCCGACCGGTTATACCCACCGAGCGGAATTATCCAATAATGCGCGAGGTCGTGTTTACCATCGAGTACGAGCGAGGGGTCGACCCACTGATGGACGTCTTCATCGAGTCTCCCGATTTGTACGCGCGGTCGATGCAGGTGCAAGCGACCAGCGAGGCGGTATGGGGCATCGAGAAGCTCGTCGGCACACCGTCCGTCCTCGACGAGTACGACGAGCGCCTCGAACGGGTCGCCCAAGAGTCGAGTTTGGTCGGGATGTGCGGCGCACCGGTCACCGAGTACAGGTACGAGATGCTCTCGTCGAACCCGGAATCGCGGAAAATCTACTCGCTCCAGCGGGAAGGTGACGGCCCGCGGTCACTCCCGATCGCCGCCGCGAACCACCTCGGTGAGGGAGTGATAATGCGGTCGGAACGCCACGGCGACCAGTTCCGCTGGCACCTCCTCGTCGACGGCTCGCTCGGAACCTTACACGACGACGTTCGAGCGAATCTCCGCGACGGACTTTCGCTGACGGTCGAACGACTCGGTGAACCCCCCTGTCTGCTCGAAGATGGACGGACACAGCACGACCTTACGACAGCGTAAAAGACAGCACTGGAAGCCGCGCTCACTCGCGGCTACTACGAAGAACCTCGGAAGGCCTCGGTTAGCGAGATCGCCGAGGAGATCGACGTGCCGAGCTCCACGCTCCAGTACCGACTCAACCGAGCCGAGGCGTGGCTTGCCGAACAGTTCGCCGCCGACTCGATGACCGTCGATATCGACACGTCCCTCGACCTCGGGGACGTTGAGTTCATCGAGTAGTTGCCACCACGCCCGAATCGAGGGAGTTGGAATATTTCAGAACAAATCGTAACCGGTCAACTCCCCAAGCGAGGTGCGTATGACAAACGACTCCGAGATTCGCGTACGACTCGTGCGAAACGCGACGGTGCTTGCGACGGTCGATGACACCACGTTCCTCGTTGACCCCATGTTCACGCCGCAGGGCGAGATGCCGACGGTGACGGACAATCCGGCGGTGCCCGAGTTCCTCACGACGGCGAACCAGAAGCGAAATCCGTTGGTGCCGCTCCCGGACGTCGAACTCGACTACGACGCCGTGGTCGTCACGCATCGTCACCCCGACCACTGGGACGAGGCAGCCAGAGAGAAACTCGATGCGGACGTGCCGCTGTTCTGCCAACCCGAGGACGCAGGCGCGTTCAGCGACGAGGGCTTCACCGACGTGCGACCCGTCGAGGACGAGACGTCGTTCGACGGGGTGACGATCCACCGGACGCCGGGACAGCACGGCCACGGCGAACTCGCCGAGGGGATGGGCCCTGTCTCCGGGTTCGCCTTCGAGGGCGAGAAGTCGCTGTACATCGCCGGGGACACCATCTGGTACGACCCAGTAGCGGAAACGCTCGACCGGTTCGAACCTGAGATGGTCGTCCTCAACGGTGGGGAAGCACAGTTCGACCAGGGCGAACCAATCACGATGGGCGTCGAAGACATCGCGGCCGTCCGGGAGGCCACGGATGCGACCGTGGCAGTTGTCCATATGGAAGCCATCAACCACTGTCTGCTCTCCCGTGAGGAACTGCGAGCGGAGACCGAGAACGTCCTCGTCCCCGAAGACGGTGAGCAGGTATCTCTGTAACGGCAGTTCCACGGGGCGACTACGGTACGAACGGTAGGTAGGCACTGTGCGTAGCAACTCTTTCGGTCAGTTCTGACGGGGACGCCGACCCCCACACCACCCTCCGAAACTGCGTGAGTCGTCACGCCCGATTTCGTATCGTCACATGCAATTTATCATGGGCGACATTCGCCGACTCGCGGGCCTTTTACGCCTCGCCGACGGACGGACGTGCATGGTACGGAACGTCGCCGGCGTCATGGCCGAACTCGAGCCCGAGGACTTCTACCTCCTCTCGGGCGTCGAGCAGGGCATGCGCTTCAGCGAGTGGGTCAACCGGGAGAAGCTCCCGAAGAACTCGGGGCTGACCGCCGAAGAGGTCGACTACCGCATCGACCGCTGTATGACCCGCGAGCTCATCGAGCGCAAGACCATCCAGTACGAGGGGTACAAGCTCACGGTCGAGGGGTACGACGCGCTCGCCCTCCGGACGTTCGCCCAACGAGACACCATTCAGGGGTTCGGCGCGCCCCTCGGCGTCGGCAAGGAAAGCGACGTGTTCGAGGTGCAGTCGTTCAAGCCGCTCGCGCTCAAGTTCCACCGCGAGGGGTACACCAACTTCCGCGAGGTGCGCCGCGAGCGCGACTACACCTCCGAGAACCACCACGTCTCGTGGCTCTACACCGCCCGCAAGGCGGCCGAACGCGAGTACGAGGCGCTCGAAACCCTCTTTCCGCAGGTGTCGGTCCCGCGCCCCGTCGACCACAACCGCCACGCGATCATCATGGCGAAACTCGACGGCGTCGAACTCGCCAAGGCGAAGCTCGAATCCGAGCAGGTGACGGGCGTCCTCGACCTGATTCTCTCCGAGATGGCCGAGGCCTACGAGGCCGGCTACGTCCACGCCGACATGTCCGAGTACAACGTCGCGGTCGGCGAGCGCGGCATCACGGTCTTCGACTGGCCGCAGGCCGTCCCGACCGACCACGACAACGCCCGCGAACTCCTCGCGCGCGACGCGAAGAACATCGTCGGCTACTTCCGCCGCAAGTACCCCGCCGAGATGCCCGACGACGTGGATATCGACGCCCTGTCGGCCGCCATCGCCGAAAACGAGTTCGAGAGCGTCACCACCCACGCCTGACGGCCTTTCGCTCGGCGACTCCGCGTGTCACCCGTTGCGAGCGTCAGCTACCGCTCTCGCTCGCCGAGGGGCCACTCGACGAGAGGATAAATCACATACCGCGATATGAAATCCCGAATCCGGCGTCTCAGTCCCGGAAATCGTCCGGGACCGACCCGATGAGCAAGGAGTCTTCGACGAGCGCATCTGTTCCCCGCCTGATTCGCTCGGAGAGCGACTGGTGAGAGACGCCCATCTTGTCGGCCAGTTCGGAGAGCGAGATTCGCCGGGGCACTTCGAAGTAGCCCTCTCGGGCCGCCGTCACGAGCGCCTCGAACTGGCTTTCGGTGAGACCGTACCGTCCGGCCGGTTCGGCGTCCATCTCTCGAATCGACTCGATTTCGAATCGCAGTCCGTGTTCCTCCGCGAAGTCGTGCGTCCGCGCGAAGTCGTCGCGAGCCGGGTAGAGTACGCGGAACTGCCACTCGTCGCCCCAACCGTACGCGTCGAGAATCGTCGCGTGAGAGTTCGTTATCATCTGCAGGAGCAGGTGAACGTGGTCGACCCACGCCATCCGGTAGAGATATTCGTCGTCGAACTCCGAGAGACAGGTAACTTCGTCGACCGACGGGTCTTCTCGCAGGGCGTCGTCGATGTCCGAGCGGTCGGCGTGACGAATCCACACCAAAGGCATCACGGTTTGTTCGCCGCTCTCGATGATACGCTCGCACTCGATTTCGACGCCCGGAAGCGCGGAGAGCGTGTGACCTAACGCTAATTCTTCGGACGGAATCGCGCCCCGTACGATAGTTGCCATGGCGGTGGATAGGCGAGCGTGGTACATTTGTCCGCGGGCGGCCCGGGGCACACGCAGGCCCGCCGGTTACACTGCTTCGGATGCTCGTTCAGAACGTGATTGGACGCCAACTGCTGGATTCGAAGTGGACGAGAACGCTGAGCGTGTTGACCTCGGCCGTCGCGGGGTTCAGGGCGCTGGCGAAGGGCCGAACCAAACAGGGAGTGCTGTTTCTGGCTGCCGGAGCGCTCTCGCTCCGGTGGAGTAGCGCCGGATTCGCGGCGCAACTCGCCGCCGAAGCGTTGAACCGTCGCTAACTCGGGGGTCGGCGTCGGCGAATCAGGCCCCCGCGACGGACCGAACCTTGCCAATGCAGGGGCCGACCTCATTGTGTGCGGGTGGCAATCACGAACGCGATGAGACACACAGTTCACGCCGATGAGACCGGGGACGCTCGCGCTCCGAAGCCGCCGAAACCCGTCGCACACGTGCGGGAGGTGAAACGCGGGGGCACGCGGCCCACCGCCGGACGATGACGCTCTCGGCGCTCGGAGTCGCCGCGCTCACGCCGCTGCAGGGCGGCGGCGGGTTCCTCTACTACGCCGTCGTGTTCCTCGTCTTGGCCCTCGTCGCCGGGCTCGCCGGCTTCCGTGGAATCGCGGGGCTCTCGATGAAAGTCGCGCGCATCCTCGTCGTCATCTTCCTCGTGCTGGCCGTCGTCACGTTCCTCCTATGACATCCTCCCCGGCGCGAACGCCGGGGTTTCCTCTCGCTGGGGGTATCGCTTACCAACCCACGGAGGCAACTTGCGGGTTCGTGCGCTCCTCGTTGGAACAAGAGCGTGGTGACTCTGACCAGCCGTGGTCGTTCCACTTGAGGCACACGGGCCGTGCCATCGGCCGTGCTACGTCGGTCTGCCGTTGACGAGACACACCGTGTCTCGTTCGCCAATCAGAACGTTCTGAGTTCTGATGACGTCTCAGGAACGTTTCGGACGCTGTGAGGTCTGCGTGGCCCTCGAAACCGCACGGGCACGTCAGCGTGTCGCGGTGGCGTGTCGTCCGATCTGTTGAACCGCAGTTCGGACACTCTTGAGAGGTCCATGCTTCCGAACGAACCTCCACCGAGATACCATACTCCTCGGCGGTACAGGCGAGGCGGTTGATGAACGCGCGGAACGCCCAGAAGTTGTGCGTCTTGGCGTTCGTCTCCACCGACCAGTGCGTATCGAGTACGTCCGTCAACGTCCCGACGTACACCGTCGAAACGCCTTCGCCGTGCAACCTTTCGATGAGGTCACGGACAAGTTGCTCCACGCGGCGAAGGATTTGGATACCCCGGACTGAGCATTGTCGGCGGTTGTGTCCCTGTTGTCGGATTCACGCCCGCCGTGAACGGCGGGACTCTCTCCTCGATTCAGGTAGGGGACGCTGAACGCTTTTTCGCGGCGACGCGCCACCGTCAGCCTCGCTCGTCACCCGTCGTCTCGTCACCCGCCGCCTCGTCGCCGGGGTACCAGTCGGCGTCGGCATCGACCCGGTTCGCCAGCACCGCGTTGACGACGACGCCGACGAGCAGGGCCAGCGAGCCGACGTACAGCCACGTCAGGATGAGCAAGACCCCGCCCGCGGCACCGTAGAGTTCGATGCTCTGAGAGACGCCGAAGTAGAGGCGGAGCGCCTGGAGCGACGCCGTCCACCCGAGCGCCGCGAGCGCCGCCCCCGGGACCGGTTCCAGTGGAGAGACGTCGACGCCCGGAAACAGCGCGTACATCGGAACGAAAAGCACGGTGAGCAGCGCCCACAGGAGAACCGGCGCGACGACCGACCACAGCAGTTGTGTCACGCGGAAGGAGACGACGAGACCGGCGGCGGCGATGACGCCGACGCCGACCGCGACCGTCGCCATGACGAGGACGCTGTTGAGGAATCGCCTGAGCGCCGAGACCTCTTTCCGCGTGCCGTACACCTCGCTGAAGACGCTGTCCATCCCGCGAAACAGCCGGAGCGAACTCCAGAGAAAGATACCGAGGGCGAGCGCCGCGGCGCGTACTCGCCCGGCCGAGTTCCCGCTCACCGCTCTGAGCGTCGGTTCGAACTGCGAGAGGTCGACGCCGACGAGCAGTTCGAACGTGGGGAGCAAGGCTTCGACGCGGCCGTACGTCGTGACGAGGACGAAAAGCAGGAGCGTCAGCGGGACGAGCGAGTTGAACGCGTAGTACGCGAGACTCGCGGCCGTCACCGTGACGTTCTTCTCGCGGATGACGGCGAGCGTCCGCGCGGCGAGGCGGCGGGCTCCGTCGCGGTCCATGAGCGTCCAACGCGAGGCCCACGTAATAATTCGGTGGCGGGTCCGCGAACGTACCACGCGGGCGGCGATGCGGGCGGTCTCGAAGGAACAGGAACGGGGTCAGGCAGGCTACTCGGTCGCGGTGAACTCGACCGCGTCGGCCTCGAAGTCCTCGACGAACGCGCCCTGTCCGCCGATGCTGTAGGTCCCCTCGTCCGTCTCGACGACGAAGGCGTTCTCGACCGGGAAGGAGTTGTTCGCGGGTTCGAGGAGCCCCTGCCGGATGTCGACCACGCGGCCGTGGAGTTCGGTCGGGCCGTCGGTGTGGACCATCCGCCCGCTGACGGTCACGTCGAGGTCGATGCCCGCGCGCTCGCAGAGCGCCGCCTGCAGGACGGCGTGGCGGAAGTTGTGGTACGTCGCCGGGAGCGGGTCGGGGTCTGTCGTGTACGCCTCGGCGGCCATCGGCCAGTAGTTCCCGAAGAAGGAGCCGACGATGACCGGGCCGAGGTGCGGTTGGGCGAAGACGATGGCCTGCGACTCGGAGTTCGACCGGGCGACCATCTCGCCGGGGGAGATGAGCCCCGTTCGCGAGTCGACGGTGAGCATCGTGGGCATGAGTTCGTGCCAGACGCGCACCAGCGAGGCCACGCCGTCGAGCGCGAGGTCGTCGTGCGGTTCGACGCCGCTGACGACGAGCGAGACGAGCACGCCGCGCTCGCGGGCCGCCCGAAGCTCGTCTTCGACCTCGTCGAGCACGTCGTAGGGGAGCGACAGCGTGATTTCGGACTCGGCGCGGCCGACGAGTTCGGCGATGCGCTTGAGCACCGTCACGCGGGACTTGATGACCTCGAAGCGCTCTTGGTCGCGGGCGGTGGCCGTGTAGCGTTCCTCCAGCGCGGGGCGCATGGACTCGACGCTCTCGGAGAGCGACTCGATGACCTCCATCGGCGGGAGGGGCCGAATCGTCGTCGGCACGACGTGGTCGTTGACCTCCACGAACCCGCGCGATTCCAGTTCCTTGCTCACGCTGTAGACGTAGCGCTTGGAGACGCCCGCCGCGTCGGCGATCTGGCTCGCCTTCGCCTCCCCGAGTTCGAGCAGCGTCAGGTACGTGTCGACGACCTTCTCTGAGAGCCCGAACTGCTCGAGGAGGTCGGCGAGTTCCCGGTCGTCCATGGTCGGACTGTCATCGACCATGATACTTAATGGCTCGAATCGCCGGCGGCTCGGAGCACGGCCGCGTCGGCGACGGTGACGCGAGCGCGCCCGTCGCCCCCGGCCGCGCCGCCAGCGTCGACTCGCTCGCCCGTCAGGAGGTCGGTCCCCTCGACTTCCGCGCCGAGTTCGACGGTCGTCGGCGCTCCGGCGAAGTTCAGGACGACGACGAGCCGGTCGGTGCCGTCGTCGCGGGCGAACGCGACCACGCGGTCGGACTCGACGCCGCCGTTTCCGGCGGGAGCGACGCTGGCGGGGACGAGTTCGACGTCGCCGACGCGGAGGACTTCGTGGGCGTCGCGGAGACGGGAGAGCCGCCGGTGGAACTCCACGAGGTCGGTGTCGGCGTCGTACCAGCGCATCGTCCCGCGCTGGGCTTCGACGCCGGTCTCTTGGCCGTAGTAAATCATCGGCGCGCCGGGGAGCGTGAACGTCGCGGCCGCGGCCGCCCGGAGCGCGTCCTCACCGACTTCGCTCCGGTAGCGCTCCTCGTCGTGGTTCTCGATGTACCGGAGTTGCACGGCGTCGTCGGGGAAGCCGTGCCAGCGGGCGTCTGCGACCGCGTCGAGGACGGCCGTCGCCGGTTTCTCGCCCGCGCCGACGTCGCGGAGCGACCCGTACAGCGTCGTGTCGTAGTGGGCGTCGAACTCGGTCTCGTGGTACGCGGGGTCCCGCGGGATGGTCTCGTCGAGGAGCAGGAAGTCGGGGTCGTCGGCCTTCACCCGCTCGCGGACCTCCTTCCAGAAGCCGTGGGGGACGCCCCACGCGACGTCGCAGCGGAAGCCGTCGACGACCGCCGCCCACTCGGAGACCACGTCGAGCATCCACGACCGGACCGCGGGCGAGTCGTAGTTGAGGTTCGGGATGCGCGTCCAGTTGAAGTAGTGTTCCGCCGCGCCGGGGCCGCCCCAGTCGACCTCGGAGGGGTCCTCGCGCTCGGGGACGCGGGCGTAGTGGTCCTCGTAGCCGGGGACGCCGGTCGAGTGGAACTGGAAGGCCGGGTGGTCCCGCGACGTGTGGTTGATGACGAGGTCGAAGACGACGCGGATGCCGGCGTCGTGACAGCGGTCGACGAGCGCCTCGAAGTCGCCGCGCGTGCCGAGGTCCGAGGCGGTCTCGAAGTAGTCGGTGACGTGGTAGCCGTGGGTCGTGTGGCTCTCCAGTATCGGCGTGAGCCACAGGCAGTCGACGCCGAGCGATTCGAGGTAGGGAACCCGCCGGGCGAGTTCGTCGAACGTCGGGTCGGGCGTCTCGCCGACGAACGACCGGACGAACACCTCGTAGACGGTCGCGTGATGCGCCCACTCGGGCGCGTCGCCGGGACGCGAGACGGCGAAGCCGGCGAGGCCGGAACCGGTTTCGTCACCCGTACCTCCGGACTCCACGACCAGCGTGTCGAGAACCGAGTGCCGGACGGACGACTCGCCCGACTCGGTCGTCGTCTGGACCGCGACGGCGTGGACGCGGACCGGCTCCGACGAGTCGAACTCGCGGAGCGTTTCGACCGGGACGCGCAGGCTGTCGCCATCGACCTCGCAGTCGCCCGGTTCGAGCGCGTCGCGGCCGTCGAACAGGAACTCGACCGAGAGAGTCGCCTCCTCGGCGTCGGGCGCTGGCTCCGCGTCCGCGACGACGACCAGTTCGTCGCTGTTCTCCTGCCCGACTCGCGCGTCGAGTCGAACCCGCGGGCGGCCCGGTCCGGGAACCTCGACTTCGCCGCGGACCTGCTCCGCGAGGTCGTCGTGCGGGGCGAACCCGAACGGGTGCGTTCCCGGCGGAAGATCCACGTCGAGGGCGTAGTCGTCGCCGACGCGGCGCGGGCGGTCGCGGCCGACGAGGCGATCGTTGAACGGCCCGATGACGGACACCTCGTCGGGCGACGCGGGTTCGAGGTCGGCCGCGGGGACCGCCATCGTCGCCGGGCGGCGGTCGTCGGGGAAGGCGCGAACGGTCTGTTCGTGGCGGCCGTCGGGCGCGTCGAGTTCGAGACGGTACGTGCCGGGAACGTCGGGGGCGAGGTGGGCGACCGGCCCGGAGCCGACCGCGACGGCGCTCTCTTCGGGCGCGTCGAGCACGCGCCAGCGGTACGTTGCGTCTCGTTCCGGGGCTCTCGGGGCGAGTTCGACGGGGCGGCCGACCGTCGTGACTCGCGGCGGACCGGGGTGATGCATACCACCTCTCCGGGGAGGGGGGCCCTTACCGTTTCGAAACGGCATGAAAGTTTGAAGGAACATTACACCAAGATTATTATCTGCGGGGGTCCCACGACTCAGCAATGCAACTACGCGACGCGCTGGCCGACTACAAGCGGCACGCAGACCACCCGACTCGGTTCCCGGGCGAGCGACGGACGACGAGCGGCCTGTTTTCGGGCCTCGGAAGCCGGTTAGTCCACGTCGAGACCGACGGCTCGCTCCGCGACTTCGGCTACCCGCTGTCCGGGCTCTGGGGGGTCGAGCGCTCCCGGTTCGGCGTCCGCCCCGTCGGCGACGAATCCGGCGTCCACTGGTTCGACGAGGGCGCGAGCCAGTCGTACGCGGGCGACGGCGCGCTCGTCGTCACCGAACACGAGACGCCCCACGGCGGCGTGACGCAGTACGACCTCGCGGTCGGCGACGGCCACGTCAGCCGGTTCGAGACCGACGCCGACGTGGAACTCGTCGCCTTCGTCCACTTCCAGCCGGACGGCCGCGACACGCTCGTCGGGCAACTGACCCACGGCGACGCCGTCGAGGCCTACCACGCCGAGGAACACGACTTCCTCGCGTCGTCGCCGGCGTTCGAACACGTCGAGGGTCGCGTGCCCGAGGGCTTCGACGAACTGCTCTCGGAGGGCGAGGTCGAACTGCCGCGCCCCCGCACCGACGACTGCTACGAGGAGGGCCAACTGAGCGGCGCGGTCGTCGGGACCGTCCCGTTCGAGGCGGGCGCGGCCGCCGTCGGCCACCTGCTCACCGACGACACCGAGACGAGCCGGGAGGACGCGCTGGACCGCGTCCGCGACCTCGTCGCCCGCGACCTCGACGACCTCCGCGAGCGCACCGCGGGACAGGTCGAAGGCGCGGTTCCCGACCACCGCGAATCGGCCGCGATGCGCGCTGACATCCGCGTGCTCTCGCTTCTGTCCGGGGCGCTCGGCCTCCGCATCGCCGGTCCCGACTTCGACCCCTACTACGCCTACTCCGGCGGCTACGGCTACACGTGGTTCCGCGACGACGCCGAAATCTCGACGTTCCTCTTCGAGTCCGACGAGCGGCTCGACCTCGGCCTCGACGCGTGGCACGAGCGGAGCGCCCGCGCCTACTGCCGAACCCAGCGCGAGGACGGCTCGTGGCCCCACCGCGTCTGGCCCTTCGACGGCTCGCTCGCGCCCGGCTGGGCGAACGCGCGCCTCGAATCCGGCGACGACGCGGACTATCAGGCCGACCAGACCGGGAGCGTCATCGCCTTCCTCGCGGCCTACCACGACCGCTGTGCCGACGACGACCTCCGCGCCGACATCGAGGAGACGCTGGCGAGCGCGCTCGACAGCCTCGACGACACCCTCGGCGACGACGGCCTCCCCGTCGACTGCCAGAACGCGTGGGAGAACATGACCGGCCGGTTCAGCCACACCGCGGCGACGTTCCTCGAGGCCTACGCCGAACTCGCGCTGTCTGACCTCGACTCGGCGCTGACCGACCGGGCCGCAGAGCGCGCCCGCGAGGTGTACGAGGGCATCGACCACCTCTGGAGCGAGGGCCGCGGCTGTTACGCCCTCCGCGTCGCCGACGGCGAACTCGACGACCGCTACGACTCCGCCGCGCTCGCGCTCGCGTCGGCCCACCGGACCTACGACCGACTCGACGGCGTCGACGACGACCGGCTGGACCGGCTCGTCCGCCACGTCGAGTCCGTCTTCGACGGCCTCTGGCACGACCCCGACGACAGCGACGTGAAGGGACTCGTCCGCTTCGAGGGCGACGACTGGCGGATGCGCGAGCAGTCCTCCGAGAAGATTTGGACCGTCTCGACCGCGTGGGGCGCGAACGCCGGCGTCGAACTCGCCGCCCTGCTGGCCGCCCACGACGACGACCGGGCCGGGGAGTTCGCCGACGAGGGCCGGGCGCTCCTTGACCTCGTCCTCCCCGACGGCCCGCTGTGCACCGACGAGGGCTACCTCGCGGAGCAGTTCTTCGACGACGGCACGCCCGACAGCGCGACGCCGCTCGGCTGGCCGCACGCGCTCCGGCTGGCGACGCTGGCGACGCTCGACGCCGACGACGCCTTCGACGGGGAGTAAGTCGGCGGCGACGCGGCTGTCGAACAGCGAGGGACCGCCGCGAGAAAACAGCGAACTACTTCTTCACGACTGCTGCGTCGGGGCCGCGCGCCGCTTGGACTCGCGGTAGAGGAGCGACTCGCCGGTCCGCGGGTGGAAGACGTGGAGGTCCGACTCGTCGAAGGTGACGCCGACCGTCTCGCCCGTCTCGGGTTCGATGTCCGAGTCGACGCGGGCGATGAAGTCGGGGCCGATGTCGAGGTGGAGGTAGTTGTCCGAGCCGATGGGCTCGACGACGCCGACGGTCGAGTCGACGACGTTCTCGCCGGACGAGGCCGTCACCACGTCCTCCGGGCGGACGCCGACTCGGAGGTCGGTCGCGTCGGTGGCCTCGCGGAGCGTCGCCGAGAACGATTCGGACAGGCGGTAGGAGAACGCCCCGTCGCCGACGAGGACGAGACGGTCGCCCTCGCGTTCGACCGACACGTCGAGGAAGTTCATCGAGGGCGAGCCGACGAAGCCGCCGACGAACTCGTTGGCGGGGTTCTCGTACACGTCCTTCGGGCGGCCGACCTGCTGGAGTTTCCCGTCGTTGAGGATGACGATTTTGTCGCCCATCGTCATCGCCTCCTCCTGGTCGTGGGTGACGTACAGCGAGGTGATTCCGAGCTCGTTCTGGAGGCGCTGAATCTCGGTCCGCATCGTGGTGCGGAGCTTCGCGTCGAGGTTCGAAAGCGGCTCGTCGAAGAGGAACACGTCGGGTTCGCGGACGATGGCGCGGCCGAGCGCGACCCGCTGTTTCTGCCCGCCGGACAGCTCGTCGGGCTTGTCGTCGAGGAGGTTCTCGATGCCCATCATCGCCGCCGTCTCGCGGACGCGCTCGCGGCGCTCGTCCTTCGAGAGGTCGGTGCTCATCCGCAGGCCGAACGCCATGTTCTGCATGACGGTCTTGTGCGGGTACAGCGCGTAGTTCTGGAACACCATCGCCACGTCGCGCTTGCGAGCGTGCTGGTCCGTGACGTCCTCGCCGCCGATTCGAATCGTGCCGCCGGAGGGCGATTCCAGCCCCGCGACCATGCGGAGCGTCGTCGACTTCCCGCAACCCGAGGGGCCGACGACGGTGATGAACTCGCCGTCCTCGACGTCGAGCGAGAGGTCCTCGACGGCGACGACGCGACCCCGGTCGTACTCCTTGCGAAGCGCTTCGAGCGTGAGACGTGCCATTACTCCCTGTCTAGCCCCATCGTCCATAACCGTTTTCCTATTTTCTGAATTTGTGATGCAATAGTTCGTATTATATTTTATCGCTTGTTTTCGGCTTACTGAAAGCCTCTACACCACATATCGCGAATCGAACCCGACCATCGGAGTGGCAATTTTCTCCGCGAATGCGGCCGTCATTCCGAACTATTAAATATATGAACACATAGTTCATCATAGATTCGTTATGCCAATGAACCGCCGCACAATCCTGAAGCAACTGGCAGGCACGACGGCCGTCGGCGCACTCGCAGGGTGCGTGGGCGTGTCGGAGACCGATTCGACGCAGACGCCCGAACAGAGCGGTGCGGAGGGCGACGACGGTGGCGAAGAGACCACCGCGGGAGCGGAGACCGAGTCCGCGGGCCCGAGCGGGACGTTCACGCTCTGGCATCAGCGCGCGGAAGCCGAGAAGAAGGCGCTCGAAGCCAACGCCGAGACGTTCACCTCGGAGACGGACCACACGGCCAAGCCCGCCGAAATCGCCGACCTCCGGAAGAAGACCACCTCCGCCATCCCGGCCGGACAGGGCGCGGGCATGTTCGACTGGGCCCACGACTGGACCGGCGAGTACTACCAGAACGGCTTCCTCTCGGACCAGAGCGACCAGCTGGACGTGGACCTCTCGGTCTACACCCGCCCCGCGCAGGAGGCGGTCCAGTTCGACGGCGCGACCGTCGCGCTCCCCTACGCGGCCGAGACCGTCGGCCTCATCTACAACAAGGAGATGGTGGACGAAGCGCCCGAGACCATCGCCGACATGACGGCCATCATGGAGGAGTACCACGACCCCGAAAACGGGATGTACGGCCTCAGCTACCCGCTGAACGCCTACTTCATGAGCGCGTGGGCTCACGCCTTCGGCGGCTACTACTTCGACGAGTCGAACGTCGAACTCGGCCTGTCGAACGAGGCGACCCTCGACGGGTTCCAGTTCATCCTCGACAACTTCGTCCCGTACCAGCCCAAGGACACGGGCTACGACCCGCAGGCGGCCGTCTTCCTCGAAGGCAACGCGCCCTTCGCCATCAACGGGCCGTGGTTCCTCGGCGACGTTCGCTCCAACGACATCGACGCCGGCATCGCCCGGCTCCCCTCGCCCGAGGGCGACGCCGAGCCCAAGCCGTACACGACGGTCAAGCAGCTCTACTTCACGTCGACGCTGGAGGGCGACGAGGCGACGGCGGCCGCGTCCCGCGCGTTCGCCGAGTGGTACACCACGAACACCGACGTGCTCTCGGCGAACGCCGAGGAGTTCGGCTACATCCCGGTCCACAAGGAACTCGCTTCGAGCAGCGACCTCCCCGAGGCCGTCAAGGGCTTCTCGGAGTCCGTCTCGCTCGGCACGCCCATCCCGACGCACCCGAACATGGGCGACGTGTGGGGGCCGCTCGAAGACGCCTTCAACAGCGTGAAAAACGGCGACGCGGAGCTCGAACCCGCGTTCACGAAGGCCGAAGAAAACATCCGGTCTAACTGGGAGTAAGGACGATGAGCGTCGTCGACAGCGCCGTCGAGCGCGTCGCGGACAGCCCGGTCGTGAGCAAGGACGACCTGCCCTTGCTGTTGGTACTGCCGGGGCTGTTCGTCTTCCTCGCGTTCATGCTCTTTCCCGTCCTGTACCTGGTGTATCTCTCGTTCACCAACGCGGAGCCGGCCACGCTGTTCCAGGGCAAAGAGCAATGGGTCGGCCTCGCCAACTACGCGACGGTCCTCTCGGACGGCCAGTTCTGGAACTCGATGGGCGTGACGTGGCTGTTCGTCGCCACGTCGGTCGCGCTCAAGGTGCTCGTCGGCCTCGGCATCGGGCTCGTGGTGACGGGCAACCGCGTCCGCGGCAAGCGGTTCATGCGGGCGCTCATCATCATCCCGCTGGGCCTGCCGGGAATCTTCACCATCACCATCTGGCGCGGCATCTTCAGCTCCGCCGAGTTCGGCCTCGCCAACCAGTTCCTCCGGATGGCCGGCCTCGACTCCATCGCCTGGCTCTCCGAGCGCTGGATGGCCTTTCTCGCCTACAACGTCACCGAGGCGTGGCTGGCGTACCCGTTCATGGTCATCATCACCGTGAGCGCCCTGCAGGACGTCTCCGAGGAGCTCCACGAGGCGGCGATGATAGACGGCGCGGGATTCTTCGCCCGCTTCCTGCACGTGACGCTTCCCTCTATCAAGCGCCCCGTGCTGTTCGCCTCGATTCTCACGGCCGCGGCGTCGTTCCAGCAGTTCCTCATCCCGTACGTGTTCAATCAGGGCGGGCCGTCGCGGACGAACGAACTGCTCATCGTCTACGGCTACCGCGAGGCGTTCCGCTTCCAGAAGTACGGTGAGGGCGCGGCCATCATGCTGGTCGCCGTGGCCGTCATCGGCGTCTTCATGATGCTGAACGTCAAGAAGGGACAGCTCGCCGAGGGGGTGGACGACGCATGAGCGCCATCTCCGACATCGCGGCCGAGCTCGCCGACGACGCGCGGACCGCCGCGATGGCCCCCGTCGAGTCGGTCAAGGACGCCAAGTACACCCTCGAAGGCATCCGCGAGGGGCGCGTCAGCCCCGCAACGGTGCTGAAGACCGCCGGCATAACCCTCGGTGCCGCGGTCGTCGTCGCGCTCCTGTTGTTCCCGCTGTACTGGGTCGCCGTCGGGGCCTTCTCGGGCACCGGCGCGTCGCTGTACTCGTCGAGCGGGATTCGCCTGTGGCCGGCCGACCCGACCATCGAGCCGTTCCTGTGGGTCATCGGCGACCTCATCGTCCCGAGCTACCGCATCAGCCTCGGCCTCGGCGGCTACGAGGTGTTCCTGCAGACGCCCGAACTGACGTTCCTCGACGTGTCGCAGTACGGGGTCACGGAGACTTCCGAGTTCAAGCGGTTCTTCGCGAACAGCCTCACCGTGGCGATTCCGACGGTGATACTGGCGATGTGTCTCATCGTCCCCAGCGCCTATGCGCTGTCGCGCCGGCAGTTCATCGGGCGCTCGAAGGTGCTGTACGGCTACGTGCTGTTCACGCAAATCGGCGGCGGCCTCGGCGTCGCGCTCCTCATCGCGCTGTACGCCCTGTTCGTCCAGTTCGGCTTCAACGACAGCAAGCTCGCGCTGTCGGCGTACTACGCCGCCACCGCGGTCCCGTTCAACACGTGGCTCCTGAAGACGTACATGGACGGGATTCCCGTCTCCTACGAGGAGGCCGCGATGATGGACGGCGCGCCGTCGTGGAAGATCGTCACCGAAATCATCCTCCCCCTGTCGAAGGCGGGGCTGGCGACGGTGTTCATCTTCACCTTCCTCACCGGGTGGACCGAGTTCGTCGTCGCCCAGACGCTGCTTTCGACGGACAACTACACCCTCCCCGTCGGGCTGTACTCGCTCGTCGGCCGGTACTCCATCCCGTGGGCCCGGTTCTCGGCGTTCGCGCTGACGTTCGCCGCGCCCATCATGCTCATCTACCTGTTCGCACAGCGCTACATCGAAGGTGGCCTGTCGTTCGGCGGGATGGAAGGCTGAGCCGCGTCGGCGGCACCCTCGATACCGTCTTTTTCGACCGTTTCACCGCGCCAGTCGGTGGCACGCGCGTCGCTCGAATCCGAAGTCCTTAACCCTCCCCTGTTGGTAGTTCCGCCAACTCGCTGGCAATGCGGGCACGCCAGAGGGCACCCGTCACGAACGGGACGAAATGTGGTCTCAGGGGAGTTCCCCGACGGACTGAATCGCAAGCGCCCGCGGTGATATACAATGGCACGAAGCTTCTATTCCCACATCAAGGAAGCGTGGAAGACCCCGAAGGAAGGCAAGCTGGCCGAACTCCAGTGGCAGCGAAAACAGGAGTGGCGCAACCAGGGCGCTATCGAGCGCATCGAGCGCCCCACCCGCCTCGACAAGGCCCGTGAGCTCGGCTACAAGGCCAAGCAGGGCATCGTCGTGGTCCGCGTCTCCGTCCGCAAGGGCGGCGCGCGCAAACAGCGCCACAAGGCCGGCCGCCGCACGAAGCGCCAGGGCGTCAACCGCATCGGCCGCCGCAAGTCCATCCCGCGCATCGCGGAGGAGCGCGCCTCTCGCAAGCACCCCAACCTGCGCGTGCTGAACTCCTACGGCGTCGGACAGGACGGCTCCCAGAAGTGGCAGGAAGTCATCCTCGTCGACCCCGAGCACCCGGCCATCCAGAACGACGACGACCTCAACTGGATCTGCGACGACACCCACGAGGGCCGCGCCTTCCGCGGTCTCACCAACGCGGGCAAGAAGAACCGCGGTCTCCAGAACCGCGGCAAGGGCACGGAGCACATCCGTCCGTCCATCCGCGCCGGCAACGGCCGCGGCAAGTAACGCCCCGCGCACCGCGCCAATCTCCTCTCTTTATCGACCGCCGAGCCGCGACTTCGTCGCCGTCGGAATCGACGGCCCGTACGCTTATTCCGGCCGCTCCGGACTACTGACACGACTGCATGGTCAGTATCGAAATCAGCGGACCGCTGCTCCTCGCCGCCGCGGTCCTCGGGGCGGCGTGGATATACCGGGACGCGAAGCGCCGCGCGATGGACACGGCGGACATGTGGGCGGTCGGGTTCTTCGTCGCGTTCGTCCTCCTGCCGGTGCTCGGCGGCCTCGCCGTCTTCGTCTTCTACCTCCGAAACCGGAACCGGCGGCGGGGGTCGCCCGTCGCGGTTCCCGGGGCGTAGGTTCGGGCGTCGCTCTGCGAGTCGAGAAGAGCAGTCGTGAAACCCCGTCGGCGACTCAGAACGGCGACGTGGGTCCGAGGTCCGCCTCGCCCTCGGACCCGTCTTCGACCTCCCACGCGTCGAAGCCGCCGCGGAGGCTGGACACGTCGGCGTCGACGTTGCTGTCCAGCACCGAGGCGACCTGCTTCGAACTCTTGCCGACGTAACACGAGACGACGACCTCGGCGGGCCACTCGCGGTCGAACACCTCGGGGCCGAGCGTCGCCGCCGGGAGGTTCTCCGAATCGGGGATGTGTCCGGACGCGTACGACGAGGGGTCTCGAATGTCGACGACGGCGATGTCTTCGTCGTCGGCCAGTCTCTCGCGTAGTTCGTCGGGCGTCGTCTCGGCGACCATACCCGACGTGACGGGCGGAGCGTCAAAGGCGCGTCGCTTCCGGCGATGTCGTCGTCGGAGACAGCGGTCCGCGACCCGGGCCACGGGAACCGGTCCGCCCGTGCCGCGGCTTTATTCGGGGGCGACGCCAACCTCGGGATATGACGCTCTCACTCGACGCCACCCAGTTGGACCGCTACTCGCGGCACATCATCATGGACGAGGTCGGCCCGGAGGGCCAAGAGCGACTGCTCTCGGCGCGGGTCGTCGTCGTCGGCGCGGGCGGGTTGGGCGCGCCGGCCATCGAGTACCTCGCGGCGGTCGGCGTCGGCGAACTCGTCGTCGTCGACGACGACGTGGTCGAGCGGAGCAACCTCCAGCGGCAGGTCATCCACCGCGACGACGACGTGGGCGTGGCCAAAGCCGAGAGCGCCGCCGCGTTCGTCCGCGGGCTCAACCCCGACGTGTCGGTCGAGCCGGTCGAAGCCCGCGTGGACAAGTCGAACGTCCACGAGATTCTCGCGGGCGCGGACGTGGTGGTCGACGCCTCGGACAACTTCCCGACGCGCTACCTCCTCAACGACGTCTGTCGCTTCGAGGGAATCCCGCTGGTCCACGGCGCGATATACAAGTTCGAGGGGCAGGCGACGACGCTCGTCCCCGAGGGACCGTGCTACCGGTGTCTGTTCGCCGAAGCGCCCGAACCGGGGACCGTCCCCGACTGCGCGACGACCGGCGTCCTCGGCGTCCTCCCCGGGACGGTCGGCTGTATTCAGGCGACGGAAGCGATGAAGCTCCTCCTCGACGAGGGCGAGGTGCTCGACGGCCGGCTCCTGTTTTACGACGCCATGGATATGACGTTCGAGACGGTCCCGTACCGGAAGAACCCGGACTGCCCCGTCTGCGGCGAGGGCGGCGTCGACTCCATCGAGGACATCGACTACGTCGAGAGCTGCGCAATCAGTCTCGACTGAGAAGAGAACTCCAACGCGGCGTCGTCGAACGCCCCGAGTCGGTCGCGCTACCGGTCGAACTGGAACCCGCCGAACTCGTCCGCAGAGCCGCCGTCGGTCGCCGTGCGAACCGAGTCGGCGTCCGCGCCGTCGACCACCTCGTCGAAGTCCATCGCGTCCAGTTCCTCGACCGCCGCCGCGTCGCCGCCGACGAGGGCGTCCACCCGGTCGGCGAGCGCGTCGAGCGCGACCGTCTGGTCGGCCGTCGCGTCGGTGATGTCGGTCGTCGACGCCTCGGCCGCGGTCGCGTGTTCCTGGGCCACCTGAATCGTGGTCGTGACCTCCTCGATGTTGGTCGCCTGCGAGTCGGTCGCGCGGGCGACCTCGGTGACGCCGTTGGCCGCGGAGTCGGCGGCGTCGGCGATTTCCGAGAGCGAGGCGAGCACGTCCTCGATTTCGCCGGAGGCGACCTGAATCTGCTCGTGGGACTGCTCGGAGGCCAGTACCGTCTCGTCGGCCTGTTCCTGAATCTCGGCGATGCTGTCGGCGATTTCCTCGGTGTGCTCGTGGGTCTGGTTCGCGAGCTGTTTGACCTCGTCGGCGACGACCGAGAAGCCCTCGCCGGCCTCGCCGGCGCGGGCGGCCTCGATGTTCGCGTTGAGCGCGAGCAGGTTCGTCCGGTCTGCGACCTCCGCGATGACCTCGACGACCTCCTCGATGACGACCATGCGCTGTTGGAGTTCGGTCACGCTGTCGAGCAGTTCGTCGGAGATGTCGATGACCTGGTCGGTCGCGGACCGGATGCTCTGGCCGGCCTCCTGCCCGTTTTCGGCGGCCGCGCGGGCCTGATTCGCCGCCGAGGCGACCTCGTCGGAGGTGGCCGCTATCTCCTCCATGCTGGCCGAGAGGTCCTGCATCTCCTCTGCGCCCGTCGAGAGGAGGTCCGCCTGCTCCGTGACCTGCGACTCGATGTCGGTCGCGGCGGTCGCGGCCCGCTGAATCGCGCCGCCGAGGTCGGCCGTCGTGGCGTCGACCTCGCTGGCGAGGCGGTCGAACCGGGTCGCCATCTCGTTGAGGTCCGAGACGACCGCCAGCGTCTCGTCGTTGAGGACGCCGCGGTCGTCCGTGAACGACGCGCGGGCCGAGAGGTCGCCGGCCGTGAGGCTCCCGATGGTGGTCGAGACCTCGTCGACGAGCGCCTCCGACGCCCGCTGTTTCTCCACGGCGTCGGTCCGGTCGTGGACCGCCTCGACGACGCCGACCAGTTCGTCGCCCTCGAACAGCGGTTGGGCGGTGAAAGCGATGTGCCGGTCCGCGCCGTGTCGGTCGGTCATGGTACTGGTGTCGCGGTAGAGCCGGCTCCCCTCGTCGACCACGTCGAGCCCGTGGACCTCGTCGGCGGTCCGCGGGTCGTCGAGCACCTTGTCGGCGAGCGTCTTCGCCCGCCGGCCGTCAGGGTAGAACAGTTCGCTCACGTGTTCCGACCCGAGCGCCTCCGCCGCGGGAACGCCCGTGAGTTTCGTAATCGGGCCGTTCCACGTGATGACCCGGCCGTCGGCGTCGAGGACGAACACCGGCATTCCCACGCCGTCGAGCAGGCTACCGGTGTCCAGTCGCTCCGCCGCCAGCGCGACCGTCCCTCGTTCGTCAGCCTGTGCGCCACCGTCGGTCCGCGTCCGAGCCCCGACCCCCGGGACCAGCGCCGCGAGTCGCGAAAGCAGGTCCATACGTCCACCTCACGCGGATTGCCGGTATAACGCTACGCTCCGAGATATCATATTTGATATTGTGTGGTATAAAAGTGATATTTTCTGGCGAACGGAGACGGAGAACGAACGGTCGAGAAACGCGGTCGTCGGGCGGGAGAGCCGAATGGGGACCGGGGAAGGCCGAGTGAGGGACCGGAGAGGGCCGGGTGAAGGACCGGAGGGCCGAATGGGGGACGAGTCGTTCGGAGGGTCGCAGGGTGCCCTGCGACGGGTGCGGCGTCAGTCGAGTCTGTCGGAACGGCCGTCGTCGGTGCGGTCGGAACGGCCGTCCGCGTCGAGACCGCCGTCGGTCGCCGGGGCGTCGAGTTCGGCGGTCGACGCGGCGTCTGCGTCGGCGAACGCGCCGTCGCGGTCGGCGGCGTCGTGGTCGACGGTGAACTCGGAGACGAGCGACATCAGCCGCTCGGACTGGGTAGCGAGACGGTCCGCGCCGTCGGAGACCTCGCTGAGCGAGGCGGTCTGTTCTTCGGCCGCGGCCGCGACCGACTCGGCGCGCTCGGCGGTCTCGTCGCTGATATCGGAGACGCGGTCCATCATCGACGCGACCTCCTCGGTCGAGGCGGCCTGTTCGTCCGTGGTCCGGCTGATTTCGTCGACGCCGTCGGTCGTCTCGCGGACGTTCTCGACGATGGTGTCGAGCGAGTCGCGGGCGGTCTGGACCGCGTCGACGCCGGAGTCGACGGCGTCGCGCGTCTCGCGCATCTCGGAGACGGACGCCGCGGACTTCGCTTGGACCTCCTCGATAGTCGCCTCGATTTCCTCGGCGGAGGCCTTGGTCTCGCCGGCGAGTTCCTTGACCTCGTTTGCGACGACCGAGAAGCCCTCGCCGGCCTCGCCGGCGCGGGCGGCCTCGATGTTCGCGTTGAGCGCGAGGATGTTCGTCTGCTCCGCGATGTCGGTGATGAGTTCGACGATGTCGCCGATTTCGGCCATGTCGCCTTCGAGGTCCTCGATGCGGTCGACCGTCCGGCGGGTCTGCGTCTCGACGGTCTCGATGGTGTCGATGGCGTTGGCGGCCGCCTCGTGGCCGTCCTCGCTCGCTTCGAGGGTGTGCTGGGCGGTCCGTTCGAGCTCGCTCGCCGAGGAGGCGACCTCCTCGATGGTCGCAGAGAGGTTGCTCGTCTCGCTCGTCGTCTGCCGGAGGTTCTCGCGCTGTTCGTGCGCGCCCTCGGCCATGACCTGCGTGGACTCGCTGACCTGTCGGCTCGCGCGCTCTATCTCCTGGGAGCTCGCGGTGACCTCCTGGCTGGCCGCGGCGACGGTCTCGGCGAACTCGACGACCTCCGCGACGGTCGCTTCGAGTTCGTCGGCCATGTCGTTGAACGACCGCGCCATCTCGTTCATCGCGTCGTTGTCGGCGTCCTCCGACATCCGGCGCGTGAGGTCGCCGTCGGCGGCGTCCGCCATCGTCTCACTGAACTCGGCGGCCGTCGCTTCGAGTTCGGTGATGAGGGCTTCGAGTTCCGTGTGCGTCTGGCCCATCGACTCGCCGAACGACCCCGGGATGTCCTCGTCGAGGACGGGGTCGTCGAAGCGCTTGTCCGCGAGCGCCTCGGCCTGCCCGGCGACGGTCGTCAGGTACGACTGCATCGACTCGAAGGAGTCGTACAGCCGGCCCATCTCGTCGATGCGGGCGGTGTTCGGGAGGTCGCCGTCGACCTCGCCGTTGGCGATGTCGTCGGCGTTGCGGGCGACGACCGAGAGGGACCGCGCGGTGCCGCGGCCCATGGTCGCGCCGACGAGGAACAGCGCGCCGACGCCGAACGCGACGAGGAGCATCACGTTCGTCGTCACCTGCGACTGGAGCGCGAACGCCCGGTCGGCCGGGACGTGGTAGGTGAGCACCCAATCGGTGCCGGTGATGGGCGCGTACGCCATCGCGTACTCGCCGGACGCCATGCCCGTGCGGGCGGAGACGACCTCGTAGCCGGTCTGTCCGGACAGCGCCGCGTCGATGGCCTCGATGGACGAGCCGTCGGCGGCCGCGTACTGGTCGAGGATGGACGCCTTCCGGTTGTCGAAGAGGATGGTTCCCGACTCGGAGACGACCTTGGTGTCGCCGGTCGCGTAGGGCGATTCGAACTGGTGGGAGCCCGCTGCGAGCGACGCCGTCAGGACGATTGCGCCGTTGGCTCCGGAGACGGGCGCGGCGAACGCGACGACCGGCTCGCCGCCGGACTCGTACGGCTCGGTGACGGTCACGGACTGGCCCGACGCCAGCGACGCGGCGTCGTCGGCCCACGGCGCGGACAGCGAGTCGAGCGACTGCCCGGTCGCGCTGTCGGTCGTGCTCGCGACGACCGCGCCGGTGTCGGCGTCGACGTAGTGGAGCGAGCGGACGTCGCCGGAGAGTTGGATGAGCTTCCCTTCGAGCCACCGCTGGTGGTCGGCGGGCGGAGTCCCGGCCGGTTGGTCCGCGAGCGACTCGGCGAGGAACGAGACGGTGGACTCCTTCGAGGTCACCCAGTCGGCGACCGACTTGGCCTCCGTCGCCGCCGCGCCGCGAATCTGCGACTCGGTCTGCGACTCGACGACGGATTTGGTGTCGAAGTGGATGTACGCGCCCGCGCCGCCCATGACGAGCGCGATGAGGAGGAGCACGACCCCGAACTTCGCCGCGTAGCGGCGGCGAATCACGTTCGGAAGCGCCCGTTCGAGGAGGCTCGTCAGCCGCGAAAACGGGTTCATTGGTCACCTCCGGACTCGAAGAACTGGCGCTGGAGGAGTTCGACCTGCTCGACCGAGCCGTTGTGGACCCGCTCGACGAGGTACGAACTCAGCGGTTCGAGCGCCTCGGTGAGGTCGACCCCGCTCGACGCGCCCTGGTAGTTCAGTTCGCGGCCGGCGTCGACGAGCGTTCGAACCCGGTCGAACTCGCCGACAGAGACGGTGTGTCCGGTTCCGCCCGAGACGGTCTGCAGGGCGTCTGCGATGGCCGGACCCGACGCCTCGCCCGCGTACTCCGCCGCGGTCGCCATGAGGAACAGGGCGTCGTAGGCGTTCGCCGCGTAGGGTTGCAGCGGCGCGATGTCGGAGAGCCGCTGGGAGAGGTGGAAGTAACCGTCAGTCCGAACCGACGACAGCGAGGCGCTGTAGAAGCCCTCGTAGTAGGGCGGAATCTCGCCGTCGAACAGGCCGGCCGAGAAGACCCACGGGGCCTCGTAGTCGGACGCGCCGTAGGCGTCGAGGACGCCCCCCTCCTGTCCGGGGACGCTGACGAAGCCGACCGCGTCGGGCGAGTCGGCGAACACCTCGTCGACGACGCCGCCGAAGTCGTCCGCGGCCGGGTCGTAGCTGACCTCGGTGACGACCTCCGCGTCGAGTTGGTCGCCGAGTGCGGTGCCGAGGTCGGAGCCGAAGGCCCCGTCGACGGTGAGCACGGCGACCCGGTCGGCGTCGGCGTACTGCGGCGCGTCGAGAATCTTCGCCATCGCGGTCGCCTGCAGGCTGTCGCTCGGGACGGTGCGGCCGAAGAACTTCCGACCGTCGGCGCGCCCGGCCTCCGAGAGCCGCGGGTTCGTGCTCGCCGGACTCATCTCCATGACGGCGTCGTCGGCCGCCTCGGGGGCGAGCGCGAGCGACACGTCGCTGACGAGGCCGCCGACGAAGCCGACGACGCCCGCGTCGGCCAGCGAGGCGTAGCCGTCCGTCGCGACCGACGCGGACCCCTCCGTGTCCACGGTGGTCAGTTCGACCGGCCGCCCGAGCACGCCGCCCGCGCGGTTGATGTCTTCGACCGCCTGCTCGGCGGCGCGTTTGCCGTGCACTCCCACCTGCTCCAGCGACCCGCTGACGGGCAACATCGCCCCGAATCGAACGGGCTCCCCGGACTCCGTTCCGAACGTCCCCACGCACCCGGACAGCGAGCCGAGCCCCACCGCGCCGGCGGCGGTGCGGAGAAACGTTCGTCTGTCGTACCTTGCTGTCACAGATTTCCCGAGACAACTCCCGTATATAATTTTGGGCCGCCGATTATCATACGCTGTATTTTTGGGACGATTGTCCAACATCGAACACGAGATATGGATGTGCTACCACGCAACAGCCGAGCGAGTCGTCGCGCCGAGGGGTCAGTCTCGGGGCGCTCGCACTCCCTCACGACTGGGGCATCGTAGCGTTTTATCCGCCGGCCCGCCCACGTGCGGACATGACTACTCAGGGAATCGTCGGACAGTTCCTCTCGCTGAAAGAGGAGACCGACGCCGACCTGCTCGCCATGCAGTGCGGCGACTTCTACGAGTTCTTCGCCGACGACGCCGAGACCGTCGGCCGCGAACTCGACCTCAAGGTCTCCCAGAAGTCCTCGCACGGGTCGTCGTATCCGATGGCGGGCGTGCCGCTGAACGACCTGACGCCCTACCTCAAGGCGCTCGTCGAGCGCGGCTACCGGGTCGCCGTCGCCGACCAGTACGAGACCGAGTCCGGCGACCTCCGCCGCGAAATCAAGCGCGTCGTCACGCCGGGGACGCTCCTCGAAACGTCGCGCGCCGACGCGCAGTTCCTCGCGGCCGTCGTGACCGACGGCGACGGGGTCGGCCTCGCGTTCGCCGACATCACCACCGGCCAGTTCCTCGTCACCGAGGCCGCGACCGTCGACGACGCCGCGGCCGAACTCTACCGCTTCGCCCCCGTCGAAGTCCTCCCCGGCCCGGAACTGCGCGGCGACGACGAGACCCTCTCTCGGCTGCGCGAGGCCACGGACGCCTCCTTCTCGCTTTTCTCCACCGAGGCGTTCGCGCCGGGTCGCGCCCGCCACGCCGTCCGCGAGCAGTTCGGCGCGTCCACGGTCGACAGCGTCGGCCTCGACTCCGACCTCGCGACCCGCGCCGCCGGCGGCGTCCTCGCCTACGTCGAGGAGACGGGCGCGGGCGTCCTCCGGTCGATGACCCGCCTGCAGGTCTACCACCCCTCGGACCTGCTCGAACTCGACGCGACCACCCAGCGCAACCTCGAACTCATCGAGACGATGCACGGCGACCGCTCGGGGTCGCTGTTCGACACGATAGACCATACCGTCACCTCCCCCGGCGGCCGCCTCCTCCGGGAGTGGTTGACCCGACCGCGGCGCGACCGCGACGAACTCGCCCGCCGACTCGACGCCGTGCAGTCGCTCGCCGCGGCCGCCCTCGCCCGCGAGCGCGTTCGCGAGGTGCTCGACGGGGCGTACGACCTCGAACGGCTCGCCTCCCGGTCGGCGTCCGGGAGCGCCGGCGCGTCCGACCTGCTGTCGGTCCGGGACACCCTCTCCGTGCTTCCCGCGCTCGCCGACGCCATCGAGGGGACCGAACTCGCGGACTCCCCGCTCGCGGAAGTCGTCTCGCGGCCGGACCGGGACGCCGCGGCCGACCTCCGCGCCGACCTCGCCGACGCGCTCGCCGAGGACCCGCCGAAGACGGTCACGCAGGGCGGGCTGTTCCAGAAGGGCTACGACGACGAACTCGACGCCCTCATCGAGCGCCACGAGTCGGCGAAGTCGTGGCTCGACACGCTCGCCGACCGCGAAAAGCGGGACCACGGCCTCTCGCACGTCACCGTCGACCGCAACAAGACCGACGGCTACTACATCCAGGTCGGCAAGTCGGTCGCCGACCAGGTGCCCGAACACTACCGGCAGATAAAGACGCTCAAGAACTCAAAGCGCTTCGTCACCGAGGAGTTAGAGGAGAAAGAACGCGAGGTGCTCCGGCTCGAAGAGGCCCGCGGCGACCTCGAATACGAACTGTTCGAGGACCTCCGCGAGCGCGTGGCCCGGCGCGCCGAACTCTTACAGGACGTGGGCCGGACCATCGCCGAGGTGGACGCGCTGGCGTCGCTCGCGACCCACGCCGCCGGCAACGGCTGGACGCGCCCCGAACTCACGGACGCCGGGGCGCTCGACATCGAGGCCGGTCGCCACCCGGTCGTGGAGACGACGACCGACTTCGTCCCGAACGACCTCCGCATGGACGACGAGCGCGGCTTCCTCATCGTCACCGGGCCGAACATGTCCGGCAAATCGACGTACATGCGGCAGGCGGCGCTCATCACGCTCCTCGCGCAGGTCGGTAGTTTCGTCCCCGCGCGCTCGGCGACCGTCGGCGTCGTCGACGGCATCTACACCCGCGTCGGCGCGCTGGACGAACTCGCGCAGGGTCGCTCGACGTTCATGGTCGAGATGCAGGAACTCTCGAACATCCTCCACTCGGCCACCGAGGACTCGCTCGTCATCCTCGACGAGGTGGGCCGCGGAACCGCCACCTACGACGGCATCTCCATCGCGTGGGCGGCCACCGAATACCTGCATAACGAGATACGGGCCAAGACGCTCTTCGCCACGCACTACCACGAGCTGACGATCCTCGCGGACCACCTCGACCGCGTCGCCAACGTCCACGTCGCGGCCGACGAGCGCGACGGCGACGTGACCTTCCTCAGGACCGTCGTCGACGGCCCGACCGACCGGAGTTACGGGATTCACGTCGCCGATTTGGCGGGGGTTCCGCGCCCGGTCGTCGACCGCGCCGCCGACGTGCTCGACCGGCTCCGCGAGGAGAAGGCCATCGAGGCGAAGGGGTCCGGAACCTCGGAGCCCGTACAGGCCGTCTTCGACGTGGGGAGCGGACAGATGAACGTCGCGGAGGGCGGCGACGCCGCCGGCGATTCGGCGGGCTCCGGCGCGCCCGCGAACGGCGCGACGGGCAACGGGTCGGCCGGGGCGCTCGCCGGGGCGAGCACCGAGGCGGCCGACGCCGAGACAGAGACCGAGTCCGGGGCCGCGGTGGACCCGGAGGCCGAAGCCGTCCTCGACGAACTCCGGGCGACCGACGTGAACGACACGTCGCCGCTGGACCTGATGGCGAAGGTGCAGGCCTGGCAGTCGAAACTGGACGGCGGTGACGGCGAATGAGCGACATCAAACAGCTCGACGAGAAGACCATCCAGCGCATCGCCGCCGGCGAGGTGGTCGAACGACCCGCCTCGGTCGTCAAGGAACTGTTCGAAAACAGCCTCGACGCGGACGCGACGCGCATCTCCGTGGCCGTCGACGCCGGCGGCGTGGAGGGCGTCCGCATCCGCGACGACGGCGTCGGCATGAGCGAGGAGGACCTCGAACTCGCCGTCCGCGAGCACACGACGAGCAAAATCGGCGACATCGAGGACCTCGAAGCCGGCGTCGGCACCCTCGGCTTCCGCGGCGAGGCGCTCCACACCATCGGCGCGGTCTCGCGGCTGACCATCCGGTCGAAGCCCCGCGGCGGCGACGTGGGGACGGAGCTGAACTACGAGGGCGGCGAGGTCGAGTCGATTCGGCCCGCCGGCTGTCCCGAGGGGACGGTCGTCGAGGTCGACGACCTGTTTTACAACACGCCCGCGCGCCGGAAGTTCCTCAAGACGACGGCGACCGAGTTCGACCACGTCAACGCGGTCGTCACCCACTACGCCCTCGCCAACCCCGACGTGGCCGTCTCGCTCGAACACGACGACCGCGAGGTGTTCGCCACCGAGGGTCGCGGCGACCTCCAGTCGACCGTGCTCTCGGTGTACGGCCGCGAGGTCGCGGAGTCGATGGTTCCGGTCGACCGCGACGCCCCCGGCGTCTCCGTCTCGGGGCTCGTGAGCCACCCCGAGACGACCCGAAGCACCCGCGACTATCTCTCGACGTTCGTCAACGACCGCTACGTTACCGACCGCGTGCTCCGCGAGGCCGTCCTCGACGCCTACGGCGGCCAACTCGACGCCGACCGCTACCCCTTCGCGGTGCTGTTCGTCGAGGTCGCGGCCGACGCCGTGGACGTGAACGTCCACCCGCGGAAGATGGAGGTCCGCTGGGACGACGAGGCCGGCGTCAAGCGCGACGTGACCGACGCGGTCGAAGACGCCCTGCTGAATCACGGCCTCGTCCGGTCGTCGGCCCCGCGGGGCCGGTCGAAAGCCGACGAGGCGGCCATCGAACCCGGCTCGCCGGACGACGACGACGCGGCGTCGATGGACCCCCACGAGGTCCGGGAAGCGGAATCGGCCGGCGAAACAGACGACGCGGACCCCCCGTCCGCGCGGGACGTGCAGTCGGCGCGGGAGGCCCGCGAGTCGGACGCGCGGTCGAATCCGGACCCAGACGCGGTCGCGGCCGACGACGCCGGACCAGACACCACGACTGCAACTGAACGTGGGGCGGGAGTCGGCACCGACAATCCGGCTGACGGCGACGCCGATGCGTCCGCCGAGACGCCCGAGGGTTCGGGGGGTTCGTCCGGTTCGACTTCGCCCTCGACGCCGGCGTCCGCGCCGCCGACGCCGCCCCGCGAGTACGACCTCGCGCCGGGACCGGAGACGACCGAGCAGTCGTCGCTTTCGACCGACGACGAGACTGAACCGGAGGCGGCGCAGGCACCGAGGCCGTCCGACGACCCCGAATCGGAGACCGAGTCGGACAGCGAAACCCCGCCACGTCGTCCCTCGCGCATTACCGCGCCGACGACCCAGCGCGACCTCTCCGGGGAGGAGGCGGACCTCTCGCCCGAGTTCGATTCGCTCCCGTCGATGCGAATCATCGGCCAACTCGCGGACACCTACATCGTCGCCGAGACCGGCGAGGGGTTGGTCCTCGTCGACCAGCACGCCGCCGACGAGCGCGTGAACTACGAGCGCCTGAAGGGCGAGGTCGAAGGCGACACGCCGACGCAGGCGCTGGCCGAACCGGTCGAACTCGAACTCACGGCGCGCGAGGCGGCGCTGTTCGAGGAGTACCGCGAGGCGCTGGCGCAGGTGGGCTTCCACGCCGGGCGGACCGGCGAGCGGACCGTCTCCGTGCGGACCGTCCCGGCGGTGTTCGACGCCGCGCTCGACCCCGGACTGCTCCGCGACGCGCTGACGGCGTTCGTCCGCGAGGAGGCCGACGGCGGCCGGAAGACCGTCGACGCCGTCGCCGACGAACTGCTGTCGGACCTCGCGTGTTACCCCTCGATTACGGGCAACACGTCGCTCCGGGAGGGCTCCGTGCTCGACCTGCTCGCCGCGCTCGACGACTGCGAGAACCCCTACGCCTGCCCCCACGGCCGCCCGGTCATCATCGAGTTCGACCGCGACGAAATCGCCTCGCGCTTCGAGCGCGACTACCCCGGCCACGGCGGGCGACGACGCGAGGAGTAGCCGGCGCGGGTCGGTCGCGTTGCCGCCGCTATCCGCGACCCGGCCTCCGATTCTCGGAACCGATAGCATCGGCGAGGATTCAAGTCGGGGCACCGAGACGGTGGAGGCGATGAACCCGCTGGTCTTTCTGGGCATCTGCTTCGGGCCGCTGGCGCTCGTCGTCTCGTATCTCTTCACGGCGGCGACCGGACCGAGCGTGCCGCCGTGGGCCGACGCGGCCGGGCAGGCGATTCGGCTCTACGGGACGGCAGCCGCCGTGGTCGTCGGCCCGCTGGCGCTCCACGCCGACCGGCTGGACCTCGCCCGCGAGAGCGACTGGGTTCCCTCGCCCGTGTACTACCTCGTGGCGATTCCGTTTCTGAGCATCCCAATCGCGTTCATCTACCTGGTCCGGCGATTGACCGCCGCGTGAGCCGGCGCGGGGGGCGAGCGAATCGACTGCATGCGTGTCATTCGACGGCAACGCCGGAGGTTTATATCGCGCCCGCGAACGGCCGTCCATGACAGCACTCGTGACCTTCGGCGAGACGATGCTTCGGCTGTCGCCGCCGCGTGGCGAGCGACTCGAGACCGCCCGCGAACTCGAAGTGCAGGCGGGCGGCGCGGAGTCGAACGTCGCCGTCGCCGCCACCCGACTCGGAGGGGACGCAGCGTGGTTCTCGAAGCTCCCGGACTCGCCGCTCGGCCGGCGAATCGTCGGCGAACTCCGGAGCCACGGCGTCGACACCGACGGCGTCGTCTGGACCGACGACGCCCGGCAGGGCGTCTACTACCTCGAACACGGGGCGTCGCCGCGCCCGACGAACGTCGTCTACGACCGCGCCGACGCGGCCGTGACGACGCTGGAGACGGGCGAAACCGACCTCGACGCCGTCCGCGACGCCGAGGTGTGCTACACGAGCGGCATCACCCCCGCGCTCTCCGAGACGCTCCGCGAGACCACGGCCGACGTGCTCGATGCGGCGCAGGACGCCGGGACGACGACCGCCTTCGACCTGAACTACCGGACGAAGCTCTGGTCGCCCGAGGAGGCGGCCGAGGGCTACCGAGCCCTGCTCGGCTCCGTCGACCTGCTGTTCGCCGCCGAACGCGACGCGGCGACCGTCCTCGGGCGCGACGGCGACGCCGAGTCGGTCGCCCGCGGGCTCGCCGAGGACTACGGTATCGAGACCGTCGTCGTCACCCGCGGCGAGGAGGGGTCGCTCGCCGTCTCCGGCGGAGCGGTGTCCGAACAGGGCGTCTACGAGGCGGAGACCCGCGACGCCATCGGGACCGGCGACGCCTTCGTCGGCGGCTACCTCGCCAAGCACCTCGACGGCGGGAGCGTGGCCGAGTCGCTGCAGTGGGCGTCGGCGACGGCGTCGCTCAAGCGGACCGTCGACGGCGACATCGCGGTCGTCAACCCCGAGGACGTCGAGCGCGTCGTCGCCGACGAGGGCGACGGCATCTCGCGGTAGGGTCGCCCGGCGACCGGCGGCGACCGGCAGGCGTATTTCCGTCCGTCCAGTAGCCGCCGACATGGAGGTCACGACGACCGGCCGGTTCCGGGTCTATCGCAGTCCGCGCGACGGAGACGAACTCCTCTTGCTCGAACTCCCCGAGGAGCGCGTCGACTGGACCGACCCGGCCGTCGAGACCGACGCCGACGACGCCTACTCACCGACCTACGTGCCACAGACCGGCTACGACGGCGACCTCGCAGAGCGCGTCTCGGCGCTCGAACCCGGAAACGAAATCGAGGCGACGTTGACGTGGGACGACGGCGACCCGCAGTTTGCGGACGTGTCGGTCCGCGACCGGACCCGCTTTCGGTTCGTCGGTGCCGCGACGGGGCTGTTCGAGGCCGCCCGCGAGACGTGGCAGGCGACCGGCGACGGCGAGGCCATCGGCTCGCGCGTCACCTACGGCACCGACGGCGACCCGAACGCCGTGCTCTACGTCTTCGCGAAACAGCCCGGCGCGCGCGACCTGTTCGACGAGTTCGGCGACGGCGTCGTCCCCGTGGACCCGCTTTTAGACCGCCTCGACGACGAGGCCGACGTCCCCGACGCGCCCCGCGAGGTGTTCGTCTTGCGCCCCCTCGACGAGGAGTTCGTCCTCGTCGCCATCGCGCTCGACCGAGACGGACTGTTCGCGCGGACGATGCGCGACACCTACTGCTGACGCGCCGCGGGTCGTCGCCGGTCACTCCCGAGGCGCACTCGGTCACTCGGCGTCGCTCGGCGCACGGGAACCGCACTCAGAACACCGATAGACGGCCCGCCAGCCGCCGCCGGTGACGAACCGCCGCCGAAACGAGTGTCTCGCGCCGCACTCGTCGCAGACCGTCGGCGGTCCGTTCGGGTCGGACGGGTCGCGCATACGCCGAGTCGTGGCGGAGAGGACTAAATGCCACCGTCGCCAGTCGTCGCCGACGCCGTCGTGTCCGGGCGGCGAGCGGCCGGCGAGCGGGCGGGGTGCGGCCGGCGACGAGTTCGACTGAACTGACAGACTCGACAGAAAAGCGGGGACGACGAAGCGTTAGTTCTCTTGGGTCCAGCGCTGGTAGACCGCGGAGCCGCCGAGAACGGCGAAGACGAGCGAGCCGAGACCGGGCGCGCCGACGCCGGAGATGACCGGGACGCCGACAGCAGCGGCGATCATGAGGACGATGCCGAGCGCGGCGAGCGCGGCGTAGTACTCGCTCCACGAGAGTTCGCCCTCGGGGACGACCTCCATGTAGACCGTCACGTCGCCCGCCTCGGCCAGCGAGACGACCTTCGACTCGTCGTCGTAGTTCACGATGTCCAGTTCGGCGAGTTTGGGGATGTGGGTCTGTTGCAGCGAGACGTAGGCGCTCTGGCGGATGTTCCGCGGCGGCGGCGACTCCCCGGTCTCCGCTTCCGCGATGCGCTCCGAGAGTTCGCGGAGGGTCAGGTCGCCGTCTTGGAGGAACTCGATGGCCATCCGACGGCGGTCGTTACTCAGTACCTCGTGGATTCGCGTCTCGGAGAGTCCGGGTTCGGATGTTGTCGCCATACGAGGATTCGATCGATTTGTGACTGGTCGCTTCTTCTATATTAACAGTTCGCCTCCGGAATCGCCGTCCGGAATAACGAGTATCGGCAGAAACCAAGGCCCTTATTTCACTCTAACGCCCGAATTGCGGCTCTATTTCGACTGCCAATCGGCCAAAAGATACATTAATGACACGTTCTGCGCCCGACGCGACCCGAAACGTAGTGGCCCGGTGACACGAATTTCTCGCACGCATCACCGGGGGTTACGATGCGGTCGTCGCCAACGGCCCCGCGCCTGCGGACTGTCAGGAACCGCTCGGCCCGTTCGCCAGCGAAGGGGCGTCCGGCGGAACGAGCCCGACGAGCCCGACGAGAAGACTCAACAGGCCGCGGCGACGACATCGGTCGATGAGCGACCCCGTCCCCGTCATCATCTACACGCGTACGGAGTGTCACCTCTGCGACGAGGCGGAGGCGACCGTCCGCGAGGTCGCAGGCGAGACGGACGTCCCGGTCGAAATCGAACTCGTGAACGTCGATACCGACGACGAACTCAGCGAGAAGTACGGGGAGCGAGTGCCGTACGTCTACGTCGACGGCCGACCGGCGTTCAAGTTTCGCGTCGACGCCAACCGGCTCAGGGAGAAACTGACCGCGGCCCAGGAGTGAGCGCCGTCACTCGGCGTCGTCGATGTCGACCCACTCGACGCCGCGGAACTCGAAGCGCGCGCCGCCGTCGGTGCCGTCGGTGAGCGTGACCGACCAGCCGTGGGCCTCGGCGATGTTTTCGACGATAGCCAACCCGAAGCCCGTCCCGGTTCGGTCGGTCGTGTACCCGTGTTCGAACACCCGCTCGCGGAGCGACTCGGGGATGCCGTCGCCGTCGTCTTCGACGTAGAAGCCCGCGTCGTCGTCGAGTCGGCCGACGGTCACGGTCGCGGCCGCGCCGCCGTGCTCGGCAGCGTCACCAGACGTAGTCTGATTGCCTGTGGAACCGTGTTCCACAGCGTCGTCGGATGGAGTCCGACTGCCTGTAGAACCATGTTCTACAGCGTTGCGAAACAGGTTCTCGAACAGTTGGAGGAGCCTGCCCGTGTCGGCGCGGACCACGCCGAGGTCGAGCGGTTCGAGACGGGCGTCCTCGGTGGCGACGAAGCTCCACGCGTGGGTGACCTTCGACCGGAGGTCGACCGCCTCGAACTCCGTGACCGGCGAGCCCTGTCGGGCGAGCGTGAGCAGGTCGCTGATGAGGGCGTTCATCCGTTCGAGCGCCGTCTCTATCTTTTCGAAGTGCTCCGGGTCGCCGGTGTCGGCCGCGATTTCGAGGTAGCCCTTGGCGACCGAAAGCGGGTTTCGGAGGTCGTGTGCGACCACGGAGACGAACTCGTCGAGGCGCTCGTTCGCCGCCGCGAGTTCGGCCTCGCGGTCGCGGAGCGTCTGTTCGCGCTTCGCCCGCTCGACGGCCGACGAGACGGTGGACGCGAGCAGTTGGAGGAGTTCGACGTCGACGTCGGTGAACGCCCCCTGACGGGTGTCGCCGGTGAGGAGGACGCCGTACTCGCCGAGCGGGACGTGGACCTCAGACTCGATGGACGAGTCGGGGTGCTGCACCTCCGACCCGCCGACGGTTCGCTCGTACACCCGCACCTCGTTGGCGTCGAACGCCTCCCAGATGAGCGTCTCCTCGCCGTCGCGGTGGAGGGTGGGCGACTCGCCGAACACCTGCCGGGCGGCGTCGGACTGCGCGACCGGGACGAGCGCGTCGTCGTCGGGGTCGTAGAACCACACGCCCGAGATGGGCCAGCCGACCACGTCGCGGACGGCCTCGACGGCGACGGCCGCGACCGCCTCGCTCGTCTCGACGCGGAGGAGTTCGCGGGCGACCGACTGCAGGTCGCGAAGCGCCCGTTCGAGGCGCTCGCGCTCGGCGGCGTCTCTCCCCGGGAGACGCGTCCCCGCGTTCACTCCGGCTCCGGAGTCGCACTGGTCCGCGACTTCCCCGGCGTCGAGGCTCGCATCGTCGGTACCGGCTCTGTCCGCCGCGGCTGTGGCATCGGAGGCGACCTCTCGGATGAAGACGCTTACCCCGCTGTCGTCGGGGTAGATTCGCGCCGAGACGCGAACGTCGAAGGCGTCGATTCGGGTGTCGAGTCGCGTCGTGGCTCCCGACGCCATCGCGGCTTCGAGCGCCCCGTGAATCTCGGAGCCGACCTCGGGGAACAGCTCGCGGAAGTCGCGGTTGAGTGCCTCCGCGGCCGGAACGCCGGTTCGCTCGGCCATCGCGTCGTTCCAGTAGCTGACGGCCCAGTCGTCGTCTAACGCGAAGATGCCGTCGGTGACGCGGCCGTAGACGGTCGCGAGGTGCGCGTCGGACTCGGTGAGTCGCTCCTGGACGCGGTACTGCGACACCGCGTTGAACACGCGGCTCGCGAGGAGGTGGAAGTCCTCGTCGCCGGCGGTCCGCCGGACGTAGTCGCTGACGCCGAGCGAAATCGCGCGGCTCGCCACCGCCTCGTCGCCGTGGGCGGTGTAGAGGATGAACGGCAGGTCGGACGAGCGGGCGCGAACGGCGGTGAGGAGGTCGAGGCCGTCGCCGTCCCGGAGGTGGTACTCCGAGACGACGCAGTCGACGCCGTCGTCCTCGACGACGGAGATACCGTCGATGACGGCGGTCTCGCCCCGGACGTCGAGCCGGTCGGACTCGCGTTCGAGCGCCGTCGCGACGAGGGCGACGAACTCCGGGTCCCGGCCGACGTAGAGGACGGAGATGGGGTCGTCACCGCCGTTCCCGGTGGTGTCGTCGGGGGTGGACATACTCGTTCGAGAGCCGTGAGTTCAATAGGTGTTTCGTCAGCAGCAGCGACCGACGGCCACGGGTTCAGCGACGGGGGCGAGCCGTACGGTTCGCGCTCCGGTCGCTCGGACGGGGCGGGCGTACGACTATGGCCTCGGCACCCCTTTGGATACTCATGGAAGCTGACAGACGACTCCTCCGACAGGCGCGCGAGCGACTCGACGGGTGGACCTACACGGCCCGCGACCGGGCCTACCGCGAGCTGTTCGCCGGCGACGACGCCGCCGTCACCGCCGAGGAGCGGCAGCTTCTCGACGAGGTGGACGCGGAGCTCGCCGGCGACGGCGGCGACGGACTCTGGGGGACGGACGAGTACGCGGTCGTCATGGGACACCCGAAGAATCACCCGATTTCGGTCGTCTGCACCCGTCACTCGGAGATTCCCTCGTCGTGGTCGCGGGGCGGGGAGAGCCTGACCGAACCGGAGCGCGAGCAGTTCAACGACCTCCTGTGGGACTACTGCGAGCGCGTCCGCCGGTACGTCCAAGACGAGGTCAACGAGTTCGTCGGGGTCGCCGGCGTCCCCGAGGAGTAATCCGAGGCCGATGCGCGTCATCCACCCGGCGGACCACCGGCCCTGTTATCGCTGCGGCGAGCGCGCCGACGTGGTCGTCGCCCGCGGCCACGACCTTCGGTACTGCTGTTGGGACTGTTCGTACTCGCTTCTCGAACACGGCGGCGTCATCGTCGCCGGCGAACTGGGGAAGTCCCGCCCCAGACCCCCGTGAGCCGGCGGCAGGCCGCCAGAGACCCCATATCGCCGCTCTGGAGCTCCGTTCGCCTCGATTCCGACGCCGTGAGAACGAGTCCCGCATTCAAGCCCGCGGAGACCCTAACAGTCGACTATGAGCGACGCAGATACGCTGGACGCCGTCCGTGAGTTCGAACACGACGGAACCACGTACAAGATGGCGGACCTGACCGTTCTGGAAGAACAGGGGCTCTGCGAACTCGACCGACTGCCGGTGAGCATCCGCATCCTGCTTGAATCCGTGCTTCGAAACGTCGACGGCGACATCGTCACCGAGGAGGACGTGCGGAACGCCGCCTCGTGGGAGCCGGACGTGCCGAACGTCGAAGTCCCGTTCACGCCGTCTCGCGTGGTGCTACAGGACCTGACGGGCGTGCCCGCGGTGGTCGACCTCGCGGCGCTCCGGTCGGCCGCCGACCGCGCCGGGAAGGACCCGAAACTCGTCGAACCCGAGGTCCCCTGTGACCTCGTCATCGACCACAGCGTGCAGGTGGACTTCTTCGGCTCGCCCGACGCCTACGAGAAGAACGTCGAACTGGAGTACGAGCGCAACGCCGAGCGCTACAAGGCGCTCAAGTGGGCGCAGAACGCCTTCGACAACTTCAGCGTCGTCCCGCCGGGGACGGGCATCGTCCACCAGGTGAACCTCGAACACCTCGGGCGCGTCGTCCACGACCGCGAGTGGCGCGGCGACCGCTGGCTCCTCCCCGACACGCTCGTCGGCACCGACAGCCACACGCCGATGATAGGCGGCATCGGCGTCGTCGGCTGGGGCGTCGGCGGCATCGAGGCCGAGGCGGCGATGCTCGGCCAGCCCATCACGATGAAGCTCCCCGAGGTCGTCGGCGTCAGACTCGACGGCGAACTGCCGGAGGGGGCGACCGCGACCGACCTCGTGTTGCACGTCACCGAACAGCTCCGCGAGGTCGGCGTCGTCGACCGGTTCGTCGAGTTCTTCGGCCCCGGCGTGGGGAACCTCTCGGTCCCCGACCGGGCGACCATCTCCAACATGGCCCCCGAACAGGGGTCGACCATCAGCGTCTTCCCGGTCGACGAGGCGACGCTGGACTACCTCGAACTCACGGGCCGCGAGCCCGAACACATCGAACTCGTCCGCGAGTACCTCGACGCGCAGGGGCTCTTCGGCGAGCAACACCCCGAGTACACGGAGACGGTCGAAGTCGACCTCTCCGCCGTCGAGCCGAGTCTCGCCGGGCCGAAGCGCCCGCAGGACCGCGTCGCCATGGGCGACATGAAGACGCACTTCCGAAAACTGCTCCACGGCGAGTTCGAGGAGGTCGTCGACGACGTCGACGAGGAGGCCATCGCCCGCTGGCTCGGCGAGGGAGGCGACGGCGGCGACGGCGAACTCGCGGGCGACGGCGGGACGCTGACCGAGACGCCCGAGACGGCCCCCGAAGAACCCGACCTCGGCGAACTGACCAAACGCGTCGAAGTCGACCTCGGCGGCGAGACGGTCGAAATCGGCCACGGGAGCGTCGTCGTCAGCGCCATCACGTCCTGTACGAACACGTCGAACCCGTCGGTCATGGTCGCCGCGGGCCTCCTCGCGCGCAACGCGCTGGAGCGGGGTCTCGACGTGCCCGACTACGTCAAGACGAGCCTCGCGCCGGGGAGCCGCGTCGTCACGGAGTACCTGAAGAAGGCCGACCTGCTCCCGCACCTCGAAGCGCTCGGCTACGACGTGGTCGGCTACGGCTGTACGACCTGCATCGGCAACGCCGGCCCGCTTCCGGAACCCATCGAGAACGCCATCGACGAACACGGGCTGTGGACGACGAGCGTCCTCAGCGGCAACCGCAACTTCGAGGCGCGCATCCACCCGAAGATTCGCGCGAACTACCTCGCCAGCCCGCCGCTCGTCGTCGCCTACGGCCTCGCCGGCCGGATGGACATCGACCTCGAGACCGACCCGCTCGGCACCGACGACGAGGGCAACGCCGTCTACCTCGCCGACATCTGGCCGGACGCCGACGAGATTCGAGCGACCATCCACGACAGCGTCGACCCGTCGATGTTCCGCGAGAAGTACGCCGAGGTGTTCGAGGGCGACGAGCGCTGGGAGGCGCTCGAAGCGCCGACCGGCGACGTGTACGACTGGGACGACGAGTCGACCTACATCCGCGAGCCGCCGTTCTTCACGGACTTCCCGCTGGAGAAACCCGGCGTCTCCGACATCGAGGACGCCCGCTGTCTCCTGACGCTCGGCGACACGGTGACGACCGACCACATCAGCCCCGCCGGGCCGTTCGGGTCGAAGCTCCCGGCCGGCCAGTGGCTCATGGACCACGGCGTCGACCCCGTGGACTTCAACACCTACGGCTCCCGCCGCGGGAACCACGAGGTGATGATGCGCGGGACGTTCGCCAACGTCCGCATCGAGAACCAGATGCTCGACGACGTGGAGGGCGGCTACACGGTTCACCACCCGACGGGTGAGGAGACGACCGTCTTCGAGGCCAGCCAGCGCTACCGCGAGGAGGAGACCCCGCTCGTCGTCCTCTCGGGCGTCGAGTTCGGGACCGGTTCCAGCCGCGACTGGGCGGCCAAGGGGACTGACCTCCTCGGCGTCCGCGCGACCATCGCCGAGAGCTACGAGCGCATCTACCGCGACAACCTCGTCGGCATGGGCGTCCTCCCGCTCCAGTTCGAAGACGGCGACTCGTGGGAGTCGCTCGGCCTCGACGGCTCCGAGCAGTTCGACATCCGCGGCCTCGACGACGGCCTCGAAGTCAACGACGAACTGACCGTGGTCGCCACGAAGGACGACGGAAGCGAAATCGAGTTCGACGTGACCGCGCAGGTCGGCACGCCCGCCGCGGTGACGTACGTCGAAAACGGCGGTATCCTCCACTACGTGCTCCGTCGGCTCCTGACCGAGAACTGAATCAGGACGCTGCGCCGGGGAACTGAGTTGGGGAACTGAGTCGGAGCGGCGACCGGCCGCCTCCGACCCACGCGTCGGACTCGCCGAGAATCACGAACCGCCGAAGACGCGTAGATTCATCAGCCACGGCGTGCTATGTGATGTCATGGCAACCGTGACACCCGCGGTCCGCCCGACGTGGACGGACCTCATGCGTCGCGGAGCGGCGACCGCGGCGGTCGCGACCGTCGCGAACGCGCTCCTGTTGACGCTCGTCCTCGAAACGGGTCTCGTCGAGGTCTTCGGACCGCTTTCGTACCCGCCGGTCGTGTTTCTCTCGGCCGCCGGCGCGGTCGCGGCGACGCTCGTCTACGGACTGCTCGCGGGCCGCGTCGCGGACGCGGACCGGACGTTCCTCAGGGTCGCCGTGGCGGTGCTCGTAGTGTCCTTCGCACCCGACCTCGGACTCCTGTACGTCGACCCCGGAGCGACGGTCCCGGGCGTTCTCGTGTTGATGCTGATGCACGTCGTGGTCGCGGCGGTCTGCGTGGCGTCGCTCACCGAACTCGGCTGGGGCGTCCCGGAGGGTAAACGACCGGACCCGACCGACGAGTGACCGCCTGACGCTCGACGCGCGGGCGCTTCCGTGCCACTCGTATTTAGGACGGCCTAAAAACCGAAGACACTATGTTGTTTTAGGTTGCCCTAAATGGTATGACCAGAGCGGATTCCGAGGCAACCGCGTCGACGGCGTCCTCGCAGGGAGATTGAGATGAACGCTGAGCGCACCGCGGGCGTCAGGGACGCGCTGGACCGCGTCGAACGCGAGCGCGAACAGGTGCTGGCGAAGCGGCGGGCCGTCAGGCGGTTCGAGCGGCGCGTTCGAAAGCTCGCCGCACGGCCGGAGCGCCCACCGAGCGGGACCGTCCGAGCGACCGCCTGCGGGACCACATCGATACCCGCGGCGACGCGACGAGACGCCGGCCCGGGGCGACGGCGGGTCCGGGAGCTATTCGCGGAGACGATACGCCCGCACAGCGTCTCCGACGTGAACGGGTCCGAACCGCTCGCGGTGACGATTCGCGAGGAGTTCGGCCCCGAGGTCGCGACGGCGCTCTCCCCCGACGCTGGGGGGCGGTTCACACCGGCGGTCAAGGAGGCGGTCGTGTCGGCGGCGACGGACCGGCAACGGTGCCTCGACGGGATGCGCCGGGCGCTCGACGCCGAGGAACGGTCGCTCCGGGCGGCGCTCGCCGTGCTGGACGAGTGCGAGAACTGGCTGGGCCGGGCGGACGCGACGCCGCTTTCGGAACTGGGGTTCGAGGGGCTCCGGCAGCGCCACGAGACGCTGGCCGACCACCGAGAAGCGTGCGACCGACTCGTCCGCGAGCGACAGCGGCATCTCGACGGGGCGACCCGCCACACCGCGGCGGTCGAAATCGACCACCGGTTTCTCGCCGAGTATCTCTACGAGGACCGCGCGACCGACTACCCGGTCTTGACGGCCGCGACCCGCGCGGCGGGCGTCTGCGCGGATTGCCAGCGGGCCGTTCGCGACCACCTCGTCCGCCGCGTATGATCGGCGCGCCGCAGTACCTCCTCACGCTGTACATCGCCGAGCGGGAGGACGACGAGGAGACGCCGATTTCGCCGGGCTACGTCGCCGACGCGCTCGACCGCTCGCCGCCCGCGGCGACCGAGCGCCTCCAGAACCTCGACGCGAAGGGGCTCGTTCGCTACGAGCCCTACGAGGGCGCGACGCTCACCGACGAGGGTCGCGACGCCGCCGGAGAGCTCTACGACACCTACCGAATCCTCTCGCGGTTCTGTCGGGACGTGCTCGGCGTCGACGACCACGAAGAGGAGGCGATGCAACTGGTCGGAAACGTCAGTCCGACGGTTGCCGAACGGCTCGCGGCGACGCTGCTCCGCGGGGGCGACAACCGCGGCGAAGCGACCGAGGCGAACGGGGCGGCCGAATCGGCCGAATCGGCGTCGCAACCCTCCCCCGACAGCCCCGCGAGCTGAACACGTCGCGGTAAAGTCGCCTCCGGTACTGATAGTTGTCAACAAATAGCACGCAAATACCGCCGCAGAACCGCACCCTTTTTGTTTTAGGTTTCCCTAAATCATCGTAATGGCCGCTGGTACGCAGTCGAACGCTGAATCCGCGTCGGAACCGGACCGACCCGACTCCCCCGAGATATCCGTCTGCAAGGGCGGGCCGGGGAAGTCGGTGTTCATGGAGTCGGGCAACAGCGACGGCTGGATTTCGAGCGACGTGACCGTCGACGTCACGCGGTAACTCCGTTCGGACCGGGTTGCGCGGAGTGCGGACCTGACGAGCGCAGTAGCTGAACAGCGCTGGCAGCTATCGCGAGAAAAAGCGTAGAACGTCGGAAACGTCGGAACGGGGGCGTCGTCCTCCGACGCGTCGGCGGCGGTGCTTACTGGACGAGCGTGTCGTCTTCGAGGTAGTGGTCGATGACGTGGGCGTGTTCTTCGATTTCGATGAGCTGCTCGCGGAGCATGTGCGCCGTCGCGTGGTCGCCGAGACCCGCGGCGAGTTCGATGTGCTCGCGGTAGCTCTCGATGATGTCGCCGTACATCTCGAGGTCGTTCGAGAGCGACGTGCGGATGTCGTAGACGTCCTCGTCCTCGGGCTCGACGGTCGCCGCCTCGCTCAGCGCCGGCATGCTGGCGTGGGGGACGCCGCCGATGGACTGGAGGCGCTCTGCGATTTCGTCCGCGGCCTCCTCGACTTCCTCGTAGGCCTCCTGGAGGAACTCGTGGATGCGGAGGTGCTCGGCACCCTCGACGTTCCAGTGGTGCTTGTGGAGCTGGTGGTAGAGGACGTAGGCGTCCGCGAGGTCGGTGTTCAGCGCTTCGATTATCTGTTCGGCCTTCTCGGTGTCGAGCCGAACGGGGTTGTCGCCGACGCTGCCTGCTTCCTTGAGGACTGACTTCTGCGTGCTCATTACAATCAGTAGTTGGGACCGAGGCCACTTAATACTTATCCGAGAACAAACAATTTTTCGTGTGGCCTAAAACATCGTTTGCCGGAACCGTCTGATTGCTTCTAAAACGGCGAATGACGTGTGTGAGATAGGCACACGACCTGGGCCGGTGAATACACCTGTCCGTGATAGGCACGCACAATATATCACATTCATTATGAATTTTCGAGTGGGTGGCGCGGCGTCTCGTGGGGCCGATTCGCGCGTTTCAACCGGGTCGTCGCGCCGCTCGAAGACGGACGGCGAGGGAACGACGCCAGAGTGGCTCGCAAGCAGTCGCCGGGCGGTCGCCGTCGACTCTATAGACCGCGGGACGGCGACGGGGTCCGTCAAGAAATCCGTTCGAATCACGTCCGCCGAGCGGACCGCTCGTGTTTCGAACGGCCGGAGCAGGGGCGGTATCGTACAGAATCGGCCGATGCGCTGTGGGCTCGATTCCGTGTGGAGAACGTATGGGCCCTATGGGTTTTGACATATTGGACTCTCGCCCGGCTCACGTGGCCCGGAAGTTCGTATTTAAACATCCTTACAAATCGTCCGGGATGAAGTCTTGTCGGCGGCGCATGCGCTGGCGAGACGAAGCACGGTCGTAGTGCTTCTCCAGAACCGTCTCACTCACATCGCCACGGTCGGACAGCACCTCCCGAGGAGTACCGGCATCGCGATACGCAGTAATCGAGCCAGCACGGAACGGGTGCGACGAAACCGAGAACGGACACGTACTCGCGTGTTCCAAGTACGTCGCGTCGCAGTCCTCGATGTCGCGGTTGTCCGGGCATCCCTCGCCGATTTCGCACGGACGCGTCCACTTGTAGCACCACATCCGAATCGTCGTCGTCGACGGCCGGCCGTGGGTCGTCGTAATCAGCGGAGCCCGACCGTGCTCGTCGGTCACCCGGTCGCGATGCGGACCATCGATGTACTCCTCAACGACCTTCGCGACGTGCGGCTTCAGCGACACGTCGCGTTCGCCGTGCGTCCTGTTCTTCAGGCCGGTCCCAGTCGCCGGTCGGTGCCGGAAACAGAGCGCACCCTCCTCGCGGTCGAAGTCAGACACATCGAGCGCCCGCAGTCCGCCGAGCCGGCACGACGTTCTCCAGAGGAGCAACAGCGCGACGTGTTCCACGGTCGCGTACTCCCACTGGTTGAGGTAATCGAGAATCGAGCGCGCACGCTCGGCCTCGAGCACAGCATCCGAAACTCCCTCTCCGTCGTCAATCCGAGGAATCCGAATGCGCTCGGCGAGTTCCTCCGAGACGCCCTCGATGTCGGCGATGAAGCTCAGGAACGTCCGAAGCGTCGAGACCTGCCCCTTCATCGTCACCGCGGCGCACGGTTCGTCGCCCTCGAAATTCTCCTCACGCTTGAACACGCGGTACGCGTGAACCGTCCGCAGGTCCACGTCGTTCATGTTCATCACTTCGCCCGACCCGTGGTCCGGCGACTGGAGCCAGCGGACGAACGATTTCAGTCGGTACCGATGGGACTGGAGCGTGTCGTCCGAGAGGTCGTATCGACGAGCATCGAGGTAGTACGACATCGCCGACTCGGGGGTAATCGGGTCGAGCTCGTCGCTCATCGAATCACCTCCGTGAGGTAATCACGAGTGAACCGAACGGATTCGAGATGTGCTCGGGTATCGTCGGAGCCGTCGAGTTCGTGAACGAGGTCGAGGAACCGACACCAGTCGACGCTCATCGAATCACCTCCGAACCGGATTCACTTCCGGCCCATTCGCTACGCTTACAACCGGGGTGCGTTAACTCAATCATGGCTTCCATTGTGAGGCCGCGGTCCGGGTCGAGGGTGCTAACTTTGGTAGGGTGAGCGCCCTCGAAAGGGACCGTCAGCCGGGTAATCCATTCGAGATGTCTACTTAAAGTCCTGAGCCATAGCTGCGGAGTGAAAGTGTACGTTTGAGCGAAAGTGAAACCAATTTCTGTCAATCTGTCAACAGCCATCTGTCGTGGGGCTTCAATAGCCCGAGTCGTGTAGGCAAACATGCTTCCGTACCTCGGTTACGGGAGCCACCGCGGGCCGGTGTTGGCGCACCGGGTCCGCTTCTGACGCGACTGAACAACAGTCAGCGTCGCGTGTAGCTCTCGATACTCTACCGTATTCTTTGAGTTACTAATAATTAACTCAGAATTGTCGATAGGCAATCTCTATTGTTTCGTAGATTATTCTACGTGAATTATACCAGTACCAGAGATAAACAACGAGTATGCGACTGGACGCGGATTGGATGACTCGCGCCGACGACCGAATCTTAGAGTTCCTTTCAGAGGAGGGTCCTCACCCACCGAAGAAGATGGCCGATGATGGTCGAGTCAGGTTCGGGAGACAGTATATCGGTGTCCGGTGTCGGGATTACTTGGTCCCGTACGGGCTCGCTCAGAATCTTGGAAACGGTGTCTACTCCATCACCGAACTTGGTGAGCAGTACCTCGCCGGGGAGATCGACGCCGCCGAGTTAGAGAACAGCGAGTGAGCAAGCACCCACCACCCTTACCCGTAAAGGGGGCGGGTGGATGGGTGGTTAGTGGTTGACAACAAGTATTTAATTTATGTTCTTTGGGAGCTTAGATAACACATTCTGATCAAAAGCGTGCTTTATTCCAGTAACTAACGAGGGATAGACAAACTCGCCTTCTATCGGGTCCGATTCAATTTCGTCGAGTGGTATACTTTTAGATCTTAGAATCCAACCGTCGCCAACGACGAATTTTAATTTAGACACATCTTTGTGTATCTCAAAAGATATAGTCCCTGTACCATCTGTCTTCCCAAATATCGTATTCTTGGAAGTCTCTATTTTAACAGGGAGACCAATTACTGGGCCTCCAGCTTCGTCAGTTATTTCCACAATTACCGTTCTAGACTTGTCTAATTCCGTCTCTGTTGAGGGCTCATACAAAACATCACCAGTAGACACATCCTGAAAATTCTCCGAATTATGAGGCATGTTATTTAGAGAGACGACCACGAGATACGCTATTTTAACGAAATACACAACCAAAATGACAAAAAAGAGAAGCACTCCAAATATCAGCAAAATAAGAGCGATCACCGGCTGAAAAGCACGCATCAAAAACGGATCTGAAGACATGAGTTATCTAATTGAATGACTCTTAGAACTAATTAAACCCTTGCCAGAGACTAACACTAGTGATATTAGACATATTCAGTCGACGTTCGCCGTCAACATAATCCTGATTCATCGCACCGAGTGTCAGATTATCTGGAGTCCCGTCACCAATGAGTGTTATTGTAGAACCTTCTTCAATCGATTTGAGTGTTCCAACAACAGACTTTCCATTGACAAATTCAACCTCAACCTCTTTTCCTAAAAGGTCACTATATGAATATTTATCTGACATCAATCACATGATGGATTGTCAACTAATAAATCTAATGAAAGATAATACAACCGACATGTGTCATTTAGTCTTAGTGTTCGCGAGCACCTCGTGAAACTCCTCCCAGTCTTCGAACTGTTCCTGAAACAGGTCACTCGGCAGGTTCCACGCCCACGGCGCGGCGTCGTCCGGATCGTACTTCTCTAACGTCGGTTCGAGGTTCACGAGCGAGCCGCCGAACAGCTCACCCGCGGGCGAGTCTGAATCGGCGTCCCAGTCGCGGTAGAACGTCACTTCGTCCTGTGCCTCTTTGTAGAACGACAGCGTCGAGAGCCGTTTCTGTTCTGGGTGGACGTCCTTCCCGGTGTGACTCACCACGCCGACGGACTCGACGCCGAGCTTCGAGAACCGCTTAATCGCGGGCGTCCACTGGGAGGCTACTTCCCGGCTGAACGTCCGGGCGTCGAAGTGCGTCGAGCCTTCGTCGATGGTGACGGTCTTCGGCCGTTCGCGGTGGGTCAGCAGTACGTCCATCAGGTCGTACATCGACCGCACCACGATGTCCGCGCCGTCCCACGTCCCCACGTTCGAGATGACCAGCAGGTCATCGCCGAAGTGCGCCCGCGCGAGGTCGCCGTTCAGCAGGAACATCGTATTCGTCTTGCCCGTGTTCGGGTTCCCCGCACCGGTGATCGTCGTGAGACCACCGCCGTTTTCCAGCTCGTCGACGAGCCGAAGCGGCAGCGTCAGCGAACTGGCGTCGAGGTCCTGCTGGGTCACGCCGACGAGGTACGAAAGCGCGGTCGCGTGCGACGACTGCACCGCGCGGGTCGCGGCTTGGGTCCGCAGCGACGAATCGACGAGCCTGCCCAGCGAGGTCTCGGCGAACGAGTCGGCCAGCTCGTCGTCGTCGGCGAGGTCGAGCGAGTTCAGGAACGACAGGTTCGCGTGGTCGCCCTGCGAGACCGGCAGTCCCGCGTGGTCGAGCAGTCGGTGGTCGCCGTCGATGCGTCCGCGGACCTGTTCGTACAGCTTCGCCGCCGTCAGCAGTCGTTCGTCGGTCACAGCCGGTCACCCACCTGAATGTCGTGGAGACAGCGCCGGCAGAGGTGGCCTTTCGCCGTGGGGTTTCGGGGGAACATCGACCGTCCGCAGTAGTCGCACTCGGCGGTAGCGTCCGGGTCGGTCACGCGGATTCACCTCCGTCGAGGGGATGCGGGCCGAACTCGCGGGTCGAACTGCCGTCGAGGTCGTGAGCGGAGTCGCGCCCATCTCCGTCCCCGTCGGAGCGGTCAAGCGTGAGCTCGTCCGCGTCGTCCGTCCCGTTCCGCGCGTGGTTCCGCACGAGGTACGCCGTCACCAGCGGCAGCGCCGCCGAGATGAACAGGTGCGTATTCGTCACCGGGTAGTACGACGCCGCCACCGCGCCGTCGTCGAGGAAGCGCATCGGCACGTCGAGCGCCCGCGGCGGTATCATCAGGATACCGAACCACAGGCCAGCGACGATACCGACCGATACCGAGAGGGCGATTATGTACTGTTCGCGCGTCGAGAGTTCGAGTTCGAGTTTCATTCTGATTCACCGTTGGCTGCGTGTTGCTTCCGCCGCTGGTCGAGGTCGGCCAGCGGGTCCGGTGCAGGGTCGCCGTCACCTGGAGCCCACTCGGTCGGGTCCTCGTCGAAGATTGAATCCGAGCCGTCCAGGTCGAAGTCTTCGAGCACGCTATCAATCTCCGCGTGCAACGCGTCGCCGTCGTCCGGCAGCGCGCCTTTCTCGAACGTCCGCACGACGTGTTTCACGGTCTTGACCGCCGCCGCCCGGACGATAGCGAAGGAGTTGATTTCGAGCGATTCGCCTTTCCGCGCCTTCGGTTCCAACTGCTTGCGATTGTACCGGAGGTATTCGAGCGCCCGCGCCAGCACCGGGTCGGGCAGCGAGCCGACCCACGTCCCGGCGACCTCCCGCGCGTCGAGGTCGACGCCGCGGCCGAACGCGAGGTTCGGCGTCGCCCACCACAGCTGTCCGTCGACGACTGTCCACTCGGACCACCGCGGCGTCGGGCAGGTGTAGACACCCGCGCCGTCGCGGTCGAGCAGGTCGAGGTCAACGAGCCACATCATCTGCGGACCGCCCATCAGGTCGACGGCCTGTCCGCCGACCCAGCGCCCGGCGATGACCGCCGAGAGGCCAGCCGTGAGGCCGATAATTTGGAGCGAGCGAGGCACGTGCACGTCGAGGACGAGCACGAGGCCGACGAGCAGCAGGGAGCCAGCCACGGCGAGGTGAACGCCGTAGCGCATCACCCACACGAACGCCGTGACGAGTCGTCCCGCGTCGCGGTCCGGTGCGACCGTCGTCGAGGACGCACCCATTTCTGGTTCGTCGGGAGTCTCCCGCTGAGGCGCAGCTGAGCTTTCGGCGTCGTCGCTCATGCGACACGCTCCATTCCCCGGTGGAGGCCGAAGCGCCGCCGGACGATTATCAGGAGCGCACCGAACGACGTGCCGAACGCGCCGCCGATAGCCGCGTCTCGCACGTCCGTTCCGGTGAACGGACCGGCGATGAGCGCCGAGCCATCCTCGAACCGGATTTCCGTGTACTGTTCGTTTCTGATGCTGGTCGAGGTCGTCAGCGTCACCCGCGGTTCGGGCGACGCGACGCGAATCGTCGAGCGTCCTTTCGGCACGGAGCGACGGACGATGTTGCCCGAGGCGACGCCGGCCGAAGTCGAGCCGGTCGGCGCGGTCACCGTCACCAGCCGAGGCGCGTCGGCTTCGAGCGTGATGATGGCGGTGCCATCGCGGTATTCCGCGTCGACGATACGTAGCAGCGGGTCGCCGGCTACGTCGCCGAAGTACGTCGTCTCGTTCGACGACTCCGAAGCCGTGGGCGGAGCCGCGGCTGTCGTCGTCTCTGTCGGAGCAGACGCGGTCGAGGTCTCTTGAGCGACGACTGTACCGGGAACGGCGAGCAGCAGAGCGATGCAACTGACGAGTATGATGGTGTGTATTCGAGTCATACGGGTAGGGGTGGGGCAGGAAGGTTGGCGAGCGTTACAGCAGCGACCCGAACCAGTCGCCCGACCAGTCGGGCACGCCGAGCAGGTCGAGCAGCAGGTCCGAGCCCATCCCGATGAGGTCGACGCCGATGAACTGGAGTCCAGCGGCGATGATGACCACGCCGAGGATGAGCCCGAGAGGGAGCTGCTTCAGCAGGAAGACGAGCATCCTACGTGTTGCCCTCCCGCTGGATGAGCAGCACCGCCGCCGCGCCGACCAGTAGCGCGCCGCCGATCAGTTGCGTGTTCAGTCCGCCAGCCGGGTTTCGACCGCCGTCGGTCGACCCGGCGGTGCCAGCCTCTTGTTCGAACCACTCGCGGAGTTCCAGCAGTTGGTCGAGTTGCGACTGGAGTGCGGTCGCGTTCGTGTCCTCATAGACGTACTGCTGGGTCGAAGTCGTGTTCACGGCCTCTCCGGTCTGGACGTTGAACGCCTCGACGATAGTGAAGTTATCACCGTACTCCGAGAGGTCGTATATCCCGCTGTCGTTGGCGTTCTGGTACGCGAAGTAGAACGTCCCGTTGTAGTCCGAGAACTGGTAGGTCGAGCCGGTGTCCCAGCCAGCGGGAGCGTCCTCGCCGGTGTAGAACATCGTCCCGTTGACGATGGTCGTCCCGTTCTGTCCTTCGACCGCGATGGTGTGCGAGGAGTTGAGGTCGCCGGAGTAGCCAATCGACGCGAGCTGCACGGCCGCGTACGAGTAGTAGCCGGTCGTGTTGAACTCGGTCGACGCTTCCGCGCCGATGGTTGACGGGTCGAGGCGGGCGAGGTCCGTCGAGTCGATATCGCCAGCGGCGTACTGAGCGTAGTAGCCTTCGACGACCTGCGCCATGTTCGCTTTTACCTGCTGTTGCTGGGCGTCGAGGCTTTCGAGCAACCCGGAGTAGTCCCGTCCGTGCAGGACATCAGTATGGTTCAGCGTCTCCGGCGACTGGACGGCGAGACTGTCATCCTCGTTGTAGTACTCGCCACCGTTTGACCAGCCGTGAAGCTCGTTCGAATAGGCGTACAGGTCTGGCGCGAGCGAGGTCTTCGGCAAGAGCCCGACTGCGGCGTTCGCGTCGGTCCCGTCCCCGTACTCGTTGTGCGGTTGGAGCCAGAACCGCATCGTGACGTTCGTCCCGTTGACGAGCGTGTAGTTCATCTCGTGAACGCCCGTCTGGAACCCGCCAGCGTTCTTCGCGTACTCGCCGGGAACTTGGTACTCGTGGTTGTCACCCGGCTCGTGGAAGGTGAGGTTCGTCTCCGTCTGGTTCAGGTACTCCAGTTCGGACATCTTTGCGTTCCAGTCGCGAATGATGTTCTGCTCGATTTTGGCGTAGTAGGCCGTCACCGTCTCGTTCGCGCGGTCTTTGGCGAGCGATTCAGCGGTCTCGTTGTTGATGTCGTTGACCACCTGAATCTTCGCCTTCGAGTAGGCGACCGTCCGGGTGTCCTGGAGCCGGTTGTCGAGCGTCGTGTTGAACGACTCTACGGAGTCTTTCACCGCGAGCCCGGACGCGTAGCCGTCGGTCGACGTGATGTTTTCGAGGTCGTCGTACGAGACACCGCCCTGCAGGCAGGCCTCCTTGTCGCCGCCGAGCAGCATCGAAAACGTCTGTTCGAGCAGGTCGGTCGGACCGCAGTTCTCGTAGTCGACGGTGACCGTCGTCGAGGCCGCAGCGACCGGGCCGGTCGCCGCGGTCGTGACCATCAGCACTACGAAGATGAACGCGAATCCGCGTCGAGCGAACTCACGCATCAGAGGCCTCCCGTGACGATGAACGCAGCTGCACCGAGACACGCGGCGAGGTAGCCGAGCGTCGCAGTCGCTTCGAGTCTGGTGAGGCCGAAAGGAAGGGTCATGGTCTGGTTACCTCACGGCGACCGCCCAGCCGACGACCGTAATCAGGAACGCGACTTGCGCGCCCAGCGGGTCGCCCAGTCCGAGCAGGAGGTCCTTCAGTTCGGTCACGTACTGCCATCCGAGGATGACAGCGGGCGACGCGACGATGAACGCCATTTCCCACGGCTCGTAGTGTTCGAGCGACTTCGTCTCGCTGGACATGAACGCCAGCGCGTACACGAGAATGCCGCCGAGCGTCGCGTGCTCGCTCGTCAGCGTATAGTTCGACAGCCACGTGATGGTGATGTCGGAGATACCGCCGAAGGCGTACAGGCCGGTCGCGACGAACACGACCGACAAGAGCGCCGGGATGGTCCGCAGCATCGCGTAGTCCGAGGCAAGACCGCTGAGGCCCTGCGAGTAGCGCGACGCCATTACTCGCCCCTCACGTCGAACACGTGGTACTCGCGTTCTTCGGTCGAGCCGTCGTCGTTTTCGAGTTCGTACGTCCGCGTCTCGGCGGTCTTCTTGACCGCGAGCCAGCTGCCGTTGCCGAGGCCCTTCTTGTCGATGGTCCGGCGAATCTGGCCGTTCGACCAGAACTTCACCCGGTCGCCGAGATCGCCGCCGCGGGCGAGGTGGATTACGTCGTTTTCGTTCGGTCCCACGTCGCGGTCGATGTCGACGATAACGCCGATGACCGGCTCGTCCACTTCGAACTTGATTTCCTCTACTCCGTCGTCGTAGTCGTCTTCGACTTGTGTTTCTTCGAAGTCGTCGAACGACATTGGTTCAGACGCCATACAAGAACAGGGTGGGTTCGAGGTACAGTAGTCCTAAAGGGAACTCTAGTGAAATTGGTAGGTACAGGCTCAGAAAACGCAGATTACTGATTCAGCGAGCAGATTTCAAGATAAGTCTGCTTATCAGCACCACCAATGGCACAGATATTCTTGAAAATTCTACACTAGAGTTGTATTGTCATCAAAAATCTACCCGCTGCAGCACAGCTATCTAAAACCAATGTATCTCTGAAAAGTTGGGAAGGGGAACCCAACTAACCCTAAACCGGCCGGGCACCCGGATTAGGGATGTTGCCGGTGTTAACACAGAGGCACCCCGGCATTGTGGACTCCACACAATTATTATTAAGTCTATTGATTGGACAGATATCTCTATAACATCTGGAGAAAGCCAAACACAGTTGCTCGAGACGGTCTCTGTATTCAGTCCGACCTCGCAGGATGCCGCATGCACTCGCGGTCTTTGTCGAAGTAGTCCTCAACGTGCAACACGTGGTCGGCACTCTCCGGTCGGTCGAGGCCGTGCTGTTCGACCAAGTGGCGCGCCATCCACTCCGTCTGGTAGATACCGACATTACACTCGGAACAGCGCCACATCTCGCCTTTCTGTAGGGTGTACTGAAGTCGCGTCTCTTGCAGCACCCGCTGGACGGGGAGTTTCAGCGGAGCCATGTCGACGCCGCCGCCTCCGGGCAGGTGCTCCTCGCCGTCGCGGTCGATAATCGCTTCCAGTCGCCACTCAGACGAGAGCGAGGCACGGCGGAACGACTCTGGTTCGGAGTCGTCCTCGCCGTTCATCACCGATTCGACGAACTCGGCGTGCTTCGGGTCAATCATGTTCCGGCCGAGCATCGACGCCACCGAAGGCGTCTCGTCGCTGTACTTCAGCTCCGTTTCTACGCGCTTCCGTATCCGTGTCTTTGTCGGCGATTCGCCGACACTCGCCGCCGCTTTGGCGCTCGGCCAGCGTTCAGCCAGCGAGAGTTCCGAATCCGAGGCGTCCGACTCGCCGCCATCCGCGAGGGCTTCGGAGAGATCGTCATCAGGTATCGGTTCGTCGAGCCGTTCCTGGTCGATAGCCCAGCCGGAGTTACAGCACGCGCACACGACGTCGGGGCCACGGCCGTCATTCCACACGACGGCCTCGCCGTGCGCGTCGGTCTGGTTCGACTCGCTAGACTCGGCGCGCTGTTCGCACGCATCCGCTTTGATGGCTTCCGTGACGATTTTCGACCGTGAGGTTCGACGTCGAGCAGCCGACCAGTAGATTGCACCCCACGCGAGGTATTCGACCGGCTTGTCCAGCAGCTCCTCTGTGTAGCCGCCCATGTACGCCGCGAGGTACGAGCCCATGTTTTCGACGCCGGCGTTGAGCGAGATACAGCCGTCAGAGTCGTTCAGGTAGTCCGTGTTTCTGTAGTCGTGGGCGCTGAACGAGGCGTATTCGCACTCCTCGACGTGTTTGTCTATCACTCGTTCGAACTCCGGGCCGACCACTTCGAGGTCGAGGTCGGCCGCGTCGAAGTAGACGCCCACGTGCAGGTGCGAGTAGCACGCGTTCATCCCGCTGCCGTCGCCACCCATTCCGTGCGGTTCTGCTTGGAGCCAGTAACCCCATTCGTCGGCCTCGAGGCCGAGATGGTATTCCATCGTGTTGCGCAGCGTGTCGCGCACGCCGTCGTACGAAAACGCGTCGTGGAGCGCGTCGGTGTGTTCGACCGGCGGCAGCCGCTCCCCGTTCGGTACGGACGAGGCGGTGAACGTGAGCATCGCGGTCGCGGGCGAGCCCCACGCCGCGACTGCTTCGCCGCCGGACGGCCGTTCGCCACCGCCCATCTGTCGCTGGAGCGCGAGCGCGCGAGCGTACTGCTTGCGCGAGTACGTCTCGCCCCACGCGTCGGTCAGCGGGAGTTCGAACTCATCGCCGTCGTCGTTCGCGAAGCGCGCGAGCAGTCCTTTGTAATCGACGTGAGAGGTAAGAAACGCGCTCAGGGCGTCGGCCCACGTCGCTGCGCGGCGTTTCTCTAACTCCGTCACGTAGAACCCGTTTTCCATCGGATCCTCTGCCTCTACGTACGTATCGCGCCAGTCCGCTTCGGTCACGATGCGCCGGAGCTTTCGACCGTGTGTTTCGCACACCGGCGTTTCGGCCAGTTCGGGGTATTTCTCGGTGAACTCCAGTACGCGTTCGTGGACTCGTTCTTCGTAGTTGTCCTCTGCTGGAGAACCGTCGGTAGAGGGCTCTACAGAGTTAGTCTCCTTGGAAGGCCGAGAGGCCACACCGTCGGCTGGTGAGTCGCGACCGCCGGGTGCGGGGGTGCCCTCGCTACTCACTGCTACCCCCGTCTGTGCGGATGAAATCGCTCAGACGGCACTGGGCCTTACCGCCACTCGTTTTCGGCCGGCGGCCGCCGGCCTCATGCGGACCGGCTTCCGGGTCAGGGGCAAGCCCCTGCTTCCGGCCGCTCCGGGCGGACTGGGACCCGCCCTCCGCTGTTCCGGTCCTTGCGGTGGTTTCCTCGGCCAACTGGTGCGCCCACAAAAGCGAGGTGAGTCGGTGGTCCCGCGTCTCGTCCTCGATGGCGGGGATGCGCGCGCAGTACTTGCACTCGCGCATCTTTGCCGCGCGCGTCGAGTGATCGACGAGGCACCACTCGTGGCAGCTCCGACATCGGTACTCGACGTACCGCCACAGGTTCGTCGCTCGACGAGCCTGCGACATCTACCGAACACCCCCGGCTAAAGTTATCGCCCGACCGCGGGCCGGTCCGTAAGCAGAGCTTATGGAATTGGGATTTTTGGGCGTTTTGAGATTTCGCGGAAACGGCGAATTTAGACGCCTGAGGGTCCGTAGAGTGCCTTTTTCATCAGCAACAAACCGACTAAAATTATTATGGGCCCTATGGGGTTCGAACCCATGACCACCCGGTTATGAGCCGAGCGCTCTGACCAGACTGAGCTAAGGGCCCTCGGTCGATTCTTTCCCGTCGTCCCTCTTATGTCTTATCAGAAGCCGCCGCCGGCGAATCGGAGACGCACCGCTCATCGACGTGAGAAACGGAGAAGCGCCACCGCCAGGACTCGAACCTGGGACAACCTCGTTAACAGCGAGGTGCTCTACCAACTGAGCTACGGCGGCTTTCGTCTGCACTCTCTCGTATTCGATGTTTCTTGATAGGGCTTTCGTTTTCACCCGACGGCTGGCGGATGCCACCGCCTGACGCGGTCGGGGGAGCACCGTCACGCTTTCGCCCGCCCGCGGGAAACCAGCGGGCATGACGAACTCGGACCTCGACGCGGTCGTCGCCGCGGTCCGCGAGCGCATCGACCCCGACGAGGCGGAGCGTCGGGCGCTCGCGGAGGCCGCGTCGGCCCTCGAATCCCGCGTCCGCGACGCCCTCGCGGACCTGCCGGTGGACGCCGACGCGCTCCAAGTCGGCAGCACCGCCCGCGGCACGTGGCTCTCGGGCGACCGCGACATCGACCTGTTCGTGCGCTTCCCGGCCGACCTCGACCGCGAGGAGCTCGAAACGTACGGCCTCGAAGTCGGCCACGCGGTCCTCCCCGACGGCCACGAGGAGTACGCCGAACATCCCTACGTGAAAGGCGACTACGACGGCTTCGACGTGGACCTCGTCCCCTGTTACGACGTGCCCACCGCCTCCGACATCCGCTCGGCGGTCGACCGGACGCCCTTTCACAACGCCTACCTGACCGAGCGCCTCGACGACGACCTCGCGGCCGACGTGCGCGTCTTCAAGCGGTTCCTGAAGGGTATCGGAGCCTACGGGAGCGACCTCCGCACCGAGGGCTTCTCCGGCTATCTCGCCGAACTCCTCGTGGTCGAACACGGCGGCTTCGAGCCGCTGCTTCGGGCGGCCGCCGACTGGAGCCCGCAGGTCGATTTCGACCCGGAAAGCCACGGAACGCGGCGTTTCTCGGACCCGCTCGTCGTCATCGACCCGACCGACCCCGAGCGGAACGTCGCCGCGGTCTGCTCGGCTGAGAACGTCGCCCGACTCCAGCACTACGCCCGCGACCTGCTCGCTGAGCCGCGCGAATCGCTGTTTTTCCGGCCCGGCCCGCCGGCGCTCGACGCCGACGGCGTTCGGAGCCACCTCGACCGCCGCGGGACCACGGCCGTCGCCGTCGTCTTCGACTGCCCGGACCTCGTGGACGACCAGCTCTACCCGCAGCTGAGAAAGTCGCTGACCGGCGTCACCGACGGCCTCGACAGGCGCGGCTTCGACGTGTTCCGGCGCGCGACGTTCGCCGCCGACGACGCCGGCGACGAAGCAGAGGCCGTCCTCTTCGCGGAACTCTCGGTTGCCGAGCGTCCCGCGGTCGAGCGCCACGAGGGGCCGCCGGTCCACGTCCGACGCCACGCCGAGGGGTTTTACGACGCGTACGAGGACGGCGACGACCACTACGGACCATTCCTCGACGGCGACCGCTACGTGGTCGAGCGGGAGCGGGAGTTCACCTCGGCGACCGACTTCCTCGAAAGCGACGCGCTGTTCGACGTGGCGCTCGGAAAACACGTGAAATCGACGCTCAGGGAGGACGGCTACGACGTGCTCGTCGGCGACGACGTGGCCGCGCTCGCCGAGTCGTTCGGCGCCGACTTGGGTCGTTACTTCGTGCCGAGACCGTGAGCAGCGCGCACGTCGTCGACTAGCTCGACGTTCTTCTCGTCGGGGTCTTCCTCGGGGTCCATCGCGATGCGGCCGTCGAACGTCTCGTGGACGGTCGCGACGCCCTCGGAGAGGGTGTCGAGGCCGTAGCCGCCTTCGAGGACGAAAGCGATGGCGGCGTCGGTCGCCTCACAGAGGTCCTGGACGCACTCGGTGAGCATCGCGTACCCCTCGGTCGAGACGCGCATCCGCGAGATGGGGTCGTGGCGGTGGGCGTCGAAGCCGGCGCTCACGATGAACAGGTCGGGGTCGAACCGTTCGACTGCGGGGGCGACCGCCTCGTCGAACGAGTAGACGTAGTCGGCGTCGCCCGCGCCGGCGTGGAGCGGCACGTTGAGAGTCGTCCCCTCGCCGTCGCCCTCGCCGGTCTCTTCGACCTCGCCCGTGCCGGGGTAGAGGCCGTCCTCGTGGATGGACGTGTAGAACACGTCGCCGCGGTCGTAGAAGATGTCCTGCGTGCCGTTGCCGTGGTGGACGTCCCAGTCGAAGATGGCGACGCGCTCGGCGAGGCCGTCGTCGATGACCGCCTGCGCGGCGACGGCGGCGTTGTTGAAGAAACAAAAGCCCATGGCGTCGTCCTCGACGGCGTGGTGGCCCGGGGGGCGGCCGAGCGAGAACGGCGTGTCGCGGCCGTCGTCGCCGTCGAGGGCGGCCCGGGCGGCCCACTCGGCGAGGCCGGCGGAGGTGAGCGCGGCGTCCCACGACGCCTCGACGGCGACGGTGTCGGGGTCCCAGTTACCGCCGCCGTCGCGACAGAAGTCGTGGAACTCGTCGACGTAGCCGTCTTCGTGGACGGCCGCGACGGTCGATTTCTCGGCGGGGGGCGCGTCGACGTACTCGACGCCGTGGCGCTTCGCCAGCCCGCGTCGTATCGCTCGGAGTCGGTCGGCCGTCTCGGGGTGTCGCGGCCCGGTGTCGTGGTCGAGACACGTTTCGCTGTAGCCGAATTGCATTATTCGAAGAGGGAGAAGTAGGTCTCGATGTCCTCGGATTGGACCGTCCGCCGGTCGGCGTGGTGGGCGAGTTTGACGGCGGCGCCCGCCACGTTGACGGCGTAGTCTTCGAGGATATCGGCCAGGGCGATTCGAGCGTCCATCGCGACGCGGTAGCGGTCGTCGATTCGGAGGCGGGCGATACGGTCGATGGGGGCGATAGGGAGGAGGAGTTCGTCGCGGTCGACGACCTGCTGGACGCCGAAGTCCTCGGCCATCAACGTCTTGCGACCGTCCGCCGTCGCCCGGTCGGCGGCGTCTATCGCGAGTTCCGCGCCGCGGTCCTGAATCCGGCGGGCGAGCGCCTCGGCGGCGCCGGCGCTCACTCGCAACTCACCTGCGTTCTGCCGGATAATCGCGTCTACCGGGGCGAACGGTAGCTCGACACTCATACCCACATATCGGGTCCGTGCGGCGTATAATCCTTTCCGTCGCGGCCCCTTCTGTATTTTATCGCACGCAGCGCTCCCGAGCGATGGGATTTCGCTGTGAGAACCCGCAAAACCGGACGAACGATGAGTGGGATTCGATGGCCCGCCGACGGCGGGACGATGGGCGACCGGCCGTCGCCTCGGCGCTTCGCAGCGCCGTCGTTTCGTCGCGCCCTCGTCGTTACCGCTGTGCGCCGGTGTGGACCTCGACCGTCTCGGCGCTGATGCGGCCGTCGGTCTCCGTGCCGGAGACCGTCACCTCGTCGCCGAGGCCGAGGTCGGCGTCGGTGTCGACGGTCTTGGTCTGCGTGCCGTCGTCGAGGATGACCGGCGTCCCGGCCTGCACGACCGTCCCGGTGAACTCGACCGACTCGCCGGCGGACTCCGTCGCGGTCGCGTCCGACGAGGACCCGCCGTTCGCGGCGGACGCGTCACCGGACGACTCGGACGAACCGCCGCCGGAGAACGCGCCGAGGCCCTGGTCGCTCGGCGGCGTCGGTCCCGAATCGCCGGCATCGGTCCCGGCCGCGCCCTCGGGGGCCTCGTCCATCACGGTGACGGACGACCGCCAGCCGGCGGAGGCTTCGAGGTCCTCCTGCCAGCCGTCTTTTATCTCCACGTCGGTGATGACGACGTAGTCCGCGAGGTCGACGTCGGCGTCGGCCTTCTCGCCCCAGAGGGCGACCCGGATGTCGCCGGTGTCGTCCTTGACGCGGATGTTGCGGACCTGTCCCTCGGAACCGTCGTCGCGGTCGAAGGTGCGCTTGCCGTCCGCCTCGATGACGCCGCCGGCGATGTCGACCGTCTGGCCGAGTTCGAGCGTGCCGATGTCGGTCGTCTCGGGGACGTACTCGATGTCCTCGTCGATGACTTCGACCGCGCCGCGGGAGCCGACGTGGAGTTCGAGCGAGCCGTCGCGCTCGCGGACGTAGCCGTCGACGACCTCGACCGACTGGCCGGTTTCGAGCTCCTCGGCGAGGTCCGCTCGCTCGTCCCAGAGCGTGACGCGGACGCGGCCGGTCGGATCGCCGACCGAGAGGTTCGAGACGCGACCCTCGGTACCGTCGTCGCGGTCGAACGTTCGGACGGTTCCGGTGTCGAGAATCTTGCCTTCGAGGTTCACGTCCGAGAGGCCGAGCGCGAGGTCTTCGACGCGGTAGGTGTCGAGCACCTGCACGTCGACCTCGGCGTCGAGGTCCTCTTCGACCTTGCTCGCGCTGACCTCGACGCCGTTGTAGCCGTCTTTCGGGCGACCGCCGATGCGGAGGACGGTGCCGACTTCGAGGTTCTCCTTCGCGCCGGCGGCCATCTCGTCCCACAGCGAGACGCGGATGCGACCGGTCTCGTCGGCGACCTCAATGTTGACGACCCGCCCGTCTTCGTCCTCGCCGTCGCGTTCGAACGTCCGGACCTCGCCGATGCTGACGACCTTGGCGAGGAACTTCACGTCCTCCATGCCCGGTTCGATGTCGGCGATGCCGTTGACCTCCTCGTCGCGTAGTTCGTGGGCGATGAGCATCGCCGCCGTCTCCTCGTCGGCGAGGCCGCCCATCTGTTCGACCTTATCGTTGACCGCCGCCTCGAACTTCTCGAACTCGACATCGGTGTCGAGGTCGTCGTAGACCTCCCGAATGACGCCCATCAGGCGTCACCTCCCGGAACGAAGCGCGCGCGTCGCGGCAGACCAAACGTCGTACTCATACTATGGACGAACAGGGAAGGGCGGCGCTTAAGCGTTGTTTTCCTCCGGATTGGACCGCCGAACCGGCCGCGCGAATCGAGCGACATAGCGGGGGTGGCCGCGGCCTCGGATTTGAACCTTCGGACCGTCAGGCGTCCGCGTCGACGCGGGCGACCTCGCGGCGACCGTCGGCGTCGTCGTGGACGACGACCGCCCGGCCGGGGAGGCCGCTTTCGAACCGGAGCGTCGCCTCGTAGCCGCGGGCGACCGGCGATTCGGCGCAGTTCTTCACGTCGGTCCGCTCGACGGCCTCGACGACGAGCGTGGCCGTGTCCGCGTCGGCGTCGTAGTCGGCCCGCGTGAGTCGGGCGATGGTGCACTCGGTCGCCCCCGAGACACAGCCGACGACCGAGAACCCGGTCTCGGTCTCGGTCGCGAGCGCCCCGTCGGCCGGACAGGCGTCGGCGCGGACGGGCGTGAACGAGCGCCCGACGAGTCGCGGACGGCGGGGTGTCTCCATCGGCGTCGACGACGCGGTCTCGGTCTCGGTGCTCGCGGTCGACTGCTCCGCCGCGTCGCCGCCGCTCGCGCACCCCGCGAGCGAGGTGCACAGCCCGAGGGTTCCGAGGAGGAGCGCGCGTCGATTCACACACGAGACTAGGCTCGCCGGCGAAAAAGTCCTTTGCGTGCGGTCCGCACGGTCGCCGCGGCGGACGGAAACGGGTCGGAAACGGGCCGGAAACGGCGTGGGAGACGACCGTCGTTCACGCCGGAGACCGGGTTCCGTGCCCGGAGTTCGACGCCCGCCTCGTGCCGTGGTCCCGCGGTTCACTGGGAGTTCACATCGTAACCGTCTTAAGTAACCGTCGAGTACCGAAGAATGCAGCAAGACAGTCCTGATAGGGTAGTGGACTATCCTCCTGGCTTGCGGAGCCAGGGACCGGAGTTCAAATCTCCGTCAGGACGCTTTCCTTTAGAACACTATTCTCCGAGAGCCCTCTGTGGCTCTCGGTCTGTCTGCGGTGAGCGGCCACCGAGGAGATTTGAACAGGGAGCGTAGCGAACGCAGTGAGCGAAGTGAGTGAGTTCAAATCTCCGTCAGGACGTTTCTCTCTAGAACTACACGACGAGCGAAGCGAGGAGTCCGTTCCTCGTTGAAACTCTGTCTCGGAGATTTGAACAGGGAGCGACCGAAGGGAGCGAGTGAGTTCAAATCTCCGTCAGGACGTTTCTCTCTGGAACTGACCTCCGAGAGCCTTCTGTTCTCCCGGGTCGGTCTACAGTCTCCGTACGAAATCTGAACGGCGAGCGATATCGCCGCGAGCGAGTTCAGCGCGCGTCAGGACTCGGCGTGGGCGGCCAGTCCGAGGTCCAGTTCTTCGACCCCGTCGAGCACTAGGTCGGCCATGCGGCGCGCTCCGTGCTCGCTGAAGTGCGTGTCGTCGGCGATTCCATCGGGGTAGTTCGGATGTTCGCCCGGCTCCAGATGGTTGTAGAGCGCCGTCGAGTCCGCGGGACCGAGTTCCTCCAAGAGCGAACGCGTTCGCTCGTCCATGTCGATAAACGGCACGTCGCGGTCGCGCGCGACGGCTCTCGTCAGGTCGGCGTACTCGCGGTGGGTGTCCTTCGGGACGCCGTCGTCGTCGAAGTGACGACGCGCGATGGAGGTGAGCAACACGGGCGTCGCCCCCTGCTCGCGCGTCTCGCCGACGAACGTCCGGAGGTTGTCGACGAACGCCTCCTCGGTCGTGTGCTGTTCCTTCGAGGGCACCTCGTCGTTGTGGCCGAACTGGACGAACACGTAGTCGGTCTCGGTCAACTGCCGGACGACGGGACGCCAGCGGCCCTCCTCCAGAAACGTGCGGGTGCTCCGGCCGTTTCGGGCGTGATTCGCCACCGCGACGGCGTCGTCGAAGCGGTCGGCGAAGGGCATTCCCCAGCCGGTTTCGGGACGCTCGTTGGCATCCTTATCGGCCATGGTGGAGTCCCCGACGAGATGGACGGTAATCGACTCGGACGACATTTCGATAGCGCTCGTCCGGGCGGCCTATAGAGTCACCGGTCGGGTCAATCCGCGGGGCGAACGCGTCCCCTAACCGTCGCTAACGGGTGCCTACCCGTCGCGGGTACGAGCGTGGCGGTTGACGAAACCGAACGCGGACTCCCGAGCGCACTCGGCAGTCTGGCCGGAAAAAACGAGCTTACGCCTCGTCGTAGGGCGGTTCGAGGTCGCGCGACCCGTCGTCGTCGCGGCGACGGACCGACGCGGTCGTGCGAGACCGCTGTGGGCGGGGACGAGGCGCCTCCTCGGACCGGGGCTTCGCGGCCCACGACCCGTGGCAGTCCCGACAGTAGTTGCCTTTGTACGCCCGCGTGAACAGGTACTGCTCACCGCAGCGGATACAAACCGGGGACTGGGTCATCGTACGACACCTCGGACGAGGGTTTCGAGGGCATTCATATGCTATCATACCACATATGTTCCCGAGAGGCATAAGTATGCAAGGCCTACAGCGGGTGCCCCCGCTTTTCGCGGAATCTTTACTCGTAGACGGCGAACGGTTCGCATGGACGATTCGCTTCGCGCAGGCGTCGCCATCTACAACGCGGGCGCGTACCGGGCGGCCCACGGCGCGTGGGAGGCGACGTGGCTCTCGCTCGACCGCGGGAGCGACGACGAGCGGTTCCTCCACGGCCTCATCCAGTTCACCGCGGCGGTCCACCACGCCCGCGACGGCAACGACTCGGGCGCGGTCGGCCTCGCCCGGAGCGCATGGGAGTACCTCGACGGCCTCGGCGACGACTACCGCGGCGTCGACCTCGCCGGCGTTCGGGCGTTTCTCGCACGACTCGAAGCCGACCCCGCCGTCGCCGACGACCCGCTCGCGCTCCGACTCGCCGGGCGAGTCGTCACCTACGACGACCTCGATTTCGACGCGGTCGCCGTCGCGGCCGAGACGCTCGCGGAGGAACTCGACGGCTACGACGAGGCTATCGTCGCCGACGCGGTCGGGTACGCCCGCGAGGAGGTCGCCGACGGGACGCAGACGCAGTTCACGGCGATGGTGTTCGACTTCGTGCGCAACGAGGCCCAGCGCGGGCTGGTGTTTCAGCGATTGAGTGAGCACGTCCGCCGTCGGCGGCGGCGCGAAGACGACGTGAGCGGCCTATTTGAGTGAGAAAAAGAGAGGTCTGTCGAACGTCGTTGGTGACGATATCGTTTCAGAAATACGCCTTCCTAATTACGAGCAGTAGCCAGACGACCGGGGCGAGGGCGATGAGCAAGCCGACGATGCCGATCAGATAGTCCCCTTCGACGAGTCCCCGCGCCCATCCCCTCCCGAGGTGAAAGACGAACAGGGAGCAGGCGAGCAAAACCGCGGTGCGGAGCGAGACTCCCGAGTCCTCCGCATTGGAACCAAGTAACGACATTACGCTCTCGTTCGTGTCGAATTTCTATAAAATTTCTCCCGTTCCGTTCGTACGCCTCCAGACCGGCTGTTTCACACGACGACCTAGCTGGAGAACGGGCGTTCAAGAGGCCCAAAAACCGAGGTTCCGACGCCGCAATCAGGCTTCGTCCAGCGGTTCGCCTTCGAAGGTGAACTCGGCGGAGTTGTCCTGGGGGTCGTAGCCGAGCACCGCGCGGGCGCGGTCGATGGAGTAGTACTTGCGGTCGTTGTCGGAGATGCCGTAGACGATTTCGTAGTCGTAGTCGGCCTCGATACAGCACTCGAAGAGGTGCGCGCAGTCGCGGTACGACAGCCACATCGCCTGGCCGCGCTCGTACTCCTTCGGCGGGTGGTGCTGGGTGAGGTTCCCGATGCGGACGTTCACGACCGAGATGTCGTGGTGGTCGTGGTAGTACCGGCCGAGCGTCTCGCCGGCGGCCTTGCTCACGCCGTAGAGGTTACTCGGGCGCGGGAGTTCCGTCCCGTCGAGTCGGAACTCGTGGTGCGGACGGTACATGTCCGGGGTCCGGTCCATCGTCTCGTACGCGCCGACGGCGTGGTTCGAGGAGGCGAACGCGAACTTCTCGACGCCCGCATCGACGGCGACGTCGAACATCTGCTGGGTGCCGTCGATGTTGTTCCGCAGGACGCTGTCCCACGGCGCTTCGGGACGCGGGTCGCCCGCGAGGTGGATGACGGCCTCGACGCCGTCCATGGCGTTTCGCACGGCGGTCTCGTCGGTGACGTCGGCGACGTACACCTCCGTGGGGTCGACCGAGTCGGGTATCTTCTCGTCGGAGAGTGGCTCGCGGTCCAGCAGCCGCCAGTCGTAGGCGTCGCCGATGTGCCCTAGTATCGCCTGGCCGACGCGCCCGCCAGCCCCCGTCAGCAAAACCGGCTGGTCCATTCGGTGTAAGTTCTAACAAGAGAGGCTAAGTAAGGACCGGTTCGCGCTCGCGCGACCCCTCAAACCGCCGAACTTTACCCGAGGGCGACGGAGTTCCGGGTATGGTCACAGACCCGCAGACGGCCTGCTTCGAGGCGGGCATCAAGTTCGGAACGCTCTACCACCAGTTCGCCGGGACGCCGGTCTCGCCCGACAGCGCCCGGAGCCTCGAACGGGCCATGGCCGAAGCCATCGAGAACCAACCGTACTGCGAGTCCGTGTCCGTGCACATCCTCGACGACGCGCTGGCAGCCGAACTCGCCGAGTCGACCGCCGACTACACGGAACTCACGGGCCGGTTCATGGAAGTCGAGATGGAAATCGACTACGAGGGCGTGCGCGTCCGGACGCGCATGGAGATGGAAGACGGCTACCCGCTGATGAAACTCGTGTCGGTCGAATGAGCCGGCCGCGAAGCGCCGCCCGCGGGCTCGTCGTCCGCGACGGCGAACTCCTCACGATTCGGTACCGCACCGACGGCGAGGACTGGTACGTCGCGCCCGGCGGCGGCCAACAGCGCGGCGAGTCGCTCGCGGAGACGGTCCGCCGGGAAGTGTACGAGGAGACCGGCTACGAGGTCGCCGTCGGGTCGCTCGCGTTCGTCAGGGACTTCGTCCCCTCGACGCACTACGACGACAGAGGCGACGACGGCCACCAAGTGGACCACTTCTTCTGGTGCGAGCGAGTGAGCGAGGACCCGGACGACCCGACAGAGCGCGATTCGGTTCAGGTGGGCGTGCGGTGGCTCCCCCTCGACGAACTCGGCGAGGTCCGATTCTTCCCCGGCCCGCTCGGCGACCGACTTCGGGACGGCGACCCCGACGAGATGGGCGGCGGACGCGACGCGGTCTACCTCGGCGACGTGGACTGAGAATCCACCCGCGACGAGCGCGGAGTCGTTCGATTTCACTTTCACTTTCGGGGTCGTTTTTAAACCCCCGCGCGCCGAACGTGTGAGCATGAGTCAAAGCACGCTCGGCGACGACGACCTGTTCGGAGAGGCGGCGGCGGAGATGCGCGCCGACGTCGAGGAGCACCTCGACGAGGCCCGGTCGGCGCTGCCCGACCCGGACGACGTGTGGGACGCGGAGGCCGACAACGTCCTCGGCGTCCTCAACGGTCTCCGCTCCTCGCTCGACGTCGAGGGCGCGGCCGAACACGTCCGACAGGCCAAGAAGTGGTACGTCATCGGCCAGCGCGCCGAGGCGTTCGACGACCCCGAGGACCTCGAAGAAGCCATCGAGGAGCTCCAGGAGCTCATCGAGATGGTCGAGGAGGCCCACGAACTCGTCGGGGAACTCACCAACACGATGCCCCAGCTCCGCGGCGCGCTCACCGACGCCGCGGAGGCGGCGGAAGCGGCCGACGACGAAGAAGAAGAGGAAGAGGAGTAACCCGCCGACCGGCCCGCCGGTGAGCCGGCGCGCCGACTTGCGAGCCGTTCAGTCGAGTTGCCGGCGCTCGACCGCGTCGAGGAGCGACGCGAGCGCCTCGGCCGCGAGCGATTCCAGCTCCGCGCCGCGGTCGGCGTCCCCCTCGGCGGGGTCGCCGACGACGCCGTTGTCGGTGAACTCGTCGGAGTCGTGGGCGAGGTTGACGCCCGAGACCCACTCGCCCCAGCGGTCGGCACCCCCATCGCGGGCCTCGTCGATTCGGTCCTCGCGGACCAGTTCGGGGTGCGTGTGACGGAGTAAGGCGGTTTCTAGCGGACCGCCGTGGCCCATGTCCGAGGAGTGGTCGCCGACGGCGTCGAACCACGTGAAGGCGACCGCGTAGACGTCGCCCGTCCGCGAGACGCGCCGGCAGAGTTCCGCGAGCGCGTCGATGTTGCCGCCGTGGCCGTTGACGACGACGACGCGGTCGAAGCCGTGGTGGGCGAGCGATTCGATAGTCTCGCGGACGTACGCGCGAAAGGTGTCCGGCGAGACCCAGAGCGTGCCGTCGAACGCGCGGTGTTCCTCGGCGACGCCGACCGGGATGGTCGGGCCGACGACGACCTCGCCGTCGAACGCGTCGGCACCCGCCTCGGCGACCGATTCGGCGTTGAGCGCGTCGGTTCCGAGCGGCGCGTGCGGGCCGTGCTGTTCCGTGCTTCCGACCGGGAGGAGCGCGAGGTCGCCGTCGAGGGCAGCGACCTCGGTCCAAGTGGCTTCGGAGAGTCGCATGCGCAAAGAAGTGTTTGCCCCCTCTTAGTGGTACGCGAAGCCTCAGTCGTCGCCGGCGTCGACCTCGGCCTGCCGGCGGGCCGCGCGCTCGACGAACTCGTCGGGGAGTTGGTCGATTTCGCCGGCTTGAACCCCCCACAGATGGGCGTAGAGACCGTCCTCCGACAGGAGGTCGTCGTGCGCCCCGCGCTCGACGATGCGCCCGTCTTCGAGGACGACGATTTGCTCCGCGTCCTTGATAGTCGACAGGCGGTGGGCGATGCTGAACGTCGTCCGGTCGGCCGTGAGTTCGTCCAGCGAGCGCTGGATGAGCATCTCCGTCTCGGTGTCCACGTCCGAGGTCGCCTCGTCGAGGACGAGGATGTCCGGGTCCTTCAGGATGGCGCGGGCGATGGAGACGCGCTGGCGCTGGCCGCCCGAGAGCTTCACGCCGCGCTCGCCGACCTTGGTGTCGTAGCCCTCGGGGAGGTTCGAGATGAACTCGTGAGCCTCGGCGGCTTTCGCGGCCGCGACGACCGCCTCGTCGTCGGCGTCGAACGTCCCGTAGGTGATGTTGTCGCGGACGGTCCCGTAGAACAGGAACGTCTCCTGGCTGACGTAGGCGATGGACTCCCGGAGGCTGGAGATGGTCACGTCGCGCACGTCTTGGCCGTCGATGTTGACGTGCCCCTCGTCGGGGTCGTACATGCGCATCAGGAGCTTGAGAATCGTCGATTTCCCCGCGCCCGTGGGGCCGACGAGCGCGAGCGTTTCGCCGCCGTCGACCTCGAAGGAGATGTCCTCGACGATGGTCTCGCCGTCGCCGTAGCCGAAGGTCACGTCGTCGTACTCGACGCGGCCCTCGGAGACGGCGAGGTCGGGCGCGTCGGGCTGTTCGGCCAGCCGCGCGGGCTCGTCCATCAGGCCGAAGATGCGGGCGCTGGAGGCGTGGGCGCGCTGGTACATGTTGATAATCTGCCCGAACTGGGCGAGCGGCCAGACGAACTGCTGGGTGAGCAGGATGAAGGTGACGAACTCGCCGACCGCGAGGTCGCCGGTGAAGGGACCGGGGCCCTCTCCGTTGATGACCCACAGGCCGCCGACGACGAAGGTGAGGGTGAAGCCGATGCCCGCGAGGATTCGGAGCGCGGGGAAGAACTTGATTCGGGTGTTGATGGCGTCCCAGTTGGCGTCGAAGTAGTCCATCGAGACGCCGTCGACGCGGTCGGACTCGTGGGGTTCGGCGTTGAACGTCTTGATGACCTGGATGCCGCCGAGGTTGTTCTCCAACCGGGAGTTGAGTTTGCCGACCGACGAGCGCACGTCGGCGTACTTCGGCTGGATGATATCGACGAACTTCCACGTGAACAGCGCGATGAGCGGGACCGGCAACAGGGCGACGAGCGCGAGTTGCCAGTTGTACGACATGAGGACCACCGCGATGGCGACGACCATCACGGAGAGGCGGAAAAACGAGTTCATCCCGTCGTTGAGGAACCGTTCGAGCCGGTTCACGTCATTCGAGAGGATGGACATCATCTCGCCGGTCTGCTTGTCGGCGAAGAAGTCCATGTTGAGCAGTTGCATCCGGTCGTAGGTGTCGGTCCGGACGTCGTGTTGAATCTGCTGGGCGTAGGCGTTCCAGCCCCAGTTTCGGAGCCAGTGGAACAGCGCGCCGGCGGTGAAACTGAACACGATGATGCCGACGGCAAAGAAGAACTGACCGTCTCTGGTCGCGGGGACGTACGGCGCTATCCACGCCTCGGGGAGGACGGGAAACCCGGCCGCGAAGGACTTGTCCTGCCGGATGATGGCGTCGATGGCGAGGCCGAGGATGACCGGCGGCATGAGGTCGAGCACGCGGGCGGCGACGCTCGCGAGGACGCCCACGACGAACTCGAAGGTGTTCTCGCGGCCGTACTCGGCGAACAGCCGCCGCATCGGGTTGTCGACCCGCGCTCGTTGGTCCTCGAACGGGTCGTCGTCGTCGATATCAGGGGGCACGACAACGGTTCAGGGGGCGCTCGAAGTAAAGTACTCGGGTGCGGGAGGGGTCCGCCGGTAGATTAGCACCGGGCGTTCCGGACCGTGTTCCCGGTCGAACCGCCTGATTCGACGACCGGTTGTTGGCTGACGCCGCAGAGGTCGTTCTGGATGAGCCGATTGCGGTGAGAGTCCTCCAGCGTGACGCCGTGAGCCAAGAGTCCCGTCGTGACGACGTTCTTGTGAATCGCGTTTCGGTCGCTTCCCGCGAGTTCGAAGCCGGCGATGAGAATATCGACCTCGTTCTCGACGAAGCGGTTCCGGTGGCTGTCGCGGAGTTGGAAGCCGGGACCACCGCCGTCGGCGAGGTTCTGTCGGAACAGGTTTCGATTGCTTCGGACGAGTCTCACCAGGAAGTCCTCGGTGAGGAACTCGCAGTCGACGAACTCGTTTCGGTGCGAGTCAGTGAGCGTGAGCACGACGGGACTGATGAGTGTACACGACTCGAACCGCGTCTGCGTGGTTCGTCTGAGAACCACGCTCTCCGACTCGAAGATGAAAAAGCTCGTATTCCTCACCTCACACCGCGTCGAGTCCGCGAGGACGAACTGCGAGAGCGGGTCATACTGGTCACCCGGATGGCCGACGACGCGCGAGTCCGCGATCGACACCCGGCTCGAATCGGTGATTCGGCCGCCCTTCGTCAGCACGATGTCGGTTATCGAGACGCGACTGCCCGAAATCGTCGTCTCGCCGTTCACGGCGTAGCCCCGGCCGTCGACGCGGACGTTGTCGGCGAGAACCTCCAGACAGTCGAGATTGCCGTCGAGGACGTACCGCCCCGATTCGGTGATGCTCGCGCATCCCGAAAGCACCACCTCGTCAGTTCTCAGTTGCAACACGCCCGGCATGAGCGCCGGAACTGCGGCGAGGCCCAGCCCCCGAAGCGCTCTTCTCCTCGTGAGTCGAGTCGACATGACACCTTCTCAACTACAACACGTCGGCACAAATACAGATATTGTGAGATGCATACCAATTACGTATCAGAATTCGTGACGTACTGTCATTCCGACCGGCGGGGTCGAGTGGGGTTCGGACTCGGCGCTCAGACGACTCGTTTTTCCACTTCTGGGTCGATACCCGCCTCGACGAGGTCCTGTCGGACGCGCTCGCGCAACGGGTCTGGGACCGTGTCGCGACTGACGGGGACCGCGACCTCGCCGTCGCCTTTCACCTTCCAGTAGAGGACGCAGTCCGACGGTTCGTAGTACTCGATGCTGTAGGCGTCGTCCGCCCCGCGGTAGTGGACCCGCGCGGCGAACCCCTCGGTGCGCCACCCTTCGAGTTCCGAGAGCGCCGCGACGTGTGCTGTCATAGTGGGGTCAACGGTCGCCGGCCCTTCGGGTGTTTCGCATCTACTCGACTTCGACACGGTCTCCCGCGTCGATGCCGGTCTCGTTCGTGTACCCGTACGGGAGTTCGAGAACGTACTTCCCGGTTCCGCGGTAGCGGGTGAGGTCGGACTCGCTCGTTCCCTCGGGGTCGAGTTCGGCGTGGTGGATGCGCGTGATGGTGCCGTTTTCGGCGACGAAGACGATGTCCAGCGGGAAGTCCATGTCGCGCATCACGTAGGCGTAGGTGCCAGACGAGTCGTGGACGAACCACATCCCTTCGTTTTCGGCGAGCGACTCGGTGTCGCTCAGGCCGGTAAAGCGCTTGGCGCGGGTGTCGGCGACGCGGGCGTCCACGGTCGCCAGCGTCTCGCCGGTCTCGTCGTCAACGACGGTGAGCGTGGTCCGTTCGTAGTCGTCGGTCGAGCCGGGGACGACCGCGGGGTTGGAGAGGTACGCGACGCTCGCGACCGCGACGACGACGGCGACGACGAGCAGCGCGGTTCGCGCGCGGGAGGTCATTGCCAGACGTGACGGTCGCCGCGGGTCTAAGGGTTCCGGGGGACCGGTCGAAACGAAAACCGTTATGAGCGCGAACCGGTTCGATTGAGATGCAGGGCTCGTGGTCTAGTTGGTTATGACGCGGCCTTTACAAGGCTGAGGTCGGTGGTTCGAATCCGCCCGAGCCCATCAAATTTCGTGACGAACCGAACGGTGAGTCACAAATCTGTTCCGTGAGGGCGGGAGAACCTTGCGGCAACCGAGCGTAGCGAGGTTGACGGAGTGGTTCGAATCCGCCCGAGCCCATCAAATTTCGTGACGAACCGAACGGTGAGTCACAAATCTGTTCCGTGAGGGCGGGAGAACCTTGCGGCAACCGAGCGTAGCGAGGTTGACGGAGTGGTTCGAATCCGCCCGAGCCCACTTCTGACGACACGCCACGACGAGCGTAGCGAACGGCAGAGCCGTGAGCATAGCGAGGAGTCTGTGTCGTCTGAGCCGACTCACACACTCCGTTGCATCACCAAAAGCGACATCGGGACGTTGGCGGCGACAAGACCGTACGCGCCGCCGAGGAGCGGTTCGACACCCAGCGACGGGGCGAGGAGGTAGCCGCCGACGAACCCGAGCGGGTCGAAGACCAACGCGAGGATGATGAGCTGTACTGCGAACGGTTTGGAGGTGAACCAGCGGGGGAGCATCTGTGACACAGTCGTCTCGGAAGTGTTGCCCCACAGACCATTTAGTTCTGTGTGGTCGCGCTCAGAGCCACGAGGACGCGAACCCTTTTAGCCCGACACGAACCCACCACCGAGTAGTGAACACAGTCGCACGACTCCGTGAGACCCCTTGGCGGGCGGCCGTCGCGCTCGGCTACGCGCTCGTCGTCCTCGTGGCGTCGATCGTTCCGACGCCGCCGGGGAGCCTCACACCGATGGGTCCGCTCGGACTCGTCGGACTCGATAAGTGGGTCCACGCGGCCGGGTACGCCGGTCTCGGGTTCGCCTTCGCGTCCGCGGTGCGCGCCAGGGGACGCAAAGAGGTCGTTGGAGCCGTCGTCGTCGCCGCCGCGTTCGGGGCGGGTATCGAACTCGTGCAGGCGGTGCTGCCGTACCGGTCGTTCGGCGTCGCCGATGCGGGGGCGAACCTCCTCGGTGCGGTCGTGGGCGGGGCGCTCTGGGTCGCGGTCGCGTGGGTCGCGGAACCCCGGAGGTAGGGTTATCTCACCCCCTCACGAAGGGCGAACGAACGGTGAACGCAATGGGCACGAGACGACTCATCCGGGCACTCGGTCTCGCGGGAATCGGCGTCGTCGGGACGTACCTCCTCGCGGTTCGACCGTGGCACAGGCGCTGGGGGACCACCGACGACGAGGCGACGGGCTGGCTCCCCGGCGATGATTTCGTCGGCGACGCGGACGTCACCTCGACGCGGGCGATTACGATTGCGGCCCCCGCGCGGGCGGTCTGGCCGTGGCTCGTCCAGTTAGGGCAGGACCGCGGCGGCTTCTACAGCTACGAGCGATTGGAGAACCTGTTCGGCCTGCAGATTCACGACGCGGACCAAATCCTCCCGCAACACCAGCGGCTCGACGTGGGCGACGAGATACGACTCGGCCCGCCGGGCTCGGGCGCGCCGTCGTTCCGCGTCGCCTTGGTCGAACCCGAGCGGACGCTCGTGTTGAGTGCGCCGGGCTGGGAGACCGGCGAGAGCCCGGCGGTGTGGACGTTCGCGTTGCACGAGGTGGCACCCGGCGCGACGCGGTTGATCATCAGATACCGCGGCCGGTCGGAGACGCTCCGCGGGCGCGCGATGAACCGCTTGGTCGTCGAGCCGGTCCAGTTCGCCATGGAACGAAAGATGCTCAAGGGGATTCGGTCGCGGGCGGAGCGGGCGCGGGCGAGCGCGACGGGCGGTCGGCACCGCTGACCCAGCGCCGACGGGCGATTCGAAAGTCTTTTTGATGCGGTCCGGCTTCGGAAGAGTGCGAGCCGCCTTAGCTCAGACTGGGAGAGCACTCGACTGAAGATCGAGCTGTCCCCGGTTCAAATCCGGGAGGCGGCATTTTCCTGCGAACTACCGAAGGAGCGTCGCGACTGAGTCGTGAGCAGTGAAAATGCGACCCGACCGGATTCTGAATCAGCGAGCAAATCGAAGATTTGCGAGCGAGGTTCAAATCCGGGAGGCGGCAGTCGAGTCCTCGACGACCAATCGGAACAACGCCCGAGTTCGGCGGCTCAGACCCGTAGACTCGAACACACAGCAGCACAGGGACCTGCGGCGTTCTTCAGAAGACTTATCCGCGTGAGGTCGCTGGATTCAAAGGCAATGGCGAAAGGTAAGGTCGACTTCTTCAACGACACTGGCGGCTACGGTTTCATCTCTACTGACGACGCGGACGACGACGTGTTCTTCCACATGGAAGATGTTGGCGGTCCGGACCTCGAAGAGGGTCAGGAAATCGAATTCGACATCGAGCAGGCCCCCAAGGGCCCGCGCGCGACGAACGTCACCCGCCTCTAAGCAGGCTTCCGTTCACCGCAGTACATTCACAAACTGACGAACTTTCCTCCGTTTTTCACGACCGCGAGCGACGGCGTTTCGGCGACCGGGTGAGTGAGTCACAGACATGCGGAAGGGTTATCCGTCCGCAGGGTCGTTGTACAGTCGCAATGGCGAAAGGTAAGGTCGACTTCTTCAACGACACTGGCGGCTACGGTTTCATCTCTACTGACGACGCGGACGACGACGTGTTCTTCCACATGGAAGATGTTGGCGGTCCGGACCTCGAAGAGGGTCAGGAAATCGAATTCGACATCGAGCAGGCCCCCAAGGGCCCGCGCGCGACGAACGTCACCCGCCTCTAAGCAGGCTTCCGTTCACCGCAGTACATTCACAAACTGACGAACTTTCCTCCGTTTTTCACGACCGCGAGCGACGGCGTTTCGGCGACCGGGTGAGTGAGTCACAGACATGCGGAAGGGTTATCCGTCCGCAGGGTCGTTGTACAGTCGCAATGGCGAAAGGTAAGGTCGACTTCTTCAACGACACTGGCGGCTACGGTTTCATCTCTACTGACGACGCGGACGACGACGTGTTCTTCCACATGGAAGATGTTGGCGGTCCGGACCTCGAAGAGGGTCAGGAAGTGGAGTTCGACATCGAACAGGCCCCCAAGGGCCCGCGCGCGACGAACGTCACGCGCCTGTAATTCGGTTTCCGAATTCAGTAACAGACGAATCGATTTCTGAGAGTTTTTTTACGCACCCCTGAGCCGTGAGGCTGTGCTGTAGGACCCCCGCCGCGAGTAGACGCAGTCCCGACCGGGCGTCACGAACCTGTCGAACCCAGAAGGCTCTTATCCTCTCGTAGTTGTGCATCAAACGAACAACAATGTCCGACGACGGGGAGCTGGAACCTCCCGCGGGAATAGACGACTCCCACATCGGCGCGGGCGTCTTCGACGAGACGATGGGCCCTGGCTCGTCGTTTGCGCACCTATACCGGGGTGAGATACACCGGATGAAGTCGTGGCGCGAGCGACTCGACCGGACCAGCAACTGGGCGATTACGCTGATGGCCGGGATTCTGACGTGGTCGTTTTCCGCACAAACGCACCCGCACTACATCATCCTCCTCGGGGTAGTGACGCTGAGCATCTTCCTCTGTATCGAGGCGCGGCGCTTCCGCGCGTACGACATCTGGCGCTCTCGGGTCCGAATGATTCAGCAGAACGTCTGGGCGTACGCGCTCGACCCGGACGGCGGCGTCCTCGACGAGAGCTGGCGGGAGAAACTCGGCGAGGACTACCGCACGCCGAACATGAAGATACCCTTCGAGGAGGCGCTGGCTCACCGACTCCGCCGGGTGTACCTGCCGCTGTTCCTCGTGATGCTCGTCGCGTGGGTCATCCAGCTCACGGCGTACACGGACGGGACGACGCTCGTCGGGAGCGCCGGCGTCGGCGGCGTCCCCGGAAACATCGTCGTCGCCCTCGTCGCCGGGTTCTACGCGACCCTGCTCGGCATCTCGTTCCGCCCGCGCGAGTGGCACGTCAACGGCGAACTCATCCCGAGCGACGTCACGGGATGGGAGCAGTCGGAGTACGGCGACTCGTAGCGTCGCAATTCGAAATGGTTTTTTCGCTCCTGCGCGTCTGTCGAATCGCGCCGCCTTAGCTCAGACTGGGAGAGCACTCGACTGAAGATCGAGCTGTCCCCGGTTCAAATCCGGGAGGCGGCATATTCTGAGATTCTGAGCGGAGCGAAGAATCGAAGAAACGACGCCGGACTGATTTGAACCAGCGAGCAAATCGAAGATTTGCGAGTGAGGTCCAAATCCGGGAGGCGACCCTTCTCAGACTGAGTTCAAATCCGGGAGAAAAACGAAACCGACACCCCGCTTAGGCCCGCGCCTCGTCGAGCCACGCGGGTTCGTCGACGGTCGTCGAACCGACGCCCGTAAGCGAGTACTCCCACGACCCGCGGACCTCGGTGCCGTCGTCCATCCGCCCCGAGAACGCCCACGATTCGTGACGCGAGAGGCCGTCTTCGTCGACGAGGACGGCGTACTCGAAGTTCGTAACCTCCAGGTTCCCGGGCTCGCCCTGCGCCGCGGCCGACCCGGCGAGAATCAGCGCCTCGCTCGCGGACGAAAGTTCGTAGCGCTCGACGGACACGCCGTCGAACGTCTCGGTGCCGGCGAACGTCAGGTCGTCGTCAGCGCCGTACGCGCGGGCCTGCGAGAGCGCGATGGCGGTGGCGAGAACCTCCATCGACCCCTCGTAAGAGGTGTACGTGGCCTCGTCGCCGTCGCCAATCCGGACGTACGTCACGCCGTCGGCGACGTACTGCTCGACGCCTCCCGCGTCGGGTTGGCCGTCGGTCGCCGAGGTCGTTCGACTGTACGACCGCTCGGCTTCGAGGTCGGCGTAGAACTCGCGGGTGACTTCGGTCTCGACGCCGTTCGCGTCGACGCCGGTGTACGACCAACTGACGGAGAAGCTCCCGGCGTCGCGGAGGAGACGCTCGGGGTCGCTCAGTTCGAAGTCGTCGGTTCCGCTCGCGTCGGAATCCGCGCTGTCGCCGCCTCCATCGGGCTCGTCGATGTCGTCGGTTGGGGCGGCCGGCGCGACGTCCGCGCCGCCGGTACAGCCGGCGAGGAGCACGAGAACCGCGACAATCAGGACGGGGATACGGTTGGAATACACGACAACCATACGACGAGTAGAATCTTAAGTAGGTACCGCAAATCGCGTCGGTTCGGCGCGGCCGGCGGGGAAACTCACGAGTGAAGAGGTGAGCGGAGCGTTCAGACCGTCACCGACGCCGACTTCGCCACGTCGCGGTGCGAGACGCGGACCTCGACGCCCGACGGGGTGACGGAGACGGTCACGTCGTCGACGGTGCGTTCGTACTCGGCGGTGTGGCTGCCGGACCGGGAAACGCGCAGGCGCTTCGAGAGGAGGCCGGCGTCCACGAGCGGGTCGAGTTTTCGGTACGTCGTCGAGAGCGGGAGGTCGCACGCCTCCGAGAGTTCGCTCGCGGACCGGGCGACGCCGTCTGTCGCGTCGAGAATGCATCGGCAGTCGTCGTCTTCGAGAAGCGAAAAGAGCGCGTCGACCGCGGCGTGGTCGTCGACGACGCGGGGTTCGGACGAGGCGGTCGGGGAGCGGACGGCGAAGGGAAACGAGGCCTGACTCATACTTCTGTAGACTCGACGGACGGGGACCAACGGATAACCACGATAGCGTGGGACGTTTATATACTCGGGCGGACGCGGGCGCGGCCGTCTCGACTGCTACCCCTCTTCGAGGACGTCGCCGAGCAGCTTCGTCAGGGCGGCCGCGAGATGTTCCGAAAAGGTCGACTGGTTGATTTCGAGTTCGGCCGCGACCTCGGTCGCGTTGGCTCCGCGCGGGCGCTCGAAGTAGCCCATGTCGTAGGCCGTCTGGAGGACTTCGAGCTGACGGGCGGTGAGCTTCCCGCGGTCGACGAAGACGCTGTCGCCGGGGGCGTCGCCGGTGGGCGAGCGCACGAGGCGCTTGATGTCGAGTCCGGGAAAGCGGTCGCGAAGCTCGCCGATGACGGCCTGCAGCTGTTCGTAGTCGGCGGCGTGGAAGACGAGCGTCAGACTGCCGCGCTGGGCGAAGTAGCGGTCGACCGGACAGCCGAACTCGCCGAGGCACTCGCACGGGCAGCCGGCGCTCCCGTCGTGGGTGTAGCGGTAGAGGTGCTTCGAGCCGTAGGAGAAGATGGGGTCGAGCGCGGACGCCTCCGGCGGGTCGTCGGCCTCGACGACGAACTCGGAGACGCTGACGTCGCCCGGCGTGGAGACGACGCTGGTCGAGACGGAGTCGACGACGGAGTCCGTCGAGTGAGCGACCGAGGCGACGGGGCAGACCGACGGCGAGTCGAATTCGACCGTGGCGCGGATACCGGCGGGCATGTGTTACGCGCGGGCGCGCCGGTGTTCGCCGCGGGACGCGACGACCGCGGACATTACTTGTCGGACTCCGCGGCGTCCAGTTCGACGGCCCGGCCGCCGAGCGTCTCGGGGTCGAGTTCGAACAGCTGGATGTCGAGGTCGCGCTTCGTCTCGCCCCAGATTTCGAACAGCGGGCGCTTGGCCTTGCCGTACTGGACGATGCGTTCGACGGTCAGCTCGTCGGGGTCGACGCGTTCGAGCGTCCCCTCGGCGATGATGCTCCGGTAGCTCCCGTCGTTCGACTCGTGGACGACGAGTCGGGCCCGCGGGGACGACGTGAGGAACTGCCGCTTTTCGCTTTCGGGCGTGGAGACGAGACGGAGATAGAAGCGACCGCTCTCGCCGTCGTAGCCGTAGGAGATTGGAATCGCGTATGGTTCGTCCGCCTTCGCGAGCGAGAGGACGCCCGTCTCGTGACGGGACAGGACCTCGCGTATCTCGTCGGGCGAGAGTTCGGTCTGTTGGTCCAGAGACATCGGTTCGTACCACCAGACTCGCGGCCGACGTAATTACTGTTACTTCTCGGCGGTGTCCGAGAGACCCCAATCGGGCGATATCGGCGGGGTCGGTCGCAGGCGCGAGTCGCTCAGGCGGTCGAAAATCAGGTGGTCGAGAAGGCGTCGGTCGTGAGCGCGGCGCTACAGATGACACAGCCGTTTTCGAGGAGGGCGTCGCGCATGGAGTCGTTGACCAGCATGGACTCCGCACACTCCGGGCAGACGAATGTGTAGTCCGCGCTGTCGCTCATGTGGTTCGTAGTACGCGTGGCACACGTATATGTAGCCTACTGTTTTTCGAACGCCGAGGGCGCGGTGGAGCGAACGCCCCAACCGGGCACGGAGAAGAATGGAACCTCACGCGGAACACGGAGCGAACGCCTCGGTCGAGGTCGGACTCCCGCAGATGGGACAGCCGCGTTCGAGGACCGCCGCGCGCATCCCGTCGTTGACGGCGAACCCCTCGCCGCACTGCGGGCACGTGAACTCGTAGTCGTCCGTCGGCGACGTGGCGCTCATCAGTCCACCTCCGGCGGTGCGAGCGTCGCCGTCATCGCGACCGCCCCTCTTCGCCGTCTTCGCCGCCGTCCGTGGCGACCTGCCGGAACGCGAGCGACACGCCGGCGTCGTCGAACGAAAACGAGAGCGTGTCGAAGGTGGTCGCGAACTCCCGCGGGTGGTGCGTCGCGGTCTGAATCCGCAGTCGCTCGTCGAGGAGCGACGCCTCGGTGAGCAGGTCGAGCTTCCGGTAGACCGTCGACAGCGGCACGTCGCAGAGTTCGGCGCACTCCTGCGCGGTCCGCGGGGCCCCGTCGCAGGCGGCGAGGATTCGCCGGCTGTCGCCGTCGCTGAGCGCAGAGAGGACGGCCGACGGCTCCGCGGCGACCTGCTGGGGTCGGGTCAGGTCGAGCGTCGATGCACCACGTGCGGCGAAAGCGGAAGAGGAGTTCATACTTCGATAGACGACGGACAACGGGAGGTATCTCCGCCCGCGCTATCCGGGGTGGTTTAAGTACTCGACCCGTCTCCGGCTTCGAGTTGGGCCAGTCTGCGGCGCACCGCGGGGTTCGAACTCGGCGCGAGGATGAAGTGGCCCGCACCCATCGTGAGACTCCGCAGGTACCAGTAGACCGCGCGCTCGACCGGGCGGAACCGGCCGTCGGTCAGCGCGACCGCGCCGCGCCACGCGTTCCGCCGTCCCTCGCGGAGCGTGAAAAACGACAGCGCCTCGTCGAACCGACCCAGCGACTCGTCGATGTCGGCGACGCCGTCGGCGTACCGCTCGGCGATGAGGTCCTGTTCCTCGTCGACGAGGCGGCGGAGGACCCGATTTATCCGGCGGTGGTCGTCGTACTTCGCGGGTCGGTCGGGGTCGATGCCGACCTCGTGGAGCGCCAGCGCGAGGTCGTAGTTCACGTGCGCGTTGACGCCGAGCAACACGTCCTGCACCACGAGCGACTCCCCGGCGAGCGCCGTCTCGAAGGAGAGTTGCCACGGGTCGGGCACGTCGTCGTGGTCGCCGCGCTCGAAGGCGCGGAACGCCCGGCGGTAGTGGTCCGCGAAGGTGACGAGGTAGTCGGCGACCCACTCGGGGTCGGTGAACTCGCCGCCGCCGAGTCCGCGGTCGACCTCGGCGGTCACGCGGACGTAGATGGTCAGGAAGGCGGCGCGGCGGTCGCCACGCTCGTACAGGAGCGATTCGAGCGCCGACAGCCGCTCGTGGGCGTCGGCCACGTCCCGGAACGGCGCGTCGACGAGTTCGAGAACCTCCTCGGTCGCGTCGCGAGCGACGCCGGCGAGCGACGGGTTCGGCGTCCGCACCGCGGCCGCGAGCTTTCGTCCCTCCTCGAACGTCGTCCGTCGCATGGGTTGGCCGTCCAGACGGTCCCGCCTTCGATAACGATACCGGCGCGCACGCGCTCGCGACCGAGAATCCGCGGGTGGGACGCTCACGCCCGGCGCTGGAGACCGGACCGCGAGTCGATGCGAAGCTCCCACCCGAGGATGTCCTGCATCGGCTCCGTCTCCGAAAAGAGGGTCGGATACCAGGCGTTGTCTTCGAGCACGTCGTGGACGCGGTCCCAATCGCCGTCGTCGACCCGGCGGAGTTCGCCGTCGACGACGACACTCTCCCATTCGTCCCGCGAGGGAGCGTTCCAGACGGCGAAGCTCGCGCGGGCGGTCCGCTCGGCGAACTCGGTCTTCTTCGAGGACTCGCCGGGACGGAGGAAGACGAAGTAGAGTCGTCCCCGGTCGGCGTCGTAGCCGAACGAGAGGGGAATCCCGTAGGCGACGCCGTCGTCGGCGAGCGAGAGAACGCCGACGCCCTCCTCGCGGAGCAGGCGGTCTATCTCCTCCGACGGCATCTCGATTCGGTTGTGTTCGGCGAAGTCAGGGGCCATGGGAAATATACGCACGGAGATGGCATAAGCCTGCCAGCGACCCGGAGACCGGCGACCAGCGACCGACGGGCGGCCTCGGCGCGCGACGCGGGGCTTATCCCCGGCGGCGACGAACCGCGGGACGACACCCGGATGACGGTGAACACACTCCACCGGCCGACGCACCGCGACGCCCTCGTCCACCTCGAAGCCGCCTTCGAACGCGGCGACATGGTGACCGTGTTCGGCCGGTGCACGGTCGACTACGACGGCCGCGCGACGAGCGAACTCGGCCCCGGCGACCGGCTCGTCGTCCTGAAGCCGGACGGCTCGATTCTGGTCCACACCGACGAGAAGCGGACGCCCGTCAACTGGCAGCCGCCGGGGTGTACCCACTCCGCGAGCGTCCGCGACGGCCGGCTTCGAGTCCGGAGCACGCGCACGAGCCCCGACGAGCGACTCGACGTGCACTTCGAGCGCGTCGAGCAGTGTTCGGCCTACGCCGTGAACGACCGCAGCGACCTCGAACTGGTCGGCAGCGAGGAGGACCTGCGGCAGCACATCCTCTCGGACCCCGACATCCTCGAACCGGGCTTCGAGCCGCTCGAGACCGAGCGGCAGAGCGACGCGGGCGCAATCGACATCTTCGGCGAGGACGCCGACGGCGTCCCGGTCGTCGTGGAGTTGAAGCGCCGGCGCGTCGGCCCCTCGGCGGCGAGTCAGCTCCGACGGTACGTGGACGCGCTCCACCGCGAGTTCGGCGACGACGAGCCGGTTCGCGGCGTCCTCGTCGCTCCCTCGGTGACCGAGCGAGCGGCGGACATGCTCGACCGCGAGGGACTGGAGTTCGTCGCGCTCGACCCCGAGACGGGCGCACCGCCGGTCGAGGAGGACGACGGAGAAGCCGAAGCGGGCGAAGAAGCAAACGACGGCGACGGCGGCGACGACGACGCCTAATCAATCCAGACCGGCGGCGGCGACGAAGTTCTCGACGGTCCGAGCGGCCGTCACGTCGTCGAAGTCGCGGTCGGCGTCGCCGTCGGGCCAGCCGAAGTCGTCGGCGATGCGGTCGAGGAGGTCGGCCGTGAACTCGGGGTGGTACTGGACCGTCCAGACGGGCGCGTCCTCGTGGCGCGTCGCGAGGTGGTCGTAGTAGTCCGCGGCGGCGACGGTCTCCATGCGGTCGCCGGGGGCGACGACGTAGTCGCCGTGGACCATCGGGATGCGCCCGGAGACGCCATCGAACAGGGGGTCGTCGCCGAGGTCGACGTCGGCGATGCCGCGGCGCTGGTCGCCGGCTTCGACGGTGCCACCGAGCGCGTCGTTGACGAGCTGGTGGCCGAAACAGACGCCGAGCGTGGGCAGTTCGCGGGCGACGAGGTCGCGAGCGAGCAGGCGCGCGTCGGCGAGCCACGGGCGCTCGTCGGCCTCGTAGACGCCCGCGGTGCTCCCGGTGAGCACGACGGCGTCGACGTTCGAGAGCGTCGGGAGGCCGTCGTCGGGGAGCGAGTGAACGGTCCCCTCGCGGCCGTCGAGGGCGAGGTCGGCGAGCGCGTCGGTGAAGTACGCGGGGCCGTCCGCAGGCATGCAGTCGCAGACGAGCAACATGGTCCGAACCGTAGCGACGGCGGCGCATAAGCGTGTCTCCCGGTCGCGGGGTCGACTCGTCCGCCGCCGGGGACCGGCGGGACTCGATACGGTTCGGTGGCCCATCGCGGCGAACCGACGTGCGAGCCCCTGACACGACCGCGGCGGGCGAATGAAGCTTCGAAGCGTTTTTAGCCCGCCTGACCCTTCGGTTTCACAAGTAACCATGTCAGACAAACCCGCCTCTATGTACCGGGAGATTACGAACCCGGCGTACACCCGACGCGAGTACATCACGGGTATCCCCGGTTCGAAGATCGCACAGCACAACATGGGCGACCTGAAAGCTGACCCCGAGGACTACCCCGTCCAGATCAGCCTGAAGGTCGAAGAGGAAGTGCAGATTCGCCACGGTTCGCTCGAATCCGCGCGTCTGTCTGCCAACCGTCTCATGCTCAAGCACGCGGGCGAAAAGCAGTACAAGATGATTCTGCGCAAGTTCCCGCACCACGTCATCCGCGAGAACAAGCAGGCGACCGGCGCGGGTGCGGACCGTGTCTCCGACGGGATGCGCCAGTCGTTCGGGAAGGTCGTCGGGACCGCCGCTCGCATCCCCAAGGGCGAGACCGTGTTCACCATCTACTGCGACGTCGAGGACGCGGAGACGGCGAAGGACGCCTTCCGCCGCGCGTACAACAAGATGTCGCCGCCGTGCCGCATCGTCGTCGAGCGCGGCGAAGAGCTGCTCGTCGCGTAAGTTCGCGACCTCGCGCCGGCGCGTGGTCGGAACGCGCCTCGCCTCGAACCCATCATTTTTCCCCCGGGACCTCACCTCGTAGCGTATGCTTCGGTTGGCGGTCACCACCTCCAGCGAGACGTTCGAGCGAATGCGCGGCCCGCTCGGCGACCGCGGCATCGACGTGGGACACCTCCCCGCCGAGGGGTTCGCGCTCGACCTCTCGACGCCGCCGGCCGAGTCGTTCGACGCCGGCTTCGTCTACCCCTCGCGTCCGATGGAAGGCGGCGTCGTCACCGCCAGACACGACATCCCGTGGGTGAACACGCGCGAAGACGTGCTCACCTCGCGGAACAAGGCGGGCGTCATCGCGACGCTCGAACGCGCCGGGCTGCCGGTTCCGCGGAGCGTCTACGTCTCCAACCCGGCCGACGAGTCCGACCTGCTCGACGCCGTCGAGTCGGCGGGTCTCGACTATCCGGTCGTCGTCAAGCCGAACTCCACGACGCGGGGCGTCGGCATCGCCAAGGCCCACGACCCGGACTCGCTTTCGGGGCACGCGGACGTGCTGAGCCTCGTCCACGACTTCCGCGCGACCGGCGACAAGTCGTTCCTGATTCAGGAGTGGCTGCCGGACGCCCGCGACTACCGCGCGATGGTGCTCGACGGCGAGGTCGTCGGCGCGGTGGAGCGCCGACTGACGGAGGGCGCGCGCGACGGCGGGCGCTGGAAGCACAACGTCCACCGGGGCGCGGAGGCGGTCGGGACGGACCTCCCGAAGCGACACCGCGACCTCGCCGAAGCGGTCGCCGACGAGTTGGGCATCCGCTATCTCGGGGTTGACCTGCTGGAATCCGACGGGCGGGTCGTCGTCTCGGAGACGAACGCCCGGCCGACCATCGACGACGACGCGAAGTACGACGCCGGCTTTTTCGACCGACTGGCGGCGCTCGTCGAGCGGGTCGCAAAGAAGTCCTGAGCGGGCCGCGCGAAGTCGAGTCGCTACTCGACGTCGATTGCGGCGGAGTCCTCGGCGCGGTCGAACGTGACCTGCAGGACGCCGTTGTTGAAGGTGGCCGATGCGGAGTGCTCGTCGACGCGGGCCGGGAGGCGGATGCGTTCGTCGTACTCGCGGCGGTCACCGGCGGCGCTGATAGTCAGCGTCTCACCGTCGCACTTGAGGTCGATAGCGTCTTTGTCGACGCCCGGGAGGTCCGCGACGAGTCGGAGTGTAGAGCCCTCATCGTACACGTCGATGTGGGTCTCGGAGGCGAATCCGGCGTCGCCTCCGGTCATGTCGTTCATCATCCGTTCGATTTCGTCGAAGATGTTGTCGAACGGGTCGTCGCGGTCGTCTCTGACCATGGGGGCCGCTATGAAATCGGAGGATAAAACGTTTCTGCCTGTGACAGTCACCTGGCAGCGAACCGCCAGTATTCGGCCGCGAGCGACCGTCTACGGACGGACGGCGCGTCCCCGTGCGGGCGTGTCAATTCTCGTCCGTGTCTGATTGGTTGTGTTTGTTTCTGTGTCAATATTGATTGCTGATGAAAGGTAACGTTCGATTCAGTCGGATTTACCGAAACAGATATACTCTTGCGCCCGGCATATCAATACGGATACTACTCGAACATGAGTGAAAAATCCTACCTCAGCGCGGGCGAGAACGTGGATGAATCGGACGTGGTGCGGGTGGCACTCAACGGCTTCGGCCGCATCGGCCGAAACATCTTCCGTGCCGTCCTCGACAACCCGAAGGTCGAACTGGTCGCCATCAACGACGTCATGGACTTCGACGACATGGCGTACCTCGCGAAGTACGACTCCGTCATGGGCCGACTCGACGGCGTCGAGCGCGACGGCGATTCGCTGTCCATCGGCGGCACCTCGGTGAGCCTCTACAACGTCCAGTCCCCCGCGGAGCTTCCGTGGGGCGAACTCGACGTGGACGTGGCGCTCGAATGTACGGGCATCTTCCGCACGAAGGAAGACGCCTCCGCACACCTCGAAGCGGGCGCGGACAAGGTCGTCATCTCCGCGCCGCCGAAGGGCGACGAGCCGGTCAAGCAGATCGTCTACGGCGTCAACCACGACGAGTACGACGGCGAGGACATCGTCTCGAACGCCTCCTGTACGACCAACTCCGTCACGCCGGTCGCGAAGGTGCTCGACGAGGAGTTCGGCATCGAGAACGGTCTCCTGACGACCGTCCACGCCTACACGGGCAGCCAGAACCTCATCGACAGCCCCCACGCGAAGCAGCGCCGCGGGCGCGCCGCCGCCGAGAACATCGTCCCGACGACGACCGGCGCGGCGCAGGCGGCCACCGAGATTCTGCCCCAGCTCGACGGCAAGCTCGACGGCATGGCGATTCGCGTCCCCGTGCCGAACGGCTCGCTCACCGAGCTCGTCGTCCGCCTCGAAGACAAGCCCTCCGTCGAGGAGATCAACGACGCCTTCCGCGCCGCGGCCGACTCCGGCCCGCTCGCGGGCGTCCTCGGCTACACGGACGACGAAGTCACCTCGCGTGACATCCTCGGCCTGCCGTTCTCCAGCACCGTCGACCTCAACACGACGAACCAGGTCAACGACGGCGGCCTCTACAAGATTCTGACGTGGTACGACAACGAGTACGGCTTCTCCAACCGGATGCTCGACGTCGCCCACTTCGTCACCCACCAGTAGACGCCCCCACGAACCGCCCGCCCTTTCAGCGCGACTTACCCACCACTAAGTAATTCCTCTACGTCCTTCCACCCGATGTTCAAGACCCTCGATGACCTCGACCCGGAGCAGCGCGTACTCGTCCGACTCGACCTCAATTCGCCGGTCGAAGACGGCGAGGTCCAAGACAACCGACGGTTCGACCGCCACGCGGAGACCGTCCGCGAACTCGCCGAGGCCGGCCACCGCGTCGTCCTCATGGCCCATCAGGGCCGTCCCGGCGACGACGACTTCGTCTCGCTCGAACAGCACGCCGACATCCTCGCGAGCCACATCGGCCGCGACGTGGGATTCGTCGCCGACACCTACGGCGACGAGGCCATCGCCGCCATCGACGCGCTCGAAGCAGGCGAGGTGCTCCTCCTCGAAAACACGCGGATGTGCGACGAGGAGCTTCCCGAGGAGGACCCCGAGGTCAAGGCCGACACCGAGTTCGTCCGGACCCTCGCCGAGCACGTCGACGCCTACGTCAACGACGCCTACTCGGCGGCCCACCGCTCGCACGCCTCGCTGGTCGGCTTCCCGCTCGTGCTCCCCGCCTACGCGGGGCGCGTGATGCAGACGGAGTACGAGGCCAACTCATCTATCGCCACCCGCGAGTTCGACGGGCAGGTGACGATGGTCGTCGGCGGGACGAAGGCCACCGACGTCATCGACGTGATGAACAACCTCGGCGACAAGGTCGACCAGTTCCTCTTGGGCGGCATCGCCGGCGAACTGTTCCTCCGCGCCGCCGGCAACGACGTGGGCTTCGACCACGAGGGCATGGACTTCTTCGACGACCAGTGGGAGGCGAACCGCGAGACTATCGAGTCGCTCCTCGACGAGCGCGGCGACCAGATTAAGCTCGCCGTCGACCTCGCCTACGAGGACGAGACCGACGACCGCGGCGAAATCGCGGTCGCCAACATCACGGAGAAGGACCGCGCGTACCTCGACGTCGGCTCGATGACGGTCGACGAGTACGACCCCATCATCCGCGACTCCGAGGCCGTGTTCGTGAAGGGCGCACTCGGTCTGTTCGAAGACGAGCGCTTCGCGGTCGGCACGACCGGCGTCCTCCGCGCCATCGCCGAGACCGACTGCTTCTCCGTCGTCGGCGGCGGCGACACCTCCCGCGCCATCGAGATGTACGGCATGGACGAAGGCGACTTCGGCCACGTCTCCATCGCCGGCGGCGCGTACATCCGCGCGCTGACCGGCGCGCCGCTCGCCGGCGTCGAGGCGCTGCAGCAGGACTGAATCCGCGCAGCGTCACCCGTCTCTCTTCTCGGCGAACACGCCGGCCGCGCCATCGACGAGAATCGCGACGCCGCCCGCGAAGACCAACAACGTGAGGAGTCCGCCGACGGCGTTGTCGTCGGGAAAATTTCCCGAGGCGCGAACCGCCAGCGTCCACCCGGCGCTGAACGCCGCGTAGCCCGCCATCGCCGCGCCGATGACGACGTTCGTGCCGCCGCCGAGCGTCACGCTGAGCGCCGGCGACCCGACTTCCCCGGCGTCGTCGGCGGCGGTCTCGTCGGAGCCGTCCGTCTCGCTCGCGTCGCCGTCGGTGCCGTCTCGTTCTGACACGCCCCGAACGGGGACCGCGCGGGACATAAGTGTCACCCAACGTTGATAGCCGACGCCGCCGAACCGACGCGCATGAAACTCGGCGTCGTCTCCGACACGCATGACAACCTCGACTACGTCGAAGCCGCGGTCTCGCACTTCGAATCCGAGGGCGTGGACGCGGTCGTCCACTGCGGCGATATCGTCGCGCCCTTCTCGGCCGCGCCGTTCGACGCGGACTTCGACTTCCACGCCGTCCGCGGCAACAACGACGGCGAGTGGGCGCTCCGCGAGACGGTGGACTCGTTCGGCACCTACCACGACGACTTCGCGCACCTGACGCTCGACGGCCAAGAGATAGCGGTCTACCACGGCACCGAGGCCGGCCTGGTCGACGCGCTCGTCGAGTCCGAGACGTACGACTTCGTCCTGCGCGGCCACACCCACGAGCGGGTGGTCGAACACCGCGGGAAGACGACGCACATCAACCCCGGTGGCCTGCCGATTCCCGGCGCGGACGACGAGTTCCACGTCGCGGTCGTGGACCTCGACACCGGGAACGTGGCGTCGCGGTCGCTCTGAGGGAGCGAAGCGAGTGGGAGGCCCGTTTGGTTTTCCCAGTCAGCTGTTTGTCGTGTGAAACAGCTGCTCGGTAGTGCGTACGAACGTTCCGACTCTTATTCGACGATCTCGAATGGTGCGGCGAGTGCGATTCCCGTATCGTTATCGGAGAATCCCCAGTAGATGAATCGGTACGTTCCTGCCGTATGTATCGTACACCGTTGAAATGGCCCCCAGAAGTCGTTCGCACTGAGTTCCATCTCCCATCGGAGCTCGTCGCCAGGGGCCAGTATTTGTTCAGAGGATGACCACTCGTACTCGTCTCGCACACCGATTGTGTTTCGCCACGTCCCCTTATCGACCAAGCGCTGAATCATGTATCGTGGTTTCCCGAGTGTGGTGAGGGAGTCAGTAGACTCGTTTGTGAGCGTCGCGACGAATTGCTCACCTGGCGAGATAGATTGTGGCACTGTCAGAGACGCATATCGAAGGTAGTCCACTATCGGTCGATTGGTAAACACGTCCCCAACGTCTCGATAACCCGAAGGACAGACGTTCTGGTCACGTCGCGTAATAGTATTGAGGCACCCAGACAGGGCCGCCGTTCCGATTGCACCGGCGAGTGCGAGAAATCGGCGGCGGGGAAGAGGAGGGCTCATATCAGTAACAGACGCTACTGCCGTCATATATTTATTCTAACCTGATACCGATGAATCCGACACCCCACGCGCTGGACTAGTTGAGATGTGGTTTCTCTGTACTAACCGCACAGCGTCAGACGACACCGTCTGCTGCGGATTCGAACAGCCGAATGGGTGAAAAAGCCGCGACTGCACCGAACTGAGCGGGCGATTCGCCGATTAGTCGTCGGCGAACTCCGCGCGCGCCTGCTCAGCGAATCCGGACGGACTACCGGAGATACCGATACCGAGCGTCTGGTCCGTGAGTTCCATGCTCGTCTGCTGGTCTTCGACGTCGAACATCGCGCGGATGGCGTCGACGTTCTCGGGAATCACGTCGGACTGCTGGTGGATGGCCTGGAACAGGTAGAGGTCCCGGCCGTTGACGCCGATGGACTCGCCCCATACGCAGTTTTCCCACATGTCGCCGCGCGGGCGGCCCGCGTCGAGCGCGAAGTCCATGAGCTTGCCCGCGCCGTCGATGCCCATCCCCTCCGGGATGACGTAGACGCGGTTCTCGCCTTCGAGCAGTTGCCGGACGTGCGCGCCGGTCACGTCGTCTTCGAGCGTGACGTTGAGCGCGTGGACGTGCATCAGCGTCGCCGGGACCTTCAGCCCGAGCGTGTCGATTTCGAGGTCCGGGAAGATGGTCTTCACGTCGGGGCCGTGGTGCGAGGGAATCTTGATGGGGTTCGGGAGAATGTCGTTTATCGGCCCGCGGGAGTTCTGACCGGGGTCGCCGCCGCGGCGGACGAGCGTCGCCCGGACCTTCTCGACGCCGTACTCGGCTTCGAGCGGCGCGATGATGCGCGAGAGACCGGTCGTGTTACACGAGACGACGCGGACGTAGTCGGCGTCGCGGGCGGCGTCGAAGTTGGCCCGCGCGTTGAAGCTCACGTCGGCCACGTCGGCGTCCTCGCCGCCCTGGAAGATGGCGGGCGTGTGGTGCGTCTCGTACAGTTCGCGGTTCTCCGCGCCGATGCCCGACGGCGTGCAGTCGACGATGACGTCCGCCTTGGCGACCAGTTCGTCCACCTCGCCGGCGAGGTCGACGCCAGCCTCGGAGAACAGCGGTGAACGTTCGGGAATCGCGGCGTACATCGGGTAGCCGCGTTCGCCCGCGGTGTGCGCTTCGAAGTTGGGCTGGGTCTTGGCCACGCCGATGAGTTCCATGTCGGGCTGCGCGTTGATCGCGTCGGCGACGCGCTTTCCGATTGTGCCGTAGCCGTTGACACCCACTCGTATCATGGGTGACAAACGACCGGGCCCGACCATAGTTATTTCGATGGTTAATACTTAGAAATTAACTCTCGGGCGAGTGAGTCCCTCGATTACCTCCGAGGCGAGTGAAACCGACGGTTCGGGGCGACGGGGCGGAAACCGAGCGCGAGGGGGCAGATGGGAACGCCTAACAGCGCCGGCGGCGCAGGTTCTCCCATGCCCGAATCCGACGCAGACCTCCGCGCCGCCAGCGAGACGGCGGTCCGCCAGTGTCTCGACCTCCAGCCCGACGAGTCGCTCGTCGTCGTCACCGACGACAAGCGCGAGCGCATCGGCGAAGCGCTCTACGAGGTCGCCGGCGAGGTGACCGACGACGCCACAATCGTCCGCTACCCGCCGGGCAACCAACACGGCGAGGAGCCGCCCGCGCCGGTCGCTGCCGCGATGAAGTCCTGCGACGCCTTCCTCGCGCCGACGACGAAGAGCCTGAGCCACACCCGCGCTCGCGGCGACGCCTGCGATGCCGGCGCTCGCGGCGCGACGCTTCCGGGCATCACCGAGGAGGTGTTCGTCACCGGCCTCGACGCCGACTACGACGCCATCTACGACCACAGCGCGGCGATGCTCGACGCCGTCGGCGACGCCGACGAACTCCGCGTCACGACCGAGAAGGGCACGGACATCACGTTCGTCCGCGGCGACCGCGAGTGGCTCGCCGACACCGGCGCAATCGCAGCGGCCGGTTCGTTCTCGAACCTCCCCGCGGGCGAAATCTTCCTCAGCCCCGCGTCCGCGACGGGCACCTACGTCGTCGACGGGACGATGATGCCCCACGGCCTCCTCGACGAGGGACGGGAACTTCGCTTCGAGGTCGAAGACGGCTACGTCACGGAGATTTCCGACGACGACATCCGCGAGCAGGTCGAGGCCGCGGCCGAGGAGGTCGGCGACGACGCCTACAACCTCGCCGAAATCGGCATCGGCACGAACGTCGGCGTGACCGACCTCGTCGGCTCCGTCCTGCTCGACGAGAAGGCCGCGGGCACGGTCCACATCGCCATCGGCGACGACGCCGGCATCGGCGGCGACACCGACGCGCCGCTCCACCTCGACGGTATCATCCGCGAGCCGACGGTGTACGCCGACGGCGAGGAAGTCGACCTGCCGCAGCCCTGAGCGGGTTCGCGCCGCGACCGCGGCCGGTTCGTCCGTGCGTCCGACGGGACACCTGCCACCGACTCCCACGCCGAAACGGAGAAAGGCGGCTTTTTACGGCCTGATGGGCTAGCGACCCGTATGAGCCTACCCGACGCCGGCGAGCGCGTCCCCCTCTCCTGCCCGACGTGTTCGCCCGACGAACCCACCGTCCACGAGGTGCTGAAGCCCGGCGGTCACTCGACCGTCCGGTGTACCGAATGCGGCCACGTCCACAAGGAGAACGTCGAGATTCCCGACGAAATCGAGATGAACGTCGTCGTCTCGCAGGACGGCGACTCCGTCTCGACCGGGGTGCCCGCGCCGGTCGGCGCGACCGTCGAGGTCGGCGACGAGTTCATCGTCGACACGCCCGAGGCGATTCAGCTCGTGCGCATCACGGGCATCGAAGTCGGCCCCGAACAGCGCGCCGACGAGGCCGCGGTCGGAGACGTGAAGACCGTCTGGACCCGCGTCGTCGACAACGTCGCGGTCAACGTCACCATCCACCCGAAGGACGGCAAGCGCGAGGACACCCGCAGCGTCACCGTCAACGTCCCCGGCGACTACGAGTTCGTCGTCGGCGAGACCGAGTCGTTCGGCGACGAGGAGGTCGAAATCGAAGGCCTCGTCGTCCGCTCGGACGCCCCGGAGTACCGCCACGGCAAGCTCGACCACCCCGGCGACATGGTGTACGCGAAGGACGCGAAACGCGTCTACGCCCGCGACCAGAGCTCGGCGGCGTGGTCGGCCTGGTAAGACGGAACCGAGCCACTCCGACCCGCCGACCCGCCGACGAGCTGTTCCGCTCGCCCAACGCACGACCTTTTGTTTCCCGACCCGTCGGTGCGACCATGCCTACCCGCGACCGGTCGCAGTCGTCGGTCGAATCGCTCGCGCTCCTGTGGGCCGCCCGCGAGAGCGGCGTCATCGACGCGCTCACGACGAGCGCCGGCACCGCCGAGGCCGTGGCCGAGACCGCCGGTATCGACCCCCGAGCCGCCCGCATCACCGTCGAGGCGCTGGCCGCGATGGGCTTCATCAAGCGCGTCGGCGACGAGTACGAGATAACCAACCGCGCGCTCGGCTTCCTCGCCAAGCGCGACGTGCGCTCCATCGGTCGCCTCCCGCACGCGCTCGACCGCTTTTCGCTCTACGCCGACCTCCCGGAGACGATGGCGACCGGCGAGTCGCCTGCGTTTCCGGACGACTGGCTTCGGAACCGACTCGGCGCGCACGACGCCGCCGGGGAGTCGGTCGTCCGCGCCTGCGTGACCGCCGCGGTCCGCGAGGCCCCCGACGCGACGCGCGTCCTCGACCTCGGCGGCGCGTCGGGCGTCTTCGCCCGCGAGTTCGTCGCCCGCGGCCGCGACGTGACGCTCGTCGACGACGCGGACACCGTCGAAGTCGTCCGGCCGCTCCTCTCGCGCGCCGGCGTTGACCTCGTCGCGGGCGACCCGACCGACCCGCCGGCGACGGGATTCGGCCTCGTCTTCGCCGGCGACGCCTTCGCCGGGCGCGACCCCGAGGCCGCGCGGGCGCTCGTCTCGGGCGCGCACGACGCCCTCGAACCCGGCGGTGCGGCGGTGTTCGTCGATAGTCTCCACGGGCGCTGCTCGACCGAGGCGACCGCGGGGCGGGCGGTGGACGCGCTCGCCACGGGCCGCGGCGACCTCCACGACGAGCCGACGGTTCGCTCGTGGGTCGAATCGGCCGGATTCGGCGGCTGTACGGTCCGAGACGTGCCGGGAACCGACCTGCAGGCGGTCGTCGGCGAGCGTGCGGTTGATTAGGACCGACCTCCGAGTTCGGCTATGGACAACTCGGTGCTGCGCGACGACATGGTCGACGGCCTGGAGCACTCGCTGGAGTCGCTCCCGGAGGCCGTCTCCATCGCCATGCGCAGCGTCCCGCGACACGAGTTCGTCACCGACTCGCCGTATCAGAACCGCCCGACCGAGCACCGCGACACGAACACGACCATCCTCGCGCCGACGACGGTCGCGCGCCTCCTCTCCGCGCTCGACCCCCAGCCGGACGACGAGGTGCTCGTCGTCGGCGCGGGCGTCGGCTACACCGCCGCGGTCCTCGCCGAAATCGTCGGCGACGCTCACGTCCACGCGGTCGACATCACGCGCTCTCTGGTGTACGAGGCGCGCGAGAACCTCCAGCGCGCCGGCTACGGCGGCGTCCTCGTGGACTGCCGCGACGGCGCGGAGGGGCTGGCCGACTACGCGCCTTTCGACCGCATCCTCGTCGAGGCCTCGGCGGTCCGCCCGCCCGCGCGACTCCTCGCGCAACTCGCCGACGACGGCCGACTCGTCATGCCGAAAGGCGTCGGCGAGCAGACGCTCGTCGCCGTCGAGGACGGCGAGGTGGCCGAATCGTTCGGCCCGCTGTCGTTCAAACCGCTGCTCGTTGACGGCGAGCAGACGGGGAGCATCGTCAGAAACCGGACGCGACGCGAGGACCCCGAGTACGAGGGCCGGGGCTGGCACGCCGGCCACGGCTGGGAACAAGACTGGATAGACTGGGGCGGTCGCGGATAGGAGACGGAACGACGCTGGCGGGTCGGGACGGGCGCGGCAGGCCGACGGCTACGTCGCGCCTTCGAGGTAGCCGTACCGGAGCCCCTGAATCGCGGTGGCGAGCGTCCAGACGGCCATCGCGAGACACATCGCCCAGAGGACGCCGAGAATTTCGAAGCCGCTGATGAGGGCGTAAATCACGAGCGTGAGCGTCAGAAACCGACCGATTGTGTCGTCTTCGCCGGGGAGGAGGAACGCGAGCCGGGACATACGCGGGGAGACGCGGCCGAGGGAGTTAGTGTTTGCCGACGTGTCGGCCGGCCCGACAGTCACGCTTCTCCGGGCGCGGGAACCACCAATGTACGATTTAGCCGCGGAGCGCGTAACTAGAGCCGGTGAATCAACCATGGAGAAGAACGTCGGCGGCTACGACCGCATCGCGCGCGCGGTCCTCGGACCGGTGCTCATCGTCGTCGGGGCGGCGAGCCTCGCGGGCTTCCTGACCATCGCGGCCGGAACCCTCGGACTCGTCATCGCGGTCGCGGCGCTCCTCGTCGGAGCGGTCCTCGCGGCCACGGCGGTCACCCAGAAGTGCCCGCTGAACGCCCTGCTGGGCTTCAACACCTACGAGGGCGCGAAGACGACCGAGACCGAATCCGCGGGCAAGCCCCGCGCGCAATAATCATTTTCGAGTGAGATGCGGGCATCGGCCCGTGTTCCGATGTGTGAGCCGCGCAAGCGGACGCCTCGCAGCCAACCTCGAATTATCAAAGCAGATAGCTCGCGGGAAACACCTTTCTCGCCCCTCCCGAGACCAGGAGTAGCGATGACGCCACCACTCCCGACGCGGGAACAGCTCCCGGACGACCTCCTCGAACGGGCCAACTGGGTCGGGTGGCGAACACAGACGCGCGGTGGAGCGGAAACGACGGTTCTGAAGGACGCGACCGGCGGGCCCGCGTCGGTGACCGACCCGTCGACGTGGACGACGTTCGACGAGGCGCTCGCGTCCGCGCGGGACGGCCCCGCCGACGGGGTGGGGTACGTCTTCACCGACGACGACCCGTTCGTCGTCGTCGACATCGGCGAGTGCCGGGACAGCGAGACCGGCGCGACCGAGCGCTGGGCGTGGGAACTCGTCGACCGCCTCGACTCTCACACGCAGATAAATCCCTCGGGGACGGGGTATCACGTCCTCGTCCGCGGGACGCTCCCGTCGGGGAGTGACCGAGCCGGAAGCCTCGGACTCTCGGACGACGCGGGCTTTTTCCCCGTGACCGGCGACCGACTCGAGGGCACGTCCGCGGCGATTGCCGAGCGGAGCGACGTGCTCGCAGCGATTCACGGCGCGTACTTCGAAGCCGACCCGGAGCCGTCGCCGACCCCGGCGGTCGAGTCGGTCGCGCCGGATTCGGACCGAGCGCCCGTCGACGCACGTCTCGACGAGGTGAGCGGCCCGGGCAACGACCTCGCGGACGACGAGGTTATCGACCGCGCGTCGACCGCCGTGAACGGCGTGAAGTTCACCCATCTGTGGCGGGGGGACACGAGCGGCTACGACGACCGCGACGAGGCTGACGCGGCGCTGTGTTCGATTCTCGCGTTCTGGACGGCCGGCGACGCGCGCCAGATGTGCCGCCTGTTTCGGGACTGCGGGCTCTTTCGGCCGAAGTGGGACGAGGTGGCGCACGCGGACGGGTCGACCTACGGCGCGAAGACGGTCCACCGCGCGATTCGAGAGACGAGCGAGTTCTACGACCCGTCCGGCTGGTCGAGCGCGGTTCGGCCCGCGGCGACGCCCACGGACGAGGACCGACGGGGGGACGGCCGGTCCGACAGCGCGCTCGACGGGCGGTCCGACGACCCGGAGAGTGAACCGCGGGGACCGCCGCCGACCACCGCGTCGCCGGTCGGCGAGCGCGACGCGTTCGACCGCTTCAGCGAGCTCCGGGCGCGGCTCGACGAGGCTGTCGACGAGAACCAGCGACTCCGCGACGAACTCGACGCGGAGCGCGAGCGACGACGCGACCTCGAAGCCCGGGGACGCGGCGGCGGGGCCGGAGAGAGAGACGAAAAAGCGGGGCGCAGGTGGTCGCTGTTCGACTGGCTTCGGTCGCGAGCGACGCTACGTTAGCCGTGTTCTGAGCTGATTCACGACTTGAGTCCGCTTCCGGTGAGCGGCACGACCACGTCGGCGTCGCGGTCGAGGACGCCCGAGAGCCGCAGTTCGCGGAGCGCCGCGGGCGCGACGGCGCAGGTCGGCTCCGTGTAGAAGCCGTGGCGGTGGAGCCTGTCGAGTTCGTCTTCGACCGCGTCGGACGAGAGCGCGATGGCGTCGCCGCCGGTGTCGTCGAGCGCCTCGTGAATCTGTGCCTCGCGGACGGGTTCGAGAATCTGGATGCCGTCGGCCACGTCGTTGGTCTCGTCGGGCGTGTGGTGGCGGGCGTCGGCGATGGGCGAGTAGCCGGCGGCCTGCGCACCGTACAGTTCGGGCATCCGGTCGGTCCAGCCCGCCTCGTAGAGCGCGCGGAAGCCGCGGTACGCGCCGAGGAAGAGCGTCCCGTGGCCGAGCGGCGTGACGACCGCGTCGGGGACAGACCAGTCGCGCTGGGCGGCGATTTCGTAGGCGACAGTGGCCGTCCCCGCGAAGAAGGCGGGGTTCCACGCGTGGCTCGCGTACCACGCGTCGTCGGCCTCGACGGCCTCGACGCAGGCGTCGGTCACGTCCTGCCGGGTGCCTTCAATGCGGACCGGTTTGGCCCCGGCGCGCTCGATGGCGCGGAGCTTCGAGGGCTTGACCGACGCGGGCACGTAGATTTCGGCGTCGATGCCGGCGCGCGCGGCGTAGGTCGCGACGGCGGCCCCCGCGTTGCCCGACGAGTCCTCGACGACGCGCTCGACGCCGAGTTCGGCGGCGAGAGAGAGCATCGTCGTCGCGCCGCGGTCCTTGAACGAGCCGGAGGGGAAGACGTACTCCAGTTTGAACGAGGCCTCCCACTCGGCGGCGTCGACGAGGGGCGTCATCCCCTCGCCGAGGGTCGCGCGCGGCTCGGTCGGAAGGAACTCGTCGAACGCCCAGAGCCCGTCGCGGTAGTCGAGGTCGGCGTCGCCGGGGGCGGCCGCCGACGGCGTCGGGTCGGCCGCGAAGTCCAGCGGCTCGCCGCAGGTGCAGCGCCAGCGCCACGCGTCGTACGTCTCGCCGCAGGCGTCGCACGCGAGTCGGAGCCGAGCGGGGAGGTCGTGTGATGTCGTCATGGGAAGTGAGGTGGGTGTGAGGTGAGGTGGTACGGGTGAAGTGAGCCAGCAGTCAGTACGTGTCGAGGTCGATGCCGACCGAGCAGACGTACTCGCCGGAGGCGACCTGCGGGAGGCGGCGCGCCCGCCAGAAGATGCCGTCGTGGTCGGCGGTGACGCGGGCTTTGAGCTTCCCGAACACGTCCGTCACCTCGAAGACCACGTCGCCGGCGGAGACGCGCTCGCCGAGGTCGCGCTTGAACCGGACGAGGCCGCCGACCGGCGAGCCGTACTGGTCGAAGCCGCGGGCGCGGGTCTGGGCTTCGAGCTCCACGTCGCCGTCGAGGAAGTCGTAGCCGCGGAGGACGTTGTAGACGCCGCGGACGCCCTTCTCGATGCTCTCTTCGTCCCAGCCGACGCACCCGCCGAGTTCGGGGTCGATAGTCGGGATGCCGGCGTCCGGGCCGGCGCGGGCGAGCTGGCCGTCCGGGCCCTTCTGGTCGAGGACGTAGCCGCAGCCGAACGTCTTGGCGAGCCGGAGGCATTTCGCGTGCATCCGGTGGTGGCGGCCGCAGCGGACGCGGACCTCGTCTATCATCTGGCTCGTCGAGCCCTGATGGAGGTCGACGATGAGGTCGGCGTCGCGGGCGGCGGCGAACGTCGCGGCCGCGATGCGCTCCGAGGAGGTGCCGCGCTCGTCGCCGGGGTACGCCCGGTTCATCTTCGTGTCGTCTATCGGGTTGCGGTGCTGTGCGACCTGAAAGGCGTGGTAGTTGACGATGCCGACGACGAGAATCGCGCCGGAAATCTCCGCGGGGTCGAGCTGCGGGACGACCCGCTGGATGACGCCGACGCCGTTGAGTTCGTCTCCGTCCGAGGCCGCCTGCATGTAGAGCGTCTTGCCCGACGACGCGCCGTTGATGACGGCGACGGGTAGGCCGACGCTCCCGCCGTCGCGGGACTCGCCGACTTCGAGACGGCCCACGTCCATCTCCCCGGGGGCCGCACTCGCCGTTCCCAAGGTAATCATATCGCCAACCTCGGACCGGCCTCCCTTTAGGGGTTCGGTCCGCTGAGCCCCCGAGGAAAGCGTTGCCGCTATGGTCTCGCGGCCGCTACCGGCGACCGTGACAGACGACGTTCCCGAACGGCCGCCGACGGGGGGACTGGTACAGGCGCTTGACGTGCCACGAAACGCCGCTATCGGGGCGGCCGTCGGCCTCGCGTTGGCCGTCGTCGCCTACCTCTTTCGGGTCCTCGAACTGTTCGGCCCGTTCGCCGGCACCCGCGAGTACCCGATACTCGGCCCCGAGGGCTGGTTCCTCATCCTCGCGTTCGTCCTCGCCTCAGCGACGGCGCTGCTCGTCGCGACAGTGCTCACGCTCGTCTCGGCGTATCGACTGAGTAAAACGCTCTGAGCCGTCGAATCGGTCGGGTCGGTCGAGTCTGGCTGAGTCGGGTCGGCCTGGACCGGCTCGGTCCCCGGCCTACTCGTCGAACTCGCGCTCGTCGCCGACGAGTTCGCCCAGTCGCTCCGCGCCGGCTCTGGTCCCCTTCGCGATGATGAGGTCGCCGCCGTGGAGCCGCGTTTCCGACCCCGGCGAGACGACCCACTCGCGGCCGCCGGCCCGGCGGACGGCGATGACGCGCATCCCCGTCTCGGACTTGACGCGCCGGTCGCCGAGGGTCGCCTCCGCGAGGTCGCTTTTCGGGGCGACCCGCAGGCGGATGATGACCTCGTCGGACTCCTTGACCGCGGCGGCGACGACCGGGTGGGCGTCGATGCCGCGGAGGACGCCCTCGGCGATTTCGAGCGCGGCGTCGGAAATCATCTCGGTCGCGCTCGCGAGTTGGACGAGTCCGCGGAGCGAGACGGGGTCTTCGACCCGACTCGCCGCGCGGAGCGTCCACGCCTCGAACCGGGACTTGAGCGCGTCCACCTCGGCTTCGAGCTCCTCGACCTCCTCGGCGACGCCCTCGCTGTCGAACAGCACCGCGCCGTAGGCGAGGTCGACCGCGAGTTCGCTCATGTCCTTCATCAGGACGATGGAGTCGACGGCGCGTTCGAGGTCCTCGATGGTCGGCTCCGGCACGTCCGGCGGGTCGTATCGGAGGCCCGTGGCGGCCTCGTGGACGGTCTGGAGGCCGTCGTCGCGGCCGCGGAGGAGGAGCACGTCGCCGGCGCGAAGCGCCGTCTCGTGGTCGGGGTTCGTCACCCACTCGCCGGCGCGGTGGATGGCGACGACGCGGACGCCCGTCTCGGTCTCCATGTTGATGTCGCCGAGCGTGCGACCCGCGTACGGCGACTCGTCGGTGAGTTCGCACCGAATCGTCGTCTCGACCGCCTCCGGAAGCGCCGCGCGGATGGCGTCCGGGAGGCCGATGTCCTCGATGACGACCTTGGCGATGTCGCCCGCTGCGTCCGAAATCTTCTCGGCCGCGCCGACGACGCCGAGGACGGGCGCGAGTTCCTCCGCGTCCTCGGGGCTCCGGGCCGCCATCATCAGGCTCATGCGCGCCTGCAGTTGGAGGATGTCCATCCGCTCTTCGAGGTCGAGGACCTCGGCCGCGAGGTCGTCGTTCGCGTGGAGGACGGCGGAGTACGAGAGGTCGATGAGTAACTCCGCGGTGTCTTTCATCTCGGCGAGGACGGCCTTGACGCTGACAGGCTCGTACTCGATGTCCTCCGGATTCATGCGCCCGCCTTCACGACGGGACGGCAAAAGACTTGCCAGGAATAGTGGTGCCACCGTGGTTCGAGAGAACTACGTCGCGGGCGCATATGACTCCGCGGGTCGCCCGAACCGCGCGCGGCTCCCTCGGTGAACCCCGTATAAGGGCACCGAAAACAACGACAATCGTCGAACACTATTTTAGACACCGACTGCCCACGAAATCGGCAGACGGGGCTGCCGTTGTATGTGTATGGCGGTCGATAACATATGAGTGAAAACGATAACGCTTTTTTGATATGGTAGGCAACGTTCTGGGTATGTCAGGCGAACTGAAGCGGGGGCTGGAAGGTGTGCTGGTCACCGAATCGAAACTCAGCTTCATCGACGGCGACGCGGGACAACTCGTTTACTGCGGTTACGACATCGAAGACCTCGCACGGGACGCAAGTTACGAGGAGGTACTCTACCTCCTGTGGCACGGAGAGCTGCCGACGCGCGAGGAACTGGACGCGTTCTCCGACGAGCTGGCGGCCCACCGGGGCCTCGACGACGGGATTCTCGACGTGACGCGCGAGCTCGCAGAGCAGGACGAGTCGCCGATGGCGGCGCTCCGAACGCTCGTCTCTTCGATGTCGGCGTACGACGAAAACGCCGACTTCGAGGACGTGACCGACCGCGATGTCAACCTCGAGAAGGCAAAGCGCATCACGGCGAAGATGCCGTCGGTGCTCGCGGCCTACGCCCGCTTCCGTCGCGGCGACGACTACGTCGAACCCGACGAGAGCCTGAATCACGCGGCGAACTTCCTCTACATGCTCAACGGCGAGGAGCCGAACGAGGTGCTCGCCGAGACGTTCGACATGGCGCTCGTGCTCCACGCCGACCACGGCCTGAACGCCTCGACGTTCTCCGCGATGGTCACGTCCTCGACGCTCTCTGACCTCTACAGCGCGGTCACGTCCGCCATCGGCACGCTCTCGGGGTCGCTCCACGGCGGCGCGAACGCGAACGTCATGCGGATGCTGAAGGACGTCGACGACAGCGACATGGACCCGACCGAGTGGGTCAAAGACGCCCTCGACCGCGGCGAGCGCGTCGCCGGGTTCGGCCACCGCGTCTACAACGTCAAGGACCCCCGCGCGAAGATTCTCGGCGCGAAGTCCGAGGCGCTCGGCGAGGCCGCCGGCGACATGAAGTGGTACGAGATGTCGGTCGCCATCGAGGAGTACATCGGCGAGGAGAAGGGCCTCGCGCCGAACGTGGACTTCTACTCCGCGTCGACGTACTACCAGATGGGCATCCCCATCGACCTCTACACCCCCATCTTCGCCGTCTCGCGCGTCGGCGGCTGGATAGCGCACGTCCTCGAGCAGTACGAGGACAACCGCCTCATCCGCCCCCGCGCCCGCTACACCGGCGAGAAGGGTCTCGACTTCCCGTCGGTCGACGAGCGATAGGCAGCGAGTCGACGAATCGCACGCGACTTTTTCCCGTTCCCCGTCTCCCGGAGCGACGCGTCGTCCCCCGCGGTCGCTCCCGTTCCCGCTTCCGCGTTCTCCGCGCCGTTCCGCGTCGCTGGTTCCGTCTCGCGGTCAGTCGTCTTCGCCCGCGTCGTCGACGCCGACGCTCCCGCGTTCGACCATGAGCGAGTCGGCGTGGCCCGCCCAGTCGGCGTAGTAGAACGCCACGAGCGCGAACAGCCCCATCCACGTGAACGACAGGACGATGCCGATTCGCGCGCCGAGCGGGCCGTAGCCGAACACCTCGACGAGCAGGTAGGACGCGCCGACGAAGAAGCCGAACACCCCGGTCAGCCGGGCGACGAAGGGGATTCGCGTCGCGCCCGCGCCCTGCAGCGACCCGGAGAGACCGACGAAGAGCGCCAGTCCCGGCGCGGCGAGGCCGTAGGCGACGGCGAACTTCACGGCCCATTCGAGGTCCGCGCCGCCGCCGGAGCCGACGAGGCCGACGATGGGCTCGGTGAACGCCGCGAGGAAGAGCCCGATACCGCCGACCGTGGCGACCGACAGGAGCGCCACCGCCCCGCCTTGATACCGCGCGGTCTCGCTGTCGCCCGCTCCGAGCGCCTGCCCGACGAGGACGCTGGCGGCGACGTTGTAGCCGCGCGCCAGCGGGCTGGCGACCTGCTGGTAGACCCGGCGGCCGATTTGGAAGCCGGCGTTGACGGCGTCGCCGAAGCCGAGGAGCAGGGCGTTGAACGGGAACTCGGCGAGTTCGGCGGCGAGGCCCTCGCCGACCCGCGGGGTGGCGATACGCACGAGTTGGCTGGCGACCGTCCGGTCGCGGGGCCGAACCAGCGAGGTCGGCGACGCGGGTCGGGCGAGCGCGGCGAGGAGCAGTCCCGCCGAGAGGACGTTGGCGGTCGAGGTCGCGAGTCCCACGCCCAACACGCCGAGCGCGGGCAGGCCGACGAGGCCGAAGCCGAGACCGACCGACAGCCCGATGTTGACGACGTTGGCGAAGACGTTGACCAGCATCGGCGTCCGGGTGTCGCCGACGCCCTGAAGCGACCGCGAGCCGACGAGCGAGACCAACCGGGCGGGCGAGGTGGCGAAGATGACCGCGAGATACGTCGTGCCCAAGGCGACCGCCCTGTCGCTCGCGGGAAACGCGCCGATGGCCGCCTCGCCCAGCGTGAACCCGAAAATCAGGAACGGGACGCCCGCGAGGAACGCGAGGAGGAGCGCCGTCGAGATTGCCTCGCTCCGGTTGGCGTCCGCGCCGCTCCCCGTGTCCTGACTGGAGAGCGCGATTGCGCCGCCGCCGAGTCCGAGACCGATTCGGAGGGGAAACCGAGCGTAGAGGTCGGCGAGGCCGATAGCGACGACCGCGGCGGGAGAGAGCGCGGCGGTGACGGCCACGTCCACGGTCCGCATCGCCGTCTGGGCGGTCTGCTCGGCCATCACCGGCCAGGCGAGCGAGAAGATACGCTTCCAGACCCGCCGGAGGCGGCCGAGGTTCATGCCGAGGCCACGGACCTCGCGCAGTTGACGGTATCGGAAGCGGCGGTCCCGTCTGGCACTCTCGATGCGACGCGCGAATGACGGGTGTCATACGCGAGCGATGGGTCTCCGCTGTCGTGCGGTTTCACTTTCACTCCGGGTGGGGGACGTTTATATGCACGGGGACCAGAAAGACAGTTGCACGTCACACGCGTGCATTCCCCCTTTCCCCTTTCCCGACCGGCGAGCGACGGCGACGGCGCGCGTCGACGGAGCCGAATCCGAGTCCTCAACCGACGACCATGAGGGTTGACATCACGGCCCTGATACGGACGAGTTCCCGAACGATTAAACACAGACACGGGCGATTTCTGACCATGCTCACGCTTGACGACGTACGCGCCGCCCGCGAGCGCGTCGAAGCGGTCGCCCGATGGACACCGCTGGAGTACTCGCACACCTTCTCGGAGATGACGGGTGCAGAGGTGTACCTGAAACTGGAGAACTCCCAGCGCACGGGGTCGTTCAAGATTCGCGGGGCGACGAACCGCATCACCACGCTCTCCGACGAGGAGAAAGACGCCGGCGTCGTGACCGCGAGCGCCGGCAACCACGCGCAGGGCGTCGCGCTCGCGGCGTCGCGAGCGGGCGTGAACTCGAAAATCGTCATGCCGGAGTACGCGCCGATTTCGAAGGTGAAAGCCACCGAGCGCTACGGGGGCGACGTGGTCCTCTACGGCAACGACTACGACGAGGCGCAGGCCAAGGCCCACGAAATCGAGGCGGACGAGGGCCGGACCTACGTCCACGCCTTCGACGACGAGTACGTCATGGCCGGACAGGGAACTATCGGTCTCGAAATCGCGGAGGACTGCCCCGACCTCGACACCGTGGTCGTCCCCATCGGCGGCGGCGGCCTCATCTCCGGCATCTCGACGGCGATCAAAGCGCAGTTCCCCGACGCCCGCGTCATCGGCGTGCAGGCGGAACAGGCCTCCAGCGCCGCGGACTCGTTGAACAAGGGGTCGATTCAGACCATCGACGAGGTGGACACCATCGCCGACGGCATCGCCGTCCGCAGAATCGGCGACAAACCCTTCGAGGTCATCCGCGAGCGCGTCGACGAGGTCGTCACCGTCTCCGACGAGGAAATCGCCGTGGCGCTGACCTACCTGCTCGAACGCTCGAAGACGCTGGTCGAGGGCGCGGGGGCCGTCGCGCTCGCGGCGCTGGTCTTCCAGAAGTTCGACTACGAGGAGGGCGAGGTCGTCGTCCCCGCGCTGTGCGGCGGCAACATCGACATGAACACGCTGACGACCGTGGTGATGCGCGGGCTCGTCGAGACCGGCCGGTACCTCAAGATTCGGACCGAGCTGAAGGACCGCCCCGGCTCGCTCGAACAGCTCATCGAGATAATCGCCGCGGAGAAGGCGAACATCTACGCCGTCAGGCACGACCGCACCTCCCGGAAAATCGCGCTGAACGCGACGGAGGTCGAAATCGACCTCGAAATGCGCGGGCCCGACCACGTCGATTCGCTCCTCGGAGAGCTCCGCGACGCGGGCTACGACGTGGAAGTCCTCGACTGACCGCGTCGCCGGGGGCGGTCGGGAACCGGGTTCGAGGCCGGCCGCTCAGACGAGTCCAGTGACGCCCATAAACACGAGGAGCGCGCCGATGCCGCGGTAGAGCCAGACGGGGGCGTCGGACTCGCGGGACTCCTCCGCGGGCGAGCGGCGGAGGAACTCGAACCCGAACGCGTGGATTCGCGCGGGGAAAACGAGGTACGCGACGCCGAGAACCACGGCTCCGGCGTACCCGGCCTGCCACAGGATGTTCATGTTCTAAATCCGAACTGTTCGGGCATATCTTCGTCGGTTCGCGGTATCCGACGAACGCCGCCTTTTTACCCGGACGATTATGTCGAATTCGGGCGGGAGACCCCGCCTACGATGATTTTCAGTTCGTGGGAAGCATGCGGGGATTGACTCTCCCCCAATACGAAGGCCTTTAAGAAGGAAGTCCCCGCTTCCCGGTTCGCCTCGGCGCCAGCGACCCCGCACCCAACCATGCTCGACCCAGTCATCGCCAGTCGGCTGCAGTTCGCGCTCACGACCATCGTCCACATCATCTTCCCGGTGATGAGCATGGGCCTCGCGCCCTTCCTCATCTACTTCACGTGGAAGGATATCCGAACCGACGACCCCGTGTACGAACAGCTCAGGCGGTTCTGGACGAAGATTTTCGCCGTCTCGTTCGTCGTCGGCACCGTGACCGGCATCGTCCTCGAGTTCGAGTTCGGGACGAACTTCGCGGCGTTCTCGACGGCGGCCGGCGAGCTGTTCGGCGGCCCGCTCGCCACCGAGGGGATGATGGCGTTCATGCTCGAAGCGACGTTCCTCGGGGTGTTCGTCTTCGGCCGCGAGAAGGTCTCGGACGCCCTGTACATGGTTTCGGCCATCGCCGTCGGCCTCGGTACGTGGCTCTCGGCGGTGTGGATTCTCGTCGCCAACTCGTGGATGCAGACGCCGCGAGGGTACGAACTCGCCAGCGAGAGCGGCCAACTCGTCGTCTCGCTCGTCGACCCCATCGCGGCGTACGCCAACCCGCGGTTCCCGTGGATGTTCGTCCACATGCAGAACGCCGCGGTGCTGTCGGTCGCGCTGTTCATGGCCGGCGTCGCGGCGTACCACGTCTGGCAGCGCGGCATCGACGCCGACGACGACCGCGAGGCCGCGCGCTTCTGGCGGAAGACGCTCAAAATCGCGCTCGTCGTCCTGCTCGTGACCGCGCCGTTTCAGGCGATTCACGGCGACGCCTATGGCCGCCACGTCTACGAGACCCAGCCGCAGAAGTTCGCCGCCATGGAGGCAGTCTGGGAGACCGACAGCTACGTCCCGGAGTACATCTTCGCCATCCCGACGAGCCTCGAACACATCACCGACCCGCGCGCCAAGGAACTGCTCGGCATCGGGATTCCCGGCGGGGCGTCGTGGCTGGCGAGCGGGGGTGACCCCCAAGCCGAAATCACCGGCCTGAACGAGTTCGACACGGAGGCCCCGCCGGTCGCAATCGTCTTCTGGTCGTTCCGGCTCATGGTCGCCGCCGGCTTCTGGTTCATCCTGTTGGCCTTCTGGGCGGCCTACCGCTGGTGGACCGACGACCTGTACGACGACGACCTGTTGCACAAGGCGTTCGTCGGGTCGTCGCTCCTCGGCATCTTCGCCGTCGAGGTCGGCTGGATAGTCACCGAGGTGGGCCGACAGCCGTGGGTCATCCAGGGCGTCCTCAAGACGAGTGACGGCGTCTCACCGGGGCTCACCGGCTTCGAGGCGACGCTCACGCTCGTCGGCTTCGCGGTCGTGTACTCCGGCCTGCTCGCGCTCTACACCTACGTGATTCGCCGCATCATCCGCGAGGGGCCGCCGAGCGTCGACGAGACGGCGGCGGGCGCGGAGACCGCTTCCCCCGCGGGGGTGAGCGGCGATGACTGACTACGGCGCGTTCGCCACCGGCCCGCTCTTCGGCCTGCCGCTGCAAGAGCTGTGGTTCGGGCTCGTGTTCTTCATCCTCGGGATGTTCCTGTTCCTCGACGGCTTCGACTTCGGCGTCGGGGCCATCTTCGCGACCCGCGACGACGACGAGGAGCGCGAGACGCTGCTCGCCGCCATCGGCCCCTTCTGGGACGGCAACGAGGTGTGGCTCGTCGTGTTCGGCGGCGCGCTGTTCGCCGCGTTCCCGGCGGTGTACGCGAACCTCTTCAGCCGCCACTACCTGCTCATGTTCGCCATCCTCGGGGCGCTCATCCTCCGCGGGCTCGCCCCCGAGATGTACGAACAGCGCCACGACGAGGCGTGGCAGACGTGGTGGGGCCGGGCGTTCGTCGTCGGCAGCGTGAGCACGCCCTTTTTGCTCGGCGTGTTCGCCGCCCACTGGCTCCTCGGCGTGGAGTCGCTCCTGTCGCTCCCCGGCGTCGTCGTCGGCCTCGCCGTCGTCGCGCTCACCGTCGTCGCCGGCGTCGGCTTCCTCGCCATGAAGACCCGCGGGAGCCTCCAGCGCGACGTGGCCGACTACGGCCCCCGTGCGATGGCGGCCTACCTCGCGCTCGTCGTCGTCACGCTGGGTTATCTCGTCGCCGTCCGGCCCGACCTCGGCGTCCTCGCGCCGATTCCGCTGGCGCTCGTCGTCGTCAGTCTCGCCGCCGCCGCGGGCTACCTGCTCGCGCTCCGCGACGGGCGCTACACGCTCGCGTTCGCGACCGTGCCGGTCCTCGTGTTCGCGTTCGTCGCGCTCGTGGCGACGCTCATGTTCCCCTTGGCCGACCCCGCGACCGGACTGACCGTCGCGGACGCCATCGTCTCGGTGCTCCCGTTGAACATCATGAGCGTCGCGTCGGCGCTCCTCCTGCCGCTCGTGTTCGCCTACTTCGGCATCCTCTACTCGACGTTCAGCGGGCCAATCGAGACCGGCGAATCGTACTCCTGACCGACTACAATCGACCCTTCCCCCACAACCAATCCACCCATGGCTACGCTCCCCAACACAACCCCCACCGCCGAATCGCTCACGAAACCGCTGACCCTCCTCGGCCTCGGACTGGTCGCCGTCAGCGTCGCCGTCGCGGGGTTCGCGCTCCGAGACGGCGACGTCGTCACCGCCCTCGGGATGGGGCTGTTGTTCGCCTCGGGCGTCCTCACGACCGGCATCAGCCTCTCCGGGAAGTCGATCTAACTGACGGGCTGCGACCGGCTCGCTCCGCCGCGGACCCGGTCGTTCCACCCTATTTTATCACGTCGTGGCGAAATCCACCGCGTATGAAGCGCGTCATCGAGACCGACGAAGCGCCGGCCGCGGTCGGTGCGTACAGTCAGGCGACGACCAACGGCTCGCTGCTCTACACGGCGGGGCAGATTCCGCTGACGCCGGACGGCGAGCTCCTCGACGACGAGGACATCACGACGCAGACGACGCAGTCGCTCGACAACGTGATGGCCATCCTCGCGGAGGCCGGCGCGGACGCGAGCGACGTGCTGAAGACGACCGTGTTCCTCGCCGACATCGACGACTTCGAGGAGATGAACGAGACGTACGCGACCTACTTCGACGAGGAGCCGCCGGCCCGCTCGGCGGTCGAGGTCGGCAACCTGCCGAAGGGCGTCGGCGTCGAAATCGAGGCCGTCGCCGTCGTCGACGAGGAGTAACGTGGCCCGCCGCGTCCGGTCCGCGCTCGCGTGGGGCGCAGCGAGCCTCCTCCTCGTGGGCGTCCTCGCGCAGGGCGCGGTCCTCCTCGGACTCGGCATCGACGTGTCGTTCGGGGCGGTCGCCGCGGTGGCGGTCGCGTCCGGCGTCGCCGTCGGGTCCGTGACATACGTCATCGAACCCCGACTCGAACGGAAAGGAAGGGCTTAAATTATCCAGGCGGGAACGTTGCGTTGTAAGCCAGGATGGCCGAGCGGTAAGGCGCACGCCTGGAAAGCGTGTTCCCTCTGGGATCGGGGGTTCAAATCCCTCTCCTGGCGCTTCTTCCGAACTCAACTCACGTAGCAGCGCGTCTCGTCGCGCTGCGGGCGGCGAGTTCGGGAGAACGCCGCCGGAGGATTTGAACCAAGGAGCGAAGCGAACAGAGTGAGCAATGTGCGACACGAAGTGTCGCAGTGAGACGAACGGCGGAGCCGCGAGTCGTGAGCGACTGAGGCTCAAATCCCTCACCTTCGCATCCGGTGCACATAGCTTCTCCCGCAATCGCCGGCCGGCGAGAACCGTCGCCGGAGTCTATGGCCCCACTCGCCAAGGACCACTTACGTCGAAACTGGCAGGGCACCCCCAGTTCGACGCGACCCGAGGCACTACCACAGACCCAACCTACGGTACCGCCACAGAAGCGACCGTATCAACTGTTCGGACAAAACATTCATCCCCATGAGATACGATACCACGATTGACAATGCCTGACACCAAGACCGGCCGCGAGAAGAAGGGCCTCAACAAGCGGACCCAGCTCACCGAGCGGCTGTACGAACGAGAGTTATCGGTGTTAGACGAAGACGACGACGAGCCCCCGCTCGACGCCGCGAGAGACGAGACCGACGGCGAGTTCCTCGCGGACGAACTCCCCGACGACGACTGACGGCGCGGCCAACGCTGCCGCCGACCACGCGAATTTTTATCGGGCGCAACAGAACGTGTGAGCGTGCACCACCGCGCGAACTACGCGACCGTGTTTATCGGGTCGCACCTCCACCCCGAAGGAGAGACGCTGGACCTCGACTGGGCGGACGACGCCGGAAACGAGACGGCGACGTTCGAGTTCGACGTCCCGACCGACGACCCGCGAGAGCCGTACCTCGGTATCCAGGCGTTCGACGTGGGCGAGTACGGCCACGAGATTCGAATCAACGGCGACTCGCTTTCGGGGTTCGACATCCCGCCGGGCGACGGCTGGCAGTACTGGGTCGACACCGTGACCGGCGCGAGCCTCGTCGAGGGCTCGAACACCATCCGAGTCGTCCGCGACGACGACGGCGACGACGCGTTCGCCGTCGGAACGGTGACGGTCCACTGGAAAGAGCCGGTCGAAGAGTAGCGTATAAAGCGCCCCGGCCGGGACAGAATTGTGGTGTGAAATGACGTACCACAGTAACTCCCCGAACACCCGAGAGGAGGCATCTGTCGCGCGGTTACCGGGATAACGCGGCGAACGCGCGGAGTTCAGTGCTCGATTCGTCGGCGAAGCTTTTTTATAGAATCACAAACAATCAAGGCCTGTCTATGAGCCAGCGAATGCAGCAGGGTCAGCCGATGATCATCATGGGCGAGGATGCACAGCGCGTCAAGGACCGCGACGCGCAGGCGTACAACATCCGCGCCGCACGAGCAGTCGCCGAGGCGGTACGTTCTACACTCGGCCCGAAGGGGATGGACAAGATGCTCGTCGACTCGATGGGCGACGTCACCATCACGAACGACGGCGTCACCATCCTCAAGGAGATGGACATCGACAACCCGACGGCCGAGATGATCGTCGAGGTCGCCGAGACGCAGGAGGACGAAGCCGGCGACGGAACGACGACGGCGGTCGCCATCGCGGGTGAACTCCTCAAGAACGCCGAGGACCTCCTCGAACAGGACATCCACCCGACGGCCATCATCCGCGGCTTCAACCTCGCCTCCGAGAAGGCGCGCGAGGAAATCGACAACATCGCGGAGCGCGTCGACCCCGACGACGAGGAACTCCTGAAGAAGGTCGCCGAGACCTCCATGACGGGCAAGAGCTCCGAGCTCAACAAGGAGCTGCTCGCGGACCTCATCGTCCGCGCCGTCCGACAGGTCACCGTCGAAGCCAACGATGGCTCCCACGTCGTCGACCTCGAGAACATCTCCATCGAGACGCAGACCGGTCGCTCGGCGTCCGAGTCCGAGCTCCTCACCGGTGCCGTCATCGACAAGGACCCCGTCCACGACGACATGCCGGTCCAGTTCGACGAGGCCGACGTGCTGCTGCTCAACGAGCCCGTCGAGGTCGAGGAGACCGACATCGACACGAACGTCTCCATCGAGAGCCCCGACCAGCTCCAGAAGTTCCTCGACCAAGAGGAGGCCCAGCTGAAAGCGAAGGTCGACCAGATCGTCGACTCCGGCGCTGACGTGGTCTTCTGCCAGAAGGGCATCGACGACCTCGCCCAGCACTACCTCGCGAAGCAGGGCATCCTCGCGGTCCGCCGGACGAAGAAATCCGACATCCGCTTCCTCAAGAACATCACCGGTGCGGCGGTCGTCTCCGACCTCGACTCCATCGAGGCCGGCGACCTCGGTCGCGCCTCCATCCGCCGCGACGAGGCCGACGAGCTGTTCTACGTCGAGGGCATCGGCGACGACGTCCACGGCGTCACGCTCCTGCTCCGCGGCTCCACCGACCACGTCGTCGACGAACTCGAACGCGGCGTCCAGGACGCCCTCGACGTCGTCGCGTCGACGGTCGCCGACGGTCGAGTGCTCGCCGGCGGCGGCGCTATCGAGGTCGAACTCGCCTCGCGCCTCCGCAACTACGCCGACTCCGTCTCCGGCCGCGAGCAGCTCGCGGTCGAGGCGTTCGCCGACGCGCTCGAACTCGTCCCGCGCGTCCTCGCGGAGAACGCCGGTCTCGACTCCATCGACACGCTCGTCGACCTCCGCGCGGCCCACGAAGAGGGTCAGGTCCGCGCCGGGCTGAACGTCTTCACCGGCGAGGTCGAAGACGCGTTCGAAGCGGGCGTCGTCGAGACGGCTCACGCGAAGGAGCAGGCCGTCGCCTCCGCCTCCGAAGCCGCGAACCTCGTCCTCAAGATAGACGACATCATCGCGGCCGGTGACCTCTCCACCGGCGGCGACGACGACGACGAGGGCGGCGCACCCGGCGGCATGGGTGGCATGGGCGGCATGGGCGGTATGGGCGGCGCGATGTGAAAATCGGCTAACGCCTTTCACCCATCCCCCGACGCCTGCACCGCGCGACGAATCACTCATTTTTGGCGCAAAACGGCTGCCGAGCATCCGAAGAGCCGCGGCTGTGCCTCCGAACGACGGTACGCGGGGGAGAAGCAACCGATGGGCGTCGATTCCGACTCTCGCGACGATCGGACGAGAGCCCCACGCTGATTCACCGATGTCAGAGAAGTTGGATAATTATCTCACTTTCTCAGATACACTTGCAGTTGTGTTCAGAAATGGAACGAACTAAGTAGCAGGTACGGCAACGTGTCTCTATGCGCAAGACGCTGCTGTTGAACAAGGACGACGTTCACGAGAACGTCCAGATGCCGGAGCTCATCTCGGCCATCGAGGACGCCTTCGCCGCCTACGAGTCCGGCGACGCCCAGATGCCGCCGAAGTCCTACATCGACCTGCCGCAGTACAACGGCGACTTCCGGTCGATGCCCGCCTACTTAGACGCGGGCGACTGGGACGCCGCGGGCATCAAGTGGGTCAACGTCCACCCCGACAACGGCGACAAGTACGACCTGCCCACCGTCATGGGCACGATGATTTACTCCGACCCCGAGAACGCCTTCCCGCTGGCGCTCCTCGACGGGACGGAGCTCACGATGCTCCGCACCGGCGCGGCCGCGGCCGTCGCCACCGACTACCTCGCCGTCGAGGACGCCTCCTCGATGGGTATCGTCGGCGCGGGCGTCCAGTCGTACACGCAGCTTCGCGCCATCAGCGAGGTCCGCGACATCGAGGAGGTCGTCATCTCCGACCTCGACGAGGAGCGCGTCGCCGACTTCATCGACGCCTTCGAAGACGAGTTCGACATCCGCGCCGGCTCCATCGAGGAGGCCGCAAGCTGTGACGTGCTGTCGACGGTGACGCCCGTCGAGTCGCCCATCGTCCCGCGCGACGCGGTCGGCGACCACACCCACATCAACGCGATGGGTGCCGACGCCGAGGGCAAACACGAACTCGCAGACGAGGTGCTCTTGGACGCCAAGCTCGTCATCGACGACCACGCCCAGACCACCCACTCCGGCGAAATCAACGTCCCGTACAATCAGGGCGTCCTCACCGACGACGACATCTACGGCGCAATCGGCGACATCGTCCTCGGGAACCTCGACGGCCGCACCGACGCCGACGGCATCAGCGTCTTCGACTCCACGGGACTCGCGATTCAGGACGTCGCGGCGGCCCACGTCGCCTACGAGCACGCGTTCGAGAACGACAACGGCTACGCGTTCGACCTCCTCGGTCTCGCCGAGTAAGGTCGACCGACCCGACGCTGCTGGCATTCACCGTTCTCTTTTGCGGTCCGACCCCCGAGCTACGGGCTCGGCCCCCGCTGTGCGTTGAGGTAGCCGAACACCTTCGAGAGCACGTAGACGATGGCGATGAAGGGCAAGAACGGAACCATCAGGACGACGAGGATGAGAAACATCGTCCACCCGATGGAGTCCATCTCGCTGTTCGTCCGCGGTCGGGTCCCCGGCGTAACGGTGTGGTAGGCCTTCTGTGCGAGGCTCAGCGAGTCGTCTTCGCTCATGAAATAGTGTTAGTTCGGCGAGACGATAAACCGAACGCCGGACCGCGGGGCCGACCTCACCAATGTCGGTACTTCGCCCGCTCTTCGGTCGCGCCGCAGTCGGGGCACTCGTAGGTCCGCCTGTCTTCGAGGTCGGTCCGCTTTTCGTCGTCCACGCGATACATCTCGACTTCGCATGCCTCGCACAGCATGTGTTAATTATCGTATGTGATACCGTAAATCTAGGGGAGCGCCCGGATAGTCGGCTCAGTTGGCGTTTTTAGCAGTGCTCGCGGCTGCGTATCAGCGCTGAAAAATAGAATCCGGTCGTGTCGCGGCGCGCCCGGCTATTCGAGGTGGACCGCGGGGCGGAACGGAATCGCCTTCGAGGCGCGGTCGGCGGGGTCGACGATGTCGGGGTCGTCCTCGGCGAACACCTCGACCTCGGCGTCGAACTCGCGGGCGAGGAAGTCGGCCGCGCGCTCGTAGGTGCCGGCCTCGTCCAGTTCGAGCTGCGCGCGGAGCGTCGATTCGTCGCGCCCGCGGGTCTGGTCGACGAGGTCCTGCACGAGGTCGTTCACGTCGTTGCCCTTCTCGCGGAGGTCGGGGTCCTGCATGACCTGACCCATGATTGCGCCGACGTTGTCGCCGTTGTCGACGACCGTCTCGAACACGTCGCGCTTCCAGTCGGCGGCGACGTAGACCCGGATGGTGTCGGGGTCGGAGTCGGTCACGTCGATGATGTCGCGCACGTCCTCGGTCAGGCGCTCGACCTGTCGCTCTTCGAGTTCGACCGGCTCGTCTTCGAACTCGGCGTCCGGTTCGGGCCATGGCGCGTCCTCCGCGGGCGTGCCGGTCAACTGCTCGTGCAGCTCGTTCGTCATGAACGGGATGAACGGCGCGAGCAGGCGCAGACGGGTTTCGAGGACCGTCCGGAGCGTCCACTTCGCGGCCGGGCGGTCGAGGTCGGTCCGGCGGCGGTACCACCGCAGCGACTCCTCGAAGTTGTAGAACGCCGCCTGACTGGCCGAGCGCGTCTCGGACTCGTCCATCGCGGTCGTCACGTCGCGGACGGTGTCCTGCAGCTTCGACAGGAGCCAGCGGTCGACCGTCTCCAGTTCGGGCCGCTCGTCCGGTCCGGGGTCGGCGATAATCTCCTGCGCGCGGTTCCAGAACCGTTCGAGCTGGTCGTGAACCGAGCCGACGAGGTCGTCGCGCCAGTCGTAGTCCTGCCACGGCTCCGCGGAGTTGAGCAGGAAGAAGCGGACGGTGTCCGCGCCGTACTCGCCGATGGCCTCGCCGGGGAGGACGACGTGACCCTTCGAGGACGACATCTTCTGGCCTTCGAGCAGGCCCATGCCCATGATGACGATGCCCTGGGGCCACTGCGGCTCGTCGAACAGTTCGCCGTGGTGGAACTGGTAGAACGTCAGGTGGTTCGTGATGAGGTCGTTTCCGGAGAACCGGTAGTCGACGGGGTACCAGTAGTCCCACTCCTCGCGCAGTTCGAGCGCTTTCTCGGGGGCGTCGTCGACCGCGTCGGCCCCGTAGAACAGCGCGTCGAAGAACTCCTGGGTGAGTTCCTCGGTCGGAATCTCCTGCAGGCGGTGGGCGATGGTGTAGTACGCCATGTAGATGGTCGAGTCCGAGAGGGGCTCGATGACGAACTGGTCGTCCCACGGCAGGCGGGTTCCGAGGCCGTAGTTGCGGATACACGGCCACCCGTTGAGCCAGTCGATGGTGTGGTGGTACTCGTCGCGGGTGTTCTCGGGGATGGCGTCCAGCCCGTCGGCCACGTCGTGGGCGAGTCGCTTCCAGTCCTCGTCGTCGTACGAGAGGAACCACGTGTCCTGTTCGGCGACGACGACGTCGCCGCCGCAGCGGCAGACGACCTCCTCGGAGAACTCCTGCATCACGTCGAACTGGCCGGCCTCGATGCCGTCGGCCTTGTAGTCGTCGCGGACCTCCTCGACGAGGCCGCCGGCGTAGTCGCCGTAGAACTCTTTGAGGCGACCCGCGTGGAACTCCTTGTTGTAGAGGTCCTTCGTGGCCTTTTCGAGGGCGGGGTCGTCAGAGGACTCGATTCCGCGGTTCTCGACGGCCGACTTCGCGGGAATCTCGCCGTACGCGTCGTCCTCGGAGTTGATGTCGAGAATCGGAATCGGTTCGATGGCCGCCACGTCGGCGGGGTCGATGCCGAACGATTCGAGGTAGTCGGCGTCGGCCTTGGCCTCCTGCAGCGCCACGTAGTCGTCGGGGCTGTGGGCCGGGACGGACATGACGACGCCCGTCGCGTTGTCGGCGTCGACGAAGTCGGCCGGCAGGACGAGCACGTCGTCGCCGGTGACGGGGTTCTCGACCGTCTGGCCGACGAGTTCGGCACCCTCGACGGTTTCGAGAACCTCCACGTCGCGGGCCTGATATTCGAGTTTGTCGGCCGCGTACTCGGAGACGAACCACGTCTCGCCGTCGACCTCGGCGACCACGTAGGTCGCCTCGGGGTCGATGTAGGCGTTGGTCACGCCGCGGACCGTCTCGGGGCGCAGGGTCGCCATCGGGACGACCACGTCGCCGCCGTCTCGCTCCCAGCCGAAGCGGACCAGCGTGTACTCCTGGAACTCGGCGTTCTCGCCTTCGAGCAGGTCGTGGGTCGTGACCGGCTGTTCCTCGTTCGTACAGAACTTGACGGGGTGGAGGCCCTTCTCCAGTCGCCCGCGCTCGCGGAGCGTCCGGTACTGCCACTCGACGAACTTCGAGTAGCGCTCGTTGTTCGTGGTGAACTCGCGCCGCCAGTCCACCGACAGACCGAGCGACTGCATCCCCTTCTTGTAGTGTTCCTCGATGAAGTACCGCGCCCAGCCCATGGGCGATTCGAGGTCCGAAAGCGTGTCCTCGGGGACGTTGTAGGTGTCGGTCAGAACCGAGAGCTGTTTCTCCTCGCGGTTTTTCAGGCGCTCGACCGCGCCGATGATGGGCGTGCCGGTGACGTGCCACGCGATGGGAAACAGGACGTTGTCGCCCTGCTGTCGTCGGTAGCGAGCGTACACGTCGGGAACGGTGTACGTCCGCGCGTGCCCGATGTGCATCCCGCCGCTGGGGTACGGATAGGGCACCGTCACGAACGTCGCGTCGTCGGCGTCTGCGTCCGGGTCGGCCTCGTATCGGCCGGTCTCGGACCAGCGCTCCCGCCAACGCGCTTCGAGTTCCTGCGGGTCGTAGTCCATATCCGTGGTAGTGGTACCCCGGCCTAAAATAACTCCTATACTCGACTTGTGTGGCTGTCTGATTGCGGCAGATATTGCCACACGGTGGCACGAGACAAACGGGAGAGACTGGCCGCGAAACGGCGTCGAGTCCTCGTTTCGCCAGAATCGAGACCGGTACAGAACTGACGGCGCAAATCGCGACCGAAACGCGCCGACGGGCGGGCAAAGAAACGAAAACGGGAACGAAAACGGAAACGAAAGCAGCGAGCGACCCACCAAGAGAGAGCCTGTCGCGGGCGACGCGCCAGCGGGTATCGGGGCGGCGACGCCGGCTCAGTCGATGTCGATGCGGCGGGAGTCGTCGGGTTCGACGTCGCGCTTGGGGAGGGTGACCGTCAGGACGCCGTTGTGGTAGCCGGCGGACGCGCCGTCCTCGTCGACCGACTCGGGGAGGCGAATCGTGCGGCGGGCGGACTCGTGGCGGCGCTCGCGGCGGAGGTATTCGCCGTCGGCGCGTTCCTCGTCGAGTTCGCGCGTCGCGTCGACCGTCAGCGTGCGGTTGGCGACCGACAGGGAGATGTCCTCCTTCTCGTAGCCCGGGAGGTCGATGGTGACGACGATTTCGCCGTCGTGGTCGGTGACGTCGATTGCCATCTCGTGGCGGACCTGCGCCATCACGCCCGAACGGTCGAACTGCCGTCCCATCTCGTCGAACTGGCGGGACATTCGCTCGAACAGTTCCTCGAAATCGTCGAAGGGGTTGGTACGTCGCATCATGTGTTTTTTCACCGAGGCATATGGACGCCGTCTGAGGAGATAATCGTTTCCGGAACGTAGATAGCAATTCGCACGCTACAGGACTTGAAACACCGATATTCAAAAGATGAGCCGCGTCACTCGATGTCGATTTGCGTGGAGTCGTCGCCCGCGGGTTCGGCCTTCGGGAGCGTCACGGTCAGGACGCCGTTTTTGTACGACGCCGTCACCTCGTCGCGGACGACCTCGGCGGGGAGCGTAATCGTCCGGGAGACGGACCGCTGGCTCCGCTCGCGGCGGACGTACCGGTCGTCGTCGACCTCCGACGACTCCTCGTGGTCGGCCGCGATGGTGAGTCGCCGCCCGCTGACGCTCACGTCGAGGTCGTCCTTCTCGAAGCCGGGGAGGTCGGCGACGACCTCGATGACCTCGTCGTCGTCGACGACGTCGAGGGAGATGTCTTGGAACCGACCGATACCGGACTCCTCGAACGACCGGCCCATCCGGTCGAACAGGTCTTCTATCTCGTCGAACGGGTTTCGCTGCATACGCGTCCGAGTACGTCGCCGACGGCAAAGAAAGATGTGCTCAGACCCACATATCGAGAGCGCCCGGCCGGACTGCGGAACGGGGGCCGCGGATGCTCAGTACAGGACGTGCCGCGTGTCGTACGACCCGAGGACGCGAACCCAGCCGTTGCGGGCGATGCCCTCGACCTCTTCGAGCGCCTCCTGCATCCGCTCTTCGTAGAGGCCGGCGTCGGCGTCGATGTGGAACAGGTAGTCGCCGAGGCGGTTGCCGCTCGGGCGCGACTCGATGCGCGAGAGGTTGATGTCGCGTTCGGCGAACGCTTCGAGCAGTTCCAAGAGGAGTCCGGGGTAGTTGGCGTTGGGGTAGACGACGAGCGAACTCTTGCCGCCGGCGTCCGAGCGGGCGGACTCGGGCGCGATGACGAGGAACCGCGTCGCGTTCGACGACTGGTCCTGGATGTCCTCGGCGATGATTTCGAGGTCGTCGCCAACGTTGTCGGGGTGACCGATGCCCGCGACCGACGGGTCCGCGCGGGCGCGTTCGACGCCGCGGGCCGTGCTGGCGACGGCTTCGAGCTTCGCGTCGGGGTAGTTCTCTTCGAGGTAGGACCGACACTGCGCGAGCGCCTGCGAGTGGCTGGCGACGACGTCGAAGTTCGCGCTCTGGGCCAACAGCGCGTGGCGGATGGGCGTGACGATTTCCTGGACGACGCTCACGTCCGAGTTCGCCACGGCGTCGAGGCTCTCGGTGACGCTCCCTTCGATGCTGTTTTCGATGGGAACGACGCCGCGCTCGAACGACCCGTCGGCGACCGCTTGGACGATGGAGGTGACCGATTCTCGGAAGGCGACGTCGTCGGCGACCGCGCGGGCGGCGCGATGGGAGTACGTGCCCGCCGGGCCGAGCGTGACTGCCTGCATGGACACCCCTTCACGAAGCGGCGACAAAAGACCGTCGGGGCAGGCAGATTCGGCCTATCGCTCCGCGCAGAACTCGACGAAGTTGCGGAGGATGGTCAGCCCGGTCTCGCCGGACTTCTCGGGGTGGAACTGCGTGCCGAAGACGGTTCCCTCCTCGTTGGCGACGACCGCGGGGAACTCCACGCCGTAGTCGGTCGACGCGACGACCGCGTCCTCGTCGTCGGGGTCGGCGTAGTACGAGTGGACGAAGTAGGCGTACTCGCCGTCGACGCCCTCGACGAGCGGGTGGTCGCGCCGGACGTTGAGTTCGTTCCAGCCCATGTGCGGGACCTTCTGTCCCTCGTCGAAGCGGACGTTGCGGCCGGGGATGAAGTCGAGCCCCTCGACCTCGCCCTCGCCCGCGTGGTCGGCCTCCTCGGAGGAGGTCAGCAGCATCTGCATCCCGAGACAGATACCGAAGATGGGCGTCCCGTCGGCGGCGGCCTCGGCGAGCGGTTCGCGGAAGGGGCCGGCGTTCTCCATCCCCTCGGAGAACGCGCCGACGCCGGGGAGAACGATGCCGTCGGCGTCGTCGAAGTCGGCCGGGTCGTCGGAGACGACGACGTTCGCCCCCGCGCGTTCGAGCCCTCGCATGGCGCTCCGGAGGTTTCCGAGCCCGTAGTCGACCATCACCACGTCGGCGAGGGTCTCTTCGGGCGACTGTGTCGTGCTCATGCGTACACGTGCGAGACCGGGAGGCAAGTGAGTTTCCGTCGCGGCGACGGTCGCCCGATGACCGCGGGACCGACGCGGTATCACAAAATCGCCCGACTGTTCTATGTTTACTCACAGAGTACGCAATATGACTTTATATCTATGTATCTATACGGAGAAAGAATAGGAAGATTTAACCTCAGTGTGTCTGAGTGTTCTGACGAATCACATGTCTTCCCGACGGAGTTTCCTCAAGAAGACCGGCGCGCTCGGCGCGCTCGGCGTTTCGGGGTTGAGCGGGTGTATCGGCAGCGTCACGGGTGGGTCGGACTCGGTCAACTTCCTCCTCACGCCGTCCGAATCGGACGTGGACATCAAACAGCAGTATCAGCCGCTGTTCGAGTACCTCGAATCCGAGGCCGACGTGACGGTCGAATCGTCGGTCGCCGCGGACTACGCCGCGGTGTACCAGGCGTTCAAGTCCGGGCAGGCCGACCTCGCCGACTCCTCGCCGACCATCGCCATTCAGGGCGGCAACGAGGGCGTGACCGAAGTCATGGGTATCCGCGTCGCCTACGGCGCGGCGAAGTACTTCTCCATCATGACGACGACGCCCGACAGCGGTATCGAGGAACTCGCCGACCTCGAAGGCGAGACCGTCGCGTTCGCCGACCGCCTCTCGACGAGCGGGTCGCTGTTCCCGCTTTTCATGCTGAATCAGGCCGGCCTCGACACGGGCAACGCCCCCGACGGCGAGCCCGTCGACTTCACCGGCCAGTGGTCCGACCACGCGACCGCCCGCGAGACGCTCGTCAACCGCGACGAGGTCGTCGCCGCCGGCACGGGCGCGTTCTCGACCGCGCCGCACGTCCCGAAAGACCAGTTCCCCCAGCAGTTCCTCGACACCTCCGCCGAGAACGACGGCGACCTCGGAACCGCGGACCCCGAACTCCAACTGCTCGCGGCTTCCGACCCCATCCCCCGCGCACCGATAATCGTGCGCTCCGAGCTGGAGTCCGGACTGAAGTCGTCGCTGACGGACGCGCTCACGAGCGTCACGCAGGACGACCTCATCAACGAGGACCTCTCCGACGACCAACAGCTCTGGTTCACCGGCGTCGAGCCGGGCACCGTCGAGGACTACCAGCCGATTCAGAACGTCATCGACACGCTCGGAATCTCTCTCGGACAGTAATCAACTCACAAACAATTCCATTGCAGTATCATTTTGGCGGTGCCGCGCCCACGAACCGTAGACGCGGGAAGTCCGCCCACACACTATGAGTACCATCGAAGTACGTAACCTCACGAAAGCGTTCGGCGACGTCCGGGCGTTGGACGACGTCTCTTTCACCATCGAGGACGGCGAGTTCGCCGTGCTCCTCGGGCAGTCTGGGGCGGGGAAGTCCACGCTCCTTCGCTGTCTGAACGGCCTGACGAACCCGACGTCCGGCGAGATTCGAATCGACGGCGAGCCGGTCAAAGGCCCGCGCGACGACGTGGCCATGATTTTCCAGCAACACTACGTGCTGGGACAGCTCAGCGCCTACGGCAACGCGCTGACCGGCGCGCTCAACCGCACCTCGTTCTTCCGTAGTCTCGTCGGCTGGCACGCGGAAGAAGACAAGTTCGAGGCGCTCCGCGCGCTGGAGACGGTCGGACTGCTCGACCAGGCGAACCAGCGGACCCGAAGCATGAGCGGCGGCCAGCAACAGCGCGTCGGCATCGCCCGCGCGCTCGTCCAGGGGCCGAACCTGCTTTTGGCCGACGAACCCGTCGCCAGCCTCGACCCCGCCAGCGCCGAGACGGTGATGGGGTACATCCGGAGCGCGGCCGCGGAGCGCGACCTCTCGACGCTCGCGAGCCTCCACCAGGTGAACCTCGCCCGGGAGTTCGGCGAGCGGTTCCTCGCGCTCCGCGACGGGAAGCTCGTCTTCGACGGCTACCGCGAGGACCTGACGGTCGACGTCATCGACCGCATCTACGGCGACGTCCAGACCGCGGACATCCGCGAGGGGACCGAGGTGAGCGCATGAGCGGCGGCGATTCGACCTCGGACGACGACGCGCGAAGCGGCGAGGACCGACCCCGCGACGCCCGAGCCGACGGCGGCACCGAGGCCCAGTCAGGGACGCTCGACCGCGCGCTCCGAGACATCACCCTCACCAAGCGCATCAAGTGGGGGATGGCGTTCCTCATCTCGGTCGTCTTCGGCTTTTTCTTCTTCGAGGCGCTCTCGGAGGTCGGCTTCTCGGTCGCGGAAATCCTCTACTACTGGCCCGAGTTCCAGGAGGCGCTCGGGGACTTCTTCCCGCGGACGACGCTGTTCGGCCTCCCGTTCGTCGATTTCGGCTCCTACTGGCAGTTCATCCAGGAGCGGGACCTGTTCGGCGCGGCCATCGTCACGCTGGCGATGGGCTTCGCCGGAACCGTCCTCGGCATCCCCGGCGCGCTCCTCCTCGGCGTCCTCGGCTCCGAGCGCGTGACGCCCTACCCCTTCAACTTCATCTTCCGCGGCACGATGAGCGTCATCCGCGCCATCCCGGCGCTCGTCTGGGCGCTCATCTACATCCCGCTCGGCGGCGTCTCGCCGTTCACGGCGACGCTCGCCATCGGGACCGACACGATGGGCAACCTCGGCCGCCTGTTTACCGACGCGCTCGAAGAGGTCGAAGACGGACCGATAGAGGCCATCGAGTCGACCGGCGCGAACCGCCGGCAGACGGTCGTCTTCGGGATGCTCTCGCAGGTCTTTACGCCCTTCATCGCGTGGACGATGTACATCCTCGAAATCAACACGCGCATCGCCGTCACGATGGGGCTCATCGGCGGCGGTGGCATCGGCTACGTCCTGCAGACCCAGCGGAGCCTGTTCAAGTACACGAACATGATGGCGACGATTCTCGTCATCTTCGTGCTCGTCGTCTCCGTCGAGTTCGTGAGCCAGCGCGTTCGCTCGTACATCCGCGGCGAGGAAGAAGAGGGCATGAGCGTCCTCAAACTCGTCATCGAGTTCCCCCAGCGGATGGCCCGCTCCATCTGGGAGTAACTCCGGCGACCCGACTCGGCGGTTCTCTCGCGGTACGGTTTTTATCGGTCCGTCGCGTCTCACAGCGTAGCCTATGCCGTCGTCGCCGCGTTCCACTCCTTCGCCGTCGCACGCCGCCTCCTCGGGGTCTGGTCTCGCCGCCTCGCCCGTCGCCCTCGCCGCGCTCGTGGTCGCGAACCTCGTCCCCCTCGTCGGCGTCGTCTGGTTCGACTGGAGCCTGAAGGCGCTGCTCGTCGCCTACTGGCTCGAAAGCGGCGTCGTCGGCCTGCTGAACGTCCCGAAGATTCTCGCCGCCAGCGGCCGCGGCGACGGCGGGTCGAGCATCAACGCCACCATCAACGGTCGGCGGGTTGACCTCTCGCCGCCCGAATCGCCCCGCGACGGCTTTCACTTCTACCCCTCGAACGTCCCCATCGCGGGCTTTTTCGCCATGCACTACGGGATTTTCTGGGTCGTCCACGGCGTGTTCGTCTGGTCGTTCGACGCCTTCGCGGGCGGGGCGGCCGGCGCGGTCGGCGGCGTCCCGCTCGGCGCGGTCCTCCTCGCGGCGGGCGCGACGGTCCTCAGCCACGGCGGGTCGTTCGCCGCCAACTTCGTCGGCCGCGAGGAGTACCGGAGCGTCTCGCCCGGCACGCAGATGTCCGAGCCCTACCGCCGAGTCATCGTCCTCCACCTGACCATCATCCTCGGCGCGTTCCTCGTCGCCGCCTCGGGCGCGCCCGCCGCGGCGCTCGTCGTCATGGTCGTCGTCAAAACCGCGCTCGACGCGGGCGCGCACCTCAGGGAACACGCCCGGGCAGAAAAGCGGGCGAAACCGCCCGAAGAACCGGTAGGCGAGCGAATCGAAGTCAACGACGCCTCGGCCTGAGCGCCGGAGTGAACGGGCGCTCTCGCGAACTCAGAAGTCGCCGAGGCTGGCCTGTCCGTCCGAGGAGTCGGCGAGTCCCGAGAGGTCGGCGGCGCGCGCGATGGTCTCGAAGAAGCCCTCGCGCTGGCTCCGGTCGTAGAGCGTCGCCGCGGGGTGAACCGAGAGGAGGACGCGGTAGGAGGCGTCGCCGACGCGGGCGTCCACGACCGACCCTGACTCGTTCGTGATGGCGACGCCGCGGTCGAGCAGGTGCTGCGAGGGCACTTTCCCGAGGGTGACGATTAGCTCGGGGTCGACGAGTTCGAGTTCGTGGGCGAGGTAGCCCCGGCAGTTCGACAGTTCGTCGCTCGTCGGGTCGCGGTTGTCCGGCGGGCGGCAGCGCACGCAGTTGGTGATGCGAACGTCGGCGCGGGCGAGGCCGGCCTCGCGGAGCGCGTCGTCCAGCACGGAGCCGGAGCGGCCCACGAACGGCTCGCCGCCCTCGTCTTCCTTCGCGCCCGGCGCTTCGCCGAGGAAGAGCAGGTCGGCGTCGTCGGGGCCGACCCCGTTGACGATGCGACTCCGCGAGTCGACGAGTTCGGGGCACTGCTCGCAGCCCGTCACGCAGAGGCCCTCCATGTGTTCCATACTCGGTTCGAGGGCGGGGACGGCTTAATCCCCGGCGAAGCGTCGCGCGGCGCGGGCGGCCATCCGGGCCACGCGAATCGGTTCGGGACGACCGCCGACCGGGGTGAACCCGCGGACGACCCGCGCGGCCTCGTCGTCGTCGCAGCCGGCGGCCCGGACGAACACCGTCTCGCCGTTCACATCGAGCCGTCGACGGGGCGGGGGCGCGCGGTACGTGGCGAGTCGCCGGTCGAGCGCCGCGCCCGAGAAGTGAGCCGAGAGCGCGGGTTCGAGCCCCTCGCTCTCCTCGAAGGAGACCGAGACCACCGGGAGGTCGAGGTCCGCGGCGAGGCGCTCGATGTCGACGAGGTTGAACCACGCCGGGGCGATGCCGGAGACGAGCAGGTAGCGCACGTCCTCGCGGTCGAGCGAGGCGTACAGCGAGGCGATGGCGTCGGTCGCGTCGTCGCCGCCGACGGTGCACGTCTCGAAGGCGAGGCCGTCGACGACCCGGTCGGCGCGGACGACCGCGCCGCAGAGCACGCTCTCCGGAGACGGGTCTGTCGAAAAATGAACGTCGTCAGCGTCGTCTGTGGGTGCGCGCGCCGCCCCGGGGGAAGATTCCGCGACCCCGAGGGCGCGAGACCCCGGCTTCACTCGTCTTTAATCTCCTGGAGCCGGTCGAGGAGTTCGTCGTTGGACGCGCCGATTTCGAAATCGACCTCGCCCTCGTGTTTCTCCTCGCTCGTCGTGACGCCGTCTTCCTCGTCGAAGTCGACGTTCTGGTCTCCTTGTTCGGACTCGTCGTAGCTCCCAAATCCCATACAGTCATACGTACACGACCGAGCCCCAAAAAGGATTTGTCGCGCGAGTTCGACGTTCGGTGGCGAGTTGCGGTGTCGCGGGGAACGTCTCGCCCGTCCGACTTTTTCCGTTCGGGCGCGTACGCGGAGGTATGGAAGTCATCCCAGTCACCGCCGACGCCGAGAGCTTCACCTGCAACGCCTACCTCGTCCTCGGCGCGCGAACCGTCCTCGTCGACGCCGGAACGATGCCCGGCGTCGAGGAGGTCGTCGCCGAGCACACCGACGACCTCGACGCGGTGGTCGTCACCCATCAGCACTCGGACCACGTGGGCGAACTCGACGCGGTGGTCGAGCGGTTCGCCCCGGACGTGTACGCCTACGCCGACCACCCGCTTCGAACGCACGAACTCGAAGACGGCGACCGCGTCGAGATGGGCGACGAATCGTTCGAGGTCATCTACACGCCGGGTCACGCCGACGACCACGTCTCGCTCGTGAGCGGGCGGTCGCTGTTTTCCGGCGACGTGTTCGTCTACAACGACGGCGCGTTCGACGACGGCAGCTTCGGTCGCACCGACATGCCGGGACAGTCCCGCGAGCGCCTCATCAGCAGCCTGCACACGCTCCTCGACCGCCTCCCGTCGACCGTCGAGGCGCTGTACGCCGGCCACGGCGACCCCTTCGAGAACGAGGTCGGGGGCGACACCGTCCGCGACGCGCTCGAACGCGCGCTCGAACGCGCGGAGCGCCGCGAACCGAAGTACCCGGAGGCCTGAGATGGCGACCGACACGACCGGGGGCGCGGGCGGCGACCTGACGCGACTGCACTACGTCGGCGTCGGCCTCGCGGCCGTGACCGGCGTGATTCACCTCGTCCTCGGGGCGGGCGCGCTGGCCGCGAACCTCGCCGACCCGCTCGGCATCGCGTTCATCGGGGCCGCGGCGGGCTTCGCCGCCGGCATCGTCGGCGTCCTGCGCGGCGACGAGCGCCTCCGCTCGCGGGTGGTGTTGCTCGGCATCCCCTTCACCGTCGGACAGGTGGTCCTCTACGTCGCGCTGAACTGGCCGAATATCTTCGGAATCGGCGGCATCGTGGACAAACTCGTCCAGCTCGCGCTGCTCGCGGTGCTGGTCGAACTGTATCGGCGAGACGCCTGAGAGAGAAGCGTGCGGGCTTACGCGGCGCGGCGTTCCTTCGACTTGGGTCGAAGGTGCTTGTAGCCGCACTTGCGGCACTGCTTTGCCTTCTGGGGGTTGCGCGCGTTGCACCGCATGCAGATCTGCTTCTCGAGCGTCCGCTTCGTCGCAGCGTCACTAGCCATGCATACGAGTCCCCCCGCCGGTCGTATAACGCTTGCGAGACACACCGCCGGCGCTCGCGGCGCTCTCGGCGGCCATCTGGATGGGTCGGAAAACGCGGCGGTCCGCGGCGCGCCTACGCGCCGGCCTGGCTCAGCGCCGATTCGATGTCGTCGCGCTGGGTGACGCCCACGAAGCGGTCGACGATGCCGTCGTCGTTCTCGACGATGAGCGTCGGGAGCGAGCGAACCTGATACTGGTTGGCAACGTCCTGTTCCTCGTCGACGTCGACCTTGACGAACTCGACGTTCTCGTAGTCGCCCTCGAGGTCGTCGAGAATCGGGTCCTGCGTCTTACAAGGGCCGCACCAGTCCGCGTAGAAGTCCAAGAGTCGAACAGTCATCGTATCCCGACGCAACTTGCCTGCCCCCGCGCATAAGGATTACTCATGGGCCCGCACCTCTCCGGTTGTGCTTCCGGTCATTCAAAACGGGTTCCGACCCGTCGACCCCCGAGACGGCCGCGAGCGGGCTCGTCCGATGAGCGAGGTTTTCCGGCCGCGGCGGGGCGCGTTCCGAGCGCGAGCCGAAACGTTTACGCGGCGGACGCACGGACGGTGGAACATGAGCAAGGGCCAGAACAGCGGCGGTCTGATGTCGAGCGCGGGCCTCGTCCGCTACTTCGACGCGGAGGACCGCAACGCGATTCGAGTCGACCCCAAGACCGTCGTCGCCACGGGAGCGCTGTTCGGCATCGGCATTCTGGTGCTGAACGCGCTCGCGCTCTGAACCGCGCCGACCGCCGAACGGACGCTTTTTGTCCGCGGCTTCCCGAGACCCCTCCATGACCACGCTACGCGCCGGCGTCGTCGCCGTGCAGGGCGACGTGTCCGAGCACGCTGACGCCGTCGAGCGGGCCGCCGCGGCCCACGGCGTCGACGCCGAAATCGTCGAGATTCGAAGCGACGGCCTCGTCCCCGACTGCGACGTGTTACTCATGCCGGGCGGCGAGTCCACGACCATCTCCCGACTCCTCGAACGCGAGGGCATCGACGACGAGATTCGCGCCCACGTCGACGCCGGGAAACCCGTCCTCGCCACCTGCGCCGGCCTCATCGTCGCCTCCCGCGACGCCAAGGACGACCGCGTGACCACGCTCGACCTCCTCGACGTGACGGTCGACCGCAACGCCTTCGGCCGGCAGGTCGACAGCTTCGAGGCTCCGCTGGACGTGGCCGGCCTCGACTCGCCGTTCCCCGCGGTGTTCATCCGCGCGCCCCTCATCGACGAGGTCGGCGACGGCGTGGAGGTGCTCGCCGAGTGGGACGGCAACCCGGTCGCCGTCCGCGACGGCCCCGTCGTCGGCACCTCCTTCCACCCCGAACTGACGCCCGACAGCCGCATCCACGACCTCGCGTTCTTCGACGAACTGGCGGTCGAAGTCGACGCCTGAGCGGAGCGCTCGACCGGCGGCGCGGACTCCCCGACGGGGGTGCCGCCGGTCACCGGAACCAGAGGGTCTTTTTCCGCGCCCGCCCGTCGTGCGACCATGGACGCCGACACCCCGACCGACGAGGTCCTAGACGAGCTCTTTGCGACCATCGAGTCGCGCAAGGTGGAACTCCCCGAGGGCTCCTACACGACGACGCTTTTCACCCACGAGAAAGGCGAGAACTACGTCCTCGAAAAGCTCGGCGAGGAGACGACCGAGGCCATCCTCGCGGCCAAGGACGACGACCGCGAGGAACTGCTCTACGAGAGCGCCGACCTCGTCTACCACCTGCTCGTCCTGCTGTCGATGAAGGACGCCTCGCTCGACGACCTGCGCGAAGAGCTGAAAGCCCGCTTCTGAGACGGCCGCGGCGGCTCCCGCGACCGCAACGTTCGACCGCCGCCGCTCGCCGCCCGCAGTTCCCGGACGAGACGGCCCGATTGCAAAGCACCAAGGGCGTGCACCCACGATAGCGCACTCTCTCGATGCACGCCTCCCGAAGCCGCGTCCGCCAGTTCGCTCCCGCGCCCTCCACGACCCACCGCGCCGCGCCCGTCACCCGAGGGTCGGCCGCGTGAGTCGGCTGTTCGGCGGCGACGAGCCGTCAGTCGAGTTCGTCGCCGGGAGCCTCATCGCGGGCGTCTTCTTCGGCGGCGTCGGCGCGGGCGTCGCCTTCCCGACGCTGCCGACGCTCGGTCCCATCATCGGCATCACGCCGTTCGTGGTCGGCCTCATCCTCTCGGCGAACCGCTTCACTCGGCTGGTCGTGAACACGCCCGCCGGGCAGATACTCGACCGGATGGGGACGCGCCGGCCGATGATAGCCGGGTTCGTCGTGCAGGGGCTGTCGCCGTTCGGCTACGTCCTCGGGCTGAACCCCGGCCCGATTCCGCTCGACAGCGCGACTATCTTCCTCCTGTCGCGGGCCTGCTGGGGCGTCGGCTCGGCGTTCGTCTTCGTCGGCGCGTTCAGCACCATCACGCACGTCACCTCGGGCGAAAACCGCGGGAAGTGGGTCGGCTACATGCGCGGCGGCCAGAGCCTCGGGTTCCCCGCGGGCCTCGTCGTCGGCGGTCTCGTCACCGACGCGTTCGGCTACGCCACCGCGTTCGCCGTCGCGGGCTGTGCGGGCCTGTTCGCCGCCCTCGTCGCCATCTCCGTCCTCCCGGACGTGCAGACCGACGTGACGGCGGCGAGTTCGCTCCGCGACGTGCCGCGGCTGGTGCGGTCGGACATCCGCATCTTCACCGTCGGCACCGTGAACTTCGCCGTCCGCTTTCTGTTTGCGGGCGTCCTCCTCTCGACGGCCGTGCTGTACGCGACGGCGAACGACATCTCGCTCGGCGGCCTCTCGGGGGCGGGCGTCAGCGGCGTCGTGATGGCCGTCGGCGTCGTCGCGTCGAGCGTCACGACGCTCGTCGTCGGGCGGTACTCCGACCGCCTGTCGAACCGCGCGGCGCTGACGCTGCCCGCGCTCGGCGTCCTCGCGTCCGGATTCACCCTGCTGGCGCTCGTGCCGACGCTCCCGTCGACGCTCGCGGGCGTGGCGCTCATCGGCGTCGGCGTCGGCGGGTCGAACCCGCCGCTGTTAGCCTACCTCGGCGACCTCAGCCCGGCCGACGACGTGGGCAAACTCGGCGGCGTCTACAACGTCTTCGGCGACTCGGGGTCGACCCTCGGCCCGCTCGTGGCCGTTCCGATGGCCGAGGTGGTCGGCTTCCGCGTCGAGTACCTCGCCTGCGTCGCGCTCGTCGCCGTCGTCGGACTGCTCGTGGCGCGGACGCTCTACGGGGAGGCGGCGACGGTGCCGCGGTCGGAACCGTCGTGAGAAATCGCGTCAGGCGCGGGTCGAACGCCGTTACTTGAACTCGATGCCGAGGTCGTGCATCCCGTCGTTGTTCTGTGCGACGTTGATGAGAAGCGGCGTCACCGCCTCGATTTCGGCGGCGTTGGCGAGGCCGCCGCCGTCGAGGGCGCGGAGGCCGTCGATGCCCTCGGCGAGCAGGCGCACGGTCTCCTTTGCGTCCTCGTCGTCGGCGACGAGGAGCGTGTCGATGCCGAGGTCGGCGTCGAGGTCGGCCAGTCGACCGGCCGCGAGGTTGTGGAACGCGCCGACCACCGGCACGTCGTCGGAGGCCGCGTCGGCGACGAGCGCCGTCACGCTCCCCGCTTTCGGCGGGTGGTAGTGGAAGCCGTCGTCGTCGCGCTTGATGCCCGCGGCGGGCGTGACGAGCACGTCGCCCTCGGACAGGGAGTCGGCGACGGCCTCGACGGTGTCGGAGACGTGGTACGGCGGCACGGCGAGGACGACCACGGAGGCGCGGTCGGCGGCCATCTCGTTCGTGAAGCCGTTTACCTTCACGTCGCGGCCGCGGCTGGAGAGTTCGGTCTCGTACTCGTCGGCCTTCTCGCGGGCCTTGTCGGGGTCGCGCGACCCGATGATGACCTCGTGGTCGGTGTGGTAGGCCCAGCGGAGGGCGAGGCCCTCGCCGATGTCGCCGGTCCCACCGAGGAGTGCGATTCGCATACTCACACCTCCGGACCGAGCCGACCTAAAGGGTTGTGCGACCGGTCGGTTCTGCCTGTGTCCGCGACCGGGGGGAACTATCGACTGTCGTCGTCGGACTCGACGAGCGCCTGCACCCGCTCGAAGCCGTCGCGGTAGACGAGCCACCACGCGACCACCGGGGCCAACAGCAACAGCGGCCCGACGAGGAACAACTGCGTGAACGGGTCCGGCGGGAGGAGGTACGTCCCGACGACGACCACGAGCGCGTCGAGCGCGAGCAGCGTGACGACGAAGGCGCGGAGGTGTCCCATCAGCGGCCCTCCGGCGGCGAAACGGGAGTCGGAGTCGGAGTCGGAGTCGGTGCCATCAGTCGAGGAGGTCCGGAACCTCGTTCACGTCCTCGACGACGGCGGCCGCGCCGATTTCGGAGAACTTCTGTCGGCCGTCGTCGCCGGTCAGGCCGCCCGAGAGGACGCCGACGCCGTAGTAGACGCGGTCGGGGTCCGCGGCGTCGGCGTTCAGCGCCGTCTTCACGTCGTCGAGGGTGTCGCCGACGAAGACGACCGACTCGGCTCCGAGGCGCTCCGCGACCGTCACGAGCGCGGCCGGGTGGGGCTTTCCCTCCTCCCAGTCGTCCATCGTGAACCGGTGGTCGTCGGCCACGTCGAGGGCGACGCGGTCGAGCGCGATGTCGGCCTCGGCGCTGGGCCGGCCGGTCACGACGCCGAGTTCGCGGTCGCCGAGCGCGTCGAGCGTCTCCGGGCGGAGGAGCACGGGTTCGTCGTGGATGTAGCCGGCGGCCTCGAACGGCGGCTCGCCGCCTTCGAGGTCGCCGTAAAGGTCGCTTCCGAGATAGAGCGCCTGAAACGTCTCCCGGAGCGCCTCGGGGTCCCACTCGTCGAAGACGACGCTCGGGTCGGAAAACAGGGCTTCGACGGTCGCCTCGGCGGCGTCGAGGCCGCCGCCGCGGGCCTCGATTTCGTCGGTGAACTCGGCGACCGACAGGTCGGTCTCGCGGACGGCGAGGACGTACAGCGCCGCCGCGTACGTCAGTTCCCAGTCGTTGTTGAAGCCGCCGGCGTCCTTGAACAGTTGGACCTCGTCGCGGGAGATGGTCGTGCCGTAGTGTCGGTCCACGGATTCGACGATGGCGCGCCGGTAGGAGTCGGCGACGTCGACGAGCACTCCGTCGATATCGAGGACGACAGCGTCCGCGTGCATACCGGAAGCGCGCGGCGAGCGGGCAAGTGCCTTACTCTTGGGCCCGGGCGGGCTAGTCCCGCCGGGCGCGCTGGCCCCGCCGCCCGTGCTCGGCGACGTACAGCGTGTCGCCCGGAAGCCTCTCGCGGGCGACCGGAATCGAGGGTTCGTCGTAGCCGAGCGTGGTAAACAGGAAGTCGGCGTCGGCGCGGCGGGCGACCTCGACCGCGGGTCCGTGGAGTTCGACGGGGACGTTCAGGGCGTAGACGACGCCGGCGTCGGCGTAGGGGCCGAGGTCGGAGGCGTCAGCGCGGGCGAACACGTCGTCGCGGACGAACGAGACGTCCTCGGGGACGGGGAACTCGTGCACGTCGACGGCGACCACGTCGACCCCGCGGTCGGCGAGGGCGGCCGCCACCGACGGCTCCCGACCGACCCCGAGTTCGACCGCGCGGTCGTACCCCGACAACCGTCCGACGAGCGCGTCGCGAAGCGATTTTTTCACGTCGGGATATTTATGAAGCGTCCCCGCTTAATCCCTCGCATGCTCGTCGATATCGTGCCTATCGGGGATATTTCTGCGGCCGTCAAGCGGGAGGCATCCGCCGGACTCCGCTCCGTCTACGACTGCGACGTGACCGTGCACTCGAATCAGGCGATACCCGAGGGCGCGTTCGACCGGAGCCGAAACCAGTACCGGGCCGAGCAGTTCATCGAGCTGGCGAGCCGCATCGGTCGCGGCGAGAAGAACATCGGCATCACCGAAAAGGACCTCTACTACCGCCGCCGAAACTACGTCTTCGGCCTCGCGTACCTCAACGGCAACGGCTCCGTCATCTCCACGTACCGCCTCCAGACCTCCACCGACGGCGGCATCACGAACAAACCCGCCGACGAGGTGCTGTCCGACCGCGTGCGAAAGGAGGTCGTCCACGAGATCGGCCACACCCTCGGCCTCGAACACTGCGACAACAACAAGTGCGTCATGTCCTTCTCGCCGACGGTCCGCGAGGTGGACGTGAAAGAAGAGAACCTCTGCGGCACCTGCAGTCGGCTCGTCCACTAGCGCTCGGGAACCGGTCTCGGTTCGTCTGGGCTCGGTTTGTCTCGGCTCGGCTCGCCCCGTCTCGTCTCACCCTTTTTCTCGTCGCGGCACGTGTGTACAACCATGAACTTCGTCGTTGCAGTAGACGGCTCTGCGGCCGCCGACAGAGCGCTCGACCACGCGCTCACGATGCTCGAACCGCTGGGTGCGACGGTCACCATCGTCCACGCGGTCGAACCGCAGGTCCTCGTCGAAGGCGGCGAGGAACCCGTCGCGGGCGTCGCCAGAACCGGCGACCGAATCGTCGCCGAGAGCCTCGAAGACGCGGAATCGCGCGCCGAACACGTCCTGCAAGCGGCCGCCGAACGCGCCGCCGACGCGGGCGTCGAAGCGACTACGGAACTCCTCTACGGCGACCCCGTGGAGGCGATTCCGACCTACGCCGACGAGGCGGGCGCCGACGGCATCTTCGTCGGCCACCGCGGCCTCTCGAAGCGCTACGAGGGGCTGGTCGGCAGCGTCGCCAAGGAACTGGTCGAGCGGGCGTCCTGCCCCGTCACCGTCGTCCGCTGAATGCGCCGACTCGACGGGCGCGACGGCGGCGGACAGCCCCTCAGGACCGCCCTCGCGCTCTCGGTCGTGACCGGCGAGCCGTTCGAGATGGCGAACGTCCGCGGAAATCGCTCGACGCCCGGGCTGAAGGCCCAGCACGTCGCCTGCGTCTCGGTCGCGGCCGCCGTCTCGAACGCCGACGTCGCCGGCGACGAGGTCGGGTCGTCGACGCTCCGCTTTTCGCCCCGCGAGGTCCGAGCCGACCCGGTCGAGGCGGCCGTCGGCACCGCCGGGAGCGCGACGCTCGTTTGCGAGACGCTGCTCCCCGCGGCCGTCGCTCTCGACGACCCGCTTTCGCTCACCGTCACCGGCGGCACCGACGTTCGGTGGTCGCCGCCGACGGACTACCTCCGGTACGCGAAGCGCCCGCTGTGTTCGGCGTTCGGCGTCGAGTTCGGCGTCTCGGTGCCTCGTCGCGGCTTCTACCCGGCCGGCGGCGGCACGCTTTCGCTCCGCATCGCGCCGGCCGAGCCGACACCGGTCGAACTGACCCGCCGCGCGGAGCCCGACGAACTCCGGGTCTACTCGGTCGCGAGCGAGTCGCTCGCGGACGCCGCGGTGGCCGAGCGACAGGTCGAGGGCGTCCGCGACGCGCTCGCCGAGGCGGGCGTCGACCTCCCGATTCGGTCGTCGGTCTCGTCGGCCGAGAGCGACTCGCCCGGTTCGGCCGTGGTCGTCGTCGCTCGGGGCGGAGAAGACGAGAGAGCAGGCGACGGTTCCGCGTCGCTCGTCGCCGGCTTCGACGCCTACGGCGAGCGCGGCACGCCGGCCGAGACGGTCGGGTCGCGGGCGGCCGACTCGCTTCTCGACTGGCTCGGCGGCGACGCGCCGGTTGACCGCCACATGGCCGACCAACTGCTCGTCTGGGTCGCGCTCGCCGGGGGTCGCGTGCGGATTCCCGCCGTCACGGACCACGTGCGGACGAACCTCGACGTGATTCGTGCCTTCGGCTACGACGTGACGCTCCGGGCGGGCGAAGACGGGGACCGCGGCGCGGGGGCGGGCGCTGGCGCAGGTCCGGGGGCGGAGACGGAGGCGAGGACCGGCGCGGTCGTCGAGTCAGACGGCGGCCGCTGACCCGAAGCTCCGGCTTCGGCAGCCTCAGGGCGCGTATTTTCCGGTCAGTTGCGTCTCGGCGGTGACGTGTCCCGCGATGGCGCGTTTCAGGTCGGCTTTCGTCGCGCCGGCGACGAGGTCGAGGGAGGTGTCGAGCGCGTACAACAGGAACCGATAGGTGTGCTCGCCGTCCGGCGGGTTCGGGCCGCCGTAGCCCGTCTCGCCGTAGCTGTTAGTTCCCTCGACCGCGTCCGGCGGCGTCTCGCCCGCCTCGATGGCGTCGGTGCCGGGGTCGATGTTCCAGACCAGCCAGTGGTCCCACACCTTGCCCGCGGGTTTCACCGCGTCGGGGTCGTCCATCACGAGCGCGAGCGAGGCGGTCCCGGGGGGAACGCCCCCGATTCGGAGCGGCGGGCTCTCGTTTTCGGTCGCGTAGCCGTGGGTGCGGGGTATCGGGCTTCCGTCGTCGAACGCCGGGCTTCGGAGGGTGAGCCCGCGGCGGCGCTCGCTCGAATCACTCGATATCATTACCCGCCCGTTGGGCGACCAACGACAAAACGATTCGTTCGGCCGAATCGACCCGTCAGCGGCCGTGAACGACGCGGATTTCGATTCCATCAGGGTCGGAGACGACGAGCGAGTCGGTCGCGCCGGCCGCGCCGGCCGCGTCGCCGTCGCCGGGTTCGTCCCCGCCGAACCCGCCCTCGTCGAACTCGTGGCCGCCGTCGACCAGCGACTCCCGGACCGCGTCGAGCGTCGCGGCGTCGGGGACGACGACTTCGAACCACTCGATGCCGCGGCCCTCGCCGGCGGGGGCGCTTCGGGTGTTCCAACTGTTCAGACCGACGTGGTGGTGGTACTCGCCGGCGGCGACGAACGACGCGCTGGGGTAACCCTCGTCGCGGACGCGCATGCCGAGCGCGTCGACGTAGAAGTCCCGCGAACGGGGGACGTTCGTGACTTCGAGGTGGACGTGGCCGAGGTCGGTGCCGTCGGGCGCGCGGTCCCCGCCGGCGGCGTCGTCGGCGAGCGACCCGAGGTCGAGCGCGAGCGTGTCCATCGACACCCGGCGGTCGTCGGTCCACGGCCACTCCTCGCGGGGCCGGTCGTAGTAGACCTCGACGCCGTTTCCCTCCGGGTCGCGGAAGTACAGCGCCTCGCTGACGAGGTGGTCGGACGCGCCGGAGAGGGTCGCGCCGGCGTCGGTTGCGCGGGTTCTGGCGCGGGAGAGCACGTCGCCGAGCGCGCCCCGGTCGGGCACGCGAACCGCGAGGTGGAACAGCCCGGCCTCCCGGCGACCGCGCTCCGGGGCGTCGGGGTCCTCGTCGAGGACGACGACGGGGGTCTCGCCGGCCGAGAGGACCGCCCGCGAACCGTCGCGCTCGCGCTCGACCGCGAGGCCGACCACGTCGCGGTAGAACGGGACGACGCGGTCGAGCGAGCCGACGCGAAGCGCGACCCGGCCGAGGTGGGTGTCGTCCGTGAGCGAGCCATCCGAGGGGGAAGCGTTCGTCATACCCACGTCTTCGAGCGTGACCGTGAAAACGCCCGTAGTAACATCGGAGTCACTCGCGGCGCGAGGCGTAACCGAGGGTGAGGGAGCGAAGAACGGAGAAACGGAGGGGTGGAAACGCGAGCGAACGGGTCGCTATTCGGCGTAGTAGTACTCGCCGGCGCGCTTCTGCTCGCGGTCGAGTTGCGAGTCGGGCTTGTTGATGCGCGGGCGCTGGGTGCGCTCGTCGCGGCGGAACGTGATGTCGAGGTCCGACAGGAAGTCGTTCATGCCGTCGCGCATCTCCTGGGGCTTCGAGGCGTGGCCCTCGATGGACGGCTCGCCGTCGAACACCATCAGGCGGTCCGCGAGCAGGTCCATCATGTAGATGTCGTGGTCGATGACCATGACCGTCGCGTCGTGGTTCTCGGCGTAGCGGCGGATGGCCGAGGTGGCCTGCACGCGCTGTTCCACGTCGAGGTGGGCCGACGGCTCGTCGAGCAGGTAGAGGTCGGCGTCCTGCGAGAGGCACGCCGCGATGGCGACGCGCTGGCGCTCGCCGCCGGAGAGGTCGGTGAGGTTGCGCTCCATGATGCGGTTGAGCTGGAGCGGGTTCGCGATTTCGGTGTTCCAGTACGACGAACCGAACTGGTCGGTGATAGACGAGAGGAACGCGTCGACCCGCATCGGCTGGTCGATTTCGATGTACTGCGGCTTGTACGAGATGTCGAGCGCGAAGTCGAGTTCGCCCATGTCGGGCGTCAGGTCGCCCGTAAAGAGCTGTGCGAGCGTGGACTTCCCGATGCCGTTGGGACCGACGATGCCGAGCACTTCGCCGTTGTAGATGGTGCCGGCCTCGACGTCGAGGGAGAACTCGCCGTCGCCGTAGGACTTGGCGAGTTCGGGGTACTCGACGAGGGGTTCGGCCTTCGTCGTCTCGCGCGGCGCGTGCTCCTCGAAGGTGATTGCCTCCGGGCGGATGCGCATGTTCTCGTTCGAGAGATACCCCTTCAGGTACTCGTTGATGCCGTTTCTGACCGACTTGGGGTCGGTGATGACACCGTACGCGCCGGGCTCACCGTAGGCGACGTGGAGCGTGTCGGCGAGCAGGTCGAGGATGGCGAGGTCGTGTTCGACCACGAGCACCGCGCGGTCTTCTTCCTCCGCGAGTTCGCGGATGAGCCGCGCGGCGGTGACGCGCTGGCCGATGTCGAGGTACGGCGAAATCTCGTCGAGGAAGTAGAAGTCGCGGTCGCGGGCGAGCGTCGCCGCGAGGGCGACCCGCTGAAGCTCGCCGCCGGAGAGCGTCTCGATGTCGTTGTCGACGACGGGACCGATGTCGAGGCGGTCGATGTAGGAGTCGAGCGCGCCGCGCTCGTCGGTCGCCTCCAGGAGGTCGCGGGCCGAGCCGTCGAACTGCTTGGGAATCTGGTCGACGTACTGCGGCTTGCGCGCGATGGAGACCTCGCCGTCGCGGACCTGCTCGACGTAGTTCTGGAGTTCGGTCCCGCGGAAGCGGTCGAGGACGGCCTCCCACGTCGGCTCGTCGCCGTAGTTGCCGAGGTTGGGGACCATCTCGCCTGCGAGGGCGCGGACGGCTGTGGTCTTCCCGATGCCGTTCGGTCCGAGGATACCCGTGACCGAGCCGGACTCGGGGACCGGAAGGCCGTACAGCGAGAAAGCGTTCTCGCCGTAGCGGTGGGTCGGCTCCTCGTCGAGCTCCGAGGGGAGGTTGATGATTTCGATTGCATCGAAGGGGCACTTCTCGACGCAGATGCCGCAGGTCTCGCCGAGGCAGATTTCCTCGGAGATGCGCACCTGGTCGGGACCGCCCTGCTCGGCGTCCTCGCCGCGGAGCGTGATGCACTCTTTGCCCGTCCGGTTCGGCGGACAGAAGTTCGAGCACTCGTAGCTACAGCGGTCGGGAGAACACCGGTCTAAGTCGACGACGGCGATACTATCGTCGGCCATCGTTAGATCTGAACACCCGAAGTCAGGAGGATGGCGAACGTGATGAACCAGAGCGCGAAGGTCATGAACACCACGTAGAGGTAGTCCTTCGCGCCGAACCCGTTGACGTCGACGCCGACGACGCGAAGCACCGGGAACTGGACGAGGACGAACGCCCCGAGGATACCCACGGCCAACTGATTGGTCGCGGCCTCGGGACTCGTCCCCACCACAGCCCCGGAGAGCACCGCGGCGGCGATGCCGGCGAGGCAGGAGAGTGTCGTGACCGTCACTCCGCGAATATGACTGGAGAGACCGGTCTGCGTTTCCGTGGCCATGTGTTCCTCTGCGATATCCGGCGTCAAAAGGCGTTCGTTCCTGCCGCCGCCGCGCGGATAAAGCGTTGTCGGCCGGTCGCGGGCCAACAAGGTTTATGCTGGTAGCGCGTTTCGATTCGTAACGATGGCTGGAACAGAAGAGGAGAGTCTCGACGACCTCCCACCGAGTGCGAAGCTCGTTTTCAAAGTGCTCGAATACAACGGTCCGCTCACCCAGAAAGGCATCGTCGAAGAGTCGATGCTCTCGGCGCGAACCGTTCGCTACGCGCTCGAACGACTCGAGGGAATCGGTATCGTCGACGAGGACGTCTACTTCGCCGACGCCCGACAGAACCTCTATCAGTTGACCGATCTCGCGCCGCAGCAGGCGCAGGCCAAAGCCGACGGCGGCAAGGAAAAGGCCTGCTGCGCCGAGTAACTAGAACCGCCGCGGAACCACCGCACGCTTCGCAGTCGGTGTCGGAAGAGACCAGTTGCGACGCGTCGCCCCGGTCGAAAACGACCGACAGACGACGAAAACGACGATTCGGCCGTTCTCCTAGGCCGGAACGACCGTAATCTGCTGTTTTCTATCGATAGCGTTCTCCAGTTCTTCGGCGATGGCGCTGCCGCGCGAGACCTGAATGTCCCCGCCGCGGCCGACCGTCGCCGTGAACAGGTATTCGTCGTCCGCGCGGACCTCGACGGTCTCGCCGACGTGGCCGTCCATCCGGACGATGACGTGCCGCGAGGTGACCTCGGGCGTCACGACGACACCCTCGCCGGCCCCGCCGGCCCCGCCGCCGGAACCGGACGCGCCGGACTGACCCCCGGCGTTCGCGCCCGCGTGCTGGCCCGACGACGAGGGCTTTTCGTCGTGGGTCCGCACGTCGATGTCGATGCCGAGGCGGTCTTCGACGTCCGAGATGCGGCCGCCGCCCTTCCCGATGACGTAGGAGATGTCGTCTTCCTCGACGTAGACGACCGCGCGGTTCTGTCCCTTCAGGTCGACGTCGACGTGGCCGCGGGCGATGGAGCGAATCTCGCGTTCGATCTCCTGTTTCGCCAGCCGGGAGACGCCGCTTTCTTTCTCTTCTCCGCCCTCGCCGAGCGGGACGGTGACGACCTGCCGGTTGAACGTGTAAATCTCGTACTCCGGCGTGCCGGTCTCGAAGTCCCGAATCTGGATGACCGGGCGGGCGAGGTCCTCCGCGAAGAGGCCCTCGGGCACCTTGACCTCGGTGCTCACGTCGTACACCGTGTGGACCTCGCCGTCCTCGATGTAGACGACGGTGTCGACGACCTGCGGAATCATGCCGAGTTCGACCCGGCCGACGAGGCGCTGGAGCGCGTCGATGGCGCGGGTGGCGTGGACGACGCCGACCATGCCGACGCCCGCGAGGCGCATGTCGGAGAACACCGAGAAGTCCTCGGTCTTTCTGACCTCGTCGTAGATGGTGTAGTCCGGGCGCACGAGGAGCAGGGAGTCGGCCGTCTTCGCCATGTCGCCGCCGAGGGCGGTGTACTGGGTGATGTCGGGGCCGACCTGCAGGTCGCGGGGCTTTTCCATCGTCTTGACCGCGTAGTCGCTGTCGTTGAGGAACTCGGCGACCGCCTGCGCGAACGTGGACTTCCCGGCACCGGGCGACCCGGCGATGAGGACGCCGCGCTGGCGCTCGGCGAGTCGGTCGCGGAGTTCGTCGGCGAACTCGTAGTCGTCGAGTTCGGTCTTGACGATGGGCCGGACGGCGGTGATTTCGATGCCATCGGCGAACGGCGGGCGGGCGACCGCGATGCGGTAGTCACGGAACTGGACGATGTCCATGCCCGGCTCGGAGAGTTCGACGAAGCCGTCGGTGGCGGCGCGGGCGGAGTTGACGATGTCGTCGGCCCACTCCTTCATCGTCGCCTCGTCGGTCGGCTCGTCGGCGATTGGCTGGTAGTGCATCTCGCCGACCGCGCCGCGTTTGGCCTTCGGGCGGGTGTCGGTCTTGAGGTGGACCGACATGGTCTGGTCGTCGAAGAAGCGCTCGATGATGAGTCCGCCGGAGCCGCGGACCGCGGCCTCGACGTACTCGACCGAGACGCCCTTCGCCTTCGCCACTTCGGCCTGCACCACGTCGCTCGTCAGGAGCGTCGCCGACCGCTCGGTGGCGATGTCGCGGATGAGCGCGTCGATGTCGCCCTCGCCGGCACCCTTCGTCTCGCCGGAGCTCGGGCGGCGACCGACGTACTTGAGGTCGATGACGCCGTCGTCGGCGAATTCCGCGAGACGCTGGAGCTCGGAGAGGCCCTCCCAGCCCGTGTCACGGCCGTCGTTGGCCTGCGATTCGAGTTCGCTGACGACCGCCTCGGGGACGAGTACGTCGGCACCCTCGTAGGTGCCGTCGTCGACTCGCTCGGACACGCGACCGTCGATGACCGCGCTCGTGTCCGGCACTATCTTCATGCGCGTGGGTTTGGGCGGGTGACGGATAAGGTTGTAGATAAAAGCGGTGACACCGCCGACGGGGCGGCGGGTGGTACCGCGGCTCTCGACTTCGATTCAGTCGTCGCCGGGCGCGACCGCTCGCCTCCCTCCGATGACTTCGAACGACCCGACGAGGCCGTCGAGGTCGGCCGCCCGCGACGACAGCACCTCGGTCTGGTCCGCGAGGTCGCCGATGGACGCGGACTGCTCCCGTGCCGTCTCGACGACGGTCCGCGACTGGCCGGCGGTCTCCTCGGAGATGTTGGCCACGTCGTCGACGCGGGCGGCGATGTCCGCCGCCGACGTTGCCTGCTGGTCGGTCGCGGCGCTCACCTCGGCCACGCTGGCGTCGATGTCCGTCACCATGTCCACGATGCTCTCGAACTCGCCGATGGCCTCGGTGACGGTCTCCAAACTGTCGGCGACCTGCCGGTTCATCTCCCGCACGTCGGCGAGCGTCTCCTCGGAGTGGTCGGTGATGTCGGCGATGAGGCCGGACACCTCGTCGGCCGAGTCGCGGGTCTCCTCGGCGAGCGACTTGACCTCCTGGGCGACGACGCCGAAGCCGTCGCCGGCCTCGCCCGCGTGGGCGGCCTCGATGGCCGCGTTGATGGCGAGCAGGTCGGTCTGAGAGCCGACGTGGTCGATGAACGCCGCGATTTCGTCTATCTCCTCGATGCTCTCGGTGAGTTCGGCGACCGCGTCGGCGGTGCGGTCGATTCGGGCCTCCACGGTGTCCAACTCCCGCATCGCCTCGGTCGCCGCGTCCCGGCCGACCTCGCCGCGCTCGGAGGCGGTCTCGGCGGTGGTGGCGACCTCGTCCGCGGAGGCGGCTATCTCCTCGACGGTCGCCGAGAGCGTGTTGAGTTCGTCGGAGACGGTCTGGAGGTGTTCGGTCTGCGCCCCCGCGCCGTCGGAGATTTCGGTGACCGAGGCGGCGACTTCCTCGCTGGCGGCGTCGGCCCGGCGGACGTGCTCGCGGGCGGTCGAACTCATCTCCGACACCGCCTGCGCGAACGACTGCACCTCGCCGATGGTCGACGAGAGGGTGCGGACGAGGTCGTTGTAGGTCGCCGCGACCTCCTCGTATCGCTCGTCGTCGACACCCCAGTCGTCGGTGTCGATGGTGGCGGTGAGGTCGCCCGCCTGCGCCCGCGAGGTCGCCTCGGCGAACGCTTCCACGAGGTGCTGGAGGTTGCGCGTGTAGTCGGCGAGGTCGCGCTGCATCCGGTCGAGCGCGTCGCCGAACTCGCCCGGCAGGTCCTCGTCGAGCGCCGGGTCGTCGAACCGCTGGTCGGCGAGCGCGCCCGCCTGCGAGGCGACGATACAGAGGTGGTCGTGCATCGCGCCGAAGTCGTCGGCAAGGCGGGCCACCTCGTCGTTCCCGGGCACGCCCGGGGGCCGGGCCGAGAGGTCGCCCGCCGCGACGCCCGCGGCCGCCGACGAGATGGACTCGATGGGCGAGACGATGTCTTTTCGCGTGATGATAATCGTGTTGACGAACGCGAGGCCGGCACCGAACAGGAAGAGCGCCGAGAGTTCGAGTCGGAGCGCGCCGGTCGCGACCCAGGGGAGCGCGGCCTGTGCGAGCGAGACCGCGAACTGGATGGCGACGGCTACGACGACCTTTCTCTCGACCGAATCCGAGATTCCGAGCGCGTCCATGCTTCCCCAGAGCAACCGTTCGTACGTCGAGACGAGTCGCATACTCGGACGTGCGGGGAACGCACAATAAGCCGGCCCGTGCATTCTCGTATTTTGATAACGTGGGGGTGCCGAGCGGCGCGACAGCAGTCGTCCTCCGGCGCGGCGGGCCGCGCGCGGACTGCCGGACGCCACACGCTTTTGAAGCGACCCCCCGAGGGGCCGGCATGGACGAACTCCGCGACCTCACGGCGGCCCTCGTGTCGGTGCCGAGTCACGAGGACGAGACCGCCGTCGGCGACCGCATCGAATCGTGGCTCCGCGAGGAGACCGACGCCGACGTGACCAGAGACGACGCGGGGAACGTCGTCGCCCGCGTCAACCCCGGCGTCGGCGAGTCGCTCGCGCTCGTCGGCCACCACGACGTGGTCCCGCCGGCCGACCGACAGACGGCAGACGACGGCGACTACGTGGTCGAGACCCGCGACGGCCGACTCTACGGCCGCGGCTCGGCGGACATGAAAGGGGCCGTCGCGGCCTCGATGCTCGCCTTCCGCGACGCCGCCGCCGAGGCCGATTCAGAGGTCGTCTTCGCCTCGTTCGTCGGCGAGGAAATCGGCGGGGAAGGCGTCCGCGCCGCCCTCGACGACGGCTTCGAACTCGACTACGCCGTCGTCGCCGAGGGGTCGACGAACTACACCGGCCCCGACCGGACCGACGTGGTCGTCGCCCACCGCGGCCGCCGGGCGAGCACCCTCGTCGCGTCGGGGACCGCCTGCCACGCCAGCGAACCCGAGCGCGGCGAGAACGCCGTCTACCGCGCGACCGACGCCGTGGACGTGGTCCGCGACCTCTCGGTGCCGGACGCCGAGGTCCTCGGCCACCCCGTCTCGGGGAGCATCGCCGTCACCGAAATCGACGGCGGGAGCGCGTGGAACGTCATCCCGGACCGCTGCGAGGTGACCATCGACGAGCGGACCGTCCCCGGCGGCTTCGCCGACCTCGCCCGGACGGAGGCAATCGAGGGCGTCGAGTGGGTCGTCGAACAGGACCTCCCGCCGATGGCGTGCGACGACGCCGACTTCGCCGAGCGCGTCCTCGACGCCGCCCGGTCGGTCCACGAGGCCCGCGGCGACGCAGAGCCGGAGCAGACGACGAAGCCCCACGCGACCGACGCCGGGTGGCTGGCGCAGGCCGGGACGACCTGCGTCGTCTACGGCCCCTCGGAACCCGGCGAGGCGCACACGAAAGACGAGAGCGTGTCGCTCGACGTGCTGGCGCGGTGTTACGAGACGTACCGTGACCTCGTTGAAGACTGGTGAGAGCGGTCAAATCCGCCGGCGACGACGCCTGAACACCCCACCCACGACGACTCCCGACAAACCACCGGGCGGGACTGAAAGGGGCCGCGAGCGAGGGCGAACCCCGGCGGCGTGAGCACCGCAGGCCGGAGGCCGAGGAGCGCGCGTCGCCGCGGGAGTCGTCGCTCGCGGGGGCTTTCGCGGTGGTATCGACCGCGGCCGTTACGGCGGGGGCGATTGCGGTATCCCCGAGGACGGAGCGACAAGCGACAACCGCGTATCAAAAGCCCACCACGGATAACCGGCTCCTGCGATTTAATACGCCTCCGAGACCACCATTCGTACCATGGCGCAATCCTCCGCAGAGTCCGACTCGGAGTCGGCGTACGAACAACTTCTCCAGAAGTACAAGCGAATCGCCAACGTCGAGAACGCCGGCGGCATCCTCTCGTGGGACCAGCAGGTCATGATGCCCGACGAGGGGACGCCCGCGCGCTCCCAGCAGATGTCGGCGCTGTCGGCGCTGAGCCACGAACTCCTGACCGACGACGAGTTCGGCGACCTGCTCGACGCGGCCGAGGCCGACGACCCGACCGACGAGCAGGCCGACGTGCTGCGCGAACTCCGCCGCGACTACGAGCGGGCGGCCCGCGTGCCGAACGACCTCGTCGAGAAGATTTCCGCGGCGTCGTCGGAGGCCATCCCGGCGTGGAAGCAGGCGAAGGCCGAAGACGACTTCGAGACGTTCGCGCCGCATCTGGAGAAGCACGTCGAACTGAAGCGGCAGTACGCCGAGCACATCGACCCCGACCGCGACCCCTACGAGGTGCTGTTCGAGGACTACGAGCCGTGTCTCCCCCTCGAACAGGCCGAGGAGATTCTCGCCGAGGTGCGCGAGGTGCTCGTCCCGATGATAGATGACATCCGCGAGTCCGACGTCGACCTCGCGGTGGACGCCTTCGAGGGCGAGTTCCCCGAGGAAGACCAGGAGGCGCTCGTCCGCGACGCGCTCTCGACGCTCGGCTACCCGTGGGAGCGCGGCCGCCTCGACACCGCCCCGCACCCGTTCTCGTCGGGGACGCAGTTCGACGCCCGCGTGACGACCCGCTACGACGACTCCGACGTGCTCGGGTCGCTGTTCTCGACCGTCCACGAGTTCGGCCACGCGCTGTACACCCTCGGCCTGCCCGACGAGCACTACGCGACGCCGCTCGGCGAGAACCGCAACCTCTCGGTCCACGAGTCGCAGTCGCGGCTCTGGGAGAACCACGTCGGGCGCTCGCGGGCCTTCTGGCGGCACTTCCTGCCCACGCTCGAAGAGCGGTTCCCCGAGGTCGACGCGACGGTTGAGGAGGCCTACGAGGCGGCTAATCAGGTGTACGACGACAACCTCATCCGCGTCGAGGCGGACGAGCTGACCTACCACCTGCACATCGTCATCCGGTTCGAACTCGAACGCGAACTCATCGCCGGCGACCTCGCCGTCGAGGACGTGCCGGAGGCGTGGAACGACAAGTACGAGGAGTACCTCGGCATCCGCCCGGACACCGACTCCGAGGGCTGTCTGCAGGACATCCACTGGGCGTACGGGAACTTCGGCTACTTCCCGACGTACTCGCTCGGCTCCATCATGGCCGCCCAACTGTTTTCGGCCGCCGAGGAGGACATCGACGACCTCGACGGGAAACTGGCCGACGGCGAGTTCGGCGACCTCCGCGAGTGGCTCCGCGAGAACGTCCACCAGCACGGCCGGCGCTACGAGACCAACGACCTCGTGAAGCGGGCCACCGGCGAGGACTTCGCCGCCGACGACTTCCTCGGCTACGTCGAGTCGAAGTACGGGTCGCTGTACGACCTGTAGGCGAGACTGACAGTCCGCCGCAGTCCCCCGATTTTCGACGCTTCGGAGTCGTCGCAGGAACTAAATAGGGGTATGCCATATCATACCACGTATGGCCTCAGCACCCAGTGACGACTTGTTCGACCAGTTCTTGACCGACCGCGGTCACGAGACAGAACCGGTACGCTGGGACCGATCCTATAACAAGCTGCAGTGTCCCGACTGCGGGGCCCTGCACGACATGGGCGCGGCGACCTGCTCCGTCTGCGGGTGGGTGCCGGAGGCCTGACGCGTCCGAACTGACCAAGCCACAAGCACCTGTTCTCGACGGTTTCTCACCCGTTCGGTGAGCCGTCCGCGAACGCCCGGCGAGTTACACTACTCCGGGCGCGTTCGCCCTCGTCCGAAGCACGTCGCTTATCACCGATAAGGCCGTGAACGTGCACAATGAGCGAATCCGACGTGACCGTCACCCGGCTGTTCGGCGGCCCGGGAAGCGGGAAGACCACGGCCTTGCTCGACAAGGTCGAGGAGATTCTCGAACAAGACGGCGTCACCATCCGCGACATTCTCGTTGTCTCTTACACTCGAGCCGCGGCGGCCGAGGTCCGCGACCGGCTCGCGGAGCGTCTCGACATCAACCCGCGGTCGCTGAAGGGGAACGTCTCGACGATGCACGCGAAGGCGTACGAACTGCTGAGCCTCTCGCGGAACGACGTGGTCGGCGAGAACGACAAACAGGAGTTCTGCGAGGACTACGGCATCGAGTTCGAAGACGAGTACGGCGGCGCGGGCCGTCGGACCGCTCGCTCGACCACCATCGGGAACAAGGTCATCGCCACGAGCCAGTGGCTCCAGCGCACCCGCCGCGACGTCTCCGACTGGTACGACGTGCCGTTCCAGTGGAACGTCGAGGAGGTCCGCCTCCCGCCTGAGGTCGACCCGAACGCGCAGGAAGGAAACAAGTACACGCCGACGTGGCCCTCCGACGACGACCGCATCGACATCCCCGAGGCCATCCGCGCGTGGCGCGCCTACAAGGGCGAACACGGGTTGGTCGGATTCGCTGACATGCTCGAACGCGTCAAGCAGCGCGCGCTCGTCCCCAACGTCGACTACCTCGTCATCGACGAGTTCCAGGACATCACGACCCTCCAGTACGACGTGTACGAGGAGTGGAAGCCCCACATGCGAGGCGTCCTCATCGCCGGCGACGACGACCAGGTCGTCTACGCGTGGCAGGGCGCGGACCCGAACCTCCTCCTCGACGCCGAACGCGACAACGACGAGATTCTCCCGAACTCCTACCGACTCCCGTCGAACGTCCTCAACGTCGTCAACCGGGAGATTCGCCACATCGACAAGCGACAGGAGAAGGACCTCAAGCCCCGCAAGGAAGGCGGCGCGGTCGAGGCCGTCGAGAGCCCGTCGATGCTCGAACTCGCCCGGAACGTCCGCTACACCGTCGAGAAAGACGAGGGCACCGTGATGGTGCTGTTCCGCGCGCGCTACCAGATGTTCCAGTTCATCGATGAGTTCCTGCCGTCGGGCATCCCCTTCTCGACGCTGACCGACCAGCGCATGTGGACCGACCGGCTCACGCAGTACGTCCGCGCGGTCGAGGCGCTGGAGGCCGAAGAGCCCGTCGACGGGCTGGAGGCCCGCCGGCTCGCCGACATGCTTCAGGACTCCGCGTTCGGCACGAACGACCGCGACGACCTCTTCGACGCCATCGACGACAGACAGGAGGAAGCCGGCGTCGACGACATCACGAACATCGAGTTCACGCCGAAGGAGATCAAGAACTTCGCGCCCTTCGCCCCCGACAGCGCGTCCGCAAGCGACATGGTGCGCAAGGTGACGAGCTTCCAGCGCAAGTCCGTCAACGCGTACTTCGGCGGCGACTACGAGGGGATGGACCCCAGCCGCGTCCGCGTCGGCACCATCCACTCCGCGAAGGGTCGCGAGGCCGACCACGTGTTCATGGCGACCGACCTGACCGAGAAGGTCGTCGAGCAGATGGCCGCCTCCGTCTCCGACGAGGAGCTCGAAGCCCGCGGCATCGAGGAGTTCACCGCGACGACGAGCCCCGTCCCGCTCATCACCGACAACGAGCGCCGCGTCTTCTACGTCGGGATGTCCCGCGCCAGAGAGCGCCTCATCGTCCTCGAAAACCTCGTCACCGGCGCGCCGACGCTCCCCATCAGCGTCCTCCTCCACAACGAGATTCGCGAGGACCCCGCACAGGAGCTCGTCGACGACGCGCAGGAACCGCCCGCGCCCGAACCCGAGGCGTAACGTCCCGTGCGAGGGAGACCTCGCGGCGGCGACGCCATCGACGCCGCCGTCGACGAGCGAGACGCCGTCGGCTTCGTCGCCGTCCCCCGCGGCCCCGACCCGACGAGTCGCTACCTCACGGGTCGTGACTTCGACGCCGACCTCGTGTTCGTCCGCGTCGCCGGCGAGACGCATCTTCGAGTGCCCTCGACCGTCGAACCGCCGTCCCTCCCGGTCGCCTCGGTCCGCGTCGACGACAGACCGCCGGGGAAGGCCGCCGCGGCCGTCCTCGCGGAACACGCCGCTTCCGAAGGGACCGTCCTCGCGCCGCAGACGATTCCGCACGACGCCGCGCTCCACCTCGAATCGGCGGGCTACGACCTCGCGTCGACCGCGGCGGTCGAAGACGCCCGCGCGGTGAAAGACGACGACGAGCGCGACGCCATCGAGGCCGCCCAGCGCGCGGCGACCCGCGGCGTCGGTCGCGCGGCCGCGATACTGTCGGCGGCGACGGTCGAAGCGGCCGACGACCGCGACGGCGGCCGCGTGGGTGACGACCGCGACGACGACGGCGAAGCCGTCCTCTCTTGGGACGGCGCGCCGCTGTCGACCGAGCGACTCCGCCGACAGGTGAACGCGACGCTCGCGGCCGAGGGCGTCGATACCGCGGGTGCGACGACGGTCCGGCCGGGAATCCGAGGCGACGGGAACGAACCGGTCGAACTCCGGCCGGGCGAGCCGATAGTCGTCTCGGTCGGCCCGCGCGGGCCGACGGGCTACCGCGGCGCGCTGGCCCGCACGTTCGTCGTCGACCCCGACGGCGGGTGGGAGCGCCGGGCGCACGTCGCCTGCGACGCCGCCAGAAAGGTCAGTCTGGTCGAGGCCGACCCCGGCGACGACGCCGGCTTCCTCGGGAGCGAACTCCGCGCGGAGACCGCCGCGTTCGGCTTCTCGATGGCCGACGAGGTGACGAGAGACGTGGGCGGCGGAATCGGCCTCGCGGCCCGCGAGGACCCGCCGCTCGACGGCGATAGAGAACTCGTCGCCGGCAACGTCCTTCGGATTCGGTCCGCGGTCACGCACCCGGACCACGGGCGAGTCGAGCTGACCGACGTGCTGGTCGTCGGCGAAGACGGGCCGCGACTGCTCGGCGACGCGCCGACCGGTCTCGACCCGAGTCGCTGGTAGTTACTCCTCTTCGTCCGGCTCTTTCGCCACGCCGCCGATGACTTTCTCGGCCGCGAGCGAGGGGATGTCCTGCGGCATGGTGAGGAACTTCGGGAGCGCGACCATCAGCACCGCGAGAAGGAGCATCGCGCCGCCGAAGACGGTCTGGCCGTCGGCGAGGAGCGTGAGTCCGAAGCCGCCGACGGGGATGGCGAAGATGAGAGTCGCCGCGAGACCGACCATCTCCAAGATTCCGAGTCGCATCGCCCGAGGGTACTCCGCGGGCGACTAAAAGCGTCGCGACCGGCGATGAACGGGGGCGTTCTCGCTCGTGGAGAACCGAACGACCCGTCGCCGCGGCCGACAGTCTCGCGGGGTAGGATTAAGCCGCCTCCGAATCGACTGCCCGCATGGTCGCCATCACGTCCGGGATGCTCGTCGTCTTCGGTCTCGTCGTCGTCACGATGGCGCTTTTCGTGACGGAGGCGGCCCCGCCGGACGTGACGGCAATCGGCGTCATCGTCGCGCTCGTCGTGCTCGAACCGTGGACCGGGGTCGACCTCCAGACGGGGCTGTCGGGGTTTTCGAGCGCCGCGACCATCACCATCCTCTCGATGTACGCCCTCAGCGAGGGGATTCGACAGACCGGCGCGATTCGCGTCCTCGGCGACGCGGTCGCGTCCTTTACGAACGGAAGCGAGAACCGACTGCTCGGCGCGGTCGTCGGCCTCACCGGCCCCATCGCGGGCGTCGTGAACAACACGCCGGTCGTGGCGGTGTTCATCCCGATGGTTTCGGACCTCGCCGACCAGGCGAACGTCTCGCCGTCGAAGCTCCTCATCCCGCTTTCCTACGCCTCGATGCTCGGCGGCACGCTCACGCTCGTCGGGACGGCGACGAACCTCGTCGCCAGCGAGGCCTACGCCGAGGCGACCGGGTTGCCGCCGTTTTCGATGTTCACGTTCACCCCCCTCGGCGCGGTGGTGTTCGTCGTCGGCGCGGGCTACCTGCTGACGGTCGCGCCGCGGCTCCTGCCCGAGCGAATCGAGCCCGGGAACCGAACCGGCAACTACGGCGTCGAGCCGTTTCTCGCCCGCGTGCTCGTCCCCGCGCGGTCGCCGCTCGTCGGCATCCCGGCGGGCGAGGTTTCCGACGACACCTACCGCGACCTCAACGTCGACATCCTGGACGTGCTCCGCGGCGGCGAGCACTTCATCGCCGCCGACTCCGACCGCGAGGTCGAGTCGCGGGACATCCTGACCATCCGGGGCGACCCGGCGACGATTCGGCGCTTCTGCGACCTCGCGGACCTGCGGTTCCTCCCGCGCGCGTCGGTCACCGACGCCGAACTCGACCTTCCCGACCGCGTGGCGCTCGTCGAACTCGTCGTCCCCCGCGAGTCAGGACTCGTCGGCGAGACCATCGGCGGGGCGCGACTCCGCGAGCGGTACGACGCGACCGTGCTCGCGGTCCGGCGGCGCGGCGGCGACCTCATCCGCGAGCACTTCCGAGACGTGGACCTCCAGGTCGGCGACTCGCTGCTCCTCCAGACGACGAACGAGACGGCGCGGTACCTCCGCGACAGCGGCGATTTCGTCGTGACGAGCGAGGTCGCCGACGAGTTCATCGAGGACAACGGCGAGCTGTCGCCCACGGCGCTCCGCGCGTTCGCCGTCATCGCGGCGGTCATCGGACTGGCCGCCCTCGGCGTCGTCCCCATCGCCATCGCCGCGCTCGGCGGGGTCGCCGCGATGGTCTCGCTCGGCTGTCTGTCGGCGAGCGACGCCTACGACGCGGTGAGCTGGAACGTCATCTTCCTGCTCGCGGGCGTCATCCCGCTCGGTCGGGCGCTCCAACTGACCGGCGGCGTCGCGCTGCTCTCGGAGTTCGTCGGCGTCGCCGCGACCTACCTGCCCGTCGTCGTCGTGGTCGCCGCGTTCTACCTGCTCACGGGGCTGTTGGCGAACGTCATCACGCCGGTCGCCAGCGTCGTCCTCCTGTTGCCGGTCGCCATCGACACCGCGTTCGGCCTCGGTGCCGACCCCTTCGGCTTCGCCATCGCGGTCACCTTCGGCGGGAGCACGGCGTTCATGACGCCTATCGGCTACCAGACGAACCTGATGGTGTACGGTCCCGGCGGCTACCGCTTTACCGACTACCTCCGCGTCGGCGCGCCGCTCCAACTGTTACTCACGGTCGTCACGACTGCCGGAATCGTCCTCATCTGGGGACTGTGAGGCCGCCGCGGCGACTCACTCGGCTCGCTTTTGGGTCTCGCCCGCGTTCCGTCGCTGCTCAGACTCCGACCGGACACCGTCGCGGACGCCGTCGCCGTTCGACGGGTCGTAGGCCGCCGGTCCCGAGGGGAGCGTCTCGGGGTCGTCGACGCTCAGGCCCGTGGTGACGAGCAGTCTGAGACCCCGGCGGACCGGCATGTCGAGTTCGCGAATCTCGTCGGGCGAGACCATGATGAGCGCCCCGGCGGTCGGGTTCGGGCTGTGCGGGACGAACACGGTGAAGAGTTCGTCGTCGGACACCGCCGAGACCGACGGGGGAGCCTCGTTGGTGACGAAGCCGATGGAGAACAGCCCCTCGCGCGGGTACTCGACCAACACCACGCGGTCGTAGCCGGCGGTCGGTTCCGTGAGCGATTCGGAGACCTGCCGGACGCCGAAGTAGATGGTGCGGACGAGCGGGAGGAGCCGGACGCCGCGCTCGAAGCTCCCGAAGAGCCGCTGGCCGAGGCTCATCGACGCGAGGTAGCCGAGAAGCGAGACGGCCACCGCGATGATGAGCGCCGACAACACCTGCGAGATGAAGACGATGTCGCCGGAGTAGTTGAGCGCCTCGGCGAGGAATGGCGACACCTGACGGACGACCGGACGGAGCGCGGCGGTGATTCGGTTGAACGCGAACTGGAGGACGAACACGGTCACGGCCAGCGGGGTGACGAGAATGAGACCGGTGACGAAACTGCTCCGCAGTCGGGCCAGAACGTCCATACCGACTCTCCGGACGACGGGCGTAAAATTGTATGGGCGAGAGTGTCACAGAAACGTGATAGAGAACGGAAACGATAGGCATTAACTTCACCCGTCCGAAGCCGCGGGTATGTTCACGGGAATCGTGGAGGGGCCGGGCGAAATCGTCGACGTGGCCGACACCGACGGCGGTCGCCGCCTCCGCATCCGCACCGACCTCGCGTTCGACGACCTCCACCACGGCCAGTCAATCGCGGTCTCGGGCGTCTGTCTGACCGTCGAGGCGTTCGGCGACGACTGGTTCGAGGTGTTCCTCGCGGCGGAGACCGTCGAGAAGACCTACCTCGGCGACGCGGTCGAGGGCGACCGCGTCAACCTCGAACGCGCCCTCGCGGCCGACGACCGCTTCGACGGCCACATCGTCCAGGGCCACGTCGACGGCACGACGACGGTCGCGAACGTCGAGCGCGTCGGCGACGACTGGTTCTTCGAGTTCGACCTCCCAGAGTCGCTGGCGAAGTACGTCGTCCAGAAGGGCTCGGTGTGTCTCGACGGCATCAGCCTCACCGTGGCCGACCGCCGCGAGGGCTCCTTCGCCGTGGCCATCATCCCGACGACCTACGACCTGACGACGCTCTCGGAAAAGGAGGTCGGCGACCCGATTCACGTCGAGGTCGACGTGGTGGCGAAGTACGTCGAGTCGATGCTCGACGGTTACGCCGAGCGGTTGGTCGCCGAGTAGGGCGACCGGTTCTTTCGTTTCGTACGTTCCCGCGCCGTCGCCGGCTCAGTCCTCGAACTCCGTCTGCTCCGACGCGAACGACGCCGCGCTCGGCCCGGGCGCGTGAGCGCTGTGGTAGGCCTGACTGTAGCTGCGGAGCTTCCCGATGAGGTAGAGCCCGAAGATGCCGTCGTAGATGATGACGTAGACGAGGAAGGCCGCGAGACCACCGATGCCGGTTATCCCCGCGATGACGGACGAGCCGAGGCCGACCGTCGAGTTGTACGTCGCGTGGACGAGCGCCGCGAGGATGAGGCCCTTGATGACGATGGGCCCGGCGTTCTCCTTGTTGAACTTGGCGAGGCCGAGGTAGTAGCCGGCGATGGCCGAGTAGATGACGTGGCCCGGACCGGCGAGCGCTCGGACCGCGGTAATCGTCCCGCCGGCGGCGATGATGCCGACGCCGCCGGACCCGACGTCGAGTCCCGACGAGGTGAGGTTCCGAGTGATGTACAGGGCGTTTTCGATGGTGGCGAAGCCGAGACCGGCCATCGCGCCGTAGACCGCGCCGTCGATGACGGCGTTGAAACTGTCGTGGGAGTAGGCGTACAGCCTGACCGCGAGGAGCTTGACGGTCTCTTCGACCGGACCGACCACGAGGAAGTAGAACACGATACTGCCGAGGAAGCCGATAGACAGCTGGAACTCGGCCGCGATAGTCTGACCGACGTTGCTCAGAAGCGAGTTGAGAATCGCGGCGAACGTGGCCGTGAGGACGCCGAGGAGGAACGTCACCACGAGCATCGACAGCGGCTCGTTTTGGGTCACGTCGGAGTAGTAGACGTAGCCCGCGAGCGCGAGCGCCGGAAGCGCCGAAAGCAGGGTGAGCGCGCCGACCTGCGGGTCGGTGAGCGCCGAGAGGCCGCCGATACCGACGAGGATGAGCAACGCGGCGAGGACGACCACCGCGCGGGTCGACGCGACCAGCACCCGGTAGAGCGCGACCGCGAGCCCGTCAACCGAGGTTCGTTCCTCCCACGTGGCGATGTCGTAGAGGTCGTCCGAGCCGTCGGACGCCTGCTCGACTGGGTCCTGCTGGTCCATCACGTGGCATAAAGGGTATCGCATCTGGTAATAGCTTCGGCCACGGCACCCCGCGGCCGACCGGCTGAACGGTCAATAGTCGGCTGGCCGGCGACCGTTCGTCCGGCCCAGCGACCGACTGCCGACCGTACGACGTTAATGCCTCCGCTCCGAAGGGCGGGTATGCACTTCGACCCCCGCGAACAGGCGGCGCTCCGCGAGGTCGGCCTCGACACCGACGACCTCCGGGCCGCGTCGGACCTCGTGAGCGACGCAGTCGAATCGGACGCAGACGCCATCGCCGCGTTCTTCGGCGACGGCGGGACGGTCTACTCGGACATGGAGATGGCCCACAGCGCGAGTGACGTGCAGGAACACGCCGTCGACCACGTCGACCTCTACACCCACGGCGCGGACCTCCGCGGCTACCTCAAGTTCGACTCGTGGGGCGTCCCCATCGAGGGCGGCCGCGTGCTCAGTGAGGAGAGAATCGAACTGACGCTCGGCCCGACGGTCGACGCTCGCGTCACCTTCGCCCGCGACCCCGACGAGCTATGAGGGTCCGCGTCCGCGGTATCTACGCCACCGCGCTCACGGGCGTCTTCCTCGACGACGGCCACGACGTGGTGCAGGCGTCCGGCCCGATTCGGGAGCGCTTCGACGCCGAGTTCGACTCGTCGGACCACGACGTGTCGGTCGAGACGACGCGGAACCGACAGGGCGTCGGCGCGACCGGCGCGCCCGAGGCGGTCGCGACGGCCACAGAGCGACTCACCGAGCTCGGCATCGACACCTTCGCGTGGGACGACCCCGCGCCGACCGGCGCGGTGTTCGACGCCCGCGTGACCGACACCCTCGGCGGCGGCGCGGTCTGCGACCTCGGCGAGGCCGAGGGCTACCTCTCGTACGGCGACTTCGACGGGCACGTGGAAGTCGGCGACGAGGTCCGCGTACAGGTCGCCGAGTCGGCCCCGCCGTGGGCCTCCCGCCGCGCCGAACTGACCGGCGACGTCCGCGCCGTCGCGGGGCTGGCGACGCTCGACCCCGATTCGGAGGGCGTCCGCGTCGACACCCGCGACGAGGCCGCAGCCCGCGAACTGGCGGGAATGACGGACCTCCTCGGCGGCGACCCGCCCGAGGGCTGGGGAATCCGCTGGCACCGCGACGCCGTCGACGCCGACATGAGCGCCCTGAACGACGCGCTCGACCGGGCGGCCGAGGTGGCCGCGGAACTCGATGGCGCGCTCTCCGAACCCGTCGACGCCCCGCGGGCGGTCGCGGCTCCCACCGCGACGACGTGGGTCTGGTTCGGCCGCGAGACCCGGTTCGAACTCGACGCCCAGCGCCGGGCCGTCGAGACGACGATGCCCGGCCACCACCGGACGAAGGCCGCCTCGCCGAAGGCCTCCGCCGGCGTCGACCTCGCGGAGTCGCTCTGCGAGTCGGTCGGCGACGGCGAGTTCCCCTTCGACGTGGTGACCGCGCAGTTCGGCCCGCTGGAAGGCGACGACGTGGAAATCGGCCACGGGAAGCCGGACGGTCGGCTCATCACGCTCGGCTCCGGCGAGGTGACGGACCGCGACCCCGAGGGAACGGTGGAACTCCGGCGCGGCATGACCGGCGGCGGCACCTACGACGCCCTCGGCGTCGACCGCGAGTCCGGCGACGTGGCGGTCACGAAGTTCCGCGAGGGGCGCTGGTGGTACCCGACGGTGTACCGCGACTCCGACGGCGGTGTCAAGGGCACCTACGTCAACATCTGCACGCCCGTCGAGTGCTTCCCCGACCAGATTCGGTACGTCGACCTCCACGTTGACGTGGTGAAACACGCCGACGGGACGGTCGAGCGGGTCGACGACGACGAACTCGACGAAGCCGTCGAGGCCGGCCACATCTCCGAGGAGTTGGCCGAAAAAGCGCGGTCGGTGGCGTCGAGTCTGGAGTCGGCGCTGTCGGGGGAGGCGTAGCAACTTCGGAAGACGGTCAGTCGTCGTTGCCGGGGAGGACTCAGTCGTCGTGGTGGCGGGAGTCGTCGATAGGTCGATAACTGGACTGGCAGACGAACACCCCGCGAGGGCAACGAGGTGAGCGAGCGCGAGGACGACCAATCTATTCACACGGCCGACACGGCTGGATACGTATCGAGAATCGCGGAGCAGAGTGCTCGCGTTGGAGCGAACCGTACGGCTACGACCGAAGGGAGTAGCCGCCTTTTTTGGTCCAGATTTTTTGGCGGGGGTTCGAGGCAACGAAGTTGCCGAGGACCCCGTCAAAAAAGGTGGGGGTTAGAAGTGACCCGGTCCCTCGTCGCCGTACTGCAGTTCGCCGCCGCGGCCGCCCTCGACGGTGCTGCTGCCGTGGTCGCCGGAACTGGGGACCTTGACCTGCACGTCGGTAATCTCGTCGAACGTCATGATGAGGTCCGACTGGATGTTCTGGGCGGTGATGTTCGAGATGCCGCACCCGGCGCACGCGCCCCCGAGTTCGACGACGACTTCCCCCGATTCCGCATCGGCCTTGCGCACGACGCTGTTGCCGCCGTGCATCTGGATGATGGGCATCTGGCCGACCATCCACGTCTCGACGCGCTCTTTGAGGCTCTCCGACTCGTCGCTCATACCCCGACGCTTCGAACCCCACGGATTAGAATGAAACGGTTCTCCCAACGCGCCGGCCGGCGAGAGAAAGGCTGTCTCGGTCGTTCGTGATAGATTCGGCGGGGGAACCACGGAAGCCGGGAAACCGGCGCGTCGGGCGTCGGAGCCGGTCGCCCGCAGTCGCGCCGCCCTCAGTCGCGCCGCCGGTGACGACGGGCCAGCCAGCCGGCGACGCCGAGGGCCGCCGCGCCGACACCGAGTCCGAACCCCGGCGCGTCGGTCGTCGATGTCGATTCCGACGACTCGTCTCCGGGTTCGGGCGCGGTCGTCTCGTTCGCGGTCGGCGTCGGCGTGTTGACGAGCGATTCGGTGGTCGTCTCGGGACCGAGCGTCGGCGGGTCGCGCTGGTCGCCGGCGTGGTCGGGGAACGTGTAGAGCGCGGGCGACGCGTCGCCGACGCCCCAACTCGACGCGACGAACACGCCCTCGTCGGCGAAGGGATAGGCGTACCGCGCGGTCCAGAAACTCGCGCGCTCGGGGTCGCGCCACCACGCGAGTTCGACGGGGTCGGTCGGGTCCGACACGTCGTGGCGCTTGACGCCGCCGCGGTACCACGAGGTGTAGAGCCTGTCGTCGCGGAAGTCGAAGTTGTGCGCCGTGGTCCAGACGCCGCCGACCGTCGGGTCCGGACTGGTCGGCGGCTCGATGGTCGAGAGTATCGTCGGATTCGCGGGGTCCGACACGTCCCAGAGTTCGACGCCGCTCGGCCCGCCGACGAGGTCGGTCGTCCCGTCGTCGCGTTCGACTTCGACGGCCCACGACTCGATGCCGACTCCGAGGAGGTCGCCCGAGTCGTCGGTGGCGACGTAGTGGTGGTTGCCGGGCGGCGTCCGCCCCTCGCGGTGGCGGTCGCGGGCACCCAACCCCGACAGCTCCTCGGGGTCGCCGGGTGAGACCGACCCGAGGACCGAGGGCGACGCGGGGTCCGAGAGGTCGACGAGCCACGTCCCGGCGTCCCAGAGGGCGACGTGCGCGACTCCCTCGCGGACCCACACGTCGTGGACGGACCGGACCGAGGCGGGTACGTCGGCCCAGCGGTCGTCCGCGGAGACGACCGACCAGCGGCCGAGTTCGTCGCCGGTGTCGGTGTCGAGAACGACCAGCGGGTTCCGGTCGCCGTCGTTGGCGGTGAGGTACGCCCGCCCGTCGGCGGCGAAGCAGTTGTGAATGGGGAACTCCGTCTCGTGGAAGGCGATTTCCTCGGGGGTCGCGGGGTCGGACACGTCGACGACGAGGACGCCCGCCGGCGCGCCCAGTATCGGGTTGGCCGGGCCGACGACGAGGAGCGTGTCCCCGTCGAGCTTCACGTCGTAGATGCCGCGGAAGGGACCGTCCTCGCGGTCGGAAAGCGGGTCGCGGCGCTCGGCGAGGAGTTCGGGGCGGTCGGGCGCGGAGATGTCGACGACGGCGTAGCCGCTGGTCGCGGCGACGAAGGCGGTCTGGCCGTCGGCGGAGACCACGGCCTCTTTCGCGCCGTCGATGTCGATTCGACCCAGCGGCTCGAAGGGACCGGGGTGGGCGGTGACGGGGCGGGAACCGGCGACGGAGACGGTCGTGGCGGCGACCGCGCTCGCGCCGATGGAGCGGAGGAACTGGCGGCGGTCCACGGTGAGTCTGAGAGTGCCGAGGAGAAAAATCGGACGGAGGTCCTTGGGTAGCGGGAGGGCCCGGGAACCGGGGGAAAGCGGGGACCGCTCAGTCTGCACTGGGTTGCGTGAGAACTGAAGCGACGCCGGCGGGGATGGGTGGGTGGGTGGGTGGGTGTGGGTACCCCGTCGGCGTCGGTCGGTCGACGATGGTGGTGGGGGTTGTCGACCAGTCCCGTTCTAGGCTTCCGGTGGAACGCCCGTGCACCGTTCGGTTCGACGAGAACGGGAACGCGCCGACCGGCGCGCCGAGCGACTCGGCGTCGTCGGGTGCACGTCATCGCGTTTCTCGACCGGGGTTATAAGAGTGCGCCACCGAGTATCAATCGAGATAACTCGGGGCGGAGAAGCGAAGCACCGCGTTACAGTCGAGACCGGTCGCCGGTGCCACCTGCGCCGGAACTGGCGAATCCTCGCCGCATCACAGCCGCGAGCGGTCGCCAGTCCCACCGGTCATCGCGCTCGCCAACGCCCCCTCGACCACGACCTCGTCGCCGAGCGTCGTCAGTTGAATTTCGGGGATGTTCGACATGACCATCTCGCTCATCTGCTCGCGGATGGGCTCTAACACGAGGTCCGGATTGTTGAGCGCGACCGCGCCGCCGACGTAGATGATGAGCGGCGCGTACGCGTGGACGATGTTGGCGACGCCCATCGCGTTCCAGTGGCCCAGTTGGTTGATGATGTGGTCGGCGAACTCGTCCTCGCCGGCGTGTTCGAACACGTCGACCGCGGAGAAATCGGGGTCCGACACGGGGAGTGCGGTGTCGACCGGGTCCTCCTCGTGGAGTTCGCGGGCGTACTTCGGGATGTTGTTCCCCGAGCAGTAGCCCTCCCAGTGACCGTTGTGGCCGCACCCGCACGTCATGAAGCCGTTCGGGTCGAGCGTCAGGTGGCCGACTTCACCGGCGTTGCCGTCCCAACCGGCGAGGACGTGCCCGTCGACGCAGACGCCCGCGCCGATACCCGAGGAGATGGTGAGATACACCATGTCGTCGGGGTTGCGGTCGGAGTGGAACCGCTCACCGATGACCCCGGCGTTCGTGTCGTTGTGCAGGTACACCTCGTCCGTCTCCAGGAGCACCGAGAGGGGACCGGTCAGCGGGATGCGGTCGATGGTGTCCGGTAGGTTCGCCGGGTTCTCGACCGCGCCCTCGGCCAGGTCGAGCGGGCCGATAGCACCGATGCCGGCCGCGACCGCGTCGCTCGGGTCGATACCCGCCTCGGCACACGCCTCGCGGACGACGCCGAGGACCGCCTCGGTGACCGCGATTCCGGTCGGGCCGCGCGGAGTGTTGTCACGGGCCTCCCCGAGGATAGTTCCATCGTCGTCGCCCACCACGGAACGGACGTTCGTCGCCCCCAGGTCGACGCCCACGTAGTACGCCATCGTTCCCATAGCGATGCGCCCTCCACTTAACTAAGCGGGATTCTCGGTAGATTTACTCGCCACGATGTAAGTCGGTGGCCGCGGCCTACGCGGAGTTGTTGGTCGGGAGCTTGGGGATGAGCCACGAGAGGAACGACTCCATGCTGCGCGACTGCATCCAGACGGTCCCCGGTCCGGTGAAGGTACAGACGAGCCCCTCGCCGCTGAACAGGGTGGACTTCAGGCCGCCGACGCGCTCGACCGAGAAGCTCGTCGTCTCGTCGAAGGCGACGATGTGGCCGGTGTCGACCGTGTAACGCTCGCCCTCGCCGAGTTCGACCTCGTGGATGGCGCCGTAGCTCGACAGGAAACTGTCGCCGGTGCCGGTCAGTTTGAGCAGGAACAGGCCCTCGCTCCCGAAGAAGGTCTTCGCGCCGCCGAAGGAGGTGTCGAGGTCGAGCGCGGGGTCCGAGGCGATGTACGACCCGGACTGCACGAAGAGCGTCTCGTCTTCGAGGCGGTGGTGGACGATGTCACCCGGGAGCGGGGGCGCAAAGGAGACCTCGCCCGCCTGCCGCGCGCTGAACGTGTTCTGGAAGAACGACTCGCCGCCGAGGACGCTCCGCTTGAGTGACCCGAAGAGGCCGCCTTTCGCGTTCGTCTCGATGTCGATGCCGTCGGAGTAGCTGACCATCGCGCCGGCCTCCGACCGGAGCGACTCGCCCTCGTCGAGCGAGACGGTGAGGAGGGCGAACGACGGGCGGTAATCGATGGAGTGGTCCATGCGGGAGATGACGGCGCGCTAAGATATGTAGTTGCCTGCGAAACCCGGTCGAGTCGGTGGTCTCGCCGGCGCTCGTCCGTTACGCCGTCACTTGGTGTCCGCGCGGACGAACGTCACGGGACACGACGATTCGAGCATGACCTCCTGTGCGACGCTGCCGAAGACGGCCTTACCGGTCGGCGAGCGCTTTCGACCGCCGACGATGAGGCGGTCGGCGTCGACCTCGCCCGCGAGTTCGACGAGCTTCTCGCCGTGGTGGCCGACTCGGCCGTGGACGACGTAGTCGATGTCCGCGTCGTCGAAGCGCCGCGTGAGCTCTCGGACGATGGCGTGTCGTCGGGCCACGTCGTCCGCGGAGACCTCCTCGGCCGTGATGTCGAAATCGAGGTTGTCGAGCGCCTCGTCGTACTCGTCTCTCGTGAAAACGTGCCCGATGACGACCGTCGCGCCGGTCGGTCCGGCCACGTCGATTGTCTCCTCGGCGAGTCTGTCGATTCGCTCGGCGTCGCCCGCGCCGACCGCGAGCAGGATAGTTTCGATAGCCATACCAGCCCGTTCGCCCCGGCGTCACTTAATCGTGCCGGGGATTTTTACTCAGAATCGAAATAAAAATTCGTGTTCGACGGTTTCGCAGTCGCTGACAGCGGGAGTGTCACGCGGTAGCAATATGTACGTTTCGCTGGCGGCACCACCGCTCGGCGGGTGGGTGCGCGAGAAAAACCAGCCCGCGTCGGACGGCTCAGACGTCGGGCGCGTCGTCTTCGACCGCGCGCTTCATCGAGTCGCGGCGGGACTTCGCGTCGCGGCCCGTCGCCTCGAGGAGGAAGTCGTTCTTCGCGCTGACGGCCTCGCCCGCGGCTTCGAGGTCTTCGGGAGCGAGGTCGGCCGGGTCGGCCTCCTCGAAGTTGACCGCGAGCTTGTCCTTCTTGCCGCTGTACTTGACCGCGCCGGCGACGATGCGGGTGAACACGGGGTTCTTGGGCTCGCCGACGACGTAGAGGTCGCTTCCTTTGAACTCCTCGGTGTCCGTGATGGGGCCGAAGTAGTCTTCGACCGTCGCTTTCATGTCCGGAATTCGCTCTTCGAGCGTCTCCCCACGACGCATCTTGTACTCCTTCATGGACGCCTTTTCGACAGGGGATGGTTTACCTGTTTCGCGACTCTGCGACGCCTGCGAGGGCGTGCCGCGGTCAGGATTCCCGCTCGGCGATGTAGCCCTTTTTACACTCGGGGCAGATGTCGCCGGCCCGCATCGACGACGAGGACGCGCCGCGGGCGTGACCGCAGTTCGGACAGTAGTACTCGACGGCGTCGTCGGGGGCCTCGTTTCCGACGTTCGACTCGTCGGCGCGGACGAAGTCGTCTTCCTCCGCCTCGACGTACTGACCGTTCGACTGCTGGCTTGGCGAGCTGTTGCCCTCCGGGGCCAGTCCGCCGCCGAACGAGACGGAGACGGGCTCGCCGTCGTCGGGCTGAGCGTTCCATCCCTCGTCGTCGCCCGGCGCGTCGGGCCACGCGCCGCGTTCGCGGGTCTGTGTCTGTTCGGGCTCCGCTTCGGCGTCGGCTTCGACGCCCGCCTCGGCGTCCGCGTCGATGAACTCCGCGTCGTCGCCGTCGGCCGGCGGCGTCGGGTCGTCGGTCTCGACCTCGTCGACCTCGTCGGGCCACTGCGTCCGGTCGCGGGTGGCCGACTGCTCCTCGTCGTCGTCGAGGATGATGCCGTCGTCGGTCACCGGCGGGGCGTCGACGCTCCCGGCGTCGTCAGCCGCGTCCGGCCCGTCTGCGGGTTGGGCGTCGGCGGCGTTCGCGGCCTCGGCCGGCTGTTGCGCCGCGGGGTCCGCGCCGGCGTCGGCGTCGGCGTCCGCAGCGGCGTCGGCGGCGGCGTTGGCGTCGTCGACCTCGGCCCGCGTCTCCGCGTCCGGAGCCGTCTCGATGGCGGCGTCCTCGCTGTCGGAGACGCCGGGCTGCGGGTTCGCCGGTTCGAAGCCCGCGGCCGCGGTCTCGACTTCGCCCTCCGTCATCCCGACCTCCTCGGGCGTTCGGATGGCCGTGACCTCCTTGTTCTCGCTCATCACCTGTTCGTGTCCGCACCGCGAACAGACCTGTATCTCCCGAATCGAGACGACCACCTCGTCGCCGCGTTCCTCTCGCTCCCGTTCCGTCTCGGGGTCTCCGTAGGAGTGCCCGAGAAGACGGCAAGTAAGTCCCATTACGCGAGGATTCCGGGGTTCGGAAACAAAAAGGTACCCCCTGCCTGTCGGACGTCCGTCAGACGGGCGGTACAAGTAAACAGGAGGCGAACGATGTACCCGCTATGAGAGCGAGGCGGGAGTTCCGGAACCGCCGCGACATCGAGGTCGCGGTGCTCGACGCGCTCGTCGACCGCCACGACGAGGGGATGACGGTGTTCGAACTCCGTGCCGCCGTGGACGCCGACATCGACACCATCGAAGAGGCGCTGTCGGCGCTGAAAGACGAGGGCCTCATCGTGGTCGAGGAGGCCGACACGCGGGTGCTCATCCACGCCGACGAGCGCGTCGTTCCGGACCCGAGCGAAGCCGTCGAAGAGGACGCGTCGTTGTTCGAGAAACTTCGCGAGCGGTTCGGGCTCTGAGCGAGCCAGCGCGGAGAACGGTCTCGTTTTGACTGTCCGGTCCGCCCGCGGCCGCCGCCGGCGGACCGCCGACCGAAAGCCGGGCGAGTCGTCCGGGAGTGGGAGGGTTTTACGCGCCGAAGGCGAAACGGGGGGTAATGACACTCGTCGCCGACATCCACGAGGCACACGGTGCGACGTTCGAGACGCGCGGCGGAATCGAGGTCGTGAGCCACTACGGCCGCCCCGAGCGGACCCACCGCGCCGTCAGAAACGGCGTCGGCGTCATCGAACACGGCTACGGCGTCGTCGTCGTCGAGGGCGAAGACCGGGTCGACTACGTCGACAACGCGGTGACTAACACCGTCCCGGACGAGGACGGCGAGGGCGTCTACGCCCTGCTTTTAGACCCCGACGGCCGCATCGAGACGGAGATGTACGTCTACAACGCGGGCGAGCGACTGCTGATTTTCACCCCGCGGGACCGCGCCGAACCGCTCGTCGAGGAGTGGCGCTCGAAGACGTTCCTCCAGCGCGTCAAACTCCGCGACGCGTCCGACGAGTTCGGCGTCTTCGGCGTCCACGGCCCGCAGTCGACCGAGAAGGTGGCGAGCATCCTCTCGGGGGCGGGCGCGCCCGAACCGGAGCTCTCCTTCGTCCGCGGCTCCATCGGCGGCGAACTCGGCGTCACGGTCGTCGCCTCCGACAACCCGACCGGCGAGGAGGGCTACGACGTCATCTGCCGCGCGAAGGACGCCGAAGACGTGCTCGACGCGCTGCTGTTCTACGGCAACCCCTCGGTCCCCGTCGGCTATCAGACGTGGGACAGCCTCACCGCCGAGGCCGGCACGCCGCTCTTCGAGTCGGAACTCCGCGGCAACCTCCCGAACGTCGTCGGCGTCCGCAACGCGCTCGACTTCGACAAGGGCTGTTTCGTCGGCCAAGAGGTCGTCTCGAAGGTCGAAAACCGCGGCCGGCCCTCGCGCCGACTCGTCGGCTTCCGCGCCGACGACCTCCCCGACGCGGGCGCCGAGGTCTCCGCCGACGGCGAGTCGGTGGGGACCGTCACCCGCGCCGTGGAGAGCCCGATGCTCGAATCCCCCATCGGCTTCGCGCTCGTGGACTACGGCCTCGACGCCGACGACCTCGAAGTCGCGGTCGGTGACGACCGCGTCGGCGCGACCCGCGAGTCGCTCCCGTTCGTCGAGGGAAGCGCGGTGTCGGCGCGGCTGCCGACGTATCCGGGCGAGAACTGAGAGGGAACGCTCGGGGGTCGCAGTCCCTCAGAACAGCTTCTTCAGGTGTTCGCGCGAGAAGAACGAGCTCGGTTTGTCCATGTGGACGCCGATTTCCCCCGACAGCGACCGGAGCCCGACCCGCTGGAGCCACTCGGGGAAGGAGTAACACCGGCGCACGAGGTGGCCCAGCCGAATCTCCCGGGAGAGTTCGTCGCGCCACGCGTCCTCGTAGGCCGACAGCGTCTCGGGGTCGTCGGGGTCGATGGTCGACGCGGCGATGTCGGCCGCGGTCATCCCGTAGAGGATGCCGCCGCCGGTGAACGGCTTGGTCTGGGCGGCCGCGTCCCCGATGAGGAACGCCCGACGGGTCGTCGTCCGGTCCGGCGGGCCGATGGGGATGGCACCCGAACAGAAGTGCTCGGTCTCCACGTCGTAGGTGTCGGTGAGCGCGTCGAACATCTCGTTGACCTCAGCGCCCGGCGGGGCCGCGAGGCCGTACTCGACGCCGGCGTCGCCGCGGGGGATGCGCCACGCGAAAAAGCGCGGGACCGTGAGGTGCACGTCCACGAAGTCGCCGTCGTCCGGGTCGGGGTCGAACGCGAGGACGCCGTGAAGCGTCTCCGACGGCTCCGGGAGGTCGAGCGCTCGGCGGACCCGCGAGGTCGGGCCGTCGCACCCGGCGACCATCTTCGCCTCGAACCGGACGGTGCCGGCCTCGCCGGCCACGCTGGCGGTCAGTCGGACCCGGTCGTCGAGTTCCTCGACGGCGGTCACGGTGTGGCCCTCGCGCACGTCTGCTCCGGCGTCGCGGGCGCAGTCGGCGAGGGTACGGTCGAGTTCGACGCGGTCGATGACGTTCGAGACCTCGGTTTGCTTGTAGAACGGGTAGGCCTTGGAGTTCGGGCCGCCGACGCGGAAGTTCGCCCCGTAGATGCGGTTCTGAAACAGGCGGTCGCGCGCCTCGTCGGGGACGTACTCCCAGATGTCGGTGCTGACGTGTCCGGAGCACGCGAGGGGCGTCCCGACCTCGCCTTTCTCCAGCGCGAGCACGTCGTAGCCCGCGTCGGCCGCGCGGCGGGCGAACCGCGCGCCGGCGGGACCGACGCCGACGACGGCGAAATCGTACATGCTTGGCCGTTGCCGCGCCGACCCATGAATCTTCTCGCTTCGGACGAGGGGACGACCCGGACGAAAAACCGCCCGACTACTCGACGACCGCCAGCCCCGCCGCAGTCCGTCGTGTCCCGTCCCACGGGACCTCGATTCGGTCCCACGAGTCGCCGAAGTCGGTCGTCCGGTAGAGGCCGCGGTCGTTCGCGGCGTAGCACTCGCCGCCGGACAGACCGGCGGCGAGAACCGCCCGCGTCGCGCCCGGCCCGGTCGGGAGTCCGGTCTCGTCGAGGCGTTCCCACGACTCGCCGCCGTCCTCCGACGAGTCCGCCCGGCGGTAGAGGTACGCCGCCGCCGACTCGACCCGGTGGGCGCGCATCGGCCCGGAGGCGGCCGACAGGAGCACCGAGTCCGGGTCCGCGGGGTCGACGACGACGCTCCAGCAGTAGCCGTGGCCCAGCCCCGCGGTCGGCGTCGTCCACGTCTCGCCCGCGTCGTCGGTCTCGGCGTAGCCGTCGCCCGCGGCGACCCGGACGCGACCCGGTCGGTCGGGGTGCGTCGCCATCGAGTGCGTGTCTCGCTTGCTCGACGGCACGCGGTCTTGCCACGTCTCCCCGCCGTCGAGCGAGCGGACGAGCGCCCCGGCCTCGACCGCGACGAACAGCCGGTCGGGGTCGGTCGGGTCCGGTTCTATCCAGCGGACGTGGTGGGTGTGCGGGCGGGGCGGAAACGCCCACGACGACGCCGAATCGAGGTCCGAAAGCGGCGCGAGTTCGGCCCACGTGTCGCCGCCGTCGGGAGAGCGGAAGACGGCCGAGGGCTCGGTTCCGGCGTAGACCACGCCCGGGTCGGCCGGCGAGACGGCGAGGCTCGTCACCGACTCGGGGAGCGCGTCGGTGCCGACCGCGTGCCACGACGCCCCGCCGTCGGTCGTTCGGAAGACGCCGGCGTCGAAGGTCCCGCAGAACGCCCGGTCCGGCGCGCGCGGGTCGGCCGCGACGCACTCGATTCGGTGGTCGGCGAGTCGCCGACGGGCGGTCGAGTCGTCGGGCGACCCCGAGACCGAGAGGACCGCGCCGTTCGCGGCGGCGTAGAGGTGCATGGGGGGACGTAGGGGCTCGACGGTGAAAAAGCGGGCGCGGGGCGTGGCTCGCGGCGGTCGCGCGGGCCGCGGGCGACTGAGAGCGGACCGACGACTACGACAGGTCGCGCCGCTCGAACACCTCGGCCGCGAGGACGACGAGGACGCACGTCACGGCGACGAGCACGGCGATGCCGCCCCAGTCCACGTCGCCGGCGACGAGGAGTTCGCCGGGGTCGAGGTAGCGCGTGAGCGACAGGGCTCCGAGGAACTCGTAGTCGGTGTCGACGGTCAGGGAGTCGAGGAGGAACGTCCCGAAGACGACGCCGATGGCCGCGCCCTGCGCCCGGCGGACGCGCCCGAAGAACGCCGACGCGAGGAGGCCGACGGCGACGCAGGCGACGAGGTAGAGGCCGCCGACGGCGTGGACCGCGAGGAGGCGAGTGAGGTGAATCTCCTCGTCGATGAGGCCCGCGCCGACGACGACGGCCGCGAGGAGCGCGAGGTCGACGACGGCGACCGCCGGGAGCATCGCGAGGAACTTGCCGACGACGAACCGGGTGCGCGAGACGGGCCGGACGAGGACGAGTTCGACCGACTGTCGGTCGACCTCGCCGGCGACGAGCGACCCCGCGGCGTAGGCGAAGTAACTCCCGACGATGAGGAGCCAGACGAGTTGGTAGAGTTCGACCACGAGGTAGCCTTCGAGCGAGGAGATGTCGGTGACGCTCCCGACGAAGGCCGCCTGGAACTCCTCGGGGTACGACTCCAGCAGTTCGGCGAAGTCGATGTCGGACTCGCCGAACGACGGGAAGACGGCGATGGTGAGCCCCGCGGTCGCCACGAGGAGCACGCAGACGATGACGAGGCCGCGCCGTCGCCGGGCGAACTCGAAGGACGCGATGTCGAGTTCACGCATTCGCGGACTCCTCGGCGTCGGCGGGCGACGGCTCCGCATCGTCGTCGGTCTCGCCCGACTCGTCGTCGGTGGCGGCGCTGTCGCCGGCGTCAACGCCGTCTTCTCCGTCGCCCTCGTCGTAGAAGTGCATGAACACGTCCTCGATGGCCGTCTCGCGGACTTCGAGGTCGTCGATTCGGTAGCCCTCGAGCGCGTCCACGAGCGCGTCGTAGTTGCCCGAGGTGACGAGTCGGAGGGAGCCGTCGGGTTCGATGCGGGCGTCGATGGTCTCCGGAAAGTCGAAGTCGGCGAGGTCGATGGAGTCGGGCGACTGGACCGTGACGACTTTCCCGCTCCGGGCGAGCAAGTCGTCGATGTCCTCGACGGCGACGAGCCGCCCGTTCCGGATGATGGCGACGCGGTCGCAGACCTCGCGGACCTCCCCGAGGATGTGCGTCGAGAAGAACACCGTCACCCCGCGGTCGCGCTCCTCGCGGAGGAACTCGTAGAACTCCTGTTGGACGAGGGGGTCCAACCCCGAGGTCGGCTCGTCCATCACGACCACCCGCGGGTCGTGCATGAACGCCTGCACGATGGCGAGTTTCTGCCGGTTGCCGCGGGAGTAGGCCCGGACCGGCCGGTCGAGCGGCACCGGAAAGCGGTCGAGGAGTTCATCGCGGCGGGCGTCACCGGAGAGCCCGGCGAAGTAGTCGAGGGTCTTGCGGCCGGTCACGTCGTCGTAGAACCGCGGATCGCCGGGGATGTGGCCGACGCGTCCGAGCACGTCGAGGAAGGCCGCGCGGTCGTCCACCGGAACGCCGAGGATGCTCGCCGTGCCGTCGGTCGGTTTGAGCAGGCCGAGAAGCAGGCGAATCGTCGTGGACTTCCCCGCGCCGTTGGGGCCGAGGAAGCCGAACAGTTCGCCCTCCGAGACGGAAATCGAGAGCTCCTCGACCCCGCGAACGTCCCCGTAGAACTTGGTGAGGCCGTCGATGTCGATGGCGGGGACGGACATACCGACACGTAGGCGCGCTCCGAACGTATCCCTTGCGTGACGTTACCACCGACTGAGAGCCGAGCGTGTTGTTAAGCTTACATACCGCGTATCTAGCGCGACTGAAGCGGGCTCGCCCGCCGATCACGTCGTCCCTTACACCATGACTCGTCGTCCCCGGCGGGCGAGCGCGGCGCTCCTCGCCACGCTACTGGTCCTGTCCGCCCTCGCCGGCGCAACCGGGAGCGCCGCGGCCGCCAGCCGAGTGACCGGAAGTCCCGACCTCTCGATTATCGCGCCGGAGAACCGGCTCGTCGCCGGCACCGAGACCGCGGTCGAAGTGTTCGTCGTCAACAGCGGGACGGTCACCGACGACGGCCCCGAGGAGTACGAGGCGCTCGTGCAGACGGCCCGCGCGCTGACCATCCGCGGCGAGTCGAAGGGCCCCATCACCGTCGTCAGCGGCGAGGTTCCCATCGGGACCGTTCCCGAGGGCGTCTCCGGGCCGGCGTCGCTCCGCCTCCGGGTCGCCGAGGGGGCGCGTCCCGACACTTACGAGGTCCCCGTCGAGTTCACCTACGACTACACCGCCTCGGTGTACGTGGACGGCGAGACGGTCCGGACGACCCACCGGAGTCGGACCATCACGCGGACGCTCGACGTCGTCGTGGAGCGCCGCCCCGCGTTCGCGGTCCGGACGGTCGACGCCGCCCTCGCGGTCGGCGACAGCGGGACCGTCGCGGTCGACATCGAGAACGTCGGCCCCGTCGGGGCCGCGGACGCGACGGTGACCGTCACCTCGACCGACCCGGAGATAACGTTCGGAAGCGGCGTCGCCTCCGCCGAGACGTTCGTCGGCGAGTGGGAGGAAGGTGCGACGGAGCGCGTCGAGTTCCGCGCCCGCGTCGCCGACGACGCCATCGTCCGCAACTACTCGGTCGACCTGACCGTGACCTACCGAGACGAGGACGGTCAAACGCGGACTTCGCGGTCGTTCGTCGCCGGGGTGCGCCCGACCCGCGGGGCCGACTTCGAACTCGCGGACGTGGACGCCGCGGTCGCCGTCGGCGACACCGGTACGCTGACGCTCGAACTCGTGAACGTCGGCGACGCGACCGCCGCGGCGACGACCGTCGGCGTGGCGTCCGCCGACTCCGAGGTGACGTTCGGGGCCGGCGCGCCCGCCGCGGAGGCCTACGTCGGCGCGTGGGAACCCGGCGAGACGAGGCGCGTGAGCTTCCGCGCCCGCGTCGCCGACGACGCGCTCGACCGGCCCTACTCGCTCGACGTGACCGTCTCGTTCCGCAACCCCGGCGGCGACCGGAAGGTCCAGTCGCTCGTCGCCGGTCTCGACCCCGGAGCCGGCCCGGCGTTCGCCGTGACGGTCGAAGAGAGCACGCTCAGAGTCGGCGGCGTCGGCCGCGTCGTCGGCACCGTCGAGAACGTCGGCGAGGGCGAGGCCCGAGACGTGGTGCTCCGCCTCGAATCCGAGGACGCGGCGCTGACGCCGACCGACCTCGACGTGACCGTCGGCACGCTCGCGCCCGGCGAGGCCGCCGAGTTCGAGTACGCCATCGGCCTCGCCGCGGGTTCGACGCCGGGGACGCGCCGACTCCCGTTCGTCGTCGAGTACCGACCGCCGGGCGACGAACTGCGCGCGGCCGACCGGACCGACGTGCTCGCGGCCGTGAGCACCGGCGACCCCGCCGTCGCGGTCGAACCGCGGAACGCGACGTTCGAAGTCGACTCGAACGGTCGGCTCGTTCTCGCGGTGACGAACACCGAGGCGACGCCGCAGACCGACGTGACGGTCAGACTCGTCGCCGAGGAGCCGCTTTCGAGCGAGGACGCCGTCGCGTTCGTCCCGCGGCTCGACGCCGGCGAGACGCGCCTCGTCGTCTTCGACCTCGAAGTGAGCGGCGACGCCGTCCCGAAGACGCAGGTCGTCGGCGTCGACGTGAGCTACGAGGACGACGCCGGCAGACAGCTCTCGACGGGCACCCAGCGGGTCGCCGTCGAGGTGGTCGAACCGGCGACGACGTTCCCCCTCTTCCCGGCGCTCGTCGTGGTTCTCGCGCTCGCTGGCGTCGGCTACTGGTGGTATCGGCGTCGCTGAGGGCACCGTCGGCGCTGAAGAAAAATCGGCGCGCGTTCAGTCGTCGTTCGCCACTTTCGCGGGCTTGCGACGGTCCGAGCGCGGGCCCTCTTCGTCCACGTCGGGGAGGTAGTCGCGGAGGTACCGACCCGTGTGGGAGTCGGGGTTCTCGGCGATTTCCTCGGGGGTGCCGCTGGCGACGACCGTGCCGCCGCCCGCGCCGCCCTCGGGACCGAGGTCGACGATGTGGTCGGCGTTCTTCACGAGGTCGAGTTCGTGTTCGACCACGAGGACGGTGTTGCCGTTGTCGACGAGGCGCTGGAGCACCTCGATGAGCTTCCGCTCGTCTTCCTTGTGGAGGCCGGTCGTCGGCTCGTCGAGCAGGTAGAGCGTGTCGCCGGTCTGCTTCTTGCCGAGTTCCTCGGCGAGCTTGACGCGCTGTGCCTCGCCGCCGGAGAGCGTGGTCGACGGCTGGCCGAGCTGCATGTAGCCGAGGCCCACGTCGTGGAGCAGTTGGAGGCGTCGGCGAATCTGCGAGTTCGCCTCGAAGAAGTCGAGCGCCTCGTCGACCTCCATGTCGAGCACGTCGGCGATGGTCTTGTCCTTGTACGTCACGTCGAGCGTCTCGGCGTTGTAGCGCGCGCCGTTACACTCCTCGCAGGGCACGTACACGTCCGAGAGGAAGTTCATCTCGATTTTGACGTTGCCCTGTCCCTTGCAGGCCTCACAGCGGCCGCCCTTGACGTTGAAGGAAAAGCGGCCCTTCTCGTAGCCGCGCTGTTTCGAGAGCTTCGTCTCGGCGAACAGTTCGCGGACGTAGTCGAAGACGCCGGTGTACGTCGCCGGGTTCGACCGCGGGGTGCGGCCGATGGGCGACTGGTCGATGAGCCGGACGGTCTCGATTTCGTCGTAGCCCTCGATGGCGTCGTGCTCGCCGGGGTCGACGGAGGTGTTGTCGTTCATCCGCCGGGCGAGTCCCTTGTAGAGAATCTCGTGCATCAGGGTGGACTTGCCCGACCCCGAGACGCCGGTGATGGCCGTGAACGTCCCGAGGGGAATCGGCACGTCGAGGTCGTCGAGGTTGTGCTGGCGCGCGCCGCGGACGACGAGTTCGCCGTCGCCCTCGCGCCGCGCGTCGGGCACGTCGATGTCCTTGCGGCCCGAGAGGTAGTCGGCCGTGATGGAGTCGTCGGCCGCGACGATATCGTCGAAGTCGCCCTGCGCGACGACCTCGCCGCCGCGCTTGCCCGGGCCGGGGCCCATGTCGATAATCTCGTCGGCCCGGCGCATCGTCTCCTCGTCGTGTTCGACGACGATGAGCGTGTTACCGAGGTCGCGGAGGCCTTCGAGCGTGTTGAGCAGTTTGTCGTTGTCGCGCTGGTGGAGGCCGATAGACGGCTCGTCGAGGACGTAGAGGACGCCCACGAGGCCGGAGCCGACCTGCGTGGCGAGGCGGATGCGCTGGGACTCGCCGCCCGAGAGCGTGGCGGCCTCGCGGTCCAAGGTGAGGTATTCGAGGCCGACCTCGGTCATGAAACCGAGGCGGGCGCGAATCTCCTTGAGAATCTCCTGTGCGATGGTGCGGTCGCGCTCCGAGAGGTCGGCTTCGAGGCCCTCGAAGTGTTCGAGCGCGCCCGCGATGGTCATGCGGTTGACCTCGGGGAGCGTCGTGCCGCCGACGCGAACGTGGCGGGACTGCTCTTTGAGCCGCGAGCCGTTGCAGTCGGGGCAGGTCGTGACGGCCATGAACTCCTCGATGTGGTCGCGCGTCCGGTCGGAGTCGGTCTCGACGTGGCGGCGTTCGAGGTTGCCGACGACGCCCTCGAAGGGGTGTTCCTTGTGGCGCGTGCCGTTCTTCGTCGTCCACTCGAACACCACGTCCTCGGAGGTCCCGAACAGGAAGGCGTCCTGCACCTCGTCGGAAAGCTCCTCGAACGGCGTGTCCACGCTGACCCCGAAGTGGTCGGCGACGTTGTCGAGCTGGCGGCGGTAGTACGTCCGGTTGTAGCTCCACGGCTCGAAGACGTGCTTGAGCGGCTTCGACGGCTCGGTGACGACGAGGTCGGGGTCGACCTCCTTCGCCTTGCCGAGGCCCTCGCACTCCGGGCAGGCCCCGTGGGGGCTGTTGAACGAGAACGACCGCGTCTCGATTTCCGAAAAGCGGAACGACGAGTTCGGGTTGCCGAGTTCCTCAGAGAACTCGACGACGAGGCGGTCATCGCCCTCGCCCGCGAGCGACCCGGTCGAACGGGTGTTGGACGCGAAGGGGAGGTCCTCGGGCGGGTCGGGGACGATGAGTTTGAGGACGCCGCCGGCCTCTTCGAGGGCGGTCTCGACGGAGTCGGCGATGCGCGAGCGCGCCTCGGGCGCGACCTTCACGCGGTCGACGACCACGTCGATGGTGTGGTCGTAGTTCTTGTCGAGCTCGGGCGTCTCGAACGAGAGGTCGAACTCCTCGCCGTCGACTTCGACGCGGGCGTAGCCCTCGGAGACGAGGTCCGAAAACAGGTCCTTGAACTCGCCTTTCTGGTCGCGGACGACCGGCGCGACGACCTTCGCGCGGGTGCCCTCGGGGAGTTCGAGAATCTGGTCGACCATGTCCTGTGCGGACTGCTCGCCGACCTCCTCGCCCGTGATGGGGTCGTACTGGGTGCCCACGCGGGCGTACAAGAGGCGGAGGTAGTCGTGGAGTTCGGTGACGGTCCCGACGGTCGACCGGGGGTTGTTGGCCCCGTTCTTCTGGTCGATGGAGATGGCGGGCGAGAGGCCCTCGACGGCCTCGACTTTCGGCTTGTCCATCTGGCCGAGGAAGTTCCGCGCGTAGGCCGAAAGCGACTCGATGTACCGCCGCTGACCCTCCGCGTAGACGGTGTCGAACGCGAGGGAGGACTTGCCTGACCCCGACAGGCCGGTGACGACGGTAAACGTCTCGCGGGGGATGCGAACGTCGAGGTTCTTGAGGTTGTGCTCTTCGGCACCGCGAACCTCGATGTAGTCCTTGCTCATTCGGACGACTCTAGGAACGAGAGGACCGAATAGGCATCGGTTCGGGCCGTTCGAGCCGCATCGCTCGCGTCGGCGACTCGGGGAGAAATCGGAGCGTAAGCGGGGTGTCGTCCGCCGGCGTCAGCCGTTGAGCTTCTGCCGCGAGATGGAGATGCCCGTCGGCGTGATGACGATCTGGTCGTCGCCCTTCTGGACGATGTCGCCGTCCACCTCGCGCGCGACCTGCCGGAGGTCGTCGATGATGTGTTCCATCGTGTTGTCGGAGGTCGTGTGGCGGGTGATGTCCGCGATGACCAGATTGCCGTCGTAGACGGCGTCTTTGATGGCGATAACGTCCTGCTGGCCGCCGATTTCGGCGATGTGAACCGAGAGGCCGGCGTCGCCGCGAGCGGTGTCGAAGTCGTCGAGGTCGAGTTCGACGTAGTCCTCGGTCGTTCGGGAACCACCACCACCGAGAATCTTACTCATGATACCCATAGGACGTAGAGAGGCCACAACGGGGTTAGTTCTTACGTCAGACGATTGTCTCTCACCAGACATGTCTGGGCGCTGAGACGGGGCGAATCGACGGCAGTACGGCCACAGGAGGGTAGTGCCGCGGGAGGCGACGACGCCGGCGGACGCCCGACGTGTGCGCCATCCGCGTCGTTTCGCCGGGTGTTTTTACCTCGCGGCGCGCGGGAGCAGACGAACACGATGACCTTCAGCATCTGCGTCCGCGAGTCGTACGTCGACGACGGCGGCGACGACCAGCACCGCTTCGGCGTCGCCGTGACGACCCGCCTGCCGGGCGTCGGGGCCCTCTGTCCGTTTGCAAGTGAACACGGCGCGGTCGCGACACAGGCGCTGACGAACGTCGAACTCGGGGAGAAGGGCATGGACTACCTCGAAGACGGCCTCGCCGTCGACGACGCCCTACAGGCGCTGTTGAACGCCGACGACGGCCGGGCGGAGCGACAGCTCCACGGCGTCGGCTCCGAGACGACGTTCGCCTTCACCGGCGACGACTGCCTCGGCTGGGCGGGCCACCGCGAGGGCGACGACTACACGGTCGCTGGCAACCTGCTCACGGGCGCGGCAGTCGTCGAAGCCGCCGCCGACGCCTACGAGCGAAGCGTCGACGGCGACAGCGACGAGCCGCTCGCGAAGCGGCTCATCGACGCGCTCGGCGCGGGACACGCCGCGGGCGGCGACAAGCGCGACGACCTTGACGTCCAGAGCGCGGCCGTCGTCGTGACCACGACCGAGGACCGCGAGATGGAGCCGTACTACAACGACCTCCGGGTCGACGCGACGGAGACGCCGCTTCGGGACCTGCGGGAGACGTTTTCGATGGCGCGAGAGGGGTACGAGGCGGCGCTGGAGAAGTACGCCGAAGAGTAGCCGACGCGGCCGAGAGCCGCGCGCGCCGGGGCAAGAAATAGTCGGCTCAGACGGAGAACTCGAAGAGGTCGTCGCCGACGTGGTGGATGGACTCGACGACCTTGCCGGAGTCGCCGACGAGGTCCGCCCCGTCTTCGAGCGCGCGACCCACGGCGAGCACCTTGCCGTGGGTCTCCTCGGCGATGACGACGAGGTCGCCCGCCTCGATGGTGTCGTCCGCCTCGGTGATGCCGGGGCGCATCACGTCGGCTCCGCTGGAGACGAACGAGACCGCGCCCGCGTCGACCGTGACGACGTTCGTCGTCGGCGGGAACTGGTTCGCGCCCTTGACCGTGAGAAACGGCTGGTCGTCGACGTACATGACCGCCGGCTCGCCGTCGACGAGGACGACCTCGTAGTCGGCGTCGGCGAACTCGACCGCCTCGAACGCGTCGCCGTCGAGGGCGACGCCGAGGGACGATTCGATGGAATCACACAGGGCGTCGATTTCGTCGCTTCGGAGGTGGTGGCGAGACTTGACCTTCATACCGGGTCGTGGACGCTCACGGCCGATAAATCGACCGCTCCGCATCGAGTGTCGGCGACGACTCCGGGGGCCGGTCGAACGCGAGTCGACCCGAGCCAATCCAAAACCAACCCGAAGCAACCCGAAGCAACCCGAACCGAACCGCGTCGGCGTCTGACGCGCGTCAGACTGTGACAGGATAAACTGCTAAGTACGATTGGGTCCACTCCAACGATATGTGGCGCTCCCGGACGAACCGGGACCGGAAACGTGTCGTGTGCATCGCATGCGGTGACGCGGTCCTCCGGTCGGCGGCGCGCGAGTACGACAAAGAGGGGAACCGCTGGGAACGGCACGGCAAGCGGTTCGAACACCTCTGTAAGTCCTGTTATCGGGGGCTCTGTCACCAGCCCCGCGAGGAGCTCGAAGGCCTCCTCATCGACATCGAAGAACACGGCATCACCAACGAGGAGTTCCTGCTTCGCTACTTCGACGCGGTCAAAGAGCGGTACGAATCTCCCGGCGAGCGCGGCCGCTGAGGTCGCTTTCCTTGGCCCGCCGCCGGGGCGCGCGCGAGCGTGCTCACGAGTGACGTCGTTTCCCTCTCGTCGCGGCTCGTGCCCGACACTCATTTCTCCCTGCCCCGTCTAGTCGGGGCTATGTCAGACGACGCGCAGGCGTACGCCGGGACCGCCGAAGGGCAAGGACCGGTGGAGATAGACGCCGAACTCGCGCGACACCTCCAGAACAAGCGCGAGGACCTGTTCGAGGAGTTCGAGATTCGAGACAAGTTCCCGCCGGAAGTCCTCTCGGAGGCGCGTGCGCGCACCGACGGCGTCCACGAGGAGATCGAAGACGAGTTGGAACACCGCAAGGACCTCCGAGACCTCACGACGTGGACGACAGACCCCGTCGACGCCCAGGACTTCGACGACGCCCTGAGCATCCGCGAGAACGAGGAGACGTACACGCTGTGGGTCCACATCGCCGACGTGACCCACTACGTCCACCCCGGTTCGGAGATGTGGGCCGAGGCCGTCAAGCGCGGCAACACCGTCTACCTCCCCGCCTACACCATCCACATGCTCCCGCCGGCGCTGGCCGAGACGGTCTGTTCTCTCGTCCCCGAGGAGGACCGCCTCGCCCACACCGTCGAGATGGAGATCAAGAAGGACACGCTCTCGTTCGAGTCTATCGACATCTACAAGTCCGTCATCCACTCCAACGAACGGCTCACCTACACGCAGTGTGAAAACCGGCTGGAAGACCCCGACCTCCCCCTCCACGAGGAGAACGCGCTGGTCTTCGACCTCGCCGACCAACTCCACGAACAGCGCAAGGAAGACGGCTCGCTCGTCCTCAACCCGAGTCGCGACCGCGCCCACACCATCATCGAGGAGTGCATGCTGAAGGCGAACAAGGCCGTCACGCACGAACTCATGTGGAACCGCGGCGTCGAGGCGATGTACCGCGTCCACCCGCAACCCACTCCCGACCAGTGGGACAAGGCGCTCCGCGAAATCACCGAACTCGACGGCGTGAGCATCCAGTCCACGTCGTGGGACGAGCCCCGGAAGGCCGTCAACGACGCCTTGGAGAGCGCGAACTCCCGCACGCTCAACAAGATTCAGCGCGCCGTGCTGAAGGTCATGCCCCGCGCGAAGTACATGAACGACCCCTTCGGCGGCCACTACGCGCTCAACTTCGACATCTACGGCCACTTCACCTCGCCCATCCGGCGGCTGTCGGACCTCATCAACCACTGGATCGTCCACGAGAACGACGTGCCCGAAGACCTCGTCGAGCTCTGCGACCGCGCCTCCGACCGTCAGAAGGACGCCGAGACGGCCGAGCGGCTCTACAAGCAGTTCCTCCAAGAAGTCGGCTTGGACCCCTACGCGGTCAACAACCGCGGCATCGTCACCGTCGACGACGACGGCGAGGTCATCGACGAAAACGGCCTCCCGCCGCGCGAATAACCGGGCATAACCGGACGGTCGTCCTCGTCGCCCGCGGCCGGCGAGACGAACGCGAGACCACGGGCTCAGTCAGCGACGTACCGAAGCGACCGAAAGGCGCTCACCGCCGCGGCCCTTACTCCTCTTGTTTGTGCGTGAACAGCAGCACGTCGCCGTCGTGCTGGGTCACACAGAGGTCGAGCATCATGCTCAGTTCGAGACTGTTGTAGTCGTTTTCGCAGACGACCAAGTCGTCGAACGGTTTCTCACAGGCCGGACAGGCGATGGAGACGGTGTTCTGGTAGGTGGTGACGCCGCCGCTCGACTCGTAGGGCGTGAGCGACGACCGGAGTTCGTCGAGTTCCTCGTCGTTCATGGACGTGTTGTGCGCGCGGCGTGCGTATAATTCTTCACGGTCGGACACCGGTTACGGTCTGACGACTCACGAGTGCCCGGCGTCGTCCAACCCGCAGGCCCACCGGAAGTGCGGGTGAACCCACGACAGCCCCGCGGCGTTGGCTTCGACCCACGACGACGGGTCGCTCAGCCGACGCGACAGCACCGTCGCGCGCTCCTCGTGAGTCCCCTCCCGGTCGAACGGTATCAGTTCGAGCGTCCGCGACGCGGGATTGAAAAAGACCGCCCGCTCGGTGTCCTCGTCGAGTCCGACCAGCCGCGAGCCGTTGGCGTCCTTCTGGAGGAGCGCCTGCGCCATGCGGTGTTGGTGGACTCCCCGGCGCGTCTCGCGGAGCTTCGAGACGATGGCTCGAAAGAGGGCCGTCGGGTCCGACGGGGGTTCGCCTCGTCGTGTTTCCATACCGACGCCCTCGGAGCGAGACGGTAAGAGAGTCCGCCATGAGCGGAGTGAAAGTGTCGGGTTCGGCGGAAGTGAAGGCGTGTCAGCGAGCCAAGCTCGACGACCGAGTCACGTTGGGTGGCGTCGCGAAAATGGGAGCGGACTCGCGGGGTCCCCACGAACGAAGCGAGTGGGGGCAAGCGAGTCTATTGACTGACGGAACGAAGTGACGGAAGGAAATGGACTCGCGGGGATATTGAACTCACTCGCAACGCTCCGCGTTGCTCGCTGCTCAAATCCCCGCTCGAACAGGCACGATTACACTCGACACCGACGTGACTCGCAGGGCTCCTGACGGAGCCACTGCTCGAAGGCGTGGTGTCGAGAGAAAGTAGTGGACTCGCGGGGGAGTGTTAGTCGGGTTCATGATGGCAGGTGTTCTTTTCTGACTTCCATTTTCTCGCGGGCGGTGCGCGCGTCGTAGTGCTGGTACAGGATTTCGAGCGACACGTCGGAGCGTTCCGAGATGATTTCCGGCTCGACATCCCGCGACAGGTAGTGCGTGATGTGTCCTCGACGAACCGCGTGGGGCGACTTCGACGACGGACACTTGTTCGGCAACCCGTGCGTGCCGCGGGCTTCGCAGGCCGATGGGTCACGGTCGTGCGGGCACGGAAGGCCGAACTCGCACGGTTGGGTCGCCTTGTTGACGATCTTGTACAGGGTGTCGCCCGTGATGCGCCCGTGACTCGTGGTGATGAGCGGACGACGCCCGTAGTCGTCGGTGACTTTGTGCCGGTTCTCGGCGATGTACTCCTGCAGGATGCGCATCCATTCAGGACCGATGTACACCCACCGTTCGCCCTTGTTCCCGTTCTTCAGCGGGGTGTCGGACTCGGGTCGATGGACGATCTGAATGGCGTGCTCGTCTTCGTTGAGGTCGCCGACATCCAGTCCGCGGACAGTTCCGCGGCGCATCCCCGTCCGCCAGATGAGCGCCATGACGGCGTGCATCCGGCTCGCGTAATGGTAGCGGTCCAGATACTCCAGAATCGTCTCTGCGGTATCCGGCTCCAGATGGATGTCGCGCGCCTCGGCACCGTCGGGGAGTTCCGGCGCGTGTAGCTTCTCGCGCAGTCCGTCCTCGACGGCGTCCAGGTCGCTCCAGAAATCGAGCGCCATGCGGACGCTACTGAGTTGCTTCTGGAGCGTGATGGGCGCGATGTCGCCCTGACGCCACGTAACGAAGTCGTTGAGCTTCCGTCCGGTGAGATCGTTGAGGTTGTCGATGCCAGCGACCTCGCACCAGCGGAGGAAGTGATTCAGTCGCGTCTTCGCGTTCTGCAGGGTCGACTCGCGGACGCTCGGCTCACGGTAGGCGATGAATCGCTCAACGCCGTCCTCGGGGGAGAGCGGTTCGAGGTCAGTCACTCGAATACCTCCCGAACGGCAGTCTTACGTGCCTCGCGCCGCTGTCTGTCTGTGGGGGAGTGGTACTGTTCCACGGCTCCAGTCCCCCGTTCTAAGCGTCGACCTGTGGACTCTCGGTGAGCCGCAGGTCTGGTTCATCGAATGGCGAGTCGGGCGCTTGCTGGATGAGGTGACGGACGTACTCCGCACGACTCATTCCGTAGTTCTTGCTCTGTTCGTCGACTTTCTCCACCATCTCTGGCGGCATCGAGATGGTGACGTTGACCGATAGTGCCATGCGTGAATAAGTGAGCAGAATAGTGACTTATAACTTACTGACTCAGAAGACTATTGAGTCAATAAGTTATTGGCCACACCTCATCAATCACTAAGTCGTTACACCAAATATGAGCACGAGTCCGGACAATGGGACGAAAAACGTCTCTGCGCAGGTCAGCAATGACTTCGCCGAAGAATTTGATCGAGCCCTCAAAAGAGCACAAATAGAAGGTACTGTCCCACTTGATTTGTCACGTGCGGAGGCGATTCGCCGTCTTATGCAGTTAGCAATCGATGACCCATCTATTCTTGCAGAGACAGAGGACCGTTGACTTTCAAGGAACTATCTAGGGAGATACTTTACCCAATACCCGGAGGTCTGCAACCATTGAGCGACACCACTTGAATCCAAACCATTGGGTGTTGAGTGAGAAACTACAAAATATCAATGAGACCAAGATTATTTATTTCTAATCAATAAATAGAGCCTCAATGAGTAATTCATCAGGGCAGGGATACGACTACGACGGTTGGTTGAGGTTCAACGGACTGTTTTTTACAGAACCACACGGAGAAATGGAACCCGAAGACCTTCTAGAAGCCTTCGACGAATATGCCGAGGGTTCCCCAAGAGATCCTTCTGAAGGCTATCGTGAGACAGAGTTGGCAACAAGATTGGCCAACGTAGCAGACTTAAGCGGTAGTATGGCTGAGTTTGCGGAGAATATCTACACATATGAATTCATATCAGAACAGTGGGTGATGGTGCCAGATTTACATGACCCAGAAGGGCAACCACTAGATCACGCATACCGGACCGATCACAAAAAAGTCGAACTAATTTGGGACTTTGATGACGTGCTTATTTTCCAAGGTACCAAGAACATAATCACCAATAAGCGCAAAGAACTTCGGGGTTCATTGTCTAGAACCTTGAAAATTGAGAAAGTTAGGTTCGACTTTGATTATCTCCTGTGGTTACTCTATCAAAGTGATCAGGGTAATAGAGTCGGGTCTGGTCTGCGCGTGAACAGCGTTTCAAATTGCACAACTACTGGAACGTCGAGGATGGGTGAGCAGGTTGCTGTTGACGGAGCCTCAGAAGTAGTTCGCTCAGTACCATTTATTTCCGCATTATTGGAAGGGAATAAAATAGACAGCCTCGAAGCCGACATGCTATTGGGGAATAACTATCTCGTGGCAGAGATTGACTCAGATGGCTGGATTCATGTCAAAGCGTCGCGCGAAGATATGAAATCGCTGAACAAGCTAAGACAGATGGGCCTCGCTGCAAGGTTCGTCGTTGAACTCCTCCGTAGCTACGAGTCATGGCTACAGCTACCGAGAAATAAACAATACCCACCAGAGTCTTTCTTCCACCGTCTACTCGATATTTGCGAGGAAGAGGGCTATCTTCCGATCCGTGAACCAGAAGACCTCTTGAGAGAGTACGAACGAAAGCGAGATGGGCGTATAGAAGGACCAAGTGCAGCCTATTCACTGTCAAAGTTCAACTAATATCAACCGTAAGAAACCACAAGAGACACTAGTACTAGGAATCAATCTCAAGGTACGAAAGAGGAGGATATCATGTCAACTCGGGATCTCGCAAAAGCAAAAAATCTGGAAAAATACTGGCGTCCCGAGTCAAGCGGCTTTGGAACTCCTCGAATTCATATCGATTCAATTAATGAGAAAAGGCCAGAGGCCAACTGCGAAAAATATCCGTACGAAGGCCAGCTAGTACTGTACGGTGATTACACATTCACCGAAGAAGGACGACATGGCCGAGAGATAACTACAGAGGGCAGTTATGAGTATAGATCCGGATCCGGGCTGTTCCTGATAAAGAACGAACAGTCGAAGCCAACTCAAAGAGAGATAATTAGCGAGATAAATCAAATAGTCGGAGATGATGGAAAAATATCGCCCATCAAGTCGATTCAGAGGCATCATTTGTGGAACTTCTTTAAGAGTGCCGACGAATTCAATCAGGTCAGTCTCAGAACGGATGAGGGTAAAAAAACAGTTAGTGACATCTTGATGAGTGGTGACATTGGGGAGTCAAGTACTGTTGAGTCCCACCTAGAGAACCACCTGATTGAGAGCGCACGGGTTATGTTTGATCCACCAAGTAACGTGGATCCAGTAGTTGTAAAGTATAACCGTGGTCAATTAGAAATACCAGACGAGCCACCGGAGGCATTAGAGTACGTGGTTCAGCTGTTTGAGCGGGACGTAATCCATCCCTCTAGTCAGTAGTGACGCTTTTCATACTGTTCTCGATATTGCTTTCAGCGATTATTCTTAAGAGGGATTTCCGCGGAGAAACTGACCGAATTATTGCTTTTGTCGATGATTACAGAACATCAACTGTATACTGGAGTTCGAGTTTTGTTGGGGGCTTACTGGGGACAGCGAGTCCATCATCTTGGAAACCATACTCAACGGCAGTTGTTGGAGGGATATTTTTACTTCCAGTATTTTCGTACTATTATCTAAAGAAGCCCTTTGGCATTTATTGTGAGTATCGCCCGGTCGATCCCGAAGAGGCAAGGGTGGATATGTTTGCTGAATCAAATCAAATCGTAGAACTCACACAAGGTGAAGAGACATACGACATCGATTTGAAATTCACCTCAGACAAACATATCAATCAAGTCAAGGTCCGCCTCAGACCACCAGAGGGGTCAGAGATTTATTTTGTGGACCCTGTTGAAGGTGTCACTTTTAATCAAAACGATAACCGTCTAACAATCAAGATGGATGGTGGTGAAGAGCCAGTTATCGGAGTATATGTTCAGCCCTTAAAAAATAGACTGAGTACCAGCAGAACTCATGAGTTTAGAGTTGTCGAAGAGCATTCGGGAGAAACCATCGAGAAAGTTACTTTGAAACCGTAGTTTAATCATCATAGAATCATCTTCCGCTGTTCCTTGAACTCCTCGTGACCCGCTTCGTTCCACCCACCAGCCTCACGAACCCACTTACTCACCGTCGACGGCTTCGCCCGACGAATCCGAATCTCGCCCTTGTCGAAGTCGTACAGGACGAACGCGTACCACGCAACACCCCGAGCGTCCGCCGCGAGTAACGAGCGCGTCTGGTCGTGTCGAAGCCGAAAGCGCCCGTGCGCGGGATACTTCTCACCGATCCGCACGGAAGTGGATTTGACCTCGATCTTCGCGCCGCTGTTGGGATGGACGCAGTCGTACCAGAACGCCTCGTCCGGTCGGTGGTCGAGGCCGTAGACCTCGGCCACCAACTCCTCAGCGAGTGTCGCGGTCTCGCCGCTCTGCAGTCGCTCTTTTTGATGCCGCGAGAGGTCTCGCATCCGGACGACCTTCATGCGACACCTCCTGGTCGAGCAGTCGCTACTCGATCGAGGGAACGGAAGTCCAGCACCCGCGATGGGTGCTGGAGGGTAAATCGGACAGGGGCGATTACGTCTCCGTGAAGCGGTTTTGAAACGATTTCGATAGCCGCAACCATCATCCGTACACCTCCCGCGTCTCACCGTGGTAGACGGCTCTCGGCGGCTCAGTCGGACGGATTACGACGTACTCCCACCGCTCTGAGGGAAGCCCCTCGCCGTCGAGATCTTTCAGGTTGTAGTAGCGGATGAAACCCCGGTGGAACGTCGACGGCGGACCGACCCACACGAGGTATTTGCACTGCTTGACCGGCGGGTAGTAGAAGTCCTGGGGGTCCTGTGAGGCGATGACGACCTTGACGCCCTTGTCTCGGTCCTCGTGAAGCATCGCGGCCAGCGTGTTGACCTTCGCGCTGGACTCACTCTCGGAATCGGGTAGATGCCGATGGGCCTCGTCGACGACGACCTGGACGGGATAGCCGGTGCGCTCGTGGTAGTCGTGGGCGATGGCACGTACATGCTCTATCACCTCCATCGCGTCGTCGCACACCCACCGGATGCGGGAGGCAGTCGCCCGGCGAGCTTCAGCTGCGGAGTAGACGGTCGTGGCGTCGTCGAGGTCGCGCCCGGAGATGCCACCGGCGTCCGTATCGTCGATCCAGATAGAGAGACCCGGGAACGTGTCGTGCATCTCCCGGAGGAACGTCGTCTTCCCGGAGCCGGAGTCACCGACGACCGTGACGTGATACCGGTCCATTACCGGCCCTCCGTACTCACCAGCGACGCGAGGTCCGGGTCGATGCCATCGCCCTCGTCGTGACCCGCGTCGTCCTCACCGGCCTGCTGCGCCTTCTCGATGTTCTTGCGCATGACGACCAGCGTCTCCAGCGTCCCGACAGTCACGTCGACGATAGCCGGGACGCCGTCAACGTCGATCATCTTCTGGAACCCGCGGACGAGTCGCTTCGGACCGCCACGGTCCGGGTCCCACGGCGATTCCATCCCGTCGAGCGACTGGTGCGGTTCGGTGGCGAACAGCATCTCCCGCGCTGTCGATTCCGACCCCATCGCTTCCTCTGCAGGAGCGCCCTCTGCCGCGGCGTGAGACGGCGCGACGCCTTCCTCCGGCGTGAGGGACTCACCGGGAGACGGCGGCCCCTCAGCCATTGTAGACCTCCTTGCAGTCGGCACAGATGTAGTCGTACTCGTGCGCCCACGTGGGAAGCGCCCGGCGGTGTTCGTCGACGATGCCGTACCGGTCGCTTCCACAGTCGGGGCACTCAGGGTCTTGCGGCTCTCCGCCGTCGGTAGCGACGCCCTCAACTGGGTCAGGCGCATCGAGTGCCGGGTTCCCGCCGTCAGTCACCGCCTCAACCTCGGGTTGAGTGTCCGGCACTTCCGTGTCCGCCGATTCGTCTTGTGTGCCGGACTCAGTCTCCCGGACTGAAACCGGGTCATCGAGCGGTTGAATCATCGTGTCGTGGTCTTGGAGGTAGCATGAGGTCTCATGGTTGTGGATTCCCTGAGCGCGGAAGTACAGACCACAGTGCTCACATTGCTGGTCAGTCGCCGATTGGGGTTCGTAGGTTCCACCGCTCATGCGACTGCCCCCGCGACGAAATTGAGCGCCGAGGCGATGCTCGCGCCCGTCGAACCAGACAAGTGTACGATACCGCTGAGTACGCCACACTCGCCCGCGACGCCGAGGAGAAAGGCGTTCTTGACGAACGGGCGGGAACTCTCAGAAGCCCGGAGATGGGCAACGAGAGCGCCCAAAACGAGTGTCGGATAGCCAAGCACAGGCATGAGATGTTCTTATCGACGTGACTATATGAAACATCAACGAGTCTCGACACTCAATTATTGAGCGTTGAGTGCTGTACACTCCACTTTCGGCTTTTGAACACCCGGCCATCGACTCGAATGCAATGCCAAAGGTTGGAGTTCCGTTCCTCGACACCGAAGTCGACACGGACGAACCCGGAGAATCGGCACAGAACCTCGGTCTCGCCACTATCGGCGTGATGATCTTCCTCGCCATCATGGGCGCGGCGACGTGGGCGTACAACAAGCTGAAGGAAACGACTGGCGTCGACCAGGGGACCGGTATCCCGGTGGCAGGTGAGTAAGCATGTCGACGCCGCTCACCTACAACACCGAACTCGCGGAAGCTGGTAACTCGAAGCCGGTCAAGGGCGCGATGCTCAAGCAGACGACGCTCCGCGCGGGCAACGAAATCGTCGTCTACGAGGAGTCGTGTCCCGCCGACAAGTACCTGTTCTGGGGCTTCGGCTACCGGAACAAGCAGGCGGGGAACGCCTCGCACATCTACGCCCAAGTGAAGGCCAGCGGTAACGGAAGCGCCACGGCTGGCGACGCGATTAAGGGCGACCTCATCGCGGTCATCACCGACTCGGAGGGCCGCGACGTACTCCACCGCTACAACATCGGCGACCTCGAAACCCTCGCCGACGCCGCGGCGGACCCACGTACTGAGCGACCCATCATGCCTGCCCTCGCTCCCATCGCGCGGGAGGACCAGCGGATTCAGCTTCGCATCGTCGCGGACGAGGAGTCCGACGGTGCCGAGATCGACCCGAGCGCGTCGAGCGCCCGTATCTACCACGGGAAGCTCAACTAACCCGGAGGTCCCTCTTTCATGTCTACCAACTCAGAGCGCAAGAGTAGCCTTCGCTTCGCCGGGAACGTCGGTCCTGACGACGTGGAGACCGAGACGTACGCCCTGCAGAAAGACGCGACAGTCGAGGAAGTCGCCGTTCGAATCTACCAGGGGCCGCGTCTCGATCTCCAGATCGTCCCGTTCGTCGAACGGGGTGAACCGGGATACAGAGAGCGTATCCCGCTGGTCGAACTCCGCGGGAAGGAGTACGTCGACGGCGACGACGACTACTGGATCTTCCCGACCAGCGAATCGGTTCACGAGGGTGAACTCCTCGGGGTCGAGGTCCGCAACATCGACGGATCGAACACCTACGACTACGCCGTCGACATGGTCGTCGATAGAGCCGGAGGTGTGGCCCGCCCGGTCAACTCCTTTCTCGGCCAGCTACGGAGGCTGTTCTGATGGGTGTTGACCAGTTCAGCCAAGAGGTCCGCGGCTCCGGTGGCACCCTCGCCACCAGCACGCAAGGGACCGTCGAGACGGACAACTACGCCCACGGCGACGGCTTCGACTTCGACGGCACCGCGTACCCCTACATGCTGAATCCCGCCGAGACGATTCAAGAACTCGTCCTGACGAAGTCCGGGAACATCGATATGGAGGTCACAACCACCGGGGGTGACACGTTCACGATCCCCCTCGCCGGGAACGTCGGCTCGTTCGACAAGTGGGAGATCGACACCGTGACCTTCCGTGACCCGGACGCGACCGCGTCGACGCTCGCTGGAGGGTGGGCTGGCGAATGACCGGCATCGCACCCTCTGCGACCGGCGGTCAGATCGGCGACCCGGTGAACGTCTCGCTCGCCGCGAGTGAGAACATCAGTCCACCGAGCGGCGAGGTCTGGCGACTCACCATGCTCGGGTTCGATGAGTCGAGTTCCGCGACTGCGACGCTGGATCTGAACGGGACGCCGGTCATCAAGCGAAGCAACTCGGGAAGCAACGAGGCAGACGCAACGCTCGTCGAAATCTATCTCACGGACAGCGATACGCTCGCGGCCAACGACGCGGTGAGCTCTGTGACGCTGTCCGGCCACACAGTAATCTAATGTACACGAGAACGCACGACTCGGGCGCAGTCATCGAATGGACGCCCAACGACACGGAACTGGCAAAGCAAGCACTATCGGAGACGGACGGAACCGGAGTTACCTCCAAGTCGGAGGTCTCGGCGAACGCACCGCTGGAACTCGGGAAGGAAGTCGCTCGCGCCGTCACAGAACGCTACCGTCAGCTGCTGGCGGAAAAGACGAGCGGGGGTGCGTGACCGATGGTGTACGTCGCACCAGACGACTCGCCGAGCGCCGGGGAGACGTACGACCCGCGCGAGGACCTCACCGCGGGCGAACGCCTCGCCAACCAACTCGGCGGTGGTGGCGGTGATGATGACGACGATGACGATGACCGACAAACCTACTCGGACATCGTCGACGACGAGGACCTCAACAACTCCGAGTCGGGCATGCCGGGCGCGGGGACGCCGACCAACGACATCGTCAGTCCTGACCCGAACGAAAACAGCGACGGCGACGAAGTGACGATCAACCCGGACGGGTCCGCCTCGGTTGACACCGACCGGACGAGCCGGACCATCGACGAAATCCGAGAGAACGTTTCGGATCTCGTCGGCGGAAGCGAATCAGGCTCTGCCGTCGACGAACTCGGCAACGTCGAGGAAGCCATCCGCGACTTCCGTGAGGACCTCGCCGGGATGGGCGAGGTACAGTCCGGTGCGCAGGGTGGTTTCAACCTCGGAACCCTTGGGGTTACGGCCCTCATCATCGGACTCTTCGCGGCACTCGCGGCCGCCATTGGTGGTGGTGAGTCGCGGTGAGCCTCCTCGGCTCCGTCGCGGGCGGCCTCGATCACCTGGCCGGCTCCGTCGACGAATCCATCGGTCGGCAGTTCGACGATGAACCCGGCGGCGGATTCGCCGACGTCGGGCGTACTGGCGAGACGAACGACTCCGAGACGGACACCTACAACAACAGGTATCTCCGCGGAGACTCCGCTCGGTCGCTCTACGACACGGTGATGGACTACGACGGCACCCTAAACGGCCAAGAGGATACTGTCGATCTCCTTGGCCCCGGCCTGTGGGGTTCGGAAGGAAGCGCCGTCGACGTGGTTGTCGAACGCGATGGAGAAGAACACGGCACCGCGGAGATGAAGACGAAGCTCTTGCTCGCCTTCCTCGCGGCGCTCGTCGTTCTGTACCTGGTCGCGCCGCTCCTCGAACTGATCCTCGCGGTCGGTGGTGACGGTGAGTGAGCTCACGGACTTGCTCTTGCAGACGACTGACCCAGTTGTCGCGTTGCTCCTGGTCGTCCTCGGACTGTACGTCCGCGAGGTGAAAGTATCGCTGCACGAGGACATCCGCGGTGTTCGCTCGCGGATCGGTCGACTGGAGAACGTCTATATCCCTGATGGTGGCGAGGTCGTCGACGATGATTGAGGCGTTGACGCAGACAGTTGACCTACCGTTGTGGTTGGTGCTGACGCTGGCAGGGTATCATCGGGTATTCGCGGTTGCTCTCCAAAGAGACAAAAATCGCTATGTGAATGGGGTCTAGTACGACCGACGGCGGCCGAAGCCGGTATTAGATGTCTTATTCCACTCTTCTGTTTGGAAGTCATCTCGTTGATCGATAGCTTCAATACCTTTTTGCTCTGCTCGTCCAACTACGGCTTCACAAATCTGTTTTACATTATCATGCTCATCATGATAGGTCTCTGCAGGCCGAACATAATCGCGCCCACAGTCAGGGCATTTCCATACCTCAGCTCTCCCACGAATAAGTCGGTTTTTTTTCACCGGTGTTTAATTCAGTCCCACAGTTCGGACAGAACGGACCCTTAATGTAAGCATTGGTGCTGTAGTTACTGCCGTGTGGATTATACCCGTACTTTGCTCGCCACTTCACACCATATTTATCAATATATCCGCCCCAAAGTACGTTTTGAGGCGGATTTCTTGCTACAGCAAGAGGCGGCCCAGGGTCTGGCTTCTTTTGTTTTCGCCGCCATTCGAAAAGTCGGCGAATCAGGACCAAGAAGATGAAAACAAACACAGCAATGAGGCTTACCTGAACCAATAGATTGTTGAAAATGCCAATCTCGATAGAACTCCCAGAATTACTAGTTGAGAAAGATGAAATGACCACAATAAGACCTCTAAACAATGCTGCACCAACTACAGATATAACGATATCACGCAGGGTAGATTTCACATCGATCATTTTTCAGATATTTAGATCTCTCATCACATGTACTCTGTTATCTAATTAGACACGAAGACATTCAGCATATCACGGTTACCGTCTGACAAGTAGTATCCCACCAAGAAACTTGTTGGCGGCCTCGAAGCCACCAAGCCCCCAGAAAACCCGCACCGTCGACGCTCCGACGACGCTCCGACCGACGTACCTACGACTAATGAATAGTTGCTTACGAGAGGCTATACTGCTGTATTCTTAATTATTGAGTTGGTGGTGGCCGGTCCGAGGCGTGTTTCATCGGCTATCGACCCCCGGCAGTCTCGGAGTCACCAACAAGTCGCTTGGCGAGGTCACTCCGACCCACAGAGCGTTCGACCGTCCGAACCAGCGATCCGGTGAGTAGTTCGGGATTCACCGTGAGGCGCTTTTCCTCGCCCGACTCGTCGATGTGGAACGCCTCGAAAGACGAGACGAGGTCAGTCCAAGCGTCGTCGACGGACTGCCAGCGGAGGTCGTGCTGTGGGCGAGCCATCGCCTGAACCTCGGAGTTCGACACCGACCCGATCTGGTCCGCACGCTTCCCACCCGCGTTTCGCGGACCCGCGTTCTTCCCCTTCGCAGTCTGAACGATAACCTCGTCACGGGAGATGCGCATCGCGACCTCTTTCTTCGATGGACCACCGTCCGGGCGTCGACCGTCGTCGATCTGTTCGGCCATCGCCAACGCGTCCTCGGCAAGCTGTTCCGCGCGCTTCCGAGCTTCCCGCTCCTGTTCGAGTTCGTGTTCGAGGCGGTCGAGCCGGTCGACGATGCGGTTGGCCGCGTCGATGGGACCGAGGTCCGTGTTCATCCGCTCTTCGTCGTCCGGGACGGCGAGCGTGTTGAGCAACTTTCGGAACGCGACGACTTCGAGGTGACTGAGGTCCGGTCCTGCACCCTGCGACCCCGAGGGTTCGTCCGCGCTCATGCCGACCCTCCGACCTCGGACGCCTTCGAGAACTCCAGTTCCCCGTCAGCGACAGTCGTCGTCTCGTGACCCGTCTCGTCTTCGTGCGCGTCCGAGACGAGGTCTGCGGCGAGCCAGTCGCCCGCACGGACGTGCCAGCCGCACCGAAGACACTTGGCGTGAACCTTCTCGCCGCTCATGGCTCATCGACCTCCTCAACGTAGGCGCGGTGGCCGGACCGATCTGCGTGGAACGCAGCGAGGTTCCGAGCCGTCTGTTCCGACTCGACCGGCTCCGGCATCTCGGCGTCGCAGTCGCGACACGTTGGGAGGAAATTCATGCCGCAATTCCCTCCGAAAAATCGCCCGACGTGGTCGGGGCGGATGCCGAGTAATCAGTAACTCTCGACGCGGCGGACGTTTTGTGCGGCCGCTGGCCGATGAACGTTACAGCGTGAGACCGCAAGAGAGGTGTCTTGCAGGCCTTAGAAACGTTGTGAAAACGTGGATGGACTCGCGGGGATTTGAACCCCGGGCCTCTTCCTTGCGAAGGAAGCGATCTGCCACTGATCTACGAGCCCTCATTCCCACGGAGTCGTGGGATACACTTATACCCTATGTTTTGTCCGCGGTCGGGCATGCGATAGCATCCCGTTCCGTCGGGTGATTCTACGGACGTCTGCTCGCGTGTCGAACGGAAGTGAGATGACACGCGCCTTAGCGCTGAAAGTCAGCTCGGAGGCAGAGTCCTCCGGACGCGCGCCTCGACAACCGCGAGTGTGACGGGCGGGCCGTCACGAACGGGCGATCCGGGAGTCCGGACAGCGCCGTCGTTAGTCTTCGAGGACGATCTCGATGCTGACGTCGTTCGGAACCTGAACGCGCATCAGCTGGCGCAGAGCGCGTTCGTCAGCGTCGAGGTCGATGAGACGCTTGTGGACGCGCATCTCCCAGTGCTCCCACGTCGCCGTCCCCTCGCCGTCAGGCGATTTGCGGGCGGGGACTTCGAGCGTCTTCGTGGGCAGCGGGATCGGCCCGCTGAGGTTGACGCCCGTCTTGTTCGCGATCTCGCGGACGTCGTCGCAGATATCGTCGAGGTCTTCCGGACTCGTGCCGGCGAGCCGAACGCGTGCCTGTTGCATCGTTATCGCTCGTTGACTTCGAGCACTTTGCCGGCCGCGATGGTCTGACCCATGTCACGGACAGCGAAGCTGCCGAGCTCCGGAATCTCGGAGGACGGCTCGATGCTGAGCGGCTTCTGCGGACGGACGGTCACGATGGCGGCGTCGCCGGACTTGATGAAGTCCGGGTTCTCCTCAGCAACCTCGCCCGACGCGGGGTCGAGCTTCTGGTCGATCGACTCGATGGTACACGCGACCTGCGCCGTGTGGGCGTGGAAGACCGGCGTGTAGCCAGCGGTGATGACCGAGGGGTGCTGCATGACGACGACCTGCGCCTTGAACGTCTCGGCGACCTTCGGCGGGTCGTCAGCCGGGCCACAGACGTCGCCGCGGCGGATGTCGTCCTTGCCGACGCCACGAACGTTGAAACCAACGTTGTCGCCAGGTCCGGCCTGGTCGACTTCCTCGTGGTGCATCTCGACGGTCTTGACCTCGCCGCCGACGTCAGAGGGCTGGAAGCTCACGTTGTCGCCGGGGTTGAGGGTACCCGTCTCGATACGGCCGACCGGGACCGTACCGATGCCGGAGATGGTGTAGACGTCCTGGATGGGCAGGCGCAGCGGCGCGTCCGTCGGCGGCTGCGGTGCCGGCAGGTTGTTGAGCGCTTCGAGCAGGATGTCGCCGTCGTACCACGGCGTGTTGTCGGAGCGCTCGGCGATGTTGTCGCCTTCGAAGGCCGAAATCGGGACGTAGGTCGCGTCGTCGGAGTTGAAGCGGACCTGCTTGAGGAGCTTGTTGACCTGCTCCTTGACGTCCTTGTACTTGTCTTCGCTGTAGTCGACGACGTCCATCTTGTTGACCGCGATGATGAGTTCGCCGATGCCCAGGGTGCGGGCGAGGAAGACGTGCTCGCGGGTCTGAGGCGCGACACCGTCGTCGGCGGCGACGACGAGGACCGCGTTGTCAGCCTGCGAGGCACCGGTGATCATGTTCTTGACGAAGTCGCGGTGGCCAGGACAGTCGACGATGGTGAAGTAGAACTCGTCCGTGTCGAACTCCTGGTGGGCGATGTCGATGGTGACACCGCGCTCGCGCTCTTCGGCGAGGTTGTCCATGACGTAGGCGAATTCGAATCCGCCCTTGCCCTTCTCCTCGGCTTCCTCTCGGTGCTGCTCGATGACGTGCTCCGGGACGGAGCCGGTCTCGAACAGGAGTCGGCCGACGAGCGTACTCTTACCGTGGTCGACGTGGCCGATGATGGCCAGATTCTGGTGGGGTTTGTCGCTCATTGGTGTGTTCACGCGCTAAGGCGCTCTGTGGGGAATGTTTTTGCTGAAACCCCTAAAACGATTTCGATACGCGCTACGGGCCGTCTAACCGCCGTACTGCGATTTGCGGAACCATACCATGGTCCCGGAAACGGCGTGTCCGGTGGATACCGACAGTCGAAAGAAACAGGGGTACGGGCCGCCTGTGCCGCTATTCGAGGCGTGAAACGTCGGACAGGACGGCGGTCGCCGTCTCCGGACCGCCCGCCCCGCGGCCGCTGATATTCAGTTGACCCGCGTGTTTGGTCTCCAACTGGACGATGTTCTGCGTGCCCGTGACCGACAGCGCGGAGCCCTGTGGAATCAGCCGCGGAGCGACGCGGACCCCGTCGGCCGTCGCCTCGCCGATGAGGCGGACCGTCCGACCGTCCTCGGCGGCGAGGTCGAGCGCCGTTCCCGGCACGTTGCGGATGCCCTCGACCTCGGCGTCGTCGAGCGCGTACTCGGTCTCGCCGTCGGAGAGGACGTTCGCGAGGATGACGAACTTCAGCGCGGCGTCGATGCCGTCGACGTCGAACGTCGGGTCCGCCTCGGCGACGCCGAGGTCCTGGGCCTCCGCGAGCACGTGCTCGTAGTCGAGCCCCTCGGCGGCCATCCGCGAGAGGATGAAGTTCGCCGTCCCGTTCAGCACGCCGCGAGCGGCGGTCACGTGGGGCGCACCGAGGTCCGAGATGGTCGAGAGGACGGGAATCGCGCCGCCGACGGCGGCCTCGAACTGGACGGTCCCCTCGCTTTCGGCTTCGAGCGCGCGCAGGTCGGCGTAGCGTTCCGCGACCGGACCCTTGTTCGCGAGCACGACGTGGCGGTCGTCCGCCAGCGCCCGCTCGACGTGCGAAAAGCCGGGCTCGGCGTCACCGAGCGTCGTCGGCGTCGCCTCCACCAACACGTCGTAGTCGGCGTCGAACACCGCCTCGGGGGCCGCCTCGCCGACCACGCCGTCGCGTTCCTTTCGGTCGTGGACCGCGCTCGGGTCGAGTCCGGCGGGGTCGACCGCGGAGGAAGACGAGTCCGCGAACGCGACGACGTCGTGACCGTAGTCGCCCGCGAGATCGAGAACCGAGCCGCCGACCGCGCCCGCGCCGAGCACGGCGAGTCTGAGGCTCATTGGGACCCCTCCGCGAGCGGTTCGACGACGTGCAGTCCCTTCTCGGCGGCGAGGTCGCGAACGACCGACAGCGTCTCGTCGACGCGGCCGGAGCGGACCGCGAGTCGGAGTCGGGCGCTCGACGCCTCGTCGGTCCCCTCGCGGGCGGACAGCGACAGGTCCTGCAGGGTCGCGTCCGCCGAGGACTCGATGCGGTGGAGCGTGTCCGAGAGGTCGGAATCGACGATGTCGCCGACGAGGATGACCATTACCTCCTCACCGAAGTGCTCCGCGCCGGCGCGGATGACGTTGACGCCGGCCTCGCGGAGCGCCTCGACGATTCGCTCGAAGCGGTCGGGCGGGCATTCGAGGTCGACCTCCACGGGGATGTGCCCCCGGGGAGTCAGACTCCCGCGTTCGTGGAAGATGGAAAGCAGGTTACCGCCGTTGTCGGAGATGGGCTTGAGCGCGGCTAAAAGCTGTCCGGGCTCGTCGACGAGTTCGAGCCGAATCGTGTGCGGTTTCGGCATCTCGCCGCTCCCGTCGGTCTCGGCGTCGCTCCCGCCGTCGAGGTCCTGTGCGCTCATCGCCCCACCCCCGTGGGCCGTCCCGACGCTGTTGTCCGCGACGCGCGGTTCGGTCGTGGTTTCGCGTCGTCGCGCCAGGAGTCGAGAGACGTACCCTTACGCATACGTATCCGTGATTCGGCCACGTGGTATAAGCCTTCGCAGCCGACACGGTTTGCCGACGTCGACAGCGTGCTGGCATGTGTCACGGAGAGGTCGACCGCGACAGAGCGCTCGAAGACGGTCTCGGCCACCGGGAGACGACGCGGGAAGGCCGTCGGACGCGGCACGGTGGCGGGCCGACGGACCGGGGCCATCGCTGCCCGGGTGAAAAAACGAAAGAAGGCGCGAAGGTTCGCGCTTAGATGTAGTCGATAGCCTGCGAGAGCTCGAGCTTCATGCCCTTGCGCTCGCGGATCTCCATGATCTTCTCGCGCTGGAGGTTGTCCGAGAGCACGCGGAAGCCGGCGTTCTCCGTGTTCCAGGAGGCGCGACCTTCCGTGGCCGAACGGATGTCCGACGAGAAGCCGATCATCTCTTCGACGGGCGCGATGCCCTCGATGACCATGAGGTCACCTTCCTGGTACATGTCGTCGACGCGGCCGCGGCGACCCTGAATCTCGCCGGAGGCCGAGCCCATGTATTCGGAGGCAACGTCGATGCGGACGTTCTGGATGGGTTCGAGGAGCTTCACCTGACCCGCGATGAGCGAGCGGTGGACCGCGTCACGCGTCGCAGGGATGACCTGGGCGGGACCGCGGTGGATGGTGTCCTCGTGGAGTCGCGCGTCGTGGAGGCGCAGGAGCGTCCCCTGAACGGGCTCCGCGGCGAGCGGACCGTCGTCGAGCGCCTCTTCGAGACCCTCGATGACGAGTTCCATCGTCTCGTTGAGGTGCTGGATACCCTTCGTGTCGTCGATGAGGATGTTCGTCCCGTGGATGTGTTCGACGTTCTGGGACGTGTCCTTGTCCATGCCGGCTTCCTGGAGGGCCTCGCGGCGCTCCAGTTCGGGCATGTCCATCGAGATTTCGCCGAGCTTGATGGAGTCGACGATGTCCTGCGAGAGGGGTTCCGCCGTGATGTAGAACTTGTTGTGGCGGTTCGGGGAGACGCCCTCGACCTCGTGGGACTTGCCCTGGACCTGCTCGCGGTAGACGACAATCGGCTCACCGGTGCGGACCGGGATGCCCTGGTTGTCGCGGATACGCTGGGTGATGACTTCGAGGTGGAGCTCGCCCTGACCGGAGATGAGGTGCTCGCCCGTGTCCTCGTTAATCTCGATGCGGATGGTCGGGTCTTCCTTCGCGACCTGCTGGAGCGTCTGGATGAGCTTCGGCAGGTCGTCCATGCGCTCTGCCTCGACGGACTTCGTGATGACGGGCTCGGAGATGTGCTCGATGGACTCGAACGGCGTCATCTCGACGGAGGAGACGGTGGAACCGGCGATGGCGTCACGGAGACCCGTGACGGCCGCGATGTTCCCCGCGGGGACGCCGCGGTCGAGTTCCTCGCGCTCGCCGCCCATGAAGACACCGACGGACTGGACGCGGTTCTTGCCCGCGGTCCCGGAGACGTAGAGCTCCTGCCCCTTGCGGATGGTGCCGGAGAACAGGCGACCCGTCGCGATTTCGCCCGCGTGGGGGTCCATCGAGATGTCGGTCGCCATGAAGACGACTTCGCCGTCGTCGTCGACTTCGCGCATCTGGCGCGCGAGGTCGGACTCGGAGTCACCGCGCCAGACCGTCGGGATACGACGGGGCTGGGCGTCGAGCGGGTTGGGGAAGTGCTCCGCAACCATGTCGAGGACGACGTCCGAAAGCGGCGTGCGCTCGTGGAGTTCCTGGCGGTCGCCACCGCGCTCGAGTTCCATGATGTCGCCGAAGGAGATACCGGTCTCCTCCATCGACGGCATGGAGACGCCCCACTTGTAGAGGGCGGACCCGAAGGCGACGGTTCCGTCTTCGACGGAGACCGTCCAGTCGTAGTCCTTCTCCTCGGTCATCCCGCGGATGAGTTCGTTGACGTCGGAGATGACGTCGACGAGACGCTTCTGCATCTCCTCGGGACCTTCCTGCAGCTCGTTGATGAGGCGGTCGACCTTGTTGATGAAAAGCGCCGGCTTGACGCCCTCGCGGAGCGCCTGACGCAGGACCGTCTCGGTCTGCGGCATGGCACCCTCGACGGCGTCGACGACGACGAGCGCACCGTCGACGGCGCGCATCGCGCGCGTCACGTCGCCACCGAAGTCGACGTGGCCCGGCGTGTCGATGAGGTTGATGAGGTGGTTCTTGTCTTCCCATTCGTGGGTCATCGAGACGTTTGCGGCGTCGATGGTGATGCCGCGTTCCTGTTCGTCTTCCTTCGTGTCCATCGCGAGCTGCTGGCCGGCAGTCTCGTCAGAGATCATGCCCGCACCCGCGAGGAGGTTGTCGGAGAGGGTCGTCTTACCGTGGTCGACGTGAGCGGCGATGGCGATGTTCCGGATCTGCTCCGGCTTGTCCATCAGTTTCTCACATTCCTGGACGATCTTCTTTCGTCGGCCCATTATACAGGGGTCTACCGGCAGGAGGGTCAAAAGAGTAGTGTTTTTGCCGAGCGGATTTCCCATTTTCAGCCGTCCTACCGCCGGGGTATGAGCATTTTTGTCACGATAGGCGAGACTGTCCGCCGGACGCGAATCTCGGTGCCGGGGTCGGCGTAAGAGTCATGTTGATTGATAACATTTCTCAAGTCGAATGGACCTCCGAGTCGTCGGGGGCGCACCGGCAGACCCGTTCTTGAGCGCCGCCGACCTGTTCGAAACCGAGTTCGAGCTTTCGTACCCCGTGTACGTGCGCGTTCGCGATGATCCCGACTCCCGCACGTGGGCCGGCCACTATCAGGACCGCCACGTCCTCAACATCTCCCGACAGGCCGCCACCAGCGCGATGGCCCGCGAGCTCGCGCTCCACGAACTCTCACACATGGCCCGAAACGAAGAGGGGCACGTCTCGCACTACCAGTCCACGCGCGAGGCGGTCTTTCTCGCGCTCGCGGGGCGCACCGTCGAGCGCCGAAAGCTCGCGCACTGCTATCAAATCGCCAACCACTGCAAGGACATCTACGCCGACGACCTGACGCTGTCTGTCGCGCCCGCGGACAAGCTCGTCCAGTTCCTCGAGTCGCAACTGGCGGCGGCGCTCGCCGACCGACCGCAGGCGTCCGGCCGCCCCGGCTCCCGACTCGTCACCGCGGGTTCGGACCCCGAAATCACGGCCGTGAACGCCGCGTTCGCCCTCGCGCTCGTGGAGCGACACGACCTCGTCGAGTCCGACCACCGGCTGTACGACCTCGCCCACGCCGCGGGCGACGACGCGCCGTCGGTTTCTCTCGAGACGTTCAAAGAGCACTTCCGAACGCTCGCCGACGACCCCTCGAAAAGCGAGTACCGCCGGACGCTCGTCGACGTGGTGAAACACTACGTGGTCAATCCGGGGATGGCCGCCGACTGAGCGACGCGCGCCGGCCGCGAGGCGTCAGGCGAACGCTGTGGTCCCACGGGCCGACCGTACAGCGTCGTCACTCGGCGCAGTGAAAAACGAAAGAGAGTGGAGAGATTACCGGGCCGCTTCGGCGACGCGCTCTTTCTCCTCTTTCTGGGAGATAGCGTACGTCTGGACGTCGTAGTCGGCCGCGCCGATGAGCTGCTGTGCGAGCGCCTCGGCGGCGGTGGTCGTCGTCTTGTAGGAGCCGCTGAGCGTACCCTGCGCGATGAACTTCAGCGCCTCGTCGACGCGGCGCTGCGGGGCGACGTCGACGGCCTGCGGGACCGAGATACCGCCGTACTTGAGGCGGACGGTCTCCTCGCGGGGACCGGCGTTCTCGACCGCGCGGATGAGCACCTGCACGGGGTTCTCCTCGGTGCGCTCGTTGACGATTTCGAACGCTTCCTTGACGATTTTGCTCGTCTTCTGCTTGTGTCCCGTGTTGTCCTCGGTCTGCATCAGGCGGTTGATGAGCCGCTCGACGATGCTGATTTCGGACTTCTGGAACTGCTTCGAGGCGTGACGACCCATCGTGTGGGCGATGGGCGTCGCCTTGATGTACCGGCTCATGCTGGGGTCGGTGTACTCCATCTCGGAGACGTCCCAGACGCCGAACAGAAGCGCGTTCTCCTTTGCTTCCTCGCTGCTCGCGGGGGACTCGGGCTCGGGTGCGTCGCTTTCCGACATGGTTAGCGCACCGGCTTTTCAGCGTTCCCGCGGACGAGTTCGATCATCGAGACGCCGTTGACCTTCTCGACCTTGTAGTTGACACCCGAAAGGTCACCCATCGCGCGACCCTTCGCGCCGCCGATACCGGCGATGGTGACTTCGTCGTGTTCGTCGATGAACGAAATCGCGCCGTCACCGGGACAGAAGGCGGTGACCTGCTTTCCGTTCTTGATGAGCTGAACACGGACGCATTTCCGAATCGCCGAGTTCGGCTGCTTCGCTTCGATACCGACCTTCTCGAGGACGATGCCGCGACCCTGCGGAGCACCCTCGAGCGGGTCGGACTTCTTGCCGAGACCGCGCTCACGGCGCGCGTACTCAGAGTCGGACCAGCGGCGCTTCTGCCGGTCCTGCTTGAGCTTGCGCGCGGCGTATTTGCCGTTCGCCATAGTGAACAACAGTTCCAGATGGAGCTACTTAAGCCTCCCTTTTCGAATCCGACGAGACGGCTTCAGGAGCGATTAGCGACCCCTAAGGAGGAATCTGAGGTCGTTTCTCCGATTCGAACGACGCCCCCTCCGCGGCGAAGAGGGACTAAACCGCCCGGAGATGGTGTCGTTTCGTCCACCCGTGCGAACGACACGCACGCGGGGTGACGCGCCCGTCTGACCGGGTCACTCGCCGCCGCGCTCCCCGACGAGGTCCACGTCGAGGCGGCCGCTGACCTCCCGGCCCGACGCCGGGCCCAGCGTCAGCCCCTCCTCGTCGAACCGCCGCTTGACTCGACGCCGGTACTGCGAGCGGACGTCGACGAGACTCACGTCCATCGGCGATTCGACCCAGAACTCCGCCTGCAGGCCGATCGAACTCCCGGCGAACTCGAGGATGCGCGCGGTCGGCTCCGGGTCGTCGAGCACGCGGTCGTCCTCCCGCGCCGTCTCGACGAGTTCGCGGAGCGCCAACTCCGTGTCGTCGGCGTACGCGACGTCGACGCGCTCGGTGATTCGGTACCGCTCTCGGCCGTACGGGCGGGTGAGCGCGTTCGTCGTGAGTTCCGTGTTCGGCACGGAGATAGTCTCGTTATTCACCGTCCGCACGCGCGTGACCCGGAAGTCGACCGCCTCGACGACGCCCTCGCCACCGGGCCACGATATCCAGTCGCCGACGTTGAAGTCCGGGTCGGCCACGAGAAAGAGGCCGCTGATGAGCGCGCCGATGACCTCCTGCCCGGCGACGCCGACGACGAGCGTCAGCGCCGCGACGATGAGCGCGGTGTCGGTCAGCACCGACGCGTAGCCCGCGCCGACGACGCCCGCGAGCGTTGCGAGCGCGATGACGAACGCGTGCGCGTAGGTCTCCGTCGCCGACTGCAGCGTCGGGTTGTTCCGGTTCCGGGCGCTGACGAGCCTCGTCACGCCCGGGACGACGAGGAGCCGACCGACGAGATAGACCACGACCGCCGCGGCGGCGAACCCCACGGTCGCGCTCGCGAGCTCCTCGTACTCGGCGAATCCCGTCGGGTCGAGTTGTCCGACCGCGACTCCGACAGACTGTCGTATCGGCGACATGCGTAGCTCGCCGTTCGGTGAGGACAAAAACGTGTGGTCGAGTCGACCGCCGCCCTACGTCAACTGGATGTCGTCGATGTCGTAGTGACGACGCGCCAGCTCGCGCGCGGTGTCGATGGTCTTTCCGCTCGCGCCGATGGCGACGCCGCGGTCGGCTTCGGCGACCTCGACGTACGCGACGGTGTCGTTCTGCCGCGAGAGAGTCACGTGTCGGACGGCCGCCGGCGCGAGCGCGCTCGCGACGAACGCCTCCGGCGTGTCGGCGTCCTCGACCAGTTCGACCGACCGACCGAGTTGTCGCTCGACCGACTGGACGGTCCGCCCGCCGGGGCCGATAGCCGTCGCCATGTCGCCCGCGGCGACGAGGAAGACGACGCGGTCCTCGAACACGAGGCAGTCGTGGGCGGTCGCCTCCGTCTCCTCCTCGAAGAGGGCGATGAAGCGCCGGGCCGTATCCGACAGCGTAACTTTCATCGTCAGTCGTCAGACGGTTCGGGTGCCGCGTTGGCGTCCGCGTCCTCGACGTCGAGCGAGCCCATGCGGAGGTCCACGTCGCCGGTGCCGATCGCAATCGGCTTGCCGACGATGACGTTCTCGATGACGCCGTCGAGGTCGTCTTCCTCGCCGTGGATGGCGGCGTCGAGCAGGTGGTTGACCGTGACCTCGAACGCGGCACGGGCGAGGACCGAGTCCTTCGACCCGGAGATGCCGTGACGACCGATGGACTCGATGGTCCCGTCGTTCGTCATGATGTCCGCGACGAGCATCAGGTGGCGGATGTTCACGTCGTCGAGACCCTGCTCGCGGAGCGTGTTCATCGTCTCGTCGATGATGGCCTCGCGGGCGGCCTCGATGCCGAGCTGCTTGTGCACCTCGTGGATGTTGTTCGAGGTGGTCCGAGAGGCGTCGACGCCCTCGATGGCGAGCGCGTCGCCGAACGCCGAACCCTCGGTGTAGAGGACGAACTCCTCTTCGTCGGTGTCCTCGTTGTTCTCCTTGCGGATGACGACGCGGGAGACCTCCTCGATGCCCTTGAACACGATGTCGCGAAGCTCCTCGACGAGTTGGAGGAGTCGGCGGTAACTCGGGCTCTCGGGACCGAACTCGATGAGCGTCCCCTCGCGGCGGGTCTTGATACCGAGCGCGTCCTCGATGGTCTCCGCGATTTCGCTCGCGACGACGCCCTCGTCGTCGTAGGTCGGCCAGCGTTCGAGGAGCGTCTCGTCGTTGAGGTTGATCTGGACGACCATGTCGGCGACGTTCGTCGAGATGTCGCCGAGCGCCAGAATCTTCGTGGACTCGATGTTCCAGACGACCTGGTGGGCGAGTTCGCGGTTGTTCGCGTACTCGTCTTCGAGGTACACGGTCATCATCGGCGTGTCGGGGGTCTTCCGCGCGTCCACCAGTTCGATGAGGCGCGGCAGCCCCTGCGTGACGTCGATTTCGGCGACGCCCGCGTAGTGGAACGTGTTCATCGTCATCTGCGTCCCCGGCTCACCGATGGACTGCGCCGAGACCGTCCCGACGGGGTCGAGCGGGTCGACGCGGGTGTCGAGGTAGCGCGCCTCGACGGCCTGCGCGATTTCGCCGGCCTGTTCGAACGAGACGCCCTCGCGCTCTTCGATGGTCTGGTAGATGCGGTCCTTCAGGCGTCGAGACAGCTCTTTGGACTCGACGACGTCGACGATGGCGTCGTCGACGAACTCGTAGTCGTCGGTTGCGTCGTGTTCAGTCATCGGATTCGACCCCCGCACGGGCGTCGACACGCGGTTCGGCGTGCTCGGAGAGGTTGGTCGGCGGTTCGCGCTCGCCGAGGAAGCGTTCCTTCTCCTCGGCGGAGCTGAACTCCGAGGTGAGGATGCGGTCGGCGATGTTCTCGACGTCGATCGGCGTCTCGTCGTCGGACGAGACCTTCACCGGGCTCGTGCCGTCTTCGCCGAACTCGAACTGGACGATGGTCCCCGACGTGTCGCGGACGGAGCCGTCGTACTGCGCTTCGAGTTCGGAGAGGGCGTTGATGAGCCGACGCTGCAGGTACCCGGACTTCGAGGTCCGGACTGCCGTGTCGACCAGCCCTTCGCGGCCACCCATCGCGTGGAAGAAGAACTCACGCGGCGTGAGGCCGGCGCGGTAGGAGTTCTCGACGAAGCCGTGGGCCTCGGCCGAGAGGTCGCCTTTCTGGTAGTGGCTCAGGGTACGACCCTCGTAGCCGCGGTTGATGCGCTCGCCCCGAACCGCCTGCTGGCCGACGCAGCCGGCCATCTGGGTCAGGTTGAGCATGGACGCACGCGCGCCGGACTTCGACATCACGACCGCGGGGTTGTCCTCCTCGAAGTGGTCCTCCGCGATTTCACCGGCGGAGTCACGCGCCTTGCCGAGGCGCTGCATGATCTTCATCTCCAGGGTCTCGTCGACGGAGCGGCCTGGCAGGGACTCAAGTTCGCCCGCCTCGTAGATTTCGATGAGTTCCTGAATCTTGTCGTAGGCGGCGTCGATGGCCTCGTCGACCTGCGCCGTCGCCTCGTCCGGGATGGACTCGTCGTCGATACCGATGGAGAGCCCGAAGTGCATGATGGCGCGCATCGCGAGCGAGGCGATCTCGTTGATGAAGATGCGCGAGCGCGTCTTCGAGTAGTCCTTGGCGAGGGCGTCGACGATTTCGCCGCCGAACGCGCCGACGGCGTCCTCGTCGATGGTGCCCTGAGTGAGCTGGCCGTCCTCGATGGTGACCGTGTCGCCGACCTTCGAAGTGAACTCCATGTTCAGGTCGTCGGGCAGGAGTTCGGAGAAGATCTGCTGGCCGGTCCAGTAGGGCTGGCCGTCCTCGTTTTCGCCCGCGGGCTCGGGCAGGGTGTCCACGCGCGTCGCGCGGAGCAGGTCGAGCGCCTGCGTCTCGACGAACTCGGGGTTGTCGTGGGTGAGCAGGTAGGTCCCCGAGATGTGGTCCTGAATCGCGCCGATAATGTTCTCACCGAAGCGCGGCGAGAGAATCTGCTCTTGGACGCGCATGAGGACGCGCGCCTCGGCACGGGCCTCCTCGTTCTGGAGGGCGTGCATGTTCATCTCGTCGCCGTCGAAGTCGGCGTTGTACGGCGGACAGACGACGGTGTTCAGGCGGAACGTCTTGTACGGCATCACGACGACTTCGTGCGCCATGATGGACATCCGGTGCAGCGACGGCTGTCGGTTGAAGATGACGATGTCGCCGTCGACGAGGTGGCGGTTGACCTCCCAGCCGAGTTCGACCTTCTCCGCGAGTTCCTCGCAGTTCTTTTCGGTCACCTTCAGGCGGCGGCCGTCCGGACGGCGGACGTAGTTCGCGCCGGGGTGGCTCTCGGGTCCGTTACGGACGTACTGGCGAGCCTCGTCGATGTTGCGCTCGGTGACGTTCATCGTCTGGGTCATCTCGGACGCGACGCGGTCCGGGACGCCGACCTCGTTGAGCGACAGGGTCGGGTCCGGCGAGATGACGGTACGAGCCGAGAAGTTGACGCGCTTGCCGGACAGGGAGCCGCGGAAGCGACCCTCCTTACCCTTCAGGCGCTGGCTGAGCGTCTTCAGCGGGCGGCCGGAGCGGTGCCGCGCCGGCGGCGTGCCCGAAATCTCGTTGTCGATGAACGTGGTGACGTGGTACTGAAGCAGCTCCCACAGGTCCTCGATAATCAGCTGCGGGGCACCCGCCTCGCGGTTCTCCATGAACCGCTGGTTGATGCGGATGATGTCCACGAGCTTGTGGGTCAGGTCGTCCTCGGAGCGCTGGCCGTTGTCCAGCGTGATAGAGGGACGCGCCGTGACCGGCGGGACGGGGAGGACGGTCAGAATCATCCACTCGGGGCGCGACCGGTCGGGGTCGATGCCGAGCGTGATGAGGTCCTCGTCCGGGATGTCCTCGAACCAGTCGCGGATGTCCGAGGGCATCAGCTTGTTCATGTCCTCTTCCGTGAGGTCGAGGTCGAGCGCCTTCTCGAGCGCCTTGCGGTCGTCGCCGACCGGGCGGAACTCGCCGGCGAGCACCTGGTTGACGCGCTCGGCGTCGAGGCCGGTCTCGTTAGCGAGGGTGACGGGGTCGACGCCCTCGTCGTCCTCGTCGTCGGGGTCGGGCTGCATCGCTTCGGCGATGCGCTCGGAGTAGTCCCCGGCGAGCACGTTCTGGACCTCGTAGTAGGTCGTCGGCTTCTCGTGTTTGATGTCGTGCTGCGGCGAGCCACAGTGGGGACAGCGGTGGGCCTTGCGGGCCTGCCGGACCGCCGACTTCATCACGTCGCTCCAGTCGTCGCCGAGTTCCTTCGTGCGACCGAGCTTGTCGCGGTACTCGTCTGCTTCCTCGTCCGTGAGCGAGAGGCGACCGCACTCGCGGCACGTCGAGCGGAGCAGGCGGCGGATGAGCTTCGTGAAGCCGACGTGGATGACGGGCGCGGCCAGTTCGATGTGGCCGAAGTGCCCGTTACACGACCCGGAGTGCTGGCCGCAGGTGCGGCACTGCAGGCCGGGGTCGATGACGCCCAGCCGCGGGTCCATGAGACCCATGTCGATTGGGTAGCCGTCGTCGTCGTAGGTGTCCGCGGTGATGACCTTCGTCGCGGACATGTCTCGGTACGTCTCCGGGTCCATCAACCCGAACTGGATGCTGCCGATTTCTTTGGGTGTCTGCATTGACATGAGTGGTTAGACCGCGTCCTTCAGTTCGATTCGCGGCCGGACGCCGAGCGCGACCATCTCGTCGAGGAGCAGCTTGAACGCGTAGCTGATCTCGATCTCGTGGATGTTGTCCTCGTCGCCGGTGACCGGGTCGTAGATGCGGCGCTGGTCGCGGTCCTCGACGGCGACCATGCCGGTGTCGGCGGAGATGTAGACCTTCTCCTTGTCGGAGGAGTCGAGCAGGCGCTCCTGGAGCACCATCGCGGCACCGTGGCCGATGACGGTGTCGCGCTCCATCTCCCCGAGACGGAGGCCACCCTCGCGGGCGCGCCCCTCCGTCGGCTGGCGGGTGAGCACCTGCACGGGACCGCGCGAGCGGGCGTGCAGCTTGTTGCTCACCATGTGGTACAGCTTGTGGTAGAAGATGATGCCGACGAAGATTTCGGCCTCGATCTTCTCGCCGGTGACGCCGGAGTACATGACCTCCTTGCCGGAGGACATGAAGCCGCGCTCTTCGAGCGCCGAGCGGAGCTCCTCTTCGTTTTCGCCCTGGAAGGCGGTGCCGTCGACGCGGCGGCCTTCGAGCGCACCGACCTTGCCGCCGAGCATCTCCAGCACGTGGCCGACCGTCATCCGCGACGGCAGGGCGTGCGGGTTAAGCACGAGGTCGGGAACGACGCCATCCGCGGTGAACGGCATGTCCTCCTGGGGTGCCAGGTGGCCCACGACGCCCTTCTGTCCGTGGCGGGACGCGAACTTGTCGCCGAGTTCCGGAACGCGCTGGTCGCGGACGGACACCTTGGCGAGCTTCGAGCCGTCTTCGCCCTCCATGAGCGTGACCGTGTCCACGACGCCGGACTCGCCCGAGCGCATCGTGACGGAGGTCTCGCGGCGCTTCTGCGGCGAGAGCCCCGCCATGTCGTCGGGTTCCTCGAGGAACCGCGGCGGCGAGGTCTTGCCGAGCAGCACGGAGTTCTCGTCGACGACCGTCTCGGGGTTGACGAGGCCGTCCTCGTCGAGGTGCGAGTAGGCGTCTTCACCGCGCGCGCCGCGCACGTCCTGCGACGGAATCTCGAAGCGGTCTTCCTGACCGCCGGGGTAGCGGCGCTCTTCGCCCTCGTAGGTGCGGAAGAAGTGCGAGCGGGCGAGGGCGCGTTCGACGGAGCCCTTGTTCATGACGAGCGCGTCCTCGATGTTGAAGCCCTCGTAGGACATGACGGCCACGACGAAGTTCTGGGCCGCGGGTCGCTCGTCGAACCCGATCTGCTCCGTGGTCTGCGTCTTGACCATCGAGAGCTGCGGGTAGTGCATGAGGTGCTGACGGGTGTCCGGGCGGATGCGGTAGTTCGCCGCGGGCAGCCCGAGGGACTGCTTCATCATCCCTGCACCCATCGTAATGCGGGGCGAGGCGTTGTGCTCCGGGTACGGAATCATCCCGGCACCGATGCCGAAGATGAGCTGCGGGTCGATTTCGAGGTGCGTGTGGTCCTCGTTGAGTTCGTCCTCGTCGACCGCGACGTAGATGTCTTCTTCCTCCTCGGCGTCGATGAACTCGACGAGTCCGCGCTCGACGAGGTCGTCGAAGTCGAGGTCGTTGTTGTCGAGCGCCTCGACGTGGTCGTCGTCGAGGAGCGGCTCACCGTCTTCGACGACGATGAGCGGACGGCGGGCGCGGCCCGCGTCGGCGTTGATGATGACTTCGCGGGTGCGCTCTTTGACGGAGACGTTCACCATCTGGCTCACGTCGCCGCGGCGGCGCGCCTCTCGGATCTGTGCCGCGAGTTGGTTGGGGTCCGGGTGGGTCCCGACGAGACTACCGTTGACGTATACTTTCGCTTCTCGCTGTGCCTGAGCCATGTTAGTCGTCCGCGGGTGTGGCGTCGACGCTGTCGATGCCGGGGATACCCTCGACACCCATCGACGCGAGTTCTCGTTTCAGCGACTGTTCGTCTTCGACGTTCTGGGAGAGTTCCATCGCCTGCGCGAAGTTCTTCACCAGACCGCAGTTCGGTCCCTCGGGAGTCTCGGAGGGACAGATGCGACCCCACTGGGTCGCGTGCAGGTCGCGCGCCTCGAAGTGCGGCTGCGACCGCGACAGCGGACTTCGGAGGCGGCGAAGGTGCGACAGCACACCCATGTAGTCGGTGCGGTCGACGAGCTGGGAGACGCCGGAGCGGCCGCCGACCCAGTTACCCGTCGCGATGGGGTGTTCGAGCCGCTCGGTGAGCACGTCGGACCGGACGACGGTGTTGACCGTCAGGTTCCGGTTCCGCATGTTGGCGCGCTCGAGCTGGTACTTCACGTCGCGTGCCAGCTTGTTGAGCGCCGTCCGGAAGAGGTCCTTCATGAGGTCGCCGGAGACCTTCAGGCGCTTGTTGGCGTAGTGGTCCTTGTCGTCGGAGTCGCGGCGCTGCAGCGCGAGTTCGAAACACGCCTCGGCCATGCGACAGAGGTAGTACGCCTTGTTCATGCGCACTTCCTCTTCCTCCGCGCCCTCCTCGTGGAGGTGCGGGAGCAGGTAGCGGTCGATGACGTAGTTGGCGCGCTTGAGCTGGTAGTTCTTGCCCTGGCCGCCGGCGACGCGCTTGCCGAGCGCCTCGATGGCCTGCTCTTGGGTCTGCACCTCGGCCTCCTCGAGGTTCTCGAGCATGAACTTCACAATCTCCGGGTCGTCGGAGACGCGGTGGACGATCTCCTCGTCGGATTCGAGGCCGAGCGCGCGGACGAGCGTGACGAAGTTGACGCTCCCGGAGACGGACGGGAACGACACTTCGAGGAGTCCCTCGCGGTTGCGCTCGCAGAGCACGAGCGCGCGGTAGCCGCGGCGCTGGCTAAACGTCTTCGCGACCTGAATCTCGTCGCCGTACTTCGTGTCGTACTCGGCGAGAATCTTGTTCGGCGCCAGGTCCTCCGAGGTCATGAGCACGCGCTCGGAGCCGTTGACGATGAAGTAGCCGCCGGGGTCGACGGGGTCTTCGCCGATTTCGACGAGGTCCTCGTCGGAGAGCTCGGCGATGTTGCACTTCGAGGAGCCGACCATGATGGGCATCCGGCCGACCTTCGTCTCCGCGGTGTCGACGACGACCTCCTCTTCTTCTTCGCCGCCGCGGACGATGGACATCTCCATGAACACGGGGGCGGAGTAGGTGATGTTGCGCAGGCGCGCTTCCTGCGGGAAGAGCAGTTCCTCGGAGCCGTCGGCCTCGCGGACGCGGGGCGTCTCCACGCGGACGCCACCGAGTTCGACGTAGACGGGTTCCTCGCCCTCCTTGTCGCCGATGTCGGTCTCGATGGTCGCCTTCTCCTCGACGACGTCCATCATGCCGCGTTCGAGGAACGCGTTAAACGAGCGGAAGTGGTGTTCAGCGAGCCGTTCTTCGGAGAAGTACTTGCGAGAGACCTCGCGTCGCGCTTGTCGGTTCATTCGATCACCAGTCGGTATACGACTGCTTTGTCTGTCGTTCGAGAGTTCCGAACGATCTTGATGACGTCGCCGGGCTCTGCGTCCTCGGGGAGCGCCGGGTCCTTCAGCTTGATCTTCGGGAGGTTCGTCTTCTCGACGTTATACTCCTGTAACACGTCCTCGACGGCCTCGTCGTCGAGTTTCGTGTGTTCCGGAACCAGTTTGTGTTGGCTTACGTCTACCATGTATGGTGCTGCTGGGTGCTGGAAGAAGCTGTCACGGGATACTACGGCTGATTTTGGGACGCACCCATTTAACACTTGCCAACTGCGTCGAAGAAAGGCGACGCTATCGGAGGTCACGCACCGGAGATGCGCGAATCGTCACGTGTTGGCATGGGGTATCGCGATATAAATGTCTTCGGGGCAAGAATCGCGGTACCGCGGGCCAAGGGCAACCCAGATGGTAAGTCTTATCTATAAACCTCGGCTACGGATGAGTGCAGACGGAGGGCCCGGGTGGTGTAGTGGCCCATCATACGACCCTGTCACGGTCGTGACGCGGGTTCAAATCCCGCCTCGGGCGCTCTCCGTACCGCAAAACTCACTTCAGTAAGCCCGGGTGGTGTAGTGGCCCATCATACGACCCTGTCACGGTCGTGACGCGGGTTCAAATCCCGCCTCGGGCGTACTTTTCGATGAATTACTCTCTGAGCGCCGAGTCTCGTCTCGGCGCGAGCGTAATTCTCGTGAATACCCCAAAGGGATTGAACCCGACGACGAGCGAGTGTAGCGAGTGACGTCGGCACGGTTCAAATCCCGCCTCGGGCGCTTCTCTGATTTCAACTCCTCCAGCGAGGCGTCTCGTCGCCGAGCGACAGTGAGTGAAATCTGTAAGCGACGACAGGCGGGATTTGAACCAAGGAGCGAAGCGAGCGGTAGCGAGCGGAGCGACTGAGGTTCAAATCCCCGACCCTTACCGGAAGAGCGCCGTAAGGGAGCGTCAACACCGCCATATTCTCGCGTGACGTCGGTACAGTATGACGAGTGGGACAACCGACGGGCGGGTCGTCGTGGTGACCGGCGCGAACGAGGGAATCGGTTACCACACGCTAGTGGCGCTCCTGAAGAAGGGCTACCGAGTCGCCGGGCTCGACGTCAACGTGGACGCCCTTCGCCTGCTTCAGGAGGCGTATCCCGACCGCGTCCGCGTCTACGAGTGCGACGTGACGAACGACGACGACGTGGAGGCGGCGGTGGCTGGACTCCTGGACGAGTGGGGACACATCGACATCCTCCTCAACAACGCGGCGATATTCAACTTCGGCTTGTTCGACGACCGAACGCTCGACGACACGCGCGAGGAGTTCGAGGTGAACTACTTCGGCTACCTTCGGATGATACGGGCCGTCCTGCCGCACATGCGGGCCCGAAACTCGGGGCACATCCACAACGTGAGTTCCGGCGTCGGACTCGTCGGCACGCCGGGACTATCGGGGTACGCGTCGACGAAGGGCGCAATCGAGGCGTTCACCCGTTCGCTTCGGATGGAACTGCAACGCGAGAACGTCTCCTGTTCGGTGATGCACCCGCCTTACACCGCCACCCGGTCGGCGGCCCGACTCGGACTCCCGTCGTCGATGATGAGTGACCCCGAAGACGTGGGGCGGAAGTTCGCCGACAAAATCGAGTCGACCCGTCTCGTCGTCACCGCCGACCTGACGACCAGAGTCGGGCTGTATCTCGCCCGCCGCTTCCCGTTCATCGTCAGGCGGGGGACCAAACGGTTCCTCGACGAGCGCAAGGCGGCCGTCGAATCGGGCGGGCGGTGAGCGCCGGACTCACCCGACCGTCCCGCCCACAGCCCCGCCAATCGCCACGCCGACCAACGCCGCCACGAGCGTCCCGAACGCGTACCGAGCCGCCGTGTCGTAGTCGCCCGCGTCCGCGAGTTCCGCGACGCCGACCGCGAACGACGAGAACGTCGTGAAGGCCCCGCAGAATCCGGTTCCGGCGAGCGCCACCGCCGCGTCACCGACGGGCGCGGAGACGAGAACCCCCAGCGCGACGCTCCCGAGGACGTTGACGGTGACGGTGCTCCACTTGCCGACGACTCGCTGGTCGACGGTGTGCCGAGAGACCGCGCCGGCCATCCCACCGACGCCGACGAGGACGGCCGAGAGAAGCGAGAGACTCATCGCCGCCCTCCGAACGCGAGGCCGAGCGCGGCGGCGGCGAAACCGAGCGCGTAGTTCGCGCCGACGTTGAGCGCGCCGCCCATCGGCGACAGCGACGCGGTCTGGACGGCGAACGTGCTGTACGTCGTGAACGACGAGAGCAGCCCGGTCCCGAAGAACAACTGCGCCCGGCGGGAGGAGACCGACGTGATGAACGTCCCGAGGACGAAGCTCCCGAGGACGTTCACGGCGAGGGTACCGCCCGCGCCGGGAATCGCGACGGAGACGCCGTAGCGCAGTAGCGCCCCGGCGAAGCCGCCGAAGGCGACCAGTGCCAGTTCCGAGCGGTCCATACGGCTCTTCTCCGGCCGGACTACTCGATGGTTTCGGAACGGTCACGGTCTGGAACCGCCCGCGGCGTCGCGCCCCCGTCCGGCGTCTCTCGGGGACGCACCCGCACGTCGTGGACCGTCTCCGTGGTGTCGTCGACGACGAGCGCGCAGCCGCGTTCCCGCGGGAGCCGAGCGCGGAGCGATTCGTCGAAGTACGTCGGGTCTGCGGCCGCCATCGCCGACACGTCGGGACCGGCGGTGAGTCGGTGGACGACCCGGAGGTCGGCCTGCGAGACGGCGACCTCGGGGAGCGCGGCGGGGCGCTGAGTCGCGAGAACGACGCCGACGCCGGGGGCTCGCCCGCGCGTGAGAAGCGTCCGAAGCGCGGAGTCTGCGAGCCCGCCGACGAACGCGTGGGCCTCGTCGAGAAGCACCCACGGGATGCGAGAGACAGCGTCCGCGACGCGGGCGTCGTAGAGACCGCGGGCGACGACGCGGACGACGGCGCTCGCGGGGGTCTCGTCCAGTCCCGAGAGGTCGAGCACGTCGGGCGCGGGACCGCAGAGCGACCGCGGGTCGAGCCCGTCGGGGTGGAACACGCCCCACGAGTCGGCGAGCGCGAGGTGGTTCGCCGCGGCTCTGCGCGTCTCGGGCGCGGCGTCGGCGTCGTCGACCGCCCCGCGCATCGCAAGGAGCGAGTCTTCCTCGGCCGCGAGTCGCCAGACGAGCGACCCCGCGGGGGCGGTCGGGTCGAGACCGAGCAGGTCCGGCCACGCGCTCGGCGGGAGCGCGTCGGCGCGGACGCTCGGCGCGTCGTGGACCGTCCCGTCTATCGGCGACGCTTCGAGGCCACCGAAGACGCCCATCGGGTCGATGACGACCGGCGCGACGCCCGCGGCGCGCGCCAGACCCTCGGCCATGACGCCGAGCGTGTGGGATTTCCCGCTTCCGCGCTTGCCGACGACGACCGCCGCGTGCGGGCGGTTCACGTCGAGGCCGACGGCCGCGCCCTCGCTCCCGTCGCGGGCGCGGTAGTTCCCGAACCGGCAGACGGGGCCTTCTTCGTCCGAGTCGCGGCCGATGGTGTGCATGGCGCGGACTGGTCCCGCGATGCGACTTGAACCTCCGGGCGAGAGTTTATATACGAACCCGCGGCCAGACGGCCCATGCTCGATACGTTCCGGTCAGACACGCGCGCTATCGAAGGTCTCCCCGTCCGCCTCGTCGTCGCCCTCGTGGTCGGCGTCGCCAGCATGAGCGTCATGCTCAACATGCTCTCGGGAGTGCAGGGTCTCGCCACCTCGGAACTCGACGTGAAGCCGACGCCAGACGTGGTCGGTCCGGGCGCACAGGACCTCGACTTCACCGTCGTCGACCACGAGGGAAACCCCGTCGAGGGGGCGACGGTCATCGTGAAATCCGGTACCGCGGAAATCGACGGCGTTGAGACGGCAAAGACCGGCGGCGGCGGGGCAGCGACTGTTCACGTCGACGCCGAACTCGGGGCGAACCGCGAGGACGGGACGCTCGTCGTGGACGTGAAGCCGCCCGCGGGGAGTTCCTTCGTCGACCGCCGGGAGAACACGAACGTGCTCGTCGTTCAAGACTGAGCTCGGTACCCGGAGTCCGAAACGCAGAAACCGGGAGCCGCGGGCTCAGCGTTCGGGGTGCGTCGCCGCGTCGAAGCCGCCGCGAACGAGCGGTTTGGCGATGTGTCGGCGGGCGCAGGGCGGCACCTCGTACCAGCCGAGTTCGAGGTCGCGGTCGACCGCCCGCTCGACTTTGCCGGGCGCGTCGGTCCCGCAGTCGCGACACCGGTAGCCCTGATTCCGCCCGGCGCTTTTCATCGTCCGCCCGCAGTCGGGGCAGACCGGCGTCGCGGGCTCCGTGCGCACGAGGTCGCGGACCGCGAACTTCTCCAGTTTGAGCGTCCCGTCTCCGACCTCGCCGCAGGCGGTGAGGGCGTCGCCGACGCGGAGCGCCCGCACCCGGTTCCGGAAGCGCTTCGTCGGTTCGAAGGCGGCGACGGAGACCGTCGAGTCGCCGGCTTCGAGGTCGAAAAAGACGTGGCCGCCGGCGCGCGTCTCCGGGTCGGAGGCGACGGTGCCGGCGACGCGGTAGGCGCGGCCGTCGCGGAGGTCCGAGACGACGCCGTCGCGGAGGTGCGCGTCGGTCCCCTGATTCGTGAGGAACGTCGCCGAGCGGTCGACGGGCTCGGAGTCGATGGCGGCGGCGACCTCGCGGACGGTGTCGGCGTCGTCGCCGCGGATGCCGTGGAGAATCGGTCCCGGCGCGTTCGGCACGCAGACGGCCTCGCCCTCCTCGCGGTCCACGGTGTCCCACGCGTCGGGATACGCCGCGTCGGCCGCGCCGAAGACGGAGTCCAAATCGACCTCGCGAGGCGTCCCGCAGCGGTGGAACTCGCGGTAGGAGATGTGTTCGTAGGTCCACTCGTCGAAAGCGGCCCACGCGCCGACGGCCGCGAGCGCGCCGATGCGCCCCCGCCCGCCGTGCCAACCCTCGGTCAGAAACCCGGAGCGCTCCGCGAGGTCGACCGCGTCGTCGAGGTCGTGGAAGTCGCGGACGGCGTCGCGGGCGAAGTCGGCGACGGCGGTCGAAACCGTGTCGGGCGACCCCGGCGCGACGACGAGGCCCGGACTGGTTCGGTCGTCGTCGAGGACGGCCCAGCGGTCGAGCTCGTCGCGGGCGACGTCGAGCGCCGCGCCCGCGGGGAGGTCGGTGTGAAGCGCCAGCGCCGCGTTCCCGCGGGTCTTGTGTTCGACCGCGGGGTTCAAGCGGACGAGGAGTCGCCGCTCGACGGTCCCGCCGCGGGCCTCGACTGCCTCTGCGACGAGCGTCGCCAAGTACGTCGTACACATCCCGAGGGTGCGGGAGTCGGTGTCGTCGAGGCCGATGACGGTCATCGCCGGAGATTGCCGGAGGGCGCAGTAACGCCTTTCGGGTCGGTCGCGGCTATATAAATGCGGCATCGAGAAGGGATACACGTCGGCGAGGGCGGCGATACCGGGGAAAACGCTTTATGGGCCGAATCGCTTATTGCCCCCTATGTCCCGGTCAGCGCTGGTTGGTAATGTCGCCGCGATGCTCCAAGACGCGGGCTTCGTCGTGAGCGACCGCATCGCCATCCGGCCGAAGAGCTTCGACCTCGCCGCCCGGAGAGGTGAGGACCTGTTGCTCCTCAAGATACTGGGGAACATCGACGCGTTCGACGGCGTCACCGGCTCCGAGATGCGACGCCTCGGCTCGTACCTCGACGCCACGCCGTTGGTCGTCGGGCTTCGGACCCGAGACGAGGACCTCAAACCCGGAGTCGTCTACTTCCGTCACGGCGTGCCGGTGTTGAACCCCGACACCGCCATGGACCTGTTCGTCGAGGAGGTTCCCCCGCTCATCTACGCCGCCCCCGGCGGTCTGTACGTGAGCCTCGACGGCGACGTGCTCGCCGAAGAGCGGCAAGAACGCGGGTGGAGCCTCGGACAGCTCGCGACCGAGCTCGGCGTCTCGCGGCGCACCGTCTCGAAGTACGAAAACGGCATGAACGCGAGCATCGAAGTGGCGATTCACCTCGAAGAGCTGTTCGACCGGCCCTTCTCGAGCCCGGTCGACGTGCTCACGGGCGCGGAGGACGTGCGCGACGCCGAGCCGACTCCCGAAGACCCGGACGTGGACCCCGACGACGAACACGTTCTGTCGGTGTTGACGCGCGCCGGCTTCACCGTCCACCCGACCGCCCGCGCACCGTTCAAGGCCGTCAGCGAGGACGCCGGACGCAAGAAGGAGACGAACGTCCTCACGGGCCACTCGTCGTTCACCAGAAGCGCCGAAAAGCGCGCCCAAATCATGTCTTCGCTCGGCGAAATCACGCGGACGCGCTCGGTCTACTTCGTCGAGGAACAGCAGAAGCGCGAGTCGGTCGACGGAACCGGCATCGTCAGCTGCGAGGAACTCGCCGCCATCGACGACCCCGACGAGATTCGCGACCTGATTCGAGAGCGGACCCGCGACCCCGCAGAGAGCTAACCGCAGGGTCGCGGCACGCTATCGTGCGGTTGCTACTATGGTTATCGTCGTCGCCAGCGTAGCGGTTGCTATGTCGAACGTGCGAGGGCCGAACGGGAACGACGGCGTGAGTGAGGAATCGCGGGCCGCCGTCGAAACGCTCGCGGCCGCGGTGTGGCGCGAGGCCGCCTCGTGGCCGGCGGTCGAGCGGACGGCGCTTTTCGGCTGCCCGTCGTTTCGGGCGAACGGGACGCTCTTCGCCGTCGTCTCCGAGCAGGGACTCTCGCTCACGTCGCTGTCGGCCGAGTCGCGGGCGGCGGTGGCGAAACGACACCGCGTCCTGCCGTTCGAGGCGAACGGGCGCATCGTCGGGTCGTGGGCGACCGTCGATATCGAGCCGAGCCGAATCGCCGAACTCTCGGACGCGCTCCGCGCGAGCTACGAGACCGCGTGCGGTCGAAAACGAGAACAGTAAGCGGGAGCCCGACGGCCGCCGCGAGAGGGGAGGGAGGGGGTTACGCCGCCGAGCCGTAGGTCTCTTCGAGGTAGTCGACGATATCGTCGCTCTCGGGCATCCCCTCGACGCCGTGTTCCTCGTCGACGAGGACGGGAACGCCGGTCTGGTCGCTTACCTCCTCGACTTCCGTGCGCTCGGCGTGGGCGCTGGGAACCATCCGCGACTCGTATTCGAGGTCGAGTTCGGCGAGCTTGTTCTTCACCTTCGCGCAGTACGGACAGCCCTGCAGTTCGTAGAGGACGAGTTGAGACATCGCTCGGAGGTATGGAGTCCGAGCGGAAAAACGCGGCGGTGGTGTGTGTCGCGGACGCATCGGAGAGAAACGCACGCCCGCGGGGGAACCGAGCGGTCGCGGGTCGGCGTCTCAGACCTGCGCTTGCAGCATGCCCGAGGTGCGGATGACGAAGTAGAGGAAGAACGCGACGGCGAGTCCCCACTGGCCGGCGCTGACCTCGTCGTACTCGCCGGCGGCGACCTTCACGAGCGGGTACGAGACGATGCCCGCCGCGATGCCGTATGCGATGGAGTACGTGAAGGGCATGACGAGGATGGTCATACCGGCGGGGATGGTGACGGTGATGTCGTCCCACGCGACGTCGACGACGTTGCGGAGCATCACGACGCCGATGACGACGAGCGCGATGTGGGAGGCGTACTGCGGAATGGCCGTCGCGAGCGGGACGATGGCGAGCGAGCCGAGGAACAGGAGGGCGACGACGAGCGCGGTGAGGCCCGTGCGGCCGCCCTCTTCGACGCCCGTGGCGGACTCGATGTAGGTCGTGACCGTCGAGGTGCCGAGCATCGCGCCCGCGGTGGTACCGACCGCGTCGGCCATGAGCGGCTTGTCGATGTCGGGGAGGTCGCCGTTCTCGTCGAGGAAGTCTCCGGCCTGGCCGACGCCGACGAGCGTGCCGGCGGTGTCGAAGAAGTCGACGAAGAAGAACGTGATGACGATGAGGGCGAAGCTGAACGCCTCGACGTTGCCGAAGCCGGAGATGAACGCACCGGCCAGCGGCGTGATGTCGTAGGTGGCCGCCGAGGAACCGGCGACGAGACTGGCCTCAGACGAGACGACGCCCGAGACGGTGAGGCCCCAGCCGAGAAGCGACGTGCCGACGATGCCGATGATGATGGAACCGGGGACGTTCGCCGCGTAGAGCGCGAACGTGAAGAACAGGCCGACGATGGAGACGATGGCGACGGGGTTCGACGCAAGGTCACCCATCGTGATGAGCGTCGCGGTGTCGTCGACGACGATGCCCATCGCCTGCAACCCGATAATCGCTAAGAACAGCCCGATACCGGTTCCGACGGCCATCTTGACCGGTTCGGGGAACACCTTGATGATAGCTTCCCGCGCGCCGGCCGCGGTGAGCGCGATGAAGATGATGCCCTCGACGAAGACGGCCGCGAGCGCCGTCTGCCACGGGACGCCCAACGCACCGACGACGGTGAACGCGAAGAAGGCGTTCAGGCCGAGGCCCGGCGCTTGCGCGAAGGGTCGGTTGGCGTAGAACGCCATGACCGTGGTCGCGATTGCGGCCGCGAGGATGGTGACGACGGCGAGCATGGACTGGACCTCGCCCGGCGTGTACCCGGCGATGGCGATGCCGTCGACGCCCTCGATGTACGGTTGGTCTGTGAGAAGCGACGGGTTGACCACGACGATGTACGACATCGTGAGGAACGTCGTGATGCCCGCGAGAATCTCGGTCCTGACCGTGGACCCGTGTTTATGCACGTCGAAGTAGTTTGCGAGGGTTTCAGAGAGCCCCATGATGCACGACTAAGCATACCCACGATTGCACACATAAGCATTACCATCCTCCCGGGGAGAATTACCCACGAACGTGAGTTAAACGACCCATTCGACGTGTGAGAACGGCACAGAAGTGCCTATTTTCCCACCAGTTGTAAGTGAACTAACGAGTTTAGAGCCGTTTATCCGAGCGGCCGCGGGGGAGCCTCAGTCGAAACTGCTCAGCGCGCCGACCGGGGCGTCGGTGAGTTCGCGGGCGCGGTTCGTCCCCTCGTCGCCGACGGCGATGAGCGCGAAGACGCCGGCGATGTCGGCGTCGGCCTGCAGCGCGATGTCCAAGAGGAGTTCCTGCGTCTCGCCCGAGCGGATGAGGTCGTCGACGACGAGGACGCGCTCGCCGTCGTCGATGGCGCTGGCGGGGAGGTAGTAGGTGAGTTCGATGCCGGACGCGAGGCGCTGGCGCGACTCGATGAAGTCCTCGACGGCGGTCTCTTTCGACTTCTTCGCGTACGCGAGTCGCGCGCCGAAGTAGCTCGCCATCGCCGCGCCGAGAGTGATGCCGTCGGTCGCCGCGGTCAGAATCACGTCGGGGCGTTCGAGGTTCAGCGTGTTCGCCGCGACGGGCGCGACGAGGTCGAGGAACGACTGGTCGAAGACGACGCCGGAGTTGTCGACGTAGCCCTCGTCGTCGAATCGGACGCGGGCTTCGAGTTCGTCGGCGAGCGCGTCGCGGCCGACGCCCTCGACGACCTCCCGGGCGCGTTCGACCCCGGGCAGGACGTGCCCGTTGACGTAGCGGTTGAGGTCGCCGGCCGGCAGTCCCGTGAGTTCGGCCAGCTCGTCGTACGTCCGGGTCTCTTTGAGCATCCGGAGCACGGAGACAGCCTGCAACTGGAGTGCGGCCTTCTCTGCTCTGTTCATGCCTCCGCCTTCGTACTTGCACAAAAATGAATACTTCGATTGCCGATTCCGAGTGAATTAGTCACAAGCGTGTATTAGCGGTCGGCGTCAGCCAGCAGATCCTCGGCGGTGAGAAGCGACTCCAGTTCGATGTCGTGTTCGGCTAACAGCTCCGCTGCGCCCTCCTGTCGGTCCACGACGACGATGACGCGGTCGACGACCGCGCCGGCCTCGCGGAGCGCCTCCACGGCGTCGACGGCGCTCTGGCCGGTCGTCGCGATGTCTTCGAGGACGACGACTTCCTCGCCCTCGTCGAGCGCGCCCTCGATGCGCTTCGCGGTCCCGTACTCCTTCGCCTTCTTGCGGGCGATGACGTACGGCTTGTTCGTCTCGACCGCGGTCGCGGCCACGAGCGGGACCGCGCCGAGCGCGACGCCCGCCAGCTTGTCGTCGTCCGCGACGCGCTCCGCGAACGCCTCAGCGATGAGCTTCAGACACCGGGGGTCGGTCTCGAAGAGGTACTTGTCCACGTAGTAGCTCGACGTGCCGCCGTGGGAGAGTTCGAACTCGCCGAACTGGACCGCGTCGGCGGCTCGAAGCGCCTCGATGAGTGCTGCGTTCGCCATCTTGTTTCGAGAGGGTTCAGGGAGGCGCTTAAGCGGGACGGTTCGGGGGCGGTTCGGACCGGTCCGGAGGAAGTTCGGAGCGGTTCGAGGCGGTTCGCGATGCTCAGGGTGGTTCGGACGCGGCGACCCCCGCGACCGCGGAACTGTGGGCGACCCCTACTTTCCGGTCTTCTTCGTCACGCGGAAGTCGCGGGGCGGGTCGAGGATGCCCGCGACCGTCCCCATCGAGTGGACGACGGTGACGACCGGCGCGAGCGGGACCGCGAGCGCCCACGAGAACTTGTCGCGGCCGTAGTAGACCACGCCCCGGAGGTACCAGAACGCCGTGAGCGCGCCGAGCGCGAGCGACGCGAGCGCGAACAGGCCGCTGGCGACGAGGCCGACGCCGAGGACCGACAGGGGGACGGCGACGACCGTGACCACCGGCGAGAGCGCCCACGCGTAGTTGCGGACGCGAGTGAGAAGCTGATAGTGAGCGGGGAGCGCCGTCGCGGCGTCGAGGTTACCGGCGGCCCAGCGGCGGCGCTGTTGGAGAATCTCGGTGAGCGACGGCGGGGCCTCGTTGGCGCAGGTCGCCGTCGCGAGGTCGAACGTGAAGTCGTCGAGTTCCTGTGCGGCCGCCCAGACGAACGCGGTGTCCTCGACGAGCGTCTCGCGGTCCCACGTGACCGCCTCTTCGACCTCTCGGCGGACGGCGATACCGCCGCCCCACGCGAACAGCGGAATCGAGAGGCGCGCGAAGGCGCGCTGTTCTATCTGGACGCCCATCCGGTAGACGTCGGCGAGGTAGGAAAACAGCGAGTCGGTCCGACGCGGCCGCTCGCGCAGTTGGACCACGTCGGAGCCGGGAAGCCCGTCGAACGACTCCAGCAGGCTGTCCTCGTCCAGGTAGAGGACGTACTCGCGGTCGGTTTCGAGGTTCCGCCGCGCCCACTCGATTGCGCGGCCCTTCCGGACGGCGTCGCAGTCGAACTCGTCAGGGACGGCGTGGACCGCTGCGCCCGCGACGTCGATGTCGGTCTCGGCGACGACGTGGACCTCGTCGAACGACGCCGGGAGCGAGTCGACGGTCGATTGGACGACCGACTCGGCGTCGACGGTGAGGATGCGGACCTGAATCTCGTCGGGGCCGTACTCCGGGGCCGGGGGCTCGTAGCCCGCGCCGACGACGTAGGTGAGGACGACCCAGACGAGGGCCGTGAGGGTGAAAAGCGCCGTCGTTCCGACGACCAGCAGTTCGCCCGCGGCGGTCCAGTCGACCCCGCCGGGTGCGAGCCACGGCGCGGCCGTCCCGACGGCCGCGAGGACGGCCACGAGTCCACCGACGATGAGTGAGATTCGTTCTGTCTTCATCTGGCCGAGTCGCAACCGTCGGAGGGACTTGAACCGAGGCGTCCGTCCAGCGCAGTACGGGACGTTTGACCCGGATTATCCCGAGTTAATCGCGGTGTCTCGCGGTGATATCGGCTTCGTAACAGGAACGAGCGGGGACCGAAGGGGCGGCGGCGCGAGCGACCGCGGGACCGACCTCGTCGACTCGCGCGCGTCGGTTGGCGACCCGGCGCGCGGACGCTCGGCCGCCTACCACGGCTCGTTTTTCAGCCCGAGCAGGTACGCGCCGACGTTGGTGACGACGTGGAGCACGGGCGTCATCACGAGCACGACCGCGAGCACGGGGAGGGTGAACGTCGCCGAGAACCAGCCGGGCGCGGCGACGAGCGCGAGGACGAGCGCGCCGACGACGAAGTCGAGCTGGTCGAGGCCGGGGAAGGCGGCACCGCGCTCGCGGCCCGACCGACGCTTGAGGAACGACGCGCCGATGTCGCCGAGCATCGCGCCGAGCGCGAGGCCGAACCCGGCGGCGAGCGGGAACGTCGGGAGCGAGACGCCGAGTGCGCCCGAGACCGCGGGCCCGACGGCGTTGAGGACGACGGCGAGGAGCGTCCCGGCCAGCGTCCCGGCGGCGGTGCCGCGCCACGTCTTTCCGTCTCCGAGGACGCGCCGGCCGCCCCACGTGCGCCCGCCGTCGATGGGGCGGCCACCGCCGGCGAGGACGGCGGCGTTGTTCGGCACGTACGCGGGCAGCATCGCCCAGAAGGCGGTGGCGACGAGAGAGACGACCATACCGACCCGTCGGCGGCGAAGAATGTAAGTTCCGACGGTTCGTCGCCGTTCGAAGCGCCGGGGTCGTTCGATTTCGCGTCCGAACCGATGATAACCCTCAATAGCTGAGGGTCGTAATCATTCGTTATGATTCCGCCCATCGCGAGCAGGTTCGTCGCGGGAGAGTCCGCGGCGGGAGCGCTCGACCACGCCCGACGGATGAACGACGACGGCGTGGCGGTCATCCTCAACCTCCTCGGGGAGCACTACGGCGAACGCGGCCCCGCGGACGAGGACGCGGCGGCGTACGTCAGCCTCGTCGAGGACATCGCCTCGACCGGCATCGACGCCTGCGTGTCGGTCAAGCCCTCCCAAATCGGCCTCGACGCGGGCGACCGCGTGTTCGAGGAGAACTGCCGGCGCATCGCCGAGGCGGCGGACGAACACGGCGTCTTCCTGTGGTGCGACATGGAGGACCACGAGACGACCGACGTGACCCTCGACGCCTTCGAGGAACTCGCCCGCGAGTTCGACGGCGGGATGGGGCTGTGCGTGCAGGCGAACCTCAAGCGCACCCCCGAGGACCTCGAACGCCTCGCCGACGTGCCGGGGAAAATCCGCCTCGTCAAGGGCGCGTACGACGAGCCGGCGGCGGTCGCCCACAAGCAGAAATCGGCGGTCAACGAGGCGTACAAGGAACTCCTCGCGTACCTGTTTCGGGAGTACGACGGCGGTATCGCGGTCGGCAGCCACGACCCCGAGATGATAGCCTACGCCCGGGACCTCGGCGCTGAGTACGACCGCGACTACGAGGTGCAGATGCTCATGGGCGTGCGCGAGGACGCACAGCGCGAGCTCGCCGCCGAGGGCGTCGAGGTGTGGCAGTACGCGCCCTACGGCGACAAGTGGTTCTCCTACTTCTACCGCCGGGTCCGCGAGCGCAAGGAAAACGCCCTGTTCGCGCTCCGGGCCGTCGTCGGCGTCTGAGAGGGCGGTGGGGTGCGGGTACGCCCCCGTCCCGCACTAGAAATCCCCTTATGCCCGCGGGTTCACGTACCCGATATCAATGTCCTCGTGGAGACGCGACTTCGCCAGCGGCCTCGTGGTTCTCGTTCCGCTCATCGTCATCCTGTACGTCCTCTCCATTCTGTACGGCGCAATCGTCCGCATACCGGGAGTCGACCGCCTGTTGGAGTTTCCGGAGCCGTACACCTACCTCTCGGAGGTGTTCGGATTCTTCGTCGCCATCATCATCTTCCTGTTGTTGGTCCTCTCGGTCGGCTACCTGATGCGGACGACGGCCGGTCGCCTGCTCGAATCCGGCCTCGACGGCGCCATGAACAAGGTCCCGCTCGTTCGCGTCATCTACAACGCTTCTAAGCTCGCGGTCGAAACCGCTCTCACTGGTACCGAAGACCTCCAGAAGCCGGTCCGTCTCGAAACGTGGCCGGGCATCCGCATGACCGCGTTCAAGACCGGGAAGACGACCAAAGACGGCAAGGAGATCGTCTTCATGCCGACCGCGCCGAACATCACCACCGGGTTCGTGATGGAAGTCGACCCCGAAGACATCGAGGAGACCGGCGAGAAGGTCGAAGAGGCCCTCACGCGCGTCCTCTCGGCCGGGTTCGCAGAACAGGACCACGTGGACGAGTTCAACATCGAAGTGACCGAGGAGTCCGGCGACGGGCGCGTCCCCAGCAACGAGTAAGGATTCGGCGGCGGCGGCCGTCGCTATCGGGACGCGGCGGTACAGTGACGTGAAAAGGGAGCTCGTTTTCGCGGGCGTCTACTGCTCGTCGACGTAGGTGAACCACTCTTCGTGGTCGTCGGTGCGGCGCTCCACGAGGTCGAAGAAGGCGGTCTGCAGTTCTTCCGTGACCGGGCCGCGGGTGCCCTCGCCGATGACGACGTTATCGACCTTGCGGATGGGGGTCACTTCGGCGGCGCTGCCGGTGAAGAACAGCTCGTCGGCCGTGTTGAGTTCGCCGCGGCTGATGGTCGCGCTGTCGTCGACCTCGTAGCCGCGCTCGCGGGCGAGCGTGATGACGGTGTCGCGGGTGATGCCGTCGAGGATGCTCTGGGAGAGACCGGGGGTGTAAATCTTCCCGTCGCGGACCATGAAGATGTTCTCGCCGGGGCCCTCTGCGACGTTGCCCTCCTTGTTCAGGACGATGGCTTCGACGTAGCCGTTGCGGCGGGCTTCCTCGCCCGCGAGCATGGAGTTCACGTAGAGCCCGGTCGTCTTCGCGTTCGTCGGAATCTGGCTGGAGGCGTGCTTGCGCCACGACGAGACCATCACGTCGACGCCGTTTTCGAGCGCGTCCTCGCCGAGGTAGGTCCCCCACGGCCACGCCGCGATGGCGACCTCAGTCGGGTTGTCCTTGGGGCTGACGCCGAGCGAGTCGTAGCCGTAGAACGCGATGGGGCGGATGTATCCGCCGTCGAGGTCGTTGCGCCGGATGACCTCCAGGGTCGCCTCGGTGAGTTCCTCGCGCGTGTACGGAATCTCCATGTCGTAGGGCTTCGCGGACTGATAGAGCCGTTCGAGGTGCTCCTCCCAGCGGAAGATAGCCGGGCCGCGGTCGGTGTCGTAGGCGCGAACCCCCTCGAAGACGCCCGTCCCGTAGTGGAGACCGTGGGTGAGGACGTGCACCGTCGCGTCCTCCCAGTCCTTGTACTCTCCACTCTGCCAGATCGTCGAGACATCCATCTCGTCAAATCCCATGTAGTGGCCTTCGGCGGCCCCCCTCTAAAATCATGACGACCCGACCACCGCGTCCCCCACGGTTTTGTCCGCGGGCCGCCATGACGGGGTATGAGCCTCGAATCCGTCGCGGTCACGGGCGGGACCGGAAACCTCGGGCCGACCGTCGTCGCCCACCTCCGCGCGAGCGGCTACACCGTCACGAATCTCTCGCGGCACAGCGAGTCGTCGCTCGCGGACCGCGACTACCGCGTGAGCGCGCTCGACCCGGGCGACCTCACCGCGGCGCTCAGCGACGTCGACGCCGACGCGGTCGTCCACCTCGGAACCATCTCGACGCCGACGAACGACCCCGGCCACCGCGTCTTCGAGAGCAACGTCCAGTCGACCTACGTCGTCCTCGAAGTCGCCGCCGCGCTCGGCATCGACCGCGTGGTCGTCGCCTCCAGCATGAGCGCCATCGGCGGGAGCTTCGAACCCGACCCCGCCCGCGTCGACTTCCTCCCGGTGGACGAGACCCACCGCGCGACGCCCTCGAACCCCTACGGCCTCGGGAAGTACGTCGCCGAGCAGACCGCCGCGGGGTTCGTCCGCCGCGACGACGCCCCCGAAACGGTCGCCAGCCTCCGGTTCCCGTGGATGCCGAGCGAAGAGGAGGCCCGCCGGACCTTCGCCGAGGCCGACCGCTCGCTGTCGGGACTGCGGGACGCCGGGCACTTCCACACCGCGCGCAACACGCTCTTTTCGTACCTCGGCAGAGAGGACGCCGCGCGACTCGTCCGTCGGGCGCTCGAAGCCGACTTCGCGGGCCACGAGGTGTTCTGGGCCGCGGCCGCCGACACCTCGACGACCGTCGAGTCGGCGAGGGTCGCCCGCGAGGTCTACCCCGGCGCGGAGGTGAGAACGACCCTTTCGGGCCACGAGGCGCTCGTCTCGACCGAGAAGGCGGAGCGGCTGCTCGGCTGGGAACCGACGTGGTCGTGGCGCGACGGGCGCGCGTGAGAAGGTAAACCGGGGCGGACCCCCCTCGACCGCTCAGACGAGTTCGTCGATGAGGCCGTCGCCGTCGACGAAGGCGAAGCCGTGTCGGTCGGCGTAGTCGCGGGCGGCGTCCTTCGAGAGGGCCGCGCCGGTCTCGTCGTCGAGCATCTCGCAGACGACGACCGCCGGCGGGATACCCGCCTCGTCGGCCATCGCGAGGCCGAGTTCGGTGTGGCCCTGCCGGTCAGAAAGCAGGTTCGGCGCGCCGCGGAGCAGGTGGACGTGTCCGGGCGCGCGGAACTCGCCGCCGAAGTCGTCGGCGTCGTAGTCGCCGGCGCGGGCGGCTTGGGCGACGGGCGCGAGTCGAGAGATGGTCATCGCGCGGTCGCGGTCGGTGATGCCCGTAAACGAGTCGCGGTGGTTCACGGTGAAGGAAAACGACGACCGAGAGTCGTAGGCGAGGTCGTGAGACGACGCGGCCGGGTGGTCGAGCACGTCGTCCATGAACGGGAGGCCGAGGGACTCTGACACGTCGTTCGGGAGAGCGACGCAGACGAGACCGCCGGCGTCGTTTCGCATCCGGGCCACGTCGGCGGGGCCGACCGCGCCCGCGGGGTAGACGAGGTCGGTCTCTCCCTCGCGGTCGTCGAAGTCGTGGACGAGCACCGGTTCGCCGGCGCGGAAGGCGTCGAGAACGCGCGAGACGGCGTCGAAGTCGCCGGTCGACTCGGCGGTGCGGCTCATTCGTAATCCGCCTCCTCGACGCGGACCGTGACCTCGTCGTCGTCGTCGAGGTCGAGTTCGTCGCGGAGCTTATCGGGCGCGATTATCTCCAGTTGCGACTCGTCGTGGTGGGTTCGCTCGGGGACGATGATGTGGACCGGCTCGTAGGACTCGTCGCCGACCGCGACCGAGGCGGCGTAACACGTCGCCGGGCCGAAGGTGCGTTCGTCGTCTTCCCAACCGTCTATCGGGACCGCGTCGAGGGCGGTCATGCCGGCGCGAGCGCGGACCGCGTCGTCGTCGAGGCGGACGTTCAGCGTGCCGGGGAACGGCTCGTAGCCGAGCCGGTCTTTGAACTGCTCCATGTAGCCCGAAAGCGAGATGTAGTGGCGACCCTCGCCCATCCCGCCGGTGACCTCGCCGTCGAGGACGACAACCGAGGGCGTCTCGAAGATGCGTCGGTAGTCGGCGTACTCCTGTCTGAGCGCGGACTCGCCCGCGTCGGTGATGGTTATCCACTGGCCGTCGGCGACGACCTCGCGGTCGATGAAGTCGGCTTCTTCGAGGCGCTGGAGGCGACGAGAGGCCGTCTGGTTCGACACGTCGAGTCGGTTCGCGACGCCGGAACAGGAGAGCTTGACCGGGCCGGAGCGCCCGCCGTCGAGCGCGACGAGTTTGAGCGTGGCCAACTCGTCGTACCCGACCGCCGCGGCGACTGCCGATTCTGACATACTCTCGGCTTCGAACGCGCGCCCCATAAGCGTATCGTATGTGGAATGCGTTCCAAAAATGAGATGGCTTGCGGGGAGAGAAGCGGCGGGGCGCGACCGCCGTGGATACGCGACAGTTCCAATCGCGGACGGGTAAGTCCGTCGGTCAGTCTATCGCGGCGAAAAGGGTGTTGTCCGGGGGCAACGCGGCCGAACCTCGCGATTCGGGAAACCGGTGCCGGCCGCTGTGGTCGGTGTGGGGGTGCGTTGAGACGCGGAAAGCGCCGTGGGTGTGTGGTGGGTAGTGCGGTGGGTGGTGTGGCGAGCGCGTGCTTCCGCGTGCGTCGGACCTGTCAAGGTCTGCGGCCGGGTGGCGACTTCAGAGGGAGGACGCTCTCCGCTCGGTGCTGACCTGTGAGATACCCGCGTTCGCCGAGCAACTGGGACACGCGTACACGTTGCCGTCCTGGTCGCCGAAGACTCGGACGAAGTTGTTCGACACGAACGCATCGCAGTGGTTGCATTGACTCATGGGTGGGGTGGTGAGAGCGGCGGGTCGCCGCCCGTGATTTGAATGTCGTCCGCTTACGATATACCACTATTACCTAACCAGTAAGGTATCGGAGCGAGCGGCGGTGAGACCACCCCGTCGACCGGGGAAGCGAGCGTCACCGTTCGATGCGGCGCGCGGTCGCTCGGACGGTTCGGAAAGGCCTTTAGCCGCCTATCGAGAATCCGCGTACATGTTCAGACAGTTCCGTGAGGAGGTCGAGACGGCGCTCTCTGCGGCGCTCTCGTCGCTCGACCTGCCCACCGACGACCTCGGGGTCGAGGAACCGCCGGAGGACGTACCCGCGACGCTCGCCTCCAGCGTCGCCTTCAGACTCGCCGGGGTCGTCGGCGCGCCGCCGCCGAAAATCGCCGTCGACATCGCAGACGAACTCTCCGTCGAGGGCTACGACTACCTCGCCGCGGTCGACACGCAGGGCCCGTACGTCAACTTCCACGTCTCCGACGCCTACTACGACGACACCCTCGAAGCCGCCGCGGCCGACGAGGAGTACGGTCGCCTGCCCGCGACCGGCGACAGCGTCGTCGTCGAGCACACGAGCGCGAACCCGACCGGTCCGGTCCACGTCGGTCGCACCCGCAACCCGGTCATCGGCGACGCCGTCGCCAACCTGCTCGACTTCGCCGGCAACGACGTCGACCGCCACTACTACGTGAACGACGCCGGCCGCCAGATGGCCGTCTTCACGTGGGCCTACGAGACGTTCGACGAAGCGGAACTCGACAGCGAACCCGCGCGCGAGCGCGTCGAGTACGACCTCGTCCGCTACTACCGCAAGGGCAACGCGTTCCTCGAAGAGGCCGACCCCGAGGAAGTCGAACAGGCCGAAGCGGAAATCACCGAGATACTCCAGGGCATCGAGGAGGGCGACGAGGAGACCTACGCCCGCGTCGAGACCGTGGTCGACCAGGTGCTCGGCGGCATGCGCGAGTGTCTCGAACGCCTCCCCGCGGAGTTCGACGAGTTCGTCAAGGAGACGCGGTTCATGTTCGACGGGAGCACCCGCGACCTCGCCGAGCGCCTCAAGGAGACCGACCACGCCGTCTACGAGGAAGACGCGTGGCAGCTCGAACTCGACGACTACGGCTTCGAGAAGAACCTCGTGTTCCTGCGGTCGGACGACACCTCGCTGTACACGACCCGTGACCTCGCCCACCACGAGTGGAAGTTCGACAACTACGACCGCGCCGTGACCGTCCTCGGCGAGGACCACAAGCTCCAGTCCGGACAGCTCCGCGCCGCGCTGGACGTCCTCGGCAACGACGTGGACAAACTGGAGAACGTCATCTACTCGTGGGTCAACCTCCCCGGCGGCGAGACGATGTCCACCCGCAAGGGGACGGGCGTCATGCTCGACGACCTCCTCGACGAGGCCATCGACCGCGCCCGCGACGAGGTCGAGACCCGCCTCGAAGGCCGCACCCGCGACGACGACCTCGGCGAGGCCGACATCGACCGCATCGCCCGGCAGGTCGGCATCGGCGCGGTCCGCTACGACATCGTCTCCAAACAGCCCACGAAGACCATCACCTTCGAGTGGGACCAGGCGCTCAACTTCGAGGCGCAGTCCGCGCCGTACATCCAGTACGTCCACGCGCGCTGTTGCGGCATCGCCGACGAGGCGGCCGCCGCCGGCCTCGACGCGAGCGAGGTCGACCCGACCGTGCTGACGACCGACGCCGAGCGCGACCTGCTGGCGACCATCGCGCGGTTCCCCGCCGTCGTCGAGGCCGCGGCCGACGACCTCGAACCCCACACCGTGGCGACGTTCGCCCGCGAACTCGCCGAGGTGTTCAACACCTTCTACCGCGAGTGCCCCGTGCTCGACGCCGACGAGGAGGTCGGCGCGGCCCGCCTCGCGCTCGTGGAGGCCTCGCGGAACGCGGTGGCGAACGCACTCGCTATCGTGGGCGTGGAAGCGCCCGAGTCGATGTGACCGCGGGCTGAGCGAGTTCTTCGGAGACGGCTTTTTTCCGGCGGTTCAGAAGAAAAGCGGGAGCGCCGCGGCCCCGGCGATGAGCGACCCGCCGACCGAGAAGACGACGGCGGCACCGCTGCCGAGCGCGAGGACGAGAAACAGGACTATCCACCAGAAGGGAACGGACTCAGAGTCTGCCATAGAGGGCTTTCCGCAGACGCGAGTAAAAGGCCTTCCCGTTTAGCCGAGGAAACGACTGAAGAATCCCTTTTTCTTCTCGTCGCGCTCGTCGTCGTCGAACGACTCGACCTCCTCGACGAGCGAAGTGGTGTAGACGCCCTCCTCGTCGCCGCCGGCTTCGGGCGATTCGCCGGCGTCGGCGTCCGCATCAGCATCAGCGTCGGCGGTACTCGGCTCGGCCTCGGCGACGAGGGGTTCGTCCGCGCCGTGCGCGTCCGTCTCCTCGGCGGCGGGGTCGAAGTCCGCAGGGACGGACTCCGCGGATTCGGAACCCTCAGATTCGGAACCCGCAGTCACCGGGTCAGCATCGTCCGCCGGCGTCTCGGAAGCCTCGGCGGGGTCGTCGGACGGTGAACTGGGCGACAGGTCGCCGACCGACTCTTCTTCGACCGCCCCTTCGGCGAGCGGGTCCGCGCCCGTCGCACCGGCGTCGGCGTCGACATCCAGGGCGGCCTCGTCGTCGGCGTCACCGAGGGCCTCGTCGTCGGCGGTCGAGGTGCCGCGAGTGACCGCTTCGAGGTCCGCCGCCAGCGGGTCGCTCTCCGGTTCCTCGTCGCCGACCGATTCGGGGGCGGCGACCATCGAGTCGTCGGACGCGTCGGCGGCCAGCGGGTCGGCCGGCGCGTCGTCATCACCGGCTTCGACGGCGGCCGCACCAGCGTCTGGGGCTTCGACGACACCGTCGGGTTCGGCGGAGTCGTCACCATCCATCGGGTCGGCGACTGCGTCCGCTTCGACCGCGTCCTCGGCGGGGTCCGCGTCGGGTTCGGTGGAGTCGTCCGACGCCTCGACGGAGCCACCGGAGAACGGAATCGACGCCGCGAGGTCGTCATCCGGTTCGGGGTCGGCGTCAGTGTCCTCGACCGCCGGGTCCGGGTCCGTGTCAGTGGTCTCGGCTTCGACTTCGGGTTCCGGGTTCGGCTCGGGGTCCGCTTCGGGGTCCGCGTCGACCTGAACGACCGACGTGTGCTCACTCGCCTCCGGCGTGTCCGCTTCGTCGTCGACTCGGCCGTCGTCGCTGGCCGCGTCGGAAGCGGGTTCCGCGGTGGCCGCCGGTTCGGGTTCCGTGTCCGACTCGTCCGCCGCGACCTCGGAGTCGGCCGAGTCGACCGCGTCGTCCGGAATCGGCACCGGCTTGCCGGTGAGCGCTTCGGCGAGGGCGCGGTAGCCCGCGGCCGCGATGCTGTCGGGCGAGCGGGCGACGACCGGAACCTGCGTGCTGAGCGCCTCGCGGATGGCCGGGTCCTCGGGGACGACGGCGATGACGCCGGCGTCGAGGAGCGAGGCGACCACGTCGGCGTTCGGGTTCGACTGGTTGACGCGCGTGAGGACGACGCCGACCACGTCGGCGCCGATGCGCTCTGCGAGCTGTCGGGTCTTCTCGGTGTCCCCGAGCGACTCGCGCTCCGTCGTGGAGACCAAGACGACCTCGTCGGCGAGCTTCAACGGGACGAAGGTGTCGTCGCTCAGCCCCGCGCCGGTGTCGATGATGACGATATCGTAGCTCGCTTCGAGCGCCGAGACGACCGGTTCGAGCTCCTTCGCGTTCGCCGTCGCGAACGCTTCGAGGGCGTTCGAGCCGGGGAGCACCGAGAGTCCCGCCGGTCCCTCGTAGACGGCCGCCTCGACCGCCGCCTCGCCTGTCAATACGTCGTGAAGCGTCGCCCCGTCCGGGTCGACGCCGAGCGCGCCGGCGAGGTTCGGCATCCCGAGGTCACCGTCGACGACGACGACGTCGTGACCGGCCATCGCGAGCGTCGTCCCGAGGTTGGCCGTGGTCGTCGTCTTTCCAACCCCGCCTTTCGCGCTGGCAACTGCGTACACCCGGGCCATAATTCCAACGTCGAAGTCCACCCATGACAGCCACATAAATGTTCTCCGACCGCGCTGGTCTCCACAATCAGTTCGTAGGGCCGCTCATGCGGCGAGATACCGCGGGACGTGCCCAGTCAAAGGTTACTTAGCCGCTGGAGGGACTAGGTGGAGTGATGAGTAGCGACGCCGAGGAGGCGAGCGAGGACCGCCGAAAGTACGAATTCAAGAAGGTCATCGAGGACCTGCGAGAGTACGAAGGGTCAGGAACGCAGCTCGTCACCATCTACATCCCCGAAGACAAGCAGATTTCCGACGTGGTCGAACACGTCATCACGGAGCACAGCGAAGCGTCTAACATCAAATCGAAGCAGACGCGAACGAACGTCCAAGACGCCCTGACGAGCATCAAGGACCGACTCCGGTACTACGACACCTTCCCACCGGACCGCGGTATCGTCATGTTCTCCGGAGCGGTCAACTCCGGCGGCGGCCAGACGGACATGGTCACGAAGGTGCTGGAGAGCCCGCCGGAGCCGATTCAGTCGTTCCGGTACCACTGCGACTCGAACTTCCTCACCGGACCGCTCGAGGACATGCTCATGGACAAGGGCCTGTTCGGGCTCATCGTCCTCGACCGCCGCGAGGCCAACGTCGGCTGGCTCAAGGGCAAGCGCGTCGAGCCGGTCAAGAGCGCCTCGTCGCTCGTCCCCGGTAAGCAGCGCAAAGGTGGTCAGTCCGCCCAGCGTTTCGCCCGCCTCCGCCTCGAAGCCATCGACAACTTCTATCAGGAGGTCGCCGGGATGGCCAACGACCTGTTCGTCCCCAAGCGACACGAGATGGACGGCATCCTCGTGGGCGGTCCCTCGCCGACGAAAGACGAGTTCCTCGACGGCGACTACCTCCACCACGAACTGCAGGACCTCGTCGTCGGGAAGTTCGACGTGGCCTACACCGACGAGTCCGGACTGTACGACCTCGTCGACGCCGGCCAGGACGCGCTGGCCGACCAAGAGGTCATCAAGGACAAAAAGCAGATGGAGGAGTTCTTCGAGAAGCTCCACCGCGGCAACGAGTCCACCTACGGATTCGAGGCGACCCGGAAGAACCTCGTGATGGGGTCGGTCGACCGCCTCCTCATCTCCGAGGACCTGCGGAAGGACATCGCCATCTACGACTGCGACGGCCAAGAGGAGTACGAACTCGTCGACCACCGTCACAACACGCCGACCCACGAGTGCGAAGGCGGCTCGGAGGCCGAACTGAAAGAGCGCGAGGACGTCATCGAGTGGCTCATGGACCTCGCCGACCAGCGCGGCACCGAGACGAAGTTCATCAGCACGGACTTCGAGAAAGGCGAACAGCTCTACGACGCGTTCGGCGGTATCGCCGGCATCCTCCGGTACTCCACCGGCGTCTAAACGACTCCTCCTCGGCGTCTTCGCGCGCCACGGTGTCAGACAGCACGGAGCGGCGGCGCTCAGAGGAACGCGTCCAACTGCGCCTGCCGACGGGCGACGTCGAAGTGAGGGTCGGCCGCCTCCCGCTGGAGTCGGTCGAGCGTGAGATGCACGTCGATGCCGGACCGTTCGGCGAACTCGACGCAGTCGACGATGCCGGCGCGGTTGAGCGCCAGCGAGTCGAGCATGCCGACGAGGAGCGCGACCGAAGCGCCCGCGTCGCCCTCGGGAAGCACGTCCGCGAGCGGGCGCGAGTCGCCGTCGGTCGGCGCCGTCTCCGCCGGGTGAAGTCGGAGGCAGCCGGCACACAAGCCGACGGTCAGCGCCGCCTCGGGCGCGTGAGACTCGAGCGGTTCGGGCACTGCGAAGACGGCGAGTTCACCGTCGCAGTCGGGACAGGACATGGAAGTCTCTACGCGCCGAGACGGTGAAAAACGGTCGGAGACCCGACCGAGAGAGAACTAGAGAGAGAACGGTCGCGCGGGGTCGGCCTCAGTCGGCCGTCGCCGCTTCCGCTTCGGCGGCGGCTTCCTCGGCGGCGCGTTCTTCCTTCTCTTCTTCTTCCTTCTTCGCCTTGATCTTCTTCAGGCGGAAGATCTCCTCGCGTTCCTGTTCTTCGAGCTTCTGCTCGATGTACTCCTGGTTCTCGTAGAGCTCCGGCAGGAGTTTGAACTCGAGCGCGTTGACGCGGCGCTTCGTCGTCTCGATTTCCTCGAGCATCTTCTTCATCGCCGTCTCGACCTCCGCGGCGAGGATGATGGATTCGAGGAGCTCCTCGTAGGCGTCGGCGGCCTCGTCGATGCGGGCCGAAGAGCCGAGCAGCCCGTAGCCGCGCTGGTCGAGGGTCTTTTTCACGCGCGAGGACTCGATCTGCGGGACGACGACGCCCATGATGTTCTTGGACTGCGTCGTGATTTCCGGGTACTCCTTCAGCGCGGCGGCCGCGCCGCGGACGGCCACGTCGCCCTCCATGGCGCGGGCCATGTTGATTTTGTTCTGCGCGCGCTCGTAGTCCTGGTTGAGGTTGGCCCGCACGTCCTGGGCCTGGTCGAGGATATCCATGAACTCCATGATGAGCCCGTCACGCTTCTGTTCGAGCGTGTCGTGGCCCCGCTCGGAGAGTTCGATGCGATCTTCGATCGCCATCAAGTTCTTGCGGGTCGGCTTGACGTCTTCGGCCATCGTTGGCGGGGGTTGTTCGCCTGGGGTGTTAATCTTTTACTGTCTGGCCGGCCGGACCGCCCGAAATCCGTCGTGGCGGAGTGATGTCACGTCTGTTGGTCGACGACCGCGATTCAGTTCGCGGGTCGCCACGGTGCTGATGTCGACGTACCGAGAGTGGTAGACATCGAGCGGCTATCGAAAAACGAAGAGACCCGTTAGTATGGCTCCCCGTCGAAGAATCGAGAGATGAGTTTTCGCTCCGCCGCGTGCAGGTGCTGGTGAAACGTCGCCCGCGAGACACCCATCGTCTCCGCGAGTTCGTCGCCGGTGACGGCGTGCGGCCACTCGAAATACCCGCCGAGATAGGCGAGTTGGAGGGCCGACTGCTGGCGGTCGGTCAGGTCGTCGTTGACGCTCGCGACGAACTCGCGGCGCGCCTCCGGCGGTTCGGAGCGGTTCGTCACGGAGCGGAGTTCGGCGTTCGCCGCGACCGACTTGAAGTCGTCGAGGAGCGCCCGCCCCGCCACGCGGTCGGGGACGACGACCGTAAGTCGACAGCCGAGGCGGTCTACTTCGAGGTCGACGAGTCGCCCGCCCGCGTCGGCGACGAGGTGGACGAGCGACCCGTCGGCGAAGGTGAGTTCGTAGAGTTCGGCGTCGTCACCGCGGGGGAGGACGTCGACGCTCCGAAGGCCGTCGAGCGCGGTGTCGGCCTCGTCGAACTCCGTCGCGGGGTCCGTCGAGACGAACAGACTCACGGTCCCGTCGTCGTGCTGGGCCGAGCCGCGGTACGAGAGTTCGCAGTCCCCCGCGGCGGCGAGTCGGACCAGCGGCTGCGTCTCGTCGCGCACCTCGATTTCGAGTTCGAGCCGCTCGTCGGACAGCAGGGACCGCCGGCTCTCGAACGCGTCGATGGCCGCGCCGACCGCCCGACCGAGCGTCCCGAAGACCACCCGAACCTGGTCGTCGAGTTCCGCGGCGTCGGTGTAGACGGTCAACACGCCGTAGAGCGTCCCGCGGTGGGCCAGCGGAACCGCGATGACCGAGTCGAACGGGACGAGCGCCTCCCCGGAGACGCTCCCGTCACCGACGGTCGCCGACTGGACGGTCCGCGTCTCCGCGGCGCGAGCGGTGGGGTCGTCGGGGTCGGACCGGTCGATTTCGAGGCCGTCGAGGAATTCGGTGTCGGTTCCGGCCCGCTCGTTCGGGACGATGACCGCCGGTGCGAGGTCGCAGTGACCGACCCACGCGCAGGTGAACGACCCGGCGGCGGTGACTCGGTCGCAGACGGCGGCTTCGAGTTCCTGTCTGCTCTCCGCGCGGACGAGCGCGCTCGTCACGTCCGCCAACAAGCCCTCGATGTGCTCGACGAGCGTCTGGAGACGCTCGCGCTCTTCGTCGACTCTCTCGGCGTACCGCTCGGCGGCCGCCTCCGCGCGCACGCGCTCCGTGATGTCGGTCTGGAAGCCGACGTAGTGTGTCACCTCGCCGTCCGGCCCGCTCAACGGCGCGACGTCGACCCGGTTCCAGAACGTCTCGCCGTTCTCGCGGTAGTTCAGCAGTTCGACCGACGCCGACTCTTCGGCCTCGATGGCGCGGCGGAGTTCGGCAACGCGCTCGGGGTCGGTGTTCGGGCCCTGAAGGTATCGGCAGTTCCGTCCCAGCGCCGCGTCGGCCGAGTAGCCGGTCATCGCCTCGAACGCCTCGTTGACGTAGACGAGCGGTCGGTCGGGAAGCGAGCAGTCGGCGACGGTGATGCCGACCGGTGCCTCGTCTATCGCCTGTTCCTTCAGGTCCTCGGTTATCTTGCTCGCGGCCGTCGCGCCGCGGCGACGCCACGCGACGACGCTTTCGACTCGTTCGGGAAGCCGCTCGAAGAGGTTCGAGTCGACGACCGGCACCACGTCGGCCGCGCCGGCGTCGCGGGCGGCCGCCGCCGAGAGGTCGCCGTCGGTCGGGACGACGACGACCAGCGGGACCGCGAGCGCGCCGTGGACCGCTTCGACGTCCGCGAGCCGGTCGGTCGCAAGCACGACGCAGTCGACCCGGTCGTCCTCGGCGCGCCGGGCCACCGCATCGACGGACGCGGCGAACGACACCGAAAGCGGCGAGAGCGCGTCGAAGAGTCGCTCCCGGTCGACGGCGGGACCGACGACCGCGAGGACGTGCGCGCGAGACGAAGTGGCGTCCATACGGGGGTGTGGTCGCCGAGCCATAAGGAAGTTCTCGCGGACGGTGGACGGCAGACGGCGGACGGCGGACGGCGCGCGGCCGCACGGCTCGGGGCGCGAATAGAAGAGGAGAATCGAACCGAGGGACGAACGCGGCGTTCGTCGCGGTCTAGGCTTCCGCTTCGACCGACTCGGCGTCTTCGTGGTAGTAGTCCTCGATGAGCTCCTCGTCGATACGGTTGAGCTCGGACTTCGGGAGCATCGACAGGAGGTCCCAGCCGATGTCGAGGGTGTCCTCGATGGACCGGTCCGTGTCGAAGCCCTGGTTGACGAACTCGGCTTCGAAGCGCTCGGCGAAGTCGAGGTACTTGTTGTCGCGCTCGGACAGCGCCTCGCGACCGACGATGTTCACGAGGTCGCGCAGGTCTTCACCCTCCGCGTACGCCGCGTACATCTGGTCGGACACGTCGGCGTGGTCCTCGCGGGTGAGGCCCTCACCGATACCGTCGTCCATGAGACGCGACAGGGACGGAAGCGGGTTGATCGGCGGGCGGATGCCCTGCGAGTTGAGGTCGCGGTCGATGTAGATCTGACCTTCCGTGATGTAGCCGGTCAGGTCCGGAATCGGGTGCGTGTCGTCGTCACCCGGCATCGTGAGGATGGGAATCTGCGTGACGGACCCGTCGCGACCCTGGATGCGACCTGCACGCTCGTAGAGCTGTGCGAGGTCGGTGTACATGTAACCGGGGTAACCACGGCGACCGGGGACCTCTTCGCGAGCCGCACCGATCTCGCGGAGCGCCTCGCAGTAGTTGGTCATGTCGGTCAGGATGACGAGGACGTGGTAGTCCTTGTCGAACGCGAGGTACTCGGCGGTGGTGAGGGCGAGACGCGGCGTGACCGTCCGCTCGACTGCGGGGTCGTCCGCGAGGTTCGTGAAGACGACGGAGCGCTCGAGTGCGCCCGTGCGCTCGAAGTCCTCCATGAACTCGTTCGCCTCTTCCTGCGTGATACCCATCGCGCCGAAGACGACTGCGAACTCGGACTCCTCGCCGCTTTCTTCGTCCTCGGGCACCGTCGCCTGACGGGCGATCTGGAGCGCGAGGTTGTTGTGGGGAAGCCCCGACGCGGAGAAGATTGGGAGCTTCTGGCCGCGGACGAGGGTGTTCATGCCGTCGATGGCGGAGACGCCGGTCTGGATGAACTCCTCGGGGTACTCGCGGGAGTAGGGGTTGATTGCCGCGCCGACGATGTCCCGACGCTCGTCGGGGACGATTTCGGGGCCGCCGTCGATGGGCTGGCCGGACCCGTCGAGCACGCGGCCGAGGAGGTCCTCGGTCACGGGCATCTTGAGGGTCTCGCCGAGGAACCTGACGGACGCGTTCCTGTCGATACCGGTCGTGCCTTCGAACACCTGAATCGCGACGAGGCCCTCGGAGGATTCGAGAACCTGTCCGCGCTTGGTTTCGCCTTGGGGCGTCTCGATTTCGACGATTTCGTCGTAACCGATCGGCTCGTCGACCTCGGCGAACACCAGCGGGCCGCTGATTTCGGTGATAGTCTGGTATTCCTTCATGGTCTCAGTACAGCTCGCGGAGCTGCTCGGTGATCTCTGCTTTGAGGTCCTCGATGTACGCCTCCCAGTCTTCCTGCACACCGATGCGGTTCAGACGGGGAGCCGCCTCGATGGCCTGAATCTCTTCGACGGGGACGCCGGCTTCGAGCGCCTTGAACGCCTCGTCGTTGAACGCGTGGATGGCGGTGAGGATACCGTACGTCTTCTCGGGGGAGCAGTACGTGTCCGTCGGGTGGAACGCGTTCTGCTGGAGGTACGCCTCGCGGAGGTAGCGAGCGATTTCGAGGGTCAGCTGCTGGTCCTCCGGCAGGGCGTCCTTACCGACGAGCTGAACGATTTCCTGCAGTTCGTTCTCCTCGTCGAGCACGTCGACGGCCCACTGGCGCTCTTCGGCCCAGTCGTCCTCGACGTTCTCGACGAACCACGGGTCGAGCTGCTCTTGGTAGAGCGAGTACGACTCGTTCCAGTTGATCGCCGGGAAGTGACGGCGCTCTGCGAGGTCCGCGTCGAGCGCCCAGAACGTCTTCACGATACGCAGGGTGTTCTGCGTGACCGGCTCGGAGAAGTCGCCGCCCGGCGGCGAAACCGCGCCGATGACGGAGACGGAACCTTCCTCGCCGTTGACGGTCGTGAAGTAGCCGGCGCGCTCGTAGAACTCGGAGAGACGCGCGGCGAGGTACGCGGGGTACCCCTCTTCGCCGGGCATCTCTTCGAGACGCGAGGAAATCTCGCGCATGGCCTCGGCCCACCGGGAGGTGGAGTCGGCCATCAGCGCGACGTCGTATCCCATGTCGCGGTAGTACTCCGCGATGGTGATGCCGGTGTAGATACAGGACTCGCGGGCCGCCACGGGCATGTTGGACGTGTTCGCGATGAGGCACGTCCGAGCCATGAGCGGGTTGCCGGTCTTCGGGTCGTCGAGTTCCGGGAAGTCCTCGATAACCTCGGTCATCTCGTTACCGCGCTCGCCACAGCCGACGTAGACGACGATGTCCGCGTCGGCCCACTTGGCGAGCTGGTGCTGGGTGACCGTCTTCCCGGACCCGAACGGACCCGGAATCGCGGCCGTTCCGCCCTTCGCGATGGGGAACAGACCGTCGAGGATGCGCTGCCCCGAGACGAGCGGTTCGCGCGGGGTCTTCTTCTCCGCGGCGGGACGCGCCTGACGCACCGGCCACTCCTGGTGCATCGTGATCTCCTCGCCGTTGTCGAGTTCGACGACCGTCTCGGTGACGGAGAACTCGCCTTCCTCGACGGCGACGACCTCGCCGCCCTCGAAGTCCGGCGGGACCATGACCTTGTGTTCGATGGTCACGGTCTCGGGGACCGTTCCCACGACGTCGCCGGAGGCGACCTCGTCGCCCTCGGAGACGGTGGGTTCGAACTCCCACTTCTTTTCGAGGTCGATACCCGGCGCGTCGACACCGCGGTCGAGGAACGCCGAGTTCATCTTCTCCTCCAGCACGTCCAGGGGGCGCTGCACGCCGTCGTAGATGGCGTCCATCATCCCCGGACCGAGGTCGACGGTCAGCGGTTCGCCCGTACTCTCGACGGGTTCGCCGGGACCGACACCGGAGGTCTCTTCGTACACCTGAATAGTCGTGAGGTCGCCCTCGATTTCGATGACCTCGCCCATTAGGCCTTCGTCGCCGACGTAGACGACGTCGTTCATGCGGGCGTCGAGGCCACGGGCGGTCACGACCGGACCACTCACGCTTGCGATGACTCCGTCCTCGCGAACGGAATCTTGTGTTGCCTGACTCATGTTTGGTTATTCGTCCATCAGATCGATACCGATTGCTCTCTTGATCTGGTCACGGAGGCCGCTCGCGCCGCCGGAACCGCCGAGCGTCACGAGCGTCGGCTCGATGCTGCGCTCGACCGACTGCCGGGCGTTGCGCGAGAGGTGGTCGAGGTCGTCTTCGTGCATCACGATGATGCCGACGTCCTCGTCCTCCAGCGTTCGCGTCACGGCTTCGTCGAGTTCGTCGTCCTTCGCTTCGTCCGGGACGTTCTCGAACTTGCGGACGCCCGCAAGCCGAAAGCCCGTGGTGAAGTCCGGACTGCCGATAACTGCGATTTCCTGGCTCATAGGATGACCAGCTCCTCTTCTATTGCATCGGGGTCCAGCCCGGCCTCGCGGCCGCGGGCGATGGCCCGGATGTTGTCGACCTCGCGCTCCTTGGCGAGGATGTACGAGACGATTGGCGTGACGGAAAGCGGGAACACGTAACCGAGCGTGTCCGCGTACTCCAAGAGCGCCGCGTCGAGGGCGCGCTCGAAGCCGATGAGGCTGTCGGCCTCTTCGAGGTCCGAAAGGGCCGTCGAGAGGCGGTCGCCGTACCGGCTGTCACGAATCTTCGACACCAGCTCGTCCGGGCTGGTCGCCAGCGACGCGAGCTCCGACGCGCGGAACAGCGTGCCGCCCTCGATGAAGTAGTCGACGGGGTCGAGGTCGGCACCGCTGCGAGCGATGCGGAGCGCGTTGCGAGCGTTTCGGAAGTCGATTTCGGCTTCGAGGAACTCGCGGTACTTCTTTGCCTCTTCGCCGACGACCAGACCCTCGAGCAGCTGCTCGTAGAAGGCGCGGTCGACCGCGTTCTCCAGGGGGACGAGGACGCCGACTTCCTCGTACTCCTCGTAGGCGGCCGCGAGGCCGTCGCCGAAGATGGTACCGGAGAGGATGTTGACGACCTCCTCCATCTCGCCTGCGTCGAGCAGCCGCGAGAAGAGCCGGTCGTCGAACTCGCCGGCGCGGATGAGGTCGGATTCGACCTCCTCGCGAGATGCGCCGGAGTAAATGCCGCGGATAATCGTCTTCACGTTCCACGCGTCGAACTTCCGGAGGTACCGCGCGATGAGGTCGTAGAGGCGGCCGTCTGCCCAGTCGAGGATATCGTTGAACTGCTTCGCCAGATTCTGGTTCAGCGCGTACTCGATGAGGTCGACGCCGGAAAAACGGCTGCCGAGCGCGTTGACCTCGGTTTCGTACTCCGATTCCTCCATGAACCGAGCGATTTCGGCCGGTCCCATGCGGACCAGTTTGCGGTACTCCTCGTCGCCGAACAGGGCACTACGTCGCGCTCGAACGCGAGCGATGACGTATTCGGGATTCGAGCCGCCTGTAGTGCTCATTGGTCGTCGAACAGTCGCGCACTCACTTCCTTCAGATTGTCCTCCCAGACTGTGTCGAGGACCGAGTCGAAGGTGTTGTTCACCCGGACGCGCGAGTTCGAGCCCTCGACCACGACGCCACCGAGGCAGTCGCGCTCGCCGGCGAACTCGTAGCCGTCGTAGTCTTCGAGGATGCTCGAAAGCAGGTCCTCGTCGTCGGCACGGCCGTAGACGGAGACTTCGTCTTCGTCTTCGAACTCGACCGACGCCGCGTCGAGCAGCGAGCGGGTGAGCTCTTCGCGACGGTCGCCTTCCAGCTCGGCGAGCTCGCTTTCGACCTGCTCGCGGACGCGCTGGAGCACGTCACGACGGGCGCTGAGTCGAGCCTGCTTGGCTTCGAGTTTCGCGCTGGAGAGCGCCTGTTCGCGCTCCCGTTCGAGTTGTTGCTCGACGTCCGCCTTCCGCGACTCGAGGAGTTCTTCGGCGTCGGCCTCGGCCTCGGCGACGATTTCGTCCGCCTGGTCCTGGCCGTCCTGCCTGATGTCCTCTGCGCGTGCGCGGGCTTCGTCTCGGATGTCCTCAACGACGTTGTCCAAACTCATAATGGGAAAGAGAGGGGGTGCTTAGGCCGCGAAGACAACGACCAGTGCGAGGATAACGAGGGTCTCGGGGAGAACCGTAAGGACCAGCCCGTTAACGAAGAGGTCCTCGTCTTCCGCGATGGCGCCCATCGCAGCGGAACCGATGCCACGCTCCGCGTAGCCTGCGGCGAAGGCGGCGATACCGACGGAGAGGGCCGCTGCAGCGCCTTCGGTGATCGCAGGCGAGGAAGCGGTTTCATTCTGCAGTGCAGTCATGAGGGGTTCAAGTGCTTCAATCATTGTGTGTTCCTGAGTACCGGATTGTCGTCTCCGAACGTCTGCATGTGGCGTCAGCCGTATCATAAAGGTTCCCAAAACGTCTGGAGCGGTCTGTCTACGACGGCGGAATCGTCGTCATTGCAAAAGCGGCCGCTCCGAGCGAACGAAGTCAAAAAAGAATCGCCGGAGAGGGTTAGTCTTCGGTCGTGAACTCGCGGTCGTACCCGAACGGATTGTACTCGCGGCCGCCGCCCTCGAAGAACTTGTTGAAGAACTCGACGTACTCGAGACGCACGGCCTGTAGGCCGGCGCTCGTGACGCCGAGCGCGAGGACGACCAGGTGACCGACGACGAGGACGAGCAGTCCGCCCACGACGCCCGCGGCACCCGTGTGGAAGATGCCGCCGAACAGGACCTCGGTCACTTCGTAGCCGTGGTAACTCAGCGTTTCACCCGCGCCGAGTGCCGCCACCGCGGCGGAGTCGGGCATCCCGCCGAGCCCGAAGTGCCAGCCGCCGTGGTCGTCGACGTACACGCCGAAGACGAGCAGGTTGACGGCGAACGCCATCGACGCCTTCGCGATGAGGACCGCGCCGAGACGCGTGTACGACAGGACGTTCGAAAGCGGGGCGGCGAACTCGACGAGTTCGGCCAGTTCGGCCATCCCGAGGAGCACCGCGCCGAGGATGTACATCCCGAAGCCGGCCCAGCCGACGATGAACGAGAAGCCGGAGAAGCCGAGCGGGATGAGCCCGTCAGCCGCGAACGTGGTGAACAGGAACTCCGGCGGCACGCCACCGAGCGCGTCGCTGAAGATCCAGATCCACAGGCCGTTCAGCATGAGGATCCACGAACCGCTTTCGAGGACTGCGTCCTTCGCGCCGTGGAGTTCGTAGTTCTCGAAGAAGTCGAGGATGTACCCCACGTTGATGTGGAAGATACCGACGGCGACGCTCACAGTGAGCCAACCGAGGGCCCACTCAGAGGTGGCCGGCGACAGTCCCTTCTCGATGGGCGGGTGCGACATCCCGAGCACGCCTTCCCAGAAGTACTCGGTGATGAGGTGGAAGCCGAATATCTCGCCGTAGAGGATGCCGAACAACGTCGTGAACAGCCCCGCGGCGATGGTGACGCCACCCATGCTCTTGATCGCGCCGTCATCGAACTTCGAGTAGAGGAAGAAGCCGATGGCGGTGTAGATGACACCGTACCCGAGGTCACCGATCATGAACCCGAAGAACGTCGGGAACGTCAGGAACAGGATGATGGTCGGGTCGAACTCGTAGTAGCTCGGGCGATTGACCGCCTGAACGAGGATTTCGAACGGCTTGACTGCGCCGCTGTTCTTCTGGACGACCGGCGGGTCGTCGCTGGACATCGAGACGGTTCCGCCGTCGGTGGCGGCGACCGTGCCACCACTCTCGGCGACATCCTCGCGCGCGTGGTCGTGCCCGTCACGCGAGAACTCGGCGCGTTCGAGCTCCTCGACCGCGACGTGCTCGCCGACCTCGTCTTTGAGCGTGCTCGCGAACGTGTTGTACCGCTCGCTCGGAATCCAGCCCTCGGCGACGAAGGCGTTCTCCGTCGTCGCGAACGAGAGCGGCGCTTCCGTCTTCTGGACGTCGATTGCGAGGCGCTCTTCGGCGGCGAGGAGGAACTCGCCCTCCTCGACGGCGATGTCGTGAAGCTCGGACTCGACGGTCTCGAGCTTCGACTCGATTTCGCGCTTCTGCTGTTCGAGGTTGCGGATGTGCTCTTCGGGGCTTCCCGAGGCGTCCGGGACTTCGAGCGTGGCGAACTCGACGCCGACGAGCGCGTCGGCGAGCGCCATCTCGTCGGCACCGTCGACCGGGCGGCCGAAGATGGCGTGCGTTCGCTCGCCCGAGAAGATCTCGTAAGCGTTGATCTCGTCGGCGTCGACGACGGCGCGCTCGACGGGTTCGACCTTCCCCTGTCCGACGACGACCTGCAGCGTCTCGTACCCCGAAAGCAGGTCGAGGTCGAGCCCGAGGTCGACGAACGGCTCCATCGCGTCGATTTCTTCGTCCACCGCGCGGAGCTCGTTTTCGAGCTCTGAGCGGCGGTCGTCCAGTTCGTTGACCTCGGCTCGAATCTCTTCGAGGGGCTCGCCGAGCGCGTCGTCGGGGACGATGCGCTGCCGGCCGGAGTCGGTGTCTTCGACCCCGAGGATGCTCTTGAGCGAGCGGACGGTGACGAGCTTGTCGGACGCGCTCTCGGCGCCTTCGATGGGCGACCCCGTCTCGAATCCGAACTCCTCCTGCCACGAGCCGTCGTATTCGGTGACGTGCAGCAGTCGGAGGTCGTGGACAGCCTCGATGACCTCGGGCATGACGCCCTTGGAACCGGTCACCGAGACCTTGCTCATCTGCTCAGGTCTGAGCATCAACCGCCTCCTCGAATTTGCCGATGGCGAATTCGACCGCGTCGTCGATGTGGTCTTCCGCCTCGGCAACCAATTCGTCGCGGGCGTCCTCGCCTTCTTCGAGGATGCGTTCCCGCTCCGTCTCTATTTCCGCGCGTCCCTCCTGTAGACGCTCGGATTCGAGCTCTGCGGCCTCTTCTTCGGCCTCGGAGCGAATCTCATCGGCTTCGCGACGCGCCTCCGCGACGAGCTCCTCACGTTTGGCCTCGGCCTCTTCAACGATGTCGTCGGCCTCCTGCTCGGCCGTTTTGATTCGTTCGAGAACCTCTTGTCTCGGCATACTCGTATCACAGGAACGTTGCACAAGCGCTGTATAAGGTGTTTGCGGAAAGTCTGTGACAGACGCTCGGGGAACGCGGCGGTTTACCCCCCGTGAACGCCGACCGGCGCGGCGAATCCGCACCGTTATCATCGGTGAGTCCTAATCCCGGCGCGATGGGAGTCCTCGAAAACAAAGCGCGGGCCCGCCTGTTCTACAAGTACCTCTCGAAGGTGTACGACCGGGTGAACCCGTTCATCTGGAACGAGGAGATGCGCGACGAGGCGCTGGAGATGCTCGACATCCAGCAGGGCGACCGCGTCCTCGACGTGGGCTGTGGCACCGGCTTCGGAACCGAGGGACTGCTCCGCTACACCGACGACGTCCACGGCCTCGACCAGAGCATCCACCAGATGCAGAAGGCGTGGGAGAAGTTCGGCAAGAACGACGAGGTCAGGTTCTATCGCGGGGACGCAGAGCGGCTCCCCTTCGCCGACGACTCCTTCGACGTCATCTGGTCGTCCGGCTCCATCGAGTACTGGCCGAACCCGGTCACCGCGCTCGAGGAGTTCCGACGCGTGGTGAAGCCGGGGAGCAAAGTCCTCGTCGTCGGTCCCGACGACCCGAAATCCGGCGTCTTCCAGAAGTTGGCGGACGCCATCATGCTGTTCTACGACGAGGAGGAGGCCGACCGAATGTTCGAGGCCGCCGGCTTCGTCGACATCGAACACCACATCCTCCAGCGCCAGCCCGGCAGTCCGCGGGCCATCGTGACCATCGCGCGCGCACCAGAGGAATAAATCGCGACCGCCGCGTTCGACTCGGACGCTCGTTTTCGTCACCCCTGACTCACGACGCGCTCGCTTCGAGCGCCGCGACCGGCGTCTCCCCGTCGAAGACGCGGACGGTTACCGTCGCGCCGAGTTCGATGTCCGGGTCGTTCGTCCCCGCGAGTTCGAGCGTCGCCGTCTCGCCCGCGGTCCACCGGGAGTCGGCCGCGGCGTTGAACGGACCGGTCGGTCCGGGACGGAACCCGCTGGCCGAGAAGAACGGCACGGGCGGTTGGTGGGCGAGCGGCTCTCCGTCCACGGAGATTCGAATCGCGAGTGACTCCACGTCGAGTGGCGCGCCCCCCTCGTGGGTCAGCGACAGCGTGTCGCCCGAGACCTCGAGCGACAGCGCCGTCGGCCGGGTCGGCGTCGGCGAGGAGTCGGCCGCGTCGAACGCCGCCGCGCCGACGGCGGCCGCGACGACGACCACGAGACCGATGAGGAGCACGCTCCCGAGGAGCACGGACGAGCCGCGAGTCGAGCGGCGGAACTGACGGGACATCGAGACGGGGTGGCCCCGTCATGGGATAAGAAGCTCCGGTCAGATGACCGCCGGCGGACCGGGCGGTGCGCCCTCCGAACCGACCGACGCGGAACTCGTCGACTCGGTCGGCGTCGAGGTGATCATCGCGGCGCTGTCGTTCGCCTCCGCGGTCGTGTTCATGACGAGGTCGGGCATCGGCGTCGGTGAAGTGGTGAGCACGACCGCCGAGTTGCCCTTAATCACCGTAATGGTGTAGGGGGACGACGGCGAGACGGTCCAGAGCGTCCCGTCGGTACCGGTGTGGCCGAGAAGCGTGCTCTCTTGGCTGGCTTCGAGCCCGATGGTGACGTTCGCGTCTACCGGGTCGTCGCTCCCGCTTTCGTTCAGCTGGATTCGGAGCGGTCCGCCGGGGTAGGTCCGGTCGACAGTGAGCGCGAGGCCGTCTTTGACCTCGGTCGCGACGGCCCCGGTCGCAATCGAACCGAGGGGGCGGGTCTGCGATTCCTTGAACACCCGTCCGCTCCCGGCGTCGACGTAGGCGGTCAACTGACCGCGGTCGTAGTTGATTCGCACGCGGTGGCTGTCACCGGCGCTGATGACGTTGGTCCCGTTCTGCGCGGCGCGGCTCGAGTAGATGGTGGGGTAGCTCTCCGCGACGATGTCGAGCGCCTCCTCGTAGGAGACCGTGCTCTGGTCGCGGTTGCGGAGCCCGGCGCGGTAGGCCTCGCGGACGTACTCTCCGTCAGCTACGACGCCGAGGACGACGCCCGTCTCGCTCGTTCGGACGGAGAACCGCGCGGCATCGGACTCCCCGGTCATGACCAAGACGGCGTACTTTCGGACGGGACCCGTGAACGTGTCGAGTTCGCGTTCGAGCGCCGCGAGCCGGCCGGAGTTGATAGAGAAGTCCGGCGTCTCGGTGGCGAGTTCCCGGAGGGCGACGCGTCGCTCGTTGAGGCCGCGGGCCTCGGCGTCGATTCGCGCGAGTTCGACGAGGAGTTCGCGCGCGGTGAGCTCCCCCGCGTTGAACTGTTCGACTGCGGAGCGCTGTGCGCTTTGCAGCGCAATCGCGCGCTGCTCGATGCTGTTTATCTCGTCGAGAATGAGCTGTTGGCGGGTGCTGTCGTCGCCCGCGGACTCGATACGCTCGATCGACGCGCGCGACTGAACCTCGCCGCTGGCATCGAGGCCGGCGAAGCCGAGGGACGGGCCGAGGTCGACATGGGCTGGCTCGACGGTCGCTCGAACCAGTTGCGACGACGGGATATCGAGGACGTGAATCGTCTCGTTGGACGGGGACTGGACCTGCGCGGGGGCCGGCTCGTCGAGAGCCGTCGCTTGGGCCGAGCCGTCCGCGGGACCGACCGCGCCGAGAACCGGCGACGCCACCAAGAGCATGACGACGACGAGCGGGAGGGCCTTCATCGCCGTGAGGGTACACGGTGCCGGTACTAAAATGACCCTCTTGACGCCGTCGTCCCCACGAGCCACGGGAGTCGGCCTCGGCGGCGTATGACGCTGTTGAGTCGATGGAAAGCGTTTTCATCGCCGGATGAAACGGATTTACGTATGCGGAGCGCCGCCCTCATCGTTGCCCTCCTCACCATCGTCTCCGGCGTCGCAGTCCCGGCGGCGGCCACAGATATGACTGCGGTTGGCGCTCACGGCGTTGACGCGGCAGTCGACGATTCCGGAGTCGGCGATTTCGGTACCGACTCTCGCTCGCAAGCGCCCGCCGCCCTCGGCCGCGCACCGCTCGTCACCCAGCAGACGAGTCTCGAACGGTCGCCGCGGACGGAGATATCGATTCGAGTTCACGACGACCGCTCGGCGGACTGGCGCATCGAGATGCGCTACGAGCTCGAGACGCGAAACGAGACCGCGGCGTTCGAAGAGTTCGCACAGGAGTACGAGCAGGGAACCACCGACGTCGGCCCCGACGCCGCCTTCTTTCAGCGCGTCAGCCAGACGGCCGCCGAGCAGACCGGTCGGTCGATGACCGTCCAGAACGCGACGACGACGGGGTACGTCGAAAACGGGACCGGCGTCCTCGTGTTGAGGTTCACGTGGACGAACTTCGCGGAACAGACCGACGAAGGGCTGCGCGTCGGTGACGCCTTCTCGGCCGGCGGCGGCGAGACGTGGGTCACCTCCCTGCAGTCGAACCAGAACCTCACGATTCAGACGCCCCCGGGCTACGCCGTCAGCGACACGGACATCCCGCTGGAGAACAACGCCGTCGTCGCCGAGGGACCGCGGACGTTCGAGTCGACCGAGCAACTAAGCGTGAGTTACGTTTCCACAGGGTCGGACGGAGCCATCCCGTGGACGCTCGTCGGTGGCGGTGCCATCGTCTTCTTGGTGCTCGTGGCGGGTGTCGTCCTGTTCACCCGGCGGCGACCGGGCGGCGCGGACGCGGTCGAACCGTCGGCATCGACGCCCACGCGGCGTCAGGAGCCGACGCCGGAACCGTCCGACGAACTCGGCACCGACGGAGAGGTTGACGACGACGGCGAAGCAGGCGAAGCGCCCGACGATGTCGACCTCGACTTACTCTCGGACGAAGAGCGGGTCGAACTCCTCTTGGAACGGAGCGGCGGGCGGATGAAGCAGGCGAACATCGTCAAGGAGACCGGCTGGTCCGACGCCAAAGTCTCGCAGCTCCTGTCGGCGATGGCCGACGAGGGGCGCGTCGAGAAACTGCGCCTCGGCCGCGAGAACCTCATCTCGCTCCCCGACGAGGACGAAGACGAGGAGTAATCGGGCGACGGCGTCGCCGACGACCGCGGTGCGAAAACGTTTATTCTCCCCGGTCGGTAGTGAACGTTGATGAAAGTTCTCGTAACCGTCAAGGAGGTCGCCGAGGTCGAAGAGGACTTCGAGCTCGACGGGCTCCGCGTGGCGGACCAGTACCTCGACTACGACCTCAACGAGTGGGACGAGTACGCGGTCGAGGAAGCCGTCCAAATCGCCGAGGAGAGCGACGACGACGTGGAGGTCGTCGCCGTCACCATCGGCCCCGAGCGGTCCGAAGAGACCATCCGCATGGCGCTCGCCAAGGGCGTCGACCGCGCGGTCCGCGTGTGGGACGACGCGCTCGACGGCGTGGACCTGCTCGACGTGGGCGCGAAGACGCGCCTGCTCTCGGCGGTCGTCGAGGAGGAAGACCCCGACCTCGTCCTGACGGGCGTGCAGGCGAACGACGACAGCTTCGGCGCGACCGGCGTCTCGCTCGCCTCGGCCATCGACTTCGAGTGGGCCGCGGTCGTGAACGCGCTCGACCTCGACGCCGACGGCGGCGTGGCGAACGTCCGCCGCGAACTCGAAGGCGGCGTGGAGGAGCTCACCGAGGTCGACCTGCCCGCGGTCCTCACTATCCAGACGGGTATCAACGAGCCCCGCTACGCGAGCCTGCGCGGGATTCGGCAGGCCCAGTCGAAGGAGATCAAGCCGCTCGCGCTCTCCGACCTCGGCCTCGACGCCGCGGCCGTCGAGTCCGACCTCGTCCTGACCGACGTGTACGAGCCGGAGACCGAGTCCGACGCGACCTACTTCGAGGGTGACGCCGGGGAGCAGGCCGCCGACCTTGCGACCGTCCTCCGCGAGAAGGGGGTGGGCGCGCAATGAGCGACGTGCTCGCCGTCGTCGAGCACCGCCGCGGAAGCCCCCGCGACGTGTCGTTCGAACTCGTGACGGCCGGCGCCGACCTCGTCGGCGACACCGGCGGCGACCTCCACCTCGCGGTCATCGGCGGCGACGTGGACGCCTTCGCCGAGGCGCTCTCGCTCGCCGGCGTGGACGCGATTCACACCGTCGCCGAGGGCGACGAGTTCAACCACGACGTGTACGTGCAGGCCGTCGAGGCCCTCTCCGAGGAGCTCGACCCCACGTACGTCCTCATGGGCAACACGGTCAACGGCCTCGACTACGCCCCCGCGGTCGCGGAGCGCCTCGACCTCCCGCTCGTGACCGACGCCATCGGCCTCCAGAACGACGGCGGCCTCGTCGTCACCCGCGAGATGTACGCCTCGAAGGTCGAATCGACCGTCGAGGTCGACGCCGACCGCGCCGCGGTCACCGTCCGCCCCGGCGAGTGGGACGCCGCCGAGGAGCCGGGCGAGCCCGCGGTCGAGGCCTTCTCGTTCGACCTTGACGAGTCACGCGTGCGCTCGCGCGTGACTGGCTTCGAGGAAGTCGGCAGCGGCGACGTGGACATCACCGACGCCGACGTGCTCGTCTCCGTCGGCCGCGGCATCGAAGAAGAAGAGAACATCGAGCTCGTGCAGGAACTCGCCGACGCGCTCGGCGCGACGCTCTCGTCGTCGCGGCCCATCGTCGACAACGGCTGGCTCCCGAAGGACCGGCAGGTCGGCCAGTCCGGGAAGGTCGTCACGCCGAAGTTCTACATCGCAATCGGCATCTCCGGCGCCGTCCAGCACGTCGCCGGGATGAAGGGTGCCGAGAACATCGTCGCCATCAACACCGACCCCGACGCGCCCATCTTCGACATCGCCGACTACGGCATCGTCGGCGACCTCTTCGAAGTCGTTCCGGAGCTTATCGAGCAGTTCGAGTAAACGTTCAATCTTTTTGGTCCAGGTTTTTGCGGACGCGAACCTGTGAGCGTCCGGAAAAAGGTGGTCGCATGTGGTTCCGGAACTCATCGAGCAGTTCGAGTAAACGTTCAATCTTTTTGGTCCAGATTTTTGCGGACGCGAACCTGTGAGCGACGTCTCCGGGGCACGTGTTCTCTGAGCGCCGCACCCCAGTCGCGCGGTTTCTCCAAATCCGGTACGTACTTCCCTACCCAACCCTACGAACCGACAATGGAATACCTGGAGCGCCGGGTCACGATGGTAAACGACCGCCTCGAGGAGGTCGTCTCGGCGGTCGAGCCGTCGGAACTCGCCGACCAACTCGACCACGTCGCTCTCGCGGGGGGCAAGCGCGTCCGCCCCGCCGTGACCATCCTCGCCTGCGAGGCCGTCGGTGGCACCCCCGAGGACGCCGTCGACTTCGCGGTCGGCGTCGAACTCGTCCACAACGCCTCGCTCGTCGTCGACGACATCATCGACCGGTCCGACATCCGCCGCGGCACGCCCAGCGCGTGGGCCGAGTACGGCTACGGCCCGGCAATCATCGCCTCCGACGGCCTGCTCGGCGAGGCGTTCGCCCTCCTCTCGTCGTCAGACCGCGCCACCCGCATCGTCGCCGAATCGATGGTCGAACTCGGCGAGGGCGAGGCGACCGAACTCGTCGCGGTCCCGTCCAACGAAGACGAGTACATGCAGCTCGCCCACCGCAAGACGGGCGCGCTGTTCCGCGCCGCCGCCGAACTCGGCGCCGTCGCCGCCGGCGGCGACGCCCACGTCGTCGAGGCGTTCGGCGACTACGCGGCCCGCGTCGGCGTCGCCTTCCAGATTCGCGACGACGTGCTGGACGCCACGGCCGACGCCGAGGAACTCGGCAAGCCGACGGGACAGGACGCCGAGATGGGCCGGCCGTCGCTCGTACAGGTGACGGACCTGACCCCCGAGGAAGCGAACCGCCGGGCCCGACAGCAGGCCGACGAAGCGCTTTCGGCCCTCGACTCCTCGGGCGTCGAAGACTCGGAGCCGCTGGAGTACCTCCGCGACCTCGCGGAGTTCGTCATCGTCCGCGAGAGCTGACGGGGCGACTTCGAGTTCGGCACCGACGACGCTGAAAACCGACAGAAAACGCCGAGCGGAGCGACCGTCCGCGACTGATTACGCGGGTTGCTCGCCGTCGCCGTCCGAGCCGGTCGGGTAGCGCGACTCCGCCACCGCGAACGTGAGCGTGCTCAGCACGCCGAGGAGCGTGCCGACCGTGAGCGCGACGGCGAGGCCGGGGAGGTAGAACTTCTGGACGCCGACGACGCCCTCGGGGAGGAAGAAGCCGGAGAGCGCGTACAGCACGATGGCGATGGCGAACACGTAGAACGGCGCGTTGAGGTAGCGCCACTTGAACCGGTCGTGGAGGTACTCGTCTGTCACCTGCCCGAGGCTGCTCGTGATACCGGCGGCGGCGAACCACTCGACCGCGCCGTGGACGAGCGTCGCGAGGATGAGTCCCGGCGCGGGGTCGCCGCCGACGCTGTCGGAGACGGTTTCGAGGAGTTCGACCCCGCGGACGCCGCCGACGACGAGGAGCGCCGCGGCGGCGACGTAGGTGATGATGGTGACGCGACCGGCGTAGAGGACGTTTCGCGCCCGGTTGGCCGCCTCGTCGACGGCGGATTCGAGGCCGAGCCCGCGGAACAGCGTGTACAGGCCGAGGAGCGCCGAGATGAGGCCGAGAACGACCGCGCCGGGCACGTCGAAGAAGCTGGCGATGGTGACGAAGGGGTAGATGAGAAGCAGGATGCCGAGCGGGACGAGGATGGTCCCGCGGGTCTCGGGGTCGGCGAGCACCTGCTTCATCGTGTAGTACATCGATTCGAGGTTCTGGGCCTGTCTGACGACGACCCGACGGACCCCGTCGATGGGGACGCGAGAGCGGATGACCGGCAGGACCGACTCGTCCTGTGCGCCGTCGGTGATGACGATGGCGTGGACTGGCTCGCCGGTCGAGAGGCTCGCGAGGACGGTGTCAATCTCGTCGCCGATGGCGCGGTTCGCTTTCACGTCGCTTCCTTCCAACCCGGTGACCGCCGCGACCTCGACCTCCTCGTCTTCCGATTCGAGGAGTTCGTCGTGGACCTGAATGCCCTGAAAGAGGACGTTCACGTCGGAGTCCTCCGGGTCCGCGGTGGCCAGCGCCACCGCGGCGTCCTCGACGCGCTGTCGGCCGACGACGGGCGTCGAGAGACCCGTCTTGCGGCCGAGGTCGTCGTCGAGGTCGACACAGAGGACCAAGAGCATCGTTGACTCCTATGCCACGGGGATATATCTGCTTTCGGGGGCGCGGTCGCGGTGGCGCGGTCCGTCGGTCTCGCGGAGCGAACGGGCGGTCGCCGGGGCACGGTCGTCGTCCTCTTCGGTTCGCCCCGGTCAGTCGGTCGCGCCGGCCTCGCCGACGGGGTCGAAAAGCACCTCGAAGCGCGCCCCGGACCTGCCGTCGACGACCCGAATTACCCAGCCGTGGGAGTCGACAATCTGCCGGACGATGCCGAGTCCGAGGCCGTTTCCGTCGCCGTCTTTGGTGGAAAATCCCGAGTCGAAGACGTGGTCGCGAATCGACGCCGGGATGCCGGGGCCGTTGTCCTCGACGAAGAAGCCGCGGTGCGATGGGAGGGCACCGACGCGAATCACGAGCTCCGAGTCGTCGCTCGCGGTGGACGCGTCGTCACGGTCGCTTCGGCCGTGCTGGAGCGCGTTCCGAAACAGGTTCTCGAAGAGCCGCGTCGCCCGGCTCTCGTCGGCTTCGACCACCGGGAGTTCGCCGACCTCGCAGCGCACGTGGCCGGCGTTGGGCGAGCACATCTCCCACGCGGTTGCCGCGGCGTCCGCCAGCGAGACTTCCTCCGCGTCGAGGACGGAACGCCCGTCGCGGGCGAGAGAGAGCACGTCTTCGACCACGTCGGTGATGCGCCGGTGGGCGCGCTCGACGTAGTCGAGGTGGCTGCCGTCGTCGAGTTCGCGAGCGAGTTCGAGCCGGCCCTGCGCGACCGACAACGGTCCGCGGATGTCGTGTGAGAGGACGCGGGCGAAGGCGTCGAGCCGGGCGTTCTGCTGGGCGAGTTCGCGCTCGTGGCTGATGCGCTCCGTCAGGTCGGACATCACGCCGAGGATGTTTGTCACGTCGCCGTTCTCGTCGAGGAGCGGGACCGCGCGGGCGTTCGCCCAACGGATGGTTTCGCTCCCCTCGGGGATGAACCGGAACTCGAACTCGTACTGCTCGTCGACGGCACCGTCTCGGATGTCGACGAACATCTCGTCGATGGCTCGCCGCAGTTGGTCGCGGTCGTCGACGTGGACGAGTTCGAGGAACGAATGTGGGTTCTCGTAGAGGAGCGACACGTCTCGCCCCCAGACGCTCTCGAACTGGTCGTTGATGTAGACGATGTCCAGTTCGGTCGGCTCCGAGATGAACACCATGTCCGGGAGCGACGAGATTATCTGCCTGGTGAGGCGCTCGGAGCGCCTGAGGAGCCGTTCGGACTCCAGTCGGGCCGTGACGTCCATCGCGGTCCCGACGACGACGGACTCGCCGTCGACCGCCGTCCGCTGACCGGTGATTTCCAGCGTCGTCTGCCCGCCGGTTCGGTCGCTGACGCGGACGGTGTACGACATCGATTCGACGCTTCCGTGTTCCCGGCTCTTCAGGCTCTCGTCGACGATGGCGCGGTCCTGCTCGACGATGAAGTCGGTGATTGGGCGGCCGACCACCTCGTCGGTGTCGTAGCCGAGCAGGTTCGAGAGGTACTCGTTGACGAACTCGATTCGACCGTCGCGTATCACGTACAGGCCGACGAGCGACTGGTCGGCGATGACCCGGACCCACGCGTGCAGTTCGTCGAGTTCGGTCGACTGACGGGCCGCGGCGACCGCCTTCGAGATGCGGTAGGCGAGCACCGCGAGTTGAGCCTCTGTCGGCGGTTTCTCGACCACGTCGGCGACACCGGCGTCGAACGCCTCCCGTACGACGTCCACAGAGTCGAGCCTCGTGAACAGAATCACCGGCGGCGGGTTGGGTAACTCTCGGAGACGGAGCAGCGCGTCGAAGCCCGTGGAGCCGCCGAACTCGAACTCGGTGACGATACAGTCGAACGGCGACTCGGCGTGCGCCTCGAGCGCCGCGACCGGGTCGTCGACCGCCGAGACCTCGAGACGGTCGCACGCCTCGAGCGCCGGAACCGTGTCTGCGACGGTTTCGGGGTCGTCGTCGACGAGAAGGACCCGGACCGGACCTTCAGCGTGGACGACGGGACCGAGAGACATGACATACTGTCAGTCATATACAACAATAACCGTACCGGCGGGCGGAACGGTTCCCGGGCAAAGTCGGACGCCTTTTGACGATGCGCCAAGTACGGTTCCGTAATCGAATGATCTCGAAGGGATGCGAACAGTGCGCCATGGGCGGCAAGATGGTGCTGTTCGTCTACGGGTACTGCGACCAGCGCGATTGTTTCTACTGCCCGCTCGGCGAGAATCGCAAGAACGTCACCGACGTGTACGCCAACGAACGGAAAGTCGAGTCCGACGCGGACGTCATCGAAGAGGCGAAACGCATGGACGCGCTCGGCTCGTCTATCACCGGCGGCGAGCCACAGGAGGCGCTCGACAAGACCTGCCGCTACATCTCGCTTCTCAAAGACGAGTTCGGCGAGGACCACCACATCCACCTCTATACGGGTATCACGGGCGGTCGCGAGAACATGCGCCGCCTCGCCGAGGCCGGCCTCGACGAGATTCGCTTCCACCCGCCGCTCGAACTCTGGGGCGACATGCACGGCACCGAGTGGGAGGACATCCTCTACATCGCTCGCGAGGAGGGCCTCACCCCGGCGTTCGAGATTCCGGGCATCCGCGCGGAACGGGAGTTCCTCGACTTCCTCGACGAGGGGGCCGCCGAGTTCTGCAACATCAACGAGTTCGAGATGTCCGACGGTAACTACCGCCGGATGCAGGAGAAGGGCTACGAACTGCAGGACGGTCACATGTCGGCGGTCGACGGCTCGAAGGAGGCCATCCTCGACGAGATGGGCGACCACGAGCGCGTCTACTTCTGTACCTCCGTGTTCAAGGACGCCGCCCAGCACCGAAACCGCCTGAAGCGCATGGCCCGCAACCTCCGCCGGCCGTTCGACGAAGTGACGGACGACGGCACGCTCGTCTACGGCAAGACCTACACGCCCGCCGAGCGCTTCATCGAACTCGGCGTCCCCGACGAGTTCTACAGCATCAAGTCGAACCACGTCGAGGTCGCGTGGTGGCTCCTCGAAGAGATGATAGAAGACGGCGACGTGGACGACGGCGAAATCGTCGAGCAGTACCCGACCTACGACGGCACGGTCGTCGAGCGGACGCCACTGGCCTGAATTCGGACGTTTTTGGTCCAGATTTTTGCGGAGTGAGCGCCAGCGAACTCCGGAAAAAGGTGGGACCGGCACGGTCGTCGAGCGGACGCCACTGGCCTGAATTCGGGCGTTTTTGGTCCAGATTTTTGCGGAGTGAGTGCGAGCGTCACGACCGGAAGCGGTGGTGCCGCCGCGTCCGAGTTCTCGTGAGCGCGACGAACAGACTCGGCGTGAGCGCGAGCGCCGCGGCCGCGGCCGTCGTCGGACCGAGCGGAAGCCGCATCGCGACGCCGGCACCCGCGACCGAGACGCCGACGAGCGCGCCCGCGGCGATACCGACGCGCTGTTGACGGTGCGTCGGGCGGAACCCGCGGGCGTCGGCGTAGAGCGCCCCCGAAAGCCCGAGGACGAACCCGAGGAGCGCGCTCACCGTTCCGAGGCGGGGCGCGAGCGCGAGGAACGCCGCGCCGACGACCGCACAACAGACGAGCGACTGGACCGGAGACAGGGGGTTCACGTCCGCGCCGAACCGGACCGCGTAGGCGACGGGCGGAAGCGTGACCACCACCGCGGCGAACACGCCATCGAGCGGTTCGACCGTGGCGCGTTCGAGGACGGCGGTCGTCGCGGTCAACAGCCCGATGGCCGCGCCGAGGCCGAGGACGACCCGCGGAGGGAGCGCCTCGGAGGGGTCGTCAGACCGGAGGACGCCGAAGGCGGCAAAGGGGTAACAGACGACGGCACCGAAGAGGAGCGGGCGAAACAGCGTCCCCGAGAGGACCGCCGCGGAGACGGTCGCGGACAGGCCGAGGAAGACGCCGATGAGGAGTGCGAACTCGGGGACGCGTTCTGCCATACCGCGGGGTTCGGGCGAGCGACAGAAAGCGTTTCGGCGGGCGGCGGGCTACCCGCAAGCGTTTAGAGTGCCCCTAGTGTACCTCCCCGCATGTCCGACTGTCCACTCGCGGACGACTGCCCGAGCTTCTCAGAACGAATCGCGGGCATGGGGTGCCAGTACTACGGCGACCGCGGCGGCGCGGAGTGGTGCGACCACTACGAGCGCCCCATCTACGAGCTCAAACAGCAGCCCGTCAAGCCGGGCGAGGAGGTCATCGTCACCGTCGAGGACATCCACGAGAGCGGTGCGGGAGTCGGTCGGACCGAAGACGGTTTCATCGTCTTCGTCGACGGACTGCTGCCGGATGCGCGCGCCATCGTCCGCATCGACCGGGTGAAGGGGAGCCACGCCCGCGCGAAGAAAATCGTCGAGCGCCTGCCGCTGGACCCCGAAGCCGAAGACAGCGAGACGGGCGAGACGGGCGAGGCGACCGGAGCCGACACCGAATCCAAATCCAAATCGAGCGGTCGCGACGGCCCGAAGCGCCCCGAGGCGCTCGGGAGCCGAGACAACTTCTGGGGCGAATAACGCCGACTCGTCGGCGGCGTCCCGTGGACAGTCAGCCTGCTGTATCTTTTTTCACCCCCGAGACCTACCCCGTGGTATGAGCGACGCCGGACGCGACGACGAGACGGTTCCCGACGTAGACGAACTCCTCGATAGAGCCGGGTTCGACCCGGAGACGAGCGTCCTCACCCGGAGGCAGGCGGAGGTGCTCGCGCTGCGCGAGCGGGACGTCCGCCAGTCGACCATCGCCGACTTCCTCGGCACCTCGCGGGCGAACGTCTCCAGCATCGAAGCCAGCGCCCGCGCCAACGTCGAGAAGGCCCGCGAGACGGTGACGTTCGTCGACGCGCTCACCGCGCCGGTCCGCGTCGAGGTCCCCGCCGGAAGCGACCTCTACGACGTGCCCAAGCAGGTGTACGACGCCTGCGACGAGGCGGGCGTGAAAGTGAACCAGACCGCGCCGGACCTGATGAAAATCGTCTCCGACGCGGCCGGCGACGCCGTGGAGGGGCGAGAAATCAAAGAACAGCTCTTCGTCGGCGTCACGAGCGACGGGCGCGTCCGTGTCCGCCGGCACGCCGACGGGGTCTGACCGCGCGCCCGCGCTGGAATCGATCTCACCGCCGGCGTCCTCGGTTCACCCCACGTCGTGCCGCGAGGCCCACGCTTTTGCTCGCGGCGCTCGTCGGCCCGCGCATGGAACTCGGACTCGACGGCGACACGGTCGTCGTCACGGCGAGTTCGGCCGGCCTCGGGCGCGCGAGCGCCGCGGCGCTGGCCGACGAAGGAGCGAACGTCGTCGTCTGCGGGCGCGACCCCGAGCGCCTCGCGGCGACCGAATCGGACCTGAGCGACCTCGACGGCGACGTGCTCGGCGTCGAGACCGACATCACGAGCAAAGGAGACGTCGAAGCGCTGGTCGAGGCGGCCGTCGAGGAGTTCGGCGGCGTCGACCACGTCGTCACCTCGGCCGGGGGCGTGCCGCCGGGCGGGTTCGCCGACCTGACCGAACAGGAGTGGTACGGCGCGTTCGACATGCTCGTCATGAGCGCCGTCTGGACCGTCCGGGCGGCCCGACCGCACCTCGAAGCGAGCGACGCGGGCACGATTACCTGCATCACCTCCACCTCTGTCAGGGAGGTCATCGACGACCTCATCCTCTCGAACGCGGTCCGCCGCGGCGTCATCGGCCTCGTGAAGTCGCTCTCGCGCGAACTCGCGCCGGGCGTGCGGGTGAACGCGGTGCTGCCGGGCGCACACGAGACGAGTCGCATCGAGGAACTGGTCGAGGCGGCCGTCGAGCGCGGCGACCACGAGACCTACGAGGAGGGCCTCGACTCGTGGTCCGACGGGATTCCGCTGGGTCGCGTCGGCGACCCGCGCGAACTCGGCGACGTGGTCGCGTTCCTCGCCAGCGACCGCGCGAGCTTCGTCACTGGGGCCTGTGTCCCGGTCGACGGCGGACGACTGCGGAGCGCCTGACGCGGCGCTCGACCCGTCTCAGAACGCGTCGCGGTCGCGGAGGATAGAGACCGCATCGCGCACTTTCTGCGCGTCTTCTTTCGGCACGACGAGCACGCGGTCGCCCCACGCGACGACCGCGAGGTCGGAGACGCCGACGAGCGAGACGTTCGCGCCGTCGGTGGCGACGACGTTGTCCGCGGCGTCGACGAACACCGGGTCGTCGCCGAGCGCGACGTTGCCGTCCTCGTCGGCGTCGACGATGCGTTCGAGGGCGTCCCACGAACCGAGGTCGTCCCACTCGAAGTGGACCGGCACGACCGCCGCGTCCGCGGCGCGCTCCATCACCGCGTAGTCGATGCTGACGCCCTCGACCGCTTCGAAGCCGGCGTCTGTCTCCCCGTCGTCGAGGGCGTCGAGGAGGGGCGCGAGCGGCGAGTCGCGGACGGCCGAAAACAGCGCCTCGGGCGTCCACGCGAACATCCCGGCGTTCCAGAGGTAGCCCTCGTCGACGTAGCGGGCGGCCGTCTCGGCGTCCGGTTTCTCGTGGAACGCGGCGAGGTCGCGGTAGCCGCCGCGGTCCGCGCCGGGTTCGATGTAGCCGTAGCCGGTGTCCGGACGGGTCGGGTCGACGCCGAAGGCGACGAGCGCGCCGGTGTCGGCGGCGACGCGCGCGCCGCGGGTCATCGCCTCGGCGAAGCCGTCGCCGACGTGGTGGTCGCTCGGGAGGACGACGACGACCGGGTCGTCGTACAACTCGGCGATTCGGTGGGTCGCGTAGACGAGCGCCGGGCCGGTGTCCTTGGCCGCGGGTTCGACCACGACCTCGGCGTCGGGCGCGTGGTCGGCGATGTCGTCCGCGAACGCGGGCCGCGTCGAGACGACGACGTGGTCGGCGAAGTCGGCGCGGGCGACGGTCTCGGCGAGGAGGGAGCGGTCGCCGCCGAGCGGGAGGAACTGTTTGGGCCGGTCGCTCCGGCTCGCGGGGTACAGGCGGGTGCCGGTGCCGCCGGCGAGGACGAGCGCGACGAGTGGTCGGTCCATGTCGGAGGGTGGCGCTACAGCCTCAAAACCGTACCACGTCTCCAACCGCGTCGCTACCGATGTCGCCGACCATGTCACTACTCATCTCGCCTACCACGTCTCGACCATCCCCTCGCGGATGTCCTCGACACAGCCCTGACAGTCGGGGTGGTCGGGGTCGAAGCAGGCGGGACGGCCCTTCGCGTCGACGGCGACGGCGCGGCGCTCGGCGTGGCGGCGGCAGACGATTTTCGCGCGACCCTCGGCGTCCCGCGGGAGGGAGTGCGTCGGAGACGAGTCCCGACCGTCTCGATAGGCGCGTTTGGCCTCCTCGTAGCGCTTGCCGGCGGTGCGGGCGGCGCTGCGGATGATGCTTTCGAGGCGGTCGTCCATGGTGTCGAGTGCGTGCCCCGAGGCTATCAATTCCTCGCTCGGTGCGGCGGTTCTGGCGCGCTCTCGGCCGCGACGTTCACTTTCACTGCGCCGTTTGCAACTTTTTATATGAGTACGCATCCAAGGTCAGTATGCCTCCCAATGGAAACCAAGGTGGAGGCGAGGTAGACCATGACTGATTTGCGAACCCATGCGGCTGAGATAGCCGACCAGTTCTCGGACCACCTAGACGTGTCCGCGGACGAAGTCGAAGAACGATTAGAGAGTCTCGTCACCGAGTACCGCGTCCCCGTCGACGAAGCGCGGCGGAGCGTCGTCAACAGTTACCTCGACGAGGCCGGTATCGAGCGCGACGAGCTCGCCGGCGGCTCCGGCGGAAACGAACAGACCCTGCTCAACGACATCGACGAAGACGAGCAGTGGGTCGACGTGCGCGCGAAGGTCGTCGAACTCTGGGACCCCCGGAGCGAGTCCATCGCGCAGGTCGGCCTGCTCGGCGACGACTCCGGGCGGATGAAGTTCGTCTCGTTCACCACGTCCGAACTCCCCGAACTCGAAGAGGGGAAGTCGTACGCGCTCGGCAACGTCGTCACCGACGAGTACCAGGGCAACTTCTCCGTGAAGCTCAACCGGACGACGAGCATCACCGAACTCGACGAGGAGATCGAAGTCGGCGACGACTCGACCAGCGTCGAGGGCGCGCTCGTGGACATCCAGTCCGGGAGCGGCCTCATCAAGCGCTGTCCCGAGGAGGGCTGCACGCGCGTCCTCCAGAACGGGCGCTGTTCGGAACACGGCAGCGTCGAAGGCGAGTTCGACCTCCGCATCAAGGCCGTCGTCGACGACGGCGACGAGGTCCACGAAGTCATCTTCAACCGCGAGATGACGGAGGAGCTGACCGGTATCGAACTGGACGAGGCGAAGCAGATGGCCATGGACGCCCTCGACACCACCATCGTCGAAGAGGAGATGCGCGGTGACCTCGTGGGGTTCTACTACCGCGTCACCGGCCCGACGCTGGGCCGGTACGTGCTCGCCAACGAAGTCGAGCGGCTGAGCGAGCCGGCGGACGCAGAAGAACTGCTCATCAAAGCGAGGTCGATGTAAATGAGTTCCAACGAAATCCCCACCCGAGAGGTCGCCCGGCGCGTCTTCGCACAGGAGTTCAACGACGCCGGTTACACGTTCAAGGAGTCCGACGACGAGCGCGCGCCCGTCTACCTGCTGCTCCCGACGGGAGAGAGCGCGAACCGCGTCTTCCTCGTCGGCACGCTGACCGAGAAGGAAGACGTCGGCGAGGACAACGAGTACTGGCGGGGTCGCATCGTCGACCCGACGGGGACATTCTTCGTCTACGCCGGCCAGTACCAGCCCGAGGCCGCCAGCGCGCTGCGCGACCTCGACGCGCCCGCCTACGTCGCGGTCGTCGGCAAGCCGCGGACGTACGAGACCGACGACGGCAGCATCAACGTCTCCGTCCGCCCCGAGTCCATCACCGAGGTCGACGCGGCCACGCGCGACCGCTGGGTGACGGAGACCGCCGACAAGACGCTCGACCGCATCGCGGCGTTCGACGACGAGGGCAACGAGTACGCGCGGATGGCCCGCGAGCACTACGACCTCGACCCCGAGGAGTACAAGCGCGCCGCCATCGCCGCGCTCGAAAGCCTCGAACAGGCCGACGAGCTGAGCGCGTAAGCGAACGCCCCGCCCGCGCGACCCGGCGCGTCAACGAGACGCGCACCGGTCGCCGACCACCGAACGTATCAAACGCCGACTGACGGCCGATTTCCACCGTCACACGCCCCTTTTTGCGACGAATCACGACGCCCGAGACCCCTCGTCTGACGAACCATTAAGTGGCCTCACCACGGACCGACGAATATCATGGGCAACAAGAACAAGACCATCTCGTTTCGCGTCAACGAAGACGCGTTCGAGACCCTTCGGGAGATAGCCGAGGAGCGGGACATCTCCCTGTCCGCCGTCTTCCGCGACTACGTGGACACGTTAGTTGCCCACGACGGTCAGGTGCAGGTCGTCCCCAAACACGAACTCGAGAAACTGCGCGAGGGCGAAGACGAGTCGTTCCCCCCGACCGTCGAGGTTCCCAAGAGCTTCATCCGCGAGCACGAGCGCCTCGAACTGGAGGCCGAACACCTCCGCGAGCAGCTCGAAGAGCACAAGGGCTACGTGAACTACCTGCGCGAGCAGGTCGAAAACGACCACGACGACGTCGAAGAGGTCATCCAACTGGAGGACCTCGACACGGGCGACGAGCCGTCGTTCCGCCTCGGCTAAGCCGACCGACCGCCGGCGCTCTCTACGCCGTTATCGATTCGCGGTAGCGGGTCCGATTCAGCGAGGACCGACGAGGTCCTGCTTCGCCCGTCGCGCGTCGTCCTGCATTTCTCTGTCTCCTTCCACGTCCGCGAGCGCCTCGACCGATTCGAGCGTCCGGACCGCGTCGTCGAGGAACGAAAGCACGTCGCCGGGGTAGGCGTACACCATGTAGTCGTCGCTCATCACGTCCACGATGGCGTCGGGGCCGAGCCCCTGCGCGCGGAGTTCGAGCAGGTACTCGATGAACTGGCGTTCGGGGTAGCCGGTGTAGATGTCGTCCGAATTTTCGCAGTCGAGGAAGTCCTGCGCGAAGTCGAGCAGGCGGTCGCGGGTGGCGTCGTCCACCTTGGTGAGCCCCTCGCCGGAGTAGAGGATTTCGAGGGTCGCACCGCTGAAGACGCGCTTGGGGATGTTCGTATCCAGTTGCGAGACGATTTGGCGGTGATTTTTGAGGTAGATCTTGTCCGTGATAGCCACTGCTACCCGCAGCTTCGGGCCTCCGCGGCAAAAGCGTCCCGCTCCCGTGCGAAGCCCCAGCCGCGTTCGGCCGTCTCGGGCCGCGAACGTACTTGCTCGCGGCGCGCCACTAGGGACGAATGGAGACGAGACGCATCGGAATCATCGGGAGCGGCGACGTGGCGAAAGCCCTCGGGCGGGGATTCGCCCGCCACGGCTGGGACGTGAAGGTCGGGACTCGGAGCCCGGACAAACTGCGCGCGTGGACCGACGAAACCGCCGGAACCGACGACGACATGGACGTCGGCAGCTTCGCCGAGGCCGCGACCCACGGCGACGTGGTGGTGCTCGCGGTCCGCGGCGACGTCGCGAAAGAGGCGCTCGACCTCGCCGGAGTGACGAACTTCGCGGGGAAACTCGTCCTCGACGCCACGAACCCGCTCGACTTCACTGGCGGCGAACCCCGGCTCCTGTTCGGCGGTACGGACTCCCTCGGCGAGCGAGTGCAGGCGATGCTCCCCGACGCATCGGTCGTGAAATGCTTCAACACGGTCTCACACCACCAGATGGTCGACCCGGAGTTCGAGGCGGAGACGCCGCCGATGTTCGTCTGCGGCGACGACGCCGACGCCAAGGCTCGGGCCGAGGAGATACTCACCGAACTCGGCTGGCCCGGCGTCGAGGACGCCGGCGGCATCGAGTCCGCCCGATATCTGGAGGCGCTCGTCCCCCTGTGGGTTCGCGTGGGCGAAAACAGAGACACGTGGTCGCACGCGTTCGGCGTCGTGCAGTAGTCGGCGGGGTCGCGGGGGCGGTGGCCCGACCTCTGTCACGTACTGTCATTCCGGGACCGTAGCGTAACGTATTTTAGTCGTAGCGGATTAGGAGGGATTGCAGCGTGTCCGGGTTGGGGTAGTGGACTATCCTTCAGCCTTGTGGAGGCTGAGACGCGGGTTCAATTCTCGCACCTGGACCTCTTCTCTAAATTTCGACGGGTGAGCACCGCGTCGCGTGTACGAGTCCGCAGAACCACCCACCAGACCCAAGTGTGTCATGAACAAACATACCACGTGGGATGAGAACCCAACTCCGCGCGGACAACTCGGTGTTCGACCGCATCCGCGACGCGATACTCAACCGCGGCGACCCGGAGGACAACGAAGCGCCCGTCGGCCCAACGGTACCGACGGGCTGACCGGTCGGTTCCGCAGGTCGCCGCCGGTCCACCTCGCTTTTCCGCGCTCGAACTACCGAGCGCGAGCCGCCCCGAACCGTCGATAGCGCGGCCGTCGCCGACAACCCGAAGGGAACGCCGGAAACGAGCACGTCTTTCTATCGGGCGTCCTACGACCCGGCCATGCAGGTCGCCATCCTCACCGTCGGCAACGAACTGCTCGCGGGGGACATCGAGAACACGAACGCGACGTGGTTGGCCCGGCGACTCACCGAGGGCGGGGCGACGGTGGCGCGGATTCAGACGGTCCCCGACGACCACGGGGTCATCGCCGAGACGGTCGCCGACTGGGCGGCCGCCTTCGACGCGGTCCTCGTCACCGGCGGCCTCGGCGGGACGCCGGACGACATCACGATGGAAGCCGTCGCGGCCGGCCTCGACCGGGCGTTCGTCGTCAACGACGAGGCCGAAACGCAGGTCGAAGCGACCATCGCGGCGATTCTCGAACGCCGGCCGGACATCGACTTCGACCTCGAACCGGAGTGGTACGCGTCGATGCCCGCCGACGCCGAGGTGCTCCCGAACGAGGAGGGCCTCGCACCCGGCTGTCGGGCGGGAAACGTCTACGTCCTGCCGGGCATCCCCTCGGAGATGAAGCCGATGTTCGAGGGCATCGCCGAGCGGTTCGCGGGCGACGTGGAGTCGCGGGAGTGCTACGCCGACGCACCGGAGGGTGCCGTCGCCCGCGAACTCGGGATGGTCGCCGAGCGATTCGGTGTGGGGGTCGGGAGCTACCCAAACAGCGGCGGGCCGACCCGAATCAAACTCACCGGCGGCGACTCGGCGGTGCTCGACGAGGCGGTGGCGTGGTTCCGGGCGAACGCGACGGTCGACCTCTACGACAGCGAGGCGGCTGTGACGGCGGCGCGCGAGGAGAGAACGGGGAGCGACGCTCCCGAGAACTGAGAGCCGGTCGGCGAATCAGCGGAGTTGGGCGAGTCCAGCGTCGGACCGGGGCATGGCGTCGAGCGACCCGCGGCTGCGGATGATGTTGAAGGCGGTGACGAGGTCCGAACGGGAGACGAGGCCGACGAGGTCACCCGTCTCGTCGACGACCGGGAGACGACCCACGCCGCGTTCCTGCATGAGCGCGATGGCGTCCATCGCGTCGGCGTCGGGGGAGATGGTCGCCAGTTCGTCGCTCATGATGTCGTCGACGCGGAAGGCGTCGCGTTCGACCTCCTTGACGCCGCGGGCGTCGTCGAGGGTGACCATGCCGACGAGGTTGCCGTTTCTGAGGACCGGGTAGCCCGTGTGGCGCTCGACGAACATGCGTTCGAGGAGTTCCGCGACTGAGGTCCGCTCGTCGACCACGTCGAGGTTCTCGCGGCCGGTCATGATGTCGCGGACGACCACGTCCTGGAACGTCGCCTTGAGGACGGTCTGTTGGGCCTCGCCGGACGCCCCCATGTAGATGAAGAAGGCGAGCGCGACGAGAAACAGGTTGAAAAAGAGGCCGAACAGGCCGAGCAGGAACGCGAACACCTTGCCGACCTCGGCGGCCATCTGCGTCGCTTTCGCGTGCGGGCGGTTGCGCGCGAGAAGCGCCCGGAGGACGCGGCCGCCGTCCATCGGGAAGCCGGGGAGCATGTTGAACACGGCGAGCGAGACGTTCACCAGCGCGAGGTAGCCGAGGACGAACTGCGCGGGAGCCTGCGAATCGGGGAGCAAGACGAAGCCGGCGTAGGAGACGACGCCGATGGCGACCGAGACGAGCGGGCCGGCGACGGCGATGGTGAACTCCTGTTTCCAGTCCTCGGGAATCTCCTTGAACCGGGCGACGCCGCCGAAGAGCCAGAGCGTGATGGACTCGATTTCGTAGCCGTAGCGCATGGCGACGAGCGAGTGGCCGAACTCGTGCAGCAGGACGCCGGCGAACAGCCCGATGGCGGCCGCGCTTCCGAGTATCCACTGCATCGACCCCGCGGAGATGGCCGCGCCGTCGATGTTCGCGCCGAAGAGGTCGTTGACCACGAGCGCGAGATTCGTCACGTCCGAGCCGATGAGCCACGCGAAAAGCGGGAGAACGATGAGGAACGTGAGGTCCAACTTTATCGGGATGCCGAAGGCGCTACCGATGCGGATTCCTCGCATACCCGTAGTAACCCCGGAGGGGCCTTAAGCAGTCAGGGCGAAGAGACGGGGAAATGCTTACGCGGGCGGGCAATCGACGGGGAGATATGAGCGATTCCCGACCGGAGCCGGTGGTCAAGCGGAGCGCGGACATCGAGTACGAGCGGGTCGGCGCGGCCGACGGGATGTCGAAAGGCGTCCTCGTCTCCGAGGCCGACGGCGCGCCGAACTTCGCCATCCGGCGGTTCGTCCTCGACCCCGGCGCGACGGTGCCGAAACACACCAACGAGGTCGAACACGAGCAGTACGTCCTCTCGGGGCGGTACGTCGTCGGCATCGGCGACGAGGAGTACGAGGTCGAAGCCGGCGACTCGCTTTTGATTCCCGCCGGCGTCGTCCACTGGTACCGAAACGAGTCCGACGGGGAGGGGTCATTCCTCTGTGCGGTCCCCAACGGCGACGACGCCATCGAACTCGCCGACGACGCCGACGCCTGAGCGTGGCCGGGGACGCGGCGGCCGCGGCGGCCAGCGTACGAAGCCGCATGCGGGTCGCTATCGAGCCTGAGCGTTCGCAGGCGAATCGCTGAAATACCACGTCGCCGTAGCAGGCACCGTGTCTAAACAGGTCACCCGCGTCGACACGCTCTTTCTCCACCAGACGGGAGACGACTACCTCGTCGTCGCCCGCCGGGACGGAAAGCGGGTGCTCCGCGGCAAGCTCGAACTCAAAGAGACGAACGCGGGGCCTCGACCCCTGCGCTTTCTGGTGACTCGGAAGGGAGACGACTCGCCGCGCGACCCGAGTCAGTTCGTCGAGCTCGCCCGGTCGGCCGCCCGCATCCGCATCTCACAACAGACGCCGAAGGACGGCCGCGACGAGCTGAAAGAGATGCTCGACGGCTACCAGTTGGAGGCGCTGACGGTGCGGACCTGCCGCCGCTGCGCCGTCAACGGCCGGTACTCGCCCATCACCGACGACACGGCCATCAAGGCCGAACACGAGCACATCTGTCGCGACTGCGCCGTCCAAGAACTGGAGGGCGAACTCTCCTTCGCGGGCGGGCTCACGCAGGCCGCCCAAGAGCGCCTGGAGGAACTGCTCTACGAGACGGGCGACCTGACCCGCATCACGAACTTACTGCAGGGCGAGTTGGACCCCGACCTGACGAAGTTCGACACCATCAGCGCGACGACGGAGGACGTGGAGTTGGTCGAGACGAGCACGCTCGACCTCCACCCGAACCTGAAGTCGATGCTGACCGAGCGCTTCGACACCCTGCTTCCCGTCCAGAGCCTCGCCATCGACAACGGGCTGCTCGACGGCGACGACCAGCTCGTCGTGAGCGCGACGGCGACCGGGAAGACGCTCGTCGGCGAGCTCGCCGGCATCAACCGGATGCTGAACGACGACGGAAAGATGCTGTTTCTCGTCCCGCTGGTCGCGCTCGCGAACCAGAAGCACGAGGACTTCAAGGAGCGCTACGGCCACCTCGGCAAGGTGACCATCCGCGTCGGCGCGAGCCGAATCAACGACGACGGCAACCGATTCGACCCGAACGCCGATGTCATCGTCGGCACCTACGAGGGCATCGACCACGCGCTCCGGACGGGCAAGGACCTCGGCGACATCGGCACGGTCGTCATCGACGAGGTCCACACCCTGAAAGAAGAAGAGCGCGGCCACCGCCTCGACGGGATGATAGCCCGCCTGAAACACTACTGCGAGGCCCGCGCGAAGCGCCGCGAGAGCTACGGCGGCGCGCAGTGGATTTACCTCTCTGCGACCGTCGGCAACCCGAAGTGGCTCGCACAGAACCTCCGGGCGAACCTCGTCGAGTACGAGGACCGCCCCGTCCCCATCGAGCGCCACGTCACCTTCGCCGACGGGCAGGAGAAGCCGCGAATCGAAAACCGCCTCGTTCGGCAGGCGTTCGACTCGAAGTCCTCGAAGGGCTACCGCGGCCAGACCATCATCTTCACCAACTCGCGGCGACGGTGTCACGAAATCGCCCGGAAGATGGACTACAACGCCGCGGCGTACCACGCCGGCCTCGACTACGGCCAGCGAAAGCGGGTGGAGCGACAGTTCGCCAATCAGGACCTCGCGGCCGTCGTGACGACCGCCGCGCTCGCCGCCGGGGTCGACTTCCCGGCGTCGCAGGTCATCTTCGACACGCTGGCGATGGGCATCGAGTGGCTCTCCGTCCAGGAGTTCAGCCAGATGCTCGGCCGCGCCGGCCGCCCCGACTACCACGACAAGGGCGTCGTCTACCTGCTCGTCGAACCCGACGCGAGCTATCACAACACGATGGAGATGACCGAAGACGAGGTCGCGTTCAAGCTCCTCAAAGGCGAGATGGAGGAGGTCCGGACGGTGTACGACCAGTCCTCGGCGGTCGAAGAGACGCTGGCGAACATCGTCGTCGCCGGCAAGAAGGCGAAGGCGCTCAACAGCCGGATGCTCGGCGAGGTGCCGACGACCCACGCGGTGGGAAAGCTCCTTGAGTGGGGCTTCATCGACGGCCTCGACCCGACGCCGCTCGGACTCGCCGTGACGCGGCAGTTCCTCTCGCCGAGGGAGGCGTTCGCCATCCTCGACGGTATCCGGAAGGGGTCGTCGCCGTACGAAATCGTCGCCGACCTCGAACTCGACGAGGAAGGCCGGTAGCGTCTGGACGCCCTCAGCGGGGGCGGATATTCCGAATCCCGCACGCTTTTTGGCCGCCGACGCGTCGGTGACCGCGTGGTAGCGATAACGCCGGACATCCTCGTCGTCTTCGCCGTCATCCTCGTCGCGCTGGCGTTTTTCGCGACCGAACCCGTGCCGGTCGACGTGACGGCAATCGGCGTGATGGTGTCGTTGATGCTGATTCAACCCGCCTCGGAGGCGCTCGCCTCGGCGGGGATGCTCGGCGCGCCCATCGTTCTCTTCGAGTCCTACCCCGGCGACGCCCTCTCGGGGTTCGCCAACACGGCGACGCTGACCGTCCTCGCGATGTTCATCCTCAGCGAGGGCGTCCAGCGGACCGGCATCATCCAGCTCCTGGGCGCGAAGATATCGACGTTCACCGGCGACAGCGAACTCCGACAACTCGGTGCTACCGTCGGCGTCGTCGGCCCCATCTCCGGGTTCATCAACAACACCGCCGCGGTCGCCATCCTGTTGCCGATGGTGACCGACCTCGCAGAGCGCGGGCGGACCTCGCCCTCGAAGCTCCTCTTACCGCTGTCGTACGCGTCGATGTTCGGCGGCATGCTGACGCTCATCGGGACCTCGACCAACATCCTCGCCAGCGACGTCTACTCGCGCATCACGGGCGAAGCGCCCTTCACGATGTTCGAGTTCACCGCGCTCGGCGCGGTGGTCATGGTCGTCGGCGTCATCTACCTCATGACAATCGGCCGGCGGCTCACGCCGGCGCGAATCGAGCCCCGACGCGACCTGACAGAGGAGTTCGAGATGGCGGAGTACCTGACCGAGGTCGTCGTCCGCGAGGACTCCCCGCTCGTCGGCCAGCAGGTCCAGCGGGCGCTCGTCGAGACCGAGTTCGACGTGGACCTCCTCCAACTCATCCGCGGCGAGAGCGTCTTCCTCGAACCGCTCGGCCCGAAGGAGATTCAACCGGGCGACGTGTTCACCCTCCGGACCGACCGCAACACGCTCGTCGAACTGCTCGACGTGGAGGGACTCGACCTCGTGCCGGCGACCGTCACCGAAGACGAGCTCGAACTCGCCGACCGCGGCCAGAACCTCGTCGAGGTCGTCGTCGCACCGGGGTCGGCCCTGGTCGGCGAGTCGCTCGCCTCGGCGAGTTTCAGACAGCGGTACGACGCGACCGTACTCGCGCTCCGCCGCGGCGGCGAACTCATCCGCCGGCGGATGGACAACCTCCCGCTCCGCGTCGGCGACACGCTGCTCGTGCAGGCGACCGTCGAGAGCATCGAGCGCCTCGACAACAACCGCAACTTCATCGTCGCCCAGGAGATCGAGCGCCACGACTACCGCGAATCGAAGATTCCGGTCGCCGTCGGCATCGTCGCCGGCGTCGTCGCGCTCGCCGCGCTCGACTTTCTCCCCATCGTCGTCGCCGCGCTCCTCGGCGCGCTCGCCATGGTCGCCACGAAGTGTCTCCGGCCGACCGAGTTGTACGACGCCGTTCAGTGGGACGTCATCTTCCTCCTCGCGGGCGTCATCCCGCTCGGCATCGCGATGGAGAACTCCGGGGCCGCCGAACTCCTCGCCGAACTGGTCGTGATGACCGGCGACTACCTCCCCCTTATCGCGGTCCTCGGCGTGTTCTACTTCGTGACGGCGCTCCTGACGAACGTCATCTCGAACAACGCGAGCGTCGTGCTCATGATTCCGGTCGCCATCGAGGCCGCGACGACCCTCGGAGCCGACCCGTTCTCGTTCGTCCTCGCGGTCATGTTCGCGGCGTCGACGGCCTTCATGACTCCCGTCGGCTACCAGACGAACCTGTTCGTCTACGGCCCCGGCGGCTACAAGTTCACGGACTACATCCGCGTCGGCGGCCCGCTACAGTTGCTTCTCGGGGTCGTGACGACGCTCGGCGTCGCGTACTTCTTCCCCCTGACCTGACGGGGCGGAACGAAACCCTTTACTCCGCGACGGGGAGAGTCGTATGTGCGGGACCGTGGGTTAGCCTGGTATACTTCGGGCCTTGGGTGCCCGTGACCCCGGTTCAAATCCGGGCGGTCCCACTCTTTGTGCGAAGAACAACGTGATGAGCCAAAGAGTGACAACCCTCGGATTTGAACCCGACGAGACCGAACGGAGTGAGGTCTCGGCACGGTTCAAATCCGGGCGGAGAACCGCGGGACGACGGCGAGAAGACTTTTGAGACGAGCGAGGAATCTCTCGACAGAGATGTCAATCCAGCCGCTCGATGTCCTCGGCGGGGTCATGTTCCTCGCCGGTCTCGCGGTCGTGACCGGCGTGGTCGCGTCCGCGGTCGCCCCGGGACAGCGCCTCGGCGTCGGTGCCTCGCTCATGGTGCTCGGAACGGCCGCCGTCGCCGGCCCGCGTATGTATCAAAAAGCCCTCGAAACGACGAACTAACCGGCATCGACCCCCGGCCGACCCGTTTTCGGGTCGTCGGGTCGAGTTTGCGGTCGCGCTCGCGGAGTCACCGCCGCTTCTTTCGGTACCAGAACCGACAGCCGACGGGCGACTCGCCGGCGTCGATGTCGAGCCGGCTGAGAAACAGGTCGCGGACCGCGAGAGTGACGACCAGTTCGACTGAATCGTCTCCCTCGCGTCCGTTCTCGGCCGGGCGCGCGCGGACCACCCAGTGACCGTCGCGTTCGGCGACCGACTCGACGACGCCCTCGGTCCAGCGGTCGCGGTCGTGGGTCGGTTCCCTCGCGTGGATTCTGTCGTGAACCATCGGCTACGCCGCCCTCACGGCCGCACCGGTGACCGCGCTCCGAGTGGTTGCGTTCCTGTCGGCCTCGCGTTGTTCGGTCTCGTTCGTCCGCTGGACAACGTAGCGCTGGCCGACCATCGGGTCCAAGAGGCTGTCGACGGGCGCGCGGTCGTCGGTGAGAAGCGGCACGTCGCCGGTTGGTTCGTCGTTCCGGTAGGACGTGAGTTCGGCCGCGAGGTCGATGCCGATGTCGCGGCGCTGGTTGCGCGCCTGTAGCTCCTCGGCCGTCACGAGCGTCTCGTCTTTCGTCGCCACGACCTCGATGTTCTGGACGACGACGCTCCCCGCGGTGGGGAAGCTGTACACCCGCGGGTAGACCGACCGCATCGTCTTGTACTCCGCGCGGTAGAACTGCGAAGCCGGGCCGCTCGGCGCGGAGATGACGTTGGCGAACAGGACGCCGTCCTCGTCGAGGCGGTCCGCGGTGAGCTGCATGAACTCCCGGGTCGTCAGCTGGAACGGGACCTTGTCCTTCCGGTAGGCGTCGAGGACGATGAGGTCGTACGTCCGGTTCGTCTCCCGGAGGTACTGCCGGCCGTCCATCGTGTGGACGTTGAGCCGCGGCGACTCCTCGACGCCGAAGTACTCCTCGGCGACGGAGACGACTTCGGGGTCGAGTTCGACCACGTCGACCGTCACGTTCGGGTACTGCTCCAAGAACACGCGCGGGCCGGTGAACCCGCCGCCGCCGACGAACAACACGCGGTCGATGTCGTCCGAGAGGAGGAAGGGGACGTGGAAGTACGAGGTGTAGTCGAAGACGTGCCGCGTCGGGTCGTCGAGGTCCATCGCGCTGTGGGGCTGGCCGTCGAGGTAGAGCGTCCGCGTCCCGCCCGAATCAGCGACGCGGAGCTCCTGATAGGCGGTCTGGGTGTGGTAGACGGTCGTGCCGCGGGAGTCGAGGCCGATGCCGCCGGTCAGCGACGCGAGGACGAGGACGGCGGCGATACCGACGCTCCAGACCGCCTCGTCGCGGCCGATGTTTGGCCGGGCGAGCGCAAGCGCCGTCACGACCGAGACGAGTCCGAAGACGAGCCCGATGTTGGTGACGCTCAGAGAAGGGATGAGGAAGTACGTGGTGGCGAACGCGCCGATGATGCTTCCGACGGTGCCGACGGCGTAGACGTGGCCCGACGCCGCGCCCACGTCGGACCGCCCCGAGAGTTCGGCCGCGTAAGGGCTGATGAAGCCGAGGAAGTAGGTCGGCGGCCCGAACAGGAGCGTAATCGCCGGGAGCGACGCGAATCGGCTCGGGAGGGGGAGGCTCGTCGTCGACTGGATGAACAGGTCGCCGAGGAGGATGACGCCCGCGATGTAGGCCGCGGTACCGATGAAGACGCGGACGAGCGCGCCGTTCGAGGCCTCCGCGGCCCGCTGCCCGCCGCGGTGGTAGCCGAGACTCAGCGCCGCGAGGAAGACGCCGATGATGCTCCCCCACGTGTAGATGCTGCTGCCGAACTCGGGGGCGACCATCCGACCGGCGAGAATCTCCAAGCCCATGCTCGTGACCCCGGAGACGAACACGGCGAGTTCGGGACGCGTCATCCGGAGCCACGAGCCGGCGGCGGTCGATGCCATGTCAGTATGCCAAGGGGCGCGGCCGTATTAATTCACGCACGGCGGCGAGCCGGACGACGCGTGCGGGTGTTCGACCCCGCCGCCGCTGCGACGCGCTCGCGCGAACCTTCTTATCTGATAACGGAGCCAGCCCGACCCGTGTCCTCCCTCGTCGCCGCGTCCGACCTCGCCCGCGCCGCGTACTGTCCGCGACAGCTCTACTACGCCCGCCGCGACGACGACCGAGCGCCGCCGCCCGCGGTCCGCGAAGTTCGCGCGCTCGCCTTCGCGTACCCCGACCTGCTCGACGCTCCCGACGACGAACTCGCGGCGCGCCCGATTTCGGTGTCGCCGGCGGCGTACCGCGAGAACCTCGCTCGACTCCGCGAGCGCGACGACTGGGGCGCCCTCACCGACCCCGTCGCCCGCGACGCGCTCCTCGCGGGGAAGGACTGCCGCGGCGTCGCGCACAAACTCGTTCGGTCGCCCGGCGACGGCGACCACGACCAACCGACGGTTCCATCGCTCGTCTCGCCGGGCGAACCGCCCGAGCGCGGCGTCTGGGAACCCCAGCGCGTCCGGGCCGTCGCGCTGGCGAAGGCGCTCGCGTGGGAGCGCGAGGCGTCGATACCGCGGGCGCTGGTCGAGTATCCGGCGGTCGGCGTCGTGCGAACGGTCAGGCTCACCACGGGGAACAAGGCGGCCTACCACCGGGCGCTCCGCGTCGCCCGCGACCTCGACTTCGTCCCGTCGCGGTTGCGGGACTCCGCGAAGTGCGAGTCGTGCGCCTACCGGGAGCGGTGCGGCGTGAAAACGTGGTCGTTGGCGTCGCTGCTCGGTCGGTGAGGGGGGGGCCACGTCGCCGGCGGCGGGACGGCGACCGACGCCGCCCGCTACGCGTCGCTGTCGTGCTCGTCGAGCCACGCCTCGATGTCGTCGGCCATCGCGCCGCGGCGGTGGACGACGCCGCGGCCGGGGTCGACAACGGTGCTCTCGGTGCCGGGCGTCGTCCCGCCGTCGAGGACGACGGCGACCGCCTCCCGAATCTCGTCGGAGAGCTGCGAGGGGTGCGTGATGCTCCCGGTTCCGGAGCGGTTGGCGCTGGTCGCCGTGACGGGCGTCCCGGCCGCGCGGAAGAGGTCCAAGGCGAGTTCGTGGTCGGGAACGCGGACGCCGACGCGCTCTTTCCCGGCGACGAGCGCGTCCGGCAGACTGTCGCGTCGCTCCACGACGACCGTCACCGGCCCGGGGAGGAACCGGCGCATGAACGCCTCCTCGCGCTCGTCGGCGACGACGTGCTCCAGCGCGGCGTCCACGTCGGGGAAGCCGGCGGAAAGCGGTTTGTCTCGGTCGCGGCCCTTGATGTCGAAGACGCGTTCGACCGCGTCGGCGTTCGTCGCGTCCGCGCCCATGCCGTAGACCGTCTCGGTCGGATAGACGACCGCCTCGCCGCGGCGGATGGCGTCGGCGGCACGCTGTACGTCGTCGTCGCTCATGGACGAACGGACGCGCAACGGGCGAAAAAGCGTGACGAAACGGCGATTCCGTGCGGGGCGGAGACGCGGGTCGGCACGGACGGAGCCGAGGGCTCGGCCCGCGTGCGTCGCTCCGAGCGGCGGGGGCGACTTACAGGCCGGCGAGCGCGTCAGCGAGTTCCTCGTAGTCCGGGAAGTCCGGCCACTCGTCGGCGACCCAGCGGTACTGGACCGTCCGCTCCTCGTCGAGGAGGAACACGGCGGGGCGGTGTTCGGTGACGCCGGCCATCCCGTCGAGGTCGTGTTCGAGGTCGTAGTCGGTCGCGACGTCGGCCGCGGGGTCAGAGAACAGTCGGGCGTCCACGTCGCGTTCTTCGAGGAACGCCTTGTGCTCGTAGGGCGACGAGATTGAGACGCCGACCGCCTGCACGTCCGCCGGGACGCCGCGGTCGCGGAGTTCGTTCCAGACGTACGTCGCCGGGAACGCGCCCGCCATCGTGTGGAACACGAGGAGGACGGGGCCGTCGTCGGTGAGGTCCGAGAGGGACGCGTCCGCCCAGAACTCGTCGTTGACGAGCGGACGGGTGAAGTCCGGAGCGGTGTCGCCCGTCGCCGGCGCGTCGTGGTCGGGGAGGTCGACGACGTCGAAGTCGACCATCAGGCTCCCTCCCCGTAGGTGTTTTCGAGGTACTCGACGATGTTCGCCGACTCGGACATCGTGACGCCGGTGTTGTCGTCCACGATGGCCGGGACCGAACGCTTGCCCGAGACGCGCTTGACGACGTTCCGGTCGGAGTGCATCGGCTCGACGAACCGCGACTGGTAGGCGAGGCCCTGGTCGTCGAGCGTACGGACGACCCGCTCGCAGTACGGGCACGCCTGCAGTCGGTACAGCGTAATCGCCGGTTGCTCGTCTGCCATGGGCGGCTGTTGGGAAGAGCGTCGCCTAAGCCCTTCGCTCGCGGGCATCCGCGCCGCAATATCGGTTCGGCGTCGGTTCGCCGACCGGACCAGCGAGGGCGGACGAGACGCCGACCGAGAGGGGTTCGAGGGCAACTCTTAATTCCGGTCCCGCGCAAGACAGTGTAGTTACATGGGTTTGCCGCCGCTACAGTTACCACCAGCCACGACACTCGCGGCCGCACAGGTCTCGAACATTCCGCTGGACGACACGACGATAACGGTCCTCGGTGTGATCGGAATCATCGTCCTGATCGGCCTCTCGGCGTTCTTCTCCTCGTCCGAGATTGCGATGTTCTCGCTCGCAAAACACCGCGTCGACTCGATGGTCGAAGACGGTGTGCCGGGCGCAGAGCGGGTGAAAGCGCTCAAGGAAGACCCGCACCGGCTTCTCGTGACCATTCTGGTCGGAAACAACATCGCGAACATCGCGATGTCCTCGATATCGACCGGGCTGCTCGTCTTCGTCGGCTTCCAACAGGGAGAGGCGGTCGCAATCGCGACGTTCGGGATTACGGCGATCGTCCTGCTGTTCGGCGAGAGCGCGCCGAAGTCCTACGCGGTCGAAAACACCGAGTCGTGGTCCCTCCGCATCGCGCGGCCCCTGAAATACGCCGAGCTGCTGTTGCTCCCGCTCGTCGTCTTCTTCGACTACCTGACCCGCGTCATCAACAAGGTCACCGGCGGTCAGACCGCCATCGAGACGACCTACGTCACCCGCGACGAGATTCAGAACCTCATCGAGACGGGCGAGCGCGAGGGCGTCATCGAGGAGGAAGAACGCGAGATGCTCGACCGCATCTTCCGGTTCAATTCGACTATCGCGAAGGAGGTCATGACCCCGCGCCTCGACATGACCGCCGTCCCCAAGGACGCGACCATCGACGAGGCCATCGAGACGTGCGTGCAGGCCGACCACGAGCGAGTCCCCGTGTACGACGGTAACCTCGACAACATCATCGGCATCGTCAACATCCGGAACCTCGTCCGCGAGAAGTACTACGGCGAACGCGGCGTCGGCATCGCCGACATCGTCTCGCCGACGCTCCACGTCCCCGAGTCGAAGAACGTCGACGAACTCATGGCCGAGATGCAGGACACCCGGATGCAGATGGTCGTCGTCATCGACGAGTTCGGGACCACGGAGGGGCTCATCACCCTCGAAGACATGGTCGAGGAAATCGTCGGCGACATCCTCGAAGGCGACGAGGAAGAGCCCTTCGAGGCGGTCGACGAGAACACCTACCTCGTCCGCGGCGAGGTCAACATCGACGAGGTCAACGAGATGCTCGACATCGAACTCCCCGAGGGCGAGGAGTTCGAGACGCTCGCCGGCTTCATCTTCAACCGCGCCGGTCGTCTCGTCGAGGAAGGCGAGGAAATCAGCTACAACGACATCGTCATCCGCATCGAGCAGGTCGACAACACGCGCATCATGAAAGCGCGCATCCGGACCAACTCAGGCATCGAAGCCGCCGACGGCAACGGCGACGACGAGAACGGCGGCGACGAGGAAGCGGAAGTCGAGCCCGACACCTGACCGGTCCGACCCGACAGAACCCGTTCGTCTCGACATCTGAACCCGATTCGTCCCCGCTCCGACTGAACTCGTTTTCGAACCGTCGTCCGCCGTGACTCACCCGAGGAGCGTAAACGAGAGAACCACGAGCGCCAGCGACGCCAGCGCGAGGAACGCCAATCCGGTCGCGTCGGCGGTGCCGTCGCCGAGGCGTCGCGCTCGCCCGCGGAAGCGAATCGCCAGCGCGAACGCGCCGAGTCCGACGGCTCCGAAGGCGAACCCGCGAAGCGAGATGCCGGTCACGACCGCCATCGCGACGTGGTAGACGCCGAAGACGGCCCAGAGGGCAGAAACGAGGGTGGCGAGCGCGACGCGGAGTCCACGAACGTTCACAGACCGAGTACGCTCGACACGAGCGTAAAGACGCCGTAGCCCAGCCCGAACGCGAGCGCGAGCGAGCCGACCCACGCGAGCACCGTGTACAGCATCTTCCGCCGGGAGACGCCCGACCCGCCGGCGGCGTAGCCGGAGCCAATGATGGCGCTGACGATGATCTCGTTGAACGACACGGGAACGCCGAGGGCGACGGCGGTCTGGGCGATGGCGAACGAGGGAATCATCGCCGCGATGGAGCGCCGCGGCCCGAGCGAGGAGTAGTCCTGCGCGAGCGCCTTAATCATGCGCGGCGCGCCGGTCCACGACCCGGCGAGGAGGCCCACTCCGCCGCCGACGAGGAGCGCCGGGAGCGGGACCGCGACCACGTCCAGCAGGGGAACGAGCGGCCCGATAGCGAGACCGACCTGACTGCCGCCCGCCGAGAAGGCGACGAGGCCGCCGAGGACGAGCAGGAATCGCCGCTGACCGCGGGTCTTGTCGGTCGTCACCCAGCGACCGACGACCGCGGCCGCGACGAGCGCGACGAAGAGGGAGGCGGCGACGAACCAGACCGTCTCGCCGAGGCCGACGAGGCCGGTCGCCTCGACTGCAGCGGCCCGGGCGACCGAGGCCGAGCCCGCCGCGCCGCCCAGCCCCGCGAACTCCATGTTGGCGACGAGCAGGCCGACGATTCCGGCGAGCGCGGGGACGGTCCACTGCTCGGAGACGCCGTCGGCGCGGAGGAGCCGGGCGGTCGCGTACGACGCCCCGCCGCCGACGAAGGGGGTGAGCACCCACAGCGAGACGATTTGCTGGTACTTCGCCCACGCGGGGTCGCCGCCCATGGCGAGGCCGACGCCGACGACCGCGCCGGTGACGGTGAAAGCGGTGGCGATTGGGTAGCCGGCGAAGACGCCGAGCGCGACGAGCACCGCCGCGGTGATGAGCGCGACGACCGCGGCCCCCGCGGTCAGCGTGACGCCGCCGATGAGTTCGGTGCCGACGGCGTTGGTGACGTTCGCGCCCTGGAGGAACGCCCCGGCGAACCCGAGCAGGCCGACGATGAAGCCCGCGCGCATCACCGAGATGGCGTTGGCTCCGACCGCGGGCGCAAAGGGCGTCGAACCCGACGACCCCGCGCCGATGGCCCACGCCATGAACAGGCTGGCAAGGGCGGCGACGACGAACGTGGCGAGCGTCGCGGCGGCTACCACGGGGCGACACCTCGGCGGTCGTCGGCGTCGGCTGTTGTCCCGTCCATCAGCGGCGGCGCGCCTCGTCGTACCCCTCGCTCAGGCCGAGGAGCGTCCGACGGACGAGGAGATACCCGAAGAAGACGAAGAGCAACAACGCGACGAGCAGCCCGACGAACACGGGATTCCCCGCGAGAAAGTCGACGAGGCCGTCTACGACCAAAGGGTCGGTCATGTGGATGGGTTCGGCGGGCACGAGGTATAGCAATTTCGGCGACGGGTCGTGAAAGAATACGAACACTCATGGGAAAACGCGAGTAACGCCGATTTGATGGCCGACCTCATCCCCTCCAGCCCGGGCGACCCGGACGACAACCGGGACGACCGAGACCCCAAGGTTATCGGCCTCGACAGCGACGAGGCGGACGACCTGCTCGGAGCCATCTCCTCGTCGACCGCCCGGTCGGTCCTCGCGTCGCTCCACGAGTCGCCGGCGACGCCCTCCGACCTCGCCACCGAGGTCGACACGTCCCTCCAGAACGTCCAGTACCACCTCGGGAACCTCTCGGAAGCGGGGCTCATCGAGGTCGCGGACACGAGGTACTCCGAGAAGGGACGCGAGATGAACGTGTACACCCCCGCGGACCGGGCGCTCGTCGTCGTCGCCGGGCGCGAGGACGAGACGAAGGGGCTGAAAGGCGCGCTCACGCGCCTCATCGGCGGCGTCGGCGTCCTCGGCATCGGCGCGGCCGTGGTGAATCGGCTCGCTCGAACCGAGTCGGTGCTCCCGTTCGGCTTCGGTACCTCGGCCGGCGGTGCGGACGGCGCTGGCGGTTCGAGCGACGCTGGCGGTTCCGAAGCCGGCCAAAGCGGCGGGTCGGGCGGCGACCTCAACGCGACCTATCAGTCCGAGTCGGCCGACGCGACGACCGCGGCGGACTCGACGACCCAGACGGCGACTGAGACCGCGACGACGACCGACGGCGGCGGCGGGTTCAGCATCGCCGAGGCGACCACGACGGCGGATTCGACGACGCAGACCGCGGAGGCGACCCGGACCGCGGCCGAGACGACGCGGACGGTGACGGAAGCCACGCAGACCGCCGCTGAGACCGCGACCGCGACGCCAACGCCGACGGCGGTTCCGGACACGACGGCCGCACAGACGGCCACGGAGACCGCGGTGCAACTCACGAGCGGGTCGGGCGGACTCGCCGAGACTATCGGGTCGCTCTCGCCGGGGACGCTGTTCTTCCTCGGGGGGCTGACCGTGCTTCTCGCGTGGGTCGCGGTGGGCGTGCTGCGTGACTAAAACGGTTGTTTGAGCTTACGGTGCGTATTTGATACCGTCACCCGTAGGAGTGAGTACGAGGTCGCGCGTGGCCCCCCAACGGCGACGGGACTGCCATCCGTGCCCCTGCCCCTCACCCCGTCGTCTCGCGTGGCCTCGGACTGTCCCCAACAGGCTTCCCGGCCTGTTCCCGCTGATTCTTCCGGCCCTCCGCCGGACCCCACTGCATTACTCGTCAGGGACGATACGGAACGTCTCGAAGGTGTCGCCGTCGACGGTGACGAGTCGCCCGCGGAGCCCGCCGTCCGGCAGTTCCTCCAGTTCCGCGTGCGCCTTGCGGTTGCCCCGCGGTTGCGCGTGACTCCCCGGGTTGAGGAGCGGAATCGGCCCGGTGCCGTCGAAGCCCGGCCGGTGGCTGTGGCCGAAGATGACCGCGTCGGCCCCGCGCTCGCGGCCGAACATCGAAAGCGCGGTGTTCCCGCCGCGTCGGGTGTGCGTCACCGCGAACTCGACGCCGCCGTAGGTGACGTTTCGCGCGACCGGAATCCGGTCGCGAATCTCGGGGCCGTCGTTGTTGCCGTAGACCGCGAGGAAGGTGTCGGCCTCGTCGATGAACGCGTCGAGGACGGACTCGCGCATGAAGTCGCCCGCGTGGACGACGAGGTCTGCCTCGCGGACCGCGTCGAGGGTTCGGTTCGTCAGTCGATGGCCGTCCGTGCTGTGGGTGTCGGAGACGACAACGAGCATGCGCCGGGGTAAGCGCCGGAGGGATTGAAACCTACCGGCTGCGGCGTCGGTCCGGTCGGAGCCGCCGCGGTCGGCGAGCGGTGTCCCGGTTCCTCGTCGGTAGGTCTATCCGAGCGCGGGGAGTGGCCCACGATATGGCAGGCAGTACGTCCGTCGTCGTCGCCGCGCTCTTCGCGAACGGGGCGATTGCGATTCTCAAGTTCCTCGGCTATCTCGCGACCGGGAGTCCCTCCATGCTCTCCGAAACGTATCACTCCATCTCCGACACCGGCAATCAGGTGTTCCTCCTCATCGGCATCCGTGACAGCAAACGCGGCGAGACCCAGTCACACCCCTTCGGCCACGGGAAATCGCAGTTCTTCTACTCGTTTCTCGTCTCCGTGATGCTGTTCGGTATCGCCGGTTGGGAGTCGGCCAAGCACGGCTACGATGCCCTGATGCACCCCGGCCACGGCGGGGGCGGAGAGGCGCTCGTCCTAACCGGCTTCGAAATCGAGCCCGTGTTGGTCAACGTCGCCATCCTCCTCGGCGCAATCGCCTTCGAGAGCTACGCGTTCCTGAAGGCGAACGCCGAACTCCGCCGGCAGATGGAGGAGTACCAGTGGAGCGGTCTCGTGGAGGCGTTCCGGGAGACGAGCGACGTGACGACGCTCACGGCGTTCACGGAGGACACCGTCGCCCTCGTCGGCGCGATGCTCGCGCTCGTCGGCATCGGCCTCACCGAACTCACGGGTAACGAGCTGTTCGACGCCGGTGCGGCGCTCCTCATCGGGATACTGCTCATGGGCTTCGCAATCGCGCTCGCGTGGGAGAACAAGCGCCTCCTCATCGGCGAGAGCGTCCCCATGGACGAAGAACAGACCCTTCGCAACATCGTCAAAAACGACCCGCGGGTCGTCCACATCGACCGCTTCCGCGCGAGCTACGTCGGCCCCGAGAAACTCCTCGTCGCCCTCGACGTGAGCTTCGACCCCGAACTCGACACCGAGGAGATAGACGACCACATCAGCGAAATCGAGGCCGAACTCAAGGCGGCCGACGAACGGGTCCACTTCGTCTACATCGAACCCGAGTTGTAGCCCGGACTAGCTCTCGGCGACCTCCCGCGACTCGACCGCGTCGGCGACGAGTTCGACCGCCGTCTCCGCGTCCTCCCGCGAGACGTTCAGGTTCGTCGTAAAGCGCGTGTGATACTCGCCGAACGTCCCGCCGAGGACATCCACGCCCTCGCACAGTTCGACGAACTCCTCGGCCGTCAGCCCCGCGTCTTCGGAGTCGACGACGACGATGTTCGTATCGGGCGTCGGCACCGACAACCCGGCGACGGCGTCGAGACCCTCGGCGAGGACGCGGGCGTTCTCGTGGTCGTCGGCGAGGCGGTCGATATTGTCGAGCGCGACGAGTCCCGGCGCGGCGATGAGCCCGGCCTGTCGCATGCCGCCGCCGAACTGCTTTCTGACGCGGAGGGCCTCTTCGATGAACGACTCCGGACCGGCGAGCACCGAGCCGACGGGCGCGCCGAGCCCCTTCGAGAGACAGAACATCACCGTGTCCACGCGCTCGACCATCGCCGTCGGGTCCTCGTCGAGGGCGACGCAGGCGTTGAACACGCGGGCACCGTCGAGGTGAACGGGGATTCCGAGGTCGTGAGCCGCCTCGGCCGCGGCGTCGACGTCGGCTTTCGGAACCGCGACGCCGCCGCGGGCGTTGTGGGTGTTTTCGAGGCACAGGACGCCCGTACCGGCGACGTGCAGCGACTCCTCGCGGGCGTGCTCGCGGACCTGCTCGGGGGTCGGCGCGGCGCGCTCGCCGGCGTCGTAGGCGCGGACCTGCAGCCCCGAAAGCTGGGCGAAACCGCCGACCTCCCACTTGTAGACGTGCGCCTTCGCGTCCACGAGCGCCTCCTGACCGGGGTCGGCGTGGACGCGGGCGGCGATTTGGTTTCCCATCGTCCCCGAGGGCACGAACAGCGCGGCCTCCTTGCCGACCAACTCGGCGGCGCGCGCTTCGAGTTCGTTCACGGTCGGGTCGTCGCCGTACACGTCGTCGCCGACGTCGGCGTCGCGGGCGGCGTCGCGCATCTCGTCGGACGGGAGCGTGACGGTGTCGCTTCGGAGGTCTATCATGCGCGGAGAGACCGCGCCGACGGAGAAATAAACGGTGGTCCGCGTGGCGTTCCCCGTCCGCGGCCGCAATATTTGCGCTTCGAAAGGTGTTTGCCCCGGGGACACACACGACGCGGTATGGACCCGCGCATCCGCGAGCACGCACAGACCATCGTCGACCACTCCACGAGCGTCGAGGCCGGCGACAACGTCGTCGTCTCCGCGCCCTCGGTGGCCGAGGACCTCGTCACGGCCGTCCACGAACTGCTCGGCGACCGCGGCGCGAACGTCGTCGCGATGGACGCGAACCCCCGCTTTACCCGCGCGTTCCTCCGCGCCGGCGACGACGACTACGAGACGCCCGAGCACGTGCTGGCGCTCTACGAGGAGACGGACGTCATCATCCGCGTCCGCGGCGAGACGAACGCCACCGAGCAGAGCGACGTGCCGCCGGAGACGAACGCCGCGTACAAGCGGGCGTACAAGCCCGTGCAGGGCGAGATGCTCTCGAAGCGCTGGTGTCTCACTCAGTACCCCGCGAAGGGGAGCGCCCAGCTCGCGGGCATGAGCACAGAGGCCTACGAGAACTTCGTCTACGACGCCGTCACCCTCGACTGGGACGCGCAGGGCGAACTCCAACAGCAGTTGGTCGACATCCTCAACGACGGCGACGAGGTCCGTATCAAGTCGGGCGACGAGACCGACGTGACGATGAGCATCGCCGGCAACACGGCCATCAACGACACGGCCGAACACAACCTCCCCGGCGGCGAGGTGTTCACCGCGCCCGTGAAGGACTCCGTGAACGGTGAGGTCTACTTCGACCTGCCGCTGTACCGACAGGGCCGCGAGGTCTCCGGCGTCCGCGTCCGCTTCGAGGACGGCGAGGTCGTCGACTACTCCGCCGAGGGGAACGAGGAGGTTTTAGACGGCGTGTTCGACACCGACGAGGGCGCGCGCTACCTCGGCGAACTCGGCATCGGCATGAACCGCAGCATCGACCAGTTCACCTACAACATGCTGTTCGACGAGAAGATGGGCGACACCGTCCACATGGCCGTCGGCTCGGCGTACCCCGAGACGGTCGGCGCGGACAACGAACTCAACGAGAGCGCCGAGCACGTCGACATGATCGTCGACATGTCCGAGGAGTCGGTCATCGAGGTCGACGGCGAGGTCGTCCAACGGGACGGCACGTTCGTCTTCGAAGACGGGTTCTGACCGGGGCGGCCGCGCGCCTTCCTGCTCGCGGACAACTCGCAACATTTCGTCTCCAGTTTATCGACCGGAAAATCGCTCGTCGTCGTCGGGTTTTCCAGTCGAAACAGTAGCCTTCGAACAGTCGCCGAAATCAGCACCGAGACGCGGGGACGGGTCCGGTCTGTCTCGGCCGGAGTCAGCGGAGTCTCCAGTCGAAGCGGTGCCCTTCGGTCTATAGACAGACGTGTGACAACAATACACAGACCCCAGTAGGTTTATTTCGAATAGTCGACGAACACGAACCGATGCCAGCGGTTCAGTGCCGGGAGTGTGGACGAGACGTGGCGGTCCACGAGATAGAGACCACGACGAAGACGACGCCCGACGGCTTCGACACGAGGTATCGGTGTCCCTACTGTAAGTCGGAGATGCGAGACGTGAAAACGCGAATCGTCTGACGGCGTTACTGGTCGAGGTCGAGTTCGAACTGCTCGTTTTCGGTGACCGAGTTGAGCACGACCGAGGTGTTGGACTCGCGGATGTCCGCGTCGGTGAGCAGTTTCTTGATCTGCGTGTTCATGCCGTCGGTGTCGCGGAACTTGCCGATGGCGATGATGTCGTAGTCGCCGGTGACCTCGTACACCGAAATCATCTGTTTCTCGGCGCGGAGGCGCTCGGTGATGTCGGGGAGCGCGGAGCCCTCGACTTTGAGCTGAATGACGGCGGTTACGTCGTAGCCGAGCGCGTCGTAGTTGACGCGGGGCGTGTACCCCTCGATGACGCCTTCGTCTTCGAGATCTCGCAGGTGATTCGAGACGGTCGTGACCGACACGTCGAGTTCTTCGGCGAGGCTTCGCAGGCTCGCTCGGCCGTCGCCGAGGAGTGCGTTGATGAGCTTCGCGTCGAGGTTTTCGTACGTCATTACATCTACACACCGTCCCGGGGCATTAGAATTTTACGAATATCCAATTCTGTGGCGAGGTGCGGGGAATTGCATTAAGCGGAAAGGTCTTTATAGTGCGGGTGTTCGAATCGCGTGTTCAGGAAAATGACGGAAGACAACGCACTCACCGACGGCGGCCTGAGCGACGAGGCACAGGCAGTCATCGACGAGATCGAAGAGAAGAATGTCGACTTCCTCCGACTCCAGTTCACCGACATTCTCGGAACGGTCAAAAACGTCTCCATCCCGGCCTCGCAGGCCGAAAAGGCGTTCACTGAGGGCATCTACTTCGACGGTTCCTCCATCGACGGCTTCGTGCGCATCCAGGAGTCCGACATGCGCCTCGAGCCCGACCCGTCGACGTTCGCCGTCCTCCCGTGGCGGAAGAAGGAAAACAGCGCCGCAGGTCGCCTCATCTGCGACGTGTTCAACACGTCCACCGGCGAGCCCTTCAGCGGCGACCCGCGTGGCGTCCTCAAGCGCGCCATCGCCCGCGCCGAGGAGCTCGGCTATGACGTGAACGTCGCACCCGAACCGGAGTTCTTCCTGTTCGAAGAAGACGAGAACGGCCGCGCGACGACCGTCACGAACGACGCCGGCGGCTACTTCGACCTCGCGCCGAAGGACCTCGCGTCCGACGTGCGCCGCGACATCATCTACGGCCTCGAGAGCATGGGCTTCGACATCGAAGCCTCGCACCACGAGGTCGCCGAGGGCCAGCACGAGATTAACTTCACGTACGACGACGCCCTCTCGACGGCCGACAACGTCGCCACGTTCCGGTCCGTCGTTCGCGCCATCGCGTCCGAACACGACCTCCACGCGACGTTCATGCCCAAGCCCATCCCGCGCATCAACGGCTCCGGCATGCACACCCACATCTCGCTGTTCCAGGACGGCGAGAACGCGTTCCACGACGGCGACGACGAGTTCGACCTGAGCGACACGGCCAAGAGCTTCGTCGCGGGCATCCTCGACCACGCGCCCGCCATCACGGCTGTCGCCGACCCGACGGTCAACTCCTACAAGCGCCTCGTCCCCGGCTACGAAGCGCCGGTCTACATCGCGTGGTCCGACCGTAACCGCTCGGCGCTCATCCGCAAGCCGGCCGCCCGCACGCCGGCCGCCTCGCGCATCGAGGCCCGCTTCCCCGACCCGTCCTGTAACCCGTACCTCGCGTTCGCCGCGCTCATCCACGCCGGTCTCGACGGCGTCGAGAAGGACCTCGACTGCCCCGACCCGGTCCGCGAGAACATCTACGAGTTCGACGAGGAGAAGCGCGAAGAGTACGGCATCGAGACGCTCCCGAAGGACCTCGGCGGCGCCGTCGACGCCCTCGAAGAGGACGAAGTCATCCAGGACGCTCTGGGCGACCACGTCTACGAGAAGTTCGTCGAAGCCAAGCGCTCCGAGTTCAAGGACTACCTCGTCGACGTCTCCCAGTGGGAACTCGACCGGTACCTCGAGACGTTCTAACCGTCGCGCACGCCTAACACCGATTTTTCTTTCGCGACCGCTCGCCGGAGAGCGACGGCCAGAGCGCCGCGCGGAGAGCGAGCGCGAGCCGTCGTCGCCGCGGTGGCCGAGCCGCGGTAGCCGAGCCGCGACCGACTCGCGAAGCTCGCTGGGTTGTGAGCGGTCGCGGAACCGGTGCAGTGGTGCAGTCCGAAAAGAGAAGCGCCAGCCTCGCGTCGGGCGTCGGCGTCGCCCGAGTCAGTCGGCGCGCTGGGTCGCCCCGTCGCCGAGTCCGATTCGGCCCTGTAACTTCGGCGCGACGAGGATGAACGCGACCACCGCCCCGGTGGCGAGCACCGTCACCGGGACCGGGGCGTCGACCACGTCGACGCCGACCCAGAGGCCGCCCGCGCCGAGGAACGCGACGAGCGCCACCGGCGGCGACAGCGTCGGCAGCGACTCGTGGTCGGCGAGTCGCGTCCAGCCGACGAGGCCGCCGAGCGACCCGCCGAGGGCCGCCGCGGCGTTTTCCGTGTGTCCGGGGACGCCCGTGGCGAACACCACCGCGAGCGCGAGGACGCTCAGGCCGGCCGCGATGGCGAACAGCCGCGCCGGGTCGAGGTGGCCGGCCGCGTCGGGGTCGTCCGCGGCGGCGACCGAAAAGACCGCCTTCAGAAAGACCAGGCCGAGGAGGACGCCGACGACGATGTCGACGCCGTAGTGGACGCCGAGGAAAATCCGCGAGAGCGAGACGGTGCCGACGACGGCCGCCGCGGCGACGAGTCGGCGGCGGCGGTCCCACACGTCGAGAAGCGAGACCGCGGCCCCGTAGACGACGGTCGTCCCGAGGGCGTGGCCGCTCGGGAAGCCGAAGCCGTCGTCGGTGGTAAACGACACGAACAGGTCCGAGAGCGGCGACGGCCACGCGGGGGCGTCGGCGACGGTCGCGGTCGGCGGTCGCGGCAGGGCGAAGCCGACTTTCAGCGCGGTGACGAGCGCCAGCGACCCGAGCGCGAGGCCGACGAAGGCGGCCGCGGTCCGCCGGGGGCGGGCCGTGATTCGGGGGCGACAGAGCCAGTACAGCGACGTGAACGCGACGAAGAAGAACCACTGGTCGCCGAGCTGGGTGACGAGACCGAACAGGAAGACGAGCGCGTCCGGCGCGTCGGCGAGGGCTAACTCACCCAACCCGCGGGTCTGAAGCGGGAGTTCGAACCGGGACATCTCAGCCGCGGCGTTCGCGGACCGCGTCGACGGCGCGGCCGGGGAGGCCGAGCGCGTTCAGGCCGATGCCGAACATGACGAACAGGACGTAGAGCCCGAGCGTCGACAGGAAGATGATGAGCATGGCGACGACCGCGATGAGGTCCGACTGGAGGTAGTAGAACGCGCCGAGCGTGAGGACGACGCCGTAGCCGAGCACGAGATAGGGCCCCCAACCGCGAGCCTTGCCGCGGCGCATCCGACGGCGGACGTAGCGCTTCAACTCGGCTTCGAGCTTGGGCTTTTCGACCGTCCGGTCCGTCACGTCGTCCTCGAACGCGTCGAGGTCGGCGCGGAGTTCCTCGACCTGCGATTCCAGCTCCTCGATGTCGGGAGCGCCGCGCGGGGAGACGGACGCGCCGGTCTCCGCGTCGCCAGCGTCCGCCGTCCGCGGCCCATCGGTGTCACCTCGGTCGTCGCTCATATCCGTACGAGCGTCATGTCGGCCTCCCGTATGTTGTACCTGCCGGTCCACTCCGGGCGGTCCCCCCGGCGGGTCACGCGGTTCCGCGGGCAGGGCGTCGCCGCCGACCCCCGCGAGGACCGCGTTGATGACCGCGCCCGAAAGCAGGATGAGCCCCGAGAAGTAGAACCACGTCACGAGCAGCAGGAGCGTCCCGAGCGCGCCCGCGACCGACGCGCCGGCCACCGACGCGTACACCCCGAATCCGATTCCGAGGACGGTCCAGCCGACGGCCGCGAAGACGGTTCCGGGGACGACCTGCCGCGGCGAGAGGTCGGCGTCGGGGAAGACGTAGTACAGCGGGAAGAACGCCGCACAGAGCGTGAGCAGCAACAGGAGCGGCGAGAGAAGTTGGAGGAACGGCACGTCGAGGAGGCCGAGCAGCGCGGTCAGCACCGCGACGCCGATGGTGCCGACGCCGATGCTGGCGAGGGCGATGGTGCCGTCTCGAAGTTGGTCGAGGAGGCCGCCTGCCTCGGAACCGTAGATGCGCGAGAAGGCGATGTCGAGGCCGCGAAAGAGCTTCAGCGCGCCCCAGACCGTCAACGCGAGGCTCACCGCTCCGACGCTGCCCTGTCCGGTCCGGTCCGTGAGGGCCTCCTCGACGAGGTCCTGTCCGGTCGGGACGAGGTACTGTTCGACGAGCGTCTGGAGTTGCGCCTGCAACTCCGCGCCGCCGACCGCGGTGGCGACGACGACGCCGAGCACGAGAAGCGGAATCAGCGAGACGAGCGCGTAGTACGAGATGCTGGCCGCGAGAAACGAGATTTCCTTCTCCCGAATCGTGTCGACGACGGTCCGCGCGACGGGAACGACGGTTCGAATCTTGGCGCTCACGTATCACCAAAACGACACGGGAGACAAAGAAGCTACCCGCCGACGCGGCGGCGTGAGCCGGTTACGGGCACGGCCGCTCGGGCCGCGGAGTCAGGCTTCGGGGTCAAGCGCGGCGGTCGCCTCGCGTATCTCCGCGACCGTCGCGTCGGTCTTGAACGCGGTGCCGTGGTAGTGCGCGGGCGTGGCCTCGTAGCCGGCGTCGCGGAGCGTTTCGAGGAACGTCTCCATCTTCGAGGCCGAGCGCCCCCAGAGCTTACAGAGGCGGTGCTGGTCGAAGTGAGTCGGCGTGTCGAGTTCGACCGCGAGCGTGTCGAGGAGTTTGCGGGCGCGTTTCGCGGTGCCGAAGTCCTCCGTCACCTCGTCGCGGACGGCCTCGGCGAACGCCGGTTCGGAGACGGGGCCGAGCCAGATGGGGCCGGCTTCGAGAATGCGGGTGGAACCGCAGTTGCCGCACGCTTCGGGCGGGTGGGCGATGAGCGAGTACTCGGCCTCGCGGTGGAGGCAATCCTCGCAGTGGTAGACGAAGCCGGTCGATTCGAGGAGTTCGTCGGCCTTCGTCGCCCGCTCGTCGAGTTCGAGGTACGCCCGCGCGTAGTGGCGCGTCGCGTGCGAGAGAATCGGGACGGCGGCCTTGTCGTAGCGGGCGGCGGTGCGGACCATCGCGCCGAGGAGCGTCCGAAGGCCCATCTCGGGGTGGTAGTCGGTGTTCTGCGGGAGACAGCCGTACTTCCGGATGCCGCTTTTCTGGTGTGCGCCGCACAGCGGGGCGGTGTCCGTGGCGGTGACGCAGACGAGGTCGCGGGTGTTGGCGAAGGCGGGGTCGGCGAAGGGCATCGGCGTGCCGAAGGGGTCGAGGTCGACCACGTCGAAGACGGAGTCGTACATGAGGGCGTTGGCGTTGCGGTGGACCGCCTCGCCGCCGTTGCCGGCGCGGTCGAGGTTCGACTGGGCGAGTTCGACGGCGTCGGTGTCGAGGTCGGCGCAGGTCACGTCGTAGCCCTCGGCGGCGGCGCGGACGCCCCGGATTCCCGAGGCGGCCATCGCGTCGAGGTAGCTCTCGGCGCGGGGTTCGCGCTCGCGGAAGGCCCGGAGGACGGCCGCGGTGATGTCCCGGTTCAACTCCTGTGTGGGGTTGTAGAAGACATCGTCGCCGGTCCCCGCTGACGCCCCGTCGCGGGCGTCGGGAACCTCGATTTCGACGCCTCCCTCGCTCACGTGCATACCCGCAGTCGCCCGCGCGGGCGGAAACCGGTTGCGATGCGATTGTGCGACGCGGTTGCGGCGGGCGTCCTCCCCCGCGGCATCGAATGCGTTTTCACCGCCACCGACGAAATCGAGGGCGTGGATTCGGCCGACGACTGGCGAGCGGCCCTCGAAGCGGCCGGGCGGCTCTCGCCGCAGATCGTGCAGGCCATCGTCGACGCCCACGGCGACCGGGGCGTCACGGCCATCGAGGCCGTCTCCGAGCGACGGGTGAAGCGCTACCGCGACTTCGACGTGGTCGTCGGCTACGACGACGAGTACGTGGTCGAAGACCGCGGCTGTACCTGCAAGGACTCCCAGTACAACCTCGACCCCGACGAGGGCGAGCGCTGTTGGCACGTCCTCGCGGTCGACGTGGCCGAGGCGCTCGGCGAACTCGACCACCACGACATGTGGTACTCCGACGTGCGGGAATTTCTGTAATCACACGTCTCGGCCCCGCGCCCGTTCGGTCCGTCGCCGCGTCGCGGGAACGACCACAATCCTTTCCGAACCCCGCCGCGAACCTCGGGCCAACGGATGGCTGATTTCGACCTCTCTATCGACGAAAAGCGGGTGTACGCGGACAAGTCCGGCAAGCAGACGGTGTACGTCGCCGCGGGCGTCGGGGTCGTGACCGTCGACGTGTCCGACGACCTCGTCGGCGGCTTCCGCGTCGACCGCCGGTGCGCCGCGCGGGACGCCGCCGGGTCGCCCGGGGAAGTCGCCGTCGCCACCGACGAGGACGTACTGCTCGTCCAGGGCGACGACTACCACGAACTCGACTTCGGGCCCGCGAGGGCCGTCGGCTTCCACCGGAATCGCGTCGTCGCCGCCGCCGACTCGGGGCGCGTCGCCCGCCTCGACGAGTCCGGGTGGACCGACCTCGGCGAGGTCGATTCGGTCCGCGCCCTCGACGGGAGCCTCGTCGCGGCCGAAGACGGCGTCTACCGCATCGGCGACGACGGTCTCTCGCACGTCGGCCTCGACGACGTAAACGACGTGTCCGACCCCGCGGGCCGTCTCGGCGGCGATTCGGGAACCCCGCTCGCCGCGACCGACTCGGGGCTGTACGCGCTCGGCAACGGCTGGATGGACGCGCTCGACGGGGCGTTTTCGGCGGTCGCGTCGATGCCGGACGGCCGCGCCCACGCGGTCGGACCGGACGGCGTCGTCGCGCGCGACGACGAGTCGGACGCGTGGAACGCCGCCCCGATTCCGCTGGACGAGACGGTCGTCGCGCTCGCCCACGACGCCCGCGCCGCCTACGCCGTCACCGACGCGGGGAGCTTCTGCGTTCGGCTGACCGGGGGCGACTGGCGGACGCAGGTGCTCGGATTGGACACCGTCGGCGTCGCGGTTCGCTGACACGCGACGCGGCTGTACGCAACGAAAAGCGGTTTTACCCCCCACGAGAGACGAACGGGTATGCTCGTACCCGGCGCATCCTCCCAGGCACTCGCGGCCGCGCTCGCCGCCGAACTCGGCGAGTCGCTCGCGGCCGTCGAGTACGACCGCTTCCCCGACGGCGAGACGCTGGCCGCCGTTCCCGGCTTCGACGCCGACGCCGCCACCATCGTCGCCAGCACCGCCAGCAACGACGCCTACGTCGAACTCCTCCAACTGCAAGACGCGGTCCGCGAGGCCGGCGCGTCCGAGGTCACGACGGTCATCCCGTACATGGGCTACGCCCGACAGGACAAGGCGTTCGAGGCCGGCCACCCGATTTCGGCCCGCGCGGTCGCCCGCGCCGTCAGCACGACGACCGACCGCGTCGTGCTCGTCAACCCCCACGAGGACGCCGTCTCGGAGTTCTTCGACGTGCCCGTCGACATCGTCGACGCCGCCGGGCGACTCGCCGAACCGCTCCCCGCGCTCGACGACCCGCTGTTTCTGTCGCCCGACTCGGGGGCCATCGGCATCGCCGAGACCGTCCGCGACGCCTACGGCGAGGGCGAGACCGACTACTTCGAGAAGGTGCGCCACTCCGGGACCGACGTCGAAATCACGCCGAGCGACGCCGACTTCGAGGGCCGCGACGTGGTCATCACCGACGACATCATCGCCACCGGGTCGACCATGAGCGAGGCCGTCGCCGTCCTCACAGACGGCGGCGCGAAGCGCGTCTTCTGTGCGACCGTCCACCCGCTTCTCGCCCGCAACGCCCGCACGAAACTCGCGCGCGCCGGTATCGAGCGCGTCGTCGGCACCGACACCATCGAGCGCGACGTGAGCGAGGTGTCCGTGGCCCCCGTTCTCGCCGACGAGCTCGAACGGTAACAGATCACACAGTCTCTCGAAACGGTTTTCCCAGTCCCCGTATCTCGGAGTAACATGGGACGCTACGGAGACATCGACTACCCGCGGATGACCAAGACCGGCCTCGGACTGGGGCTCGCGCTGTTCCTGTTCGGCGCTGTCGGCGCGAAAGTCGCGCTCGCGATGAACGGCGGCGCACTTCCGGGCTGGGAGCGCACGCTGTTTTTCGACGCCGAGTGGCTCGGCATCGCGCTGGTCCTGTTCTCGCCGATTATCTTCGGCATCGTGCTCCCCCTGACGGAGTAGATGGCCGACGCCGACCCGCGGTTCCCCGACGACGACGAGACGCTCGTCCTCGAACCCGACTGCGACCGCTGTCCGGCGCTCGTCGAGTGCCGCAACCGCATCTCGTGGGGCGTCGGCCCCGACGACGCGACCGTGATGGTCGTCGGCGAAGCGCCGGGTGCGGGCAACCCCGACGCCGACCGCTGGCGGGGCGGCAACTGGACCGGGATGTCCTACACGGCCCGGCACTCGGGTCGCCGCATCCGCGAGACGATGGCCGCCGTCGGCTACGAGTCGGGCGTCTTCTACACGAACGCGGTCAAGTGCTTCCCCTCGGACGGCGAGGGGTCGAACCGCGCGCCCACGGCCGCCGAAAAGGAACACTGCCGCGACCACCTCGTTTCCGAGCTCGAAGTCGTCGACCCCGACGTGGTGGTTCCGACCGGCCGCCACGCGACCGAAACCGTCCTCGCGCTCGACGACACCTCGCTGGACGGCTTTCTCGATACTGTCCTCGAACCCGTCGAGAGCGAGCGGTTCGGCTACACCGTACTCCCGCTTTTGCACCCCTCGTACCGCGACGTGTGGCTCTCCCGACTCGGCTACGAGTTAGACGAGTACCTGGCCGACTTGGAATCGCGTCTCCCCTGAGGCCACCACGTCGCCGACGCGGACCGCGACGACCGCCGACTGCACCGACCGTGCCGCTCGATACCCCGCACATTCATGGCTGAGGGTTGACATTATTCGGTCACACCGATGCTCGGCGACCTCATCGCGGACCTGATTATCGACGTCGTTCTCCACCCGTTCGTGAAAGCGATGGACCCGTTCGTCGCCGGCGTCAAGAAGCGACTGGCGCGGATTCGGGCGCGGTTCGGCGGTGACGGAGGTGACAGAGGTGACGATGTCGGCGCGGCCGCCGACAGCGGGAACGCCGGAGTCGGCCGCGGATACGACGCCGCCGACCGCGAACGGTCCACCGAGCGGAACTGACGCGACCCGGACGCCGAACCGGTGCGAACTTTCTTTTTCCCGCCAATCGACGTGCCACGTATGTCCGACTGCATCTTCTGCGCCATCGTCGACGGCGACATCCCCGGCCGAATCGTCCACGAGACCGACCACTCGCTGGCGTTCCTCGACGCCAACCCGCTCGCGCCCGGCCACACGCTCGTCGTCCCGAAGGAGCATCACGCCCGCCTCGACGAGGTGCCGGCCGACGCGGCCGCCGACCTCTTCGCCGCCGTGAACGACCTCGTCCCGCGCGTCGAGGCGGCGGTCGACGCCGACGCGACGAACGTCGGCATCAACAACGGCCCCGCCGCCGGCCAGGAAGTCGACCACGTCCACGTCCACATCGTCCCCCGATTCGAAGGCGACGGCGGCAGCCCCATCCACGCCGTCGCAGGTGAGCGACCCGACCTCTCCGACGAGGAACTCGCCGACATCGAGGCGGCCATCTCGGGCTGACGGAGCCGACCTCTCCTGCCGGCGCCGCGCTCACCAGCAAATCGTGTCGATATAAAAACACATACGGCCGCCGCGAGTACCGGCTGTCGTGACAGTCCTCCAATCGTTTCGAACGGCCCTCCGAATCGTCACCGAGACGCCGGTGCTCGTCGCGTTCGCCCTCGCGTTCGGGCTCATCGGCGCGTTGAACAGCGCCTCCGGTCCGACCGGTGCCGTTGGCTCGCTCCTCCAACTCCTCGCTGTGCCGGCGCTCATCGGCGCGTTCTACACTGTCGCCGACGGCGCGCGACCCGGTTCCGACACCGACCTGCGCGCGACTACCGCGGCACAGCGCTACTACGTCAGCCTGTTCGGCGCGACGCTCCTCGCCGGCCTCGTCGTGGTCGTCGTCGCAATGGTCGTCGGCGGCAGCGTCCTCGGCTACATCGGGTTCGACCGATTCAACGCGGTGCTGAACGGCTCCGCGAGCCTTACGCTCGTCGAGCTCGGGGCGCTCGGCGTGGCCGGCGTCACCATGGTAGCCGTCATCTACGTCTTCACGTTCTTCGACACCGCCGTCGTCCTCGACGGGAAGACCGCGGGCGGGTCGCTCAGCCGCAGCGTCGACTTCGTCTTCGGCAACCTCCGGCACGTCGTCGGCTACGCGGTCGTGGCGACCGTCGCAACCTCGGTCGTCGACCTGCCGGTCCTCTGGCTCGTCACCCTCGACGGGGCGACCACCGTCGCCGGCGCGGTGACGGCGTTCCAAGCGCCGATGCCGGCGGTCGATATCGCCGTCGTGGCCGTCGGCTCGACGGTCACCACGCTCGTCGGGCGAACTTACAAGGTCTGTTTCTACCGGGCCTGCACGGACGAGACGCCGGGTTCAGACCCCGAAGCGGCCGACGACGAGTGGTCGGTCTAGCCCCACCGCCGGCCGTCGAAATCACCTCTGCGAGCTGAATAGTGTCGTCCGGCGACACCAATACCGGCCGACCGAAGCTATTAATTCGAGAACCCGACCAGTCGCGGTATGCCGATTCCCCCCAGAACCACCGCGCTCGTCGGCGTCGCCGGCGGCGCGGGGACGACCCGACTGACGCTCGAACTCGCCGCGGCGCTCGCGACCGACGGTCGCGACGTGGCGGTCCTCGACGCGGCGTTTGCCACGCAGGGGCTCTCGGACTACGTCTCGGGAGCGCTCGACCCCGACGCGACGTCGCTCGTCACCGACGCGGCGGACGTGCCGCTGGAGTCGGGGCTGGTAGACTTCGAGACCGACGCCGAGGGACGCGTCGCCGTCTGCCCCGCCGCGGCCCCGTTCGAGCGACTCGCGCGGGCGATGACCCCCGACGCCGCGCGGGCGTTCGAGGGTCGCATCGCCGAGGCCGCAGACAGCTTCGACCACGTGCTCGTCGACGCGCCGCTCCTCGCGTCGAATCAGACCGTCGCCGCCGCCGCGGCCTGCGACCGCGTCGCGCTCGTCGCGCCCGCCACGGACCGCGGTGCCGACGCCGTCGGTCGTCTCAGCGCCCGGGCCGCCGACATCGGCGCTGATATCGACGCGGTCGTCTCCACGTTCGGCGCGCTCGGCGACGCGGACGTGGTCGTTCCCGAGACCGAGGCGAACGACATCGCCGACGCGCCGGCGTGCCGCGACGACGCCGACCTCGCGGCGGGCGTCGCCGCGGTCGCGGAGGTCCTTCTCGACGTGGAACTCGATTCGGTGACGGCCGCCGGCGGCGTGCTCACCTCGGTCGGCGAGTACGTCCGTCGCTGAATCGCGCGACGCGCCGAGCGAGTTTCGAGAGAGCAGACGGACGGCTGGTGAGCGCCGCCGCTCGCGAGCGTGAAAACGGGAGGTGGGGAGGCGTGTCCCGCGTCAGAACTGCATGTCGGTGACCGAGCTCATGGTCTCGGCCAGCGAGTCGCGCTTCGCGACGGCCGCGTCGGTGCGGTCGGTCAGCGCGCCCTCGACGGCTTCGACGAGGGGGTCGATGGGGTCGTGCGTCTCGACGTACGTCGCGAGTGCGAACTCCGACGGCTCGGCGCCGGTGAGCGCGAGCGCGTCGGCGCGCGAGATTCGTCCGTCGATCCAATCGCGGACGATGCGTCGCGCCTCGGGTGCGAGGGGAGTCACGCCCGCTTCGCCGCAACGGTGCAAGACTTTCGCCGCCGTGACCGGAGCGACGCCTGCGTCGCTCGCGCTCTCGCCGACTGACGTGCCCGACCCGTGTGCTTCGACAACCCGCTCCGCGGCCGCAGGCGCACAGGGGAGCGCGTCTGCGTGCGCCTCGAAGCGCTCGCGGAGGGAAACACCGGTGTCGTCGACAGTCGGAACGCAGCGCGAGCGCTGTTCAGTCGTCGTCGTCTCTAACGCGGCGGCGATATCCGACAGTCCCATCGCTCGGTGGTCCGCACCTATCGACTAAAAGCGTTCCTAATCAGTATCAAAATTGAGTCTGTAACCCACCGGTTACCGGTAGGCTCTAGCGGCAGTAATCGGGGTTCTACCCCCGTTTCAACCCGTGTTTAAATACCCGTTCGAGACCGATTTTCAATTGTGATGAGCGAAGCACGTTCCCCCCAGGGTTGCCCCGAATGCGACGGACACCTCGGTTTCGAAGCCGGCGAGACGGTCTGTACCGACTGCGGTCTCGTCGTCTCGGAGTACCGCATCGACCACGGCCCCGAGTGGCGCTCGTTCGCCGACGACGACCGGAACCCCGCCCGCACCGGCGCGCCGCTCACCCGCTCGCGCCACGACCGCGGCCTGTCGACCGAAATCGGCCGCTCGACGCGTATCAAGGGCCGCAAGCGCCGGCAGTTCGCCCGCATGCGCCGCCAGCACAACCGCGCTCGCATCTCGACCAAGCGCGAGCGCAATCAGGTGTACGCCTTCACCGAGATTCGCCGCGTGACGAGCGCGCTGTCGCTGCCGAACCACATCCGCGACCAGGCGTGTTCGCTGTTCGAGTCCGCCCAGAACGAGGACCTCCTGCGCGGGCGCTCGCTCGAAGGGTTCGCCGCGGCCTGCGTCTACGCCGCCTGCCGCGTCGCCGGCGTCTCCCGGAGCGTCGAGGAAGTCTGCGACGTGTCGAAGGCCACCGAGGCGGAACACCAAGCGGCCTACGGCGCGCTCAACCGCGACCTCGGTCTCCCCGTCGCGCCCGCCGACCCGACCGAGTACCTGCCGCGGTTCGCGACCAAGCTCGACCTCGACAGCGACACCGAGCGCCGGGCGCGCGAGTACGTCGCCGAAGCCCGCGAGGAGGGCGTCGTTGGCGGCAAGAACCCCTGCGGCGTCGCCGCGGCGTGTCTCTACACCGCGGCTCGCGACCGCGGCGAGGACTGCACGCAGGCCGAGGCCGCCGACGTGGCCGACGTGACGCCCGTGACGCTCCGCAAGACGTACGTGGCGCTCCGCGAGTGAGCCGACGCCGACAGGCGACGGGACTCGCTAACTGAGACGACGGCGAGGAAGACGCGAGAATCGAACTGCGTCCGCACGAACGGACCGAAGACGAGACGACGTTTCTACCGACCGCTTACGCGAACCGCGTCCGCGAGTTCTCGAACGCGACTACTGGGAAGGCTCTTCGGCGACGACGCGACGACCGGCTCGAACCGCTCGACCGCCTCGGCCAGTCGAGAGTCCGCGGGGACCGCCGTCGCCGGCGCGCCGAGCACGTCGGCGAAGGCGTCGAGCGGCACCTCGTCGACGACGCGGTTGACCGCGACGGCGGCGAGCCCGCAGTCGAGTTCGCGCGCGAGTTCGCGGGTCCGCACCGCGTCGGCCAGCGCGTACCCCTTCGGGGACGCGACCACGAGGCAGGCGTCGGCGACGGTGAGCGGAACGCCGGCGTCGGCGCGCATCCCCGCGGGGCAGTCCACGACCACGTCGCCGTAGGCCGCTTCGACCGCGTGAAGCGCGTCGGCGAGGAGACGCACGTCGGCCGCCCGCGCGCCGGCGAGCGTCCGACCGCACGGCAGAATCGAGACCGGGCCGCCCGAGCGAACGGCTTCGAGCGGGTCCGCGCGCCCCGCGAGCACGTCGTGGAGGTCTGGGCCGGGCGCGTACGGGAGGTTCGCCATCCCGAGGTCGGCGTCGACGACGACCGCGCCCAGTTCCGCCGCGAGTTCGAACGACAGCGTCGACTTCCCGACGCCGCCCTTCCCGGAGACGACCGCGAGAATCACGCGAGCCTCCGAAGCGCGTCCACGTCGGGGTCGGCGTCGGCGGCGCGGTCCGCGAGCGCCGTCGCGCGCGCCGCGAGTCGGCGAAGACGCTCCCGGTCCGCGTCGAGCGAGTCGAGCGCGTCGATGCAGACATCGGCCTCCGAGAGCGTCGCCGCGGCGTCGGCGACCGACGCGCCGTCCAGTCGCTCGGCGAGGTCGATGCGACGCTCGAACGCCGCGAGCGACTCCAGCGACTCCGGCGGCTCCAGCGACTCCGGCGGCTCCGGCGGCTCCGACCCGAGCGACTGGTCAGTCCCGCGGCCGCGTTCCTCGGAAGTCCCGACCGCCGCCGACACGTCCGCGTCCGTGGGCTGTTCGGACGGTTCGGGACGTTCGGAGCGGGTCTGTGGCTCGGGGCTCGGAAGCGGCTCGCGGCGCTCGCCATCTGACGCGTCGCTCGTCGTGCTGGGCGTCGGTTCGGGCGTCTCCGACTCCCGCGTCGTCGGCGGCAGGTCAGAAGAGACCGGGACGGCATCGGCCGGCGGCCGCGCCGAACCGAGCGTTCGAACCGCATCGTCGGGCGTCGAATCGCTGGCTCGCTCCGCCTCGTCGGCGCGACCGAGCACGTCGATGCCGACCGCGTGTTCGGGGCGGGCGTCGAGGTCGGCGGTCGCGGTGTCGCGGGTGGCCGTCGACGACGGGGAGACGGCGTAGCCGAGCGCGACCGTCGAGCCCGCGGGGACGACGCCTTCGAACCCCTCGTCGTCCCAACCGGCTTCGGGAACGCCGGCGCGACGCGGCGGGAGCACCGACCCGCCGAGTCGGTTGCGAAGCCTGACGCGCCGGTCGACCGGCGCGTCGTTGTGGACTCGGACCGAGACGAGGGCGACGCCGTCGTCCACGGTCACGTCGATATCGGAGTGCATGGCGGGGCTGGCCGCCGCTTCGTATATAAATCAACGCCCGGTGTGGCTCGCTCACCCGTCGTTCGGCCGGCATCTGACGACCGGCGCGTCGAGCCAGTTCGCCGCGGCGTCGGCGTCCGAAACCCGGCCGCCCGAGATGACGACCGGGGCGGACAGGTCGGCGAGGCGGGCGGCGGCGAGCGCGCGTGCGACGGGGTCCGATTCGAAGTCGGCCACCGACGCGGGCGACTCCGTAGTCGCCATCAGCGATGGGGCCGCCGCGAGGCTCCGGAGCGCCGCCTCGAACGCATCGCCGAGTTCGGCCGCGAAGTACGCCCGCGCCTCTCGACGGCGGTTCTCGACCGCGTCTTCGAGTTTGAGTCGCGCCTCGCGGCTGTCTCGCTCGGTTCGGGCCGCCCGTTCGAGCGCCGAAAGCCGCTGTTCGGCCGCGACGCGTTCGGTTTCGACCTCGGAGAGTTCGGTCGCGACCGCCACGAGTTCCGATTGCGCCGTCTCAGTCGCCTCGTCGTCGCCGGCGTCTCGGTGAGCGTTCACCCGACCGCGAAGGGTTGCGACGCGCTCTCTGAGTCGGGACTCGTCCTCGCCGGCGGCGGCGACGCGGCGGCGGGCCTCGCGGAGCGCGGCCGCGGACGTGTCGATGGGTTCGCGCTCGTCCGCCTCCACATCCACCCCGTCGTCGCGGCGCTCGGCGAGTTTCGCTTCGAGTCGGTCGAGCTCGTCGGCGACGGGAGAGCGAAGCCCGCGGGACCGACCGACCGCCGCGAGGAGCCAGCCGCGGGACGGTGTCGGCTTCGAGACGGGAATCCGACCGAGGCGGTCGTACCCGGAACCCGGCGGCGGACAGTCGATTCGGAGCGCGCCGGTCCCGTCGTCCCCGTCATTCCCGTCGTCCCCGTCGCCCCCATCGTCCACCCGTATGGCAGCGACGACCTCGTCGGCACCGACGTCGAACGGTCCGTCGGCGAGGTCGATAGCCGGTCCTTCGCGGACGGTCCCGTCGGGGAGTCGAAGCCTCATAGCTCGCGGCGCTGCATCTCCGCGGCCGACGGGTGGTCGGTGCCCGAGGCGAACTTGCTGTACGGCGTCGCCGGGGACTCGCGGTCCTCGTAAGCGGCCGCGGCCTCGCGGACCGCGTCCGGGACCGCCGCGAACTCGTTGAACGGTTCGGTTCGCTCGATTTGCACGGCCTCGTCGTGTTTCTCCCGAAGCCGAAGCGCGAGGAAGGCGGCCAACTCCGTCTCGTCGAAGAGCGCGGCGCGACCCAGTCGACGGACCACGACCTCGTCATGGGTCCGACAGATGTTCCGAAGCGTCGTCCGCGCCGCCTGCGAGTAAGTCACGACCAACAGCACGCACGCTCGGTCACGGAGTCGGGAGAAAAATCGTTCGACAGCGGCGCTCTCGCGTCAGTCGACTGTCACAGACAGGGGAGACTACGGCGTCTCACCCGAGTTCGAATCTCCGCGCGACTCGTCTCGCCTCAGACGCGCTCGACCGAGAACGTCACGTCGTCGGCGTCGCCGGCCGCCTCGTCAAGGAGGTCTCTGACCCGCGTCCGCGCGTCGGCCTCGTCGGCGGCGAGGACGACGAGACCCTCCGCGCGGTCGTCGCCGACGGCCGTCCACGCGTCGAGCGTTCCGTCGCCGGCGTCGTCTTCGAACTCCGTCGCGAACGTCCGGAGGACGGTCACGACGCGCCGCTCGGTGCTGGCGAGGTCCGCGTCGCCCGATTCGAGGTCGCGGATGGCGTCTTCGATGTTGCGGATGGCGGAGATTCGGTCCATCGGTCGTCTGTCCCGTCGCCGCACGCTCCACTAAGTTCGTCGGTTCCGCGCGGGTCGGTCGCAGACGGTCGCGAGTCGAACGGCCGTCTCAGGAGCGTTCGTCCGGTAGCTCCTCGAAGAAGTCGGCGACGAACGTGAAGTGCTCCGCCACGAGGTCGCAGTCCGCGAAGGCCTCTCGCGCCTCGCTTTCGAGGGCGGTCTGCTTTTCGGGGATGTCGTTGTCGCCCGCGGTCGCCGCCTCGTCGAGCACCTCGCTGGCCCGCGCCATCGCGTCGGTGAGGCAGGCGAACTCCTCGGAGCGGGAGGCGATTGCCGCCACGGGGTCGCGTTCCGAGACCCGCGCGTTCACGTCCTCGAATGCGCTCATCGCCCGGAAGAACGACCCGGTGGCGTCGCCGTAGCTCTCGCCGAGGTACTCGTCGAACCCGTCCTGTAATCGTCGAATCGCGTCGCGGAACGAGACGATGTCGTCGGCGAAGGCCTCGAACTGACCGATCTCCCGCTCGAAAAAGTCGACCTTCCGCCCGTAGTCCGCCGGTTCGAGGGCGGTGAGTTCGTCGAGGGCGTCGGCCTCCGACTCCTTCCGTAAGCTATTGAGCGTGTCTCGCGTCGGTTCGAGCGCCTCCGCTATCTGTTGGACCTGCGTGTCGATGCGGTTGAACTCCTCGCCGTACAGCCTGGAGACCGCGTTGTTGGTGCGGTAGAACGCCTGATTTGCGTTCTCGTGGGTCTTACCCGTCCACCAGAGGAACCAGAAGGCGCGTCGGAGACGCCCGAGACGCGCTCGCTGGGCGTCGGTCTTGTCGAGTTGGTCGAGCGTGTTGAAGTGGCCGCGCGCGAGGTATAGCGAGTCGGCGTCGTCCTCGAACGAGAACTGCGTCGTGGCGTTCAGGTCGTGGAAGCCGCCGTCTTCGCCCGCCACGGACGCGAAGTCATCGACCGCAGCGTCGAGGTCTTCCACGGCGAGGCCGAGGATTCGGTCCACTCTGTCCGGCTCTTCCGTGGTCGTCTCGGTCGTCGGCTCCTCCGTCGTCGTCGTCGGCTCCTCAGTCGTGGTCGTAGTCGGAGTTTCCGTCGCCGTCGGCGTGGCAGTCGTCGTCGTCGGCTCCTCCGTCGTCGTCTCCCCACCGTCCGCTGACGAACATCCCGCGAGGAAGAGTGCACCCGCGGTCGCCAGATACGCTCGACGATTCATACGTACTACATGACTTTCAGATTACATAGGAGTGTTGGTGCAAATAAACGACACGCGCTCGAGACTGTCCGCTCGCTAAGATAGTGTGGAAGTCGGTACAGTGCGGAGTTCGTGACAGTCGAGAAATCGAAGGCGGCCGCTCAGGTCGCGCGGTAGACGTCGCCGCGGGGCTCGTAGATGTCGCCTTTCATCTTGAGCTTGTCCAGCTGGTCGTTGACCGTCTTCTCGTCCATGTTCAGCTCGCTGTTGGCGCGTTCGAGGACCTCCTCGTGGGGCGCGCCCTCCTCGTACTCCTCCTGCATGGTGCGGATGAGTTCGAGCAGGTTCTTGATGCGGTCGCGCTGGGTCTTCGAGCGGCCGGTCTCGACGATGTCGGCGTCGAACTCGCCGGTTTCCGGGTCCATGCCGATGTCGCGCAGGCAGGACTCGACGATGCCCGTGACGCGCTCTGCGTCCTCGCGGGTCACCTTGTCCGAGAGGCGGACGCGAGCGGACGCCTCGCCGAGCCGGACGAGCGCTTCGAGCTTCCGGGCGGTCACGGGGACGGGCGCGTCCTCGTCGGCGCCGCGGGCGCGGAAGTCCACGTAGAAGTCGCGGATGACCTGCTTCGCCTCGTCGGTCATCGTCGGGTAGCAGGTGCGCTTCGAGTAGGCGATGTACTTGCGGAGGAGCTCCGCGTCGATGGTGGGCGCGACCTCGTCGGTGACGGCGTCGACCTGCTGTTCCGTGAACTCGGAGTTGGCGACGTTCGTCCGCTGGGTGTTCAGCTCGCCCGCGTAGTTGGTCTTGAGGATGTGGTCCGCGAGCTTGGAGTCCTCGTCGGGGTCGGGGTCGTCGGTGACCGTGAAGATGAGGTCGAACCGGGAGATGAGCGCGGGTTCGAGGTCGATCTGCTCGCCGATTGGCTCGTACTGGTCGAAGCGGCCGTACTTCGGGTTCGCCGCGCCGAGGAGCGAACACCGCGACTTCAGCGTCGCGTTGATGCCGGCCTTGGAGACCGAAATCTGCTGTTGTTCGAGCCCCTCGTGCATCGCGGAGCGGTCCTCGGGCCGCATCTTGTCCAGCTCGTCGACCGCCGCGATACCCTTGTCCGCGAGGACGAGCGCGCCGGCTTCGAGCGTCCACTGCTGGCCATCGCCGAAGTCGTCGCGGACGGCGGCGGCGGTGAGACCCGCCGAGGACGAACCCTTGCCGGAGGTGTAGACCGACCGGGGAGCGATATGTCTAATGTATGACAACATCTGCGATTTGCCAGTTCCGGGGTCCCCTATCAGCAGCATGTGCAGGTCGCCGCGAATCCGCGACCCGTCGGGCAGGTGTTTCGTGACGCCCGAGAACAGTTGGAGAATCATGGCCATCTTCTCCTGCTCGTAGCCGTAGATGGCGGGCGCGACGGACTCGACCATCTTCTCGTAGATGGCCGGGTCGTTCGAGAGTTCGACGATTTCGGCCACGTCCTCGTCGGATATCTCCATGTCCTCGAACTCCTCGTCCTCGATGGTGAGCGAGATGCCCTCCATGTAGTAGTCGAAGACGGGCGTCTTCTCGTTGCCCGAGGTCTGCTGTTCGATGTGGAGGATGCCGACCGCGGTGACGTGGTCGCCGGCGGTGACTTTGCCGGTCACGTCGTCCGAGAGGTTGATGTCGATGCTCTGCGGCGTCTCGCCCCCGCGCAGGCCCTCGGGTGACTCCTGGACGCGCAGCTTCTGGGAGTCGATGAAGTTCGACTGGTCGAAGTCGATGCGGAACGGCCCCTGACGCTCGCATCCCTGACACTCGTGTGGTTCCTGAAAGCCGCCGTCGCCCTGCGGGATGTAGCTCATCGTCCCGCAGCGCTGGCACTCGAAGGCGGCCTCCGTGATTTTCGGGCGCACGTCGGTCGCCTTGCGGACGATTCCCTGCACCGAGATGAGCGTCCCGATGTGGTCGTCGTTGACCCGGATGTTCCGGATATCGACCGTCTCGGGGAGGTTGCGCATCCGGACGTGCGCCTGACCGAGCTTCACGTCCGCGGGGAGGTCGAACAGGCGCAGTGCCTCCTCGGCGTACTCCTGGAACTGGCCGGGCTTCGTGATGTAGTCGTCGGCGAGCTCCGCGTCGAACCGATAGAGGTCGTCGTAATCGATGTACAGCGACCGCTTTTCCTTCGGATACTGCTGTGCGAGTTTTCCGATCTCCTCTCGATAGTAGTTGCGGTAGAACTCGATGAACCGCTCCGTCAGGTCTCGGTTCTGGGGGGCCTGCGCCATCGCACAAGGGTATGTCCCCAATCGGTTAAGAACCTTCGTCGTTCGGCCGACCCTCCGTCGTCCCGACGGGTCGGCCGCGCGCCGGGACTCGCGCGGCCCGAGGGGTCACAGCGGCCGCCGCTACAGCGACACGTCGGTCTCGATGTCCTCGGTCGCCTCGCGGAGTCCGTCGCGGCGGGCGTCCTCGGCCATCCGGTTCGAGAGGTCGTCGTCGGTCAACAGCTCCGCGAAGTCGTCGCGGAAGCGGTAGTTGGCCCGGCTCGAGCGGATGTCGGCCTCGGCGGCGGGGCGGCACTCGGCGACGACTTCGACGGGCACGTCGAGCGTCTCGGCGATGGTCTCGTCGTCCGCGCCGTCGACGAGCAGGTTGTCGAAGCGGTCGGCGTCGAACGGGAACTCGCGGTCGGCGTCGCGGACGAGGTGGAGGTCGAACCGGGCGGTGCGAATCGCCTCGGGCGACGCGTCGAGTTCGACCGCGAGGTCGGCGTCCGCGTCGCCGTCGAAGTAGCCGACGACGAGCGCGACGAGCGCGTCGTCGTCGAAGTCGGTGTCGAACGCGTAGCGCTCGCGCATCGTCGCCACGGTGTCGCGGACGCGCTCGCGGACCGCTTCGGGGTCGTCCACGTCGGCGAGCGACCCGCGCGACTCGGACTGCTGTTCGGTCACGGTGTCCGACCCAGTCGCCTCGATGAAGATGTCGCGAAGCTCGGCGGTCTTTTCGTCCATACCCGGAGAATGGCACGCCCAGCGTCTTTAATGATGCTGACCCGGGAGCCGCCGAGCGCCGGGAGGCGACTCGAATCGGCCGACGAGACCGAGGGCCGACCCCGCCCACGCACTCTGTAAACCGATAAGTTAAACAGGGTTTACGAGACAGCGATGGACATGGCAACTGAACACGAGTCAGTCGAACTCGTCGGCGACGAACTCGTCGGCAACATCGCCCGCGCCGCCCTGTTCGCGGCGCTCATGGGCGCGGGCAGTTACGTCTCGTTCCCGAACCCCGTCTCGCCGATTCCGGTGACGATGCAGGTGCTCGTCGTCTTCCTCGCGGGCATCTTCCTCGGCCCCGTCTGGGGCGGCGGCTCCATCGCGCTCTACCTCGCGGCCGGCGGCCTCGGCGCGCCGGTGTTCGCCGGCGGCTCGGCCGGGCTCGCGCCGCTCGTCGGCCCGACCGCGGGCTACCTCTGGGCGTACCCGGTCGCCGCGGTCATCGTCGGCCTCGTCGTCCACGGCGGCGTCGACATCGGCGACTACCGCGTGAGCACCGCCCGGCTCGTCGGCGCGATGGTCGCGGGCACCGTCGTCGTCTACGCCTTCGGGACGCTCGGCTTCGCGTACGTCCAGAGCGTCGGCCTCGAATCCGCCTTCTGGACGGCCTCCGCCGCGTTCATCCCCGCTGAGGCGTTCAAAATCGCCGCCGCGGTCGGCATCGTCCGCTCCGACGCCATCGCCGCCCAGTAGATGATTCGCGTCGAGGGCCTCGTCCACCGGTACGGCGACACGGTCGCGGTCGACGGGGTCGACCTCGCCATCGACGACGGCGAGTGCGTCATCGTCGCGGGCGCGAACGGCTCCGGCAAGACCACGCTCGTCCGGCACTTCAACGGCCTGCTCGACCCCGACGAGGGCTCGGTCTCGGTCAACGGCCGCTCCGTCTCGGACCACCTCGTCGCCGCCCGAACCGCGGTGGCGATGGTGTTCCAGCACCCCGAGGACCAGCTCGTCGCGGCGACTATCGGCGCTGACGTGGCGTTCGGCCCGGAGAACCTCGGGCTCGACCGCGACGAAATCGACCGCCGCGTCCGCGAATCGCTCGCCGCGGTCAACCTCGACGGCCGGGAAGACGAGCGCGTCGACGCCCTCTCCGGCGGCGAGGTCGAACGCCTCGCCATCGCCGGCGCGCTGGCGATGCGACCCGACCACCTCGTCTTGGACGAACCGTTCACCGGCCTCGACGAACCCGCCCGTCGCTCCGTGCTCGCGCGCCTCCGCGACCTCCGCGCCGAGGGGACGAGCCTCGTCGTCGTCACGCACGACCTGCGCGACGTGGCCGAACTGGCCGACCGCGTGGTCGTCCTCGCCGACGGCGACGTCGCCCTCGACGCCGCGCCCGACGAGGCCGCAGACCGCCTCCCCGACCTCGACGTTCGCCCGCCGTGTTGACCTACGAACCGGGCGACAGCCTCGCCCACCGACTCGACCCGCGGACCAAGCTCGGGGTGCAGGTCGGCTTCGCGGCGGCCGGCTTCGCGCATACCACACCCACCGGGCTCGTCGCCCTCGGCGTCGTCGCCGCGGGCTGTCTCCGCGCCGCCGACACGTCACCCGTTTCGGCCCTCAGCGACCTCCGCTACGCGGTTCCGTTCCTCGCGCTCGGTCCGGTCGTCGAGGCCGCCCGCCTCGGCGCGCCGTGGTTCGACCCCGAGGCGGCCGTGGACCCGGCGCTCGCCAGCGTCCGCGTGCTGCTCGTCTTCTTCGTCGCGGCGGCGTACGTCAGGACGACGCCCGTGCGCGAGTCCCGCGCGGCGATTCAGCGGCTCGTCCCGGGTCGCGTCGGCGTCGCGCTCGGCGTCGGCGTCGCCCTCGTCTTCCGGTTTCTTCCCTTGGTCCGCCGCGACCTGCTCCGCGTCCGCGAGGCGCAGGCCGCCCGCCTCGGGAGCGAGCGACGGCTGGACGAGCGGCTCTCGCTCGTCGCCGCCGGCGGCCTCCGGCGGTCGTTCGCGCGGGCCGACGCGCTCGCGCTCGCCCTCCGCGCGCGGTGTTTCGCCTGGAACCCGACGCTCCCGGAGATTCGGTTCGGCCGGCGCGACGCGCCCGGGCTCGTCCTCGCCGTCGCGCTCCTCGCCAGCCTCGCGCTCTGAGGTCGCCGGGGCGCTCGTAATCCGCCGACCGACACGCCTCGGGTGGCAAGATTTAACCCTCCGTTCTCCGGTGATTGATTATGGACTTTGCGGCACAGGCGGATGTTACGCGAGAGACGTTCTGGACGATTAGTCCGGTCGGCGAGGCGCTCTTCTACGGCCTCGCCGCCATCGCGTCGCTCGTCTTCCTCTACGGGGTGTACGAGCGGTTCGCTCGATACGCGCGGGGTGGTGAAGACCCGTTCGACCGGCTGTCGGACCTGCCGGGACGGACGGTCCGGGCGGCGAAAGTGGTGTTCTCCAACGAAAAGCAGTTCAAGCGCGACCGGTTCGCCGGCGTGATGCACGCCTTCATCATGTGGGGCTTCCTGACGCTCCTCATCGGGACGACCATCCTCGCCATCGACATCGACGTGTGGCGGCGGGTGACGGGCAGTTCCTTCTTCGTCGGCGACTTCTACCTCTCGTACTCGTTCGTCATGGACCTCATGGGCCTGTTGTTCGTCGTCGGCGTCGGGATGGCGCTGTGGCGGCGCTACGGGGTCCGACACCCGCGGCTGTGGGGCAAACACACCGGCTTCGAGGACGCCGCGTTCGTCTGGACGCTGTTTCTCCTCGGCGTCGGCGGCTACGTCCTCGAAGGCATCCGCATCGTCGGCACGGAGTTCCCCGAGTTCGAGACGGTGAGCTTCGTCGGCTACTTCGTCGCCCTCGTGTTCGACGCCGGGGGCATGAGCCAGGGCCTCGCACAGACGCTCTACTGGTTCGGCTGGTGGTCCCACGCGCTCCTCGCCTTGGCGTTCGTCGCCGCCGTCCCCTACGCCAAGCCCCTGCACATGCTCACCTCCTTCGCCAACATCGTCACCGCCGACGAGAAGGCGGGCACGCGCCTCCCGAAAGTGCCGGCCGACACGCCGCCGGACGAAATCGGCTACGTCTCCGAGGACGACTTCTCGTGGAAGGCGATGCTCGACATGGACGCCTGCACGAAGTGCGGCCGCTGTACCGACGCCTGCCCGGCGAAGGCCTCCGGCCGCAACCTCGACCCGCGGGACGTGATTCTCGACCTGAAGACCTACCGCGAGTCGGTCGACGCCGGCGGCGACTCCATCGACATCGTCGCGGACGGCGGCACTTCCGTCGTCGACGCCGAATCGATGGAGTCCTGCATGGCCTGTATGGCCTGCATGGACGCCTGTCCGGTCGATATCGAGCACCTGACGCACTTCACCGAGATGAACCGCCGACTCACCGAGACGGGCCAACAGCAAGAGCCGGTGCAGGAGGCGATGATGAACATCTTCCAGAACGGCAACGCCTTCGGCGACCCCCAGCGCAAGCGGCCCGACTGGACCGAAGACCTCGACTTCGAGGTGCCCGACGCCCGCGACGAATCGGTCGAGTTCCTCTGGTACGTCGGCGACTACCCCTCCTACGACGAGCGCAACCGCGCCGTCGCCCGCTCGATGGCCCGCATCTTCGAGGAGGCGGGCGTCTCCTACGGCATCCTCTACGAGGACGAACAGCACGACGGCAACGACGTGCGCCGCGTCGGCGAGGAGGGCCTCTACGAGATGCTCGTCGAGGACAACGTCGCCGCGATGGCCGACTGCGACTTCGACAAAATCGTCTGCACCGACCCGCACTCGTACAACACGTTCAAAAACGAGTACCCGGAGATGGACGACTCGTTCGACTACCCGGTGTACCACTACACCCAACTGGTCGAGCGCCTCGTCGGCGACGACCGCCTCGGCCTCGCGGGCGACGAACTCGCCGCCCAGACGGTGACGTACCACGACCCGTGTCACCTCGGACGCTACAACGGCGAGTACGAAGCGCCCCGCGAGGTCATCCGCGCGACCGGCGTCGAACTCGCCGAGATGCCGCGCAAGCGCGACCAGTCGTTCTGCTGCGGCGGCGGCGGCGGCGGTCTCTGGATGGACCACGAAGAGGAGTCGAAGCCGTCCGAAGAGCGCCTGCGCGAGGCGCTCGACGACACGACCGGCGGCGTCGAACGCTTCGTCGTCGCCTGCCCGATGTGCGCGACGATGTACGAAGACGGCCGCAAGACCGGGAGCTACGAGGACGATATCGACATCGTTGATATCTCCGAACTCGTCGTGGAGGCGCTCGACGCGAAGGCCGCCGCGACGGCGGACGCGGGCGCGGATACGACCCCCGCGTCGGCCGACTGAGTCGGCGGCGCGGCTGTTCTGTCCTGTCCTGTCCTGTCCTGTCCTGTTTTCCGCTCTTCTATGCTACGTCCAAGCGGTCGATGGACTCGCGGATGACATCGGCCGACTCGCGGAGCGCCGCCGTCTCGTCCGCCGAGAGGTCGAACTCGTGAACGTCGCGGACGCCGGTTTCGTTGACGGTGCACGGGAGGCTCATGTAGACGCCGTCGATGTCGTGTTCGCCCGAGACGAGCGTCGAGACGGTGAGAATGGAGTTGTCGCCGCCGAGGATGCGCTCGGTGGTCGCGGCCACCGAGCGCGCGACGCCGTAGTTCGTCCGCTCCTTGCGGTCGATAATCTCGTAGGCGGCCTCGCGGACCTCCGTCTCGACGCCGGCTTTGAGTGCGTCGACGTCGTCGACGCCGTGGCTGGTGGCGTACGACTCGAACGGGATGCCGCCGAGGTTCGCCGAACTCCAGACGAGAACCTCGCTGTCGCCATGCTCGCCGACGACGTAGGCGTGGACGTTCGCCGGGTCGAGGTCGAACTCGCGGCTGAGCGAGTGGCGGAACCGCGACGTGTCGAGGACGGTTCCCGAGCCGATGACGCGCTCGGCCGGCAGGTCCGACACCTTCCACGTGACGTACGAGAGCACGTCCACGGGGTTGGTGACGATGAGCATCACGGCGTCGTCGTTCAGCCCCTCGGTAATCTGCGGAATCATGTCGGCGAAGATGTCGGCGTTCCGCTCCATCAGGTCGAGGCGGGTCTCGTCCGGTTTCTGGCTGGCACCGGCGGTGACGATGACCACGTCGGCGTCCCAGCAGTCCTCGTAGTCGCCCGTCCGGACGCGGACCGGCGACGTGAAGTACGAGCCGTGGTTGAGGTCCATCGCCTCGCCCTCGACGCGCTCTTTGGCGACGTCGACGAGGACGATTTCGCCGACGAGACTGCTCTCCATCAGCGCGAACGCCGTGCTCGACCCGACTGCGCCGGCACCCCCGACGATTGCGACCGTACCCTTGCCGCGTTCAGTGCTCATACCCGTCGTTCGAGCGACCGGTGGATAAAAACAAAGCCCCGTTTCGAAGAACTGGGAGTACTACTTTTGTAACAGACGATTGTTTGTTAGATATCTCTCCGTTCCGGCGCGTTTTTTGAAATGAAGAATTTCGGAGTCGTAGGTTCCGCAGGCACTACACGAACGTCGCGAGCGCGGCCGGCCGCCGCGTGCGGGGTTACTCGCGGTCGTACTCTTTCTTGAAGCCGCGGAACTCGGTCCGGTGGGCCTCCTCGTCGGCGAGGATGGTCACGGCGAGGTCCTCGGTGACGGGGTCGTTGGCCTCCTCAGCGGCGTCGATGAGCGCGCGGTAGGTCTCGATGGCGTCCTCCTCGGCGGTGAGGACGCCGTTGATGACCGCGAGCACGTCCGTGCTGTCCTCCGGCGGCTGGAGGTCGTGCTGGCGCGCCTCGAAGGTCGCCGAGCCCGGCGGCTGCTCGTCGAGCTGCTTCAGCCGGTTCCCGAGCTGCTCCGCGTGGGTGAGTTCCTCCTGAATGTCGGTCTGGAGGGACTCCTTTATCTCCTCCGCCCGGACGCCGTCGAGGACGATGGAGTTCGTCATGTAGTTCATCACGGTCTCGATCTCGTCCTGATAGGCGCGCTTCAACAGCGCGGTTACGTCCTCAGACATAGCGACTTCGTATTGACGCTCTGGCAACAAATACCTGTTCGCCGCGGCGAGCCCGTCGGGTGGGTGAAGCGTCGGCGTCGGCGAAAATCAGCGGTCGAGGCGAGTCGGTACCGCGGGTGAGTTCAGTCTTCGATGGAGACGATTTCGACGACGTAGCCGTCGGGGTCCTTCACGAACGCCGCGCGGGCGTTCACCGGGTCGATGTCCACCGGCGGCTTCACGATATCGGGCGACTGCGCCTCGACGATGTCCTCGAAGGCGCGGTCGGCGTCCGCGACCTCGACGGCGACGTGGTCGATGCCGGCGGGTTCGACGCGCGCCGACGAGGTCGGGTCGTACTTGAACTGCAGTTCCATGTCGGTGTCGTCGCTGCCGACGTAGACGTTCCGGACGCCGTCGAGTTCGAACTCGTTGGTCTGTTCGAGACCGAGGTCGGCGTAGAAGGCGAGCGTGGCGTCGATGTCCGAGACGACGAGGGCGGTGTGGATGAGTCCCATGGCGGACGCGACGCGGCGGGGAGAGATAACGTCTGGTCTTCGTGTCAGGCCTGCCGCGAGGCGTCCACGTCGATGGCGTCGACGGGACAGATGTCGACGCAGAGCATGCAGTCGATGCACTGGTCTTCGTTCGTCGGTTCGACCTTCTGCTCGCTCACCGGGTGGTCGGGCGTGTCGACCCACGTGAACACGTCCACGGGGCAGTTTTCGAGGCACGCGCCGTCCGCGAGACAGATGTCGTAGTCGACGGCGACGTGGGTGCCGTGGATGCCGAGTTTCTCCGGCGGGTCGACGGGGCCCCAGACGGCGACGCCGTTTTCCTCGCCCGCTCGCTCCCGGTTCTGGTCGAAGTTCGAGTCGATAGCCATTGCCGGGCGTTGGCCGTACCCGGTACTAAAACGTCCGCATCGGCGACGAGAAAAATCGGGGACGGAGTCGTGATTGCGGGTGGTTTCGGAGTCGGTTCCGACCGACGACCGGGGGCGCTATCGGCGGACCGCGAGGAACGCGGCCGCGAGGAGCGCCACCACGGCGAGCACGGCGCTGAAGCCGGGAACGACGGTGTCGCTGGTGCCGGTCGCGGTGGTCGCCGACGTGTTTGCCGTCGTCGTCTCGGTCGTCTCGCCCGCCGTCGTGGTCGTCTCGGTGTCGGTCGATTCAGTCGTCGTCTCGGTCGTCTCGGTCGTCTCCACCGCTTGGAGCGAGAGCGTCGCCGTGTCGGTCGAGTTGTTCGCCGGGCCGAGCGCGAGCGAGTAGTCGCCCGCGTCGAGCGTCGCCGGGAGCGTCTCGGTCGTCTGCGTCGCGTTCACCGAGTCCTCGCCGGCGGCGGTGAGGTACGACGAGGCGTTCGCCTGTCCCGCCGTCGAGGTGTTCAGTTCGAGGGTGACGTTGCCGTCGCGGTCCTCGTCGACCACCGTCGCGTTGACGGCGAAGTTCACGTCCTCGCCGCCGATGCGGAGCGGGACGGTGTTGTTCTCGCCGGCCAGCGCCGCGGACGTGTTGTTCGCGTCCGCCGCGCCGGAGAGCGTGATGGAAACCACCTCGCCCTGTTCGGCCGTGTACGCGTCGTCTGTGAACTCGTAATGGCCCGAGGCGGCCGCCGCGGGCATCACCGCCGCCGCGAGCACGGCGGCGACGAGGAGGGTCGTCGTCAGTAGCGCGGATCGGTTGGAGGGTCGCATCGACCACCTCTTTTCAGAGGGAAGGTAAGTTACTTTCTATGTCTTAATGTCAAACGATAATCGGTATCGGGCGGGCGGGCGGGCGGGAGGACGGCGAGACGCGAGCGCGGCCGCTCGGGGCCTCGGTGGAATCGAAAGGAAGTCAGCGGGCCGGACGTCCGTCGGGCGACTACGCCCGCGCGGCCTCGATGTGCTCGAGAACGCGCGAGATGTGGTGGTCGTCCCGAGCGGGCGCCTGTTTCCGATAGGTTCGGAGGGCGTCTACGAGATAGTCGAGTTCGGCGCTGTCGAAATCTTCGTCGCCGGCCTCGACCCGCGCGAGCAGGCCTGGGGCCGGCGTCGGCTCTTCGTCTGCATCGACCGCCCGCTCGATGGCGTCGAGCAAGGCGGCGTGGACGACCCACGTCTCTTCGCGAGAGAGGTCGAGCGCCGTCGGACGGTCCTGGGCCGATGTGGTCATTGTGGGGCCTCTATCGTAACCTATGGGCGGGGAGATATAAATGTATGTGTACTGTTGTCATGCGTCACGCACAACAGCGAAAGCCACGGGGGCGTCCGCTCCCGAGCCCTAGTGGAATGCTTCGATTCCCGTCAGGTCCGCGCCGAGGACGAGCGTGTGGATGTCGTCGGTCCCCTCGTAGGTGTAGACGGTCTCGATGTTCTCCATGTGTCGCATCGGCGAGTAGTCGGTCGTGATGCCGTTGCCGCCGAGCATCTCGCGGGCGGTTCGGGTCACCTCGCGGGCGACGCGGACGTTGTGGCGCTTCGCCATCGACACCTGCTGGTGTCGCAGGTCGCCGCGCTCTTTGAGGTCGGCGAGGCGGTGGGCCATCAACTGCGCGTTCGTTATCTGGGTCGCCATCTCGGCGAGTTTGCCCTGCTGGAGTTGGAACCGCGCGATCGGCCCGCCGAACTGGTCGCGGTCCTTCGCGTACTGGCGGGCGTCCTCGAAGGCGTCGCGGGCCGCGCCGACGACGCCCCACGCGATGCCGAACCGCGCCTGCGTGAGACACGAAAGCGGCCCCTTCATCCCCTCGACGCCGGGGAGTACGTCCTCCTCGGGAACGCGCACGTCGTCGAGGCCGATTTCGCCCGTGACCGACGCGCGCATCGAGAGTTTCCCCTCGATTTTGTTCGTCGTCACGCCGTTGCGGTCGGTCTCGACGAGGAACCCGCGGACCGGCGACCCCTCGGCCGACACGTCGCGCGCCCAGACGACCGCCACGTCCGCGATGGGCGAGTTCGTAATCCACGTCTTCGAGCCGTTGAGGACGTAGCCGTCGGCGTCGCGCTCGGCGCGGGTCTCCATCCCCGACGGGTCCGAGCCGTGTTGCGGTTCGGTCAGGCCGAAACAGCCGACCGCCTCGCCCGACCCGAGTTTCGGAAGCCACCGCTGTTTCTGCTCGTCGGAGCCGTAGGCGTGGATGGGGAAGATGACGAGCGACCCCTGCACGCTCGCCATCGACCGGAGGCCGGAGTCGCCGGCTTCGAGTTCCTGCATCAGGAGGCCGTAGGCGCGCTCGCCGAGGCCGGGGAGGCCGTATCCGTCGAGGTTGGGCGCGTAGAAGCCGAGTTCGCCCATCTGCGGGATGAGTTCGGTCGGGAACGTCCCGGCCTCGTAGTGCTCGCCGATGTCGGGTTTGACCTGCTCGTCGACGAAGCGGCGGGCCTCGTCGCGGACGAGTTTCTCTTCGCCGGTCAGGTCGCCCTCCAATCCCAGATAATCGAGCATGATAGACCCTGCGACCGGCGCGGTGAAAAGCGATTCGCTCGGTCGATATTCGGGGGAGACGGACGACCGAAAAGTCGGTGACGAAAGCGGGTCGGGCGCGGCTCGGCGGCGGGACGGGCGCGGCTCGGTGGCGGCTCGGATGCGACTCGGCGGCGGCTCAGATGCGGCTCGGGTACGACTCGAAAACAGCTCGCGACCGCGACTGTCGGAACGTTCAGGCCGCCGATTCGACCGACTCCGCGTTCGTCCGGTTGACGTAGGTGACGAAGTTGTCGAACAGGCGCTTGGCCTCGCAGGCGGCGGCGTAGTTCTCCGGCGTGATGCCGTCGATGACCGACCGAAGCCGCTCGTCGGGGAGGAAGTCCTTCTGCCTCGCGATAGCCTCGGCGGTGTCGGTGTCGTACTCGGGGTGGAACTGGACGCCGAAGGCGTGGCTCCGGCGGAACGCGTGGACGCCGAACTCGTTTTGGGCGAGGAGTTCCGCGCCCGGCGGGAGTTCGCTCACCCGGTCGCCGTGGGAGGTGAAGACGGTGAAGCGCTCGCCGATACCGGCGAGGATGTCGTCCTCGTCGTCGGCGCGGGTACGCTCGATTTCGTTGTAGCCGAGTTCGAACTCGCCCATGTCCTCGACGGTGCCGCCGAGGGCCGCCGCGACGACCTGGTGACCGAAACAGACGCCCAAGAGGGGGAGGCCGCGCTCGTCGGCGTCGGCGACCCACGACACGAGGTTCCGAATCCACGCCTCGTCCCAGTAGACCGACGACGACGAGCCGGTGATGACGACGCCGTCGTAGTCGAAGTGGTCGGGGAGGCGGCCGTCGGTCACGTCGAACTCGACGAGGTCGGCGTCGAGTTCGCGCCTGAAGTTTCGGAACGTGCTCGAATCGCCGTGGGAGGCGTCCAAGAACGCGAGTCGCGGGCGGGTCATCGTGGAGAGACAGTCGGTGCGGCTCTAAAGAAGTTGCGCCCGGAACGCTCTCTGCCGGCACCTGGGACGGGGGGCGTCGGCGACGAACCCGGAGCGAACGCGACGGAGCGCCGCTCAGTCGTCGTCGAGCGATTCGAGAAAGGAGACGAGCGCGTCGTTGACGAGCCGCGACCGCTCGACGGTGACGAGGTGTCGCGCGCCCGCGAACGACTCGAACTCGCCGCGCGGGAGTCCCTCGGCCAGCGCGCGTCCCCCCTCGACCGGCCAGACCGGGTCGTCGCCGCCGTGGAGAACGAGCGTCGGAACCGTCACCTCGTAGAGCGGACCGGCGTCGTAGTCGGCGACGGCGGCGGCCTGCGCCGCCCACGCCTCGGGGTCGGCGTCTTCCCGTTCGCGCCACGAGACGAGTTGCTCGACCACGTCCGGCTGTTCCGCCCGAAACTCCTCGGAGAGCGCCGGCGCGAGCGACTCGCGGAGCGCGGCCGGGTCGTCGGGCGCGGCGGAGAGCGGTTCGGGGTCGATTTCCGCGCCCGAGGCGGCGGTGCCGACGAGAACGAGGCTCCGAACGCGGTTCGTCGTCCGCGCGGCCTCCAGCGCGACCAGCCCGCCGAGGCCGAACCCGACGAGGTGGGCCTTCCTGACGTTCGCGTCCGCGAGGACGGCAACGAGGTCGGAGACGAGCGTCTCGACCGAGTACGGCCCCGCGGGGGCGTCGGAGCGGCCGGCCCCGCGGAGGTCGGTCACGAGGCTCTCGTAGGGGCCGGCGACGGCGGCGTGCTGCCAGCCCCACTGCCACGCGCCGTAGCCCGCGTCGCCGACGAAGGCGACCGTCTCGCCGTCGCCCTCGCTGTCGTAGTACAGTTCGACCCCGTCCGCGACTGCCGTGGGCATACCGGGGGCTCGGCGGGCGAGCGACTTAGGGCGTCCGTCTCGCGGACGCGGGGAACGCGGAAGCGAAATCGAAAGCGAACTCGGGGAGGTCGCGTGACCGACTCAGGCGTTCAGGACCGCGCGAAGCACGTCGGGCGCCTCGTCGAGCGCGTCGTCGAGCGCGTCGACGTCGGGGCCGCCGCCCTGCGCGAAGTCCGCGGGGCCGCCGCCGCCGCCGCCGACCTTCCCGGCGAGTTGGCCGACGACCTGCCCGGCGTTGACGCCGACGCCGTCGGGAACGCCGACGACGAACTGGGCGCTCCCGCCCGCGGCGGAGCCGAGGACGGCGACTTTGCCCTCCTCGACCAGCGCGTTGGCGGTCGCGCGGAGTTCGTCCGCGTCGCCGTCGAGGCGCTGGACGACGGCGGGCGTCCCGTCGATGTCGATTTCGTCGGCCCCCGCCGCGGCGCGCGCCTCGGCGAGTTCCGTCTTCAGGCGGTCGATGGTCTTGCCGCGCTCTTTCCACTCAGTGAAGAAGCGCTCCGCCGTCTCGGGCACGTCCGCGGGGTTCACGTCGAGCACGTCGGCCGCGCCGTACAACGCGTCCTCGGTGCGCTGGGTGGCCTCGATGGCCGCGTCGCCCGCCGCGAAGACGACGCGCTCGACGCCGTCCTGAACGGGCTCCGTCGTCAGCACCTTGATGACCCCGATGTCGCCGGTGCGCTTGACGTGGGTGCCGCCGCAGGCCTGCACGTCGGTGCCGACGTGGATGAGGCGAATCTTCTCGCCCGGCGGGATACCGCCCTGATAGAGGTCGAAACCGTACTTCTTCTCGGCGTCGCGGCGGTCCGGCCACTCCTGTTTGACCGGGATGTTCCGCATCACGAGTTCGTTGGCGACGCGCTCTATCTGCTTGACCTCCTCGCGGGTGATGCGCTCGTAGTGGGTCACGTCGAGCCGCGAGCGGTCGACGCCCTTCGACGCGCCGGCCTGCCGGATGTGGTCGCCGAGGACCGTCCGGATGGCGTGGCCGATGACGTGGGTCGCCGTGTGGTGGCGCATGAGCCGACGGCGGCGTTCGGCGTCGAGCTGACCGCGGACGAACTCGCCCTTGCCGGGGTCGTCGTCGGTGCGGTGGAGCACCACGTCGCCCGCTATCTGCACGTCCGTCACCTCGACCGTCGCGTCGTCGGTGGCGAGCGAGCCGTGGTCGGCGGGCTGGCCGCCGCCTTCGGGGTAGAACATCGTCTGGTCGAGGACCACGTCGTAGCCCTCCTCGCGCTCGAACACGTCGAGGACGACGGCCTCGAACTCGGTGCGCTCCTGGTCGTCGTAGTAGAGCTTGTCCGTCGCCGGCAGGTCGCCGAGGCGGTCGTCGCGCTCCGCGGCCTCGTCCTCGCCGTCGACCTGCTCGTGGCGGTCGGCGACGAGCGAGTAGAAGTCGTCGGGGATGTCGACGGTCGCGCCGCGCTCCTCGGCGATTTCCTGCACCATGTCGGGCTGGATGCCGTGGGAGTCGTACAGCTCGATGAGCTCGTCGAGCGGTATCGGCTCGTCCTTGTCGGCGTACTCGTCGGCGAGCTGCTGGACCTTCCGGGAGCCGCGTTCGAGCGTCTTTCTGTACTTGCGCTCCTCGCTGCGGACGATGTCGCGGATGGTGTCGCGGTTCTGGTAGTCGAGGCGCTCGGCCTGCATGTCCACGAGCTCGTCGAGCGGGGCGTCCACGCCGAGGTTGTCCACGAGGCGCTTGGTGCGCCGGAGGACCATGCGGGCGAGGTAGCCCGTCCCGACGTTCGAGGGGACGATGCCGTCGCCGAACATGTACGCGAGGGTGCGGCAGTGGTCCGCGATGGCGTAGATGTCTTCGAGCGGGCGGAGCAGGGCCGTGAGTTCGGCCTCGTCGACGCCGAGTTCGCCCGCGACCCCGGCGCGCGCGGTTGCGAGGTCGTCGATTTCGTCGATGTCGAGGTGGCCCGAGAGTTTCGCCGCGCGGTGGATGAGTTCCTCCTCCTCGTCGGTGTGTTCGATGCCGACGTTGTCCTTCAGGAACTCTATCATGTCGGGGTAGACGGCCTCGTACACCGTCGGCGTCCCCTGGGACACCCACGTCCACCGTTCGAGCCCGTAGCCGGTGTCGACGATGTAGGTGTCCATCGGCGAGTAGGTGTTGCCGTCCTTGAGTTCGTACTCGCCGTCCGGGTCCTGCTTCATCGACATGAAGACGAGGGTGGCGAGTTCGGCGCCGCGGTAGAGGACTTCGAAGGCCGGTCCGGCGTTGCCGCCGCCGACCCACGGGTCCTCGATGTAGGTGATTTCGGAGATGTCCGCGCCGAGCGACTCGAAGAACTCGTCGCAGAGGCGGACCGTCTCGTCCTTCCAGTAGACCTCGCCCTCGTAGGCGTACTTGTCGCCGGCCTCCTCGCGGGCGTTGAACGCGTGGTGGGCCATCATCTCGAACGCCATCGTGTGGCGGCCGGTCTTACCCACGTTGTCGATGTCCTGCATCCGGATGCAGGGCTGGGAGACGGTCAGCGGGTTGGCCGGCGGCGGCGTCTCGCCGGACGTGACGAGCGGCTGGAAGTCGTAGATAGATGCCTGCGTCAAGAGCACGTCGTCGCGCCAGCGGTTCGCGGCGACCGGGTAGGGGTCGATGCGCTCGTGGTCGTGTTCCTCGAAGAAAGAGAGGAACTTCTCGCGCATCTCTTCGAGAGTGTACTCCTCGTCGAAGCCGGGGTTGTCGATGAAGGTGTAGTCGTCGGCGGGCGGTTCACCGCAGGTCTCGCGGTCGGGGTCTCGTGTCCAGAAGTGGACGCCCGTCACGGGGCACTGCTTCCGGTAGAAGCCCTCCTCCTCGAAGTAGTCGAGGCGGTACTCCGCTTCGAGTTCGCTCATTGCCAAACTCTGGTCTACCGTCGGGTAAAACAGTTCCGGGAAATGGGCGCAGACGCCCGATTCCCCTCAATTTCGCCCGCACGGGCCGTGTCGTTCTTTTCCCTCCCGAGCCAACGAGGAGTATGGAACTCGCCTCGCTCCGTCGGCGACCGGCGGTCGAACTGCTCGCGTGGGTCGTCCTCGCGCAACTCGCGGGCGCCGTGGGGAGCGTCTTCACCGTGACCGCCATCGGGTCGTGGTACGCGACGCTCGCCCGCCCGTGGTTCGCCCCGCCGAACTGGGTGTTCGGCCCGGTCTGGGTGACGCTGTTCGCCCTGATGGGCGTCGCCGCGTGGCTCGTCTCCCGGAGCGACCACCCCCGCCGCGAGCGGGCGCTCGCCGTCTTCGTCGGTCACCTCGTCGTCAACGTCGCGTGGTCGGCGGCGTTCTTCGGACTGCAGTCGCCCGCGCTCGGCCTCGCGGTCATCGCGGTCCTCATCCTCGCGATTCTGGCGACGATGCGCGAGTTCGACGCCGTCGACCGACGCGCCGCCGCGCTCTTGGTCCCCTACCTCCTGTGGACGTGTTTCGCCACCGCGCTCAACTACGGCTTCTGGTCGCTAAACTGAGTAATCCGGGACGGCGTTCCGGCCACGGCCCCGACGCGAACGACGCACGGCGCGTTCTTGGTGATTGGAAACATGCCGCAACGATTATAGTTCTCGTTATCGTTCGATAGGGAGACTGCCGTGCACGCGACGGAACCAACGGTTTTCGTGGACGACGACTTCGACGATATCGACCTCGGCGACGGGGTCACGGTGGCGTCAACGAGTGACGAGAACGACCCGTCCGACGCCGCCTGCGTCGTCGTCACGGACCCCGACGCGCCGGTCCCCGACGACGTGCCGACCATTCTGTACACCGACGTCCCGCCAGCGACTGTCGAGCGGCCCGAGCGGTTCGACGCCTACGTCAGCCGCGGCGACCGCTCCGGGCTCGAATCGCAGGTTCGATGGGTGCTCGCGTCGACCGCCGACAGAGACGCCGAAGCGGTGGCGACGGCCCGAAACGACGCCGAGTGGGACCGGCTCAAGCGGCTCTACGAGGGGACGACGGACCTCATCACGGCCGAGACGGTCGACGAACTCTACGAGCGCGCCATCGGCCTCACGGAGCACATCCTCGAGTTCGACAACACCTCGTTTTTCGTCCACGACGGGGACGACTTCTACGTCGCCGCCAACAACGACGACATGGCCGGGACGGGGCCGATTCCCTCGGACACGGGCCTGCTCGGGGAGACGCACCGGACCAAACGCTCGTTTCTCGTGGACGACGTGCGCGACCACCCCGAGGCCGACCCCGACGACCCCGCCTACCGCTCGGCGGTGAGCGTCCCGCTGGGCGACGACGGCGTGTTTCAGGCCATCTCCAACGAGGTCGGCGCGTACGACGAGACCGACCTCACGCTGGCCGAACTCCTCGTGTCCTACGTCTCCGAGACGCGGAGCCGAATCGAGTCCGAGGCCGCGCTTCGACAGAGCCGCGAGCAGATAGAGCGGCTCCACCGGGGAGCCACCGAACTGGCCGCGGCGACGAGCCTCGACGAACTGTTCGAGCGGACCGTCGAAATCACGGACGACATCCTCGAGTTCGACATCAGCTACGTGGGCGTCGTCGAGGGCGACTACATCGTTCCGGCGGCCATCTCGTCCGACGCGCCGGCCGACGGCGCGGAGCGCGTCCCCCTCGACGACGGGGGCATCGCGGCCGAGGTGTACCTGTCGGGGGAGACGGACATCACCGACGACGTGCGCGACCACCCCGAGGCGCGGCCGGTCAAGCGGATGTACCGCGCGGTCCTGAGCGTCCCCATCGGGGACCTCGGCGTCTTTCAGGCGACGACGTTCACGCCCGGCGCGTTCGACGAGCGAGACGCGGAACTGACGGAACTCCTCATGGCGCACGTCGCGGTCACTGCCGAGCGCATCCGCGCGGAATCGCGGCTCAGGGAGGAACGCGACCGCTCGACCGCGCTGTTCGAACACGTCTCCGACGCCGCCGTCGCCTACGACGTCGAGGGCGGCGCGCTCACCGTCCGCGACGTGAATCGGGCGTTCCAGTCGATTTTCGGCTACGACGCCGACGACGTGGTCGGAAGCGACCTGCTCGGGCGAATCGTCCCGCCGGAGCCCGACCCGGACCCGGTTCCCGAACCGGGCGCGGACGAAACCATCCCCGAACTTCTCGTCGCCGCCGGCGAAAGCTACCGCGGCGAGGTCCGCCGTCGGACCGACGGCGGCGTCCGCGAGTTCATCCTGAACGTCGTCCCGCTGTCTCCCGGCGAAGAGCGCGGGTCGGGGTACGCCATCTACACCGACATCACGGAGCGGAAGACCCGCGAAAGCGAGCTAGAGCGACAGAACGAGCGATTGGAGGAGTTCGCGAACATCGTGAGCCACGACCTGCGGAACCCGCTTTCGGTCGCCCGCGGGAACCTCGACCTCGCCCGCGAGACCGGCGAGGAGTCGCGGTTCGATACGGCCAAGCGGGCGCTCGAACAGATGGAAGAGCTCATCGACGACCTCCTGTCGCTCGCGCGCCGCGGCCAACTGGTCGACGAGACCGAACGCGTGGACCTCGCGAGCGTCGCCCGGCAGGCGTGGGCGACGACCGAGACCGCGGACGCCGAGTTAGTCACCTGCCAGTCGGTCGTCGTCGACGCCGACGAGGACCGCCTCGCCGAACTGCTCGCCAACCTCTTTCGGAACGCGGTCGAACACGCCGGAAGCGACGTTCGCGTCGACGTCGGCGGCGTCGACGGCGGCTTCTACGTCGAAGACGACGGCCCCGGCATCGACCCCGAGCGCCGCGACGAGGTGTTCGAGCCCGGCGAGACGACCGGCGACGACGGCATCGGCTACGGGCTCGCAATCGTCGAGTCCATCGCCGAGGCCCACGGCTGGTCGGCTATCGTGACCTCGGGGACGGCGGGCGGCGCGCGCTTCGAGTTCCGGGCGTGAGGCGAAAACGAGGAGAGACCGGGGAGCGCGGCGGCCGGCGCGGCCGGTTCGGTCCAGTTCGGGTCAGTTCTGCGAGAGCGCGAGCGACGCGAGGAGCGCTTCGAGTTGGACCTGCTCGTTCGCGCCCTCGGAGATGCGGTAGTCGGCCTCGCCGATGCGCTCCATGAGGCGGACGGCCTCGCGCTCGTCGAGGTCGAACTCCCAGACGGAGCGGTGAAGCTGGTCGATGATGTCGCCGCCGGCCATCCCGGTGTCGACGATGAGCGTCTCTAACTGCTTGCGCGCGGTCGTGAACTCGCCGTCGATGGCGGCCCGGACCATCTCCTCGATGTCCTCCGGGCGGGCCGTCGAGGTGATCATGTAGACGGCCTCCTCGTCGACGACCTCGCCGGTCGTCGCGGCGGCCTGCAGGGAGTTGATGGCGCGGCGCATGTCGCCGCCGGCGGCGTAGACGAGCGCGTCGAGGCCGTCCTCGGTGACCTCGATGTCCTCGGCCGCGGCGATGTCGCGGACCTGCTCCGCGACGGCGTCGTCACCGAGGGGGGAAAAGCGGAACACCGCACAGCGCGACTGGATGGGGTCGATAATCTTCGAGGAGTAGTTACACGAGAGGATGAAGCGCGTGTTGTCGGAGAACTGCTCCATCGTCCGGCGGAGCGCCGACTGGGCGTCGTTCGTCAGCGAGTCCGCCTCGTCGAGGAAGATGACGCGGTAGTCGTGGCCGCCGAACGACGAGCGCGCGAAGTTCTTGATGCGGTCGCGGACCACGTCGATGCCGCGCTCGTCGGAGGCGTTGAGTTCGAGGAAGTTGCCGCGCCAGTCGTCGCCGTAGATGGCGCGGGCGATGGCGGTCGCGGAGGTGGTCTTGCCGACGCCCGCCGGTCCCGCGAACAGGAGGTGCGGCAGGTCGTCGCGCTCGATGTAGCTCCGCAGGCGCTCGACGATGTCGTCCTGTCCGTAGACGTCGTCGAAGGTCTGCGGTCGGTACTTCTCGATCCAGATCTCACGACCCGCCGGGGCGTCGCCCGACTCCGCGGCCTCGCTCATATCCGTTCTACCGACCGCCCCGCACATAAACCGTGCGAGACGGAGAGCGCCCCCGGGCGACGCCGAGCCGACGGACTGAAACCCGCGCCCGACCCACGAGCGACCATGAACGTGACCGTCGAGGTCGTCGGCGAGGAGACCAGCGAGGTCGCCGTCGGCGACGGCGGGACCTACGCGGACCTTGTGCGGGCGGTGGACCTCAGCCCCCACGAGGTGACCGTCCTCGTCGACGGCCGCCCCGTCCCCGAAGACCAGCCCGTCGAAGTCGACCGCGTGAAGGTGCTCCGCCTCATCAAGGGCGGGTAGTCGGCGGCATGGACGACACCGCTAGGGCTGACGACGACACCGCTGGGGCCGACGACGACACCACCCGGAGCGACGACGGAGTCCGCGTCCGCGAGGGCGACCCCGAGGAACTGGTGGCCGTGATGCGCGTCCTCGACGCCGGACTGCTCGAAGCCGACGCGGGCGACGTCCGCGACCGACTGGCGGCGGGCGACTGTCTCGTCGCCGAGGCGTCCGGCCGCGTCGTCGGCGCGCTGGCGCTCGACGGCGACTACATCGAGGCCGTGGCAACCTCCCCGAGTCGACGCGGGCGGGGCGTCGGGACCGCGCTCGTCCGGGCGGCGTTCGGCCGTCGGGGGCGACTCGTCGCCGACTTCGACGGGGGCGTCCGACCGTTCTACGAGTCGCTCGGGTTCGACATCGAGGCGCGGGATGGGGATGGAGGTGAGGACGCGGAAGCGGCCGCAGACACCGGCGCGGGCGACGACCGGTTTCGCGGCGTCCTGCGGGACGAGTAGCAGCCCCATGATTGTTGAGTGTTACCAACCGACACAGATTTAGCCGCCGGTCGTCAAGGGTTAGGGAGTCAAGCCCATGGCAAAGCGTGACCGGAGCGACCGTATCCTGACCGACTGGGACCGCGTGTTCGACGCGCTCTCCGACCCGTCGCGCCGCTACGTGTTGGAGTACCTCCACGACCGGGCGGAGCCGACGTCGGTCTGGGACCTCGCGGTCGCCCTCGCGGTTCGGACGACCGACCTGCCGCCCGACGAGGTGGACGTGCAGGTCGTCCAGCAGGCCGAGGTCGGAATCGTCCACGTCCACCTGCCGAAGCTTCAGGCCGCGGACCTCGTCGAGGCCGCGGGAGACGGCGTCTCTCTGACCGAACACGCGGAGACGCTCCCGCTTTTCACGCCGGCGTACCGCGGGGTCGTCAGACCCGTCGGCGACGAAGAAGAGACGAGAGAGCCCTGAAAACGGCCGCTCAGACGAGCGGTTCGACGAGTTCGCGGCCGGCTTCGAGGAGCGACGAGACCGCGTCTTCGCTCCCGGCCTCGGCGTAGACGCGCATCTTCGGCTCCGTGCCCGAGGGGCGGACGAGGAGCCACGAGCCGTCTTCTAAGAGCAGTTTGAAGCCGTCGAGCGTGACGACCTTGGCGATGTCGCGGCCGGCGACCGTCTCGGGGAGCACGTCCTCGAGGTCGTCGATGACGCGCGCCTTCTCGGAATCGGGGCAGGCGACGCTTATCTTGTCGGCGACGATTTCGCCGTGTTCGGCCTCGATGCGGTCGAGGCGGGCGTCGAAGTCCTCCTCGGCGGTCGCGGCCGCCGCGAGCAGGCCCATGAGGACGCCGTCCTTCTCGCGGACGTGCCCGCGGACGGAGAAGCCGCCGGACTCCTCGCCGCCCATGAGCGCGTCGTGCTCGCGCATGCCGTCGGCGACCCACTTGAAGCCGACCGCGGTCTCGAACACCTCCTCGCCGTGGGCCTCGGCGATGCGGTCGATGAGGAACGTGGTCGAGACGGTCCGGATGGCCGGCCCGGAGTCGGATTCGAGCAGGTAGTCGTAGACGGCGGCGAAAAAGAGGTTCTCGTCGAGGACGCCGCGGTCGGGCGTGGCGATGCCGATGCGGTCGGCGTCGCCGTCGTTGGCGACCCCGAGGTCCGCGTCGTGTTCGGCCATCGCCTCGGCGAGGCCTTCGAGGTTCTCCGCGGAGGGCTCCGGCGAGATGCCGCCGAAGTCGGCGTCGCGCTCGCAGCGCAGGCGGACGACCTCCGCGCCGGCGGCTTCGAGCAGCGCGTCGGTGACGCCGCGGCCGCTGCCGTGCATGGCGTCGTAGACGACCGTGAGGTCCGAGAGGTCGTCGCCGACGAGGTCCATCGCGTGGTCGGCGTGCGGGGAGACCACGTCCACGCGCTCGATGGTCCCGCGTTCGGACTCCGGCAGGAGGTCCGGTTCGGCGAGTCGCTCGGCGACCGCGTCGGTCACGTCGGGGAGCGCCGGCGCGCCGTCCGAGGGGATGAACTTCACGCCGTTGTACTCCGGCGGGTTGTGCGAGGCCGTGACCATGAGCGCCCCCGAGAGGCCGCGCTCGGCGATGGCGTAGGCGACGAGCGGGGTCGGGCAGTCCCGCTCGGGCAGGAGTACGTCGAAACCGTTGCCGGCGACGACCTCGGCGAGCGACTCCGCGAAGCCGGGCGAGGTCTCGCGGGCGTCGTAGCCGACGAGCACCGGGGCGGTGAAGCCCTCGTCGGCGAGGTAGTCGGCGACGGCCTGTCCGACGACGCGGACGCGGTCGTCGGTGAAGGTGTCCAGCGTGGCGCGCCACCCGTCGGTCCCGAATGAGATTTCGTCCATACGCGCACCACTCCGCGGCGGGGCAAAAAACTACGTTACGAGCCGACGGGTGCGAGGGCGTGCCGTGGCGGTCCGGCGAGGGCACAGCCGACCGCGACGCGGCCCCGGTTCGCTCACGACTCGACGAGCCGCTGTTTCTCCCGGCGGCGGAGCTGTTTTATCTCGTACTCCCGGGACATGGCCGCCGACTTCGAGTCGAACTCCTCGACGTGGACGAGTTCGACCGGCGTCCGGCCGCGGGTGTACTTCGCGCCCTCGCCAGCGTCGTGTTCCGCGACGCGCCGCTCCACGTCGGTCGTGTACCCGGTGTACAGCGAGCCGTCGCTGCACTCGATGACGTAGACGAAGTGCACGAGAGAATGGTTCAGGGGCGCGGGTATGAACCCACCGCCCGACCTCGTGCACGAGGTGTTGGCTTCGCGTGGTGGTCTTTTCTCGCTTCAGTGGTCATGCGGTGCGGGCACGCTGCCGAGCGACCTCCGCGATACCCGCGTTCGCCGAGCAGTTGGGACAGGCGAGAACCTGACCGTCCTTGTCGGCGAACACGCGTGCGAAGCGCTCGGAGACGTGTGACCCGCAGTGGTCACAGACTGGCATTGTTGCGGTCCGGCAGCCACCAAGCCGGTGTATGACACACAGTACCCCACCCATATGAGGGCTTCGCGCGTGTGCGTACGCACGCGAAATCGCGCACGACCACGAGGTGGAGAATAACGTCCAGTCAGGCGTCGTCGTCGCGGGCGTCCGAGACCGCGCGGGCGATGAGTCCGGCCTGCGCGCCGGCGATGTAGCCGGCGTCGACGTTCACCGCGGAGAGCACGGTACAGGACTGGAGCATCCCGAGGACGGCCGCCTCGCCGTCGCCGCCGTGGCCGTAGCCCGTCGAGACGGGCAGTCCGATGACGGGCGTGTCGACGAGGCCGGCGACGACGGTCGGCAGCGCGCCCTCACGGCCGGCGGCGACGACGACCACGTCGGCCTCGCGGAGCGTGTCGAGGTTGTCGAGCACGCGACCGAGGTGGGCGACCCCCACGTCCTCGATGCGTTCGACGTCCACGCCCATCTCGCGGAGGACCGCGGCCGCCTCGCCCGCGGCCTCGGCGTCGGAGGTGCCGCCGGTGGCGATGGCGACGGTCGCGTCGAGGTCGGGGCGCTCGAAGTCCGGCGCGGCCGCGACGACGGTCTTCGCCCGGGCGTCGCGGTCGATATCGGCGTCCGGGAGGGCGTCGGCGACGGCCTCCGCGTGAGCGGTGTCGGCCCGGGTGACGAGCGCCCGACCGCTCGTTTCGACCGCCGCGACGGCCAGCGTCGCCGTCTCGTCGGGCGTCTTCCCCTCCGCGAGAATCGCTTCGGGGACGCCGCGCCGCGTCTCTCGGGCGGCGTCGAACCGTCCCGCGTCGGTCGTCGCGTAGCCGGAGAGTCGTACCTCCGCCTCGGCGGGCGAGAGCGAACCGTCCGCGACCGCCTCCAAGATGTCGCGCATATGGCCGCACGTTGGCCCGAGGCGTACTCATACCCGTCGTTCCGCCCTCGCGGGGATAAAGCATATATAAGTGGAGATTGTTCCTCGGAAATCCGTCCTCATAGAAGCGCCATAACCCCCAAATCCGGCGGTATTAACGTCCAATATAGGAAAGTTTATTAAAGGAGAATTGGTAGGACATTCTGTATGGCAGACCTCATTGTCAAGGCAGCCGTCAAGGAAGCGCTCAAGGACAAGAACGTGGCCTCGGACTTCTACGACGCTCTCGACGAGGAAGTCAAGGAGCTTCTCGAAGACGCTGCTCGCCGCGCTGAGCAGAACGACCGTAAGACGGTCCAGCCCCGCGACCTGTAAACTCGGTCTTTAGACCTCTCGTTCTTTTATCGCCGGCCGGTGAGCCCCGGTTGTGTCCCGCGAAGCGAGTCGACTCGTCCCGTGAGCCGCGCCGGTCGAAGGCGTCCGTTCGAGCGCCGGACCACTCGGTCCACCGCAGAGCGGTTCGAGCGCCGGACCAACCGAGTCAGAACTCGTCGACTTCGACGCCGTCGTCGGTGCCGACGTAGACCGCGTCCGCGAGGCCGACGAAGATGCCGTGTTCGACCGCGCCGGGGAGCGACGCGAGGTCGGCCGCGAGCGACTCGGGGTCGGCGATGGCACCGAACTCGCAGTCGAGGACGAGGTTCCCGTTGTCGGTGACGACGGGGCCGTCCTTGCGCTCGGCGCGGCGGAGCGTCGCCTCGCCGCCGAGGTCGGAGACGCTCGCGGCGACGGTCGTCCGCGCCGACGGGAGCACCTCGATGGGGACGGGTCGCGAGAGCGTTTCCGCGGTCTTCGACGGGTCGGCGACGACGAGGAATCGGTCGGCGAAGGCGTCGACCATCTTCTCGCGGGCGTGGGCCGCGCCGCCGCCCTTGACGAGCGCGCCGTCGGTCGTCGCCACCTGGTCGGCCCCGTCGATGGCGAGGTCGACGGCGTCGACTTCGTCGAGGTCGACGACGGGGATGTCGCACTCGCGGGCGAGTTCGCGGGACGCGAAGGAGGTCGGGACGCCCCGAACGTCGAGGCCGTCGGCGACGAGGTCGCCGATGGCGCGGATGGCGAAGGCGGTGGTGCTGCCGGTGCCGAGGCCGACGACGGTTCCGTCTTCGACCGCTTCGACCGCCGCCTCCGCGGCGCGGCGCTTCTGCGCGTCGGTTCCGCCGGTAGTCTTCATGGCTCAGCCGACTCGGCCGGCGAGTAAAAATGGTCCCGAAAGCGGCGGCGTCAGAGGCGGTCCAAGACCGCGTCCGCGTCGTAGGCCAGCGAGATGGCGCGGGTGCGGCCGCGCCCCTCGATTTCGGTGTATCGCGCCTCGATGACGCCCAGTTGGTCCAGTTTGTTCACGAGTTCGGAGTAGCGCGTGTAGCCGAGGCCGGTCTCCTCGTTGAAGGCGTCGTACACCGCGCCGGCGCGCTCGCCGTCGTACTCGGCGACGACCCGGACGAGTTCGCGCTCGGGGTCCGAAAGCCCCTGCAGACACCGCGAGAGGTGGACGTACTTCGACTTGTCGTAGGCCGCTTCCACGTCCTCCATGTCGACCGTACGGGAGGCGCGCATCTCGGCGTGGAGGCCGGCGCGCCGAAGCAGGTCGATGCCGACCCGGAGGTCGCCGCTGTCGGCGGTGAACTCCGCGACCTGGTCGAGTTCGGGCGCGCCGATGACGTCCTCGTGGAAGCCGCGTTTCGACCGCCCGCGGAGGATATCGACGATTTCGTCCACGTCGTAGCGGGGGAAGAACACCTCCTCGGGCCGGAAGACGCTCTGGACGCGCCCGTCGAGTTCGTCGATGACGTCGAGCGAGAGGTCCGACGAGATGATGATGACGCCGATGCGCGCGCCGGAGTGCGCCTCGTGGGCGCGGAGCAGCGAGTAGAGCGTGTCGGACGCCTCGTTCTCGTAGAACAGGTAGTTCACGTCGTCGAGCGCGACGACGAGCACCTCGTCGTCCTCGACGAGGCGGTCGGTTATCTGGCCGAACAGCTTCTTGAACGAGATGCCCGACGACGGGGGTTCGTACTCGAAGATGTGCTCGAAGACGCGCGAGAACACCGCGTAGCGCGTCGAGTCGACCTGGCAGTTCACCCGGACGGTCCGGACGCCCGACTGCGTGCCCAACTCGCCGAACAGTTTCTGGACCGCGGTGGTCTTGCCCGTCCCCGGCGGCCCGCGCACCATCGTGTTCAGGGGGCGAGAGCCGCGGACCGCGGGCCGGAGCGCGTACTTCAGGCTCCGCAGTTGGCTCTCGCGGTGGTTGAACGTCTCCGGAACGTGGTCGATTTCGAAGACGTGTTCGTCGCGGAACACGGTCTCGTCCCACGACAGCATCCCCTCTTCGGGGTCCTCCCTCATCGAGTGAAGTACCACGCGCGGGGGACTTAATCGTTTACCGCGGCGGCGTCCGACGGGGGACCGATGGTAGTCGTCGCCGCGGTCCGGTGGGAGGTCGCGAGCCGGTACGTCACTTACTCAAGGAGCCGGACGATTCGGTAACCGATGGCGACGAGCAGAATCAGTCCGACCGCGCCGACGCCGAGGACGACCGGCGTCCCGCCGGTCCGCGAGAGCGCACCCAGCGCCGGAAGCACGAAGCCGAACAGCACGAGGAACCCGCCGAACACCAGAAATAACAGGTAGACTGCGGTCCCGAGCACGTCCCAGACGGCGTTCTTCGTGGCGTGGTAGACGAGGTCGTACTGCTGTCGTTCTTCAGGGGAGAGCGAATCGGAGGGCACGGGCGAAGTTGTCGGAGAGGCTAAATAAATCGTGTGTCGCCGCGGGTGACCGCCTCAGTCGAACTTCTCCAGCAGTCGCCCGTAGAAACTCGTCTCGTTCTCGCCGGCCAGTTTCTCCACGATGAGCTCCGGGGTCGACCGCGCGAGGTGGTCCTTCACGGGCGAGCGGTTGACGACGAGTTCGCCGTCTTCCAGCCCGACCGCCTCGATGCCGTCGACCGCGACCGACACGTCGGCGGCCTCGCGGATGCCGCCGGCGAGGTGCGAGACGAACACGGCCGCCGCGCCCTGTTCCGCGAGTTCTTCGAGGATGCCGGCGATGATTTTGGCGGACGCGCCGGGTTCGGTGATGCTCTCCAGTTCGTCCACGAGGACGAGTCGGTCGGCCGCGCCGTCGGTGAGCGCGGCGAAGTCGCGGAGCGTGCTCTCGAAGGCCCCGGCGTCGAGGGTTCCCTGCGACTTGGCGTAGTAGTGGAGTTCGGAAAAACGCGAGAGTCGGACCGACTCGGCGGGCACGGGAAGCCCCATGTGCGCGAGGACGACGACGAGCCCCACGAGGTCGAGCGTCGAGGTCTTACCCCCGCTGTTGACGCCCGAGAGGAGCGTGACGCCCGAGACCTCGTAGTCCACGGGGTCGACGTCGGCGAAGTCCACGTCGAGGAGGGGCGAGCGGCCGGCCTCGATGGCGAACGAGCCGGCGCCGTCGTTTCCGGCCGCGCCGGTGAACTCGGGGAAGACGCAGTCGAAGTCGCGGGCGAGCCGGGAGACGGCGAGGCGCACGTCGAGTTCGAGCGCGTCGCGGACCAGCGTCTCGACGGGGTCGCGCAGGTCGCCGAGGTCGGCGGCGAGGTCGGCTTTCAGCTTCGCGGCGCGGCGGTCGCGGGCGGCCTTCAGTTCGGTCCGGAGCCGGCCGACCGCCTCCTCGTCGTGGCCGAGCGGGAACGACGGGTCCTCGGGGAAGACGCGCTCCGTCAGGTCGGCCTCGCCGGGGCGGAGCGACAGCGACTCCACGAGGTGGTCGCGGGCGGCCGAAAGCGCCTCGTCGAACTCGTCTTCGAGTTCGCGCGACAGCAGGGAGTCGACGCGCGCGCCCTGCTCGACGAGAGACAGGAAATCGGTCCCCTCGATGGTCACGTCGCGCTCGCGAATCACGTCGCGGAGGCGGTCGTTAGCGACCGATTCGGCGGTCGAGACGGCCGTGTCGAGGTCGTCGACCGCGTTCGAGAGCCGTTCGAGTTCGTCGTCGCCGAGGACGGTCCCGTCGTCGGCCAGTCGGGACAGGGCGTCGCGGAGAGCGGCGAGGTCGCAGGGCGGGGAGAGTCCGGCGGCCTCGTGGACCGCAGCGGCGGCCGAAAGCGCCTCGCGGTTCGCGGCGAAGAAGGCGAGCAGTCGCTCGGGGACGACCTCGTCGGTCCGCTCGGCGGCGTCGGGGAGGACGCGCACGTCGCCGTCGACGTCGATGCCGGCGAACGACTCGTCGAGGACGACCACCGTCGAGTACGACCGCGCGAGTTCGGCGATGTCGCGGCCGTCCTCGACGACCTCGATTGAGAGTTCGGGGAACGCCTCCTTGGCGGCGGCGTAGCGCTCCGCGTCGGCGGTGGCGATACAGCGCTCGCGGACGCGACGCGGCTTCGGGTCCGCGAGGGGTTCGACGCCCGACAGCGCGGCGAGCACGTCCGGGTCGGGGTCGAGGTCGGTCGCGTCGGCCGCGAACGCCCGGACCTCCTCGATGCGCGAGGCCGACCCGGTGGGAAACAGCGTCTCCAGTCGCTTCTCGGCGTACGTCGTGACCGTCCGCGCCTGCAGGAGACCGAGCGCGTCGCGGTAGATTTCCGAGGCGCGGTCGGTGGCGAGGAAGCCGCCGGGGTCGTCGTGGTCGCGGCGAATCGCTCCGCGGGCGATGGCCGCCGCCCTGCCCTCCGTGAGCCCCGGTGCCCGCGCGAGCGCCGCCACGTCGCCGTCGGTGAGCGCTCGCTCGGCGTCGTCGAGTTCCGCGAGCGCGGCGGCGGTCTTCTCGCCGACGCCCGGGATGGTCTCGAAGTCCATTCGGCCGGACCTATCGCGGCATAGGACAAAAAGTCGCGGGGTGGTGACTCGGGGACGACGCGCGGGTCGCGCCGCCGCCGGAGCGCTCGTTTCGTCCGATTCGGGGGCGCGTGCGCCCTTCGCGGTCGTTCGCGCCGGGGACGAGGGGCTTTTGACCGTCGGCCGGGAAGGGAGGCCATGAGCGAGCGAGATACCGCGGCGAAGGCCGACGCAGTACGCGAGGCGCTCGCGGAGCGCGAGAGCGTCCTCATCGCCTTTTCGGGCGGCGTGGACTCCAGCGTGGTCGCCGCACTCGCCCACGACGCGCTCGGCGAGAACGCGGTGGCCTGCACCGCGAAAAGCGAGACCCTCCCGGACGCCGAGTTGGACGACGCGAAGCGCGTCGCCGAGGAAATCGGCATCGAACACCTGACCGTCGAGTTCTCCGAGTTGGACAACCCCGACTTCGTCGCCAACGACGACGACCGGTGTTACCACTGCCGGACGATGCGTCTCGGCCGGATGTACGAGGCCGCCCGCGACCGCGGCATCGAGGCCGTCTGCGACGGGACGAACGCCTCGGACCCCGGCGAGGGCCACCGCCCCGGCCTCCGCGCCGTCGAGGAGTTAGAGGTGCTGTCGCCGCTTCTCGCCCACGACATCACCAAGGAGGAAGTCCGCGCCATCGCCGACGAGTACGACCTGTCGGTCGCCGACAAGCCCTCCATGGCCTGTCTCTCCTCGCGGATTCCGACCGGCCTCGAAGTCACCGAAGAGCGGCTCTCGCGGGTCGAACGCGCCGAGACGATTCTGCGCACGTGGGGCTTCGAGCAGTTCCGCGTCCGCGACCACGACGGCCTCGCCCGCATCGAGGTCGCGCCGGAGGAACTCGACCGCGCCCTCGACGCCGACTTCGTCCGCGCCGCCCGCGACCACCTGAAGGACGCCGGCTTCGACCACGTCACGCTCGACCTCCACGGCTATCGGACGGGGAGCGTCAGCCCCGCGGCCGAGGCGGACGCCGACTCGGGCGACGACCTCCTCGTGGACGACGTGTTCGCGCAGGACTACCCGATGCGAAAGTAGCTGAGAGACGACAGTCAGAAACTCGGACCGGACCGCCGAACCGACCTACGTCGTCAGAAACCGCGTCTCGTTCTCGGCGACGACGCCGATGGACGGTTCGTCACCGTCGTCGCTCAGTTCGACTTCGAACTCGCACAGCCCGCCGTTGTCGAGCGGTTGCGACAGCATCGCCTCGACGATGTCGAGTCCCTTCACCTCGCCGAGCGACAGCCGAATCGGCGCGCCGTGGCTGACGACGAGTACCGTCTCGTCGGAGTCGAGCGAATCGGCCAGCCCCTCGTGGGCGTTGAGGACGCGCCGGCGGACCTCGACGAGGCTCTCGCCGCTCGGCGGGCGCTCGCGGGCGGCGGGCGTGCCGACCGCCGAGAGGGCGTACTGCGGGTAGCGGTCGGTGAGTTCGTCGAACTCCAGTCCCTGCAGCGAGCCCACGTCGCGCTCGCGCCATGCGGAGTCGAGGACGGGTTCGAGACCGAGTTCGCGGGCGATGGGGCGGGCGGTCTCTTGAGCGCGTTCGATGTCGGAGGAGACGAGGCGGTCGACCTCGTAGGAGTCCACGACGTGGTGCGCGAGGGCGTCGGCCTGCGCGCGGCCGCGCTCGGTGAGCGACACAGGGGCCCACCCCTGTACGCGCCCGGCGCGGTTCCACGTCGTCTCGCCGTGTCTGGCGAGAAGGAGGGTTGCCATACGTCCGTCTCTTTCCCCACCGGCAATGAGTGTTCCGCGCGAGATTCACGGTCTCGGCGCGCCAACTGTTGGGTATGGCACACGAAATCGAGACGAGCATCGAGATAGACGCCCCGCCCGAACGGGTGTGGGAGACCCTCGTCGACTTCGACCGCTACCCCGAGTGGAACCCGTTCATGCGAATCGCCGGGCGGCCGAACGAGGGCGCGACGCTCACCGTCCACCTGCGGCCGCCGGGCGGCCGCGAGTCGGAGTTCGAACCCGACGTCGTCCACTGCGAGAAACACCGCGAACTGCGCTGGCTCGGCCACCTCGTCTTCCCGGGGCTGTTCGACGGCGAACACCGGTTCCGCCTCGAACCCCTCGACGGCGGCGAGCGCACGCGCTTCGAGCACGCGGAGACGTTCTCCGGCGTCCTCGCCGGACTCCTGTTGCGGTTCGTCGGCGAGCAGACGAAGGCTGGGTTCGTCGCTATGAACGAGGGACTGAAGACGCGCGTCGAGGGGACGGTCGCCGCCGAGAAGCGGGAGGCGGCGGAGTCGTCGGACGCGGCGTGATTCCCCGCGGTCTCCGGGAGGTTCGACGCGTTACAGCGACTCGCCGCAGAAACGGCAGGTGTCCCGGTCGGCTTCCTCCAGCGAGTGGCAGTTCGGACAGGTAACGGTCTCGGTGCGGACAGAAGGGGCGCCGTTCGGCGACCCCGAATGACCGGACACGCGGCGGCCCACCCCGGGTTCGTCGCGCCCGAGGTTGAGGTACAGCGCCAAGCCCAGAATCCCGCCGACGAACACCGAGAGGCCCCAGAGGAAGGCGTTGTGCGAACTGTGTCTGGTCGCGTCGATGCCGGCCCAGACGCTCACGACGAACCAGAGCGGGAGGGCGACCACCGACAGGGCGACGAGGTCGACCATCGTATTATTATTTTAACCATTCTGCAATAGCTCTTCTGAACGGTCGGCGGTCGGTGAAAAACGGGAGCGGCTGGACAGAAAACGGGAAAGAAACGAGACGCCGGTCAGTTCCCGGTCCAGCGTAAGACCGCGAGCGTCCCCTCGAACAGGACGATCATCGTCGCGCCGATGATGATGGGGGCCATCCCCGTCGGGTCGGGGCTGACGAGGAACGCGAGGCCGAGGAACGCGCCCCAGAACAGCAGGCGGCGGTCTTCGAGCCACTGCCGGGTGACGAGGTTCATCATGATGGCTAACTCCACGAACAGCGGAATCTGGAAGACGACCGCCATGTAGCCCATCAGGATGAGGATGAGGTTGAACGTCTCTTTGAGGCCGAACGCGACGACCGCCGTCCCCTCGGTGTAGGAGGTGAAGTACGCGAAGATGGCCGGGAGCACCACGAAGTGCGCGAACAGGACGCCGACGAGCGCGAGGATGAGGCTCGTCGGCACGGCCGCGAGGTAGTACTTGCGCTCTTTCGGGTAGAGCCCGGGGCGCATGAACAGGTACGTCTCGTAGACGAACACGGGGAGGCCGATGACGGTGCCGGCGAGACCGGCGACCTTCAGTTTGGTGAGGATGAGTTCGAGCGGACCGTAGAGCCGCGGCCGGCGGTCCACGATGGTGTCCGCGCCGGGGATGTGGGAGTTCCAGAGGAAGTTGATAACGTCGGTCGCGCTCGGGATGTGGATGCCGAAGGCGGCCTGCGTGTCCACGAGCGCGTTGAGGATGTCCGCGCCGGGGAAGAGCACGAGCGTAATCGCGCCGGCGACGCCGAGGACGACCGCCAGCCGGCGAATCATCTCCTCGATGTGCGCGGTCAGCGGCATCTCCTGGTCGCTCTCGGGTGCCTCGCCGACGAGGCCACCAACGTCCTCGTCGTCGAAGTCGTCGCCCTCGAACTCAGGGTCGTCGAAGTCGGCGTCCTCGACGGAGACGGACGACGGAGCCACGCCGCCCACCTCGTCCTCGCCGGTCAGCGCCGGGCTCGCGCCGTCGGCCGACTCGTCGCTCGAATCGTCGTACGTCCCCTCGGGCACGTGCGAGGTGTGTTCGTCGTCGGCGAGGAGGCGCGGCTCGTCGTCGGAGTCGTCGCTATCGTCGGAGTTGTCGCTATCACCGGTACTTCCGGAAGAATCGGCATCAGCGTCGGAGTCCTCGACGCCGTCGTCCGAGTCGGAATCCTCCGCGACCTCTTCGGAATCGGAATCCTCCGCGTCCTCTTCGGGGGCCGCATCAGTGTCGGCGTCGCCGGCGTCGTCTTCCGTCTCGTCGGCATCGGCGTCGTCGGAAGCGTCGTCGGCAGACCCGTCGGTAACGGTCTCGTCTCGCGGGGTGACTCGACCGTAAACCGGACCGTCGGACGACGAAGCCCCGTCGTCGTCAGACTCGTCGGACGAGCGCTGGTCGGCGTCGTCCGAGGCGTCCGTCTCGTCGTCGGCCGCAGAGAGCCCTGTGTCGCGCTCCTCGTCCGCCATTCAGGTGTCCTACGCTTCCGGCCAGTTATAGGTCTTTTCGCATCGCGCCGAGGAGGTGCGTCGAGGGAGCCGAAATCACGCCCGCGGTGAAAAAGATTGATAACCGCCAGACTGCTTTCGCCACGTACGTATGTCCAGCGCCCTCGACGAGGACACCCAACAGACCATCGCGGCGGGCCGCGAGACCGCCGGTGCGATGCTCCGAGCGGCGCAAAAAGACCTCCAGAAGGTCTTCATCGTCTTCCTCGTCGGGTTCCTCGGAACGTTCTACGCGCTCCGACTCTACGTCTGGGAGTTCTTCCGGGGCGTGACCAAGGCACAGATGGACGCCAGCGTCTCCGGCAACGTCAGCATCATCGCCCAGACGCCGTTCGACGTGATTCTCCTGCAGGCGAAAATCGGTCTCGTCGTGGGTGTTCTCTTCGCGCTCCCGCCGTTCATCTACGTCTCGCGGGACGCGCTGAAAGCCCGGGGCGCGTGGCCGAAATCGCCCGTCGCGCCGTGGAAACTCGCGCTCATCGCGCTGACGATGGTCGTGCTGTTCGCCGCGGGCGTCGCCTACGGCTACTTCGTCTTCTTCCCGTTCACGTTCGCGTTCCTCGCGCAGAACGCGCTGTCGGCCGGCTTCACGCCGAGTTACTCCATCGTGAAGTGGGCGCAGTTCATCTTCCTGCTCACGCTCTCGTTCGGTCTCGCGAGCCAGCTTCCGCTCGCGATGACCGCGCTCTCCTACGCCGAAATCGTCCCCTACGAACTGTTCCGCGACAAGTGGCGGCACGCCGTCGTCGGCATCTTCGCGTTCGGCGCGCTGTTCACCCCGCCGGACCCGTTCACCCAAATCATGTGGGCGGTGCCCGTCATCACGCTGTACGCCTTCAGCCTCTATCTCGCCCGCGTGGTCGTCACGGCCAAACGCGGCAGCGAGAAGATGGACGTCAAGGCGACGGCGACCCACCACTGGAACCTCCTCGCGGGCGTCGGCGTCGTCGGCGGCCTCCTCGTCTACGCCTTCTACGAGTACGGCGGCGTCGGTCTCGTCAACGACGGACTCGCCGCGGTCGGAAGCGACTACGTGTTCCTCGACCCCGGCTCGGGGCTCGTGCTGGGCGCGTTCGTCGTCGCCGGCGGTGTCGTCGGCCTCGCGTTCGGCCTCGCGTACCTCGTCTACCGCGACATCGAGCGGCTCGAACGGACCGAGGTCGGCGTCGGCGACCCCTCGAAGCTCGACCTCTCCGCGCTCGACGTGGCGGGCGTCCGCGCCGCGCCGCCCGAGGTCTTCGCCGACCGCGACGAAGACGAGATTATGAGCCTCGCGTCCGCCGCCATCGACGACGGCGACAAGGCCAAAGCGCAGGCCCTCATCGACCGGTTCGACGAGGCCGAAGCGGACCGCGAGGCCGAGGCGGCCGACGCCGAAGACGAGCCGGGCGAACTCGAAGACCGGACGACCCGCGCGGGCGGCGCGTTCTTCTCCGAACTGACCGGGGGCGAGACCGACGAGGACGACATCGGCGGCTACTACACCGACATCGCGTTCATCGTCGACTCCGTCACCTCGCGGGCGTTCTGGGTCGTCGGCTGGTTCATGCTCGTCCTCGCGTCGACGTTCGGCTGGCTCTACACGGGCGGCATCAGGGACGTCTACGAGGACTTCCTCGGCCGACTACCCGCCGCGGTGACGCCGGAAGAAGTGCTCAACGTCGTCGCGCTCCACCCGATGGAGGCGCTCATCTTCGAGGTGAAGTTCTCGACGATTCTGGCCGTGTTGGCGACGCTCCCGCTCGTCGCGTACTTCGCGTGGCCCGCGCTCCGCGAGCGCAACATCATCCGCAAGCGCCGCCGGACCGTCTTCCTGTGGACCGGCGCGCTCGTCGGCGGCCTCCTCGGCGGCTTCGCGCTCGGCTACAGCTACGTCGCGCCGACGGTCATCACGTTCCTCGTCGAGGACGCCATCGCGGCGAACATGATAATCTCCTACCGCATCACCAACTTCTTCTGGCTCATCTTCTTCACCACCGCGGGCATCGGCCTCCTCGCCGACATCCCCATCCTGATGGTGCTTCTCAACACCGCCGGCATCAGCTACCGCATGATGCGGAAGCGCTGGCGCGAGGTCACGGTGTTCATCCTCGCCATCTCGGCGGTGTTCACCCCCGCGAGCATCACGACGATGTTCATGGTGACGCTCCCGCTGATGGCCGCCTACGGCGTCGGTCTCGGCGTCCTGTTCGTGCTGACGGTCGGCGGCCGACGCGACCTCTCGCCCGCCCGCGGCGCGGCGGAGTGAGGGCGGTCCTCGGAGCGACCGCCGCGCCGACTCGCCGACCCGAAAAACGCGCCAAATATCGCCGCTGAGACCGTTGAAAAGGCGTTAAGTATTCTCGTGAGAATCGCAGAGTATGGCCAAGATAAGCGTCGAGATTCCCGACGAACTGCTCGCGGACTTGGACGAGCACGTCGGCGACGACAAGAAGTTCGTGAACCGGAGCGATGCGGTTCGGGCGTCCATCCGGAAGACGCTCGACATCCTCGACGAGATAGACGACCGACACAATCGCCTCGTCGAAGATGAGTGAGGGGCGGTCGGCCGTCGGGCAGGTCGCGCTCGTCGGCCTGTTCGTCACCGCGCTGACGACGGCGCAGTTGACGGCGTCGAAACTGCTCGCGATTCCCCTGCCGGCCGCGATAGGCGAACTCCCGTACGTCGGCGCGGCCATCCTGATGCCGGGGGCGGCGCTGGCGTACGCGCTCACCTTCTTCGCGTCCGACTGCTACTCCGAACTGTACGGTCGCCGGGCGGCGCAGGTCATGGTGAACGTCGGCTTCGTCATGAACTTCGTCCTCCTCGGACTCGTCTGGAGCACCATCGCCGCGCCCGCCGCGAACCCCGAGTTCGCCGGGCAGTTCGCCACGGTGCTGTCGTCGGGGACGAACGTCGTCGCCGGGAGCCTGCTGGCGTACCTCGTGAGCCAGAACTGGGATGTCGTCGTCTTCCACGGCATCCGCGACATGACCGACGGCGCGTTCCTCTGGCTCCGCAACATCGTCTCGACGGCGACGAGTCAGGCCATCGACACGGTCATCTTCGTCGGCGTCGCGTTCTACGTCGCGCCGACGGTCCTCGGCATCGGCGACGCGCTACCGTGGAACGTCCTCGTCGGCCTCGCTATCGGCCAGTACCTCCTGAAGCTCCTCATCGCAGTCGTGGACACGCCGTTCGTCTACGGGACCGTCGCACTCCTGCGCGACGACGACGAGTCCTCGACCGACGGCTGGGTCGCGGACTGAGGCGTTCCCAGGACGACGGACGGCTTATCTCTTTTGGTAGCATACCACACGACGTATGGCCGACGAGCACCGCCACAGGCTCACCGAGCGAGACGGGATGGAGATGGGGGTTCGCTGTCCGAACTGCGGGACGTACACGTCGTTCGGCGACATCCTCGCCACCGGAGCCTGCCGCGGCGGCTGGAAGGGGTGCCGGACGGGGCTTCGACTCGACCTCGTGGTGTACGACTGAGAAAGACGGCGGGGCGACGGGACGCTGGGACGCGGGGCCGGCGAGAGCGACAGCGCGCGCTCAGGCCGCCGCGGACGCGTCCGGCGAGTCGTTCAGGTAGAGGTACGCCGCCGCGACGGCGAAGACGGCCTCGCCGCCCTTCGAGAGAATCGCCATGTCGCTGACTCGCCCGCTCATGACGACCCAGGCGACGATTTGGGCGAGCGCGAACGCGATGGCGACGAGGTAGAACTCGCGCCGCCAGAACTTGCTCAGGTAGACGGCGATGCCCGCGAGGAAGCCGACGCCCGCGAGGACGAACAGCACCGCCTGCGTCTGGTCGAACTGGAGCAACATCGGAGCCATCGACAGGTGGACGTACGTCGAGGTCAGCGCCCCGACGATGGCGACGTACGGGACGATGCCCGACGGGAGGCCGGTGAACAGTGGTCGCGATTCAGCGGTCGTGGTGTCTGTTGACATGGGGACTCACGAACAGAGTCGTGTCAATGGATAATAATTTTTGCCCGGAGTGAGGCACAAATCGAAGGGAACACGCGGAGCCGTCGATGCGGGGGCGCGCAGGCGCGGGAGCGTGAAATCAGCGCGTTCAGTCGTCTATCGGCTCGGCAAAGGCGAACCGGGGCTTCACGTCGGTGACGCGGACCGTCGGGGTGTCGCCCGCCTCCGTCCCGGAGACGAAGAGCGTGAAGTCCTCGACCTTGGCGATGCCGTCGCCCTCGCTGCCCACGTCGACGATTTCGACCTCGAGCTCGTCGCCCTTGCGGACCGGGGCGGTGAGGAAGTGCTTGCCGACGAGGTACTGCTCGGAGGAGCTGTCGCGGGAGGCGTCGGGGCGCATCGACCGGACGTACTGGAACTCCCGTTCCATGTCGGCGCGGAGGTCCGCGACGTCCGGCCCGTCGAACACCTTCACGGCGAAGTCGCCGCCGGTCGCCAGCAGTTCCTGTGCGACCTCGAACGCCTGCCGGGCGAGGTAGACCGAGCGAGCGTGGTCCAGCGAGTACTCGCCGGTCATGTTCGGCGCCATGTCGGAGACGACGGCGTCGGCCCCGCGCTCGCCGATGACGGCCGTCAGCTCCTCTTTCGTCTCGTCTTCGGTCATGTCGCCGCGAATCGTCTGAACGTTGTCGCGGTCGATGCCGCGGATTCGCTGGAGGTCGACGCCGACGACCTTGCCGTGGTCGCCGACCGCCTCGGAGGCGACCTGCAGCCACCCACCCGGGGCGGCACCGAGGTCGACGACGGTGTTGCCGGGGCCGAACAGCCCCGCGTCCCCGTCGAGTTGTTTCAGCTTGTAGGCCGAGCGGGCGCGGTAGCCCTCCTGTTTGGCCTTGTTGTAGTAGTGGTCCTTGCGCGCCATGGTCTTGACAGCAGTAGCGTATCAGGCCGTATACCGGCTTCGGCTTGCGCCGTGAAGCGTGCGGAACAGTCCCACATCCGACGGCGTCGGCGTCGAGGCGGTCTGGCTCAGTCGTCGCCGACGAGTTCGTCGAACAGCGCCGCGACGCGCCCCTCGATGTCGTCGCGAATCGCCCGGACCGCGTCGAGGTCCCGCCCGTCGGGGTCGTCGAGGGCCCAGTCGCGGGCGTCACCGCGCCACGTCATCGGACAGATACCCTCGGCCGAACAGCCCATCGTGACGACGATGTCGACGCCCATAATCTCGTCCTGCTCGATTGCGCGCGGCGTCTCGTCTGCGAGGTCGAACCCCCGCTCGCCCATGACCTCGACGACCTCGTCGTGGACGTGGTCGGCGGGGTCGGTGCCGCCGGTGACGACCTCGATTCGGTCGCCGACGCCGCGCTCGTCGCGCTCCCGGCGGGCGAAGGCCGTCGCCATCTGGCTCCGGCCGGCGTTCTGGACGCAGACGAAGGCGACGCGGGTGGAAGTCGCGTCGGCGTCGGCGGCGTCGCTCATCTCTCGGCACCTCGTCGGCGGGCGGCTGTCTTCGTGTCGTCGTTCGCCATAGCCGGGAGTTGCACAATCAGCTATTTGAGTGCTTTGAAGCCCGAGACCCCAGAAATCGGCAGGTTAGCTGCATAGCCGAACAGTGACAACAACACCCATGGGGAGCCGACGGGAGCGATGGGGTGCTCGCGGGAGCGCGCACGCGGGAGAGCGTGCGAACATCATATTGCGGTGAGTCCAAATCAGGAGTATTTTTAAGACCGCTGTCGTACGACGGCACATATGTTCAAGGCCATCGTGAGCGCCGCGACGCTCCGGGACGCGCTCGACTCCGTGAGCGTCCTCGTCGACGAGTGTAAGATTCGACTCAACGAGGAGAGTCTCTCCATCCGCGCCGTCGACCCCGCGAACGTCGGCATGGTGGACCTCACGCTCGACGCGGCGGCGTTCGAATCCTACGAAGCCGACGGCGGCGTCATCGGCGTCAACCTCTCCCGCCTCGAAGAGGTCGCCGGGATGGCGGGCTCGGGCGACCTCATCCACCTCACGCTCGACGAGGAGACGCGCAAGCTCAACATCCGCATCGACGGGCTGTCGTACACGCTCGCGCTCATCGACCCGGACTCGATTCGCCAGGAACCCGACATTCCGGACCTCGACCTCGCCGCGAACATCGTCCTCGAAGGGACGCACCTCGACCGCGGTATCAAGGCGGCCGACATGGTCTCCGACCACATCCGCCTCCGCGTCGACGGCGCGGAAGAGACGTTCCACATCGAGGCCGAAGGCGACACCGACGACGTTGACCTGTCGCTTCCCCCCGCGGACCTCATCAGCATCGAAGCCGGCGCGGCCGACTCGCTGTTCTCGCTGGACTACCTGAAGGACATGAACAAGGCGATTCCGACCGACGCCGAGGTCACCGTCGAACTCGGCGAGGAGTTCCCGGTCAAGCTTCACTACCAGATCGCGGAAGGGATGGGCACCATCACGTACATGCTCGCCCCGCGCATCCAGAGCGACTGAGCGGACGTTTCGGCCACCGCGTCGTTCACCGACCACCGAGCCGTCCCATCGTTTCTCCCGACTCCTACCGGTCAGCGACGGCGTCGGCCGTCTCGTCCCGACACCAGTACGGCAGTCGAATCGTCGCCGTCGTGCCGGTGTCGCCGCGGCCCGCTGACTCGTCGGCCGCGTCTCCGGCCCCGTCGGCCGCCCCGTCTCGCCCGCCCCGAACGTCGAACGTGAGGTCGCCGCCGAGCGCGTCGACCGTCCACCGGACCGCCCAGAGACCGAGGCCGCTGCCGTGTTGGAGCGGCGACTCGCCGCCGGTCTCGACCACGGAGCGCTCGTAGTCCGGGACGCCCGGGCCGTCGTCTTCGACGACGAGGACGAGGTCGGCGTCGGCGGCCCGGACCGACACGGAGACGGTCGGGTCGTCGCCGCCGTGTTCGAGCGCGTTCTCGACGAGTTCGCTGACGAGGAGCTTCGCCGCCGATTCGCTCCCGGAGACCGGCAGCGACTCGGGGGCGTCCACGTCGACCGAGCCGGCGTCGAACTCCGCGCGGACCTCGGCGACGCAGGTTCGCACCGTCGCGGCGACGTCGAAGCGGCTGCCGCCGTCGATGCCGGCCATGACCCGCTCGACGGTCCGGGCCTTCTCGCCGAGCGAGAGGAGCTTGTTCGACCGCGCTCGTATCGTGTCGGTGGGGTCGCGCTGGTCCGCCGGGAGCCGCTCTGCGAGCATGTCGGCGTAGCCGATGACGACCGTCATGTCGTTTCTGAGGTTGTGCCGGAGGACGCGGTTGAGGACTTCGAGGCGCTGGCGGCGGCGGACCCGCCCCGTCACGTCGGAGACGGTGACGGTCCGGCCGAGGCGGCGGCCGTGCTGGTCCGTCACCGGCGAGAGCGTCACCTCGTAGGTCCGGCGGCGGCGGTCGACCGTCACGTCCACGAGCTGTCGGTCCTCGTCGAGGTCGACGCCCGGAAGCACCGACGACAGCGGGTCGAACGCCGAGGCCGGATCGAGGTCGAGGAGCGACGAGGCGGTCTCGTTGGCGTCGACCACGCGGTGCTCGCGGTCGAGGACGAGAATGCCGACGGCCACGTCGTCGATGGCGGCGCGGCGGCCGAGCCGACCGGTCGCCGGCGAGAGCCCGAACAGCTGGAACCGGTAGAGCGCGTGGCCGAACGTCGCGCCCGTCACCGCGAGGGCGATGGGCGTGAAGTTCACCATCTGAAGCGGGCCGATGCCGAAGGTGTGGGCGACGTGGGCGACCGTCGGCGCGGTCGAGCCGATGGCGAGGGTGACCGCCTGCTCGCGGTAGTGCGAGAGCCGTTCGACCAGCATCTCGATGATGAGGACGAGCCCGGAGCCGATGATGACGTAGCCGTACACCGCGTGGAGGTAGTACCAGAGGTTCGGGTCGAACCGCACCGTGGCCGCGCCGAACACCGGGTCGATGTGGTAGTTCGTCCACAGCAAGCCGTGGCTCGGGTTCGTGGCGAGCGCGACGACGGTGACGGCCGGAAACACGAGGAGCCCGGCGATGAGCCGCCGCGAGAGGAGTTCGCCGCGGCCGGTGTAGGAAAGCGCGAACGCGAACCACGCGGGCGCGATGACGGCCTGCGCGACGTCGATGGGGATTTGGAACCAGAATCGGAGCGAGGGGTCGAACACCGTGAGCGCGACGCCGTAGGAGCCGGCCCAGAGCGCCGCCGAAAACAGGAGGACCGACAGCGATTTCGAACCGGGTTCGGTGCCCTCGCGCCAGGCGACGACCGCGATGGAGACGGAGACGAGCGCCGCGACGAGGCAGAGGACGACCAGCGGCGAGACGGCGGCGACCGAAGGCACGCATAAACCTCAGACTCGGCGCTCGTAACACTTGCGGGCCGCGGCGAAATTCGAGCGACGGGTCAGCCGCGTCTCGGCCGCGGGTGTCGTGTCTCGGCCGCGACACTCAGGCACTCAAGGCGCTTCCGCCCGCGGCCGGCGCGCCACGGACGCGAGGACGTAGACCACGGGCACGATGAGCGCGGCCCCGACGACGAACGGCGACCAGTACGCGAGGACGTACAGCGCCGCCATCGACGGCGGACCGAGCGTTCGGCCGAGGCTTCCCGCGCCCTGCGTGACCCCGAAGGCGTTGCCCTGCTGGTCGGCCGACGCCGACGTGGAGACGAGCGTCGACAGCGAGACGTTCAACATCCCGTTTCCGAACGACAGGAGCGCCCCGACGAGGAGGAGCGCCACGAGTTCGCGGGTGAGCCACGGCGGGCCGCCGACCGCGGGGAGCACCGCCCCGATGTCGGGCGAAAAGGGGAGCAACGCGAGCGAGAGCAGGAGCCCGACCGCGCCGACGACCGCCAGTTTCGCCTCCGAGTACCGCCGGGCGAGTCGGCCGACGACGACCCCCTGATTCAGCGTGCCGAGCAGGCCGATGTAGGTCAGAAACAGCGCCGTCTCGGTCTCGCCGTAGCCGTACACGTCGGCCGCGAAGGGGATGAACATGACCTGAATCCCCGAGAAGGCGACCGAGACGACGAAAAAGGAGACGACGAGTCCCCGGAGGTCGTCGTCGGCGAGGGCGGTGCGGAACTGCGAGACGAGCGTCGTCGCGGGCGTGCCGGCCGGCGCGCGGGTGCGCTCGGGTTCGCGCAGGAAGACGAACGCGAAGCCGAGGCTGACGAGGCTCAACGCCGCCGCGGTGAAACTCGGCAGCGAGAACCGCGTCGCGGGCACGAACGACGGGAGCAGGTCGCGGGCGATGGTGACGACCGGCTCGGAGGCCATCAGACCGCCCAGAGCCGGCCCGAAGATGAACCCGAGACTGAACGACGCGCCGACGAGGCCGAGCGCGCCGGCCCGCCGCGCCGGGGGCGTGATGTCGGCGATATACGCCTGCGCGGTGGCGATGTTGCCGCCCATCGCGCCCGCGAGCATCCGCGAGGCGAACAGCGTCGCCACCGCGAGCGTCGTGCCGAACAGCAGGTCGATTTCGCCGGCGACGCCGAAGACCGTCCACGCGAGGACGCTCCCGACGAGCGACAGCATGATGACCGGCCGGCGGCCCCGCTGGTCGGAGATGCGGCCGAGGACGGGCGCGAAGAGGAACTGCATGAGCGAGTACGACGCCGCCAAGAACCCGATGTACACGTCGCTGACGCCGAAGCTTCGGACGTAGAACGGGAGGATGGGGATGACGACGCCGAACCCGAGGAGGTCGATGAAGACGACGGCGATGACGACCGCGAGGGCGCGTCGCGTTCCGCGCGACTCCTCGGGGAACTCGGCGTCGGAAGAGACGGCGGACTCGGGGGCACTCACGACACCACAAACGCGCGAGAAACGCCTAACGGTTGCGCCGAGTTCGCGGGAGAATCGAAGGGAACGTTGGGTCGAAGGGCGAACCGGGTCGGCGCTCAGGAACGGTATCTGTCGATGACGCGCTTGGCCGAGACGGCCTTTTCCTTCCAGCCGTAGCCCGCGTCGTAGACGTGGCGCTTCTTCTCGACGAGTTCGGCGGGCGTCGCCTCCTCGAAGCCGCCGCGGTCCCACGCGCCGGTGTCGCGGAGCCAGTTGACGACGTTCTCGCGCGTCTCGGGCCACGACAGGCCGACCATCTCGTACCACGCGATCATGGCGAAGACGGCGTTGTCGTGACAGCCGGGGACGCTCCCGTACTGGTGGAGCGTCCGCATCGGCTCCCGGGTCGGCTCGGAGACCTCCTCTCTGAACTCCTCGGCGGTGAGAAGGCGGAGGACGCCCGAGTTCGCCTCCGACACCCGCTCGTCGCGCTTGAGTCGCCGGAGCGCGGCCTGCTGGAGCGGCCCCCACTCGCCCGGCGCTTCGCGGCGAAGCGTCTCCTCGTCGCACGGCCCGCCAGCGAGGACCGAGACGATGTCGACGTAGGCGCGCTCGACTTCGACCCACGGGGTCCCCTCGAAGCGACAGTCGGCGTCGTGGAGACTGGTGGTGGCGCGGCAGTCCGGACACGGGTAGTCGAAGTGCGGCACGTGAGAGCCTGAGGAAGTGGTCGGTAATAGGTTGTGTGATGCGCCGTCGCCGGCGACACCCCGCCGCGAGACTCGGCCGCACGGCCCATGCCCGCCACCGCCGAATCCGTCGCGTTTATCGGTGGGCACCCGGAACGTGGCGGTATGCGGATGCGCCCGCTCCACGCCCGATACCCGTTCTTCGCCGCGGCCAGAGAGGCGGTCGAATCGGCCGACGTCGCCATCGCGACGCTCGTCGCCGAGGACGCCCCGGCCGTCGAGCGTGGCGTCGAGCGCGTCGAACGCGCCCTCATGGAGGGCACCGTCGAACCCGACCCCGACGAGACCTACGGGTGGGACACCCAGACGGAACTGCTTTCGTACCCCATCTCGCGCATCATCGTCTCGCTCGTCGAGACGCCCGCGGCGGTGGACAAGTACGCCCGCGCCGAGGCCGACACGGCCTACGAGCGCATGCTCGCCGACTTCGACGCCGGCGACGACGACGTCCACGGCGAGGCCCGCGCGAGCCTCGACGACTTCCTCCGCGAGTTCGACCTCGACGGCGCGGTGCGGGCCGAGTCGAACCGGAACCGGAACAGCCGCCGCGCGCCCGACCACTACTGGGTCGACGTGGGACCGTACCTCACCTACTCCGACACCGACTGGGGCGCGGACTGGCGACTCGTCAACCGCTCGCTGGCCGACGGCGCGGTCCGCGTCACCCACGAGGAGCTCTCGGAACTGCTCCGCGAGGCGGTCCGCCGCCGGGTGGCAGAGGGGCTTCCCTTCGCCGTCCGCGGGAGCGACGCGGGCGACCGACTCGCCGACGCGCTCAAACCCCATGTCGAGCGCCTGCGGAACCTGCTTTCGGACCGCGGCGCGGTCAACGTCGTCTACGTCGACTCGGTCGACCCGGACCACTTCCCGCCCTGCGTCGAGGCGCTGTTGGCGCGGGCGCAGGACGACGAGGACCTCCCGAACGAGGCGGCGTTCGCGCTCGCGGCGTTCCTCGTCGGCGTCGGCCTCGAACCCGAGGAGGTCGGCGGCGTCGTCGGCGACGCGAACGCCGAGGAACTCGAAACGCGGGCGACGGTTCTCGCGGACTCCAGCGGGTCGCAGTACGCGCCTCCGACCTGCGAGACGATGCAGGCGTACGACCTCTGTGTGAACCGCGACGACCGCTGTGACACCATCAAGCACCCGATGAAGTACTTCGAGACGGCGACAAACGACGCGGACGCGGTCGCCGCGGACGAGACCGCCGACTGACGGAGTCCGTGCTGACGACGTATCCAACCCACGAGCGCCGCCGCTACGCGTCGGGCGCTGGCGCGACGGCGACGGGGTCGCCGAAACCGACCGAGAGGATTAGGAAGAACGCGACAGCCAAACGCCGATACCAGCCATCACGAGCACGAACGCCGTGATAGCGCCGACGAGTGCGAACCCGCCGGTGGAGATGAGTCCACTCTGGTTGTAGGTCGCACCGATGCCGACGATGAGGGCGATAAACACCCCGACCGCGACGATGGAGACGGCAATCTTCCGCCGCATCTCCGCTTCGATAGCCATGCGACGACGTATCCGCGGCCGTTCTAAAAGGTCTTCGATGGGCGGATGCCCGACGAGAGCCACTCACGCGCCCGATTTTCCACGTGAAACGAGGGTTTAGGTCGTTCGAGAACCTATACGCAGGTGACGGAAACTGACCCCGAACAGCCGCTGGTAGGGTCGGAATCCCGCACCACCATGACGCACATCGCACACACACCCGCGTCGACTCGCCGCCCGGTGCGCCGCAAGACCACGCTCCCGTCCGACGGACTGGCCGGTCGCGCCCGCCGCGCCCGCGTCGAGCCGATGGCCGTCCGGCCGCTCCGCGACGGGCGCTACGTCGTCGAGACCGACGGCGGCACCTACGTCGTCGACGTGGAGGCTCGCACCTGCACCTGCCCCGACAACGCCATCCGACACGCCCGCTGCAAGCACCTCCGCCGGGTCGCCATCGAAATCACCCGCGGCGAGGTCCCGCCGCCGGGCCGCCGGAGCGCCACCTGCGCCGTCTGCGGCGACGAGACGTTCGTCCCGATGGACGCGACGGGGCCCCAGCTCTGCCGCGACCACGAACACCGCGCCGGCGACCTCGTCCGCGACCGCGAGAGCGGCGGCCTCCTCGTCGTCACGCGGGCGCTCGGCACCCGAGCCGACGAGACGCCGACCGAGACGGGGAAACTCGTCGCCGCGTTCGAGAGCAAGCGCGACTACGGCGACCACGAACCGGTGTTCGAGGCGGTCTATCTGGACTCGCTGCCGGTGAACGCCGGCCTCTCGGACCTCGGCGGACTGCACGCCTATCGGTTCCCCGCCTCGCGGCTCAGCCGCGTCGAGCGCGGCTTCGTCGGCGCTCGCACGCTCGGCGAGCGACTCGCTCGGGCGTGAGCGAACGCGGAGAACGAGACGCCGCGCCGCGACCTCAGTCGTCGCCGAGTTTGGTCTGCGTCGGTCCGCCGGTAAAGGACTCGAAGTCCTCGCCCTCCGCCAGCGCCGTCTCCTTTTTGACGCGGTAGTTCCCGCCGTCGGTCACGTAGAGGTCGCCGGGGTGGAAGAAGTACCAGTCCTCGCGGTCGAATCGGACGGCGATGCGGGCCTTCGCGCCGAAGTTCTGCGAGAAGTAGATGAGCGCTTCGACCTCCTCGCCGTCGAGGTAGATGGGGCGACCGCTGGAGGCCTTCGCCTCGATGGCGTAGAACACCTCGCCGTTGCCCGCGAGCACGTCGGGGAGTTCGCGCGTCGTCGCGCTCCCGGAGGCGGGCGCGCGCATGACCGCGAAGCCGGCCTCGTCGAGGCGGTTGACGAGTTCGCGCTCGCGTCGGTCTCCCTTTCTGTTCGAAGACATGGTCGGGAGTCGGCCGCGGGCGGTGATAAATGGGGCGAACGTCGTTCGAGAGCGCCGCCGGACCGCCGGCGTCACTCGAAAAGCGGGACGGCGTCGGGCCACAGCGCTCGGAACTGGCGAGCGAACTCGTCGACGACCCCCGCGTCCGTCACCACGACGACGCCGAGGCGGTCGGCGGCGGACTGTGGGTGCGGAATGTCGACCGACGCGACCGTCCCGTCGACGACGTCGAACGAGACCGGCAGGCTCGGCAAGCACCGGACTCGGACCGTCTGCGGCTTCGACGCCACGAGTTCCCGAAACTCGTCGGGGAGCGAGTCGAGCACGGGGTCGCTGAGGAGCAGCGACACGTCGAGGTCGTCGCGAGCGCCCTCGAAGAACGCGTCGAACTCCGTGCGGAGCGTCTCCCACGAGGCCCGCTCGTACGGCGGGCCGACCGCGGCCGAGACGGACTCGGTCGCCGCCCGCACGTGCTCGTGCATCGCCGTCCGCATCTCGTCGCCGCCGAGACGGCCGAGCCAGACGCTCCCGTCGGCCGGTGGCGTCGGCAGGAGGTTCGACCGGACCGCGTCGGCCACGTCGCGGTACCGCGTCCACTCCTCGCGCAGTTCCGCGGCGCGCTCGGCCAGCAGTCGCTCGACCGCCGCGGCCGGGTCGACGGCGGCGTACCGCGTCGGCTGGGTCGACTGCGCTCGGACCAACCGGCGCGCCCGAAGCCCGTTGAGCACGTCGTAAACACGGCCGTTCGGGACGCCGCTCGCGTCCGAGACGGTCGCGGCCGTCGCGGCACCCGTGACGAGGAGCGTCCGGTACGCCTTCTCCTCGTAGTTCGACAGGCCGAGTTCCCCGAGTTCGGTCATGGTCGGGACTCTCTCGCCCACGAGTTAGTAGTTTGATATTTCTTGTTCGGCGGCGAGCAACGGACCGCAAGTGGCGGGCGATTGCGGAACGCTCATCGGGGTCGTGGCGGGACCGACGGGCATGAACCCGTACGCGTTACTCGCCGGCGCAATCGCGTCGGAGCTGGTCGGAACGACCGCGCTCAAACTGTCCGCGGGCTTTTCCAAGCCCCTCCCGAGCCTCGGCGTGGTGGTCGGCTACGGGCTCGCGTTCTACCTCGTCTCGCTGACGCTTGAAGAGCTCCCCATCGGCGTGGTGTACGGGACGTGGGCCGCGCTGGGCATCGTCGGCGTCGCGGCCATCGGCGTCGTCGTGTTCGACGAACCGGTCGACCTGACTGGCGTCGTCGGTCTGCTTCTCATCCTCGCGGGCGTCTACTGCGTCAACGTCCTCTCGGAGATGGCCGCGCACTGACGCCGGCGTCGATGCGGACGCGCCACCAGAGCTTTGAGTCGGCTGACGGACAGTTCCCCGTATGAACCGCGAGAACCGGCGTGCCGTCGTCCTCCTCGTCCTCGGGGTCGCCCTCCTCGCGAACCCGCTGTACCTCTATCCCGACGGCGTCTCCTACGAGAAGACGTACACCTACGAGGCGTCGGCGGTGGACTACCCCCCGCACACCACGGACGCGTTCTATCGGGTCAAATCGTGCGGGTGGAACCCCCTCCAGTCGGCGGAGTGCGCCGGCATCATCGACATGGCCCGCGGCGACCCGGTCGAACTCGAGTTGAACCCGGACCGCGACGTCTACTCGGAGTTCTGGTCGTTCGACTACGTCCGGACCGACGGCCGCTACTTCGAACCCAACGCGACGCTCGACGGGCGCACCCTCACGCTCTCGCTCCACCCGGTTTCGACCGAGACGGTGAAACGCGACCTCTCGGAGGACCTCGACGAGGTTCCACACCACGTCCGCGAGGCCGTCCGGAACGGCAGTAGCACCGTGACCGAAGAGCACGCGTACGAGGCGCGGTCTCACTACGTCAGACACGACGGCCAGTACTACGTCGTCGAGCCGGTCGAAAGCGAGCGCGTCCCGACCGGCTGGGGGTGGAAAGCGCCGTCCGACGCGGCTATCGACGCGATGCGGCTCGCGGCGTGGATAGGCGGCGTCGCGTGCGTCTGGCGGGCCGGCGAGTGGACCGAGCGCGGTCGAGAAGAGTAAAAAGCGGTCAGTGTGCGGGGTGGTGGGCGAGCGAGCCGGCTTACGTTCCGTGGGCCCAGCTACCCATGTACTCGCGCTGTTCGTCGGTCATCGAGTCGAACTCGATGCCCTCGGCTTCGAGCTTGATTTCGGCGACCTCGCGGTCCAGTTCGTCGGGCACGTCGTGGACGCCGGCGTCGTAGGCGTCGCCGTTCTCGACGAGTTCGCGGACGACGACGGCCTGCACGCCGAACGACTGGTCCATGACCTCGACCGGGTGGCCGAGCGCGATGGGCGACGCGAGGTTGACGAGGCGGCCCTCGGCGAGGACGTTCAGCCGGCGGCCGTCTTCGAGTTCGTAGGCGTCGACGCCGTCACGGGCCTCGTACTCGTCGACGGCGAGGTCCGACAGCGCGTCGAGGTCGATTTCGATGTCGAAGTGCCCGGCGTTCGCCAGCAAGACGCCGTCTTTCATGTTCTCGAAGTCCTCGCGGGTGATGACGTCGCGGTTGCCGGTGGTCGTGATGAACACGTCGCCGACCGTCGCGGCCTCCTCCATCGGCATCACGTCGTAGCCCTCCATGTGGGCTTCGAGCGCGCGGCGGGGGTCGACCTCGGTGACGATGACGTTCGCGTTCTGGCCGGACGCCTTCTTGGCGACGCCCTTGCCGCAGTAGCCGTAGCCGCCGACGACGACGTTCTTGCCGGCGTACGAGAGGTTCGTCGTCATGGCGATGGTCGCCAGCGACGACTCGCCCGTGCCGTGGACGTTGTCGAACAGGCGCTTCATCGGCGTGTCGTTGACGGCGAAGACGGGGTAGTTCAGTTCGCCGTCCTCGTCCATCGCGCGGAGGCGGTGGACGCCGGTCGTGGTCTCTTCGGCCCCGCCGACGATGGTCTCGATGAGTTCGGGGTACTCCTCGTGGATGGTGAAGACCATGTCCATGCCGTCGTCGACCGTGACGGTCGGCTCGTGGGCGATGACGGCGTCGATGGCCGCGTAGTAGTCCTCCTCGTCGACGCCGCGGACGGCGTAGGAGGTGATGTCGTCGTTGGCGTCGAGCGCCGCCGAGACGTCGTCGTGGGTCGAAAGCGGGTTGCAGCCGGTGATGGCGACTTCTGCGCCGCCGAGCGCCAGCAGTTCGACGAGGTTCGCCGTCTTCGCCTCGACGTGCATCGCCATGCCGACGACCTCGCCGTCGAGCGGCTGTTCCGACTCGAACTGCTCGCGGAGTTCCTGCAGGATGGGCATGTGCTGGAGCGCCCAGTCCATCTTGCGTCGTCCCTCGGTCCGGGCGGCCTCGACGTCGTCGAGGTGCTCGGAGACGGGAGCGTAGTGTTCGCTCATACCCGTGGGTTCGGAGAGGGGTCCGAAAACCCTACCGAAGGCGGTCGCCGCCCCCGAATCTACAAGTGTCAACGGGGAGATTGTATCGCCGAGGGCCGATGCTCGTCATAGACAACGGCAAGACGGTCGCCGAACAGGAGCTGTTCGCCCTGATGAGCGCCCCCGCGGTTCCCGACCTCTTGCGCGTCGCCGACGAGCCGCTGACGGTCAAGGAGCTGAGCTGTCGGGCCGACGTGCCGCTGTCGACCGCCTATCGGGAGGTCAAGCGGCTCCACGAGGCGTCGCTGTTCGAGAAATCCATCATGGTCGACCACAGCGACGGACGACACGTCGCGCAGTACCACCGGACGTTCGAGCGCATGGAGGTCAGCGTGACCGACGACGGACTGCGCATCGAGTTGGCCGGGTAGCGGGGTCGGAGGTCAGTGCGGCGGCGGAGGCGGCGAACCGGACGGCGGCGATTCAGACGCGCTCGCGGAGCGACGCGACCGCCTCGCCGGCGCGGGCCATCACGGCGTCCTCGTCGAGCGTCAGCACCTCGCGGTCCCGCATCAGCACCCGGCCGTCGCAGACCGTGTGGCGAACGTCGGAGCCGCGGGCGGCGTACGCGAGGTGACTCACGAGGTCGTTGGCGGGCGTGAGGTGCGGGGCGTCGAGGTCGACGACGGCGAGGTCGGCCGCGCCGCCGACTTCGAGCGCGCCGCCGGGGAGGTCGATGGCGTCGGCCGAGCCGGCGGTCGCCATCCGCACCACGTCGCCGGCCGCGACGGCGCTCGCGTCGTCGGCGGCGAGTTTCCCGAGCATCGCGGCGTCGCGCATCTCGTCGAACATGTCGAGGTCGTTGTTCGAGGCCGCGCCGTCGGTTCCGAGACCGACCGTGACGCCCGCGTCGAGCAGTTTCTGGACGGGAGCCATGCCGGAGGCGAGTTTCATGTTCGACGCCGGGCAGTGGACGACGCCGGTGCCCGCGTCGGCGAGGAGGTCGATTTCCGCGTCGTCGACGTGGACGCCGTGGGCGAGGAAGTCGTCGGCGGTGAGCATGCCGAGTTCCTTCGCGTACGACAGCGGGCGCTCGCCGCGCTCGTCGACGATGGGGTCGACCTCGTCCGTCGTCTCGTTGGCGTGGTAGTGGACCGGGATGTCCTCGGCGTGCGCGTCGGCGACGAACTCGCGGAGGAAGTCCTCCGCGACCGTCGTCAGCGAGTGCGGCATCGCGGCGGTCCGAATCCGGCCGTCGGCCGCGCCGTCGAACTCGCGGGCCACGTCGAGGCTCTCGTCGATGTCGGCCCGCGCGTCCTCGTCGTCTTTCCCGAGCGTGACGACGCCGTGGCCGAGGCGGGCGCGGAGGCCGGCCTCGTCGACCGCGGCGGCGACCTCGGGGACGTGGAAGTACATGTCCGCGAACGCGGTGGTCCCCGACTTAATCATCTCCACGAGGCCGAGTTCCGCGCCGACGCGCACGTCCTCGGGCGTGAGCGCGGCCTCGGCGGGCCAGATGTCCTCGCGGAGCCACGCGTCGAGCGGCTTGTCGTCGGCGTAGCCGCGCAGGAGCGTCATCGCCACGTGGCAGTGGGCGTTCACCAGACCGGGCGTGACGAGACAGCCCTCGGCGTCGAGCGTCTCGTCGGCGTCGGCGTCGAGGTCCGCGCCGATGTCGAGGATGGTCCCCTCGTCTCGGTCCACGAGTACGTCCGCGTCCTCGACCGTCGCGTCGGGGCGGAGCACCTGTCCGCCCGCGATTCGGAGCGTGTTCATGTCGCTCGTTCGGGTCGGCGGGGTGGTGAATCCACCGTCTCGCGGCCGCGAGAGCCGACCGTCGGTTTCGCCGGTGAGCGGGCCGAATACCGGCGGTAGTCCGATTCCCGAAAATCGAGAACGAGCACGCCCCCTTAGGTTCGGACCCCCAGTATGGGGGGATATGGAGCCCCCGTGGAACCTCGCGCTCGTTCCGGGGCACGTCCAAGGCAGTCCGTGGATGACCGCGGTCGTCGTCCTGGCGGGAGTCTCGTCGGTGACGCTGGCCGCGCTCGGCGTCGCCGTCTTCCTCCGGCGGCGGACGCGGTCGCACCTGCTCGTCGCGCTGGCGCTCTTGGCGTTCGCGTCGCGGGCGGCCGTCGCCGCGTTGACGCTCGGCGGCGTCCTCTCGGACTTCGACCACCACGTGGTCGAACACCTCTTGGACCTCGTGATGGCCGGGCTCGTCCTCGCGGCCATCTACTACGCCCGGAGCATCGAGCGCGAGGCGGGGGTCAACGACCCATGAGTGAGACACGAACCCGCGTCGCCGACCACATCAAGCACAACCCGGGAGTCCACTTCAACGAGCTCGTTCGCGCGCTCGACCTCGCTCCCGGCCAGGTACAACACCACGTCCGCAGACTGCTCTCCGACGAGACGGTCCGCCGCTCCGAGTTCTACGGTCGGACGCACTACTTCCCCCCGGAGTTCGACGCGTGGGAGCGCGGCGCGCTCGCGCTCGTCCGCCGGGAGACCGCCCGCGACATCCTCGGCCACCTCCTCGAACACGGCGACGCCCGCCCCGACGACGTGGCCGACGACATCGGCGTCGCCCGCAGCACGCTGGAGTGGCACCTCGACCACCTCGTCGAACGCGACGTGGTCCGGAAGGAACGCGACCTGCACAACCGCGTGACGCTCGTCCTCACCCACCCCGAGCGGACGACCCGACTGTTAGACGACGTGTCCCCGTCGCTCCCCGAGCGGTTCGTCGACCGGTTCGACCGCCTGCTCGACCACCTCGTCGAAGGATAGCCGCGGGTCGTCTGCCGACACTCTTCGTCGGTTAGTTTTATCCCCAGTCACCAGACCGACGGTTCTACACCTCGTCCGCGCCGGCGAACGTGACGGGAGCCATGGCTGACAGTTCGTCGACGTGTCAAAAACCGTTCCGGCTTGCGAAAGTCAATTACCTCCGGGACGAGACGGAGAGGTATGCGAATCGCCGTGCCCAACAAGGGCCGCCTGCACGAACCGACGATTGAACTCCTGGAGCGTGCGGGGCTGCACCTCGACAACGGTGCCGAGCGCAAACTCTACGCCGGGACCGTCGACCCCGACGTGACCGTGCTGTTCGCCCGCGCCGCCGACATCCCCGAGTACGTCCGCGACGGGGCCGCCGAGGTCGGCATCACGGGCCTCGACCAGGTCCGCGAGTCGGGCCACGAACTCGAAGACCTGCTCGATTTGGAGTACGGCAAGTGTCGGCTCGTCCTCGCCGCGCCCGAGGACGGCGACATCGAGACCGTCGAAGACGTGTCGGGCAAAGTCGTCGCCACCGAGTTCCCGCACATCGCGCGGACCTACTTCGAGGAAGAGGGCATCGACGCCGAGGTCGTGGAGGTCACGGGCGCGACCGAACTGACGCCGCACGTCGAGATGGCCGACGCAATCATCGACATCACCTCGACCGGGACGACCCTGCGGGTGAACCGCCTCGCGGTCATCGACGAGGTGCTGTCGTCGTCGGTCCGGCTGTTCGCCCGCCCCGACGTGGTCGACGACCCGAAGGTCCAGCAGTTGCTCATGGCGCTCGAATCGGTCCGCTCCGCGGAGGGCAAGCGCTACCTGATGATGAACGCGCCGCGCGAGAAACTCGACGAGGTGAAGGAGGTCATCCCCGGCCTCGGCGGTCCGACCGTGATGGACGTCGCCGGCGACTCGACGGTCGCCGTCCACGCCGTCGTGAACGAACGCGACGTGTTCGAGGTCGTCAGCGACCTGAAGAACGTCGGCGCGAGCGGCATCCTCGTCACCGAAATCGAGCGGTTAGTCGAGTAAGCGACGCGGCCGCGTACCCGTCGTGCGTGTTATTTCTTCCAGCGCAGGTCCGGCACCGTGACCGACGGCTCGAACCCGAGTTCGCCGCGGCGCGCCCGGACGTAGGCCGCGATACAGACCGCGCCGAGCAGTATCGCGCCGACGCCGAGCAGGCCGGCCTCCGGGCCGAACGCGCCGCCGGTAATCACGTCGGGGCCCCGTTCCGTCGTCTCGACGAGCGACGTGCCGAAGTCGAGGCCGCTGACCGCGAAGCCGAAGACGCCGCCCTGCACGAAGTTCCACGAGATGTGGATTCCCGTCGGGATGGCGAGGTCACCGGTGAGCGCGTAGCCGAGGCCGAGCATGACGCCCGCGAGGGTGATGCTGGTCGTGCTGGCGAACCCCGCGTTCGGGTTCGTGTAGTGAGCGACGCCGAACACCGCCGACGAGACCACGAGGCCGCCGGCGACCGCCGCGTCCGGGCCGAATCGCCAGCGGAGGCCCTCGGCGACGTCGGTGAGGACGACGCCCCGGAGCAGGAGTTCCTCGGCGATGCCGACGACGACGAAGAACGCGAGGAGCGAGCCGACGCCGAGTAGTCGGTCGACGCCGAGCGGGACGGAGGAGACCGCAATCCAGTCGGCCGCGACGCCGACGACGAAGACGGCGGTCATCAACCCAGTTCCGAGCGCGAGGCCGAACGCGAGGTCGACCGCCCACTCGCGGTCGAACCGGAGACCGAGGTCCGCGACGGTCCGCCGGTCGACGTACCGCGCGACGACGAGGGCGGCGAGACCGCTCGCCCCAACAGAGACGAGCGAGACGACGAGCGCGACGAGTCGACTTGATTCGGCGAGACCGCCGAGGGCGGCCGAGAGCGAGACGGCGACCACGAGCGAGACGAGGACGAAGACGACGGGCGTCGCGAGCAGTCGAAACGGGGCTCGCGGCCGGCGTTCCATGTCGTTCCAGAGGAGGCGACGGGGAGACACGACGGGTGATTCAGCGGCCGCGGGCAAGAAAGTACGGCGAGAAGGGACGCGAGCGCAGCCTCAGATGGGCGCGCTCGTCAGGATGACGGTGAGACCGAACAGGACGAGGCCGAGGAGTACCGAGACGACGAAGTGGATGGTCACCACGTACGCCGACAGGCGGTTCGACCGGCCGTAGAGGTACTTGACGAAGCCGAAGTCGAGCCCGATTGCGAGCGCGAGCGCGACGAAGGAGTTCCAGCCGAAGGTGGTGAAGACGACGGCGATGGCCGCGGGAACCGGCCCGACGGCGAACGCCTTCTTGAGTTCCACGTCGCCGAGGACGTTCCGCGCGGCGATGTGGGCGGTGAGAGAAAGGAACAGCGCGAACAGCGCGAACGTTCCGGCGACGGCCGTAACCGGCGCACCGGCGGCCGTCTGCAAGGTGAGCGCGTCCATACCGGTCCGAGGGACGCGACTGACTTAGGTTCGGTCGATTCGGGTCCCGGTTACGCGGCGCGGTCGCGGGACTCGGAGAGGTTAGAACGACCCGTTCAGGAGACCGAGTTCGGAGAGGCGCGAGATGATGACGTCGACCGCCGCTTCGGCGTCTTCCGGCTTCTTCCCGCCCGTGATGACGAGCTTGCCCGACCCGAAGAGAAGCGCGACGACGCTCGGTTCGTCGAGACGATAGACGAGTCCAGGGAACTGTTCGGGCTCGTACTCGATGTTCTCGAGACCGAGGCCGATGGCGATGGCGTTGAGGTTCAGGTTCTCGCCGAGGTCCGCGCTCGTGACGATGTTCTGGACGGTGATTTCGGGGTCGTCGTCGACCGGTATCTGAAGCTCGCGGAGCTTGTCGAAGACGATTTCGAGGCTCTCGTGCACGTCATCCGTCGACTTCGCGCCGGTACAGACGATTTTTCCGGACCGGAAGATGAGCGCCGCGGACTTCGGCTCTTGGGTGCGGTAGACGAGTCCCGGGAACTGCTCGGGGTCGTAGTCGGCGCCCTCGAGGTCCATCGCCACGCTCTGGAGGTCGAGCTCTTGGCCGATTCCCGTGGAGGCGACGACGTTTTCGATGTTGATTGTGTCCTTGGGGTCGGTCATGCAACGATTTAAGGCACGTATTTAAGGTTTAAAAAGATTGGTGCAAGGAATTGACAGCTTACGCGCGGCGACGAATAATCCGGACGTTCCGAACGGTGACGACCGCACCGAGAAGTGTCAAGGAAATGGGAACCGCGAGTCGTGCGACCGCCGGTCTGAGCACCCAGTAGGTGGCGAAGAACAGGGCGACCGAGACGAGTTTTAACACCGCGAACGAGCCGGGTCCGGGGTCGCCACCCGAGATGAGTCGCACGACTGGATTCCCTTCCTGCACGCCGGCCATCCTGACACCGAGGACGGTCGTGACGTAGTCGCCGAGGCCGTAGGCGAGCGCCGCCGCGCCCCAGAGGATGGCGTCGAGAGAGGCCATGCGGGTGGATTCGGAGCGGCCACTATAAGTCTCGCCGTCGCCGGATTGTCACGTTCGGCGGCGTCGCCATCGGTCGGGGTGCGCGTCACCGCGCTCGCGGGAGCGACGACGACCGATACCCTCATTTCCGCGGCCCGTCAGGTCCGAGCGTGTACGGATTGGAACTCGCCGGCGAGGAAGACGACTTCGCCGCCCGCGAGGCCGAGTCGGCCGCGACGGGCGTGACGGTCGTCGCCCCCGGCCTCGCCACCGCCCGCGGCGTCGAACCGGAGCGCGCGAGGCGACTCGCCTACACCCGGCGCGTCGTCGAACTGGTCGGTCGCTGCGAACCCGATATCGACGCCGCGCGCGCCGTCGTCGCGGCCGCGAACGTCGACCGCGAGGGGACCGTCGCCGTCCGCGCCCGAGACGTGCGGGGTCTCACGGATATCAGCACGACCGACGCCGAGCGCGAACTCGGCTCGGCGCTCGTCGACCGCGGCTTCGGCGTCGATTTGGACGACCCCGACCACGAGCTTCGGGCCTACTTCTCCGAGGACGCCTGTCTCGTCGGCTGGACCGCGGTCAAGGCCGTCCGCGACTTCGCCGACCGAAAGCCGACCGACCGACCGTTCTTCCAGCCGGGGAGCATGGCGCCCGTGGACGCCCGCGCCTTCGTCAACATGGCCGGCGCGGAGCCCGGCGCCCGGATTCTGGACCCGATGTGCGGCACCGGCGGCGTCCTCCTCGAAGCGGGCCTCGTCGGCGCCGACGTGGTCGGCGTCGACGCCCAAGCGAAGATGGTCGGCGGCGCGCGCGAGAACCTGCGTCACTACGTCGGCGACGGCGACGTAATCCGTGGCGACGCCACCGCGCTCCCCCTCCGCGACGACTCGATGGACGGCGCGGTGTTCGACGCTCCCTACGGCCGGCAGTCGAAAATTGCCCGCCACTCGCTTTCGGACCTCGTCGGCGGGGCGCTGGCGGAGGTCCGCCGAGTCGCCCCCGAGTGCGTGATGGTCGCCGACCGGTCGTGGACCGAGGAAGCGGAAGACGCCGGCTGGGAGGTCGAACGCGTGTTCGAGCGCCGAGTCCACCGGTCGCTGGTGCGGTACGTGCATCTGCTGCACCGGTAGTCGGAATCGGCGGCGTCGATGGGTTCGGTCGCGGCCGGGGGTTCTCCGGTCAATCGCTCGACAGGACTATCAGCGAGTACGTCGAAGCGAACGCATGTTGAGGACAGTTCGAGAAATCCTCGTCGAGGCGTACGACCCCGACCCGCGAGCGATGGTCGTCGTCGCCATGGGGTCGTCGTTTCTGCTGTTTTCGCTCCTGACGTATCCGGACGGGTCGAGTCCGTACTACTTGTTCGCGCTCGTGGTTGCGGTCCTCTCGCTCCTCGGCTCGCTGGCGATGCTCGCCGTCGAGGGGCTCCGGTAGTTGTGGTGGACGAGGCCGCTACAGCTCTTCCTTCTGAAGCGTGAGTTCCCCGTCCGAGCCGACGCGCAACATCACGTACTCGTAGTCCTGAATCCGTTCGTCGTACGCCACCTCGCCGTCGACGAGGAGCGTCACGTCGCAGGTCTCGGCGTCGACCTCCCGGGTGAGCGTCTTCGTCTCGCCCGGCGAGAGTCCGATATCGTCCTCGCGGCACGCGGGCTTCAGCACGACTTCGCCGGAGAAGTCGCCGCTGACCCGCACTCGAACGAGTTCCGAACCCTCGCAGAACTGCGGCCAGCCACACTCGTCCGTGGTGGTCGCGGTCTGTCCGGATTCGGTCGTCTCTGGGTCGGGGGCGGTTGTGGTCGTCGTTTCGGTCGTCGTCTCAGACGAGGATATGGATGGACTACCGAGACACCCGGAGAGGAGAGCGAGCGAACCGAGCGACGCGAGGATCCGTCTGCGCTGCATGAGACATAATTCAGACATCATGTTAAGTGCCTTGTGCGCTCGTTTGTCACCAACTTCGTGACAGCAAGATGAGCGGGTTCGCCCCTAAATACGAGGTGACTGCTGGTTGGCTGTGGCTCGATGAAGCAGACGATGTTAGCTGGGAAGTTGAACAGCTGTCCCAGTAGTGGTCTATCAGTCATTAGCTCGGGACAGACAGCTACGGCACCAATAGCGTGTTTTCCGTCGCGAACAACCCCGTGTCAGGTCGAGGTTCGGCCATCAACTTTCTGACGACCGTAAGAATTCGAGTGCGGCATCGAGTCCACCCTCCCTATACTTCAGTATCGCAGCGGCAGTCACTACAACCCCGACTAACAGGAGACCGACTCCGACAATGAACGTCGTAGACCGGGGTTGGAACCCGCTCTGGTTGACTACAATAGAGCCGCTGAGAAAACCGACGAAAGCGATTCCCGCAGGAGGTAGTCGTTGTGGCTCCCAATCTGGTGTTCCCCCCGACGAAGAGGACCAAACACTAGAATCAGCATCCGGCTGTGCGAATGAGGACGAACTGCTCCCGCTCTCGGTACTCGCGACAGTTTCGAACAGCGCTTCAGCCTCAGAGAAAGACTCTACCTCTCGGACCGGAACCGAGAAGTCATTTCGTTCGTCGGAGAAGTCGCTGGGAACGTAATCCGACGTGACAACTTTCATCTTAAGACGCTTGTTGTCAGTAACTTCGTACACCCCGTCTTGCTTCTTTTCGAGCCGCCAACTGCCCTCTCTCCTCACGACACCCATACGTCACATAATAATGCAATCTATAATATTATTTTCTTATGAGTAGTTGAGCCGCAGAGGGCGACAGGCCGTGATGAGTCTCAGGCTGTGGGGCCAGATGACAAAAATAACCGAATTACCGAATCAACGCCGCGCCAACACCGTCTCGCCCGCCCGCACCGACTCGCCCTTCTCGACGACCACGTCGTCGGAGCCGTACTCCGGCGGCAACAGCACGTCGGCCCGCGAGCCGAAGTCGATGTGGCCGAGTCTCTGCCCGCGGACGAGTTCGTCGCCGGGTGCGACGTACGAGTGAATCCGGCGGGCGAACGCCCCGGCGATGAGCGACACTTCGTGGTCGCCCTCGTCGGTGTCGAGTTCGATGTCGACGCGCTCGTTGCGGTCGGAGTCCTTCGAGAACGCCGGTTTGTGCGCGCCGGGGCGGTGGGTGACGGTTCGGACCGCGCCGGAGACGGGCGCGCGGTTGACGTGCACGTCGGTGACGTTCATGAACACGCCCACGCGGACGCGGCCGTCCTCGACGCGAATCACGGAGACGCGCCCGTCGGCGGGGGCGACGACGCCCGAGTCGTCGGGCGGCGAGCGCTCGGGGTCGCGGAAGAACCAGAGGACGAGCGCGCCCACAGCGAGGAGAACGGCCCCGAGCGGCGGGAAGACGAACGCCGCGAGCGCCGCGCCGACGAAGGCGGGGAGCGCGAACCGTCGGTAGCCTGGTGCGAACTTCATTATGCCTCGCCGCGGACGTCCGCGCCCCAACTCGTGAGGAGGTGGGTGATGTGCAGGCGGTCGTCGATACCCGTCGAGATGTCGAGGTCGACCTGCCCGGCGAGGACGTGCAGGCGGGCGAGTTCGCCGTCTGCGAAGCGCTCGGGGGTCGAGTCGGCGACGCGGAGGATGTCGCGGAGGAGCTCCTGTCCCTCGTAGCCCTCGTCGTCGAGGAGCGTCGTGAGGGTCTTGCGGGCGTCCTTGATGTCGCCCTCGCGGGCGTTGATGAGGAGCGTCTTCAGTTCGTCGTCGAAGCCCACGTCGCCGAGGGCGGCGTGGACCGTGGACATCGTGACCTCGTCGGCTTCGGTGGCCGTCCGCTGGGCCGAGAGGATGGCCTTGCGGACGTTCCCGTTAGAGGCGTCGGTGAGGAACTGGAGGCCGCCGTCGTCGTAGTCGACGCCCTCGGCGTCGAGGATGTCGGCGAGGAGGGTTTCGAGGGTGTCGTCGTCCGGCGCGGGCATGGGAACCGGGAAACACCGCGAGCGAATCGGCGGGATGAGCTTCGAGGGCTGGCGGGTGGTGATGACGAACTGCGTGGTCCGGTGGTGCTGTTCCATCACGCGGCGGAGCGCCTGCTGGAAGTCCTCGCGGATGGATTCGGCGTTGTCGAGGACGATGGTCTTGTACTCGCCGGACATCGGGGCGTAGCTGGCAGACTCCTTCAGCACGCGGTTTATCATGTCGCGTTTCGCCATGCGACTGCGGCCGTCGAGGAACTGCTCGAACCGCGGGTCGGCGCGAATCTGCTTTTTCGTCCGGTTGAAGAAGTCCGCGACGTTGAGTTCGATGAGGTCGTTTTCGGGGTCCGAATGCGCCTCGCGAGCCAGCGCGCGAACGGCGGCGGTCTTGCCGACGCCCGGCGGGCCCTGCACGACGAGGTTCATCGGTTCGTCCACGGCGCGTCGGAGGCGTTCGCGGACCTCCGGCTGTGGGAGGTCTTCGAGCCCCGGCGCGTGCGTCTCGGTCCACAGCGGCGCGTCCATTGGACTCCGGTAGCAGACGGTCGGGTAAGAATCGGTCGGTCCGGACCGTCGGACGGACTCGGGCTTCCTGCGGGCGAGCCCCGAAGCCGCGACCGATTCGACGCACGTTTAGTCCCGCCGCTATCATTGTGGTGCATGTCCATGCGCGCGACCTTCCTCGGGACCGGCGGGGCCGTCCCCACCACGGCGCGTGCGCCGAGCGCGTTCCTCGTGAACCGCGACGGCGAGCGCCTGTTGTTCGATTGCGGGGAGGGCACCCAACGCCAGATGATGCGCTACGGGACCGGGTTCGGCGTCAGCCACCTGTTCGTCACCCACCTCCACGGCGACCACATCCTCGGCATCCCCGGCCTGATTCAGACGCTCGACTTCAACGACCGCGACGCCTCGCTGGCCATCCACGGCCCGCCGGGGAGCAAGCGCCACCTCGAAAAGCTCGTCCACGCGGGCGGCTATCAACCCGGCTTCCACGTCTCCGTCCACGAGGTCCGCCCCGGCAACGTCGCCTACCGCGCCGACGACTACGAGGTCCGCGCGTTCGACACCGAACACCGGACCGCCTCGGTCGGCTACGCACTCGTCGAAGACGACCGCCCCGGGCGATTCGACCGCGAGAAGGCCGAGGAACTCGGCGTTCCCGTCGGCCCGGCGTTCGGTCGCCTCCACGCCGGCGAGGACGTGGAACTCGAAGACGGCACGGTCGTGCGCTCCGAGCAGGTCGTCGGCGACCCCCGACCCGGGCGAACCGTCGTCTACACCGGCGACACCCGCCCGCTCGATTCGACCGTCGAAGTCGCCCGCGACGCCGACCTGCTCGTCCACGACGCGACGTTCACCGACGAGGAGGCGGAGCGGGCGAAACAGACCGCGCACTCGACCGCCCGCGAGGCCGCCCGAATCGCCCGCGACGCCGACGTTCGCCGGTTCGCGCTGACGCACATCTCCGCCCGGTACGCCGCCGACCCGAGCCCGCTTCTCGAACAGGCCCGCGAGGTCTACGACGGCGAGGCGTTCGTCGCCGAAGACGGCCAGAAACTGGAGGTTCCGTACGCCGACAGCGACGGCGGCGGAGCCGAGACCGGCGAGTAGCCCGCGGGCCGCGGTACGCTTTTCTCCCGGCCGGGCGCATCCGTCGGTGTGCCGCAGAACGCCTTCCACACCGTCGACGTGTTCGCCACGGCGAGGTACGCCGGGAACCAGCTCGCCGTCTTCGAGGGAGCGGACGCGCTCAGTTCCGAGCAGATGGCCGCGCTCGCCAACGAGATGAACTACTCGGAGACGACGTTCATCGAGGGAGGGTCGCCCGACGACGGCTACGACGTTCGCATCTTCACGCCGGACGGCGAGATTCCGTTCGCCGGACACCCGACGCTCGGGACGGCCGCCGTCCTCCGCGAGCACTTCGGGGCGGGCGACGAGGTGACGCTGAACCTCGGCGTCGGTCCCATCTCGGTCGAAGTTCGGTCCGACGGCAGCGACGACGAGCAGTACTGGATGACGCAAAACGCCCCGGAGTTCGGCGCGGAACTCGACCGCGAGACGCTCGCGGAGGTGCTGTCGCTCGATGCGGCCGACTTCGACGCGGACTGGCCGATACAGGTCGTCTCGACCGGCCTGCCAGCGGTGATGATTCCGCTCTGCGACCGCGACGCCCTCGCCCGGAGCGAGGTGTTCGTTCCGGCGTACCGCTCGTTCTTCGACGACGTGGGCGTCGAGAACCTCTTTCTGTTCTGTCCGGACCCCCGCGACGACGCGAACGACTTCGCGGCGCGGATGTACGCCCCCGGCCACGGCGTCGCCGAGGACCCCGCGACTGGTAGCGCGAACGGCTGTTTGGCGGGCTATCTCGCCCGTCATCGCTACTTCGACGACGACGAAATCGAGGTCACGGTCGAGCAGGGCTACGAGATGGGCCGTCCGTCGCAGCTCTACCTCGAAGCCGAGGACCGAGGCGGCGAGGTGGCGGTCCGCGTCGGCGGGCGCGTCGAGTTCGTCTCGAAGGGGAGACTCGTCTGAGCGGCCGCTGAGCGGGGAACAGAGTCGAAAAAGGGACCGATTCAGTCCCGGTGGGCGTCGCAGACCGGGTTCTCGCCGTCGTCGAGGAGGACGACGGGGACCCCGAGGACGACCCACTCGCGGACGTAGCGCCGGCGCGTCGTCGCGGGTGACCCGCACTCGACGCAGGCGACGTCCGCGGACTCGGCGGCCGACTCGATGATTCTCGTCCGCGGGCCGACGGCCGTCCGTGGATACGCCGGGCGCTTGGACAGGAGCGCGACGAGCGCCGCGGCGACCGCGAGAGCGACGACCGGCAGGACGAACCGGCCGGCACCGGAGCGCGCGAGCACGCCGACGATGACGAGCAACATGACCGCGACGGCCAGTTCACGGAGGAGACGCATCGACGGCGTCAGTTGCTCGTCTCGTTTTCGGAGCCGGACGAGGTCGACGACCTCGACGACGCCGAGGTATCACCCGACGACGAACCGGCGGACGAACCCGACGAGGACGACCCGTCGCTATCGAGCGACCGGACGAACTGCGGGTAGCCGCCGTCGCCGACCGGGATGTAGACGGTGTCCGTCTCGTCGAGTTTCTCGATGTACTTCTGGGCCAGCACCTCGTCGGACAGCGACTCCGCGAGGATGCGGTTGGCGTCGGCCTGTCCCTGCGCCTCGATGCGCTTGCGCTCGGCCTCCAACTCCTCGACGGCGAGTTCGTCCTGCTTCTGCTGGCGGCGCTGTTCGGTGATTTCCTTCTGTTCGACCGCCTGCGCGTACTCGGCGGGGAGTTCGACGTTGCGGACCTGCACCGCTTCGAGGATGAGGCCGTCGTCGGCGAACTCCTCTGCGAGTTCCCGCTCGGCGGCGGCCTTCAACTGGGTCTGGCCCTCGCCGGTGTAGATGACGGTGACGGGCAGTCGACCCGCTTCGGTCCGGAGCACCGACCGAATCGACGGGCGAATCAGGCGCTCTTCGGCGGTGGCGAGCGTCCGGTAGTTGCGGTAGAACTCGACCGCCTGGCCGGCGTCGATGCGGTAGCGGACGGTCACGTCGATGTCCGTCCGGAGGCCGTCCTCGGTCAGGACGGTGATGGCGTCGTCGCCGCGCCTGTCGCCTTCGCTCGTCGACGACGACATCGTGTACGACTGCGGTCGCACCGACAGCGACGAGGTCGACTGCGAGACGGGGTTGATGAAGTGCGCACCGGGTTCGAAGACGGTGCCGGTGGTCGCGCCCCACTTCTTGACGACCTTGACGTTCCCCTCCTCGACGGGTTCCCACGCGAGGAGCCCGGCAATGGGGGCGGCGATAAGGAGGAGGGCGACGACACCGATGAGGGCGATGCGCGTCAGCGACCGGGAGGTCACCGACGGCGGGTCGGGGATATCAGAACTCATCACTCTACTTTCAAATAGCCGAGACTTGTTTGTTTCGTGTCAATCGCGGGTCGCGGCGGCGATATCCGCGGCGTCACCGGCGTTGTCGGTGCCAGCGGCCTCGTCGGCCGAGTCGCGCAACCGCGACACCCGAGGCGAGTCGACGCTCGAAACCGGCGTGGAGTATATATCCGGCGCGACCCTAGTCGCCGTCGTGAACGACCGGACGAGTGCGCTCGACTCGGTCGTCTTCGGCGTCGACATCCAGAGCGGCGATATCCGCGGCGACTCGCCGTCGTACGCGCTGGTCGTGTTGGACACCCGAGACACCGAGTCAGACGAGGTCCGAATCGAACGAGACGTGGTCTCTTTCCGCAAGTTACGCCGCCTCATCGAGTGCGACGAACCGCGCGTCGTCGCCACGGACAACATGTACGAGTTGGCGACCGACAAGGACGATTTGGTCCGCTTCCTGCGGTGGCTCCCCCACGGGACGCAGTTGGTGCAAGTGACCGGCGCGGAGCGACCGGAACCGCTCTCGCGGGTCGCCTCGCGTCACGGCGTCCCCTACGGCAAAGACCCGATGAAGGAGGCCGAGGCCGCGGCCCGACTCGCCCTCGCCAACGTCGGCTACGAGGTCGCCGCCTTCGAGAACACGACGACCGTGAAGGTCTCTCGCGGCCGCTCGACCGGCAAGGGCGGGTGGAGTCAGGACCGCTACACGCGCCGCATCCACGGGTCGGTCAAACAGCAGTCCCGCGAGGTCGAGTCCTCGCTGAAGGAGGCCAATCTCGACTACGAGCGGGACGTGACCGAGAAGTACGGCGGCTACTCGCAGGCGCTTTTCACCGTCGAAGCGCGCCCCGAGGACATCCCCGTATCGACCCACCGCTCGGGCGACACCCGCGTCGAAATCGAGCGCGAGCGCCGCGACGGCATCGAGTTCGAACCGCTCGTGAAGCGCCGCGACCGCGTCATCGTCGGCATCGACCCCGGCACGACCACGGCCGTCGCCGTCGTCGGCCTCGACGGGCGCGTCCTCGACGTGCACTCGACGCGGACCGCAGACACCGCCGCCGTCATCGAGTGGCTCATCGAGCGCGGGCGACCCAGTCTCGTCGCCGCCGACGTGCAGCCGATGCCCGAGACGGTCGAGAAGTTCCGGCGGAGCTTCGACGCCGCCGGCTGGGCCCCCGCGAGCGACATCCCCGTCGACGAAAAGCTCCACCGGACCCGCGACATCGACTACGACAACGACCACGAGCGCGACGCCCTCGCGGCGGCGCTGTTCGCCTTCGACGCCCACGAAGACCAGTTCGAGCGCATCTCCCGGAAGGTGCCCGCCGACGTGGACCGCGAGGAGGTCATCGCCCGCGTCCTCGCCAGCGAGGAGTCGGTCGAGGCCGTTCTCCGCGAGATGGCCGACGACGGCGACGGGGGCGACCCCGACGACGCCGACGAGGAGGCTCACGAGGAGCCCGAACTCACGCCCGAAGAACGCGAGATTCGGGAGTTGCGGTCGCGGGTCGAGCGCCTCGAATCGCACGTCGAGGACCTGAAGTCGACCATCGAGGAGAAAGACGAGACCATCGAGGAGTACAAGCAGGAACTCTCCGACGCTCGCCGCGAGGAGCGCCGCGAGGCCCGCGAGCGCCGCGAAGTCACCCGACTGGAACGCGAGAACGGCCGGTTAGAGCGGAACGTCGAATCGCTCGAATCCGACAAGGCGGAACTCGCAGACAAGCTCGACCAACTGAAGTCGCTGTGGAAGCTCGACCACTCGAACTTCGCGGACGTGAACACCGACGGAAGCCTCGTGCCCGTCAAAATCGTCGAACAGTTCACCAACGGCGCGCTCGACCACACCGTCGAGGAGTACGGCATCGCCGCGGGCGACGTGGTCTACCTCCGCGACGCCAGCGGGGCCGGGCGGACGACCGCCGAGCGACTCGCCGAGTTCGACCCCAAGGTCGTCCTCCGGTCGGGCAATCTCTCGGAGGTCGCGGACGAGGTGCTGTTCGAGGCCGATATTCCGGTCGCGCCCGCCGACGGCGTGACGATTCAGGAGATAGACGAACTCGCCGTGGCGAAGGAGTCCGAGGTGGCCGCCGCCATCGAGGACTGGGAGGAACGCGCCGAGGAGCGACAGAAGGAACAGCGCGAGGAGATGGTGGACCAGATTATCTCCGAGCATCGCGCCGAGAACCGGCGGTGACCGACCGAAGGTTCGGCACTCGGACAGGTCGAGACTCGCTCACGGTTGCGCCCCTGCGGTCACGTTCTAACGACTGAGGCGGCTAACAAGAGACCGATAGCCAACGCAGCACCGCCCGAGACGAGGTGGATGACATTGTCGAGGTAGACGCCGGTCCCACTCGACGAGACGAGGTAGGTGAGGAGAGCGAGAAACAGCGAGATGACCATGAGCCATCGACGGATTGGGTTCGCGTCGGCGGAGGGCATACTGACGGGGTGCGTGGCTGTTCATAAATCGGTTCTGGCACCACTGAAGACGATGACGAGAGTCGCGGCCGCCGAGGGTCGTCACTCCACAGTCGCGTCGTGGCCGACGACGACGGCGACCACGAAGTACAGCGCCGCGCCGACGAGCGGCACGAAGAAGGCCAAGGCGGCCCAGAACGTCGCGTTTCGCCCCTTGAACGTCGCGTCCTTGTGGACCCGATAGGGGAGGTAGATGTGGAACGCGAGGAAGTAGACCGCGAAGCCGAGGATGTACGGGAGGAGGTCGCCGCCGCGGACCGACGCCCACATGGCCGCGAGCAGACCGAAGACGACGAGGATGAGCGCGGCGAAGATGATGACGGGCGCACGCGTCGTGTTTCCTGAGTCGGACATCACCCGGAGTTGGGACCGGTGCGTGTTGTCCGTTTCGCCCGCGCGCGGTGGGACACAAGCGTCTACAGATAGGCAAGGCGAGTGTCTCGGGGCATGACCCCGAGGCGGTTCACGATAATCCCTATCAGAAGTCATATGCCACGTCCCCGACACCGAACAGGTATGGACGCATACGACCTGATCACTCGGAACGCCTCCGAAGTGGTCACGGAGGACGAAGTGCGCGCGCTGGCCGACGACCCCGAGGGCAAGCGAGCGTACGTGGGCTACGAGCCCTCCGGCGTCCTCCACATCGGTCACATGCTCACCGCCAACAAGCTCATCGACCTCCAAGAGGCGGGCTTCGAGGTAGTCGTGCTTCTGGCCGACGTACACGCCTACCTCAACGGCAAGGGCACCTTCGAGGAGATTCGCGAGACGGCCGAGCGGATGAAAGCGCAGTTCATCGCCTACGGCCTCGACGAGAGTCAGACGGAGTTCGTCCTCGGCTCGGAGTACCAGCTCGACGAGAGCTACGTCCTCGACCTGCACGCGCTCGAACTGGAGACGACCCTCTCGCGCGCCGAGCGCGCCATGGCCGAAATCAAGAGCGGCGAGGGCGTCACCGTCGCGCAGGCGGTCTACCCCATCATGCAGGCGCTCGACATCGTCTACCTCGACGTGGACCTCGCCATCGGCGGGATGGAACAGCGCAAGGTCCACATGCTCGCCCGCGACACGCTCCCGAGCATCGGCGAGGAATCGCCGACCTGCATGCACACGCCGCTCATCGCGGACCTCGGGACGGGCATCGGCAAGATGTCCTCCTCCGAGGGCGTCACCATCTCGATGGAGGACACCACCGAGGACATCGAAGACAAGGTCAACGGCGCGTTCTGCCCGCCGACGGCCGACCCCGACCCGACCGACGAGGGCGACGAGCGCGAGAACCCCGTCCTCCAAATCTTCGAGTACCACGTCTTCCCGCGCTTCCAGCGGGTCGTCGTCGAGCGCCCCGAGCAGTACGGCGGGGACCTCGAATACGACGACTACGAGACGCTGGAGGCCGACCTCGAATCCGGCGAACTCCACCCCGCCGACGCGAAGGGCGCGCTCGCGAACTACCTCGACGAACTCATCGAACCGGGTCGCGCGAAGATAGCCGAGTAATCGCCGCGCCTCGCCGGAACTATACCCTTTTCGACGGTTCGTGACTCGCCGTCTCCCAAACCGATAGAAGCCGCCGACCCGACGGGTCGGTATGCCCCGCTCTTCCGACGTTCTCGTTCATCGAAACCGAACCGTCGCAGACCGCGAGGAGCGCACGCTGACCGCGGACGTGTACCGCCCCGGCGCGCCGGCGACCACGGAAACCGAAACAGCCGACTCACCCCGGCCGCTCGTCGTCTTCGTCTACGGCGGCGCGTGGGAGACCGGCTCGACCGGCCAGTTCGCCCGCTGGGCGCTCGACGCCGCCGACGAGGGGTTCGTCGCGGCCGAGGTGTCGTACCGACTGGGTCACGAAGCGCCGTTCCCCGCGCAAATCGAGGACGTGTGCGAGGGTATCGACTGGGTCGTCGACCGCGCCGACGAGTTCGGCATCGACTCCGAGGCCGTCGCCGTCGTCGGCCACTCCGCGGGGGCGCACCTCGCGTTGTTGGCGGCGCTTTCGGACGACGAGTTCGGGCGGCGGACCGGAATCGACGCCGCGGTCGGCGTCTCCGGCGTCTACGACCTGCGAGCCGACGACCACGAGCGCGCCGGGGAGTCGCTGCCGCTGTTCGATAGCCGGCCGTCGGCCGCCGAGTTGCGTCGGTGTTCGCCGATTACCCGCGTCGGCGGCGACGCTGACGCCAACTCGGAAAACGGCCCCGACGCCGACGCGCCGCCGACGCTGTTGCTCCACGGGAGCGATGACTCGGTCGTCGCGCCGGGCCAGAGCGCCCGGTTGGCGGACGCCCTCGACGCGGCCGGAAACGAAGTCGAGTACGACGCCGTCGGCGCGGCCGACCACGTCTTCTTGCACTCGTCGTACCACTATCCTGCGGTCCGAAATCGGGTGTTCTCGTTCCTCCGCGAGCGCCTGTAAGACGGCGCGGTACCGGCGGTTCTCAGGCCATACCGAACATCTTCATGACGCCCTCGGCGAGGCCGCTGGCGACGAGGCCGAGGCCGGCGACGACGAACGCGAGCCCCGCCGCGACGACGGGAGCCTGATAGGCGACGATACCGATACCCAAGAGCAAGGAGACGACGCCGGCGATACCCTTCGTGCCGAGTTTGTCGAGCATACCACGACGGCGTTTCGGGACCGCCCTAAACGCGTCGTTCCGTCCGACGCTTCCTACCGGCCGAACGTCGGCGGATTTAACCATGACCACGTCGAACGCTCGCGCATGAGCGACGACGAGAACGAGAGCCGCCGAGACCTTCGAATGCCGAACGACGACGAAGTGTTCGCCGTCGTGACGAACATGCTCGGGGCCAATCGTATTCGCGTCCGCTGTGCCGACGGCGTCGAGCGGACCGCTCGCATTCCCGGACGGATGCAGAAGCGAATCTGGATTCGAGAGGACGACGTGGTGCTCATCGAACCGTGGGACTGGCAGGACGAGAAGGCCGACGTGAGCTGGCGCTACGAGAAGTCCGAAGCCGACCAACTCCGCCGCGAAGGCCACATCCAGTAACGCGTTCGAGACAGCGCCGACTGTTCGCCGAGCGACACCGAAGCCGGAGCCTGTGCCCTTTTCATCTCGCCTCTCGTAGCCCTAGTCCAATGACTGACGAGTTCGGCATGGTCGAACCCCAGGAGGGCGAGGCGTTCGGCGACGAGTGGGAGGAGATAGACGTCTCCGACGACGAGGCGGACCGCATCGCGCGCCGCAAGGACCGCGACTTCGACGAGTTCCGGATGCGGTTGAAGGACGCCGACCAGTTCAAAGTCGAGCAGTCGGTGTTCGACGACGCGACCTTCGCCGCCATCTACAAACTCGTCCAAGACGGGTACATCGACGCGTTCGGCGGGCCGATTTCGACCGGGAAGGAGGCCAACGTCTTCGAGGCGCTCGGCGGCGACGACTCGGACGTGGCGGTCAAGATATACCGCATCAACGCCTCCGACTTCCGGCACATGCGCGACTACCTCGAAGGCGACCCGCGCTTCGAGAACATCGGCCACGACAAGGGGCAGGTCGTCCGCGCGTGGGTCAGAAAGGAGTTCGCCAACCTCGAACGCGCCCAGCGCGCCGGCGTCCGGGTGCCGAAGCCCATCGCGGTCCAGCGGAACGTCCTCGTCATGGAACTCGTCGGCGTCGTCGACGACCGGGCGCGGCGGCTCTCGGAGGTTCGCGTCGAGAACCCCCAGACCGCCTACGAGGTCGTCCGCGAGTACATGCGCCGACTCCACCGCGCCGGCCTCGTCCACGGCGACCTCTCGGAGTACAACCTCATCATCCACGAGGGCGAACTCGTCGTCATCGACCTCGGGCAGGCCGTCACGGTCCACCACCCCAACGCCGAGGAGTTCCTCCGGCGGGACTGCCGCAACGTGGCCAACTTCTTCCGCCGACAGGGTGCCGACGCCGACGGCGACTCGCTGTTCGAGTTCGTCACGGCCGACGAGAGCGAAGACGAGTAGAAACGTAGACCCGCCACGAGGCGGGTGTGAGACCCACACACGCGGCGACCCGCCGAGCGAACGCTTAAACCACTCCGACGGGTATCGGGAGATATGCAGCACGTCAAGGTGCCGCAGGACCGTATCGGTGTTCTCATCGGCGAAGGTGGCTCGACGCTCCGAGAGATAGAGAGTCGCGCGGAAGTCCGACTCGACGTTGACTCGGAGAACGGCAGCGTCGCCATCGACAGCGTCGGCGACCCCGTACTCGGCATGGTCGCCCCCGACGTGGTTCGAGCGGTCGGCCGCGGCTTCGCCCCGGAGGACGCGATGGCGCTCCTCGACGACGACATGATGATGTTCGAACTCATCGAGATAGACCGGCACACCCGAAACAAAAACGACATGCGGCGGCAGAAGGGCCGCCTCATCGGCGAGAACGGCCGCACCCGCGAACTCATGGAAGAGCTGACCGGCGCGGACGTGGTCATCTACGGCTCGACGCTCGGCATCATCGGCCAACCCGAGGAGGTCGAAGTCGTCCGCCGGGCCGTCGAGATGATTCTCGACGGCGCGCCCCACGGCGCGGTGTACTCCTTCCTCGAACGGAAGCACAACGACCTGACCCAGGGCTTCAACGTCCGGCAGAACAACTGAGACGCCACCGCCGACGAGTCCACCGCCGACGAGTCCACCGCCGACACGGCACTCGCCCGCATCGTCTTTTCACCGCACTCGCTCCGAGAGTGGCGAGACCGCCCGCCGAGAACCACGGATAAACCCGCGTAATCGACCGCCGTCACCGGGTCTCGACCACCCCACCGTGTTGCGTTTTGGCATACCAATAAACGAAGCTTTTTTATAGAATCACAAACAATCAGGCGATGACTATGAGCCAGCGAATGCAGCAGGGTCAGCCCATGATCATTCTGGGCGAAGACTCGCAGCGCACATCCGGTCAGGATGCGCAGTCGATGAACATCACGGCCGGGAAGGCCGTCGCAGAGGCCGTACGCACCACGCTCGGCCCCAAAGGGATGGACAAGATGCTCGTCGACTCCGGCGGGCAGGTCGTCGTCACGAACGACGGCGTCACCATCCTCAAGGAGATGGACATCGACCACCCCGCGGCCAACATGATCGTCGAAGTCTCCGAGACCCAGGAGGACGAGGTCGGAGACGGCACGACGACGGCCGTCATCATCGCCGGCGAACTCCTCGACCAGGCCGAGGAACTCCTCGAATCGGACGTCCACGCGACGACCATCGCACAGGGTTACCGCCAGGCCGCCGAGAAGGCCAAGGAAGTCCTCGAGGACAACGCCATCGAGGTCACCGAGGACGACCGCGAGACCCTCACGAAGATCGCCGCGACGGCGATGACCGGTAAGGGCGCGGAGTCCGCGAAGGACCTGCTCTCCGAACTCGTCGTCGACGCCGTGCTGGCCGTCAAGGACGACGACGGCATCGACACGAACAACGTCTCCATCGAGAAGGTCGTCGGCGGCACCATCGACAACTCCGAACTCGTCGAGGGCGTCATCGTCGACAAGGAGCGCGTCGACGAGAACATGCCCTACGCCGTCGAGGACGCGAACATCGCCATCCTCGACGACGCGCTGGAAGTCCGCGAGACCGAAATCGACGCGGAAGTCAACGTCACTGACCCCGACCAGCTTCAGCAGTTCCTCGACCAGGAAGAAAAGCAGCTGAAAGAGATGGTCGACCAGCTCGTCGAGGTCGGCGCCGACGCCGTCTTCGTCGGTGACGGCATCGACGACATGGCGCAGCACTACCTCGCGAAGGAGGGCATCCTCGCGGTCCGCCGCACGAAGTCCTCCGACCTCAAGCGTCTCGCCCGCGCGACGGGCGGCCGCGTCGTCAGCAGCCTCGACGACATCGAGGCCGACGACCTCGGCTTCGCCGGCTCCGTCGGACAGAAGGACGTCGGCGGCGACGAGCGCATCTTCGTCGAGGACGTCGAGGACGCGAAGTCCGTCACGCTCATCCTCCGCGGCGGCACGGAACACGTCGTCGACGAGCTCGAGCGCGCCATCGAGGACTCCCTCGGCGTCGTCCGCACGACGCTCGAAGACGGCAAGGTCCTCCCCGGCGGCGGCGCTCCCGAGACGGAGCTCTCCCTGCAGCTCCGCGAGTTCGCCGACTCCGTCGGCGGCCGCGAGCAGCTCGCCGTCGAGGCGTTCGCTGAAGCGCTGGACATCATCCCGCGCACCCTCGCCGAGAACGCCGGTCTCGACCCCATCGACTCCCTCGTCGACCTGCGCTCGCGCCACGACGGCGGCGAGTTCGCAGCCGGCCTCGACGCCTACACGGGCGAGGTCATCGACATGGAAGAAGAGGGCGTCGTGGAGCCCCTCCGCGTCAAGACCCAGGCTATCGAGTCCGCGACCGAAGCCGCCGTCATGATTCTCCGCATCGACGACGTCATCGCCGCTGGCGACCTCTCCGGTGGCCAGACGGGCGGCGACGACGACGAGGGCGGCGCGCCCGGCGGTATGGGCGGCGGTATGGGTGGCATGGGCGGTATGGGCGGCATGGGCGGCGCAATGTGAGCGCCCCAGTAGGCCACCACACACCCACCCCCTGACCTCGCATCGACTCGAATCGTCGGCCGAATTCATCCCGTTTTTTGCGGATTCACGCCCGTTAGCGTCTGCTTTGTCCGCTCGCGCGTCGGTTGGGACGCCGTTAATCGAGCGCCCGCATCGCATCGTCATCCGACACCACGAAACGGACGGTGTATCGGCAACTGATTCGTTGCGGAAGTTGACAAATCTCTATAAAACGTCCGGTGCGGTTCGTGAACCGTCGGTGTTCGTCTCTATACTTATCTCCCGTGGCAGCATCTGTCAGGATGTATGTCCCCTCCCGAGCCCTCGGCGGACGCCGCCGCCTCGGACGCGACCACGCCCGCGAGTCGACCGCCGTTTCTGGCCGTCGTCGCGCCCCGCATCTCCGAGGCGACGGCGCTCGCGACGACGCTCCTGCCCGGTGTCGGCCTCGTAGTCCGCGCGCCCCGTAGTGCCTCCCCGTCGAACCTCCGCGCTACCCTCGCCGCGATGCGGCGGGCCGACGCCCCGCTCGTCGTGGCGACAGACAGCGCGGCCGCCGTCCGCGACGCCGACCGCGTCCACGTCGCCGACGGCGGCGTCGTCGTGGAGTCTGGCGCGCCGGACGACCTCCTCGCGGTCCCCGGCGTCTACGCCCGGCGCTACGGTACCGAACTCGGCGCGAACTTCGCCGGGCCGGGAAAAGACGTCGACGACGAGTGACCGTCGGGCCGACGCTCGTTCCTCCGGTTCGCCCCAACGTTCACCACCGTTCCCGTGGTAGCGGTACGTATGGGAGACAGGGCGTGTTACCGCGAGTTCTGTCCGGACTGCGACGCGCCGGTGACTATCGTCGACGACGAGTGTCCCGAGTGCGGGCGGGAACTGGCGCTCGTCTGAGAGACGGCGGCGGCGTCACTCGGACACTCGCGCGTCGATGTGGTGGACCGCGTGCGGAGAGAGATACCGGCCGCCCGGGACCTCGACCCAGCCGTTGACGAGCACGCGAACCGGCCCCTCGTGCAGCACGGACTCCATCTCGGCGTCGCCGTAGACGACCGCGTCGTCTATCGTCTGTTCGAACCGACCTCCGAACGGGGAGTCGGACGCGAAAACCATACAAGAGACAACTCGCCGTCACGTATTGAGAATAACGGCGAATCCCGGCGTTCACGACGATTCGGAAGCGTCTGCACCCGCGCGACGAGCGAGGAAATCGACTAGCGCCGACACCACGAGCAGGGCCGCGACGAGTTGGAGGCCGCGGGAGACGTCCAGTCCGAGCGACGCCGCGATGCCGAATCTGTCGATGACGTAGAGCGTCGCGGCGACGAGTCCCAGACTACCGAACAGGGGTCTCGCGAATCGGCCGCCGAGGCTCGTCGCGAAATTGTAGGCGGCGACGCCGAAGACGACCGCCGCGGCGACGATGCCGAGAACGTCCATGGGAAGTGTATCGTACCTCCCGACCAAGAAAGTGTTGTCTTTCTAACTCGACTGGCTAACGACTACCCGGGAGCAGGCTCCGATAGTCGTCGAGAACAGAGACAGTTTAGGGCTGGAGAAGGCGAGACCGCCGACGCTGTCGCTCGGCGGTCTGTCACAACAAAAAGAGCGCGACGGAGCAGACAGCAAAAGAGCGCGACGACCAACCAAAAGAGCGCGACGGGATTGAGCAAACGCGAAGCGTTTGCGATGTCCGTCGCGCGAGCGAGGAGCCGAAGGCGACGAGCGAGCGCGACGGGATTCGAACCCGCGACCATCGGATTAGAAGTCCGACGCTCTGTCCGACTGAGCTACGCGCCCTCGATGCCCACAAACCGGCCCTGCAAGAAAAACGAATCGGGTTCTACCCGTCCCGACCTACCCGTCGAACCGGTACAGCGACGTGACCGCAGGGAGCCGGTTGAGCATCCAGATGCCGACCGGGAGGCCGATGATGGTGAGCGTGAACAGCACCGCCACGTTCGCCCAGACCCAACTCAGCCACCAGCCGACGAAGACGAAGTAGACGGCTCGAACGACGACCGACCGCTGGCCGCGGCCCGAGTCGGGGTCGAGTCGTGTTTTCGGCTCTTTCAACGACAGCACCGTCGGCACGAGGTTGATGAGCGCGACGCCGAGCGGGATACCGATGACGGTCGCGTTCAGGAACCACGCGACGTTGACGACGGCGGGCGTCGCCCACCAGCCGACGAAGACGAACCAGATGGCGCGGACGACGAACGAGCGCTGAGACATACGCGTAGTACGCGGGCCGAGGCGAAAAGCGACGGGGTGGCGGAGTCCGCCGGGCCGGCGACGAGAGAGCGGCGAAACCCGCCACCCGGAGCGACGTGAAGGGAGGCTTTAACAGCGCCAACGCGGTAACACCGGCTATGAGAGTCATCGGGACGGTCGGCCTGCCGGGAAGCGGCAAGGGCGAACTCGCCGAGGTGGCCCACGAAGCGGGCGTGCCCGTGGTGACGATGGGCGACGTCATCCGCGAGGAGTGTCGCCGCCGCGGGCTCGACCCCGCGACGGACCACGGGAAGATAGCGACCGCGCTCCGCGAGGAAGAGGGCGACGACGCCATCGCCGCGCGGTCCCTGCCGATGGTCGAAGAGCACCTCGAATCGAACGACGCGGTGCTCGTCGACGGGCTCCGGTCGGGCGTCGAACTCGACCGCTTCCGGGAGGCGTTCGGCGACGAGTTCGTCCTCGTGAGCGTCGAAGCGCCGTTCGAGACGCGCGCCGCGCGCCTGCTCGACCGCGACCGCGACGACAGCGACACCGACGTGGAGGCGCTGAAACAGCGCGAGCGCCGCGAACTCGACTTCGGCATGGGCGACGCGATGGACCGCGCCGACGTGGTCATTCAGAACACCGGCACGCTGGCGGAATACCGCGAGACCATCGCGAAACTGTTCGAAGAGGGGCCCGAGGCGGTCGCGGAGGCCGACGCGTGAGCATGATTTACAGCGTCGACGTTCGCATCGAGGTGCCCGTCCGCGACACCGAGGTCACCGACCGCGTCGGCGACGCCGTCGAGAACATCTTCCCCGGCGTCGAACTCGAACACGAACCCGGAACGCTCGTCGGAGAGACCCACGAACTGGAGCGCTTCTCGGAGCGCCTCCACGAGCAGGCCATCCTCGACACCGCCCGCCGCGAGTTCGCGAAGCGCCGCGACGACGATGGCTTTTCGTTCGCGCTGAAAAAGCAGGCCGCGTTCAAGGGCGTCGTCAACTTCTCCGTCGGCAACCCCGACGAACTCGGCGACATCGAGGTCCACGTGACCGTCCGCGACCCCTCCGTCGACGAGGTCATCGACTACATCGCGCCGCCGACCGAAGACGGGCGACCGGTCGACCCGAACGACCGCTGAGTCGCAGACGACGTCTTCTCGGCCGCTCAGGCGACCAGCAGCGCCACCGCGACGGCGATGAAGACGATTTTCAGCCCCGTGTTGACGGCGATGACCTTCGACCCGAACTCGGGGCCCCAGATGCCGTACTGGAAGGGAATCGACCGCTTGAACGTCGAGACGGCGAAGGAGATGATGCCGCCGATGAGCATCGTCGCCACGGCCTGCTTCGGCGTGAACGTCTCGCCGATGGCCGGCGCGATGGTCGCCGCGCCTGTCGTCGTGTCGAACGCGAAGGCGACGACGACGGGAACCGCCGCGCCCGGCAGGCCGACGAGGTTCGTCAGCGGGCTGGCGAGCGCCGCGAACGATTCGAGGTCGGTCGTCCGCAGGAGGAGCGTGACGGCCACGTAGACGACCGCGAGTCGCGGGACGATGCGCCGCAGTTTCTTCCACGTGCTCCGAGCGGCGTCTTCGAGCATCTCTCGGAGGGAGTCGTCGGTGTCGTCCGCGTCTGCGGCGTCCGCGTCGACTGAGTCGGTCGTCTCGCCGTCCGAAGTGGCCGCCGCGTCAACCGCGTCGACCGCGCCGCCCGAGCCATCGGTCTCGGCGACGGCGACCGGAGTCGTGTTGCGGTCAGAAAGGAGCACCGCGCCGGCGACGACGCCGGTCGCGGTGATGGCGAGCGCGATGGCCGCCCGCGCGCCGACGTACATGAAGCCGACCTCGCGGCCGAGGATGGGGATGAGCACCGGCCAGTAGAAGGTGAAGATGTGCTGGACGAACCCGAAGAACGTGTTGATGGTGACGGCGACGAGGGTCGCCCGGTCGTCGAGGACGCCCGACTCGCGGAACTCCGCGAGCATGCCGTAGCCCGCCGTCGTCGAGGCGGCGGTGGTGACGATGGCCGTCCCGACCTCGTCCGGGAGGTTCGCGGGGCTCGTCAGATACCGCGAGAGCCCGGCGATGCGCTCGACGAGGCCGAAGGCGACGACGAGGTTCGCGGCGAAGACGCCCACGGCGATGTAGGCGGCGATGCGCGCGACTCGCGGGAGCACCTCAAACAGCACCGGGAGGACGGCCGACGACTGCACGAGCGAGGGTCGGTTCCGAGCGAACTAATCGGCGTCGGTCGGCGGGAGGCGGTTCGAGCGTCGGGGTCAGACGAGCACCTGCGCCACCCCGAACAGGACGACGACGCCCAGCACGTCGCAGACGTTGGTGACGACGGGGATGACCACGTCGTCGGGGTCGAGGCCGAACCGGTAGGCGACGTAGGTCGCCGAGAACGTCACCAGAACCGCGAGGACCGCGAGCGAAATCCCGCTCGACAGGGCGACGATGACGACCGTCCGCAGGGCCAGCGACGTGTCGCCGGAGACGAGGAACGTGGCGACCCACGCGCCCGCGCCGATGACGGGGAAGACCGTCACCGCGAGGGCGAGCGTGGCGACGGCGTTCCCCGCGAGTTCGTCGTCGCGGGGCGAAAACGAGAGCGTCCCGAGGTGGAACGACGTGGAGAGTCGCGCCGCGAGAACGCTCCCGAGGTTGCCCGCGGTCCCGATGGTGACGGGGACGAGCACGAGAAGCGACGGGTATCGGAGTAGCTGCGCCTCGAAGCTCCCGAGGACGAGACCGCTGCCGAGTTCGACGAGCGTGAGCACGAGGAGCACCGGGAGCATCGCCCGCGTGATGGCGCGAACGGTCCACTCCGTCGGCACTCAGAACACCCCCGCGACGGCGAGGACGGTTCTGACGGCGATGAGCAAAAAGAGGATGCCGAACACGTCGCCGGTGGTCGTCACGACCGGGCCGACGATGGTGTCGGGGTTGCGCCCGCGGCGATAACCCGCGAAGACGACGCTGACGACGACGACGGTCAGGACGATGCCGGAGAGCAACCCGGCGACGATGGCGACGCCGACGAGAATCGGGAGGGGCGCGACCCGACTGCCGAGAAACGTGAGGAGGAAGTACGCCACGACGGCGGCGAACGTGCTCGTGAGCACGCCGTTGGCGAGCGCGGCCGTCGCGGCCGCCCGGAGGCGCTCGTCGCCGCCGGTGACGCGGGGTTCGATGAGCCCCTGGTGGAGCGCGGTGGCGATGCGAGCGCCGAGCGAGCCGTAGACGTTCCCGCGGGTCGCCAAGAGCGCGGGGACGAGCACGAGAAGCCCCGGCACGGCCCGGAGTTCGGCCCGCATCCCGCCGAGGACGACACCGGCGATGAGGCCGCCGACGAGGCTGGCCGCGAGCGCGGGCAAGGCTTCCTTGTAGGCCTCGACCGCCACGTCTCGCACGGTCATTGTGGGGTGCGACGGCCCCGAGCGTTAAAAGTCGGCGGTATCCCGGCGAGCCGCGAGAACTGCGGGCTGTGGCGTCGTGGAAGTAGAAGCGCAGAAAACGAGAAACAGAACGGGAACTGCGAAGTTAGAACGGACCCATGCCGCCGAGGCCGCCCATGCCGCCGCCGCCGTCCTGATTCTGGAGCTTCTTCATCATGCGCTGCATGTCGCCGTCGCCCATGTTCTGGAACTGCTTGATGGTCTGTTCCATCATGCGGTGCTGTTCGAGGAGCTCCTGAATCGTCTCCTCGTCCTGTCCCGACCCCTGCGCGATGCGCTTGACGCGGGAGGCACCGACCTTACGCGGGTTCTCCAGTTCCTCTTCGGTCATCGAGTCCATGACGACCTCGAACGCGCGCATCCGGTCTTTCGTCACGTCCATCGCGTCGTCCGGTAGCTGGTCTTTGATGCCGCCGCCGAAGCCCGGAATCATGTCGAGCACCTGGTCGAGCGGCCCCATCTTGTTCATCGCCTCCATCTGCTTTTGCATGTCCTTGAGGGTGAAGTTCCCCTTCATCATCTCCTCGGGGTCCCAGTCCTCGTCTTCGGCCTGGGTCTCGGACATGGCGCGTTCGACGCGCTCGGAGAGCTGTTTCAGGTCGCCCATGCCGAGCAGGCGGGAGATGAAGCCGTTCGGCTCGAAGCGCTCGATGTCCTGAACCGTCTCGCCCATGCCGAGGAAGGCGATAGACGAGTCGGTCTCGTTGACGGCGGTCAGCGCGCCGCCGCCCTTCGCCGTCCCGTCGAGCTTGGTGATGACGACGCCGCCGATGCCGATGGACTCGTCGAACTGCTGGGCCTGTTCTTTCGCGCCCTGCCCGATTGCCGCGTCGAGGACGAGCAGGTTCAGGTCGGGCTGGACGACGCCCTCTATCTCCTCGATTTCGGCGATGAGGTCGTCTTCGAGCGCGTGGCGACCGGCCGTGTCGACGATGTGCACGTCGGCGTCCTCGGTCGCTTCGAGACCGTCGCGGGCGATTTGGACCGGGTCGTCGCAGTCGGGGTCGCCGTAGAAGTCGACCTCGGCGCGCTCGCACATCTGCTTGGCCTGGTCGTACGCGCCGGGGCGGAAGGTGTCGGTCTGGATGACCGCGGGGCGAAGCCCCTTCTTCGAGAACCACCACGCCATCTTGGCTGAGGTGGTCGTCTTCCCCGACCCCTGGAGACCGGCGAGCATGATGGTCTGCGATTCGAGCGGAATCTCCGTCGATTCGCCGATGAGGCCGACGAGCTCCTCGTAGACGATTTTCAGGACGTGGTCGCGCGCGCTCGTGCCGCCCGGCGGCTCTTCTTCCAGCGCGCGGGTCTTGATAGAGTCCGAGAGGTCCATGACGAGGCTGACGTCGACGTCGGCGGAGAGCAAGGAGCGCTGTATCTCCTTGACGATCTCCTGAACGTCGTCCTCGTCGAGGCGGGACTTCCCTCGCAGTTTATCGAGACTGCCGCGGAGGGAACTCCCGAGATTGTCGAGTACCATTGTCCCTTCCTACGCCGTCGCGTCGGTAAAGGCTTTATCCGTCGCGTTGAGCGCGAGCGGGCCGAAGACCTTTCGCGCGAGGCACCGACAACGCACTCGATGACCACGATTCTCGTCCTCGACCGCCCCACGCACGGAATCCCGGCGTCGGAGTACGCCGCGGCCCTCCGCGAGCGCCTGCCCGACGCGACCGTCCGCCATCCGAAGACGACCGCGGAGACGCTCGACGCCGCGCGCGACGCGACCGTTATCACCAGCACGTCGCTCCCCGACGACGTGCTCGCCGCCGCCGACGAACTCCGACTGTTCGCCGGCGCGGCCGCCGGCTACGACCACCTCCCGCTGGAGACACTCCGCGAGCGCGGCGTCCTCGTCACCAACGCCTCCGGCGTCCACGGCCCCAACATCGCCGAACACGTCCTCGGCTCCCTGCTCATGATTACCCGCCGACTCGACGAGGGGCTCCGCCGCCAGCGACGCCGCGAGTGGCGACACTTCCAGTCGTATGGCGAGTTGCACGGCTCGACGGCCACCGTGGTCGGCCTCGGTGCCATCGGACAGGCGGTCGTCGAGCGACTCGACGCGTTCGGCGTCGAGACCGTCGGCGTCCGCTACACGCCGGAGAAGGGCGGCCCGGCCGACGAGGTACTCGGGTTCGACGACCTCGAATCGGCGCTCGTCCGCACCGACTTCCTCGTGGTCGCGTGCCCGCTGACCGACGAGACGCGCGACCTCATCGACCGACGGGCGCTGAGCGCGCTCCCCGAACACGCCGTCCTCGTCAACGTCGCGCGCGGCGGTATCGTCGACACCGACGCCCTCGTCTCGCACCTCCGAAGCAACCGGCTCCGCGCCGCCGCCCTCGACGTGACCGACCCGGAGCCGTTGCCCGAAGACCACCCGCTTTGGAGCTTCGAGAACGTCTACATCACCCCGCACGTCTCCGGCCACACGCCGCACTACTGGACGCGGGTCGCCGACATCCTCGCCGAGAACGTCGAGCGACTGGCGTCGGCGTCGGAAGGCGAAACGCCAACGCTCCGCAATCAGGTGCTTCCGAGTCCGGAATCGGGCCCCGGACCGGACTCGCCGTCGAACCCCGACGCGAACCCCTGAGCTACTTCCCGCGACGAATCGTAGGCCCGGGCGATGACGACGCTCGCGTTCGGCCTCGACGCCGCGACCTATCTCGCCTTCTGCGGCGCGGCGGTCGCGCTCATCCTCGCGCCCGGGCCCGACACGATGTACGTCCTCGCTCGCGGCCTCGACGGGCGCGGGCCGGGCGTCCGGTCGGCGTTCGGCATCGCCACGGGCGTCCTCTTTCACACGCTCCTCGCGACGGTCGGCGCGGCGGCGCTCTTTCGAACCGTCCCCGAGGCCGCCGCGGCGCTCAAGTACGTCGGCGCGGCGTACCTCGTGTACCTCGGCGTCACCGCCCTGCGGAACGGCGAGTTCGACCCCTCGGTCGAGACCGACGCCGGGGCGAGCTTTCGGCGGGGCGTCCTCGTCAACGCGCTCAATCCGAAAGTCGCGCTGTTCTTCCTCGCGTTCCTCCCCGGCTTCGCCGGACGCGGCGCGGGAACCGGGATACGGATGGCGAGTCTGGGCGCGACCTACGCCGTCCTCACGGCGCTGTACCTCTCGGTCGTCGCGCTCGGCGCGAACCGACTCGGGTCGAGGCTCGCGGAGACGCGGGTCGCGAGCGCGCTGAACTACGTCGGCGCGGGGACGATGCTGCTGCTCGGGGTCGTCCTCGTACTGGAGTGACGGAAAAGAACGACGGACCGATTACTCGTCTTCGCCGAGCAGGCGCTCGACCATCCGTTCGGGGTCGAACTTCTCGATGTGGTCGTAGCCCTGTCCCACACCGAGGAACAGGATGGGCTTGCCCGTCACGTACGCGATGGAGATGGCCGCGCCGCCGTTGGAGTCGGCGTCGGCCTTCGTCAGAATCGCGCCGTCGATGGCGGCCGCGTCGTTGAACTGCCGGGCGCGTTCGACCGCGTCCTGCCCGGCGACGGCCTCGTCCACGAAGAGGGTGAGGTCGGGGCCGACGACGCGGTCTATCTTCTCCAACTGCGCCATCAGGTCGTTCGAGGTGTGGAGCCGACCCGCCGTGTCGCCGAGGACGATGTCGATGTCGTGAGCCTCGGCGTACTCGACGCCGTCGTAGATGACCGCCGCCGGGTCGCCGCCCTGCTCGTGGGCGATGAGCTTCTTGCCGAGCGCCTCCGCGTGCTCGCGGATTTGCTCGTTCGCGCCGGCGCGGTAGGTGTCGCCGTTGGCGAGCACCGTCGAGTAGCCCTGCTTTTCGAAGTAGCGGGCGAGTTTGGCGATGGTCGTCGTCTTCCCGACGCCGTTGATGCCGGTGAAGATGAGCGTGACCGGCTTGTCCGCCTCGGCGATGCGCTGGTCGAAGTCGAACTGCCCGACGCTGATGACCTCGTAGAGCGCGTCGTGGAGCGCCTCGGAGACGAGTTGCCCCGTGCTCTGGACCTGCTTTCGCGTCTCGCCGATGAGCTTCTCGCGGATAGTTTCGAGAATCTCCTCTGCGACCTGCATCTCGACGTCGCTCTGGAGGAGCGCCATCTCGAGTTCCCAGAGGGGGTCTTCGAGGTCTTCTTCCTCGATGACGACCTTCCCCGTGGCGAACGCGGCGGCGCGTCGGAGCCGACCCGGACCGGACGACCCGTCTTCGTCTTCCTCCGCCAGCGCGGCTTTCGCGGCGTCGGAGGCGAGCGACTCGCGCGGCTCGGCCTCGTCGGGCGCGGGTTCGTCCACGTCGGCCGCAGGTTCGTCGACCATCTGCTCGTCGGCCGCCGCCGTCGCCGGTTCGGGCTCGGGTTCTCCCTCCGCGGTCGCCGCGGCCTGTTCGGGCGCGGAGTCCGCGTCGGTCACCGACTCGGCGTCCGCGGGAGCGTCGTCGACCGCGTCGGCTTCGGAATCGACGTCCGCGTCGCCGACGGAGTCGGTGTCAGCGGGTTCGGACGCCTCGGGTTCGACCGCCGCGTCTGCTGGTGCTGATTCCGCTTCCGCGTCGGCCTCGGTCTCGGCCTCGTCGGCCGCCGCTTCGGCCTTCTCTTCGGCGGTCTCTTCAACGTCGTTACGGAAGCGGTTGAGTTTCTTCTTCAGTCCGTCGAACATCTGAATAGTAGGAGGTGGGGGTTACCTTACTCGTCGTCGCCGTCGCCGCCCTCGCCCTGCATCTGCTGCATCTGCTGCATCTGCTGTTGCTGCATCTGCTGTTGGGCCTGCATCGCCTGCTCTTCGATCTCGTCGCTCTCCTCTTCGAGCTCTTCGATCTGGCCGCGGATGCTCGCGATTTCCTCGTCGAGCGCGTCCTGCTTGCGTCGCAGGGTCTCGATGGCCGTGCCCTGTTCCTGTTCGGCGGCGTAGCTCGCGCCGAGGGAGACGACGATTTCGTCGATGTCCTGGACTTCGGCGCGGAGATACGCGTCGCCGCCGAGGGGGACCTGCACCGTCGAACCCGTCTCGAGCGTCTCGATGGCCTCGACGGCCTCGTCGATCTCGTCCTTCTCGTCGTTCAGGTCCGAGACCTCGCCTTCGAGGGATTCGATTTCCTCGTCGAGGGCCTGCAGTTCCTGGGAGAGCTGCTGAAGTTGCTGCTGACCGCCACCCATCATGCCGCGGACACCTCGTTGAGTTCGACCTTCGTACGCTTGATTCCGTGCTCGCTCCCGATGAGCGAAAAGGCGCGTTCCTGTGCGACGTTCTCGTTCGGTGCTTCCACAGTCTTCGTGAACTCGTGGACGACGCCACGGCTCGTGAAGCTGCCCGCGATAATGAACTGGCTCATGCACGTCGGTCGGGTGGCGAGCGGGAAAGGTCTTCCTACTCGGAGCGAAACTGAAGCGAGAAACGGGGGGACGCGAGGCCCTCAGTCGATGTAGTCGAGGGCGTCTTCGATGCGACCCAGTTCGGGGCCGGTCGTGTCCTCGCCGACGATGTAGCCTTCCTCGTTGGCGACGAGACCGGAGCCGACGAGCGGTCCACCGTAGTTTATCGTCCCGATGTCGGCGCGAACGTCGAGGAGCGCTTCGAGCGCTTCGAGTTCGGGTTCGCGCGACTTCGGGTGGCAGAGGACGCCGCGGTTGTTGGCGACGGCCGCCATGCCGACGGTTCGAACGTCCGCGAGGTCGCCGCGTTCGACGGGGACCTCCAGGGCCTCCTCGACGGCCGAGACGGCCTCGTCGGAGAGGTCCGCGTGGACGTACGCGCCGTAGTCGTTCGCGAGAACGACGTTGCCGGCGGCGTTGATACGACCGGGAAGCTCGTAGACCGGGAGGTCCACGGCGTCGGTGAGGGCCTCCTTCTCGCGGGACGTCGCGCGGCTCGACACGAGAAGTCCGTTCTCGTTACCCGTCGCTAACGCACCGACCGTGCCCGACCCGCCGACGGTCGTCTTGACCAGCGGCACGTCGAGTTCTTCGGCCATCTGCTCGGCGAGCGAGTCGTCGGCGTCCGGGCGGACCAACAGCGCGTCGTCGGTCGCGCGAGCGAAGACGCCGATGTAGGACGAACCGGCGAAGGAGGCGCGAAGCACCGTTTACTCGGCCGGTTCGGCTTCGACGACTGACTCGCCGTCCTCGTCGAAACGCGCGGCGCGGACGCGGAACTTGCTCGGCGGGCTCTGCCGACCGTGCGCCCAGATGTCCTCGTTGATCTGCGTGTCGAGACGCACGTTCTCGGCGTCGACCTTGAAGTGCTTCGCGAGGTGCTCGCGGATGAGCGTCATCGAGCGGCCCGCGCGTTCGTGTGCCGGGACCGCCTTCACGTCTCGGAGCGGGACGGTGACGACGCGCTCCTCGAAGTCGTTTGCGCTCATTGCTTACTCGTCCGTGTTGCTTCGCCGCCAGTTGCGACGCTTGGGGTTTCGCGTGACTTCCATGTCCGTCTTGAGCATGACCCACGCGGGGACGCGACTGTTCTGGCGTTCGAGCTTCGCCAGACGCTTCTTCTTAGACTTCGACTTCTTACCCATAGTGGGCTACACTTTCCATCCTCCGCATAAAATCTTGTTCCTTCGCGTTTCAGGCGTGTGAGGGGCGTCCGCACGCCCGAATCGGCGATAACCCGGCGTTCTCCCGGGGCGACGACGCGGGCGGGCGACCGAACCGACTCATTCAGTACCGGCGGCGCGAAATCCGAATCGAATGAGTCGGGCCAGAACCGCCGTCGCCTTCCTCGCGCTCTCCGCCGTCTGGGGGAGCGCCTTCCTCGCCACCGACATCGCCCTCCGGACGGTCCCGCCGGCGTTCCTCGGCGCGGTCCGCTTCGACGTGGCCGCGCTCCTGTTGTTCGCCGTCGCCATCGCCCGCGGCGACCGGGTCCTCCCCGCCGCCCGCGACGAGTGGCGGCCGATTCTCGCCGGCGGCGCGTTCAGCATCGGCGCGCACCACGCCCTCCTGTTTTCGGGGCAGGTGTACGTCCCCGGGTCGGTCGCGTCGGTCCTCCTCGGCATCATCCCGCTCGCGACGCCGACGCTCACCCGCCTGACGGCCGCCCGCGAGCGGCTCTCGGCGCACCGAATCGTCGGGCTCGTCCTCGGCTTTCTGGGACTCGTCGTCATCGCCAACCCGGACCCGGAGAACCTGCTGTCGTCGAATCTCGTCGGCGCGGCGCTCGTGTTCGGGTCGGCCGTCGCCTTCGCCCTCGGCGCGGTGCTGACCCACGACAGCGAGACGGAGATGTCGCTGCTCTCCGTGCAGGCGTGGATGATGCTCGTCGGCGCGGTCACGCTGCACGTCACGAGCGTCGCCCTCCCGTGGGAGTCCGCCGCCGACGCGGCGTGGACCCAGACGACGCTCGTCGCCACCGGCTACCTCGCGGTCGTCGCCGGCGCGGGCGGCTTCCTGCTGTACTTCTGGCTCCTCGACCGGGTCGGCCCAATCGAGGTGAGCCTCCTCGAATACGTCATCCCGATTTTCGCCGCCCTCGCCGACTGGACCGTCCTCGGGCGCGTGCCGACGCGCGCCACCGTCGCCGGCTTCGCGCTCATCTTCGCCGGCTTCCTGCTGTTCAAACGCGAGGTGATTCGGGGCGAACTCCGGCGTATCGTGGACCGCCGTCGCGGGCGGCGGTCGACCGACGACTGACGCGCCTCACAGCGAGAACCGCGTCACCGTCTCGTACTCGGGACCGTCGGGGCCGCGTTCGCTCTTCTTCAGTCGCACCTCGCGCACCCGAAACGTTCCGACCGTCGGCGACTCGTCCTCGACGACGCGCCGGACGAGGTCCTTCCCGCGGGCGTCGTCCATGCGGGCGAGCGTGACGTGCGGCGTGAAGTCGTGGCCTTCGGGGTCGAAGCCGATTGCCGTCGTCTCGCGCTCGATAGCCTCGTGCAGTCGCGTCAGCTCGGCCGCGCCGTCGTCGACGCCGACCCAGACGACCCGAATGTAGTCCAGCGAGGGAAAGACGCCGAGTCCGCCGAGCGAGGCGTCGAAGGGGGCGACCCCGGCGGCGTCGACGGCCGATTCGACCGCGTCTCCCACCTCGTCGACGCGGTCCGGCGGCAGCTCTCCGAGGAACTTCAGGGTGACGTGCGCCCCCGCGGGGTCGGTGAACCGAAGCCCGTCCGCGTCCGAAAGCCGGTCCTGCACCGCGGCGACGCCCGCCGCGAGCGAGTCCGGGAGGTCGACCGCGAGAAAACAACGCATGGCAGATAGTTGACCCGAGTCGGACGTTAACGTTCCGCCGGGTCGCGGTCGGCGTCGCCCGCGCGGTCGTCCTCCTCGGGCGTCCACGTCCGGGCGATGCTGAACGCCTCGCCGTCGACGAACGTCACCTCGTACACGTCGGGCATCGTCAGGCCCGACCAGAACTCGCGCCCGTAGCGCGGGTCGTAGGCGTTGAACACGAGCGCCATGAGCGTCCCGTGGGTGCCGACGACGACGTGGCGGTCGGGGTAGGCCTCGACGAGTCGGTCCACGGCGGCGACGCCCCGCGCCTGCGCCTCGGCGTGGGACTCGCCGCCGGGGTGCGACGCGTTCGGGTTCGCCCAGAGGTGTTCGACCGCCTGTTCGAAGTCGTCGACGTGCGACCCCGCGAGTTCGCGCTCTCTGAGGTCCTCGTCGACGATGAGCGGGGCGTCCGCCGCGTCGGCGACGCCCTCGACCGTGGCGCGGGCGCGCTCGTACGGGCTGGTCGCGACCACGTCCGCGAGGTCGGCGAGGCGGGCCGTGACGCGGGCGGCGTCGCGGCGGCCGCGACGCGAGAGGCCGCGGGTGCGCTCGGCGTCGGGGACGTACGGTGCGTGGGCGTGCCGGACGAACGACACGACCGTCGTCGGGGGCGCGGACATTCGGAGACGCTCGCCCGCGGGAGGCTAAAAAGCGGTCGGTGTCGTCCCGCTGACGCAGCGTTTAACCGCCGTGACGCCCAAGCGCGGCTATATGACCGACGACGGCAAGCGACCCCACCGCTTCTCGGAAGGGCAGGGGTTCGACGAGGACTACTCCGACTTCTCGCTCGACCCGCCCGAACTCTCGGTGGACCCGACGAAGGTCGACCCGGTCGACTCGCGCGTCCTGACCGACATCCTCGACCAGCGGAACATCGACCCCGAGGACGTCGACATCGAGAAACTGCTCGACGTGGCGCTCTCGTACATGCAGATAAACCGCTTCGAGGAGGCCACGGAGGCGTTCGAGCGCGTCGCCCGGTTCGCCGGCGACGACGACAACATCGCCCAGGAGGCGTGGGTCAACAAGGGCGCGGCGCACGGCCAACTCGAAGAGTGGGACGAGGCAATCGGCTCCTACCGAGAGGCGCTCAAACTCGACGACGACAGCGAGCACGCCGCGACGGCTCACACCAACCTCGCGTACGCGCTCTGGGAGGCCGGCCAGACGGCCGACGCGCTCGACCACGCGGAGCGCGCCGTCGAACTCGACCCGCGCTTCCCGCAGGCGTGGTACAACCGCGGCTTCTTCCTCCACGAGCGCGGCCTCAACGAGGACGCCGTCAACGCCTTCGACAACGCCATCCGCCTCGGGATGCGCACTCCGGGCGTCCACGAGGAGAAGGCGCGCGCGCTCGAAGAGCTCGGCCGCGACGAGGAAGCAGAACAGGCTCAGCAGCAGGCCGACGACCTCCGCGAGCAGGCCGAAGCGGAGCTCGTCGAGGAGTACTAGGATGCTCCTCCGCGAGCGGGAGACCCCCGAGGGGCTCCTCGTCTCGGTCTGCGACCCCGACTGCATCGGCGAGACCTACACCGACGACGGCGTCTCGCTCGACGTGACGGAGGACTTCTACGGCGGCGACGAGGCCGAGACCGCCGACGAAGACGCCGTCGTGGACAGCCTCACCCGCGCGACCGTCGCCAACATCGTCGGCGAGGAGTCCGTCTCGGTCGCCATCGACGCCGGCCTCGTGGACGAGGAGACCGTCCTCGAAGTCGGCGGCACGCTCCACGCGCAACTGCTCTGGCTCCGCTGAGCCGCCGTCGAAAACTAGTTTTCCGGCCTCCGGCCGCTACAACGCTACGCCGGCCGCTCGACACCCGTAATCTCGAAACGAGCGCCGCCGCGGTCGGCCTCGGTGACGCCGATGTCCCAGCCGTGCGCGTGAGCCGCCTGCGCGACGATGGACAGGCCGAGGCCGGTCCCCTCCTCGCCCGTGGAGTAACCCGCCTCGAACACCTCGTCGCGCGTCTCCGCGGGGATGCCGACGCCGTCGTCCTCGACGTAGAAGCCCGTAGCGTCGCCGTCGCTATCGCCATCGAGGACGCCGACCGTCACGGTCAGATGGTCGGTCCCGCCGTGCTCGACCCCGTTCCGAAACAGGTTCTCGAACACGTGTCCCAGCAGGTTCGGGTCCGCCCGGAACTCGAACGAGTCGGCGACGACGAGTTCGGCCGAGCCGGTCTCGACGTGCTCCCACGCGGCCGACGCGCGCGTTTCGAGGTCGACGGTCGACAGTTCCTCGACCGCGTCGTGGCGGGCCAACACCAGCGCGTCGGTGATGATGTCGTCCATCCGGTCGAGCGCGCCCGCGACCGGTTCGAGTCGGTCGGCGGCGACCGCTTCGTCGAGGAGCGATTCGACGTAGCCCGCCGCGACCGAAAGCGGGTTTCTGAGGTCGTGCGAGAGCATCCGGGCGAGGTTCTGGAGGCGTTCGGCCTTCTCTTCGGCCTCCAGTTCCGCGCGCTTTCGGTCGGTGATGTCGAGGTGCGCAATCTGGACGTAGGTGTCGCCGTCGTCGACGAATCGGGTCGCTCGCATCGTGAACCAGAGGCGCTCGTCGGGCGTTTCGCAGGGATATTCGAAGGAGAACTCGTCTCTCTCGCCGTCGATGACGGCGCGGATGCCCTGGCTGGCCGTCGTCGCGTCGTCGGTGGTGCTGAGGTCGCAGACCCCGAGGTAGTTCGTGCCGACCGAACTGCTGTCGCCCTGATAGTCGTGTTCGGTTCCGAACTCCCGCCACGCGCGGTTGGTGTAGAGGATGACGCCGTCCTCGTCCAGAATCGCGAGCTGCGTCGGGAGCGCGTCGAGGCTCGAAAACGCGAGCGAGGACGAGGTGACGTTTGACATTGGTGAATGGACGGGCGTGAGCTACTTGATTCGTTTGGGTGAGTGAGCGACACGTCGCCACCGCATCGCGATTGCGTCACCGCCACCGGCCACAGTTGCCGGCTGACGAAACCGAAATCGGTTGCAGAGCCGCGTGCGGACCGAAGACGTGTTGTGCCTACGGGGGCAACTCACACTCAATGAGAGTGCAGGAGTCGTACCCCGTCGACGTCGACGCCATCCGAGCGGATTTCCCCATCCTCCAGCGGAAGGTCGGCGGCGACATCTCGACGCCGGGTGAGCACGACGACGACGACACGCCGCTCGTCTACCTCGACAACGCCGCGACGAGCCACACGCCGGAGCAGGTCGTCGACGCCATCGTCGACTACTACCACGGCTACAACTCGAACGTCCACCGCGGCATCCACCACCTGAGCCAGGAGGCCTCCGTCGCCTACGAGAACGCCCACGACCGCGTCGCGGAGTTCATCGGCGCGTCCGGCGGCCGCGAGGAGGTCGTCTTCACGAAGAACACCACCGAGTCGATGAACCTCGTCGCCTACGCGTGGGGCCTCGACGAACTCGGACCGGGCGACTCGGTCGTCATGACCGAGATGGAACACCACGCCTCGCTGGTCACGTGGCAACAGATTGCCAAGAAGACCGGTGCCGAAGTTCGCTACATCCGCGTCGACGACGACGGCCGCCTCGACATGGAGCACGCGAAGGAACTCATCGACGACTCCACGAAGATGGTCTCGGTCGTCCACGTCTCGAACACCCTCGGGACCGTCAACCCGGTCTCCGAACTCGCCGACATGGCCCACGAAGTCGGGGCGTACGCCTTCGTCGACGGCGCGCAGTCGGTCCCGACCCGCCCGGTCGACGTGGAGGACATCGACGCCGACTTCTTCGCCTTCTCGGGTCACAAGATGTGCGGGCCGACCGGCATCGGCGCGCTCTACGGCAAGCGCGACATCCTCGACGAGATGCAGCCGTATCTCTACGGCGGCGAGATGATTCGGAGCGTCACCTACGAGGACTCCACGTGGGAGGACCTCCCGTGGAAGTTCGAGGCCGGCACGCCGCCCATCGCGCAGGGCGTCGGCTTCGCCGCGGCCGTCGACTACCTCGACGACATCGGCATGGAGAACGTCCAGGCCCACGAGGAACTGCTCGCGGAGTACGCCTACGACCGCCTCGGAGAGTTCGACGACATCGAGATGTACGGCCCGCCGGGCGACGACCGCGGCGGCCTCGTCGCGTTCAACCTCGACAGCGTCCACGCCCACGACCTCTCGAGCATCCTCAACGAGCAGGGCGTCGCCATCCGCGCCGGCGACCACTGTACCCAGCCGCTGCACGACAAGCTCGGGGTGGCGGCCTCGACGCGGGCGTCGTTCTACATCTACAACACGCGCGAGGAAGTCGACAAACTTGTCGACGCCATCGACGCCGCTCGCGAACTGTTCGCCTAACGCAGACCCGTTCCGCGAACGTAGTGAGCGGACCGACGAGCGAGGGGAGGCACGGGGTGCCGAACCGAGTGAGGAGCGTTTTTGGTCCAGCTTTTGCCGAGCGAGTGAAACGAGCGCAGCGCAAAAGGTGGTCTCACGACACGCGCGAGGAAGTCGACAAACTGGTCGACGCCATCGACGCCGCTCGCGAACTGTTCGCCTGAGTACCCGATTTTTCGTGGTGTCGGGGCGCGACCGCCCCAATACATTTGTCCCGCTGACACGTCGTCGGAGCGTATGCTCCAATCGCTGACCGGCTTCCTCGTCGAGACGCTCCGCGAAACCGTCGCGGAGTTCGGGACCGCGGTGCAGGACGCCGCGCCGAAGGTGCTCACCGCGGTCGTCTTCCTCGCGCTCGCCTACGTCGGCATCAAGGCGATACTGTTCGTCGTCCGGGGCGTGCTCGACGGGCTGTACCCCGAAGAGCAGGACCTCGTGGTCGAACTCGGGGTCGCCGTCGCGGGCGTGTTCCTCTGGTTCGGCGCGGCGCTCGCGCTGTTGAACATCGTCGGGATGACGGAAATCGCGGCGAGCCTCGGCACCGCGACCGGCTTCATCGCGCTGGGCGTCTCCTACGCGCTGTCGAACATGATAGCCGACACGGTGGCGGGCGTCTACCTGCTTCGAGACCCCGATTTCAACCCCGGCGACCGGGTGAAGTCGGACCCGGTGACGGGGACGGTCAGCTCCATCGAACTCCGCAAGACGCGCTTCGAGAACGACGAGGGCGACACCGTCGTCGTGGCGAACCGCGACGTCGAAAAGAAGTGGACGAAGTACGACGCGGAGGCGGCCGCGGACGCGTCGGCGTCGGGTCCGACGTAAGCGACGAATTCGGCCGAATCGCCGGCCCCGGAATCCTTTTACGGCGCTCGGGCGTAGCCCCGACGAACACCAATGGGCATTGGCTCAGACATGTATCGTCAGCAGATAATGGACCACTACAAGAACCCCCGGAACCACGGCCGGCTGGAGTCGCCGACGTTCACCCACGCCGGGGAGAACCCCTCCTGCGGCGATACGATTACGATGGACGTGCAGCTCGCCGACGACGGCGAGACCATAGAGCGCGTCGCGTTCTCCGGCGATGGCTGCGCCATCAGTCAGGCGTCCGCGAGTATGCTCACCCAGCGACTGCCGGGCACGACGCTCTCGGAGCTGGCGGAGATGGACACCGACGACATCACCGAGATGCTCGGCGTCGACATCTCGCCGATGCGCATCAAGTGCGCCGTCCTCGCGCGACAGGTCGCACAGGACGGCGCGAAGATTCACGACGGCGAGATAGAAATCGAGCAGACGAAGACCGAAGGCGACGACGACTGAGCCGCCTCCCCTCGGCGGCGAATCGGCGACTCCCCGAACCGAGCGCGAGTTATTCTTCTTCCGTCCCCGCGCCGAGCGCCGCCGCCAGCGCGACGAGGTAGCCGAGCCCCGCTTTGACCTCGGGGTCGCGGGTGGCCCGCAGGAGGCCGACCGCTCCCACGGGCGTCGCCTCCGCCTCCTCCGCGTCGCCGACGGCGCGAAGCAGGCGCTTCATCCCCGCGACGGTGTCGGGGTCGGAGGCGTCGTCGGCGACCTCGGCGAGTGAGGTCCCGGTCCGCGCGAGCGAGCGCACCATCTCGTCGTCGAGCGCGCCGACGCCGAGTTCGAGCACGTCGATGAGGTCGTTGACGAGGCCGAGTCGCTCGACGAGGAGGGCGACCTCCTCGGGGTTGTTCTCGATGGCCCGCACGAGTTCGTCGGGCACCGTCTGTTCGGTCGCTGTGGTTGATTCGTGGTCCTGCATTGGTCTCACCTCAGAGCATCCCCCTGGCGGTCAGCCAGTACGATTCGTTGTACGCGTGTTTCGCCCAGTGGATGGGCTTCGACGGCTGGCGCATCGTCGCGGGCGTCTCGTAGTCGAACGAGACGAACGACGCCTCGTCGAGGCCGGTCTCGACGAAGCAGACGGTCTTGCCGTCGTACCGCTTCGTCGGGGTGCGCCCCCGGACTTCCGCGGCGATTCGCTCCGCGACCGTGAACGCCTGGAAGTGCGCCGCACTCCCGGCTTTCGGGATGGGGAGCGCCGCCGTGTCGCCGATGGCGTACACGTCCTCGGCGGCGGTCGCGCGGAGAGTCCGCTGGTCGACGTCGACCCAGCCGGCGTCGCCGAGGCCGGAGTCGATGATTAGCTCATCGCCGCGGTGCGGCGGGATACCGACGAGCAGGTCGTAGTCCACCTCCGCGCCGTTCTTCGCCGAGACGACCCGTTCGTCCGGGTCGACGGCGTCGACGACGAAGTCGGTCTCGACGCGGACGCCCCGCTCGGCCAGAATGGGGTCGGCCCACTCGGCGACCTCGGGCTTCCCGTGGCTCCGCGCCATCGGGTACGTGTAGACGAGGTCGGTGTCCTCGCGCAGTCCCCGGCTTCGGAGCCAGTCGTCTACGATGAACGTGAATTCGAGCGGCGCGGCCGGACACATGTGGGGCGTCCCGACGACGCTCAACACGAGGCGGCCGCCGTCGAACTCGGCGAGGGCGTCGCGGAGCCGTTCGGCCCCCTCGGCGCTGTAGAAGTGGTGCGCGCCCTCCCGGAAGCCGGGCACTGCGTCGGGGTCGAGCTTCGCGCCGGTCGCGAGGACGAGCGTGTCGTAGTCGAGCACCTCGTCGCCGTCTTGACAGTAGAGGCGCTTTTCGTCGGTGTCGACCCGGCGGACGCGGTTGGTGACGATGTTCACCCGCTCGTCGACGAGGTCCCGCAGGTCGCGGACACCGTCCTCCGGTTCCGCGACTCCGAACGGGACGTACAAGAACACCGGCTTGTAGACGTGTTTCGTGTCGTCGGAGACCAGCGACACCTCCACGTCGCCGTCGTCTATCTCCGACGCGAGTTCCTCGGCGAGACGGTTCGAAACCACCGTCCCACCCGTGCCACCGCCAACGACTACGATTCGGTTCGTCATGGAGTTCACCTACCTAAACGGTGGGCCGCCGACGGGATAGTATTGCGAGCTGTTTCCAACATTGTGGGAACCGAGGGACGGCGCGGCCGCTCGGGGCGGTGAGGAGGAAGGGAGAATGTGGTGAAAACCGAGGGCGTGTGGGGAACGGGGTTCGGGGAGTCGCGTAACGTCGCCCGGCTGACTTCGCGGGCTAACGTCGGCTTACTCGGGCTTGAGACCCGCGTCCTGCACGCGCATGATGGCCTCGCCGTCGGCGAGGTTCGGCGCGTCCACGAGGCGGACGATACGCTTGTCGCCCTTGGACTTGCGGAGGTAGATACGGAACGTCGAGGTGTGGCCGAGGATGTTGCCACCGATGGGCTGGGTCGGGTCGCCGAAGTAGGAGTCGGGGTTCGACGCGACCTGGTTGGTGACGAGGATGCCCGTGTTGAACAGGTCGCCGATGCGCATCAGGTCGTGGAGGTGCTTGTTGAGCTTCTGCTGGCGCTCCGCGAGTTCGCCGCGGCCGACGTACTCGGCGCGGAAGTGGGCGGTAAGCGAGTCGACACAGAGGAGGCGGACCGGCCACTCGGTGTCCTCGTGCTCGCCGGCGAGTTCCTTGGCCTTCTCGGCGAGGAGAATCTGGTGGTTGGAGTTGAACGCCTTCGCGACGTGAATCTTGTCGAGGACGTCGTCGACGAGTGCCTGCATCGTCTCTTCGTCGTCGACGGAGCCTTCGATTTCGCGGTCGGCGAGCGTGGCTTCGAGCACGTCGTCTTCGAGGCCGCGAACCATGTCGTCGATACGCTCCGGGCGGAACGTGTCTTCGGAGTCGATGAAGATACACCCGCCGCCGAGGCCGCCCTGTTCGGGCGGAAGCTGGACGTTGACGGCCAGTTGGTGCGTGATCTGGGACTTACCGGCACCGAACTCACCGTAGACTTCGGTGATGGACTGTGTTTCGAGACCGCCGCCGAGAAGTTCGTCCACTTCGTCTATCTGCCAGCTCAGCTTGCCGATCTGCTGGCGTCGTTCGAGGACCATGGAACCGGTCTCGAAGCCGCCCACGTCGGCCGCGTCGCGGGCCGCGTTGATGATGTCGGAGGCCGTGCTGGAGCCAATGTCAGCCTTGTTCGACAGTTCGCCGGGGCTGGCGACCGCGATGGACTGATAGCTGTCGTAACCGCTCTCGACGAGTTTGTCGGCCGTCGCCGGGCCGACGCCGGGGAGACTTTCGAGGTCGTCTTCTGCCATACCCAGTCGTTCCGCCTATACCCTCATAAACCCTCGTTAACAGCAAGGTGAAAGTGAAATCGGAAGACGCGCCGGGGTCGGCTGTCGGGTCACCACGGAGGTTCAAGGGCGATGTCGCGGAGTTAGGACGTACAGGTGGGAGAACTGGGACGGAGTCCGAAGCGGCCGGGAGCGTTAGCTAGCGCGAAAGTGAAATCGGGGGGGAGGTGGCGGCCGCGAGCGAGTCAGGAACGTCGAAAGCGCGCGGTCAGTCCCACGGGTGGCCGTTCGGCGTCGACGGCCACAGCGGGTACCAGTAGCTCTCGTCGTCCTCTATCGACAGTTCGCCGTCGAGGACCGATTCGAGCTTGAACTCCAGACTCTGGTTCCGCGTCGAGGAGCCCTGCGGGGCGAAGGGGTAGTACGCCCCGCGGCGGAACGAGTAAATCCAGTAGGCGCGGTCGCCGTCGCGCTCGAAGCCGAACAGGGCGGCGAGCAGGCGCGAGCCGTAGCCGCGCTCGATGAACTCGTCGGCGGCGAAGTGGACGCTCGTCACGAGGTCCTCGGGGTCGTCGTCGGCGAGGACGACCCAGTTGTAGCCGTGGCCGTCGGTGTGCCGGCGGAACTCGGTGCCGGTCTCCTCGCTCCCGGCGGTGAGGATGTCCTCCACGGCGTCGACGGTGTCCGCGAAGTCGGTGCTGTCGACGGAGGAGAAACACAGCGCCGCCTCGTCGGCCGAGTCGAACCGGAGGTCGGCCTCCATCGTCAGGTAGGCGGTGCTCATCCCGAAGAGGTCCTCGGGGTCCGCCTTGGTGGTCGCGTCGGACTCGGCGCTGATGCCGAGCATGGCGCGGAATGAATCGAACAGTCCCATCGGAACTCAGGCGGTCTCCATCTCGCGCTCCAGGTCGCGGAGGCGCTCGACGCGGTTCTCGGTGGAGGGGTGGGTGCTGAACAGGCGACCGATGAAGTCCGACTTGATGGGGATGATGAAGAACGCGTTCATCTCCGAGGTGTCGCGCATGTCGCGCTTCGGGACGTTGTCCATCCGGCCCGAAATCTTGAGCAGCGCGGACGCCAGCGCCGAGGGGCGGCCGGTGATGACGGCGGCCCCGCGGTCGGCGGCGTACTCGCGGTACCGCGAGAGCGCCCGAATCAGGAGGTACGAGATTATCCAGACGGCGAGCGACGCGAGGATGGCGACGATGACCGGGGCGTTCTGTCGGTTGTCGTCGCCGCCGAAGAACCAGCCCCAGCGGACGATGAGGAAGGCGATGCTGGAGAGGAACGACGCGATGGTCATGACCATCACGTCGCGGTTCTTCACGTGCGCGAGCTCGTGGGCGATGACGCCCTCTAACTCGTCGTCGTCGAGGGTGTCCATCAGGCCGGTCGTCACGCAGACGGCCGAGCTCTTCTGGGAGCGCCCCGTCGCGAAGGCGTTCGGGACGCGCGTGTCTGCGATGGCGACCTTCGGCTTCGGGAGGTCAGCCTGCTGAGAGAGGCGACCGACCATCGCGTGGAGCTTCCGCGCCTGCGGGCCGTCGTCCTCGTCGACGACGCTCGCGCCCATGCTGTACAGCGCGATTTTGTCGCTGAAGAAGAACTGCGCGAAGAGGAAGACGCCCATGAACCCGGCCATGACGGCGAGGCTCTGGAAGTAGGCGAACAACACCCCCGCGAAGACGATGTAGAGGGCGAACAGGAGGAACATCGTGAGCGCCATCCGCCCGCGAAGTCCCCAGTCCGGTTTCCAGTTCATACCACGTGATTAGTAATCCGGCTAATAAACGCTGTTGGAGTGCGAAGGTGTCGCACGGGAGCGCCCGAGCCGTGAAGAATCGGGACATATCGTTTTGCCGCGGGAGCGCGTAGTTCCGGGTGACATGTTCGCCGATAGGGAAGACGCGGGCCGCCGACTGGCGGACCTGCTCGACGAGCGAGAAGAGGCGGCCGACCTCGTGTTGGCCATCCCGCGGGGCGGGCTCCCGGTCGGCAGGGAGGTCGCAGACCGCCTCAGAGCGCCGCTCGACGTGGTGGTCGCGTCCAAGGTCGGCGCACCCGACAACCCCGAACTCGCCGTGGGGGCGGTCGCGGGCGACGGGAGCGCGTGGTGGAACGACGACCTGCTCTCGTACCTCGACGTGGGCGACGACTACCTCGACCGCGAGCGCGAGCGCGAGGCCGGAGCGGCCAGAGAGAAGGTGTCGCTGTACCGCGGCGGCGACCCGCTTCCCGACGTGGACGGAAAGCGCGTCGTCGTCGTCGACGACGGCGTCGCAACCGGCGCGACCGCCCGGGCGTGCCTGCGGCAGGTCGTCGCGGGCGGCGCGGAGCGCGTCGTCCTCGCGGTCCCGGTCGGGCCGCCGCACACCCTCTCGGACCTCGAAGCCGAGTGCGACGCCGTCGTCGCGGTCGAGTCGCCGGAGGCGTTCGGAGCCGTCGGCGTGTTCTACCGTGATTTCGCGCAGGTCTCCGACGAGGAGGCCGCGTCGTACCTGCGCGACGAGGCGGGCGAGTACTGAGCCGACGCACGGCTACTGAGGCACGCATCGACGACAGTCGGGACTCACCGGCGCGGCCGTGACGCCGAACTTAAGCGGTCGAGCGGACTAGAGCCGTCAATGAGCGAATCCCGCGACTTCTGCCCTCGGTGCGGCGACCCGGTTCCGGAGCGACCGGAACCGCTCCCCGGGATGCCGCGCGAGCGCGACGACGTGCTCTGCGACTCGTGTTACTTCGAGGACTTCGACCTCGTGGATGCACCCGACAAGGTGCAGGTCCGCGTCTGCGCGCAGTGCGGCGCGATTCACCGGGGCAACCGGTGGGTCGACGTCGGCGCGCGCGACTACACCGACATCGCCATCGAGGAGGTGTCGAACTCCCTCGGCGTCCACCTCAACGCCGAGGAGGTCCGCTGGGGCGTCGAACCCGAGCAGATCGACGAGAACAACATCCGGATGCACTGCCACTTCTCGGGCGTCGTCCGCGGCACGCCGCTGGAGGAGTCCGTCGTCGTCCCGGTGAGCATCGCCCGCGAGACCTGCCAGCGCTGCGGCCGCATCGCAGGCGGCTACTTCGCCAGCCTCGTGCAGGTCCGCGCCGACGACCGGACGCCGACGACGGACGAGGCCGAGACGGCCATCGAAATCGCCGAGTCCTACATCGCCGAACGCGAGGAGAAGGGCGACCGAGACGCGTTCATCTCGAGTATCAAGCGGACGCCAAACGGCCCGAACATCAAGATTTCGACCAACAAGATGGGAAGCGGCGTCGCGAAGCAGATTCGCGAGCGCTTCGGCGGCACCATCGAGGAGCACCCGACGCTCGTCACGGAAGACGGCGACGGCAACGAGGTCTACCGCGTCACGTTCGTCGCCCGCCTGCCGCGGTTCACCGCCGGCGACGTCATCGACCCCGAAGACGGCGACGGGCCGGTTCTCGTGCGGAGCAACCGCGGCCGGCTCAAGGGGACGCGTCTCACCTCGGGCGACCCCTACGAGTCGGAGTTCGAGGAGGGCGAGCGGCCCGAGGCCGAGGACCTCGGCTCCGTCGAGGACGCGGCGGAGACCACCGTCGTCACCGTCGAGGACGAACACGCCGTGCAGGTGCTCGACCCCGAGACGTACGAGGCGAAGACCATCCCCCGGCCGGACTACTTCGACGCCGACGCCGCGATGGTGCCGGTCCTCAAGAGCCAGTCGGGACTGCACATCCTCCCGGACGAGGTCGTCGAAGACGAGGACGAAGAGTAAGCAGACCGCAGCGAAGAGAGACGGAACGCGGCGACGACGTTTGTGCTTTTACGAATCGTGGGTCGACCGACAACTGAACAGGAAAAGCGGTCGCTCAGGAACGGGAGATAATCGAACGACGGAGCAGAATCAGTCGGCGCTGGCCGGCCGGTCCGTCGAGAGGGACGCGGCCGGAGCGTCGTCTTCGTGCACGGGCACACCGTGGCGCTGGAGGGCGAGGAGCAGGTCGTCCTCGGAGTAGCCGGAGCGGGCGGCCGCCTGCGAGAGTGTGAGTGTCCCACTACGATACAGTGTCATCGCCGTGGCGAGTGCGTTGGTGTGCATGGCCGATACTCCATCATTCAGTGGCATTGGTGTTAACTATTTCGTGAGAAAGCGTGTCAAAGACAAAGTTAGGAGAACTATAGCTTTACAAACCTTACCCTATTTCCGCATCTCGTTCGCCAAACGGCCAAACACATTAACAATCATTGAGGAAATGTGTCGGAGGCGGCGACTCTCTTGGACACTATGGCGATTTTTGCCGCTCGAACGGGACGAGATGACATGACACCGCCGGGACGGCGCGGTCTCGGGGACGATGTTATCACTCGTGCGAACCGGTGCAGAAGCGTTAATTACCGGCCGTCCAACCCACAGCCATGGACCGACAGCAGGTTATCGCGCTGACGCTCGTCGCGCTCATGATTGGGTCGGCGCTGTTCTCTGGGGCCAGCCTCCTCCTGTAATCACTCGCCCCACACGTCCGAAAGCGGGTGATTGCTCCGGCCGCCGTCGTCCGAACCGCCGGACGAGCCGCCGCTCTTGCGACCGCCGGAACCGCCGGCCGACGCGCCACCGGAGCCGCCCGCGCGACTTCCCGAAGAACCCGAACCGCGAGTCGAACCGCCCCGCGAGCCAGAGCTACCACCCGACGCTCCGGACGACCGACTCGTCGAGCCGCCGAGGTTCGCGGTCCCCCCAAGCGCGTTGTCCGCGTTTCCCCCGCGACCGCCCGCCGCGACGGGGTCGAACTCGGGGAGGTCGGGTTTCGTCATGCGGTCGACCTGCGCCGCGAACCAGTCGGGCATGTCGGTTCGCGTCTTGTCGAACAGTTGGAGCAGACTGCTGTCGGCGACGTAGGTGTCGCCGTAGTCGTCTGGCGCGCGCACGACCCGGCCGCACGCCTGAATCACGGTCCGGAGGGCTGCGCGGCGGTACCACGCCCACTGGCCGTCTTCGAGGCGACGGGCGACCCTGGAGTCGTTCGTGTTGAGGTAGGGCGCTTTGCAGAGCACCTGCCAGCGACAGAGGTCGCCTTTCAGGTCCAGCGCCTCCTCCATCTTCACGGAGAGGAACACCTCCGGTCGGTCGGTCGCCTTCCACGTCTCCAGTTCCACGTTTCGGTCGTCGCGGTCGTGGCCGCGGACGCGGTTGCCGAGGCCCATCTCGGCGAGGCGGCGGCGAAGCTCCGCCTGAATCGCGTAGGAGTGACAGTGAATCAGGCCCTTCTCGTCGGGGTGTTTCGCCATCAGGCGGACGGCGAGGCGAGCGATTTTCGGCAGCGTCTCGTCGCGGTGCTCGTAGGTCATCTTCCCCTGCGTCACGTCGTACAGCGGCCGGTTCTCGACGGGGAAGGTGTGTTCGACGTCCACGAGCGCGACCTTCGAGGGGTCGAGGCCGACCGACCGGCAGAACGCCGCCTTGTTGAGGATGGTCGCCGACAGGAGCGCGAACTTGTTCCCGCGGTCCCAGACGGTGTGTTGGAGGTACTTCGCGGGGTCGAGCGGCTTGATGGCGATGGGCGAACCCTCGCCGTCGTGCTGGTCGACCACCCACGTCGTCGGGCTCTGGGGGTCGCGGTAGTCCTCGACGAACCACTTCAGCTCGCCGATGAGTTCCTGCAGACGGTCGCGGCGGGCGGCCTCCTCGGGCGTCAGTTCGGACTGCGTGAGCAGTTCGTCTTTCTCGCGCTTGCAGACGCCGACGAGCGTCTCCGCGAAGCGCGAGGCACGTTCGACGGGGTCGCCCGCGGCCGCGACGTCCGGCACGCCGATGTCGTCCCACACCGGCACGGTCCGGGGCTTCAGGTCGATGGTCGCGTACATCTCGGCCCACTCGGCCAGCCCGTGGGCCTCGTCGACGACGACCACGTCGCGCTTTCTGAACACGTCGGAGCCGGCGGTCTGCATGAAGTACGCGAGCGTCATCGCCGCGATTTGGCGGTTCGAGGCGATGGCGCGGTCGGAGAAGTACGGACAGCGGTGCCGGACCGAGCAGTCGAAGCCGCGCTTGCGGGCGCAGGGAGCGCGGTCGACCGGGGTGTCTTCCTCGCCGCGGATGATGCAGTTGTAGTTGGACTTGCCGCGGATTATCTTGAGGTCCGAAAGCAGGTCGTCCTCGGCCACGTCGTCAAGTTGCGACACCTGCGGGGTCGTGTAGTAGGCGTCGGTCGCCTGCGCGGGCGACGTCTCGTCCACGGTCGCCGCCGACCCCGCGATGGCGCGAGCGAGCAGCGACTTGCCGCTCCCGGTCGGCGCGCGGACCAAGACCACGTCGTTGCCGTCGGCGAAGGCGTCGCGGATATCGCGCAGGGCCTGTTCCTGCGCGCCGCGGAAACTGGGGGCCGGAAACGAGTCGATGATGCGCGACGGGTCCACGGTCGATGGAGTCCTCGGACGGGCCTAAATCCACCGCTCCGGGGTGCGGTCGCGGCGGTGGCGGCTCGACGAAACGCGGGTCTAAAGCGCCGCCACGTCCTCAGCGGTCGGTTCGCGGTCGCCCGGCAGTCGCTCCATGCAGTCGAAACAGAGGAAGTGCTCGGAGCCGTCGACGAGTTCCAGCGTCATTCCACCGGACGAGGAGGTGGGGAAGTTCCAGAGGTCGCCGATGCCGCCGGCGATGCGGACGCCCTTCCCGCAGGCGTCGCACGGTTCGGAGGTCATGGGAGAACCGAGGGCCCGAGGCGGCAAAAGCGACGCGCCGCGACGCCGGGCGCGTAATCGGCCGACACGACCGACCCGCCGGGAGCTTCTTGTCGGCTGGCGTATAACTTTCGTGGCATGCGCGTCGACTGCGAAGGCTGTGCGGGCTGCTGTATCGACTGGCGACCGGTCGCGCCGGTCGCGCTCGACCACGAGCGCCGCGGGCCGCGCGCGCCGCTCGACGACACCTACAACCTCGTCCCGCTGACCCGCGACGAGATTCGGGACTTCGTCGAGGCCGGACTGGGTGACGTCCTCACCCCGCGGCTGTGGGAGGCGTCGCCGGGCGAGGGCGTCGAAATCGACGGCGTCGAAGTCGCCGCAATCGCCGGGAAGCCGGCGTTCTTCGTCGGCATGCGCAAGCCGCCGAAGCCCGTCGCGCCGTTCGGACTGGAGCGGACGTGGCTCCGCGCCTGCGCGTTTCTCGACCCCGAAACCCTCCAGTGCCGCATCCACGACACCGAGTTCTATCCCGACGAGTGCTCCGAGTATCCGGGCCACAACCTCGTCCTCGGACAGGAGACCGAGTGCGAGCGCGTCGAGCGACACCACGGCGGCGAGCGTCTGCTCGACGACGCGCCCCCGGACGACCTCCACGGCCTGCTCCTCGGCCCACACGCCCTCGGCGCGAAGGTGTTCGTCCACCCGGAGCCCGAGCGGTTGGCGGGGACCATCGAGCACCTCAAAACCCGCGACCTGACCCCGGAGGACCGCGCGGAGTTCGTCGGCGTCGCGGTCGGGTCGCACCCCGGGTCGACCGAGGTCGACGACGACCGCGCCTCGCGAGCGCGTGCGAAGACGCTCGAAAGCGAGTCGTGGGCGGGCGAAGCCGTCGCGGCGTGGGACGCGGTCGCCGGTCGTCTCGGGAGCGCGGCCGACGAGGCACCCGACCCCGACGAGGTCGAAGTCGCTCGCGGCGCGCCGGAAACCCCCGGCTGGGACGCGGTTCGCCGCGACGACTGAACCGCGGGTGGCGAGCGACGGGGGCGGACGGACCGCGGTCGGGTCGACGGGCGATACGTTAACATCGTGCGCGGCGTTATCGAACAGCATGAAAGTGCTCGTGACCGGTGCGACCGGGTTCGTCGGCCGGCACCTCGTTCCCCTCCTCCTCGACGCCGGCCACGACGTGGTCGTCTTCGTCCGCGACGCGGCGCGCTACGACGGTCCGCCGGGCGTGGACGTGGTCGAAGGCGACATCTTCGAACCGGCGACGGTCGCCCCCGCGATGGCGGGCGTCGACGCGGCGTACTACCTCATCCACTCGATGCACTCCGGCGGCGACTTCGAGGCGCGCGACCGCCTCGCCGCCCGCAACTTCGTCGACGCCGCCGAGTCCGCCGGAGTCGGACGAATCGTCTACCTCGGCGGTCTCGGCGAGGACCGCGACCAGCTCTCGCCGCACCTTCGGTCGCGCCGCGAGGTCGAACACATCCTCGCGTCGGGGTCGCCCGAACTGACGACCCTCCGGGCGGCCATCATCGTCGGCGCGGGGAGCGCGAGCTTCGAGATGGTGCGCCAACTCGCCAAGCGCCTCCCGGTCATGGTGACGCCGCAGTGGGTCGAAACGCGGTGTCAACCCATCGCCATCACCGACGTTGTCGCCTACCTCGCGGGCGTCCTCGACCACCCCGAGACGACGGGCGAGACCTACGAAATCGGCGGCCCGGACGTGCTCACCTACCGGGAGATGCTCCAGCGCGTCGGCGCGCAGTTGGGCCACGCGCCCCGAATCGTCGCCGTGCCCGTGTTGACGCCGCGGCTCTCGTCGTACTGGATCGGCCTCGTGACCGACGTGGACACGGGCGTCGCCCGACCGCTCATCGAGGGGCTGAAAAACCCCGTCGTCGTCGGCGACGACCGCATCCGCGACATCGTCGAGGTGGACGAGACGCCGTTCGACGCCGCGGTCGAGCGGGCGCTCCGCGAGGAGCGCGAGATTCGGGAGCGAGCCGTCGAACCGACGTCGACAAGCCCGACGTGAGCGGGACTCGAACCGCCCACCCGCGCGCCCTGAGCGCGGCGGCGATTGATATACCGCGGGGCCGTAGGGCCGGGATATGAACGACGCCCCGGAGTACGGCGAGACGTGGGTGTACGAGAGCATCGTCGGCGCGCTCCCGGGCGTGAGAATCGGCGAGGCGGGCGCTATCGCCCTCCAAATCGCCGTCTTCGAGGTCGCCGTGCTCGTCTTCGCGTGGGTGTACGACCTGTGGGCCGCGGCGGTCGCGGGCACCGCGGCCATCGTCGTCGCGGCCGCGGGGAGCGTCGTGATGCTCCGCATGGGCGAGTGGACCCGCGCCGCGAGGGTGCCCGCGCCCTATCGACGCCTGCTTTTCGGGTCGAGCATCGAGGTCGTCCTCGGCGTGCTCGCGTTCGTCGCGCTCGTGACGCACCTGTTCGTCTTCGACCCGCAACAGCCGGGGACGCCGCTCATGACGACGCTGTTCGGCCCCGAACCGCCGGTCGTGGTCGTCTACCTGACGCTGCTCGTCCTCTGGGACCTCTGTTACCGAATCGGCACGTCGTGGTGGGCGGCCGTCGTGGGTCTCTGGGGTGCGGTCCGCTACCGGTTCGACGGCCCGACCGCCGGGACGGTCAGGCGGGTGAACCTCCTGAACGTCGGCTTCGCGGTCGCGCAGATGCTGTTGCTCCCGTTCATCGCCGACCAGCCGGTGCTCCTCTTCGCGGTCGGCGGGCACGTCGTCGCCGTGACCGTCGTGTCGGTGACGGCCGCGGCGCTGACGAGGACGTGAGGTACGCAGGAACAGGAGAGGTTACGGGTCAGTCGTCGGACTTCATCCGCTTGAACTGTTCGAGTAGCGCATCGGTCGAGTCGCCGGAGTCGTACTCGACACTCCCGCGGTAGGTCTTCCGGTCGTCGTCGGTCCCGGGTTCGACCTGGCTCGTCATCCGCTCGCGGCGTTCGTGTTCGGCTTCGTCGTATGCCCCCATTGACATGGTTCGACTTACCATGTGGGTGTGTGCCACATATAGCTATCGGAGAGATTCACAATCGTGATACTCGGCGGAACCGGGGACAGAAGGGGGAGGGCACCGGTGAAAACGGGCCCCGCGGCAGGAAAGGGTAAAAACAATCGCCGAACTACACCGTGTGTGGCACGCCCGCTTCGCTTTCGTTACGCCCCCGGACGCTGGGACGACTCGCGCATCACCCGCGACATCTTCCAGCCGCTCGACGCCAACCTCGGCGCAGAGATGGGTGCACCGTGGTACGCACCGCCCGAGGGGTACGAGGCCCGTCGGTTCGACATGGACAACGGCGACACCGCCCTCTTCGCGTGGACCGACGACCACGCCTACTGGATAGGCAACACCGAGACGCCGAGTTCGCTGTGGCGGACCGACAAGGAGGGCTTCGACGAGGCTCCCTTCGAGGTCTCTCGGTGGGCCCAGCGCGAACTCATCGCCGAGCTGTTCGACCAGTCGCCGTGGCTGAAGCCCTATCCGCACCTCTCGTGGTTCTTCCTCCCGGTGTTCCTCTCGAAGGACGGCCGCGAGACGACCCGCGAGTTCTTCTACGACCACGCGGCGGGCTTCCCGGACGCGACCCGCGAGGAGGCCCTGGAGTTCTACGAGTCGTTCTTCGCCACGGGCGTCCTCGACGAGTACCGCGAGGTCATGGCCGGAAAGCTCGGCACCTCGGAGTACTTCGACCCGATACGGATGGCCGCGGCGATGGGCGAGTTCGACGTGGCGTACCTCCTCGACGAGGCGGGGTACGACATCACGCCCGAAATCGCCGTGACGACCGGCCACTCCATCGACTTCCGCGCGGAGAACACCCCCGCGGGCGGCGCGCTCATCGAGGTGACGCGGCCGCTCCCGCCGAACCGGCGCTCCGTGAGCAACCCAATCGCCGCGATTCGCGACACGGCACAGACCAAGACCAACGGCGAGGGCCAACTCGCCGAACACGGCGGCGGCGTGACGCTGTTCGTCGACTGCTCGTCGTTCCCCGACGACGACTGGTCCGCCATCATGGGCGAGAAGCCCGACGTGCGGCACCGACCCGCGGTGGTCTTCCGGCTCCGCCCGTCGGGACAGGTCGAAGGCTACTCGAAGGGGTCGGTCCCGGTGGACCTGCCGTGGCTCGCTGACTGACGTTCGTTCTGACCGGTCGTGGACCGAGCCCATCGCGGGCGCGCGGTCGAGTACGCCGAATCCGAATCCGACCCCGAGCCGACGGCTCGCGGGTCGCAGTCAGAAAGGAAAAAATCGAGACGGGACGAGAGCCGGCCTCAGAACGAGACCATCTCGGGCCCGTTCTCACCGAGCGGGGACGGGTCGCGGTCGCTGTAGTATCGACGACCGATTGCCTCGTGGCCGACGCCGGTGAAGAGGGCGTCCCGCACGTCCTGCGGGCACGTGTACGTCTCGTCGCCGAGACGGGCCAGGATCTGTGCGACGGTCTCCTGACCGTTCTGGAGCTCGATTACTTCGTCGCCGTGGCGTTGGGCGAAGTCGGTCGAGCTAATCGGGTATTCGTGGCGATCGATGGCGTCGCCGAGTCCGTTCAGGCGCATTACACCCACAGCTGTGTCGTCATCATTCTTAATGATTTTCCATGTATTTGATTAGTGCCCTTGCAGTCCTTAATCGTCCTTAATGATATACTGGGCGCAACGTTTGTCTCTCCCTCGCCCCGACCACGTGGCATGGACGACAGCCCGCCGGTCGCGGACCTCCATCTCCACACGACCGCCTCGGACGGCCGGCTCACTATCGACGCGCTTCCCGACGCGGCCCGCGCGGGCGGGGTCGAGGTGGTGGCCGTGACGGACCACGACCGCTACCACCCGGACCTCGACGCCCCGGTTACCGAACGCGACGGCGTGACTATCGTTCGGGGCATCGAGCTGCGCGTCGACGCGGGTGACCGTCGGGTCGACCTCCTCGGCTACGGGCTCAGGGAGCGACCCGCCCTCGTCGAGACGGTCGAGCGCCTCCAGCGAAACCGCGTGGAGCGCGCCCGCGAAATCGTCGCGGCGGTCGAAGCCGAGACCGGAGTCCGCCTCGACATCGACATCCACGACGGAGTCGGTCGGCCGCACGTCGCCCGCGCTATCGACGCCAGCGACGCTCCCTACGACTACCAAGGTGCGTTCGACGAACTCATCGGCGCGGACGGTCCCTGTTACGTCCCGCGCGAACTCCCGACGTTCGACGACGGCGTGGCGGCCCTCCGAGACGCCTGCGACGTGGTCGGCCTCGCGCACCCGTTCCGCTACCGCGACCCGGCGGGCGCGCTCGAACTCTGTGCCGACCTCGACGCCGTCGAACGCTACTACCCCTACGGCTTCGCGGTCGACCGCGCCCTCGTTGACGAGGCCATCGAACGCTACGACCTGCTCGCCACGGGCGGGAGCGACGCCCACGACGAAACCCTCGGCCGCGCCGGGCCGCCGGAGGCGGACTTCGCCCGATTCGCCGCCGCGGTAGACGGCCTCTAACCGTGTTAGTCCGTGAATAACGCCGAACGTGCCGTGGGGCGTAGAGTTAAATCCTATCGGAACTGAAGGGGGGATATGCAGTGTCACTACTGCGACCGTGAGGCCGCATACGCCGCGGAGAAGGACCACATTAAGGTCGGTCTCTGCGAGCGACACTTCCGCAAGCGGGTCGAGGAACTCGCCGAATCCGAGGAACTCGCCGCCCTAAAGGAAAAACTCGACATTAATCGAACAAAGTAGCGGCCGGTCAGCAGGTGTCCCTCCACTAACGCCTTCCTACCCCGCGACGCCGGGCGTTGCCCGCGCCGGAGAGACCGTCACGCGAGGACCTGTCCGCCGAACACGTACAGCGCCGCGAGCGCGCTCTCGAACGCGACGGTTCCGGTTGCCGAGAGGACGACGAACCGCTTCGTCGACATACCCGAGAGACCGGCCGGAACGGTGAGCATCCCGCGCGTGAACAGCATCGCGTTGCTCAGCGGGACGACGACCGACCCCCAGCGGTCGAACCAGCCGTCGAACCGGTCGAGCGAGTCCTCGCCGACGCGGAACCACGACCGCGAGAGGAGGTACTCGCGGCCGCCCCGCTTGGCGACCGAGAACAGCGCGACCTGACCGACCGTCGCGCCGAGAACGGCGACGGCGAGAATCGGGACCAACAGCCGTTCCCCGACCAGCACCAGCGCCCCGGGCACGAGGAGTTCGCTCGGCGCGACGTAGAGGAGCATCGCACCCTCCAGCACGAACACGAAAAAGAGGGCGACGAGAGCGAGGTCGGAAGCGAGGAGCTCCCGAAGGACGTCCGGGAGTTGGGCGGTGAAGGCGCTCATGTCGTGTGCGCGGTTCGAGCGATACCGTGTTCATTATGGGTTGGATAACCCGGCGCGAAGCGACGGGAGCGACGGCATTTTGCCGCCGCCAGCCGAACTCGGCGTATGGAGTTCACCGACCGTCCCCGCAGGCTTCGAACCGACGGGATTCGCCCGCTCGTCTCGGAGACGACCCTCGACGCGACGGACCTCGTCGCGCCAGTCTTCGTGGACGCGACGACCGACGAGCGCGTCCCCATCGAGTCCATGCCGGGACACGAGCGCGTACCGGTCGACGAGGCCGCCGACCGCGTCGCCGAGGTCCGCGAGGCGGGCGTCGAGGCCGTCATCGTCTTCGGCATCCCCGAGTCGAAAGACGCCGACGGGTCGCGCGCGTACGCGAGAGACGGAGTCGTACAGGAGGCAGTCCGAGCCATCACCGCCGAGACCGACGCCTACGTCATCACCGACGTGTGTCTCTGCGAGTACACCGACCACGGCCACTGCGGAGTGCTGGAGGACCACGCCGAGGACGACCCGACGCTGACGGTCGAAAACGGGCCGACACTCGACCTGCTCGCGGAGACGGCCGTCTCCCACGCCGAAGCGGGCGCTGACATGGTCGCCCCCTCGGCCTCGATGGACGGGATGGTCGGCGCGATTCGCGCCGCCCTCGACGACGCCGGCCGCGACGAGGTGCCCATCATGTCCTACGCCGCCAAGTACGAGAGCGCCTTCTACGGACCCTTCCGCGACGCGGCCGACGGCGCGCCGGCCTTCGGCGACCGCCGGCACTACCAGATGGACCCCGCGAACGCCCGCGAGGCGCTGCGCGAGGTCGCGCTCGACGTGGAACAGGGCGCTGACGTGCTGATGGTCAAACCGGGCCTGCCGTATCTCGACATCGTCCGCGCCATCCGCGAGGGCTACGACCACCCGGTCGCCGCCTACAACGTCTCCGGCGAGTACGCGATGCTCCACGCCGCCGCCGAGAAGGGCTGGTTGGACCTCGACGGGGTCGCTCACGAGTCGCTCCTGTCGATGAAGCGGGCGGGCGCGGACCTCATCATCACGTACTTCGCAGAGCGCGTGGCGCGGCAGCTCGACTGAGGCGTCGGCGACCGAGTCGAGCGCCCCGAACCCGCCAATTCGAACTCCGAACTACGTGACACGATACCGCGGTGCGCACGGCCAAAACACACTTGTCAGGCAACATTTTCCTGAACGTTCGTCCACAGAAGTTCCGAGAATCTCAAAATCCTTGGACGATATACAACCTTATATGCGTAATATTCTAGCCTATTTTGTGCAGTTGTGGTATTACACCCCACTAAATTTGACAAAATCAACCCCACACTTTATGTACTAACTCACCATGAAGCCGAACCGTGATGAAGCACCAGAATCCACACGGATACGGAGCAAAAGTAGCTGAACGGTCACTCGTGGCCGCATGGGGTGGGCAGTCGTGATTCCACTGCAGGTCGACCCGAGCGTTATCGCACAGGGGGTCAACTACGTCTGGATCCTCGTCGTCTCGTTCCTCATCTTCTTCATGCAGCCGGGCTTCGCGCTCTTAGAGGCAGGGCAGGTACGCGCGAAGAACGTGGGCAACGTACTGATGAAGAACATGACCGACTGGGCGCTCGGCGTGCTCGTCTACTTCCTCGTCGGCGCGGGGGTCGCGACAATCGTCGGCGGCCTCACGTCGCCCGGCGGCTTCGACGTCGCCGCCGCGTTCTCGTACATCGGCGACTCCGGCGCGTGGATTGACTGGCTCTTCGGGGCCGTCTTCGCCATGACCGCCGCCACCATCGTCTCCGGCGCGGTCGCAGAACGCATGGACTTCCGCGCGTACATCGTCTTCGCGGCCACCATCACCGGGTTCATCTACCCCGTCGTGCAGGGCATGACGTGGTCCGGTGGCCTCCTCTCGGGGAGCGGTTACATCGGTGCCGCCCTCGGCGTCGGCTACCTCGACTTCGCCGGTGCGACCGTCGTCCACATGTGCGGCGGCATCGCCGGCCTCGTCGGCGCGAAGATGGTCGGCCCGCGTAAGGGCCGCTTCGACGCCAACGGCGACAGCCAGCCCATCCCGGGCCACTCGATGCTGCTCGCCGTCCTCGGCACGCTCATCCTCGCGTTCGGCTGGTACGGCTTCAACGTCGGCACGCAGGCGACGGTCCTCGCGACCACCGAAAGCGGCGGTCTGGAGTTCATGGGTGCCGCGCTCGGTCGCGTCGCCCTCGTGACGACCCTCGGCATGGGCGCCGGCGCGGTCGCCGCGATGATCGTCTCGACGAGCTACCAGGGCAAGCCCGACCCCCTCTGGATGGCCAACGGCCTGCTCGCCGGTCTCGTCGCAGTCACCGGCGCCGTCCCCCACGTCACGTGGTGGGGCGGCCTCATCCTCGGCGCGCTCGGCGGCGCAATCGTCCTGCCGGCGTACCGCTGGACCGTCGACTCGCTCAAAATCGACGACGTGTGTGGCGTCTTCGCCGTCCACGGCGTCGCGGGCGCGGTCGGCACGGCACTCATTCCCGTCTTCGCGGTGAGCGGCTTCTCCGGCACGCAGCTCGTGATGCAGGTCATCGGCGTGGTCGTCATCGCCGCGTGGACCATCCTCGCCTCGGCGGTCGTCTTCGCCATCGCGGACGCCGCCTTCGGCCTCCGCGTCTCGGAAGAAGAGGAAGTCGAAGGCCTCGACGTCGGCGAACACGGCGTCTCGGTCTACCCCGAATTCGTCGGCGACGCCGGTCCCGACGGCGCGCTCGGCTCGCCCACGGCGACCGACGGCGGCAGCAACGTGCGCACCGACGGCGGCGTCGAGGAAGACGAAGCTGTCGAAGCCAACGGAGGTGACAGCCAATGAGCGACGAAGAACAGGGAATCAAGATGGTGATGGCCATCATCCGCCCCGACAAGCTCTCCGACGTGAAGACCGCGCTCGCCGAGGCGGGCGCGCCGTCGCTGACCGTCACCAACGTCTCCGGCCGCGGCTCTCAGCCCGCGAAGAAGGGCCAGTGGCGCGGCGAGGAGTACACCGTCGACCTCCACCAGAAGGTCAAAGTCGAGTGCGTCGTCGCCGATATTCCCGTCGACGACGTGGTCGAGGCCATCGCTGAGTCCGCCCACACGGGCGAGAAAGGCGACGGAAAGGTGTTCGTCCTCCCCGTCGAGAGCGCCGTCCAAGTCCGCACCGGCAAGGAGGGCAACCCGGCAGTCTGAGCGCGCACCTGCGACCGAAACCGGCTCGACGTCTCTGTTTGCCACTCCCGCCGCGGCCCGCGTGAGTGCGCACCCGACTGGGGTTCGATGAACGCCCCGAACTATTCCTATTACTAATCCTACACTACGTTCGTAGGGTTACGTGGCAACATTTGTTTACTGAGTGCTAGCCTTACGTCCTTATACAACACATACATCATCCTATATCGGACATACGTCTCTCAGAACGCCTTTTTGTGGGCATTTGTCAACGCGAACCGTTATATGAACGTCTGTAGATAGCATCTCTCATGGTTCGCGAGACATTCGGTCGCGAATCGAGCACCAATATGAACGACTGTCCAACTTCACAGCTCGAACTGTTCGCCGGAGGCATCGTATGTTGACACCCCTGCAGGCCGACCTCGCTTCGGTCGTCGAGGGCGTGAACCTCGTGTGGGTCCTCACGGTCACGTTCCTCATCTTCTTCATGCACGCCGGCTTCGCCATGCTCGAAGCCGGGCAGGTCCGCGCGAAGAACGTCGCCAACCAACTGACCAAGAACCTGCTGACGTGGAGTATCGGCGTCATCGTGTTCTTCCTGCTCGGCGCGGCGGTGTCGTCCATCGTCGCCGCCCTCACCAGCGGCTCCGCGCTGGACATCACCGGCGCGTTCATGAGCCTCTACGCGCCCGACGCCTCGGCGACGACGGCGTGGGTCGACTGGCTGTTCGGAGCCGTCTTCGCCATGACCGCCGCCACCATCGTCTCCGGTGCCGTGGCGGGCCGCGCCCGGCTCCGGGCGTACCTCACGTACACCATCCTCATCGCGGGCGTCATCTACCCCGTCGTCGTCGGCTTCACCTGGGGCGGCGGCTTCCTCGACGCCCTCGGCTTCCACGACTTCGCGGGCGGCATGATCGTCCACGGCATGGGCGGCATCGCCGGCCTCACCGCGGCGTGGATTATCGGCCCGCGCATGAACCGCTTCAAGCCCGACGGCACGGCGAACGTCATCCCCGGACACTCCATCACGTTCGCCGTCCTCGGCACGCTCATCCTCGCGTTCGGCTGGTACGGCTTCAACGTCGGCACCGCCGCCGCGCCCCTCGCGTACGCCGACGGCGCGGTCACGCTCGGCTCGTTCGCCTTCGTTGGCCGCGTCGCCCTCGTGACGACCCTCGGCATGGCCGCCGGCGCAATCGGCGCTGGCGGCGTCGCCATGTACAAGACCGGTAAGGTCGACACGCTCTACGTCGCAAACGGCCTCCTCGCCGGACTCGTCGGCGTCACCGCCATCGCGGACGACATCGTCTGGCCGGGCGCGCTTGTCGTCGGCCTCCTCGCCGGCGCACAGCTCCCGGTCGTCTTCGAGTTCGTCGAAAAGCGCCTCCGCATCGACGACGTGTGCGCGGTCTTCCCCGTTCACGGTTCCGCGGGCATCCTCGGTGCGCTCCTCTACCCCGTATTCGCCGTCCCGCTGTGGCACGACGGCGCGTCCTTCGTCTCGCTCGCCGTCCCGCAGGTCGTCGGCGTCGGCGTCATCGCCGTCTGGACGTTCGCTGCGACCGCGCTCGTCTTCGGCGGCTTCCGCGCCGTCGGACAGGTCCGCGTCTCCTCGGACCACGAGCGCGAGGGACTCGACACGGCCGAACACGGCGTCGACACCTACCCCGAGTTCGGGTCGCCCGACGCCGACACCGGCATCCGCACCGACGGCTCCGGCGTCCCGAGCGGGGATGGATTCATGACGACGGGCCGGGAGGACTGAGTCATGAGTGATTCCGACCTTCCGAACGACGGCGACATCAAGCTCGTCATGGCCGTCATCCGCCCCGACAAGCTCTCCGACGTGAAGACCGCGCTCGCCGAAATCGGCGCGCCGTCGCTGACCGTCACCAACGTCTCCGGCCGCGGCTCTCAGCCCGCGAAAAAGAGCCAGTGGCGCGGCGAGGAGTACACCGTCGACCTCCACCAGAAGGTCAAAGTCGAGTGCGTCGTCGCCGACATCCCGGCCGACGACGTGGTCGACGCCATCGCCGACGCCGCCCACACGGGCGAGAAAGGCGACGGAAAGGTGTTCACCTTCCCCGTCGAGAGCGCCGTCCAAGTCCGCACCGGCAAGACCGGACGCGACGCGGTCTGAGCCGCTCGTTCTCTGTCGGCGGTTCTCGTACCGTCCCCTCGCCCGTCGCTCCGACCGGCGACGGGGTTATATCGGTTCGGTCGAACGTACCGGTGGCCCCTCGCGGGGCGAGAGCCGAACCCACGCGAAACCGTTTTTCCGCTCCGCACCGAGCGTCGTGACGATGAGCGGTGGCTCCACGTGGTGACTGTCGCGGACCTCGGCGGACTCGCCGTCGCGCTGTTCGGAATGGCAGTCGCCGGACTGCTCTCCGACCGGTACCTCTCCGAACCCGACGACCTCCGCGCCGACCTCCTCGTCAGCGACGCGAACAAGTGGGCCGTCTTCGCCCTCCTGTGCGGCTACGTCCTCGTCGTCGAGGGGCGACCGCTGTCCTCGATGACCGGCCGCTCGCTGGACCCCCTCGCGTTCGTCGCGGTGGTCGGCGGCGGCGTCTTCCTCCTGTTCGCCGCGAACGCGGTGACGACGCCCGTCTTCGACCGACTCGGCGTGGGCGGCCTCGACGAGGGGATGACCGGACTGGCCTCGCTGTCGGTCAGACACCGACTCTTCGTGGCCGGGACCGCCGGCGTCACGGAGCAGGTGCTGTTCCACGGCTACGCCGTCGAGCGACTCCTCGAACTCACCGGGAGCCCGCTTCTCGCGGGCGGCGTCTCGTTCGCCGCGTTCACCGCGAGCCACGCCGTCGGCTGGGAGCGCGGCGCGGTCGCCAGAATCGCCGTCCCCGCGCTCCTGACGACGATTATGTACCTCCTCGTGCGCGACGTGGTCGCGCTCGCCTGCATCCACGCGCTCAACGACGCGGTCGGACTCCTCTTGGCCGGGTCGGTCGAGGACGCCGGCGACGCCGACGGCGCTGACGCCGCCGCCGACGGGACGGCGCGGTAGGTCTCGGTAGGTCGCCGCAGTCCCGACGCCGGACAGTTCATGCCGGCCGTGTCGTCTACTGGTTCGTCGGTGGCAGGTGCGGCCGACCCAGTAAGGTCTTTCCCGCGAGCGGTCGAACCGGCGCGCATGAACCACGACGAGTCAAGGGCGCTGTACGACCGCGCGCTGTCCGTGCTCGCGGGCGGCGTGAACTCCTCGGTCCGGGCGACGCAACCGTACCCGTTCTTCGTCGAGCGCGGCGACGGCGCGCACGTCATCGACGCCGACGGGAACCGCTACGTCGACTACGTGCTTGGCTACGGGCCGCTCCTCTACGGCCACGACGCCCCCGAACCCGTCCAGTCGGCGGTCCAGAAGCACGCCGCGGCCGGGCCGATGTACGGCGCGCCGACCGAAATCGAGGTCGAACACGCCGAGTTCGTCGCGCGACACGTCCCCTCCGTCGAGATGCTGCGGTTCGTCAACTCCGGCACGGAGGCGACCGTCTCGGCGGTCCGCCTCGCCCGCGGCGTCACCGGCCGCGACAAAATCGTCGTCATGCAGGGCGGCTACCACGGCGCACAGGAGTCCACGCTCGTCGAGGGCGGCCCCGGGAACGCGAAGCCCTCGACCCCCGGCATCCCCTCCTCGTTCGCCGAGCACACCATCCCCGTCCCGTTCAACGACGAGGAGACGGTCCGCGAGGTGTTCGAGGAACACGGCGAGGACATCGCGGCGGTGCTGACAGAACCGATTCTGGCGAACACGGGCATCGTCCACCCGGTTGACGGCTACCTCGAAGCCCTCCGCGACGTGACCGAAGAACACGGCGCGCTCCTCATCTTCGACGAGGTCATCACCGGCTTCCGCGTCGGCGGCCTCCAGTGCGCGCAGGGCAAGTTCGGCGTCACGCCCGACCTCACGACGTTCGGGAAGATTATCGGCGGCGGCTTCCCCGTCGGCGCGGTCGGCGGGAAGGCCGAGCTCGTCGAGCAGTTCACCCCCGGCGGCGACGTGTTCCAGTCGGGCACCTTCTCGGGCCACCCGGTCACGATGGCCGCGGGCCACGAGTACCTGAAGTACGCCGCCGAAAACGACGTGTACGGACACGTCGACCGCCTCGGCGAGAAGCTTCGGTCGGGCATCACGGACATCCTCGAAGACCAGGCACCCGAGTACACCGTCGTCGGCACGGACTCGATGTTCAAGACGGTGTTCACGCGCCACGGGACGGCCGAGCGCGCCGACGCCTGCGCCGACGGCTGTGCGCAGGTCGAGTCGTGTCCCAACTACGACGCCTGCCCGAAGACCGGCGCGGACGTGTCGAGGGCGGAGACCGACCGCTGGGAGCGCGTCTTCTGGCAGGAGATGAAAGACCAGGGCGTGTTCCTCACGGCGAACCAGTTCGAATCGCAGTTCGTCTCCTACGCCCACACCGACGAGGACATCGAGGAGACGCTGGAAGCGTACAAGCGAGCGCTGTAGGCGCGTCCCGCCCTGCGACCTCGACGAATTTTTTACGACGCTATCGCCCGAGAGAGCCCGAGGTACGCCGGGAGTCCGAAGACGGCGGCCAGTCCGACGGTGAGGAAAAGCGGGACGACCCCCGTCGGGTCCGGCGCGAAGATGAATCCGAGCGGGAGCGCGACGACGAACGCGACGCCGAAGGTGAGCGCGAGACGGAGGGGCCTGTTCACGTCGGAGGCGTCGCCGCGAAGGCGGATAACTGTTCGGCACTTCGACACGAACGCGAGTCGGCCGCGCGAACGAGGGCCGCTCGCCGCGACTGCGACCCGGCGCGAGCGCGACTCACTCGGCCCGCAGTCGCGCCTCGGCCGCCCGCCACAGCGGCGGGTAGGTCAGGGCGACGCCGACGCCGAGACAGACCGCCCACGAGACGAGGATGCCGACCGGGTTCCCCTGGAGTTCGAGGAGGACCAACAGCGGAATCCAGAGCGCGGTCACGACGAGGCCGATACCCCAGACGCGGGCGACGAGGCGGAGGCGGAGCGGGCGCGCGAGGAGGAGCGCGAGTGCGACGAGCGCGGCCGCGGCGAGGCCGGCGAACCGCGGAGCTTCGACGCCGAGCGCCGAGAGGAGCAGGTCGAGGGGCGCGACGACCGAGGTCAGGCCGAACAGGAGGAGCGCGACGACGACGAAGTCGCCGACCTGCCGGACGGCCGAATCGAGGGCGGGCATCGTCCGGGTCGTCGCGCGGGGACTGTATCGGTCTTCCGTTCGGATTCGACCCGGCGCGCGGGAGCGAACTGGTGGGCTTTTCAACGCGGGGACCGGACTGACGCGTATGACTACAACACTTCGCTTGGCGACGCGAGGGTCGGCGCTCGCTCGCGCGCAGGCCGCGGGCGTGCAGGGGGCGCTCGCGGGCCGCCGACTCGACGTCGAACTCGTCGAAGTCGAGACCACGGGCGACCGGATTCAGGACGAACTCATCCACCGACTGGGCAAGACCGGCGCGTTCGTCCGCGCGCTCGACGAGCGCGTCCTCGACGGCGAGGTCGACGCCGCGGTCCACTCGATGAAGGACATGCCGACCGAGAAGCCCGCCGACCTCGTCGTCGCGGGCGTTCCCGAGCGCGCGCCCGCCGGCGACGTGCTCGTCACGGCCGAGGGCCACGACATCGACGACCTCCCGGAGGGAGCCGTCGTCGGCACGTCGTCGCTCCGCCGGCAGGCCCAACTGCTGAACTACCGCGACGACCTCGAAGTCGAACCGCTCCGGGGCAACGTCGACACCCGCATCGAGAAACTGCTGGCGACGCACCTCCAGCGCGAACACGAGGCCCGCGTCGAAAACGACGAAGAGCGACAGGCCAAGAAGGGCAAGACCGACCACGAGGAGGCGTTCGACGAGACCGCAGACGAGTGGTTCGAGGGGCTCACCGAGCTCGAACGGCAGGCGCTCGGTCGGAAGGTCGAAACCGAGTACGACGCCATCGTCCTCGCGGAAGCGGGACTCAAGCGCAGCGGGCTCTCGGAGAAGGTGAACTACGAGCGCCTGCCGCGGACGACGTTCGTCCCCGCGCCCGGACAGGGAGCCATCGCCGTGACCGCCGCGGACTCGGAGGTCATCGACCTCATCCACGACAAGCTCGACCACCCGCGGACCCGCGTCGAGACGACCGTCGAGCGGACCATCCTCGCCGAACTCGGCGGCGGCTGTATCGCCCCGGTCGGGGTCCACGCCCTCCTGCAGGGCGAGCACGTCCACGTCGACGTGCAGGTGCTCGCGACCGACGGCTCGGAGTCCATCAAGACCTCCCGGGACCTCCCCGTCGGCAACCACGCTAACGCCGCCCGCGAGTTCGCGGCGGCCCTGCGCGACCGCGGTGCCGGCCAGTTAGTCGACGCCGCCCGCGAGGAGGCCGAGGAGTGAGATGACGGCCGACGACGCGGAACCCGGGACGGCGGAGGAACGGTCGGCCGGAGCGCAGTCGAACGGCGACGCGACCGACGGCGACGGCGTCGGCACGGTCCACCTCGTCGGCAGCGGCCCGGGCGACCCGGAACTGCTGACGATGAAGGCCGCCCGCCTCATCGACGAGGCAGACGTGGTCCTCCACGACAAGCTCCCCGGACCGGAAATTCTCGGGATGATTCCGGCCGAGAAGCGCGAGGACGTGGGCAAGCGCGCCGGCGGCGAGTGGACTCCACAGGAGTACACGAACAACCGACTCGTCGAACTCGCCCGCGAGGGAAAGGACGTGGTGCGCCTGAAGGGCGGCGACCCGTTCGTCTTCGGCCGCGGCGGCGAGGAGATGGAACACCTCGCCGACAACGGGGTTCCCTTCGAAGTCGTGCCGGGCATCACCTCGGCGGTCGCCGGGGCCGGCGCGGCGGGCATCCCCGTCACGCACCGCGACCACGTCTCGTCGGTGTCGTTCGTCACCGGCCACGAGGACCCGACGAAAGACGAGTCCGCGGTCGACTGGGACGCGCTCGCCGCGACCGGCGGGACGCTCGTCGTGCTCATGGGCGTCGGCAAACTCCCGCTGTACACCGCCGAACTCCGCGAGGCGGGGATGGACGGCGACACGCCCGTCGCCCTCATCGAGCGGGCCACGTGGCCCGACATGCGCGTCGCCACCGGCACGCTCGACACCGTCGTCGACGTGCGCGACGAGGCCGACATCGAACCGCCCGCGATTACCGTCATCGGCGAGGTCGCCGCGACCCGCGACCGCGTGAAGCAGTTCCTGCAGGGCGGCGGCGCGGACGCCATCGCCGAGACTGACGCGACCGCGGGAGGTTCGGGAGGAGACGAATGAGCCAGCAGGTCCGCGCGGCCGTCTTCCGCCCCGACGACGACCGCATCGAGCGCGCCGTCGAACTCCTCGACTCGCTCGGCGCGACCCCGGTCCCCGACCCGATGCTCGCAATCGAGCCGACGGGCGCGACGCCCGAGGCCGGCGAGTTCGTCGTCCTGACGAGCAAGACCGGCGTCGAACTCCTCGCCGCCGACGGCTGGGAACCCGGCGACGCGGTGCTGTGCTGCATCGGCCCCGCGACCGCCGACGCCGCCCGCGACGCAGGTTGGACGGTCGACCGCGTCCCCGACGAGTACACCTCGGCCGGACTGGTCGAACACCTCGCCCCCGACGTGGACGGCGCGACGGTCGAAGTCGCCCGGAGCGACCACGGCAGTCCCGTCCTCACCGACGGCCTGCGCGACGCGGGCGCGGACGTCCACGAGACGGTGCTCTACCGACTCGTCCGCCCCGAGGGAGCCGGAAAATCGGCCGAACTGGCCGCCGCCGGCGACCTCGAAGCCGCCCTCTTCACCTCGTCGCTCACGGTCGAACACTTCCTCGACGCCGCCGCGGAGCGGGGTATCCGAGAGGAGGCCATCGCCGGCCTGAACGACGCCGTGGTCGGCGCAATCGGGCCGCCGACCCGCGACACCGCGGCGTCCCACGGCATCGACGTGACCGTCGTCCCCGACGAGGCGACGTTCGAGGCGCTCGCGGTGGCCGCGGTCGAGACGGCCGCGCCGACGTACCACGAGTGACGTGACGGGAAGCGAGGGAGCGGCGTGACGGAAGCCGAGACGAGAGACGGCTCGTGGCGCGCCGTCGGCTCGGTCGCCGGCTGGCAGACCGCCGCGAGCCTCTGTTACTACGCCATCTTCGCGGCGACCGGATTCGTCCGCGACGCGTTTTCGGTCTCCGAGTCGCTGGTCGGTCTCTTTCTGACCGCCGGCCTGCTCGGCTACACGGTGTTTCTGTTCCCCAGCGGTGCGGCCGTCGACGGCTACGGCGAAAAGCCCGTCATGGTCGTCGGGCTGTTGGCGCTCGCGGTCGCGCTCGTCGGCGTCACGTTCGCGCCGCCGTCGTACCTCCTGTTGTTGGTGACGGTGGCGCTCCTCGGGGCGGCGTACTCGACCGCGATGCCGGCGTCGAACCGCGGCATCGTCGCGGCCGCGCCCGCCGGGAGCAAGAACCTCGCCATGGGGCTGAAACAGGTCGGCGTCACCCTCGGTAGCGGGGCGTCGTCGCTCGTCGTCACCGGCGTCGCCGTCGTCGCGGCGTGGCAGGTGGGGTTCTGGGCAATCGGCGTCTTCGCCGCCGGCTACGCGCTCGTCTTCGCGACGCGCTACCGCGGGAACCCGGGAACCGGCCGGCTCGAACGACCCCGGCTCGCCGGCCTCGGCGACAACCGCGCCTACGTCGCGCTCGTCGCCGCCGGACTGTTCATCGGCGCGTCCATCTTCTCGATGCTCGGCTACACCGTCCTGTACGTGCAGGACGTGGTCGGGACCGGCCCCGCCCTCGCGGGGGGCGTCCTCGCGGCGACGCAGGTGACCGGAAGCGTCGGCCGCATCGGCGCGGGGAGCCTCGCGGACCGGCTCGGTGGGGCCCGCGGCGCGGCCACCGTCGCGCTCGTCCAACTGGCCGGCGCGGTCGCGCTCTTTTCGCTCCTCGTCGGAACCGGCGGCTCGTTCGCGCTCACCATCGCCGTCTTCGTCGCGCTCGGCCTCACCATCCACGGCTCGACCGGCGTCTTCTACTCCTGTCTGAGCGGCGTCGTCGACGACGGCGACATCGGCGCGGCGACCGCCGGCGGCCAGACCGCACTCAACGTCGGCGGCCTCGTCGCCCCGCCGCTTTTCGGCTTCGTCGTGGAGTCGACGGGCTACGGGGCCGGCTGGGCGCTCGTCGCCGGTTCGACGGTGCTCGCGACCGTCCTCCTGTTCGTCGTCAGACGGCGAATCTGACCGGCGTCGCGGTCGACCGGTCCCGCGCTCCGCGGGCGAGCCTTCTTATACCGAACCGCGGCAACCACGACACATGTTCGCCGTCGAACTGGAGTGGAAACGAAGGGGTTCCGCGCCCGAACTGCCAGCGTTTATGCCGGAGAGGGCGTGAGTACCACACCAATGGACGGACCCGTCCCCGAACTCGCCGAGCACGCGGCGGCCTGCGCGGACCGCCTCCGCGACGCCGACCGGGTGCTCCTCGCCTCGCACATCGACGCCGACGGGTTGACGAGCGCCGGCATCGCCTCGACCGCGCTCGAACGCGCCGAAATCCCCTTCGAGACGGTGTTCTGCCGCCAACTCGACGAGGCCGCCGTCGCCGACATCGCGGCGACCGACTACGACACCGTGCTGTTCACGGACTTCGGCAGCGGCCAACTCGATATCGTCGCGGAGTACGAGGCGGCGGGCGACTTCCACCCCGTCATCGCCGACCACCACCAGCCCGCCGAGGGCGTCGAGACCGAACACCACCTCAACCCGCTTCGGTTCGGCCTCAACGGCGCGAGCGAACTCTCCGGCGCGGGCGCGAGCTACGTCCTCGCGCGGGCGCTCGAACCCGACGGTCGAGACAACCGCGACCTCGCCGCCCTCGCCGTCGTCGGCGCGGTCGGCGACATGCAGGACACGAACGGCGAACTCCGCGGGGCCAACGCGGGCATCGTCGACGAGGGCGTCGAGGCCGGCGTCGTCGAGGAGGGGACCGACCTCCGCATCTACGGCCGCCAGACCCGCGCGCTCCCGAAACTGCTCCAGTACGCGACCGACGTTCGCATCCCCGGCATCTCGAACAACGAGGCCGGAGCCATCGAGTTCCTGACCGAACTCGACGTTCCCTGCCGCGACGACGACGGGGAGTGGAAGCGGTGGGTCGACCTCACCGGCGACGAGCGCCAGACGCTCGCCAGCGCCCTGATTCGCCGCGCCATCGCCAGCGGCGTGCCCGCCTCCCGCATCGACGACCTCGTGGGGACGACCTACGTGCTCTCTCGGGAGCAGGAGGGAACCGAACTCCGCGACGTGAGCGAGTTCTCGACGCTCCTGAACGCGACCGCGCGCTACGACCGCGCCGACGTGGGCCTCGCGGTCTGTCTCGGCGAACGCGACGCGGCGCTCGACCGGGCGCGCAGGCTCCTTCGGAACCACCGCAAGAACCTCTCGAACGGCCTCCAGTGGGTGAAAGAACACGGCGTCCGCGTCGAGGACAACCTCCAGTGGCTCGACGCGGGCGACGAGATACGCGAGACCATCGTCGGCATCGTCGCCGGAATGGCCGTCGGCACCAACGCGACCCGGAACGGGATTCCGGTCCTCGCGTTCGCCGACACCGAGGAGGGCGAGGTGAAAGTCTCCTCGCGCGGGTCGTACGTGATGGTCCGAGACGGCTTGGACCTCTCGGCGGTCATGCGCGAGGCGTCGCGGTCGGTCGGCGGCGACGGCGGCGGCCACGACGTGGCCGCGGGCGCGACGATTCCGAAGGGCGAAGTCGAGGCGTTCATCGCCGAGGCCGACCGCATCGTCGGCGAGCAGTTGGGAGACGCCGACGACGGCGACGGCGGCGACGACTGAAACGCCACTCCGCCGGCGACGAGGGCGGCGCTCAGTCGTCAACCGGATTCTCACCGAACCTCGCCGGAACCCAGTTTTGACTGTCGATTGGCGGGCGCTCGTGTCCGGTGTCGTCCTGTCGGGACGGGAGTTCGATGGGGTCGGGCGTCAGGTCCTCGTAGTCGATTTGCTCCAGCAGATGCGAGATGCAGTTGAGTCGCGCGTGGCGCTTCACGTCCGCGTTGACGACGTGCCACGGAGCGTCGTCGGTATCGGTGTGTTCGAACATCCGGTCTTTGGCCTCCGAGTAGTCGGCCCACCGCGAGCGCGCCTCGAGGTCCATCGGACTGAGCTTCCAGCGGCGCTTCGGGTCCTCGTTTCGCCGCTGGAAGCGCCGTTCCTGCTCCTCGTCGCTGATGGAGAACCAGTACTTGACGAGGACGATGCCCGAGCGGACGAGCATCCGCTCGAACTCGGGGCAGGTCCGCAGGAACTCCTCGTACTCCTCGTCGGTACAGAAGCCCATCACCCGCTCGACCCCCGCGCGGTTGTACCAACTCCGGTCGAAAAGCACCATCTCGCCCTCGGTCGGGAGCTGTTCGACGTACCGCTGGAAGTACCACTGCCCCCGTTCGCGCTCCGTGGGTTTGCCGAGCGCGACGACCCGCGCGACACGAGGGTTGAGCCGGCGGGTGATGCGCTTGATGACGCCGCCTTTCCCCGCGGCGTCTCGCCCCTCGAAGACGACACAAACCCTGAGGTCGTGTTCCTTTATCCAGTACTGGAGTTTCACCAGTTCCTCCTGTAGCCGATTCAACTCGCGTTTGTAGTCTTTCTTCTTCAGGACGCCCTCGTCGTCGTAGCGGGGCTCGTCGGTCGACATACGATAGCTGCGTGCGCTGTGAACAAATAGCAGGCGGGGAGGCGGAGTCGGCGCGGCGGCTCAGAGGTCCGAACAGACCTGCTCGCCGCTCACGATTTCCGGGACGACGACTTCGTCGGCACCGGCGCGGCGCGCGAGCGCCTCGTCCATCTGGTCGCCCGCGCGGACGACGAGTTTGGCGTCGGGAGACAACCGGCTCGCCGCGATAGCGATTTGGATGTTCTCCTTGGAGTCGTCTATCGCGCCGACGACCGTCGCGGCGCGTTCGACGCCCGCGTCGATGAGCCTGTCCTCGCGACGGGCGTCGCCGTCGACCGCGAGCAGGTCCGCGTCGAGCGCGCGCTGGTACTGCGCCTCCTTGCTCTCGACGACGACCACGTCGCGGCCCATCTCGCGGAGCCGCGCCGCCACCGTCTTCCCGAAGGTTCCGTAGCCGCAGACGACCACGTGCGATTCGAGTTCCGCTATCTCTCGTTGGAGTTTCATCTGGTCGAGTTCCTCGCGTATCTGCCCGCCGAAGGCCGCGGAGACGAACGTCTCGCCGGCCCACAGCCCGGTACCGATGAGGCCGGTGAGAATCACGATGGCGTACGCCTTGACGAGCGTCGCCGGCCCCTCGTGCGTCTGGTAGTGGAGTTCGATGCTGGTCGGGTCGAAAAGCCAGAACGCCGCGTCGACGAGGGACGCGCCGGCGAGGGCGCTGAACCCGCCGACGCCGGCGACGACGAACGCCGCGACTGCGACGAGCGGCCGGACCATCCGCCGGAGCAACGGCCTGTGCGCCAGCGCGTCGATGAGAATGCGGCGGTCGTACGTCACGGGGGCGCGGACACCTCGTGGGAGCGCGACCGGTCTGGCTCGTGCGGCCCGCAACCGCGGCGAATCGGGCGGCACAACGATTGGGAATTGCTAGATTGACCACGATTAGAGATTTTTGACTCGTGTTTGAGTGTATATTCGGTCATGTAGACAGTGTTCGACAATCGTTCGAGTATAAAATCGTTTGTCCTTAAACAACTCAATACACTGGCTATGACTCCCTGATTCGCTCTCGAACACTATTCAATATAGCAGAATATGATTTATATTTCGGAATCGGAGGAGTGACGAACCGACGCCAAACCAGATTCGCGTTCGGTTTTGGGCGCGAAATCCGCGAAAATCCGCGAAATCCTCATATCGGATGGTTGTGTATGACATGGCACCGGCACGCATGCCGGAGTGGGGTGAACGATGGCGACTGCCAACTCGAACGAGGCCGAATACGACTACCCGGTCGGCTACGAACCGGAGGTACAGACAGAGACGGTCGAACTGGACCGTCGAACCGTCGAGCGACTCGACGCGCTGCGCGAGGACGACGAGTCGTACGACGAACTGATAACCGAGATCGTGTCCATCTTCGCGGCGAGCGAACTCTCCGCCGCGCGCGTGGACAGCCCGCTCATCGAGTGACGCCTCGCGTCGCTCGATTTTTCGCATTTGAGACGCACTGAGAGCGGAATCGCTGTTCGGGAGACGACCCGTAATAAATCACACTCTGCTATACAGAATCTGAAACACCAGCCAACAACCGTCCGATTTTTTGCCGGGAGCGCGAAAGCTCCGGGTATGACCGACTTCGACCCCGAGAAGTTCGAGGACAAGTACGCCAACTACTTCCCCGAACTCCAGCGCGCGTACAAGAACGCCTTCGAGACGATGAACGACGAGTTCGACTCGTCGCTCATCCACGGGGTCGACCAGCAGATTCTCAACGAGTCCGAGCCGTTCTACGAGGACGGCGACTTCTCCGTGCGGCTCCCCGAGAACCCCGCCGAGCGATTGACGGCGGTCGAAATCGACGACGGCGAGCTCGACGCCGTCCTCGACCGCTACGTCGACGAGATCGAAGGCGAGCTTCGGCGGGTGTTCGGCGTCGAGGCGTAACCCCGAACCAAAGGCCTAAGCACGTTCACCTCGAAGCCGCGTGCATGAGCACGGAGACGCAGGACGGCGAGGACGACCTCAAAGAGCGTGTCGTGAACTTCCTCCGTCGGAACTTCCCGCAGATCCAGATGCACGGCGGCAGCGCGGCCATCCGCGACCTCGACCGCGAGACCGGCGAGGTCACCGTTCTCCTCGGTGGCGCTTGCTCCGGGTGCGGTATCTCCCCGATGACTATCCAGGCCATCAAGACCCGCATGGTCAAGGAGATTCCCGAGATCAACGAAGTCCACGCCGACACCGGCATGGGCGACGACGGCGGTATGGACGGCGACAGCCGCGGCGGTAGCCCGTCGTTCCCCGGCGACACCAGCGACGACACGACCGACATCGAAGACGACCAGGGCCCGCAGGCCCCGTTCTAAGTCGGCGTTTCGGACGTTTTCGTCCCGTCGTCGGCCGAGAACAGGAGTTTTATCGGCGACTACTCCCCACCCTCGGGTATGACTGCCGAGTCGCCCGAGAACGTCCTCTTCGTCGTCATGGACACGGTCCGGAAGGACCACCTCACGCCGTACGGCTACGACCGCCCGACGACGCCGGGGCTCGACCGATTCGCCGACGAGGCGACCGTCTTCGAGCAGGCCGTCGCGCCCGCGCCGTGGACGCTCCCGGTCCACGCCTCGCTTTTCACCGGGATGTACCCGAGCCAACACGGGGCCGACCAGGAGAACCCCTACCTCGAAGGCGCGACGACCCTCGCCGAGACGCTCTCGGCGGCCGGCTACGACACCGCCTGTTACTCCTCGAACGCGTGGATAACGCCGTACACGCATCTGACCGACGGCTTCGCCGACCAGGACAACTTCTTCGAGGTCATGCCCGGCGAGTTCCTGTCGGGCCCGCTGGCGAAGGCGTGGAAGACGATGAACGACAGCGACGCGCTCCGGACGCTCGCCGATAAGCTCGTCAGCCTCGGCAACACCGCCCACGAGTACCTCGCCGGCGGCGAGGGCGCGGACTCGAAGACGCCCGCCGTCATCGACCAGACCATCGACTTCATCGACGACTCCGAGGAGTTCTTCGCGTTCGTCAACCTCATGGACGCGCACCTGCCGTACCACCCGCCCGAGGAGTACAAAGAGCGCTTCGCGCCCGGCGTCGATTCGACCGACGTCTGCCAGAACTCCAAGGAGTACAACGCCGGAGCCTACGAGATCGACGACGACGAGTGGGAGGACATCCGCGGGCTCTACGACGCCGAAATCGCCCACATCGACGACCAACTCACCCGGCTGTTCGACCACCTGAAAGAGACCGGCCGCTGGGACGACACCATGGTCGTCGTCTGCGCCGACCACGGCGAACTCCACGGCGAACACGGCCTCTACGGCCACGAGTTCTGCCTGTACGACCCGCTCATCAACGTCCCGCTCATGGTCAAACACCCCGACCTCGGCGCGGGGCGACGCGACGACCAGGTCGAACTGGTCGACCTCTATCACACGGTCCTCGACTCGCTCGGCGTCGAGGGCGGCGAACCCGCGAGCCCCGGCGACGACGCGGTCGGTCTCGACCGCACGCGCTCGCTCCTGTCGGCCGACTACCGGGAGTTCGCGCGGGCGGCGAACGACGACCCCGGCCAGCGCCGAGACGGCGAGTACGCGTTCGTCGAGTACTCCCGTCCCGTGGTCGAACTCAAGCAGTTAGAGGAGAAGGCCGCGAGCGCCGGCATCGAACTCCCCGAGGACTCGCGGTTCTACTCGCGGATGCGGGCGGCGCGGCGGGCCGACGCCAAGTACGTCCGAATCGACCGCGTCCCCGACGAGGCCTACCGAATCGACGTCGACCCCGAAGAGACCGAGAACGTCGTCGATTCGGACGACGAGGCGGTCGCCGAGACGGAGGCCGCCCTCGCGGCGTTCGAAGACGCCATCGGCGGCGCGTGGACCGACGCGCTCGACACCGACGTGTCGGACGATTCAGTGGACCAGATGGACGACGAGACGCAGGACCGCCTGCGCGACCTCGGCTACCTCGAATAGCGACCGACCCCGAGTCTACTCTTAGCGTATCCCTTCTCCGCGCTCCCACGCCCGGAGCAACGCCGCGAGCGTTCGGTTCGTCGGCACCTCGAAGCCGTGTTCGGCGGCGATATCGACGACCGCACCGTTGATGGCGTCGACCTCGGTCCGCTTTCCGGCCTCGACGTCCTGCAGCATCGACGAGCGGTTCGCGGCGGTCTTTTCGACCACCCGGTCGACCGCCTCGCGGGCGACGCGATTCGGGAGCGACACGCGCTCCAATCGGGCGACTCGAGCCGTCTCGCGGGCGGCCCGGTGTGCGAGGTCGTGGGCGTCGTCCCCCGCGAGCGCGCCGTTTTCGACCCGCGAGAGCGCGGTGACCGCGTTGATGCCGGCGTTGACCGCGAGTTTCTCCCAGCGCCGCCTCGGCATGTCTGCGGCGACGAGCGTGTTGAGCCCCGCGACCCGGAACGCCTTGCCGACGCGCTCGGCGAGCGGGTCGGGACCGCCGTCGAGTGCGCCCAGGACGACCCGGCCGACCCCGGTACACTCGACGCGACCCGGTTCGACGAGCCGAGCACCGTAGGTCGCCGTTCCCGCGAGGACGGGCGCGTCGAGACGAGAGGCGAGCATCTCCTCGGTGAGCCCGTTTTGGAGCGATAGCACCGCACCCACGTCGCAGTCGGCGAGCGCGTCGGCCGCCGCCGCGGTGTCGAACGATTTGACGGTGACGAGCGCGAGGTCCGCGCTGTGGCCCGTCTCGGTCGTCGTTGCCGCGGGCGAGACGTGCGTCGACTCGGCACCGACGATGTCGAGACCGGCCGTCGACACCCGCGCTGCGTGCGGGTCGCGGGCGACGAGCGTCACGTCGTGGACCGGCGCGAGGAGGCCGCCGACGAGCGTGCCCAGACTGCCCGCGCCGAAGACGAGAATTCGCATGGCTACCCGTACTCAGCGGACGACAAAAATGGCGAGTTTCGCGGGCGCGGCGGTCGAATCGAGGGCGGCCTCTCAGTCCTCGGTCCAGTAGTAGAGTTTCTCGCGCTCGGCGCCGCAGTTCGGACAGGCGTCGGGCAGTCCGTCGATATCACCCATCTCGCCGCAGTCGCTGCACCGCCACATCAACTCGGCCTCGCCGAACTCGTGGCCGGCGCGCTCGTGTTCGACGGACATCCCGGTGAGTCCGTCGCGGGTCGTCACGAAGAAGCCGTCGTCGTCGAAGCCGCGGATGCTCCCGAGTTCGGTTCCGTCCTCCGCATACACCGTCATTCCCACCGTCGGCTGTGTCTCGTCAGCCATACCCGACTATTCGTCGCGCGAGCGAATAAAAAGGAACGGCCGATTCGACCTCAAGAACCGCGGGAGGCTCGGAGGGCTGCGAACCAAGTATAAATAATAAACTGAATATCGCGATATAGAATTCGAGAACGCGACAAGACACTTATCGAATCGGTGTCACGCTCGTAACATGTCCCGATTTCGGAGCCGTCGTCGGTTCCTCCAACTGCTCGGGGGTGCATCTCTCGGCGCCGCCGGCTGTCTCGGCCGCGACGGCGGGTCGCCGAGTACGACGACGGCCACGGAGACGACGACCACCAGGGCTGAGCCAACCACGACCTACGGTCCGACCTCCGGGCCGGACGAACGCGTGACGGCCACGCCGCCGGGTGACCCCGCGCTCTCGCCATCGGGGACGTGGCCGCAGTACCAGTTCGACGCGGGTAACACCGGCTACAATCCCGACGTCTCGGTTCCCTCCGTCGCCGAGGAGTACTGGCGGCTGAACGCCGGCGGCTCGCCCGTCCTCGACGGCGAGCGTCTCTACAACCTTCACGGCCGCGGGCGCGACAAGAGCGCGCTCGTTCGACGCGACCCCTCGACGATGGCCGAGCGGAGCGCGACCACCCTAGTCCGCTACGGGATAAACTCGCCGCCCGTCGTCGCAGGCGACCGGGTCGTCGTCACGACGTTCATCGAGGCCTTCTGCCTCGCCGCCGACCGCGACGAGGTACTGTGGCGCGGGCCGGAGATGGACGGCATCCACGGCCCGCCCGCGGTGGGAGACGGCGTCGCCGTCGTCTCTGGCGGCGGGTTCGACGGCGTTCCAACCCACCTACGGGCGTTCGAACTCGGCGACGGGACCGAGCGCTGGCACTACGACCTCGGAAGCGACGCGAAGGGCGCGCCGGCCGTCGCCGATGGCGCGGTGTTCGTCGTCACCGACGACGCCGTCCACGCCGTCGACCTCGCGACCGGCGAGCGGCGCTTCCGCGTCGAATCCCGGGCGAGCGAGTGGACGACGCCGGTCGCGACGACAGAGGCGGCGTACCTGACCACCCGCGACGACGAACTCCTCGCACTCGCCCCGACCGACGGCACCGAGCTGTGGCGGTCACCGGGGACTGGCACGCCGGTCGTCGCCGACGACGTGCTCCACGTCGCCGTCGACGGAGAGACCGCGACGCTGTCGCTCGACGACGGGAAGGAAGTGGCGGCGCGCTTCCACGGCGGTCCTCACGCGCGCGCACGAGAAACAATATTGGTCTCCGATGAACACGGACAGCTATTTGCGTACGATTCTGTAGAAGAACGTCGGCTATGGATACATCACACACCAGAAGTGCAGGTGGCTGACGTGATATCGCAGGGCGTCGGCACGGCGGTTCCGCTCGACGGGGCGGTGTACGTCGTCGCCGCCGACGGCTTCCACGGATTGGGACCGGCGCGGGACTAAGGCCGGGTGACTGCGCCGCTCGACTCGCAAAACCTGGAGGAAAAACGACTCTAGACTACATGAAGTCCGCGATACCCGACTGCTCGTTCTCCACTTTTTCCGAGTCTCACTCCGCTCGACTCGCAAAACCTGGAGGAAAAACATCTAGACTACATGAAGTCCGCGATACCCGACTGCTCGTTCTCCACTTTTTCCGAGTCTCACTCCGCTCGACTCGCAAAACCTGGAGGAAAAACGACTCTAGACTACATGAAGTCCGCGATACCCGACTGCTCGTTCTCCACTTTTTCCGAGTCTCACTCCGCTCGACTCGCAAAACCTGGAGGAAAAACGACTCTAGACTACATGAAGTCCGCGATACCCGACTGCTCGTTCTCCACTTTTTCCGAGTCTCACTCCGCTCGACTCGCAAAACCTGGAGGAAAAACGACTCTAGACTACATGAAGTCCGCGATACCCGACTGCTTGTTCTTGTCGTTCTCGAAGACTGATTCGAGGCTCTTTTCGAGCACTTCGAGTCGCTGTTTCGTGTAGTCGCGGCAGTCGAACTCCTCGGCCACCTGAATCGCGGTGTCCATGTACTTGTTCACGGAGCCCTGGTGGACCGTGAGGTTCACCCGGCCGCCACACTCCCGGCAGTCGCCCGAAAGGGGCATCCGCCGGTACTTCTCGCCGCAGTCGAGACACCGCGTCTCCTGTCGCGAGAAGGCGCGGAGGTTCCCGATGAGGTCCGGCAGGAAGTGGTACTCGATGACGCGCTCTGCCACGTCCGTCTCGTCGACCGCCCGAAGCTTCCGCGCGAGGAACAGTTGGGCGTCCATCTTGTCCATCATCGACCCGAGCGTCTTGTACGCCGAGAGGTCGGGGCCGGCGGCGATGTTCGTCGTGTCGTGGGTGTGGTCGAACCCGGTGTACTCGCGGTCGGTTCCGAGGAACTCCTCGGCGATGGTGACGTCGTCCTCCCAGTCGTCGGGGTCTTCCATCCGCAGGGTCGCCTCGTAGAACTCGCGGGGGTACTGCCGCACGATGTCCATGTTGTGCGCCTCGTCGTCGATTTCCGAGGGGTCGATGCGCGAGGACATGACGAGCGGCGCGTCCATCTGCCCGCCGCGCTTGTCAGGGAGATATTCTTTCGAGAAGTTGAGAAGACCGTCCATGAGAAGCATGACGCAGTCCTCGTCACCGTCGCACTGCGCGACGTGGAGGTCGTTGGCGACCAGCGAGTTGGTATCTTCGACGGTCAACGAGTAGGTGTGGTCGATATCGCTTTCGAGATATTCGACTGAGACGACTTCGTCAAGCCACGTATCCCCGCCGTCCGAGAAGAGACGCTGACTTCGGATGTCCGTGTCACCAAGAGCGCTCGCCAGCGCCTCGCTCTTTCGGGGGAGGTGGAAGCCAACTTCCTCGGCGAATCGAACCGCGTTCTCCGACGTGACTTTGAGGACCCACGAGTCGAACGTCGGGACCTCGTCTCCATCGTAGAACTCCGCCACCGCACCGGTCTGTGGTGTTCGGCGCTCAGAGTAGGTCTTCGCGGCGATGCCGAATCGTTTGAGGGCGGCAACGAGGTCGCGTTTGAGGTCGTCGCTCACGGTGTGCGCGCGGATCTCCACACGGTCCGAAGACGCGCTTCCGTCTCCGGAGAAGTACGCCGACAGGAAGGACCGAAGAACCGGCTTGGGGCCGGTGAGTATCGAGTCCGGGACGCGTTTGACCTCGGCACGCGACCCGCATCCGATGACGTCCGCAAACAGCGACTGAACGAGTCTGCTCGAAATCGTGACCTTCCACTCGTTCTCCTCGAACGCGTCGACGCCGAGTGCTTCGCTAACGGTATCGAGGATGCGTTCTCGGGCGATTTCGTCCGGAATACAGACCGTTGTCTGGTAGAAGTTCCCAGGCGACGCTCTCGTGAATCCTTCCGCGGCGTAGTATCCCAGTACAGTTCCGAACGCTTCGTCGATATCGAGCACTCTCGAAACGGTCGCGGTATCGCGGCGAACACCAAGAGATAGCTCACGCGGAAGCACGTCGACGACCGTTTCGACGTCTCCGAGAACCTCCACGAATACCGAGGCCGGAACGCTATCGCGAGAGACCCAGTTGTAAACCGTCGAATCGCTCCGTCCGAGTCGCTCGGCGACCGGTTTCAGATAGCCGCTCGCTTCGGTATGCTCGTCGAAGAGCGACCGGATTCGGTCCGCACCGAGTCCCCGAATCATCAGGTCTTCGGCCGGTATCGTCCCGCCGTTCAGGAACTCCGCGAGCAAGTCGAACTGAGCCGGGTCCGCGTCGATGTCGACGCACTTGGGCGACGGAAGCGCGTCGCCTTCGTCGAGTTCGTGCGCGGGAATCCGCGTGAATCCGCCGTCGCCGGCTCGAATCACCGTGTGGTCTGGAGTGACCGTTAGCTCTCTCCCACCGCGGGTCTCGATTCGTACGAGGTGGTCCTGTGCGACGTGCTTAGAGACGGCTTCGACCGGTTTCATCGTCTCTCGTCCGTCTCTGGCCAACGACGGGACGTACACGTCCCCGTCCAGTTCCTGAACGAGGGTCCCGAAGTCGTCGGTATCCGGGTCATCGAGCCGTTCCTCGACAAGCGTTCGAACCTCGTCGTATCGCCACCGGTCGGTCTCGTCTCGGTACCAGACCTTCGTCTCCGGATGGAAACAATTCCGGCGTTTCGCGGCGTGAAAGTACGGATGAGCATATCCGACCGCTGCTGTCGTGAATCCGACAACTCTGCCGACGACCGCGGCGGAGGTGTGGGGAGCCATCCCGAAGACGAGTTCGCCGATGAGGTCGTCGCGCTCTTCGATTTCGTAGAACCGGTCGAGGCCGTAGAACTGTTCGAGGAGGTCGTCGACGAAGTCGGCGGTCTGCATCATGTGCTGCGCCGCGCCGTTCGAGAGGACGATGTCCTGAACTTTGAGTTCGACCAGTTGGTCGTCGAACCGGAGGGGTTCGCCGTCGATGTCGGTCTCGTAGCCGAGTTCGCGGAAGTGGTCGGCCGTCACGTCGAGTTCCTCGGGACGGACCGCGGTGACGGGCAGGTCGGTCATGTCGTAGCGGACGGTCCCGTCTTTGAACGACGACACGTCGTGTTTCGCGCGCAGGACCCCCTTCTCGATGGGTTCGGGCGTCTTGTTCGCCGAGGTGAGCCCCTTCACACCCTTGAGAATCTGGAACGACGACTCGCGCTCGCCGACGCGTTCGAGGGCGTTTCGGTACTCGGTGTTGAGGTCGATGTCCTGCCACTCGGCGCTCTCGACGTCCCACTCGCAGCGCTCGCAGTAGACGCGTCCCGACTCGTCGGGTTCGATGACGGACCCGCAGTCGTCGCACTCGTAGTGGGGTTCGGTGTGGCCGCCGCAGTCGGGACACTTCGACTTGAAGCCGAACGCGCCGCAGTCGGGGCACTTGCGCCGGCCGAGTCGGACCGAAATCTGCCCGCGCCCGCCGGACTCGCCGCGGTGTCTGGCGGCGTCGCCCACGTCGCGTTGGCTCCCACCGGCCTCGCCGATGGGAAACAGCGTGTGGACGGCCGGCGAGAGGTCGCGGCGCTCGGACTTCTCCGGGCGCCCCATCCGGTTGCCGATGCGGGTGGGCGCGCGCTCTCGGAGGGTGAACGGCGCGACCTCGTTGACGGCCTCGACGGCGTTGTCGCCGCCGTCCCACTCGCGGGCGCGCTCGGAGAGGTCATCGAGTTCCCACGTCCGCTCGCGGTCGTCGGTGAGGCCGAGGCTCCGGGCGAGCGGTCGCCACACGGGGACCCGAAGCGTCTCGTCGGTCTGGCGGTGGGCGACGAGCAGGTGTTCGAGCGCCTCCCGAATATCGGGCGTGTTGTCGAGGACGAGCGTGCCCTCAAGCCCGCGCTCGGGTTCGTTCTCGTGTTCGAGCGCGCCGGCCGTGCCGCCGTCGGCTTCGGCGGCGACGACATCGCCGGCCGCGACGGCGTCGGCGAGCGCGTCGAACCGCTCGACGGAGATATCGTGCCAGAGGTAGGTGTACGTCGGGTGCAGCGGGGCGTCGAACTCGGTCGCCCACGAGAGGGCCTGTTCGACCGACGGCTCTTCGAGGTCGACGGCGGGGTCGTCGCGGAGCGCCTGCACGTTGGCCTCGGTCGTCTCGAAGTCCTGAATCCACCACTCGAAGACGTACGAGGCGGGCGCGAGCGGGTGGTTGTTCTCGACGAACTCGCCGAAGTTGACGAGGTACTCGCCGAGGTCGAGAATCTTCTCGACGCCGTTCTGGAGTTCCTCCGCCTCCTCGGGGTCGTCGATGCGGCGCACGTCGCCGTTGGCGAGCCTGACCGTCGGCCCCTCGATGGAGTCGACGGGGACGACGCCGCCGGCCTTGCCGGGGCGCTCGGTCTTGATTTGGGTGCCGGTGGCGATGAAGTCGTCCACGATGTGCATCGTCGCGGGGTGGACGCCCGCGGTCGCGAAGCCGTGGTTGCGGGCGCGACCGTACCGGAGGCGGAAGCCGCCGGGCGCGGAGGGGTGGCCGAACACCGGGCGGCCCGCGATGAGGTCGCGGAGGAACTTGGTCGCGGGTTCGACGCGGGTCGGTCCGTCGGGGGCGCCGCTCTCGGCGTCCTCGGCGTCAGCGTCCGCGCCGGCGTCCGCGTCGTCGGTCTCGTCGCTGTCCTCTCCGGCGTCGTCTGCCTTTGCGGCGTCTTCGTCGTCCTTTCCGATGGTACCGTCGATGAGGTCCTGAAGCCACGGCCAGTCGACCTCGTCGAGTTGGCGGGTGTAGCGCTGAATCTTCGGGGCCTTGAGCGCGATGCCCTCGGCCGCGACGAGACACATCCCGCCGCGGGCGGAGTTGGTGTCGACGCGTTCGAGGTCGCGATAGCCCGAGACCTCCTCGTCGCCGGTGGCCTCGCCGTCGAGCATGATGGGCATGTTCTGAGCGATGAAGCGCGACTCCTTGTCCTTCGGCGAGTACTGGAGACCGGTCTCCTTGTCGTAGAGGTTTATCTCCTCGACGTAGCGCTCGACCTCGTCGGTTCGAGCCTTGTACTCGTCGATGTCGAGAAGCGACCGGGCGTAGTCGGCGACGAGCACGGAGAGGGCCTGCGCGGTTCCGCCCGCCGAGCGAATCGGGCCGGCGTAGTAGACGTTGACGAACTCCGTGCCGTCGTCGTTTTCGAGGATTTCGACGCGGTCGATGCCCTCGATGGGGGCGGCGACGACCCCCTCGGTGAGGAGGGCGACGGCGGTGCGGACCGCGCCCTCGACTTTGCCTTCACGGGAGTCGTAGTCGCCGACGTTGCCGTCGACGAAGTCGGTCACGAGTTCGAGCGCGGCTTCCTCGCGGGACATCTCGCCTTCGAGTTCGCGGACGCGCTCTGCGACGCCGTCGATACCGAGGATGTTCTCCACGCGGTCGGCCATGTCCTTGGCGACCGGAATCTCGACTTCGGTCTTCGGGTCGTACCCCGTCGCCTTCGCGGCCTCCGCGAGGTCGAACGCCTCGTCGAGGCGGGATTCGATGCGACGGAAGTACCGGGAGTCCTCCTCGCGCACGGTTACAACCAGAGGTCGAGGTCGGTCACCGCGTCGTGGTCGCGTTCGAGCGGTTCCTCGAAGGCGCGGAGGTTCACTTCGCCGGCGAAGACGGTCGCCGAGTCGAGGTGGCCGGCGAGCGACTGCCCGCTGCGTCGGGAGAGAATCGCGTGCGTGTGTGCGAAGGGCTCGCCGTCGAGGAGCGCGACGTTACCCACGCAGGCGGCGACTTCGAGCGGCTCGTCGAACGTCACGGACTGGTACTCCTGGTCCGTCTGGTCGTAGAACCAGAGTTCGGCGTCCTGAACGGCACCCATGGCGTTGAACCACGCGGACTCGATGTCCTTGCGCGCGCAGAACTCCTCGATCTCCTCGCGCCAGTCCGCACCGTGTTCGAGGCGGGCGAGGTACTCCTCGCTCACCGTCACCGCTCGAGCGTTCATGCAGCGTACCACGAGCGAGTCGGACTAAAATGTGAATGGTCTGGCCGCCGGGCGTCCGGCGGCGGGCTTACGGGGCCGGAGCGATTATCGCCACTCGTCGAGTGCGAGCGCGTCGGCTACGTCAGCAGCGAGCCACGCGTCATCGCGGGAGATGTCCGCGATAATAAGACGCTGGCCCGTCTGAGAGCGATCCACCGAGGCCATGACCTCGGCGCCCGAGTCGTCGACGGAAGCCGTCGCATCCGGCGTCATGTATGATACATAGTGACACCCCTATATAAGTGGACCGAAATGGCGGGCCGAGGGGAGCCCCCGTTACCCGATTCTGTCGTCTCGAAAAAGGGTTTAAAATGTAAAACGAGTTCTGTAGGGATTCTCGTGGCAGTTTTCGCCGGTTATGTATGGTACTACATCCCTTCCACGCTACACTATATCAAACAAATCGAATACGGTAAGTTTATCCACGCGGACCGGAAAGATTGGTTCGAATGCCAGACACTAACAAACTCTCGCGTCGCCGCTTCCTGAAGGCAACGGGTGGGGCCGCTACGGCCGCCGCTCTCGCCGGTTGTACCGGCGGTGACGGTGACGAGACGACGACGACCGAATCCGGTGGCGACGAGACCACCACCGCGACGACGACCGAAGAGGACACGGGCACGGAGCTGTCCGGCTCGGTGTTCAACCGCATCCTCTCGGGCACCATCACGACGATGGACCCCGTCGCCGCGACCGACACGTCGTCGGGCATCCTCATCCAGCAGGTCTTCGACTGCTTGATGTCGTACCCGAACGCCCTGCCGACGGTCGAAAACGAGCTCGCCGCGGACTACACGGTCTCGGACGACTTCACGACCTACACGTTCCAGCTCGCCGACGCGACTTACCACAACGGTGAGACGGTCACCGCGTCCGACTTCATCTACGCGTGGGAGCGCCTCGCGGCCTCCTCGAACAGCCGCCGCGCCTACTTCATCCTCGATTCCATCGGCGTGGAACACGAGACGGACGACGAGGGCAACTACGTGCCCGGTTCGCTCGGCGTCGAAGTCGGCGAGACGGAGACCGAACTCGTCGTCAACCTCTCCGAGCCGTTCCACGACACCCTCGAGATGTTCGCCTACACCTCGTTCGCCGCCCTCCCCGAGGGCGTCCTCGGCGACATCGAGGGCTACGACGGCGAGATGGAGTACACCGAGTTCGCCTCGAACAACCCCATCGGTGCGGGTCCGTTCGAGTTCGCCTTCTGGGAGCAGGGTACCGCCGCGGCCGTCTCCAAGTACGACGACTACTACGGACAGGTCGCGCAGGTCGACAACGTCCGCTGGCAGGTCATCGAGGACGACACGGCCCGCTACAACTACGCGATGAACGAGAACGCGGACTACTTCGGACTGCCCACCGCGCAGTACGACCCCGGACTCGTTCAGGTGGAGTCGACCGACGAGTACGGTCGTGAAATCGGTAAGTACGGTCCCGTCCGCAACGGGAAGACGCTCAACTACGTCGGCGTCCCGACGCTGTCGATCTTCTACGTCGGCTTCAACATGGAGAAGGTCCCGAAGCCGGTCCGTCAGGCGTTCGCCTACGTCCTGAACCAGGGCCAGATGGTCTCGGAGGTCTTCAAGGGCCGCGGTTCCCCCGCACAGCTCTTCACGCCGCCGACTATCTTCCCCGGTGGCGCGCAGGCCGCAAACGACCTCATCGACTCGGAGTACCCCTACAACGCGGACGAGACGGACATCCAGGCCGCCCGCGAAGTCATGGAGGAAGCCGGCTACGGTGAGGACAACCAGTTCGAGGTCCAGTGGACCCAGTACAACTCCAACACGTGGGAGGAGATGGCGAGCATCCTCCGCGACCAGCTCGCGTCCGCCCACATCAACATGCAGATTCAGAAGGCCGACTTCTCGACGCTCCTCGAGCGCGGCCGCAACGGTCAGCTCGAGGCGTACACCCTCGGCTGGATCGCCGACTGGCCGGCCCCGGACAACTTCCTGCAGCTCCTGAACCCGCCGCAGACTGACACGTCCAAGCAGGGCCCCATCTCGTACGTCAACTGGACGGCCGAAAACGGCGACGCCTACCAGCAGGCGACCGACGCCTACCAGCAGGTCGTCAACAACCCGGCCCCGACCGACGAGGCCCAGCAGATCCGCGACGAGGCCTACGTCGACATCGAGACGGCCAACTGGGAAGACGTCGCGATGCTGCCCATCTACAACCGCAAGGACGAGACGTTCTGGTACGACACCGTCAACATCGAACCGTTCGGTGGGATGGGTCCGAGCCGCCAGAAGCTCAACAACGTCACGCTCAACCGGTAAGACTGGGTAGCGCGGGCGCATCTTCGCGTCCCGTCTCAGTTGAAACTCCCGGTTATTTTTGACAAGCGTACAGTTAGTTACCACTATATACTATAATCCTGCAGTAGAGTTGCTGAAACTACGACATTAGGGCTTCGAAGCGCAAGACATATCCATACCACTCATTAAACCAGTACAATAATGTCCGCTCGAACGGTCTGCGAGGTGATGCCATGAGTCGATGGCAGTACTTCCTCCGCAGGGTACTGATGTCGATTCCTGTCGTCATCTTCGGGACGACGATTACGTTTGCCCTCATCCGCCTGGGGCCACTCGACCCCGTTTCGGCGATTCTGGGGACGCAATACAACCCACAGGCGGCAGAACAGATTCGGACGAACCTCGGGTTGAACCAGCCGCTCTGGAGTCAGTACCTCGACTTCATGTATCGACTGTTCACCTTCCAACTCGGCCAGTCGTGGGTCATCGCACCCGGGACGACCGCGTACGAACTCATCGAAATCTACGCGCCCCGGACGATTTGGCTCGGCTTCTGGTCGGTCGTCATCGCGCTGTTCGTCGGGATTCCGCTCGGCTTCTACGCCGGACTGAACCCGAACACGCCCTCCGACTACGTCGCCTCCTTCGGCGGAATCGTCTGGCGCGCGATGCCGAACTTCTGGCTGGCCATCATGCTTGTCACGGCCCTCTCGCAGCTCGGGACGTGGACCAATGGCCTGTTCACGTGGCAGACGTGGATCGTCAGGACGAACGTCGTGACGCCGCCGGCGCTCGGCTTCTTCCAATCGCCGGTCGAACAGTTCCTCGAAGACCCCGGCGGGTGGACCGAGTCGTTCATCCGGGCGACGAAGCAAATCGCCCCGGCCGCGCTGGTCCTCGGGTCGGCGTCGATGGGTAACGAGATGCGCATCGGCCGCACCGCCGTCCTCGAGACCATCAACTCGAACTACGTCGAGACCGCCCGTGCGAAGGGCGTCTCCGGGCGCTCGCTCGTCTGGAAGCACATCTTCCGGAACGCGCTCATCCCGCTCGTGCCCATCATCACGGGCGAGGCGTTCCTGCTTCTCGGCGGGTCCGTGTTCGTCGAGACAGTCTTCGCCATCAACGGCCTCGGCTGGCTGTTCTTCAACGCAGCCATCAACGGGGACCTGCCGCTCATCGGGACGCTGATGTTCATCTTCATCCTCATCCTGGTCGGCACGAACATCCTACAGGACTTCCTGTACACGATTATCGACCCGCGCGTCGGGTACGACGGGTGAATCACAGTGAGCACGACAACCGAAACCGAAATTCCGCTCCGACAACGAGTCGCTGAGAACCCCCAGCCCGCGCTGATTTGGGCCGCCGTCGGTGCCGTCCTCATCGGCGTCGAGCTGGGCGCTATCCTCCAAGTCGTCGGTGCCATCGCCGGCGTGGTCGTCAACCTCATCCCCGGTGACCCCGGCGCGTCGGCCGTCCAGTCGCTGCAGGCGGCGTTCGACGCGATTCCGACGCTCATCTCCCGCGACGTGATTCCGAACCAGGGCTACTGGAACGGGACCGGCTACGAGAACACGTTCCTCGGGCTCTCGCCCGCGGTCGCGTGGGCCATCCGCGTCGCGGTCGTCTACGCGTACGCCTTCGCGGTGCTGGCGTGGGCGTGGAACGGCTACAAGCGGTTCCGCCGCCACTACCGCCGCGTCGACTGGACGCCGCGGGACGACGTGGTCAACCGCTTCCGGGGCCACTCCTGGGGCAAGTTCGGGCTCATTATCGTCATCACGTTTGTGGTCATGGCGGTATTCGCGCCCACGCTCGGGCCGACCACGATGGAACAGAACATCCTCCAGCCGTACGACTACGAGGTCAGCTACTGGAGCGAAGACACCCAGAGCGTCGAGACCGTCCTCGTCGGCGAGGCCAATCTCGGCTCCGGGTCGCAGGGAGCGGGTGACGAGAACGTCGCGCCGCTGACGTACGACGACTTCGGCAGATTCCACCCGTTCGGCACGGCGACAAACGGGAAGGACTTGTTCACACAGGTGGTGTTCGGGGCCAGGATATCCCTGACCATCGCCGTCGTCGCCATGGGCATCGCCGGCCTCATCGGACTCGCCTTGGCCATGATAACGGCGTACTACAAGGGACTGGCAGACTTGGCAACGGTGTTAGTCTCCGACTCGATACAGGCGTTGCCGGTCATCATGGTCCTCATCTTGATGCTCGTCATCTTCCAGAACACCTGGGTGAGGGAGTTGTACGACGGCGCGGTGCTCATCATCCTCATCTTCAGTATCGTCTACTGGCCGTTCATCTGGCGGTCGATACGTGGGCCAGCGCTCCAGGTCTCCGAGCAGGACTGGATCGACGCCGCGAAATCGTTCGGCCAGACGCCGACGCAGGTCATGCGCAAGCACATGGCCCCCTACGTGTTCAGCTACATGCTCATCTACGCCTCGCTCAGTCTCGGTGGTATCATCATCAGCGTCGCCGGGCTCTCGTACCTCGGGCTCGGCATCACCGCGCCGACCCCCGAGTGGGGCCGGCTCATCGCGAACGGACAGCAGTACGTCGCGAGTCCCTCGTGGCACATCTCGCTGGTTCCCGGCCTCCTCATCACGCTCGTCGTGACCGGCCTGAACGCCTTCGGCGACGGCATCCGCGACGCCATCGACCCGCAGGCGGACACCGGTGACGAGGCCGCGGCCACGGGAGGTGGCGCATGAGCACCGAACAGGCGAGTTCGGCCCGCACCGAGGGCGAGCCCCTGCTCTCCATCGAGAACCTCCGAACGTCGTTCTACACCGACAAGGAGGTCATTCGCGCGGTCGACGGCATCTCGTTCGACATCTTCCGCGGCGAGACCGTGGGTATCGTCGGCGAGTCCGGTTCGGGCAAGTCGGTCACGGCCCGCTCTATCATGCGGCTGGTGGAAAAGCCCGGCCGCATCGAGAACGGCCGCATCATGTACGACGGCGAGGACCTCCTCGACAAGTCGCCGAAGCAGATGCGCTCCATCCGCGGCGGCAGCATCGCGATGGTGTTCCAGGACCCGCTGACGAGCCTGAACCCCGTCTACACCGTCGGCAACCAGATCAAGGAGGCGCTTCGACTCCACCGCGGACTGAGCGGGTCGAAGGCGACGAAAGAGGCCATCGAACTGCTCGAAGCGGTCGGGATTCCGGACGCGCACCGCCGCGTCCGCGAGTACCCCCACCAGTTCTCCGGCGGGATGCGCCAGCGCGCCGTCATCGCGATGGCGCTCGCGTGCGACCCCGAACTGCTCATCTGCGACGAGCCGACGACGGCGCTCGACGTGACCATCCAGGCGCAGATTCTGGAACTCCTCGAAGAGCTTCAGGAGGAACGCGACCTCGGCATCATGTTCATCACCCACGACATGGGCGTCATCGCCGAAATCGCCGACCGCGTCAACGTGATGTACGCGGGCGAAATCGTCGAGAGCGCACCCGTCGTCGAACTGTTCGAGTCGCCGAAACACCCCTACACGCAGGGGCTTCTCAACTCCATCCCCGGACAGGGGCTCGACGAGGACGAGCGCCTCGCGACCATCGAGGGCGACGTGCCGACACCCAACGAGGACCCGACGTACTGTCGGTTCGCCCCCCGGTGTCCGAAGGCGTTCGCCGAGTGCGACACGGTACATCCGGTCCCCGTCGACGTGGGCGACAGCGCGGACGACCACCGAGCGTCGTGTCTGCTGTACCCCGAGGACCTCCCGTCCGAGGAGGCGGTCGCCGTCCACCGCGAGGGCGGACAGCGCGGAGGTGACACGCGATGAGTACGACATCCACCGAAGAAGAGCGGAGCACCGAGGCGCGCGGAGACACCATCCTCGAGGTCAACGACCTCAAGACCTACTACGAGGACGGCGGCTTCCTCGGCAGCAACCCCGTGAAAGCGGTTGACGGCGTCTCGTTCGACATCCAGCGCGGCGAGACGCTCGGACTCGTCGGTGAGTCCGGCTGCGGGAAGTCCACGCTCGGTCGCACGCTGATGCGCCTCGAAGAGGCCACCGCGGGCGAGGTCAAACTCAACGGCACGGATATCACCACGCTGTCCGGCTCGGACCTCAAGCAGTTCCGCAAGGACGTACAGATGGTGTTCCAGGACCCCGATTCGAGCCTCAACGAGCGGATGACCGTGGGCGAAATCGTCCGCGAGCCGCTCGACGTCCACGACTGGAAGACGCCGTCGGAGCGCCGCGAGCGCGTCCGCGAACTGCTCGAAACCGTCGGCCTGCAGGAACAGCACTACTACCGCTACCCGCACCAGTTCTCCGGCGGCCAGCGCCAGCGCATCGGCATCGCCCGCGCGCTCGCGCTCGAACCGGAGTTCATCATCCTCGACGAGCCGGTGTCGGCGCTCGACGTGTCCGTGCAGGCGAAGATTCTGAACCTGCTCGAAGACCTGCAAAACGAGTTCGGGCTGACGTACCTGTTTATCGCCCACGACCTCGCGGTCGTCCGCCACATCTGCGACCGCGTCGCCGTGATGTACCTCGGCAACATGATGGAAATCGGACCGGCGGACGAGATGTTCGACCAACCGGCGAACCCGTACACGCACGCGCTGTTGTCGTCGATTCCGGAGCCGGACCCGACTATCGAGCGCGACCGAATCACCCTCCGCGGAACGCCGCCGAGCCCGCGGGACCCGCCGGCGGGCTGTCCGTTCTCGACGCGCTGTCCGGTGAAGATTCGCCCGGAGGCGTACAGAGACATGGACCCAGAGCTCTGGGAGCGCATCGAGGTCTTCCGCGAGGTGCTGCGGGAGCGCTCGCGCGCCGACCCCTCGTTGAGCGACCGCGTCCGGAAACTGCTCGGCCGCGAGAGCCACCGCGCCGGGATGGACGAAATCATCCCCGAACTGTTCGGCGAACTGGACGTGCCCTCGGGCGTGATGACCCACATCCGCGAGGCCGCCGATTACGCCGAAAACGACGACGAGGACGCCGCACAGACCTACCTCCACGAGGAGTTCGGGAGCGTCTGTGACCACGAGCGACCCGACCAGCTCACGGTCGGCAACCGGGGGCGCTTGAGCCTCTGTCACCGTCACGAACCCGAGTACGAAGAGCCGGCGGCCGTCTTCGAGACGCTCGTTCAATAGCCATGGAGTTCGACCCACGCCGCTTCGGCGTCAAGACCATCGACGCCGTGGTCTACGCCGTCTCCCTCACCGGCGTGGTGTTCGTCGTGACCGCCCTCGTGAGCACGCTCGCCGGCAACGGACTGCCCGGCGCGAAGTGGCTCATGTTCTTTCTCGGGTTCGCCATGTTCGGCTACGCGTCGCTGAAGGTCCGCCCGAAGGCGGCCTGGAAGGGCGGCGACGAAAACGGTGGCACCGACGGCGGCCTGTTCTCGGGGAGCGACGAGCCCGTCGGCGTCGAGAAACTCGTCGGGAACGCGCTCGACGCGGTACTGCCGCCGCGACTGCGACCCGCGAACAGCGACGAGCGGCCGTCGAGCGGGGTGAAACTCCTCCTCGCGTCGGTCTGTATCCTCGCGGCCTCGTACGCGATGGAGGTCGTCTTCGGCATCAACTACTGACCGCCTCGGACCCCCGTGGCCTTCGATGCCTTTTACCATATACGTCGTCCAGAACGGGTATGGCCGAACTCGGAGACGACGAGACGCCCGATGTCGAACGAATCGCCAGCGAGGCGGACCGCCGCCGCGAGGCGTGGGGCGCGACGCTCGACGACATGACAGCGATGGCCGACGAGTTCGAAGCCGACGGGTGGGAGACGGTCCGCATCCCGGCGGGCGACAGCGGTCCGTTCGGTCCCTCCAGCGGCAAGGGCGACGAGGGGGCGTTCGGCCTCGCGTACGTCATTCCCGGCGACAAGGCCGAGACGGTCGCCGACCTGTTCGAAGCGACATCGTTCCCCGAGTACGAGGTGTACCGCGCGGAGAACGACGGCCGCGTCTACATGGTGACGGCGCTGTTCTCGCCGGACGCCGAGACCGCTATCTTCCTCGCGGGCGCGTGGGACCTCCGCGAGGCGCTCGAGTGTGCGACCGTCGCCGTCGAGGAAGGGCGGATGTACACCTACCTGCAGAAGCTCGACGGCACCGTCGTCGGCGTCGTCGAGCACGACGACCCCGAGAAGTTCTTCCCCAACCTCGACGCGATTCGGCGATACGCGCCGAACAGCGGCGACGACGAGGCCGAAGGCGACGCCAGCGACGACAACTGAGTCGGGGGCGTCCCGCTTTCGTTTTCGGAGGACTCGCGACGCTCCCGCGAGCGGCGGCGGACGCCTGTCAACGAACCGAAAGCGTTCGCAGAGTACATTAGGCGGGGGGAAGAAAGCGGGTGTATGAAAGTAGCCGACGCGATGACCCGCGGTGAGGAGGTCGTGACGGTGTCCCTGCCGGGCACCCGCGACGACGTTCTGGAATACCTCCAAGAGCGTGGGTTCTCTTCTGTTCCTGTGGTGAAAGAGACCGACGAGGGGACGAAGTACCGAGGGCTCATCTCTCGGGAGGACCTCATCGAACACCCCGACGAGGACCAGCTGGCGGTGCTCGTCCGCGAGGTGCCGACCGCGAGCGCCGACGACGACCTCGAAGCGGCGGCCGCGACGATGGTCTCGGAGGGCGCGCGCCGAATCCCCGTCGTCGACGGCGACGCCATCGAGGGCATCCTCACCGTCACCGACGTGGTCCGGGCCATCGCCCGCGGCGACATCGACGGCGAGACCGAGGTCGGCGACCTCGCCGCCCGCGACGTGAACACGACGTACGTCGACGTCCCCCTGCACATCGTCGAGCGCGAGATATTCTACGCGAACGTTCCCTACGCGGTCGTCCTCGACGACGAGGCCTCGCTGGCCGGCATCGTGACCGAAGTCGACATCATCGAGGTCGCCCGCGTCGTCGAAGGCGAGGCCGGCACCGGCGACTCGGTCGCCAACCAAGACGACGAGTGGATGTGGGAGGGAATCAAGGCGGTCGGCAACCGTTACATCCCGACCCGGAACGTCGAGATTCCGGCCGAGCCGGTCTCGAAGTTCATGACCGACGACCTCGTGAGCGTCCCGACGCGCGCCACCGCCAAGGACGCCGCCCAGACGATGATTCGCGAGGACATCGAGCAGATTCCGCTCGTCTCCGGCGACGAACTCATCGGCATCGTCCGCGACATCAACCTGCTGGAGGCGCTGTATGAGTGAGGGCGACGAGTCCGCCGCGCTCACCGAACTCGCGAAGCGCCGAGGCTTCTTCTTCGGTTCCTCGGAGGCCTACGGCGGCGTCGGCGGGTTCTACACCTACGGCCCGCAGGGCGCGGCCCTGAAGTCCAACGTCGAAGAGGCGTGGCGCGAGCGCTTCGCCGTCCAGGAGGGTAACCTCGAAATCGAAGCGCCGACCATCATGCCCGAGCCCGTCTTCGAGGCGTCGGGCCACCTCGACGGCTTCGACGACATGCTCGTCGAGTGCGCCGAGTGCGGCGAGTCCCACCGCGCGGACCACCTCATCGAGGACAACTCCGAACTGGAGGACGCGGAGACGCTGTCGCCCGAGGAGGCGGCGGAGAAAATCGCCGACCTCGGCCTCGTCTGTCCGACCTGCGGCGCGGACCTCGCCGGGCAGTCGGTCGAGGACTTCAACCTCATGTTCGAGACGAACATCGGCCCCGGCTCCTCGACGCCGGGCTACCTCCGCCCCGAGACGGCGCAGGGCATCTTCGTGGAGTTCCCGCGCATCAAGGAGTACGCGCGCAACAGCCTCCCGTTCGGCGTGACGCAGGTCGGCCGCGCCTACCGCAACGAGATTTCGCCGCGGAAGAGCATCGTCCGCACCCGCGAGTTCACGCAGGCCGAACTGGAGCACTTCATCGACCCCGAGCGCGACGAGGCCGACCTCTCCGCGGTCGAGGACGTGGAGGTGCTCCTGTACCCCGCGACCGAGCAGGAGGCCGACGACGGCGACTACGTCGAGACGACCATCGGCGAGGCCGTCGAGGACGGCGTCATCGGCAACGCGTGGCTCGGCTACTTCCTCGGCATCGCCCAGGAGTGGTACGAGACGGTCGGCGTCGACATGGACCGCTTCCGCTTCCGCCAGCACCTCGCGGGCGAGCGCGCCCACTACTCCTCGGACTGCTGGGACGCCGAGAGCGAAGTCGACGGCGACTGGATAGAAATCGCGGGCTTCTCGTACCGCAGCGACTACGACCTCTCGAAGCACGGCGAGTACGGCGACGACGACTTCACCGTCTTCCAGCAGTACGACGAGCCGAAGACGGTCGAGCGCGCCGTCGTCGACCCCGACATGGCGACGCTCGGCCCCGAGTTCGGCGCGCAGGCCGCCGACGTGGCCGAGGCGCTGGAGACGCTCGCCGAGCGCGACCCCGACGCCTTCGACGCCGACGAGGTGACCCTCGACATCGACGGCGAGGACATCACCGTCGACACCGACGTGGCGAACTTCTCGGTCGAGACGCAGACCGAGGCGGGCGAGCACATCACCCCGCACGTGGTCGAACCCTCGTTCGGTATCGACCGCACGGTGTACACGCTCCTCGCGCACGCGTACGAGACCGACGAGGTCGACGGCGAGGCGCGGAGCTACCTCTCGCTTTCGCCCTCGGTCGCGCCGACGAACGTCGGCGTCTTCCCGCTCGTGAGCAACGTCGACGAACTGGTCGACCTCGCCGACGACGTGGCCGCCGAACTCCGCGCGGCCGGCTTCGCGGTCGTCTACGACGACTCGGGGAGCATCGGTCGGCGCTACCGCCGACAGGACGAGGTGGGCACGCCGTTCTGCATCACCATCGACCGCGACGGGCTCGAAGGCGACGGCGCGAACACCGTCACCATCCGCGAGCGCGACAGCGGAAAGCAAGTCCGACTGCCCGTCGACGACCTCGTCGGAACGCTCGTCGGCCTGCGCGCCGGCACCGCCTCGTTCGACGACGTGCTCGACGAGAACGAGGTCGTCGAGGCGTAACCCGCCGTGGGGCGACCGAACACCGCCGAGGTGAAACGGCGACTGGTCCACGCGAGCGGCTCGGGGATGCCGCTTTTGTACCTCCTCGGGCTGGTCGAGTGGCGTACCCTCGGGTATCTGTTCGTCTTCCTCGCGGCGGTCGTCAGCGTCCTCGAACTGCTCCGGCTGTTCGGCGGCCTCGACTGGGCCATCTACGACGACCTCACCCGCGAGTACGAACAGGACAACGTCGCCGGCTACGCGCTGTACGTCTACAGCCAGACCGCCGTCGCGCTGGTGTTCGGCCCGCACGTCGCCATTCCGGGGATGCTCATGCTCACCATCGGCGACCCGATAAGCGGCCTCATGGGCTCCGCGCCGGTCGGCGAACTGAAGTCAGCGCGGACGCTCGCGGCGATGTTCGCGGTCTGTTTCGTCCTCGCCGCCCCGTTCGTGATTCCCGTCTCGGGACTCGTCGTCGGCGGACTCGCCGCGGCCGTCGGAGCCGCCGGGGCGACGCTGGCCGACGGCGCGAAGCCGGTCGTCGCCGGCTACGTCATCGACGACAACCTCTCGATTCCGCCGGTCGCCTGTACCGCCATCGCGGTGACGCTCTGGCTGCTCGCCTGAGCGGAACGCGGTCGGCGTTCGGGCGTCGGTCCGTGATGCGATTTTATTTCGGTCGGCGACGAACCGGACAGTCATGACTGTCTACGAGAGCGACCTTCCGGGCGTCGGGAAGAAACACGAGGTGGAACTCGGCGACGGCTCCCGACTCGTCATCGTGACGCACAACACCGGCAAACGGGAGGTGTTCCGGCGTCCGAACGCCGACAGCGACTCCGAGAAGCTGTTCGAGCTCACCGACAAACTCGCCCGGCAGGTGGGGACGCTCCTCGAAGGCGCGTACTTCCAGCCGGTCCAGACGGAGAACATCGAGACGCTTCTCGGCGGGGACACGCTCATCGAGTGGGTGGAAGTCGGTGCCGGTTCCGAGGTAGCGGGCAAGACCCTCGGCGAGTCCGACCTCCGGCAGGCGACCGGCGCGTCCGTCATCGCCATCGAGCGCGGCGACGAGGTCATCACGTCGCCCGGCGGCGACGCGATAGTCGAAGCCGGCGACACGCTGGTCGTCATCGGTCCGAAGGCGGCCTGCCGCGACTTCACAGCGCTCGTCAAAGGGACCTGATGGCGGCGGCGCTGCTCGAATTCGGCTACCTGTTCGCCGTCCTCGCGGTCGTCGGAGCGGTCGCGCTCCGCCTCGGCCTGTCGGTGATTCCCCTCTACGTCGTCGGCGGCGTCGTCGCCGGGCCGTACGTCGCCGGGCGGTTCGGCCTCCCGTACGTCCCGAACGGCGAGGTGGTGGCGATTCTGGCGGAGCTCGGTATCGTCCTCCTCCTGTTTTTCCTCGGGTTGGAGTTCAGCCTCGACCGACTCCGGTCGTCGGGGGCGAAAATCGGCCGCGCGGGCGTCATCGACCTCGCGGTGAACCTGCCAATCGGCATCGCCATCGGTCTCGTCCTCGGGTGGTCGCCGGTGGAGGCGCTGCTGCTCGGCGGCATCGTCTACATCTCGTCGTCGGCCATCGTGACGAAGACGCTCATCGACCTCGGATGGATCGCGGACCCCGAGTCGGAGCCGATTCTGGGCACGCTCGTCTTCGAGGACCTCGCCATCGCGGTCTACCTCGCGGTCGTCACCTCGCTCGTGCTCGGCGGCGACGGCGGCGTCGCGGCCATCGGTCGCTCGCTCGCCATCGCCTTCGGCTTCCTCGGCCTCCTGTTCGTGGCCGTCCAGTACGGAACGGCGCTTTTCGCCCGCGTCCTCGACGTGGAGAACGAGGAGGCGTTCGTCCTACGGGCGCTCGCGGTCGTCGTTCCCATCTCGGGTGCGGCGCTCGCGCTCGGGGTGAGCGAGGCCGTCGCGGCGTTCTTCGTCGGGATGGGCTTTTCGACGAGCGGCCACCGGGAGCGACTCGAACACCTGCTCGTCTCGGTCCGCGACGTGTTCGCCGCGGTGTTCTTCTTCTGGATCGGCCTCGGTACCGACCCGACGCTGTTGGCGGCGGCGGCCGTCCCGCTCGCCATCGCGGTCGTCGTGTCGACGCCGTCGAAGATTCTCTCGGGCTATTTCGGCGGTCGGGCGTACGACCTCTCGGCGCACCGGTCGCTCCGGGTCGGCGTCGGGTTGGTGCCGCGCGGCGAGTTCTCGCTCGTCATCGCGGCGCTGGCCGCCGCGGGGACGACGCCGGTGATGCGCGAAATCATCCCGGCGTTCGCGGTCGGCTACGTCTTCGTCATGAGCGCGCTCGGAACGGTGCTGATGCAGCGGTCGGACCTCGTGGAGCGACTCGTGTTCCGCGGCGGCGCGGCGGACGGAGATGCCTCGACCGAGAGCGCCTGACTCGCCCCGGCGCGGCGTTTTCGACCCGTCGACGCCGACCGATCCGAACGGCCACAGAACACTTATCCGAGGAGTCGTCACGTTGCGGGTGCTATGACCCTTATCGAGTGGCTCATCATCGCAGTCGTCGTGCTCGCGATTATCGCGCTCGTGGTCGCGCTCGTCGACAACGAACTACTGGTCGAACTCGCCGGGGAGTTGCTCGACTGAGGAAACGTTTGCGTCGCCGGAAGCGTTTAATAGGGAAGACGTCGTAGCGTTTCGCAACCATGGCGACTCGCAGCACCTTCGCCACTTTTGCCCCGCTGCGAGCCGCGGCTGTCCGACCCCGACGACGGGCCCTTTAGGGCCACAATCATCATCTCCTTCGGGACACGTCGAAATCGCTAATCACCTATTTTCGTGCCTATAGGCATCTCTACCACTTAATTTCAGAAATTGAATGCAAAGAATTTATCTGTATGTCCCCGCCACAGACGAGTACATGAAGAAAGTCGCACTCGCGTTCTCGGGCGGACTCGACACAACAGTCTGCGTCCCGATTCTCGAAGAGGAGTACGGATACGACGAAGTCGTCGGCGTCACCGTCGACGTCGGCCAGCCGGAAGAGGAGTTCGAGGAGGCCTACGAGACGGCCGAGGCCCTCGGACTGGAACACTACGTCGTCGACGCGAAACAGGAGTTCGCACAGCTCTGTCTCGACTCGGTGTGCGCCAACGCGGACTATCAGGGCTATCCGCTCGGCACCGCGCTCGCGCGCCCGGTCATCGCTAAGGCCATCCTCGGACTCGCCGAAGAGAAGGACTGTGACGGTATCGCCCACGGCTGTACGGGCAAGGGCAACGACCAGCTTCGCTTCGAAGCGGTCTGGCGCGCCTCCGACCTCGAAGTCATCGCACCCGTCCGCGAGATGGGCATGACCCGCGAGTGGGAAATCGAGTACGCCGCCGAGAAGGACCTCCCGGTGCAGGGCGGCAACGAGGGCGTCTGGTCCATCGACACGAACCTCTGGAGCCGTTCCATCGAGGGCGGCAACCTCGAAGACCCCGGCTACGTCCCGCCGGAGGACATCTACGAGTGGACCGACCAGCCGTCCGGCGAGACGGAACTCATCGAAATCGCGTTCGAAGACGGCTACCCGGTCGCCGTCGACGACGAGGAGATGGAACCCCTCGAACTCATCTCGTTCCTCAACGAGAAGGCCGGCAAGCACGGCGTCGGCCGCACCGACATGATGGAAGACCGCATGCTCGGCCTCAAGGTGCGCGAGAACTACGAGCACCCGGCCGCGACGACGCTCCTGAACGCCCACGAGGCGCTCGAAGGGCTCGTCCTCACGAAGGAGGAACGCGACTTCAAGGCCACCGTGGACAACGAGTGGTCCCAGAAGGCCTACGAGGGCCTCATCGACGCCCCGCTCGTGGGCGCGCTGAACGCCTTCCTCGAGAAGACCCAAGAGCGCGTCACGGGCACCGTGACCATCAAGTTCGAGGGCGGGCAGGCCCGCCCGGTCGGTCGCAAATCCGAGTACGCCGCGTACTCCGAGTCCGCCGCCTCCTTCAACACGGAGACGGTCGACGGCATCGAACAGGCCGACGCGACGGGCGTCGCCAAGTACCACGGCTTCCAGGCGCGCCTCGCCAACCAGAACGCGAAGAAGGAAAAGCCCGAACTGGCCGCAGACGGCGGTAGCGACGAGTAAGATGGCAGGCGAGGACGGCGACTCCGAGGGCGTCATCCGCCGGGACCGCTTCAGCGGCGGCCCCGCCCGCGGGTTCATGTCGAGCCTCGCGGCCGACGAACGCATCTTCGAGGCCGACCTCGCCGTCGACCGGGCGCACGTCGTGATGCTCGCGTCGCAGGACATCATCGAGTCCGAGGTCGCGAGCGAGATTCTCGCCGCGCTGGACGAGGTCGAGGCCGCGGGCCACGACGCGCTTTCGGGCGGCGAAGACGTCCACGAGGCCATCGAGGCCGCCGTCATCGACATCGTCGGCCCCGACGGCGGGAAGATGCACACCGCACGCTCGCGAAACGACGAGGTGGCGACCTGCATCCGCTACCGCCTGCGCGAGGACGTGCTTTCGGCCCTCGACGCGGCGCTCGCCCTGCGCGAGTCGTTACTCGAGACGGCCGCGGCACACACCGAGACGGTGATGCCCGGCTACACGCACCTGCAACCCGCGCAGCCGACGACGGTCGCGCACTTCCTGTGCTCGTACGAACGGGCGGTCGCCCGCGACTGCGCCCGCCTCATGTGCGCGTACGAGCGCATCAACCAGTCGCCGCTCGGGTCGGCGGCGTTCGCGGGCACGCCCTTCGACGTGAACCGCGAACTCGTGTCCGACCTGCTCGGCTTCGACCGCGTGATGGAGAACTCGATGGACGCTTCGGCGACCCGCGACTTCCTCGCGGAGACGCTGTCGGCGCTCACGACCCACGCGGTCACGCTCTCCGGCCTCGCCGAGGACCTCGTGATATTCTCGAACAAGGGCCTCGTCGAGCTGTCGGACGACTACTCGTCGACCTCCTCTATCATGCCGCAGAAGAAGAACCCCGACACGATGGAACTCGTCCGCGCCGTCGCGGGCGACGCCGTCGGGGAACTCACCGGCCTCCTGACGACGCTGAAGGGACTGCCGCGCGCGTACAACCGCGACCTGCAGCGCGCCCACAAACACGCGTTCCGCACCGTCGACGACGTGACCGAGGCGGCCGCGGTGGCCGCCGGCGCGGTCGGGTCCGCGACGTGGCCCGAGGACGAACTCGCCGCGGCCGCGGGCGACGGCTTTTCGACCGCGACCGGCGTGGCGGACCTGCTGGCGATGGCCGGCCTGCCGTTCCGCACGGCCCACGAGGTCGTCGCGGAGGCGGCCGCCCGCTCGGAGGGAACGCCCGACGTGGCAACACTTGACGCCGTCGCTACGGACGTATTAGGTGAGTCACTCTTTACGCACGTGACAGCCGAGGCCGTCGAAGCCGCGCTCGACCCGACCGAGAGCGTGGCGAGTCGCGATTCGGTCGGCGGGCCCGCGCCCACCGCCGTGGAGGCGACACTCTCGACGGCCCGCGACGAGCTCTCGGACGACGCCGCCGCCGTCGCCGACGCGCGCGACTCGCTCGCCGCGGCGGCCGAGGGTCTCGAAGAGGAGGTTTCGAGCTATGTCTGAGTTCACGGACGCGACGCCCGCCGGTCTGCTCCGACGACCGCGAGCGACCGCGCCGCGACGACCGGCGGGGCTCCGACGACCCCGACCGGAACCCCGACGACGACCACGCCCGACGCGGGGGACGGGTCGACCGGTCCGACGACCGGTCCCGTCTCCGGCGTCGAGTGAGCGTGGCACCCAAGCTCGACGCGTCGTTCGGCCGACCCGTATTGTCGGCCGATTCGACAGATAACACCCGTTAGAGACTTCTTTGCGTTTATTTTTGTCGTGTAATTTTCGACGGGTTTAATACCGTCCGTCGACCAGCCACGGATGTAATGAGCGACACCATCACCGCGGAAGACCCGCTGAGTGGAGAGGAAATCGAGCTGCCTGCCGACGTCGAAGTCGGCGAAATCATCGACAGCCCCGCCACGGGCGCAGAGCTTGAGGTCGTCTCCCTCGACCCCGTGACACTCGAAGAAGCGCCCGAACTCGAAGAGGACTGGGGAGAGTAAATTGCACGTTGGACTGCTCTATTCCCGGATTCGCCGCGACGAGAAGCTCCTGCTCAACGAGCTTCGCGACCGCGGCCACGAGGTGACGAAGATAGACGTTCGGAAAGAGCAGTTCGACCTCACGGAGCCGCCGGAATCGTTCGACGGACTCGACGTGGTGGTCGACCGCTGTCTGGCGACGAGCAGGAGCATCTACATCACGCGCTTCCTGCAGTCGTACGGAATCCCGGTCGTCAACTCCCACGAGACCGCCGACGTCTGCGCCGACAAGGCGAAAAACAGCCTCGCGCTCGCGGACGCGGGCGTCCCCACGCCGAACACGAAAGTGGCCTTCACGGTCGACTCGGCGATGGAAATCGTCGAGGAGTTCGGCTACCCCTGCGTCCTCAAGCCGGTCGTCGGCTCGTGGGGTCGCCTGATGGCGAAAATCGACTCCGAGTCGGCCGCCGAGGCCATCCTCGAACACAAGTCGACGCTCGGCAACTACGAGCACAAGGTGTTCTACATCCAGGAGTTCGTCGAGAAGCCGGGCCGCGACATCCGCGTGCTCGCCACCGACGGCGAACCCGTGGCCGCGATGGTCCGCTCGTCGGACCACTGGCTCACGAACGCCGCGAAGGGCGCGAGCGTCGACGAGTTCGAACTCGACGACCGCGCGAAGGAACTCGTCAAGCAGGCGTCCGACGCGGTCGGCGGCGGCCTCCTCGGCGTCGACCTCATGGAGACCGGAGACGACTACACCGTCCACGAAGTCAACCACACCGTCGAGTTCAAGGCGCTCAACGACGCCGTCGAGACGGACGTTCCCGCGACGGTCGTCGACTGGCTCGAAGCGAAGGTCGACGGCGAGCAGTCGCTGGCGGAGGTCTCGGCGTGAGCGAACAGCTCACCGCGGGCGTCGTCGGCGGCTCCGGCTTCACCGGCGGCGAACTGCTCCGCCTGCTCGACGGCCACCCGAACTTCGACGTCGAACAGGCGACGAGCCGCTCCTACGAGCGCAAGACCGTCGGACACGTCCACCCGAACCTTCGTCACCTCGACCTCCGTTTCACCTCGCCGGAGGACCTCGAATCAGTCGACGTGCTGTTCACGGCGACGCCCCACGGCGTCTCGATGGAGCACATCGACGCCTTTCAGGACGCGGCGGACACCGTCGTCGACCTCTCTGCGGACTTCCGTCTCTCCGAGGCGGCGCAGTACGACGAGTGGTACGACGGCCACGTCTGCCCCGAATACCTCGAACAGTCGGAGTACGCGCTCCCCGAACTGAACCGCGAGAACCTCCCCGGCGCGGACCTCATCGCCGCGGGCGGCTGTAACGCGACCGCGACGATTCTCGGCCTCAAGCCGCTTTTCGACGCCGGCATCCTCTCCGGCGACGAGCAGGTCGTCGTGGACGTGAAAGTCGGCTCGTCGGAGGGCGGCGCGGGCGCGAGCAAGGCGTCGTCGCACGCCGAGCGCTCGGGCATCGTCCGCCCCTACGCGCCGACCGGCCACCGCCACGAGGCCGAAATCGAGGAGTACCTCGGCCTCTCGGTCTCGTTTACCGTCCACGCGGTCGACATGGTCCGCGGCGCGGCGGCGACCTGTCACGTCTTCCCCGACGGCCCCGTCTCGAAGGGCGACATGTGGAAAGCGTTCCGCGGCTCCTACGGCGACGAACCCTTCATGCGCACCGTCGCCGGCGGCGGCGGCGTCTACCGCTACCCGGAACCCAAGTCGGTCGCCGGGACGAACTTCGGCGAGGTCGGCTTCGAAATCGACCCCGGAAACCGACGACTCGTCGTCTTCTCGGCCATCGACAACATGATGAAAGGCTCCGCGGGGCAGGCGGTCCACGCCGCCAACATCGCGCTCGGGCTGGAGGAGACCGCCGGACTCGACTTCACCGGCTTCCACCCCATCGGCTCGCCCTGACCGCACCGCCCCCGAACGCTCGCCCCGACCCACGATTTACGCACCATTTCGACTATGACAGGATACACACGCGAGGAACTGCTCGCGGCACACGAACAGCTCGTCGACAACGAAGACAACCTCATCGCCGACGGCGGTATCGGAATCGGAGATTCCGGTACCTCGTCAGCGCTCCGTGCTGACGGCGGCAAGGAGCCGCCGGTCGTCGTCAAAATCGGCGGCGCGAAGGCCGTCGACCCGCAGGGAGCCGTCTCCGACGTCGCCCACCTCGTCGCCAACGGCACCGACGTAGTCGTCGTCCACGGCGGCTCGACCGCCGTCGACGAGACGCTCGAAGAACTCGGCGAGGAGCCGACGTACGTCGAGTCGCCCTCGGGCGTCTCCGGGCGCTTCACCGACGAGCGCACCATGGAGGTCTTCTCGATGGTGATGCCCGGCAAGCTCAACACGGACCTGACGGCGCTGTTCCGCGAGTCGGGCGTCGACGCGCTCGGCCTCTCGGGCGTCGACGGTGGCCTGCTGACCGGCCCGCGCAAGTCGGCCGTCCGCGTTATCGAAGACGGCAAGAAGAAAATCAAGCGCGGCGACCACTCCGGGAAGATTACCTCGGTGAACGCGACGCTCCTCGAAACGCTCCTCGACGGCGGCTACACGCCCGTCGTGACCGTTCCGATGCTCGCCGACGACGGCGTGCCGGTCAACGCCGACGCCGACCGCGCCGCCGCCGCGGTCGCGGGCGCGCTCGGCGCGAAGCTCGTCGTCCTCACCGACGTGAAGGGCGTCTACGCCGACCCCGACGACGAGTCCACGCTCATCGAGACGGCCGACACGCCCGAGGAGTTCTCGGCGCTCGAATCGGCCGCCGAGGGGTTCATGACGAAGAAGGTCATGGCCGCGAAGGAGGCGCTCGACGGCGGGGCCGCCGAGGTCATCGTCTCCGACGCGAACCTGAACGACCCCATCGTGACCGCGCTCAACGACGGCGGCACGCACGTGACGCCCGGTGCGCTGGTCGAAACCGAGGAGGCTGAGCAGTAATGTCTGGATTCGTCTTCAACGAGAAGCCCATCGCCATCGAGTCCGGCGAGGGGCCGTATCTCTACTCGGACGACGGCACCGAGTACCTCGACTTCGGCGCGAGCTACGCCGTCGCGGCGCTCGGCCACTCTCACCCCGCGGTCACCTCGGCGATTCAAGAGCAGGCCGCGAAGCTGACCTACGTGCAGGCGTCGTACCCCGTCGAGGTCCGCACCGAACTCTACGAGAAGCTGGCGACGCTCGCGCCCGGCGACATCTCGAACGTCTGGCTCTGTAACTCCGGCACCGAGGCCAACGAGGCGGCGATGAAGTTCGCCCGCTCGGCGACCGGCCGCCAGAAGATTATCGCCACGAAGCGCGCCTTCCACGGCCGCACCCTCGGGAGCCTCGCGCTCACGTGGAAGCAGAAGTACAAGAAGCCCTACGAGCCGGTCGCCGGCGGCGTCGAATTCGTCAGCTACGGCGACGAGGAGGAGCTCGCCGAGGCCATCGACGACGAGACGGCCGCGGTCTTCTTAGAGCCGATTCAGGGTGAAGGTGGCATCAACCCCGCCGCGGCGGAGTACCTCCAGACCGCCCGCGACCTGACCGACGACGCCGGCGCGGCGCTCGTCTTCGACGAGATTCAGACCGGTATCGGTCGCACCGGGTCGCTGTGGGCCTGCGAGAACGCCGGCGTCGTCCCCGACATCCTGACGAGTGCGAAGGGCATCGCCAACGGACTGCCGCTCGGCGCGACGCTCTGCGCCGACTGGATCGCGGACGGCGCGGCCTCCCACGGCTCGACGTTCTCCGGCGGTCCCGTGGTCTGCGCGGCGGCGAACGCCACCCTCGACACCATCGTCGAAGAGGACCTGCCCGGCCACGCGGCCGCGGTGGGCGACTACCTCACGACGGAGCTCGAAGCCGCCGTCGAGGAACACGACCTGCCGGTCCGCGAGGTCCGCGGCGACGGCCTCATGGTCGGCGTCGAGGTCAAGCGCGGCGCGAACCGCACGCTGAAGCACCTCGCGCTGTCCGAGCAGTTGCTCGCGCTCCCCGCGGGCCGGACGGTCGTCCGGTTCCTGCCGCCGCTCGTCATCGAAGAGGAACACGCCGACCGCGCGGTCGACGCCATGACGAACGTGTTATCATGAACGCCGAAATCGACCGCGAGGACGGCGGCGAGGCGGAAGCGGAGACCGAGACGGAGTCAGTGGCTGAGTCGCAGTCGCAGTCGGAGACGACGCCCGACGCCGAGGTCGATGCCGGCGTGACCCCCGACGCGGACGCCGACACCGACGCCCTCGACGAGGGCGAGTGGGTCGACGCGCGCCACCTCCTCTACGACATGGTCTCGACGCCCTCGGTTTCGGGGGACGAGGAGGCGGCCGCCGAGGTCCTGAAGGCGTTCTTCGAGGCGCACGACCGCGAGGTCTGGATAGACGAGGTCGGCAACGTCCGCGCGCCGGCCGACGACGCGGTGCTCCTCACCTCCCACATCGACACCGTCCCCGGCGACGTGCCGGTGAAGATAGAAGACGGCGTCCTCTGGGGTCGCGGCAGCGTCGACGCGACGGGGCCGCTCTGCTCGATGGCCGCGGCGGCCGTCGAGACGGGCGTCTCGTTCGTCGGCGTCGTCGGCGAGGAGACCTCCTCGCGCGGCGCGTGGCACCTCGTGGAGGACCGCGAGGAGCCCGACGCGGTCGTCAACGGCGAGCCCTCGGGCTGGGACGGCGTCACGCTCGGCTACCGCGGGTTCCTCTCGGGAACGTACATCGCGACGAGCGAACTCGGCCACTCCTCGCGCCCCGAGGAGAACGCCATCCAGTCCGCGGTCGCGTGGTGGTCCCGCGTGGCCGACTTCTTCGACGAGGAGCGCGACGGCGTCTTCGACACGGTGACGACCAAGCCCGTGACGTTCGACGGCGGCCCGACCGACGACGGTCTCGCGGTCGAGGCGACGGTGGACGTGCAGTTCCGCGTCCCGCCGCGGCTCTCCATCGACGACGTGCGCGAGGTCGCGGAGGGCGAACTCACCCGCGGCGGCGTCCACTGGAACAAGCCCATCCCGCCGGTCATGATGAGCCCGCGGACCGACGTGGCGCGGGCGTTCCGCGTGGCCATCCGCAACGTCGGCGGCGTGAAGCCCCGGCTCCTCCGGAAGACCGGGACCAGCGACATGAACATCTTCGCCGGCACGTGGGACTGCCCGATGGCGACCTACGGTCCCGGCGACTCGGACCTCGACCACGCCCCGAACGAACACCTCGACCTCGCCGAGTTCGACAGCGCCATCGACGTGCTCGTCGACGTGTGCGAGCGCCTCGCGGACGACTGAGGCGGGCGGCAGCGACGACCGACCGAGACGGCGAACCGACACGGAGACACGACACACGACACAATGCTCGAAACCACCCACTTCACCGACATCGACGACATCAGCGCATCGGAGTTAGACCGCGTCCTCACCCGCGCCGCCGACATCAAGTCCGGCGACGACGAGACGCAGCTCACCCGAGCGACGCTGGCGATGCTCTTCGAGAAGCCGAGTACCCGGACGCGTGTCTCCTTCGAGACGGGGATGACCGAACTGGGCGGCCACGCGCTGTTCCTCGGCCCCGAAGACATCCAGCTCGGCCACGGCGAGCCGCTTTCGGACACCGCGCGCGTGCTGGGTCGCTACGGCGACGCCATCATGGTCCGCCTGTTCGACCACGAGGACCTGCTCGAAATCGCCGAGCACTCCGACGCGCCGGTCATCAACGGCCTGACCGACGACGCCCACCCCTGCCAGACGCTCGCCGACCTGCTCACCATCCGCGAGCACGTCGGCGACTTCGACGAGGTGTCCGCGGCGTGGGTCGGCGACGGCAACAACGTCGGCCAGTCGTTCGTCCTCGGCTGCGCGATGGCCGGCATCGACCTCACCGTGGCGACGCCGCCGGACTACGGCGTCGACGACGACGTGCTCGAGAAGGCGGACGAACTCGGCTCGGCCCCCACGATTACGACCGACCCCGAGGAGGCCGTCGCGGACGCGGACGTGGTCTACACCGACGTCTGGATTTCGATGGGCCAGGAGGACCAGCGCCACGAGAAACTGCAGGCGTTCGAGGGATTCCAACTCAACGAGGACCTGCTTTCGGGCACCGACGCGAAGGTCATGCACTGCCTGCCGGCCCACCGCGGCGAGGAGATTACCGGCGACGTGCTCGAAGGCGAGCGCTCGCTCGTCTGGGACCAGGCGGAGAACCGCCTGCACGCCCAGAAGGGACTCATCGTCGAACTGCTCGAAGAATAGCAATCGGCTCCGCGGCGGTCGGGTCTCTTCTCAGAAGACGCCGTCGAGCGCGGGGTACGACGCCCCGAGGACGGCCCCGTAGACGACGTGCCCGACGAGGCTCGTCACGTTCACGTTCGGGAGCGGGGGGTTCGCCGGAGAGCCAACCACACCGAGCCACACGGGCATGACGACGACGGCGAGGACGGCCCAGAGGACGACGCCGTATCCGACGCCCGCACCGAGCGACCTGAGCGAGCCGCTGAGGTCGAGGTCAAGGGCGCTCACAAGGCCCGCGAACGTGACACCGAGAACCGCTCCGTGAGCGACGTGGATTGCGAAGCCGACGGTCCCACCCGTGAGGCCGTACATCGAAGGGATGGCGACTTCGAGGACCGGCCGCATCTGGACGACCATCATCGCCCCCATGACGACGGCGGCGAGCGAGCCGGCGGCGACGCCGGCGCGCCAAGAGTCAGTCGTCGTCGATTCGAGTCGCGTCGTGGCTGTTTCAGAGGCCATGAATAGCGTGCCAACGTCTGGCACAATAACGCTCTCTCGGACGGGCGACGCCGCCGCACCGCGGGGGTATTATTATACCGTCCCTGCCGCGTCCAGCGGTGTCGGGGGCTCCGAGCCTTTTAATCGGATGGCGGCCGAGATTCTCCCGTGGCCCACGCCAACGGCGCACCCGACGACGGCGACGCGGACGGAGCGTGGCGGTTCTTCCCGTACGACGAGCCCTACCCCAATCAGGAGGCGGCGATGTCCGGCATCGCCGACGCCCTCGACGACGAGCGGAACGTCCTCCTCGAAGGGGCGACCGGGACCGGGAAGACCATCTCCGCGCTCGTGCCCGCGCTCTCGTACGCCCGCGAGCACGACAAGACGGTCGTCATCACGACGAACGTCCACCAGCAGATGCGCCAGTTCGTCGAGGACGCCCGCGCCATCACCAGAGAGGAGGCCATCCGGGCGGTGGTGTTCCGCGGGAAGTCCTCGATGTGCCACATCGACGTGGGCTTTCAGGAGTGTCAGACCCTCCGCGATACGACCCGGAGCATCGTCGAAAAGGAGTCCGACAGGGCAGAACTCTCCGAGCAGGCGCAGTCGCTCCTCGACGGGATGCGCGAGGGCGAGTCCGGCGCGGCCGACGCGCGGAGCGCCGTCACGGACGAACTCGACAGCATCGACGACGAGCTGGAGGAGTTGAAGGAGGGCAACTACTGCGAGCACTACTACAACAACCTCGCGCGGAACACCGACGAGTTCTTCCAGTGGCTGTTCGACGACGTGCGGACGCCCGACGAGATTTTCGAGTACGCCGGGAAGCAGAACCTCTGCGGCTACGAGCTACTCAAGGAGGGCATGGAGGGCATCGACCTCGTCGTCTGCAACTACCACCACCTGCTCGACCCGATGATACGCGAGCAGTTCTTCCGGTGGTTGGACCGCGACCCCGACGACGTGATTACGGTGTTCGACGAGGCGCACAACATCGAGAGCGCGGCCCGCGACCACGCCAGTCGCGCGCTCACCGAGAACACGCTCGAGAGCGCGATGAACGAGCTGGAAGACGAAGACGACTCGCGGGCCGAGAGCGCCCGCAACGTCATCGGGACGTTCCTCGACTCGCTTCGCGACAGCTACGAGGAGGCGTTCGGCTTCGGCGAGCGCGAGCAGGTCGGCGAGAACTGGTACGACCTCTCTATCGCCAATCAGGGCCGCCGAGACGACCTGACGATGGAGTTCCTGCAGTCCTACGAGGGCCGCGGCATCGACGTGGAAGTCGAACTCGCGCTCCAGTTGGGCAAGCAGTTGGACGAACAGTACGAAGACGCGTACAAGAACGGCGAGGCGACGACGCGCAAGGAGTGCCAGACGCTGCAGGCGGCGAACTTCATCGCCGACTGGACGGAGATGGGCGGCGAACTCGGCCGCCATCCGATGCTGTCGGTCCGCCGCGACGGCGGCACCGACGAGATTTACGGCCGCGCAGAGCTGTACACCTGCATCCCGAGAGAGGTCACGAAAGAGCTGTTCGAGGAAGTTCACGCGAGCATCCTGATGTCGGCGACGCTCCGCCCGTTCGACGTGACGGAGGGGACCCTCGGGCTCAAAAACCCCGTCACGATGGCCTACGGCCTCGAATACCCCGAGGAGAACCGACGGACGTTTTCGGTCTCGCTGCCCGCGCTGTTCTCTTCCGAGCGCGACGACCCCGGCACGCAGGAGACCATCGAGGGGATGCTGGCCGACGCCGCCACGTTCACGCCGGGCAACACGCTCGTGTTCTTCCCGTCGTACGCCGAGGCGGAGCGCTACCACGAGCGTCTGCGGGCAAACCCGGACGTCGGCGCGGAGCTGTTCTTGGACGAACCGGGCGTCCGCGCCGAGGAGCTGCGCCGGGAGTTCGTCGACAAGAACGGCGCGGTGCTTCTCACCTCGCTTTGGGGGACGCTCGCCGAGGGCGTGAGCTTCGACGGCGACGACGCCCGGACGGTCGTGGTCGTCGGCGTTCCCTACCCGCATCTCTCCGAGCGACTGGAGGCGGTACAGGACGCCTACGACCGCGCCTACCGCGGTAAGAAGGACGCCGGCTGGCGCTACGCCGTCGAGATTCCGACGATTCGGAAGACCAGACAGGCGCTCGGCCGAGTCATCCGCGCGCCCGACGACTTCGGCGTTCGCGTGCTGGCCGACAAACGCTACACCCGCGAGAGCTCCTCGATGGGCAAGTACGGCGTCCGCGGGTCGTTCCCGGTCGAAGAGCGCGCCGAGATGGTCGACATCGCGCCGAACAAGCTCAAGTTCGCGATGCTGAACTTCTACAACGACCGCGACGCCTACGACGGCGACCCGCCGCGGCCCTGAGCGGGTCGCGGTCGGCGCGAAAAGTCGGCCGCGACCGCCGTGCGATTCTTACCTGTTCGAACCAACACAGGGTGATGAGTGCGACCCCTCCCGGACCGAAGGGCCTCCCGTTGTTCGGCGCGAGCAGACAGTACGCCCGCGACCCGTTTACGTTCCTGACGGCCGTCGCGGACGCCTACGGCGACGTGGTCCACTTCGACCTCGGCCCGCTCGACACCTACATGCTCACGAATCCGGCGGACGTCGAGACGGTGCTCGTGAGCGAGGCGTCGAAGTTCAGGAAGCCGCAGTTCCAGGACCGCGCCATCGGCGACCTGCTGGGCGACGGCCTGCTCATGAGCGAGGGCGCGACGTGGAAGAAACAGCGCCAACTCGCCCAGCCGGCGTTCGACGTGCGGCGCATCTCGACGATGACCGGCATGATGACCGACCGGACGGAGTCGATGCTGTCGTCGTGGGGCGACGGCGACGTGGTCGACGTGCAACTGGAGATGGCGCGGCTGACCGTCGAGATAATCGTCGACGCCATGTTCGGCACCGACCTCGACGACGAGCGCGTCCGGCGGGTACAGGAGAACCTCGAACCGCTCGGGGCGCGGTTCGAACCCGACCCGCTTCGGTTCCTGACGCCCGACTGGGCCCCGACGCGGGAGAACCGCCAGTACAAGGAGGCGCTGTCCGAACTCGAATCGCTCGTCTGGGACATCGTCGAGGAGCGCCGCGGGACCGAGTACGGCGAGACGCCGGCGTCGTCGGTGCCCGCCGACGCGACGGGCGACGACCGACCGATGGACCTGCTTTCGATTCTGCTCCGCGCCTACGACGAGGGCGAGCAGACCGAGAAGAACCTCCGCGACGAGCTGATGACGATGCTCCTCGCGGGCCACGACACGACGGCGCTGACGCTGACGTACGCGTGGTACCTGCTCTCGCAGCACCCCGAGGCGGAGGCGAAGCTCCACCGCGAACTGGACGAGGTGCTCGGCGGGCGGACGCCGACGTTCGAAGACGTTCGGAAGCTGGAGTACACCGAACGCATGCTGAACGAGGCGATGCGGCTGTACCCGCCGGTGTACGTCATGTTCCGCGAGCCGAAGGTGGACGTTCGTCTGGGCGGCTACCGCGTCCCGGAGGGCTCGGCCATCATGCTCCCGCAGTGGGTCGTCCACCGCTCGGAGCGCTGGTGGGACGACCCGCTTTCGTTCGACCCGGACCGCTGGGCACCCGAGCGGGCCGGCGACCGCCCGCGCTTCGCGTACTTCCCGTTCGGCGGGGGGCCGCGCCACTGCATCGGCAAGCACCTCTCGCTGCTCGAAGGGCGGCTCATCCTCGGCACCGTCGCCCAGCGGTACGAACTCGACTACGTCCGCGACGAGCCGTTCTCGCTTCGCGGGTCGCTGACGATGCACCCCGAAGAGCCGATGGGGATGCGGCTCCGGGCGCGCGACTGACGAGGCGGGACGGGGTGACACACCGGCGGTCGTCGCTTCGCCGACGGCGACGCGGTCGAATCCCCCCGTCAGGCCGGAAGCGAAATCGAGGCCGCGGTCTCGCGGAACGACGAGTCGTAGATGTCGAGCTGCGAGACGGTCCACTCGACGGGCTCGATGGACTGGCTCGCGACCGCGCGGGCGTCCGCGAGACTGCCGCCGCGGGCGAGCGTGACGTGCGGGACGTAGTCGTCGCCCTCCAGTCCGTCGACAGCGCCGAACTCGTCGGTGAGCGCGCGGTGCAGGTCGGCGAGGCCGGGGCTCTCGACAGCGAGATAGACGACCGGCGCGGCTCCGCGCGGCGGCGCTTCGAAGAATCGGACGTCGGTCACGCGGGCTTCGAACGCCGGCTGACCGGCGAGCACGCGCCGCAACTGTTCGTGTAAGCGGTCGAACTCGGTGTCTTCGAACCGCTTGCAGACGAGCGTGTGCCGGTCGCGAACCCGGTCGAACGGGGCGAGGTACGGAAACAGGTCGGACGCGAGGCGGGCGACCCGCCCCGGAACCGGGACGTTCAGACTGTACACGCCCGTGACTCACGCGAGAGACACAAAGGCGTATCGTCGCAGCGGGGGGTCAGATTCGGTCGAGCAGCCAGAGGACGATGAGCGCCGCGACGACGAGTCCCAGAATCGGCTGGAGCGGGCCGAGCAACGCGCCGAACAGCCCGAGCACCTCGCCGATGATTTCGAGCACGAGCCAGACGAGGACGAGCAGGAGGATGATTTTCAGCAGGTCCTCCACGTCGATTCGGCCGCGGTTCGTTCGCATACGGGGCGGTGGGTCGTTCGCGGACAAATAGCTGGTGGCCGGGTAGCTTTATTCCGCTTCGGTGTCACTCTCCACCATGGACAGCCTGTTCTACCAACTCGGGAAGCTCTCGGCGTCCTCGTCGTCGGGCGCGGGGCCGGTCGACAGCGAGCCCGGCCGAATCCCGCGTTGGCTTGGTCCCCTCGCCGTCGCGGTAATCGTCTTCGGCATCGCCGTCGTCGTCTTCCCCGTCACGCCGCTGACGCTCGCGGGATACGTCGTCCTCGCGCTCGCCGTCGCCGCGGTGTACGACGCGGTCGAAATCGTGCAGGCGTACGAAAAGCGGACGCTGACCGTGTTCGGCGACTACAAGGGCATCCTCGAACCGGGGCTGAACGTCGTCCCGCCGTTCGTCTCGAAGACCTACCGCTTCGACATGCGAACCCAGACGCTCGACGTGCCCTCCCAAGAGGCCATCACGGAGGACAACTCACCGGTGACGGCGGACGCCGTCGTCTACATCCGCGTGATGGACCCCGAGCGCGCCTTCCTGCAGGTCGACAACTACCGCCGGGCCGTCTCGCTGCTCGCGCAGACGACGCTGCGGGCCGCCCTCGGCGACATGGAACTCGACGACACGCTGGCGCGCCGCGACCACATCAACGCGCGCATCCGCCGGGAACTCGACGAGCCGACCGACGAGTGGGGCGTCCGCGTCGAATCCGTCGAGGTCCGCGAGGTGAAGCCCTCGAAGGACGTCGAGAACGCGATGGAACAGCAGACCTCCGCCGAGCGCCGCCGCCGCGCCATGATTCTCGAAGCGCAGGGCGAACGTCGCTCCGCCGTCGAGAAGGCGCAGGGCGACAAGCAGTCGAACATCATCCGCGCGCAGGGTGAAAAGCAGTCGCAGATTCTCGAAGCGCAGGGTGACGCCATCTCGACGGTCCTCCGGGCCCGCGCGGCGGAGTCGATGGGCGAGCGCGCCATCATCGACAAGGGCATGGAGACGCTGGGGAACATCGGCACCTCGCCGTCGACGACGTACGTGCTGCCGCAGGAACTCACGTCGCTGCTCGGCCGCTACGGGAAGGGGCTGACCGGCTCCGATATACAGCAGGCCGCGGGCCTCGAAAGCAAGGCGTTCGACGAGGAGACCCGCGAACTCCTCGGCCTCGACGACATCAGCGAGATACTCGGCGAGTTGGACGGCATCGAGACGGCGGACATCTCCGCCGACGCGGTCGATATCGAAATCGAAGACGGCGGCGTCGAGGCTGAGCGGGTCGAGTGAGCGAAAAATCGAATACGCGAAGCAGTCGCGATTCCACCGACGCGCCGAGGGGCCGGTGCAGCGTCGTGTCCGGTCTGCGGGGCGACCGGCGCGAGCCCCGTCGTCCGGCCGTCGCGGTTCGGCGAGGCGCGGGACGGACGTGAAACGGGAGCCGCTCGGGTCGTCGGCGTCGGAATCGGCGACTGATTCCCCGTCGCTCGTCGCGGTCGAACGGGAGTCGGAACCCTCGGGAACGTCCCCCCGCACGCGAACGAGAGATGGGTGTCGGCGTCCCACCACCTGTCTGCGGTTCGCGCAGACACCGTTCGATACGTAATAAACACTATTAATTGTCTAGGTCGTTGAAATGTGAGGGGGCGTTTGTCGACAATCGACAACCCGAGCGATTAATCGCCTTTATTTCTATTTTTCAGTACGTAGAATAATTTAACCACGTCCGTCTCAGATCGTGTGGTATGCAACAGCAGTCGTCGGTCGGCACGCGGTCGCTGTCGGCGTCCCGCGCCGAGATGAGCGAGATTTTGATGCCCAACGACACGAACAACCTCGGTCGCGCCCTCGGGGGGCGGATTCTGGAGTGGATGGACGTCTGCGGGGCCATCGCCGGGCGACGCTTCGCCGAGCGGCAGGTGGTCACGGCGTCGATGGACCACGTGGACTTCCTCGCACCCATCGACGTGGGCGACGTGGTGACCGTCGAGGCGTACGTCTTCGACACCGGTCGCACCAGCATGGACATCAAGGTCGACGTGACCGCCGAGCGACCGAGCGAGGGCGACCGCCGCGAGACCATCACCTCCTTTTTCACGTTCGTCGCGCTCGACGACGACGAGAAGCCGAGTCCGGTTCCGGACCTCGTCTGCGACTCCCAAGAGGAGCGCGAACTGCGCGACGCGGCGCTTCAGAAGCGCCGCGAGCACCGCGCCGCGCTGGCAGAAGAGTTCGAGTAACGCGGACCGCGAGAGGTCGCGGCGCTTATTCTTCGTCCGCCGCGCGGACGGTCAACACCGGCGCGTCCGACTGGCGGACGACGCGCTCCGTGACGGAGCCGACGAGGTAGTGGTCGAGGCCGGTTCGACCGTGGGTCGCCATCACGACGAGGTCGACCTCGGCGTCGGCGGCGTAGTCGACGATAGTCGAGTGAGGCACGCCCTCCTCGACGATGCGTTCGGTCTCGACGCCGTCGGGGAGCGCCTCGACGGCGGCGTCGGCCGCCGACTCCGCGCGGTCGAGTTCGGACTTCTCCCACACGTCCGGCGCGATGCCGGCCGAGGGCGACTCGAAGCGGTTGCGCGAGTCGGCCACGGACAGGACGTGGACCGTCGCGCCGTACGTTTCGGCGAGGGTCGCCGCGTGCTCGATGGTCGCATCGGTCGCGTCGCTACCGTCGGTCGGAAGCAGGATGTGGTCGTACATGGGTGAGGGTTCAGAATCGAGGACTGTGAAAGTGGTGCCGGTGAAAACGGTTCGAGCGGGTCGTTAGATGCCCAGCGCCATCATGAACAGCGCAATCGAGATGACGGCGAAGAGAACGCCGACGAAGTTCTTGATGACGTCAGTCTCCAGCGCGTTCGACACGTAGGGCGCGATTTGGCCGCCGAGGACCGTCGCGGGGACGGTGAAGACGACCATGTTCCACGGCGTCGTCGCGAGGCTCAGTGAGTGACCGCCGACGATGCCGCCGCCGAAGACGTGGACGAGCGACGCCAGGATGGCGGTCAGCGCGACCACGATGTGGTTCGTACCGATGGCGACGCGGACGGGGACTTTCGTGCTGAGCATCGAGATGATGCCGAGTTCGCCGACGCCGAAGCCGGCGAGGCCCTGGAACATCCCGCCGACGCTGTAGTTAGCGAAGCGGCGCAGGTAGCCGCCGCGGGTGTACGTGTAGTCGTCGCCCTCGCGGTCGACGCGGGTGACGGTCCCGTCGTCGGCCGTGTGGACGCCCGCGGGACCGAGCTTACCGGGGTCGTTGGGGAGGCTCGCGGAGACGGTGCCGCCGTCGGTGGCCGCGGCGTGGTCGGAGTCCGACGAGCCGGGTTCGTCGTGGCCGAGGTCGGCGTTGAACAGCAGGTAGGACGCGGCGAGCAGCGCGATTCCGAGCAGCGCGTGGAACACCACGTCGGGGATGACGAACGACAGGAGCGCGCCGCCGACGACGAACGGAATCGAGCCGCCGACGAGCGTCAGCGCCAGTCGACGGTCGACGAGGCCGTACTGGATGAAGGCGACGGCCGAACTGGAGAGGCCGAACGCCTCGCTGATGAGGCCCACCTTCACCAGCGTCGACGAGTCGAGCGGGTGCGCGAAGATGGGGAAGATGAAGATGAGGAACGGGACGAAGAGCGCCGACCCGCTGATGCCGACCGTGTTCACGATGGTCGCGCCGGTGAGGAACACCGGGAACAGCCACCAGTACTGGAGCCAGTACTCCATGCCTGCACCCGACGGCGTCGGTGCCATGGTGAACACCGAGGCGAGGAACAGCAGGGGAGCGATGAACACGAGGATGTGTTGGTACTTCAGGAACGACTTCTGGACGTGACTGAGAGACTGAGAGCTCATGGTTCTCGTTGTTATCAGTACGCAGTAGCGTTCGCGTGCACTCGCGTGGAGTGGCACGCCGAAAACAGCCCGTTTGCCGAGTCATCAGCGGCACCGACCCGCGCGTGTTCACCGTCTCCCGAAGATGCGACCGCGTCGCACACCGGGGAGACCGGCGTGCGGTGGTCGCCCGAACTGTCGAGCACGGAGTGCTCGAATCCGCGGACCATTCAGGTAATGCCTCCGTTGGGGTAGGCGTGGTGAACGGTGTGGGTTGCAGGCTCGTCCGCCGAGGTGCGGATCACGGTGGAACGGGCATAGCGAGGTCGGGCTAATAAGTCTTGATGTCGACCCCCCAATTTGGGTACGGTCCACACACCGACGCGCGTCGAAAAACCAGTAACATGTGTTTCTATCCAAAATCTGTGCTCAGTCGTTGGGTTCGAACGCCCGTCTGACCAGCGCCCGTTCGGTCTCGTAGGTGAGCCGTTCGAGCGCTTCGGCGGGGGTGACCCACTGGCGCGCGTCGACCTCGCCGTCGGGTTCGAACGGGCGCTCGTCGGCGACGCGCATGTGCCAGACGAACACGCCCTTCGGGACGCGGTACTCGTAGCGCCCGGCGAACCGGCCGCAGTCGACCTCGCACCTCGTCTCCTCGCGGACCTCTCTGACGGCGGTCTCGACCAGCGTCTCGCCCGGTTCGAGTTTCCCCTTCGGGAGCGACCAGTCGTCGTAGCGCGGCCGGTGGACGAGACAGAGTCGGCCGTCGTCGCGGCGGAGGACCCCGCCGGCCGCGAACGTCAGAGTCGATGGTGAGGACACGACCGGTCAGAACTCGTCCGGGGGCGTCAGGCCGTCGTCGGCCTCGCCGTCGTGTTCGTCGGGGTACTCCGGCGCGACGCCGTCTTCGAGGGCGTCCACGTCGAACTCTCGGCGGAGGTTCTGGATACGGTCGCGGATGTCGGCGGCGAGTTCGAACTCGAGGTTGTCGGCGGCCTCCTGCATCCGGTCTTCGAGGAAGGCGATCTGTTCTACCGCCTCGTCGGCGTCGGCGGGTTCGTCGCCGGAGACGCCGCGGGTGTCGGTCTTGCTCCCCGGCAGGTTCGTCTCGCCGACCTCCTTTTCGATGGTCGTCGGCGTGTAGCCGTGTTCCTCGTTGAACTCCTGTTGGATGCGGCGGCGGCGCTGCGTCTCGGAGATGGCGGCCTCCATCGCGTCCGTCATCTCGTCGGCGTAGAGCACGACCTCGCCGTTGACGTTGCGGGCGGCGCGGCCCATCGTCTGGACGAGCGTGGTCTCGGAGCGCAGGAAGCCCTGCTGGTCGGCGTCGAGAATGGCGACGAGCGAGACTTCGGGGATGTCGAGGCCTTCGCGGAGGAGGTTGATGCCGACGAGCACGTCGATATCGCCGAGGCGGAGCGACCGGATGAGTTCGTGACGTTCGAGCGTGTCGGTCTCGTCGTGCATGTAGGCCACGTCGACGCCGGCCTCTTCGAGGTACTCGGTGAGGTCCTCGGCCATCCGCTTCGTGAGCGTCGTGACGAGCACGCGCTCGTCGCGGTCGATGCGCTCGTCGATGCGGGCCATCAGGTCGTCGACCTGCCCGGTCGCCTCCGTCACCTCGACCTTCGGGTCCACGAGGTGGGTCGGTCGGACGATTTGCTCGACGATTTGGTCGGAGTGCTCGCGCTCGTAGTCGCCGGGGGTCGCGGAGACGAAAAGCGCCTGCCCGACGGTCTCTTCGAACTCCTCGAAGGTGAGCGGGCGGTTGTCGTAGGCCGTCGGAAGGCGGAAGCCGTTTTCGACGAGCGAGTCCTTTCGGGACTTGTCACCGGCGTACTGGCCCTTAATCTGCGGGAGCGTGACGTGCGACTCGTCGATGACGGTGAGGAAGTCGTCGGGGAAGTAGTCGAGGAGGGTGTAGGGCGCGTCGCCCGGCTCGCGGTCCGAGAGGTGGACCGAGTAGTTCTCGATGCCGGAGCAGTGGCCCGTCTCGCGGAGCATCTCGATGTCGAAGGTGGTTCGCTCTTCGATGCGCTGGGCGGCCACGAGGTCGCCCTGTCGCTGGAAGTGCTTCACCCGCTGTTCCATCAGCTCCTCGATTTCCGAGATGGCTCCTTCGAGCTGCTCTTCGGGGATGGAGTAGTGCTCTGCCGGATAGATGAGCACCGCCGGCTCGGACGACTTGACCTCGCCCTCCAGCGGGTCGAGCTTCAGCATCCGGTCGATTTCGTCGCCCCAGAACTCGATGCGGACGGCGTAGCGGCCGTACATCGGGAACACCTCGACGGTGTCGCCGCGGACGCGGAACGTCCCTTGCCGGAAGTCCACGTCGTTGCGCTCGTAGTTGAGGTCGACGAGACCACGGAGGAGTTCGTCGCGGTCCATCTGCTGGCCGACCTCCAGTCGGAGGGACATATCGGCGTAGTTCTTCGGGTCGCCGAGGCCGTAGATAGCCGACACCGAGGCGACGACGATAACGTCGTCGCGGGTGAGAAGCGACCGGGTCGCGGAGTGGCGGAGCCGGTCGATTTCCTCGTTTATCGACATGTCCTTATCGATGTAAGTGTCGGTCTGTTCGATGTACGCCTCGGGCTGGTAGTAGTCGTAGTAGGAGACGAAGTACTCGACCGCGTTGTCGGGGAAGAGACTCTTGAACTCCTCGTACAACTGGGCGGCGAGCGTCTTGTTGTGCGCGAGGACGAGCGTCGGCTTCTGAATCTCCTCGACCACCCACGAGACGGTGTTTGTCTTGCCGGAACCGGTGACACCGAGCAGGGTCTGCACGTCGGCACCCTCGCGGAAGCCGCGGGCCAGCGCCTCGATTGCCTCGGGTTGGTCGCCCGCGGGGTCGAAGGGGGCGTCGACGCGGAATTCGCGGTCTGCGTCGGGTCTGTCGGCGGACAGGGGACCGGACTCGCTCATTGCCCCTCCTTGGGTCGCGGCGTACTTGAGCGAGGCGGTGCTTGTCGCCGGAGGAACGGTTTTGGGCCGGGCTGTCGAACCGTCCAGTATGACGCGAGCCGAACTCGAACGCGCGAGCAACCTGCTCAAGGAAGCCGCCGAGGCGACCGAGGGCGACGTGCAGGAGCGACTCTACGAACAGTCCGACCAGCTCGCGAAGCTGGCGACGCGCGAGCAGGGACCGGACCACGGGCGACTCGCCCGCCACATGACGGTCCTCCACGAACTCGCCGAGGACCTCGACGGCGACGTCGCCGAGACGGTCCGCGAGGCCCGAAGCGAAGTCCTCGAATACCGCAAGGGCGTCCCCGGCGTCTGACGACCGGCTGACAAACCCCCTCGTTTCTACTGGAACTCGCCCGCTACGCCGCGAGTCGTCGCTGTCGGCACTGGGCGAACGAAGACACAAGTTCCGAGCATACCGCACCGCGAGCGGGGCCGAAGTCGAGTCTCGCGACCGGTTTTCTCCACCGTGAGACGCAGCGCGTCTCACGAGCCGTCGTTCCGCTACCGTTCGCGGAGACGGTCTACGCCGGGTCGGTCGCCAACGGCGACCCCTGTGAGTGAAGAGGGGGCTTAGCAGACGTTCTTCGGCTTGACGCCCATGCCTTCCAGCGTCTCGACGTACTCGTCGTAGGCGGCTTCGACCACCGCGTCGGCGGCCTCGCGGGCGACGGCGTCGTCCTCGACGAGGTCGTCGATGGCGGCTTCGAGCGTGTCGAGTTGGTCGTTGAGGTCGGACTTGAGCGTGCGGAAGTCGTTGGCGGCCATCGGGTCCGCGTCGCCGACGAAGAAGCCGACCATCTGCTCGACGGTCTTCAGCGACACGAGCGCGCGGGCGAGCGCGCCGCCGAGGCGGCCGTCGGTCGTCTCGAACTCGGCCAGCACGTCGTAGACGTTCGGCTTCGAGCCGTCGGGCTCCGCGCCGACGGTTTCGGCGTGCTCGCGGGCGGTGTCGGCGAGGTCGGCGAAGAGTGCGGCCGCCTCGTCGTTCGGTTCGTCGTCTGCCCACCAGTCGAACAGGTCGGCGGCGGCGGCGGCCTCGGCGGCGGCCGCGGCGCGGACCGCGTCGCCGTCCATCTCGCCGCCGGTGACGGCGTACAGCGCCTTCGAGGAGCCGAGTCGGGAAAGCGGCGTCTCGTGGTCGTCGCGGAGGGTGTCGAGGAGTTCGGACATACGCCCCCGTATGTCCGTCTCGGGTTTGTACCCATCGGCGGCGGCGAGTCCGGCGCGGGTCTGCGACGACCCGGCTCGACCCGAGACGACGACCGGCGTGTCGGCCGGGTCGTGACATTCTACCGAGTCGAACTAGCACGGATATTAAACATTATATATTGTATTATCATGAGGTTATCCGAGCTATGACAAACGCTATCAGGCAGGCGGCGGAGCGCAGTTCGAAACTGGTCGAACAGTACCTCCCCGACGCGTTCCTGTTCGCCATCATCCTGACCGGAGTGGCGTTCGTGCTGGCGCTGGTATCGGTCGCGCCGGCCGAGGGGGTCGGCGCGGTCGGACACGCCGGGAACCTTCTCATCGACGGCTGGTACGGCGGCTTCTGGAACCTGCTTTCGTTCGGGATGCAGATGACGCTCATCCTGATGACGGGCTACGCGCTCGCGCAGACGAAGCCCGTGGACTGGCTCCTGACGCGCCTCGCGGGCGTCCCGAACACCGAGCGGGGCGCGGCCGCGATGGTGCCTGTCGTCGCCGCCGCGGCGTCGTTCGTTCACTGGGGTCTCGGCCTCGTCGTCGGGGCGCTGTTCGCCCGGAAGATAGCGACCGAGATGCGCGGCATCGACTTCCCCATCGTCGTCGCCGGGGCGTACTCCGGGTTCGTCGTCTGGCACGGCGGTCTCGCGGGGTCGATTCCGCTCCTGTTGAACACCGAGGGGAACTTCCTCATCGAGGCGGGCATCCTCGACACGACGTTCGGCACCGGCGGGACCATCTTCACGGTCGCCAACCTCGTGTTGGTCGTCGCGGTCGGCTTCCTCTTCCTGCCGGCGCTGTTCGCGCTCATGTACCCGGCCGACGACGCGAAGAAGACGCCCATCGACCCCGCGGCGTTCGAGACGGCGACCGACGGTGGCGAGCAAGCGACTGGCGGGTGGGCCTCCACGGACGTCCCCGAGGACGCCTCGCTCGCGACGCGCATCGAGCACTCGCTCGGTATCGGCGTGACAATCGGCGTCGTCGGCCTGCTCGCGGTCGTCCTGTACTTCTGGGAGGGAATCCAGAACGGGACGATGCCGTGGAACAACCTCAACCTGAACATCGTCAACTTCGGCTTCCTCTTCCTCGGCCTGCTGTTCCACGGGACGCCCAAGGCGTACATCGAGGCCATCGTCGAGGCCGTCGAGAACGTCTGGGGAATCATCCTCCAGTTCCCCTTCTACGCGGGTATCATGGGCATCATGGCCTACGCGCCCGAGGGGTCCGTCAGCCTCGCCACGCAGATCGCACAGGGCATGGTCGCCGTCGCGCCCGACGGGACGCTCCCGGCCTTTGCCTTCTTCACCGCCGGTCTCGTGAACTTCTTCGTCCCCTCCGGCGGGGGCGAGTGGGCCGTCATCGGCGAGACGCTCGTCACGGCCGCGAAGGCGTCCGGCGAGTCCATCCCGCGAGTCGCCGTCGCCGCCTCGTGGGGCGACGCGTGGACCAACATGATCCAGCCCTTCTGGGCCATCCCGCTGCTCTCCATCAGCGGCCTGTCGGTCCGCGACATCATGGGCTACTGCGTGATGGTGCTTCTCGGCGCGGGCGTACTCGTCGCCGTCGGCATCAGCGTCCTGCCGATGTGAACCGCAAAAAGAACCGGTCGGTCGGTCTCGAAACGAACTGAGGCCGAGGCGGCTCAGTTACCCTTCTCGACGGGCGCGCCGACGAGGTTGCCCCACTCCGTCCACGAGCCGTCGTAGTTGGTGACGTTCTCGTAGCCGAGGAGTTCGTGGAGGGCGAACCACGCGATGGACGAGCGCTCGCCGATGCGGCAGTAGGCGATGGTGGACTCGTCGCCTTCGATGCCCTGGTCCGCGTAGAGTTCGCGGAGTTCGTCGGCGGACTTGAAGGTGCCGTCGTCGTTGACGGTCGCGGCCCACGAGATGTTGCTCGCGCCGGGGATGTGGCCGCCGCGCTGGGCGGTCTCCTGCAGTCCCGGGGGCGCGAGAATCTCGCCGGAGAACTCTTCGGGCGAGCGAACGTCGACGAGGGGAAGGCCCTTGTCGACCGCCTTCTCGACGTCGTCGCGGTACGCGCGGATGTCCTCGAAGGGACCCTTGGCGCTGTAGTCTTGCTCCGGGAAGGACGGGACTTCGTCGGTCGTCGGATAGTCGTTGTCGACCCAGTAGTCGCGGCCGCCGTTCATCAGGTGAACGTTCTCGTGGCCGTAATACTTGAACTGCCAATAGGTGTAGGCGGCGAACCAGTTGGAGTTGTCGCCGTAGAGGACGACCGTGGAGTCCTCAGAGATGCCGTGGGAACCGAGGAGGTCCTCGAAGTCCTCCTTGGTCAGCACGTCACGGGTCGTCTGGTCCTGCAGCTGGGACTCCCAGTTGAACCCGATGGCACCGGGGGCGTGACTCTCGTCGTACGCCTCGGTGTCCACGTCCACTTCGACGAGTCGGTACGCCGGGTCGTCGCTCTGGAACTCGTCGAGGTGGCTCTCCACCCAGTCCGCAGAGACGAGCACGTCCTTCGCGTAATCGGAGTTTGACATCGCGTTTCTCCGTACAACAGGAAGGCCCATAACTCTCACAGCGACGGCATGTACGGCCTGACCTCGGGTGATGCGGCAATATTGTCCCAGATATGGCGGGGGAGACGGCGAAACTGACTCGGAGAACGGCCGTCTCGGGGACTCTCAGCCCGGTATCCGACGAAACCAGCAACAACATCCGCTACCCCGGACACGTGGCGAGGGGTGCGAGGAGGGGCGGACCTAAACCCGCGGCCCGGAAACGTGGGGACATGGTAGACGTGGTCTCTTCGACGTGGCTCGCGGACCGACTCGGCGACGTTCGCGTGGTGGACGTGCGGGACGGCTGGGAGTTCGACGGCATCGGGCACCTCCCCGGCGCGGTGTCGATACCCTTCGACGAGTTCCGAAGCGCCGACGGCGACGTGGGGATGCTCCCCGGCCGCGACGCGTGGTCCGACCTCCTTTCGGGCGCGGGCGTCGCGGCCGACGACGACGTGGTCGCCTACGACGACACCCACGGCGTCTTCGCCGCCCGCTTTCTCGTGACCGCCCTCCTCTACGGACACGACCCCGAGAAACTCCACCTCCTCGACGGCGACTTCAGCGCGTGGAACCGCGAGCGCGAGACGACGACCGAGGCGACCGAGGTCGAGGGGACGGTCTACGAGATAACCGACCCGACCGAGACGCCGCTCGTGGACTTCGAGGCGGTCGAAGTCGCGCTCGACGACCCCGAGACCGTCATCGTGGACACCCGCGACCCCGCGGAGTACGACGAGGGCCACCTCCCCGGCGCGGTCAACCTCGACTGGCGCGAACTCGTCGACGACGAGACCCGCGGGCTGAAACCGCGGGACGAACTCGACTCGATTCTGGACGCCGCGGGCGTCGCCCCGGACCGTCGGGTCGTCCTCTACTGCAACACCGCCCGGCGCATCAGCCACACCTACGTCGTCCTCTCGCACCTCGGCTACGACGACGTGGCGTTCTACGAGGGCAGCCTCACCGAGTGGGAGGAACGCGACGGCGCGGTCGTCGAGGGCTGACGAGCGGCGCAGTCAGGGAGTCTCGACCGGGTCGTCGCCCGCGGCCTCCTCGCCTCCGCCGTCGTCGACGCGTAACTCCGCACCGAGCAGGTCAACGGACTCCGCGAGGAGCGCGACGACGAGCGGGCCGGCGATGATACCGACCGGACCGAGGCTGAGCAGGCCGCCGACGAAGCCGACGAAGTAGAGGCTCCCCGGCAGGTCGGCGGTCTCCCTGGCGAGTCGCGGGCGAATCAGGATGTCCGGGAGCCACGCGACCGCGAATCCGCCGACGACGACGACGAGCGCGGCGGCGACGAGGTCGCCGACCGCGGCGTGGTAGACGGCCATCGCCGCGAGCAGGACGCTCGGGCCAACGATGGGGATGAACTGGAGGACGGCCGCGACCGTGGCGAGCGTGACGACGTACTCGTAGCCGAGCGCCCAGAAGACGACGAGGCCGATAGCGAACGTGCCGACGGCGGTCGCCGCCTGCAGGACGTAGATGGCGAACAGCGTCTCGCGGGCCCGCTTGTTGAGCGCCGTCGCCGCGTCCCGGTAGTCGGCGGGGACCAGCGCGAGGAGCGTCCGCCCGACGGCGTCGCCGCTGAGGAGCAGCGAGAACACGAGGAACCCGAACAGCGTGAGTTTGATGAGGACCACGGGCGCGGCGGTGGCGGCGGCGCGGCCGAGCGACTGGAGCAGGTTGAGGCCGACCGCAACCACGTCGTCGAGCGTCACCGTCTCGACCATCCCGAGGAACTCGACGGTCACCACGTCGGGCAGGAGCGCCGCGAGCTCGAGGATGTCGCTCAGTCGGAGGAAGACGATGACGACGAGCGGCGCGAGCACGACGCCGACGCCGACCGCCGCGACGACGGTGGCGGCGAGGCTGGCGACCCAGCGGGAGGCCCCGCGCGCTTCGAGGCGTCGCCTGAGCGGCACGAGCAGGTAGGCGACGGTGATGGCGAAAAACACCGTCGCCAACACGTCCGCGAGCATGACCGCCGCGAGCAGCGCGAAGAGGGCGAGCACACCGCCGAGGACGTACGGACGAGAAGCAGTCACCTCCGGTGATACTCCCGCCGAGGATAAAGTCGTTCTCCCGACACGGACCTCGAATCCGACGGATTCGGCCGTTTATTCGTCTCCGAGAACACCACGCCCGTTAAGTACCACAGAGTGCAACAACCGAGTAATGAGACGACGTAGTTTCCTGAAGGCCGCCGGTGCGGGAGGCGTCTCCGCGCTCCTCGCCGGCTGTACCGGGACCGGCGGCGAGCAGACGACGACCGAGGCTTCGGGCGACACGACCGAGACGACCACGGCGACGACGACCGAGGGGACGACCGCGGGCGGCGAGTCGCCGACGCTCACCGTCGGTACCTACGGCTCGTTCGTCGACGCGCCGAGTTCGAGCCCAGGTCCGTGGCTGAAAGAGACGTTCGAGTCCGAGTTCGACGCGACGCTGGAGTGGCAGACGCCCGATTCGGGCGTGAACTACTACATCGAGCGCGCCCTCCAGGGCGTCGAGTCCGGCGCGGACCTCTACGTCGGCCTCGACGCGCAGATGCTCGTCCGCATCGACCAGAAGCTCGACGAGGCGCTGTTCTCGCCCGCCGAGGGACTGTCCCGAGCCGACGAGGTGAACGAGCAACTGAACTTCGACCCGCAGGGCCGCGCGGTCCCCTACGACACGGGCTACATCTCGCTCGTCTACAACGAGACCTACGGCGACGGCGACTTCGTCGCCCCCGAGACGTTCGACGGCCTGCTGGAGTCCGAGTACGCGGGCGCGCTCCTCGCGCAGAATCCCACGTCGTCGGCGACGGGACAGGCGTTCTTACTCCACACCATCGACGCCAAGGGCGAAGACGGCTACCTCGACTACTGGGCGAGTCTGAAGGAAAACGACGTCCGCGTCCTCGGCGACTGGGAGGACTCCTACAACGCCTACTCGAACGGGGAGGCCCCGATGGTCGTCTCGTACTCGACCGACCAGGTGTTCGCCGCCGAGTCCGGCGAGGACATGGCGAAACACCAGATTCGCTTCCTGAACGACGAGGGCTACGCCAACCCCGAGGGGATGGCCCACTTCGCCGACGCGTCGAACCCCGACCTCGCGGCCGAGTTCATGGACTTCATGCTCCGACCCGAGGTGCAGGCCGAAATCGCCGTCCGCAACGTCCAGTTCCCGGCCACGACCACCGCGGAGCTGCCAGAGGACTTCGCGCAGTACGCACAGGAGCCGCCGGAAGCCGTCACGTTCTCCTACGACCGGCTTCAGAACAACCTGAGTGACTGGACCGACGCCTGGGCCCGCGAGTTCGCCAGAAAGTGAGGTGAACCGGTGAGCCGCGTCTCGGTTCGCCGGGTCGCCCGCGTCCTCGAACAGCGACTGCTCACCCTCGTCGCGGCGCTCACCGCCGTCGTCCTCCTGGTCCTGTTTTACTACCCCGTCGCCACCGTCTTCGCCGACGCCGTCCTCGTGGACGGCCGACTCACCGTCGAACCAATCGCGGCGATTCTGACGAGCGAGTTCTACCTCGTCGACATCATCTGGTTCACGGCGAAACAGGCGTTCTACTCGACGCTCGCCAGCCTCGCGCTCGGCCTCCCCGCCGCGTGGCTGTTCTCGCGCTTCGAGTTCCGCGGCCGCGAGACGCTCCGCTCGCTTACCATCCTCCCGTTCGTCATGCCCTCCATCATGGTCGCCATCGGCTTCGTGGCGACGTTCGGCCGCAACGGGACGCTGAACCGCGCGCTCTCCGCCGTCGGCCTCCCGCCGGTCGAACTGCTGTTCACGCTCGAAGCCATCATCGTCGCCCACGCGTTCTACAACGCCCCGCTCGTCGCCCGCGTCGTCACCGCCGCGTGGGAGAGCGTGGACGCCCGGACCGTCGAGACCGCCCGCTCGCTCGGCGCGAACCCGCGGCGGGCCTTCCGCGACGTCGTCCTCCCACAGCTCCTGCCGTCCATCGGCGTCGGCGCGACCCTGACGTTCATCTTCACCTTCGCGTCGTTCCCCATCGTCCTCGCGCTCGGCGGCTTCCAACTGGCGACCATCGAGGTGTTCGTCTACTCGCGGGTCCGGGACCTCGCGTACGCCGAGGCCGCCAGCCTCGCGGTCATCGAGACGGTCATCTCCATCACGCTGACCGCCGTCTACCTCCGGTACGAGGCCAGCCAGCGGTCGGCCGGCGGCGCGGCGAACCCCCTTCCCCGCCGGTCTGTCGTCCCGGCCGACTGGACGCCGAAATCGACGCTTCGGACGGTCGGCATCGCCGGCTACGCCCTCGTCGTCGGACTGGTGTTCGTCGTCCCCATCGCCAGCATGATTCTGGCGAGCGTCACCGGCGGCGACGGCGGCTTCACGCTCGCCAACTACGCCTTCCTCGTCGAGCGACAGGCGACCGGCGCGAGCTTTCAGGTCAAACCACTCCCCGCCATCCTGAACTCGCTGGCCTTCGCCGCGGGGACGCTCGTCGTGGCCGTCCCGATGGGCGTGGTGATGGCCGTCCTCACGACCCGCCGGTACCGCGGGCGCGGCCTCATCGACGTGCTCTCGATGGCCCCCTTCGCCGTCTCGGGCATCGTCGTCGGCCTCGGCCTGCTCCGCGGCCTCGTCTTCGGCGTCGACGTGCTGGGGACGCGAGTCCGCGTCACCGGCGCGCTCGCTATCGTCGCGGCCCACGCCGTCGGCGCGTACCCCTTCGTCACCCGGAACGTCGCGCCGCTTTTCGCCCGACTCGACGGCCGGCTCGTGGAGTCCGCGCGGTCGCTCGGCGCGACCAGAACCCGCGCGCTCGTCGATATCGAACTGCCGCTCGTCTGGACCGGCGTCGTCGCGGGCGCGGCGTTCGCCGTCGCCATCAGCATCGGCGAGTTCGACTCGACCATCATCCTCGCGGAGGGCGCGGGGAGCTACACGATGCCCATCGCGGTCGAGCGGTTCCTCGGGCGACGGCTCGGCCCCGCGACGGCGATGGGCTGTCTCCTGCTTCTCGTCACGTCCGCCAGCTTCCTCGTCGTGGACCGCTTCGGCGGCCGGTGGGGCGAGCTATGAGGGTGCCCGGGGAACGAGACGGGGGCGAGCCGCGGGAAGTGAGAATTATGACCGTCCGCCGGCGAGGGGAGAACGTGACTTCGGAGGCGAACCCGTGAGACTCGAACTCGACGCGGTGTCCAAGCGCTACGGGTCGGCGACGGCGCTCGATTCCGTCTCGCTGTCGGTTGACGACGGCGAGTTTTTCACGCTCGTCGGCCCCTCTGGCTGCGGCAAGACGACCACGCTCCGCTGTATCGCCGGCTTCGAGTCCCCGACCGAGGGGACCGTGCGCTTCGACGGCGAGTCGATGGCCGGCGTCGCGCCCGAGTCTCGGGGCGTCGGCGTCGTGTTCCAGAACTACGCGCTGTTCCCGCACCTCAGCGTCGGCGAGAACGTCGCCTACGGCCTCCGCTTTACCGACCCGCCGGGCGGCGGCACCCGCGACGAGCGCGTCGCGGAACTGCTGGACCTCGTCGACCTCGCGGGGTTCGAAGACCGCGACCCGGACTCGCTTTCGGGCGGGCAGCAACAGCGTGTCGCGCTCGCCCGCGCCCTCGCGCCCGGCCCGGACCTCCTGCTCCTCGACGAGCCGATGTCGGCGCTCGACGCCCGACTCAGGGACCGACTCCGCCGACAGGTAAAGCGCATCCAGTCGGAACTCGGCGTGACGACCGTCTACGTCACCCACGACCAGTCGGAGGCGCTGGCGGTGTCCGACCGGGTGGCCGTCCTCAACCGCGGCCGCGTCGAACAGGTCGGCCGGCCCCGCGAACTCTACCACCGCCCGCGGACGCGGTTCGTCGCGGAGTTCCTCGGCGAGAACAACGTCCTCGACGGGGTCGTCGAGTCTCGACCGGAAACGGGGGGGATTCGCGTCGGCGTCGGCGACGCGGTGTTCACGCTGGCCGAGGGTCGACGCGTCCTCGGCCAAGGTGGTTCGGCGTCCGGCGACCGCGCTGAAACCGACGGGAGGGACGGCGGCCGACCCGCACGTCCCGAGACCGGGGACAGCCTCACCTTCTGCGTCCGACCCGAACAGCTCCGAGTCGGCGCGGAGACGAACCGAGTCCGCGGAACCGTCGTCGACACCGAGTTTCAGGGGGCGACGACGCGGGTGCGACTCGACTGGGGCGGGACGGAACTCGTCGTGGCGGTCGAAGACGGCGGCGAAGAATCAGCGGCCGGATTCGAGGTCGGGACGACGCTGGATATCGGATTCGCCCCGGCGTCGGCTCACATCGTCGACTAGGCCGGAAGCGCGGGTCGGTCGGTTCTGCGGTCCCGTTCCGCGTCAGGGTGCGACGCCGACAGTCAGGAGCGTGCCGAACGTCCGGTAGCGCTCGACCATCGCCTCGCGGGTCTCCCAGTCGTCGGTCGGGAACTCGGCGGCCGCCGGGATGTCGATGTCGAGGTCGGCGATGGAGTCCTGTTCGGCGACGTGGAGGCCGGCGTCGCGGAACGCCTCGCGGTACTCGGCGTGGGACCACCGGGTCATGTCGATGGAGATGAGGTCCTGCCACTCGTGGGAGTGGACGTTCTCCTCGTAATAATTGACCGCGCAGTAGAACGTCCCACCGGGCCTGAGGATACGGGCGATTTCTTCGAGGGTGTGGTGCGGGTCGGCGGCGTAGTAGAACGCCTCCATCGACCAGACGTGGTCGACGCTGTCGTCGTCGAACGGGAGGTCGTCGAAGTCGCCGACGAGAAACGAGAGGTCGTCGGTGTCGGTGTACTCGCGGGCGTTCTGGACCATCTCGGGCGAGCCGTCGAGGCCGAACCCGCGGCCGATGCCCTTCGTGTCGCGAAGCGCGCGCAGGGCGTAGCCGCTCCCAGTCCCGAGGTCGACGACGGTGTCGCCTTCCTCGACCGGCATCCGTGCGAGCGCGTGCTTCGCGGTGTGCCAGTGTCGGTCCTCCATGCCCTTGTCGCGGCCGTCGGCCGCCCAGGCGTCGAACTCGTCGCGGACGCTCATACCGGAGCCTCGCGCGCCGGGGTGAAAATGCGTTCGAACTGGTCCCGCGGGGGCGGCGAATCCGGCGGCGAATCGGCCGCGTCTCCCGTCGCGCCTTTTAATTACCGGCGTCCCGACGACCGGTGTATGGTCGGAGTCCGCCGCCGGTTCGCGCTCGCCGACACCGCTCAGCAGGTCGTCGGCGGGTTCCTCCTCGCGGGGCCGTTCGTCGTCACCGAGGAGGTGTGGGTGCTCGCGCGGAGCATGTCGTTCGCGCAGGCGATTCTCACCCTCTTTATCGTGCTCGCGGTCGGCTACGGCGCGCTCTACAAGGCCGACGACCGCGACCCCGACCGCGAGCGCGAGGTCGGCGGGATTCCCGTCCGGTTCATCTCGCTCATCACTGTCTCGTACCTCTCCGTGTTCATCCTCGCGCTCGCGTTCGACGCGCCGGGGACGTTCCTCTCGGACGTGTCGGGGGAGGTCCTCGTCACCGTGCTGGGGTACGACCTCGACCTCGCGGTGCTCCGCATCACGCTCAAGGCGACGAGCGTCGGCGCGGTGTTCAGCGTCATCGGCGCCGCCACGGCCGACTCGCTGTTCTGACGCCGCCGGCGCGAGGGGAGTGAACACGCACCACGGCTCGGGGACGCCGCGGCCCGAGCGGCATGAAGGATTAAGTCGGCAGGGTAACTGCTTGGGGTATGGATTACGAGCTCGCCATCGAAGACGCGCCCGAGACGATTCCGGGCGGCACAGGTATCTTGCTCCTTCATCCGAGCATCGGCGAGACCGACCGCATCGACACGGACTTCTTCAAAGTCGACACCGACCGCTTCCTCGTCATCTCGACGCGGACCACCGCGCGGGAGGTCGAACAGAAGTTGGAGCACTACGAGGTCGACGAGTCCAGCGCCACCATCCTCGACACGCTCTCTATCGAGCGCGGCTACTCCCGACGCAGTTCGGACAACATCTACTACGTCGCGGCCCCCGACGACCTCGACGCTATCGTCGAGAAGACCCGGCAGTTCCTCGAACGCCACGACGGAAAGCTCCGGCTCAGCGTCGATTCGGTCACGGAGATGGCGTACTACGCCGACGAGGACCGCGCCTTCGAAGCGACGAAGCAGATTCTCGAACTCCTCGACGAGTTCGACGCGGTGGGGCTGTTCCACCTCTCGAAGGAAGTCCACGACCAGGAGACGCTCGACCGCTTCCGCGAACTGTTCGACGGCGTCGTCGACCTCGAAGAGGACGGCACCGTCACGACCGAGTTCTGAGGCGGCACGCGACGCGAGCGGCTACGTCGAATCGGCGGCGTCGTCACCCGAGTCGTCGGCGGTCGGGTCGTCGTCATCGACCGAGTCCGCGTCGTCGTCCGCCGCGAGTTGCGCGAACGTCTTTTCGGCCCACTTGACCGCGTAGCTCGGCCCGTGGTCGCGGTACGCCGCGGTGTCAAGCGCCGAAAACGGCGCGGGGAGGTCGCGGCCGTGTTTGACGGCCGAACACGCGAACTCGGTCGCCTCGGCGAAGGAGAGTCTGCCGAGCGCGACGAGCCGCGGGAGGTTCGCAAGTCGGTCGTCGAGTCGGCCGCCGGCGTCGACCCACGCCTCGTGGAGGCGGTCGTGGTCTCCCTCCCACGACGCGAACGCCTCGCGGGTGTGGAGGCCGACCCAGCCCTCGTAGAGCGCGGCGGCGACCTGATACGTCTCGCTCGGGCCGAGCGGCGTCGCCGCCGCGAGGTCGCGGTACCGCTCGCCGAAGAAGGGCAGGAAGTGCTCCGGAATCTCGTCGTTTCCGGCCTGCACGAACGCCTCGGCGATGAGGAAGTCCAGAAAGTCGTCCGGCGTCCCCTTCGCGCGGTACTTCACCAGCACGACCGGCGGGTCGGTCTGTCGGGACCACGTCACGGTGCCGTCGCCGGGCATCCCGATGGTGAAGTCGGACGAGGCGTAGCGCCGGAGCTGTTGGGGCGAGTCGTCTGGTAGCCACTCCGCGGGGTACGCCGCCGGGGAGAGCGACTCGACCACCAGCCCGAGGTTCTCCGCGGCCTCCGGGGGAATGGTGTCGAAGTCGCCGGCCACGTCCAAGACGAGCGCGCCGGGGGCGTACTCGTCGCGGACCGATTCGAGGTCCGACGGCAGGGTGCGCGTCTCGAACATCCGCTCAGGCGATGCTCATCCCGACGAACACGACGGCCAGCAGGGCCGACACGCCGACGGTACCGAGCACGATTTTCGTCGCTTGGCTCATAGTGGCACGATTAGGGGCCCGCCGCTTAACCTTTACACTCTATCGTCGGCCGAATCTCCAGTCGAAACGGAGGGGTTCGGGGACGCGCCCCACGGTCGTCGGTCACACGGTTCGGTCGCGTCGCGGACGCGAGAGAAAACGGTAGACTCGTCGGCGTCGCGGTCAGGGAACGAGCTGTTCGCCGTCGTCGTCGAGGATGCGGATGGCCTCGACGGGGCAGACGCGGGCGGCGAACTTCGCGTCGAACTCGGCGTCCTCCGGAATCTCGCGGACGAAGACGCCGTCGTCGGTCTCCTCGCCGTCGACGAGGTCGGCCTTGCCGTCGTCGACGTTCTTCTCGAAGCCCTCCCACTCGTCGACACACTGGAACATGCCGATGCAGGTGTCGCGGTCGTACTCGACTCTCATGCGCCATCGTACCGCCGGGCCGTACAAAGCCCTGCCGACGCGGGGACGTGGGTCGGCGTCGCCTCGCGTCGCGGTCGTGCGACCGACGCCGCGGGCGGCGACGCGTCCGCGCCCGAACCGACCCGATGGCTTAAACCGGGGGACGGTCCAAGGGAGATGCAATGCGAACTGCGGACCTGACGGGCCTGCCGACGGGGATTCCCGAGGCCCTCCGCGACGAGGGTATCGAGGAGCTGTACCCGCCGCAGGCCGAGGCCGTCGAGGCCGGCCTGACGGACGGCGAGAGCCTCGTGGCCGCCGTCCCGACGGCGAGCGGGAAGACGCTCATCGCCGAGCTGGCGATGCTGTCGAGCGTCGCGCGCGGCGGGAAGGCGCTGTACATCGTCCCGCTCCGGGCGCTCGCCTCCGAGAAGAAAGCCGAGTTCGAGCGCTGGGAGGAGTACGGCATCGACGTGGGCGTCTCGACCGGCAACTACGAGTCCGACGGCGAGTGGCTCTCCTCGCGCGACATCATCGTCGCCACCTCCGAGAAGGTCGACTCGCTCGTCCGGAACAACGCGGCGTGGATGGACCAACTCACCTGCGTCGTCGCCGACGAGGTCCACCTCGTCGACGACAGACACCGCGGGCCGACGCTGGAGGTCACGCTGGCGAAGCTCCGCCGGCTCAACCCGAACCTGCAGGTCGTCGCGCTCTCGGCGACCGTCGGCAACGCGGGCGTCGTCGCCGACTGGCTCGACGCGGAGCTCGTCAAGTCCGACTGGCGACCCATCGACCTCAAGATGGGCGTCCACTACGGCAACGCCGTCTCCTTCGCCGACGGGAGCCAACGCGAGGTGCCGGTCGGCCGCGGGGAACGACAGACGCCCGCGCTCGTCGCCGACGCGTTGGAGGGCGACGGCGACGGCGACCAGGGCTCCTCGCTCGTCTTCGTGAACTCGCGGCGCAACGCCGAGTCCGCGGCCCGCCGCATGGCCGACGTGACGGAGCGGTACATCACCGGGGACGAGCGCGGTGACCTCGCGGAACTCGCCGCCGAGATACGCGACGTCTCCGACACCGAGACCTCCGAGGACCTCGCCGCGGCGGTCGCCAAGGGCGCGGCGTTCCACCACGCGGGGCTCGCCGCGGAGCACCGAACCCTCGTCGAGGACGCCTTCCGCGACCGACTCATCAAGTGCATCTGCGCCACGCCGACGCTCGCCGCCGGCGTCAACACCCCGAGTCGCCGCGTCGTCGTCCGCGACTGGCAGCGCTACGACGGCGACTACGGCGGGATGAAGCCGCTCGACGTGCTCGAAGTCCACCAGATGATGGGTCGCGCCGGTCGGCCTGGCCTCGACCCCTACGGCGAGGCGGTGCTGCTCGCGAAGGACGCCGACGCCCGCGACGAACTGTTCGAGCGGTACATCTGGGCCGACGCCGAGGACGTGCGGTCGAAGCTCGCGGCCGAGCCCGCGCTGCGGACGCACCTGCTCGCCACCGTCGCCTCCGGCTTCGCCCACACCCGCGAGGGATTGCTCGAATTCCTCGACCAGACGCTGTATGCGACCCAGACCGACGACCCCGAGCGACTCGGGCAGGTGACAGACCGCGTGCTCGACTACCTCGAAGTGAACGGGTTCGTCGAGTTCGAAGGAGAGACGATACGGGCGACGCCCGTCGGCCACACCGTCTCGCGGCTCTACCTCGACCCGATGAGCGCCGCCGAAATCATCGACGGCCTCGAGTGGGCGGCGGACCACCGAACCGAGAAGCTCCGGGCGCTCGCGGGCGAGGCGCCCGAGAAGCCGAAGCGAGCGCGGAGCGAATCCGACGACGAACCCGGCGGCTTCCAGCGGGCCAGCGAGATGGTCGCGGCAGAGAGCGGCGACGCGGGAGACGGAACGGGGGCGGACGACGGCGACGACAGCGACGACGCCAACGAGTTCGAGGCGGACCGGACGTATCCGACGCCGCTCGGCCTCTACCACCTCGTCTGCCGGACGCCGGACATGTATCAGCTCTACCTGAAGTCCGGCGACCGCGAGACCTACACCGAACTGTGCTACGAGCGCGAACCGGAGTTCCTCGGGCGCGTCCCCTCTGAGTACGAGGACGTGGCGTTCGAAGACTGGCTGTCGGCGCTGAAGACCGCGAAGCTCCTCGAAGACTGGGTCGGTGAGGTCGACGAGGACCGCATCACCGAGCGCTACGGCGTCGGCCCCGGCGACATCCGCGGGAAGGTCGAGACGGCCGAGTGGCTCCTCGGCGCGGCCGAGCGACTCGCCTCCGAACTCGACCTCGATTCCGTGTACGCGGTCCGCGAGGCGAAAAAGCGCGTCGAGTACGGCGTCCGCGAGGAGCTGCTCGACCTCGCCGGCGTCCGCGGCGTCGGCCGAAAGCGCGCCCGACGGCTGTTCGAAGCCGGCGTCGAGAGTCGGGCCGACCTCCGCGAGACCGAGAAATCGCGCATCCTCGCCGCGCTCCGGGGTCGCAGGAAGACCGCGGAGAACATCCTCGAAGCCGCGGGTCGGAAGGACCCCTCGATGGACGAGGTGGACGAGGACGACGCGCCGGAAGACGCCGTTCCCGACGACGCCGGCTTCGAGACGGCCAAAGAGCGCGCCGACCAGCAGGCCAGTCTGGGTGATTTCGAATGAGGCTCGTCGAAGCCGAGGCGACCGTCTCGGACCTCGATTCGTTCATCGCGGTCGTCGGCGACGTGGCCGACGAGACGGGCGCGACGGTGCAGGCGTTCGACGCCCGGTACGTCGTGGACCGCGAGCACCTCGAACGGGCGACCGAACTCGCCGACCGGGCCATCGGCCGCGGCAACGAAATCGCCCGCGACCGGGCCGTCGAAATCCTCCTCTACGCCAGCGGCCGCCGGCAGATTAACCGCGCGTTCGAAATCGGCGTCTCGGAGGGGACGCTCCCCGTCGTGATTCTCGTCGACGGCGGCGACGAAGAAGACGCCGAGGCCGCGCTGTTCGACCGACTCGACCTCGAACCCGCGGAGACCCTCGGCGACTACGACGAAGCGCTCGTCCGCGAGGTGTTCGACGTGGGCGAGACGGAATTGCGCGTCGCCGACGGCGACCTCCCCGCACTGGTCAAAGAGCGAGTCGCGCTGCTCGCGGTCGAACGCTAAGCGGTTTTCGCGGCCCGTACCCTCCGTATTCGGACGGTCTGAGAATACGTCAGCAAACACTCCACTCGAAACACACCCCTTGGGTTTCTGAAACCTACCCCTTCGTTTCAACTGGAGAACAGGGGACGGCGCGGCCTCATCGAGAGTAGAATGCTGAGAAGTAGTCCCACCAGGATTCGAACCTGGGTCGTTGCCCCCAGAAGGCAACAGGATTGGCCACTACCCCATGGGACTTCGCATCAGTTCGTACTTCGCGGGTATTTGTAAACGTTGCGTGTCGATTCCGCCGTGCGATTTTATGGCACGGTAACGGACGGACGTGCATAAACCGCCAACTATTTGCCCCTATTCTATCCACTCTCGTGTATGTACGTCGGACGTTTCGTCGTCGTTGGCCCCGGAATCGGTGCGTATCGCGTCTCCTCTCGGTCCTTCCCGAACCGACAGGTCGTCGACCGGGACGGAGCCCTGACCGTCGGGCCGACGCCCGACGCTCCCGAGACCGATAACCCCTACATCGCCTACAACTGCGTCCGCGAGGGCGGCGACTACGTCGTCGTCGGCAACGGTTCGCAGGTCGACCCCATCGCGGAGAAACTCGACCTCGGCTACCCGCCGCGCGACGCCCTCGCCGAGATTCTGCTCGCGCTCGACTACGAGAAAGACGACTACGACACGCCCCGAATCGCGGGCGTCGTCGGCGACGACGAGGCGTTCATCGGCATCGTCCGAAAGGACGCGCTCGTCGTGGAGGCCGTCTCCGAACCCACGCTCGTGGCGACCTACGAGGAAGACGACCCGCGCGCGTTCGACCTCGACGCGGAGACCGCGGCCGACGCGGCCCGCGAACTCTACGACCACGAGTTCGAACACGCCGTCTGCGCCGCCGCCGCGACCGTCGACGACTCGGTCGAGACCGCCTTCCACAACGGCGAGTAACGCAACTGTCGGCGTCCCGCCGCGGGCGAGCGCTCGACCGCGACCGGCCCGGAACTTTTCAGCCGCGCACCCGTACACCGAGCCATGCGTCTGGGCGTCATCTCGGACGTGCACGGGAACCTCCCGGCACTCGACGCGGTGCTCGAATCGATGCCGCCGGTCGACCGACTGGTCTGCGCCGGCGACGTGGTCGGCTACAACCCGTGGCCCGAGGAGTGCGTGTCCGAACTCGCCGAACGGGACGTGCCGACGGTCTCGGGGAACCACGACCGCGCGGTCACGTCGGGGACCGGCTTCCGCTTCAACAGCATGGCGGCCGCGGGCGTCGACTACGCCCGCGACGCGCTCTCCCCGGCGTCGATGGAGTGGCTATCCTCACTTCCGAAAACCCGACACGTCGCCGACGGCCGGGTCAAACTCGCTCACGGCCACCCCGACCACCCCGACCGCTACACCTACCCCGACGACTTCGCGCCGTCGCTCCTCGACGGCGAGGACCTGCTGGTGTTGGGTCACACCCACGTGCAGGGCCACCGAATCTACGACGACGGAATCGTCCTGAACCCCGGAAGCGTCGGCCAGCCCCGCGACGGCGACCCGCGGGCGGCCTACGCGGTCGCCGACCTCGACGCGATGGAAATCGAGGCGGAGCGCGTCAACTACGACATCGACCGCGTCGCCGAGCGTGTGCGCGAGGTCGGCCTGCCGGAGCGACTGGCGAGTCGGCTGTACGAGGGAAAATAGGGAAAATAGGGAAAATAGGGAAAATAGGGACGAAATCGAGTAGGCGTCCTGAAGCCGTCAGTTCGACACCGGTTCGAGCCGCGCCGAGAAGTGCCGAAGCTCCTTCATCGGCGGCTCCTCGACGATTTCGAGACCGCCGTAGTCGCCGGCGGAGTCCATCACCTTCGCGGCCGTCTCGGCGACGTGTTCGAGGTGTTCGCGGCTGTAAGTGCGCCGCGGGAGTGCGAGGCGCACGAGGTCCGGGCGGTCGGTGCCGGGGAACGCGAAGCCACCGAGTTCGACGCCGCGGACGCCGCCTTCGAGATAGAGCGCGCAGACGAGTTCCTGTCCGGGGAACTCGTCTTTCGGGATGTGCGGGAACACCTCGCCGGCGTCGAGATAGACCGCGTGGCCGCCGGTCGGCTGGTAGACGGGGACGCCCGCCTCGACGAGGAGGTCGCCCAGTTCGGCCACCTGCTCGACGCGGTCAGACACGTACGGCGGCGTGACGGCCTCGCGGAGGCCGACGGCCATCGCCTCGATGTCGCGGCCCGAGAGGCCGCCGTAGGTGGGAAAGCCCTCGTAGAGGATGGCGCGCTGCTTCGCGTGTTCGAACACCGTCTCGTCGCGCATCGCGGCGAAGCCGCCGATGTTGACGAGCGCGTCCTTCTTGCCGGACATCGTAATCGCGTCGGCGTGTTCGAACTGCGCGCGGGCGATTTCGGCGACCGAGCGGTTCTCGTAGCCCGCCTCGTGGGTCTTGATGAAGTGGGCGTTCTCGGCGAACCGGCAGGCGTCGATGACGAACATGGCGTCGATGTCGCGTGCGAACTCGGCGGTGGCGCGGATGTTCGCCATCGAGACCGGCTGGCCGGCGACGGAGTTGTTCGTGATGGTGAGGACGACGACGGGAATCGCGTCGGCGCCGACCTCCTCGACGAGCGCGTAGCCCGCGTCGATGTCGAAGTTACCCTTGAACGACTCCGTGGAGTTCGGGTCGCGGGCGGCGGGCGACGGACAGTCGACCGGCTCCGCGCCCTGATTGACGATGTGGGCCCGGGTCGTATCGAAGTGCGAGTTGTTCGGCACCACGTCGCCGTCCTCCAGGAGGACGCCGTAGAGGACGTTCTCCGCGCCGCGGCCCTGATGGGTCGGCACGACGTGCTCGAAGCCCATCACGTCGCGGACCGACTCCGCGAGTCGGGCGAACGACTCGCTGCCCGCGTAGGCCTCGTCGCCGCGAATCATCGCCGCCCACTGCTCTGCGGACATGGTGCCCGTCCCCGAGTCGGTCAAGAGGTCGATGTACACGTCGCGGGCGTCGAGGTTGAACGCGTTGTAGCCGGCCCGTTCGAGGGCGGCCTCGCGCTCCTCGCGCGAGGGGAGTTCGATGGGCTCGACCATCTTCGCCTTGTACGATTTCATGCCCGCAATAGACCCGCGAGCGTGAAGTAATCGGCAGGCGGAAAATCGAGGGACGACGACCGATTTTCTGCGCTCGTGGACGGGAATGTGCATCGGTGTCGCCGGCTGTTCCGCTATCGCCACGAACCGCCCACGCCGACCGTCGGATACTGCCGACTGTTCGGCGTCGCTGGCGGAAACGACTGCGTGAAAACGGAATCGAGCCGAGGAGCGGGCTCAGAACTTGTCTTGGATGATGCCGAGCGTCTCCTCGCGGTCGTCCCACGCCACGAAGATTGCGACGGAGGTCGCGGAGGTGATGGCGTCGTGGATGTTGATGCCGGCGTCGGACAGCGGCTGAACGATGTCGAGGATGACGCCGGGGCGGTTCGGGAGTTCGCCGCCGGTGACGCGGACGACGGCGATGTCGTCTTCGACGGTGACCGAAGACAGCGCGTCGTCGGCGACGACGCGGTCGTGGAGGACGGCCTCGGCCCGGTCGGAGTCGTCTTCGAGGACGTAGAACGTGATAGAGTCCATCCCGGAGGCGACCGAGTCGACGTTGATGTCCTCTTCTCGGAGGGCTGCCGAGAGGTCCGCGAGGATTCCCGGCCGGTTGCGAATCGCTCGCCCGGCGACGGTGAGACACGCGAGGGGCTCTTCCTGCATGTCGATGAGGTTGTGGAACTCGCCTTCGATGAGCGTCCCGCCGGTGAGCAGGTCGCCGTGCTGGTAGTGGACGACCCGAACGTCGAGCGCCGCGTCCTTGTACGAGAGCGCGGACGGCGCGACGACTTCTGCCCCGCGGAACGAGAGGTTCCGGAGCTCGTCGACGGTGATGCGGCCGACGTTGCGCGCGCCTTCGACGACGCGCGGGTCGCCGGTCATGACGCCCTCCACGTCGGTCACGATGACGACCTCGTCGGCGTCCATGTAGTTGCCGAGCATCACGGCGGAGGTGTCGGAGCCGCCGCGGCCGAGCGTCGTGATTTCGCCGTCGTGGTTCTGCGCGAGGAAGCCGGTGATGACCGGGACGACGCCGTCGAGTTCGGCGGCGAGCTTCGCGGCCCGCTCTCGGGTCGCCTCGACGTCGACCTCGCCGAGGTCGTTCGTGATGACCGGCCACTCGTCGGTGCCGGGTTCGACGAACAGGGCGTTGACGCCGCGGGCGGCGAGCGCCGCCTTGAGCATGCGCACGCTGGTCCGCTCGCCCATCGAGACGATTTCGGCTCGGTCGCGGTCGTCGGCCTCGAACTTGATTTCGTCGAGGAGGTCGTCGGTCGTCGAGCCCATCGCGGAGGCGACGACGGCGATTTCGTGGCCGTGTTCGACGGCCGCGGCGATGGAGTCCGCGGCGCGGTTGATTCGGTCGCCGCTACCGAGCGAGGTGCCGCCGAACTTCGCGACTACGCGCATCGTCCCTCCGGTGCGTCGCGTCGCTTCGGGGCTTCGTTGGTAAACATGCGAGGGGCTAACGCGGGGGGACGTATAACTATGTCCTCCGGTTCAACCGTTGCCGTCACCCGCGAATCCGGCGACGAGACGGCTCGTACCGCCGCCTCGCGTGCGGAGATTTATCACCGAAGGCGCGGTACGTTCGGGCATGGATGTCAGAGACGCCGTGGACACCGACGCCGAGGCGCTCGCCGCCGTCGCGGACGCGCCGATACGGGCGATGCGGCGGCTGATACGCGACCGGACGGTCCGTCTCGCCACCGCCGACACGGGCTCCGACCCGAACGCCGACGCGCCGGCCGACGACGAACCGGTGCTCGGGTTCGTCGGCTTCGACGTCCGCGACGGCGTCCTCCACGTCACCCGACTCGGCGGGACCGAGCCGGCGGTGCGACGGCTGCTCGAAGAGCCGCTCCGCTTCGCCAGCGCCGAGAGCCTGCCGGTCGAGGTGCTCGTCCTCGAATCCGAGCGGCCGCTGTGTGACGCGGTCGAGCACGCCGGGTTCGACCGGGTGGGTCACGGCCCCCGGTTCGAGGGTGCGCCGACCGTCCGGTACGTCCTCGACGAGACGGGGTAATCCAGCCCGCGGGTCGCGGCCGCCCAGTTCGCTCCCGTCGCGCGCAACGAGGGCGCGGTCGGCGAGAACCGACGGAGGGCATACATACCTCCCTCTCGTTTGGTGGCCCATGACCGACCGACACGGAAACCAACCGCCGGAAGTGAGACGACCGTGACCGCGGTCGAGGAACTGTTCGTCTCGCTCGCGGGGTCGAACCCCGTGATGCAGGGCCTCCTCGGGGGCATCGTCATCGCCGGCATGAACATGCTGGGCGCGCTTCTCATTCTCGTCTGGCGCGACCCCTCGAAGCGCTCGCTCGACACGCTTCTCGGCTTCGCCGCCGGCGTCATGCTCGCCGCGAGTTTCACGAGCCTCATCCTCCCCGGCATCGAGGCGGCGGGCGGGAGTCCGATTCCCGTCCTCGTCGGCTTCGTCATCGGCGTCGTCGTCCTCGACCAAGCGGACCTGTGGATTCCGCACGTCCACATCCTCGTGACCGGCAAGACCCGGACGGACGCCCCTGAGACGGAAACGAAGATGGCCTCGGTTATCCTGTTTATCGTCGCCATCACCATCCACAACATGCCCGAGGGCCTCGCCGTCGGGGTCGGCTTCGGCTCCGGCGACCTCGGGACGGCAATCCCGCTGATGCTCGCCATCGGCATCCAGAACATCCCCGAGGGACTGGCGGTCTCCATCGCCGCCGTCAACGCCGGCCTCCGGAACACGACCTACGCGACGTTCGCGGGCATCCGCGCCGGCCTCGTGGAGATTCCGCTCTCCGTCTTCGGCGCGTGGGCCATCCAGTACGCCTCGGCGCTGCTCCCCTACGCGATGGGCTTCGCCGCCGGCGCGATGCTGTTCGTCATCTCCGACGAAATCGTCCCCGAGACGCACTCGAACGGCCACGAGCGCGTGGCGACCTTCGGGACGATGGTCGGCGTCGTCGTGATGCTCTACCTCGACGTGACGCTCGGGTAGTCGAGTCGGCGTCGCGGTGTCCGAAACAGGAAACGCCGAGAAACGTCGCAAAGGCGGGAGTTCGAGTGGAAGCGAAGGGGTTCGGTCGTCGGTCCGTCGGCAGAAAACCCGCGTCGAGCGCGCGTCAGTCGTCGGCGACCGGCGAGTCCGACGGAACCTCGTGGTCCGAGAGCCCGGCAGTCGGCGCGAGGAACTTCGCCGGGTCGAAGGCGTCGAGGCCGTCGCCGGCGGCCACGCGCGCCGGCCAGTCCGGATTGGCCAGCGCGCTCGTCCCCAGCGTGAACAGGTCCGCGCCGGCGTCGACGGCGGCCCGCGCCGCGTCGGGGTCGCCGAGACCGCCGTTGGCGATGACGACCGTGTCGTCCGCGACGTGTTCGGCGGCCGCCTCCGCGAGCGAGGGACCGTCCGCGCCGAAGGTCGGGCTCGTCGCGTCGGTCTCGGTCGTGTGGACGTAGTCGGCTCCGGCGGCCGAGAGCGCCTCGAAGAAGACCGCGGCCGCGTCCTCGCCCTCGGGCCACTCGTAGTCGCCGTCGGTCACTTTCTCCTGCGAGACGCGGACGCCGACGACGAACTCCTCGGGGACAGCGTCGGCGACCGCAGAAAGGACCTCGGCGGGGAACTTGACGCGAGACTCGGGCCCGCCGCCGTACTCGTCGTCGCGCTGGTTCGCGTCCGCCGCGAGGAACTCGTTGAGCAGATAGCCGTTCGCGCCGTGGAGTTCCACGCCGTCGAAGCCGGCTTCGACCGCGTTCCTCGCCGCCTGTACGAAGCCCTCACGAGCGGTTTCGAGGTCCGCCTCGTCGGCCGCCTTCGGGACGGCGAACTCGCCGCTTCCGCCGTAGGCCTCCGCCTTCTGGCCGTCGGGCTGGACCGCGGAGGGCGCGAGCGTCCGGTCGCCGTCGAGGTGCGGGTTCCCCTGCGACTGCGCCCCGGCGTGCATCAACTGCGCGAAAATCGGCGTGTCGACCTCGTGGACGGCGTCCGTGACGTTCGTCCACGCCTCGACGTGGTCGTCGGTGACGAGCCCCGGCTGGTTCAGATAGCCCTGGCTGTACGCGTCGTCCGTGTAGACGCCCTCGGTGACGAGGAATCCGAACCCGCCGTCGGCGAACTTCCGGTAGTAGTGGGCCATCTCGTTCGTCGCCAACCCCTCGTCGGTGGCGCTGATACGCGTCATCGGTGCCAACCCGGCCCGGTTAGCGAGCGACAGGTCGTTCAGGCTCGTCGCGTCGAACAGCGCGTCGTCAGTCATCACCGGTTCTGCGCGCGTCGCGGATAAAAACCGACGGCGGAATGGTCCCGACCCCCGCACATCCGGCGTGCTATCAGGGCGCACGAAGGGCGGGAAACGAGTCGACGGCACAGGAAAACCGCGCAGTCGCCGTCTCAGGAGAACTTCCGAACCGTCATGTTCAGCGTGTCGAGGTCGACGATGGGGGCGTAGCCGGCGTCGGGGTCGATGTTGACGGACTTCTGGAAGTCGGTCTGGGCCTGCCAGCAGCCGGAGTTGACCGCGAGAACGTTGTGGTACTTGCCCCACCCGAGCTTGTGGACGTGGCCGGTGTGGAAGATGTCGGGCACGTCCTCCATGACGAGGTAGTCGAGTTCCTCGGGCGCGAGGCGGGTGTGGCCCCCGAACTGCGGCGCGACGTGGCGCTTTTTCAGGAGCTGATACATCGCCTTGTGCGGCTCGTCGTAACTCGCCTTATCCGCCGGCAGCTCGGCGATGACCTCGTCGAGCGAGACGCCGTGGTACATGAGAACGTTGACCCCTTCGAGCGTGATCATCGAGGGATTGCTCGTGATTCGAGCGTCGTGGGCCGACATGATGTCGCGGAGTTCGTCGTCGAAGCCGGGCTGTGGCTCCGCGAGTCGGACGGCGTCGTGGTTGCCCGGAATCATCACGATGTCGAGGTCGCCGGGCACCGATTTGAGGTGCTCCGAGAACGACTCGTACTGCTCGTAGATGTCGATGACGTCGAGTTCCTCGTCCTGATTCGGATAGACGCCGACGCCCTCGACCATGTCGCCGGCGATGAGGAGGTACTCGATGCGCTCCGCCTCCTCGGTGTGGAGCCAGTCCGCGAACCGGTTCCACGCGTCGGCCATGAACTCCTGGCTGCCGACGTGGACGTCCGAGATGAGCGCCGCCTGCACGTCCCTGTCGGCGGTGTTGGGGCGGTGGCTCCGCGGCACGTCGGGGAAGTGCATCGAGTCGACGAAGAGGATGCCCGCGTCGCCCGAGAGCGTCCCCTGCACCGCGATGCACTCGTCCATGAGGAGTTCGTCGACGTAGCCCGCGATGTCCTTGTCCTTCATCACGAGACAGGGGAACGTCCCCGTCGTGTCTTCGAGTTCGATAATCCAGTGGCCGCTCTTGGTGGAGCGAACGTCGTCGACGAGGCCGATGAGCTCCGCATCCTCGCCGCCGGACATGTTCGAGATGGCCTTCGCGGGGCGGTGGTTGACGCGCCCGCGGAGCATCTTCGAGAGTTTCTCGTAGCGGTCGCGGAACACCTTCACGAAGTCGTCGTACTCGCCGGTTCCCGTCGACTGGCCCGTCATGTCGTTGGCGATTTCGAGGGACCGAAGCGCCGGGTCGACGTTTCGTCCGGTCGGCTCTCCCTCGGCTTCGGCTGGAGTCGATTGAGCGGTGTGGTCCGCGTTGTCGTGCGATGTTGCAGCGGAAACAGGGGGGTCTGACGCGGCGGTGGCAGACGCGTCGGCGTCCGTAGCCCGCGCGGCGGCCGGGCCGGTCGATTCCGTTCCCGGCGGGTCCGCGGCGGGGGCGGACGCGAGCACCTCGCGGACGTGGTCGGCGGTGATGCGAAGCGCGTCGTCCGGGACGGCTTCGACGACGCGGGCGAGGGTTCGGCCGGGGTCGTCGGAGCCGGCGATGAGGGTCACGGCCTCGCGTTCGGCGTTGTAGCCGCGACCGACGAGCGCCCGGACGATGCGCGCCGGCGTCTCCAGTGGCACACCCGGAGTGTGCGACACGCGGCAAAAAGGATGCCGAAACCCAGAACGTTGAAACCCAGTCCGGGTAAACTGGGAGTGATGAGTGACGACGACGGTCGCCCGCCCTCCCCCGAACCGCGGCGCGGTCCCGCCTCCGACGAAGGCGTACTAACTCGGCTCCGGACGGCAGAGGAGGGGCCGCTGCTGTTCGTCCGCGAAGTCCTGACGAGCGCGCTCGCCGTGTTGGCCGTCGGGTTGTTCCTGTTCGCGGTGAGCGGCGTGTGGCCGCCGATGGTCGCCGTCGAAAGCGGGAGCATGGAACCGCACATGCACAAAGGCGACCTCGTGTTCATCACGGGACCGGACCGGTACGCCCCGGACGCGTCCGTCGAGGGAACTGCCGTCGTCACCGCCGAGACGGGCGCGGAGGTCGACTATCGGAAGTTCGGCGGCCCCGGCAGCGTCATCGTCTACGACGACCCCGGGTCGGCAGGGCCCCCGATTATCCACCGGGCGATGTTCTGGGTCGACGAAGGGGAGAACTGGTACGACCGGGCGAACCCCGAGTACATGTCGGCCGACAACTGTCGAGAACTCGCCAACTGTCCCGCGGAGTACGCCGGCTTCATCACGAAAGGCGACAACAACCCGCGGTACGACCAGGTGAGCGGCATCGCCGACCCGGTCCGACCCGAGTGGGTTCAAGGCGTCGCGCGGGTCCGCATCCCGCTTCTCGGCTGGGTCCGCCTGACGCTCGCCAACTCGATGGCGACGACGACGCCGGTCGCGCCCGTGTCGATTGATTCCGTTGATTCCGTCGAATCCGTCGACGTGACGACGGCGGAGCCGACGGTCGCCAACGTAGCGACGACGGCACCGCTTCCGGTCGAGACGTCGAAGACAGCAGTGCACGGCGACGCGGTCGCGGCGTGACCCGGGTTCGGTAAGCAGGACTAAGCAGAGCAGAACTAAGCAGAGAAGAACTAAGCAGAGCAGAACTTCTACGACGGCTCCGGTCAGAGAGCGACGGTTGTCGTTTAGTTGTCGAACCGCGCCTGCACGAACGGCTGTGCGCTCTCGATGTCGCCGAGCCGGGAGTCCGTCAGCAGGACGGCCTCGGTCTCGTCGATGGGGACAGAAAGGCTGATTTCCTTGGTCCGGCCGTAGCGACCCTTCGAGACGACGACGGCGTTGACGATGCCGAGCATGTCGAGTTCCGAGATGAGGTCGGTGACGCGGCGCTGGGTGAGTACGTCGGCGTCGATCTCCTCGCAGAGGCGCTTGTAGATGTTGAACACCTCGCCGGTGTTGATGTTGCGGACGCCGTTTTTCTCCAGGAGGATGATGGCGAAGAGGACGATTTTCGACTGCGTGGGGAGGGTACGGACGACCTCGACCACCCGGTCGAGTTCGATTTTGTCCTGCGCCTGCCGGACGTGTGCCTCCTCGACGGTGTCGGCCTGCCCGCGCTCTGCGAGCTCGCCGGCCGTGCGGAGCAGGTCGAGCGCGCGCCGGGCGTCACCGTGTTCCTGCGCGGCGAAGGCGGCGCACAGCGGAATCACGTCGTCGGTGAGCGCGCCGGGCTTGAACGCCACGTCGGCGCGGTGCTGGAGGATGTCGCGGAGCTGGTTCGCGTCGTACGGCGGGAAGACGATTTCCTCCTCGCCGAGGCTCGACTTGACCCGGGGGTCGAGGAAGTCGGTGAACTTCAGGTCGTTCGAGATACCCATGATGGAGATGCGGGAGTTGTCGAGTTCGGAGTTCATCCGCGAGAGGTTGTAGAGGGTGTCGTCGCCCGACTTCTCGACCAGTTTGTCGATTTCGTCGAGCATGATGACGACCACGCGCTCCTTGTAGTCGACGGCGTCGAAGAACGTCGTGTAGACCCGGTCGGTCGGCCACCCGGTCATCGGCACCGTCTCCATCTCGTCGGCGTCGTCGTCGAGTTCCGCCGCGCGCTCGTCTATCTCGGCGATGGAGTCGTAGGGCGTGTCCGCGAGGGCGTTCGGGTCTTCCGTCGCCCGGGTTCGCATCTCGTCGAGGCGTTCCTGTTCGGCCTCGATGCGCTCGACGTTCTTCTCGATGAACTTGTTCGCCAACTGCGCGAGCACGCGGTACTGCGTGTCCGTCACCTCGCAGTTGATGTACTCGACCTCGCAGGGCACGTCGTACTTCTGGGAGGTGGATTCGAGTTCCTGGCTGACGAACTTCGCGCTCGCGGTCTTCCCGGTCCCCGTCTTCCCGTAGATGAGGATGTTCGACGGCGTCTCCCCGCGCAGGGCGGAGACGAGAATCGTCGCCATCTGGTTTATCTGGTCGGTCCGGTGAGGGAGTTCGTGCGGGGTGTACGACGGGCGAAGGACTTCCTTGTTCTCGAAAATCGGCTCGCCGGCGAGGAGGTCGTCGAACAGTCCCTTCGAACCCTCGTCGTCGTTGAGGACGACCTTGTCGAGACCGACGTCGGGGTCTTTGTGCTGGTCGAGGTCCTCGTCGGGCGCGTCGGCGTCGGGGCCGATGCTCGCCTGAATGTCGATGTCTTCGGGGGAGACGTCGTCCTCGGCGGCTGGTGTCGGTGTCTCGGAGGACGCATCGTCAGCGGACGCGTCGGTACTGGGTGCATCGCCGGAGTCGCCGTCGACGGCGCTGTCGTCCGACGTGCTGTTCCCGACTTCTCCTCGTGCGCCGCCTCGCGGATTCTCTTCCTCGTCCATCGTGAATACCCCTTTGTTTCAAGTGGAATAGTCGCCCGCAGCGGCGCATACGGTGCGTGAGGCCGGTGGTAGTCGGCATCTGCGCGTCACGCCGAAGAAGGCGATTCCAGATGATGCAAAGGAACCAAACGAACAGTCGGTACAAAAATCTTACTTCTCCGACTCGTCTGCCGTCGTTCGACCGGAACTCGGCCGGACGGGACCGTTTCAACACGAGCGCTCGATTCGCTCGGGGGACGGAGACTCCTCGCGACCACTGTCCGGAAGCGCCGGTTGGAGTCGTCAGTCGGTCGAGGTCGTCACTCGTCAGACGATTGGGGTCGTCGGTTGGAAGTCGGGAGTCAGCTGAGGGTCAGCCGGGGGTCAGTCGATGGGGTCGGCAGGTCGTATCGACACCGAGAGCGGAACGTCTCGGAGTCGAAACCACGGCCGGGAGTCAGGGATGGGTGAGGAAGGGTTCGGATGAGACGAGTAGTTCGAGTCGATCGGAGAACGTAGTCGGATGGGGTCGGGAGTCGGATAGAGCTGATCGAATGAGTCGGCTGGCTGGGACGGAGGGAATTGGGTACAGTGGCATCGAGGTGAAACGGATCGGTTCGAACAATCGCACTCTGTCGAATCGAACCGCGGGACGCGTCGAGACTCCGAGCGATAGTGGTGGATTTCGACGAACGGCAGTTGCGCACCGGACACCCGGGCGGCACCACACCGGACTCCCGGTCGACGCGAAACCCACCGGTCCGCGTGGGTGGAGTGGAACTCGGAGTTGAGTGGACGTCCGACGAGAAAAATCGGTCCCCGAGACCCCTTCGTTTCGTGTGGAAACGGGCAAAACACGCTTCCGGAGAAATCGAGGGTCTGAGGATTTTAGCGACCGTCCTAACCCCTTGGTTTCCTCTGCAATTAAGTGGGTGTTCTCCAGTTCGACGGGAAACCCCTGGGGCTCGAATCCCCCACACCCCTTCGTTTCGGGTGGAGGCGTGAGAGGGTGGGGAGGGGGTCTCGGTGGTCTTTAGATACAGATAGTTTTATTACTTATATTGTCATACCGTAACCGTACTGGGCCAAAAAGAGATATTATTGTACTCCCCTAGAATAGAATTAACGTCCCACCGCCGTCTAGCGGTCTCCCCCCACCCACCCCTTCGGGCCGTTCCACCCGAAACGAAGGGGTGGGGGTGTTCCCCCGACCGTTTCGCGTCTACCAAATAGTGTCAACCCCGTGTCTTGTCCGCAGAGACTAAGGTGACGACAGATCGGGGGAGAGACCGGCTCGGTGTTTTCAGGAACTGTTCGGCACATTCAGGAGATTCTCCGTTCGTCGTATGTCCAAGTTACGCACGTGTGCGCGCAAAGTAACCATAAACTGCAATACGGATTCGGCTCGAACCGTTTTAGTATCAGTTACATTATACTCGGTGAACAAGCGCTCGTCTCTCGTTTCTCGTTGCCCGACCTCGTTTTATCGAACTGACCCTCGTCCACGACGCTCCTTTCTGTCGTCTTGTCTCCCACGTGACTGGTGTCTGACGTAGTGCTTAAGTGAGTCCGGTTGGGTGATACCTCCATACGCCCTCCACGACGCGTTCGGGAGGTGCGGGAGGCCCAGGATGGGACTGCTCACAGATTTAAGAGACAGCATCTCACGAGTCGTCGACCGGCTCTTTTCGGAGAGCGAGCCGAAGCGGATCGGTATATATGGCCCGCCCAACGCCGGGAAGACGACTCTCGCAAACCGTATCGCCCGTGACTGGACCGGTGACGCCATCGGTCCCGAGAGCCACATCCCTCACGAGACTCGCCGCGCCAGGCGGAAAGAGAACGTCGAAATCGAGCGGAACGGCAAGAAAGTCACCATCGACATCGTCGACACGCCGGGTGTCACGACGAAGGTCGATTACAAGGAATTCCTCGAACACGACATGGAGAAAGACGACGCCGTCCGCCGGTCCCGCGAGGCGACCGAGGGCGTCGCCGAGGCCATGCACTGGCTCCGCGAGGACGTCGACGGCGTCATCTACGTGCTCGACAGCACGAAGGACCCGATATCGCAGGTCAACACGATGCTCATCGGCATCATCGAGAGCCAGGACCTGCCCGTGCTCATCTTCGCGAACAAGATCGACCTCGAAGACTCGAACGTCGAGCGCATCGCGAACGCGTACCCACAGCACGAAACAGTCGAGTTGTCGGCGCTCGAAGGGGAGAACATGGACGAAGTGTACGCCAAAATCGCGGAGTACTTCGCGTGATTCACCATGCCTGAAGCAACCGCCTCCGACAACGGCTCCGACGGGGTCCAGATAGACCTCTTCAGCGGGAATCGGATGGCAAACCTCACGAGCATGGAGAAGATTCGGCTCATCCTCGACGGCGTCCGCGACGGCAACATCGTCATCCTCGAGGAGGGCCTTTCGCCCGACGAGGAGTCGAAGCTCATCGAGGTCACGATGGCCGAGATAAGCCCCGACGAGTTCAACGGAATCGAAATCGAGACGTACCCGCGTTCGCAGACCGCAGACCAGAGCTTCCTCGACCGGCTCATGGGCCGACAGTCGACCCAGAAGCTCACCGTCATCGGTCCCGCGAACCAGATTCAGACGCTACACAAGGACGAGAATCTCATCAGCGCGCTCGTCTCGCGAAAGTAGGGGGTCCCACGAACGCCCTCACGCGCCATCCGGCGTCAACATCTATCAATGCCACATCAATGCACCACGTGCGGTAAGGTGTTCCCCGACGGCTCGAAGGAGATGCTCTCGGGGTGCCCGAGCTGCGGCGGCAACAAGTTTCAGTTCAAGCCCGCATCGAGCGGGAGCGCTCCCGCGAGCGCGAGCGACGACGCGACGTCGACGGGCGGCGCCGGAACGCGGGACCTGACCTCCTCGGCGGCCGACGCCGTCCGAGACCGCGCGCAGCAGCAGTCCCACCCCGACACGACCGACGAGGAGTCGATGACCGTCAGCGACTGGGCGAACGCGAATGCGGACGCGGACGCCTCACAGCGAACCGAGACTGTCGATGCCGCCGGCTCGACCCAGAACGAGCCGTCGCCGACCGACGCGGCCGACGCAAGCGACGCGGTCGACGACCCCGAAGCCAAACCCCGCGGTTGGGGCGAATGGCCGTCTGCGCCCGGCGAGTCTCCGGGGGCAGACCCGCAGGATCCGGAAGCATCGCGGAACGAATCGCGGGCCCAATCGGCCTCGGAGCAGGCCAGCCGCTCGCGGGGACCGGATTCGCCCCCGAACCGCGAGCCGGGGAAAATCAACGCGCGCGAGACGGACGAAGACAACTCCCAGAAGAGCGCGCGGAGCGACGTCGTCACCCCCGAGGAACTCGCCGCTGCCGACGCGAACCGGCGCGACTCGCCGGCGGAGACGCCGTCCGAAGCGCCTTCCGGCCCCGACCCCGACGCGGCCGCCGGTCAGCCCGCGGACGCCGCACCCACGGACGCGGACGGTACGGTCATCGAGCCGTCGTCAGACGACCGACCCAACCTGGACCAGCTCCGCGAGGAGCTCAACGACCAGTTCGAGAGCATCAAAATCGTCAATCCCGGTCAGTACGAACTCAATCTCATGGAACTGTACGACCGCGACGAGTACATCATCTCGCTCCGCGAGGACGGCCGCTACGTCATCGAAGTCCCGGACTCGTGGGGACCGGGTAACCGCGAAGACTGAGCGCGTTCCTCGCGTCGAACTGATTTTCCGACCCCGTTGTTTCCGGTGGAACGCCGGCCGTTCGGTCCCGCGGACGAGTCCGTCCGTCGAATCGGCACAATCGTTATATACGATAGTTGAGAGTATATCTCCTTGGGGAAGCGCTATGTCCAATCCGCACAACGAAAAGGTCGCCGAGTGGGCGTCGCTCCTCGGAGCGTCGCTCCCGTCCGCGCGACCAGACGACCCCGACCTCGACACCGCCGACAGCGCGGGGTAACGACCGCCGCGGTTTCCACCGGCGGACCGCTTTACTTTCACCCCGCTCTGCGAACCCTTATCGGCGAGGACGAGTAATCGTCACCGATGCCGGCCTCCGAGGACGTTGCGTACGTGGACCACCCGCTACTCGCGCCGTCGTTCATCGAGCGACGGCTCTACCAGATTCGCCTCGCCGGTACCGCGCGCAACGGCCACACGCTGGTCTGTCTTCCCACCGGCCTCGGGAAGACGACCGTCAGCCTGCTCGTCACGGCCCAGCGGCTCCACGACGTCGGCGGGAAGTCGCTGTTTCTCGCGCCCACGAAGCCGCTCGTCCAGCAGCACGCCGACTTCTACCGCGAGGCGCTGAACGTCCCGGACGACGAAATCGTCGTCTTCACCGGCGACGTTCGGCCCGACGACCGGGCCGAACTCTGGCAGGAGGCCCAGATAGTTATCGCCACGCCGCAGGTCATCGAAAACGACCTCATCGGCAACCGTATTTCGCTTCGGGACGTGACGCACCTCACCTTCGACGAGTGCCACCGCGCGAGCGGCGACTACGCCTACGTCTACATCGCGGAGCGTTACCACGCCGACGCCGAAGACCCGCTCGTCACGGGGATGAGCGCCTCGCCGGGCGGCGACGAGGAGGCCATCCTCGAAGTCTGTGAGAACCTCGGCATCGTCGACGTGGAGGTGATGACCGAGGAGGACGCCGACGTGTCGGAGTACACCCACGACACGGACGTGGAGTGGAACCGCATCCAGCTCCCCGACGAGATTCTGGAGATACGCGACGCCCTCAACGAGGTCATCACCGACCGCCTGGAGAAACTCAAGCAGTTGGGCGTCACCAAGTCGACGAAGCCCGATATCTCCCAGAAGAAGCTCAACCGGATGCGCGCGGAGCTACAGCGACTGATGAACGCCGACAAGTCGGAGGGCTACAAGGGTATGTCCACGCACGCGGAGGTGATGAAGCTCCGCCGGGCGGTCGAGCTCGTCGAGACCCAGTCGGTCGAGTCGGTCCGGCGGTACTTCGAGCGCCAGCGCAACGCCGCCCGGTCGTCGGGCGCGTCGAAGGCCAGCCAGCGACTCGTCGCCGAACCGAAGGTCCGCGAGGCGATGCGGAAAGCCGAGTCGTTCGACGGCCTCCACCCGAAGTTCAGGAAGACGCGCATCCTCCTCGCGGAGACGCTCGGCATTCAGGACGGCGAGCGCGTCATCGTCTTCACCGAGTCCCGCGACACGGCCGAGGCGCTCACGGAGTTCCTCTCGGAGAGCTTCTCGGTCCGGCGGTTCGTCGGACAGGGCGACCGCGAGGGCTCCGACGGGATGACGCAGAAGGAACAGCAGGAGACCCTCGACAAGTTCCGAAGCGGCGAGTTCGAGGTGCTGGTCTCGACCTCCGTCGCGGAGGAGGGCCTCGACGTGCCCGAGGTCGACCTCGTGCTCTTTTTCGAACCCGTGCCGACGGCCATCCGGTCCATCCAGCGGAAGGGTCGGACCGGTCGTCAGGCCGACGGTCGCGTGGTCGTCCTCCTCGCGGAGGACACCCGCGACGAGGCGTACTTCTGGATATCGCGCCGCCGCGAGAAGACGATGCAAAACGAGCTTCGCGACCTCAAGGGCGCGGCCGACGACCTCGAAGCCGAACTCGACCCCTCCCAGCGCGACCTCTCGGCGTTCGCGGGCGACGACGGCAGTTCCGCCGGCAACGCCGGGAGTTCCACCGGAAACGAGGGGGTTGACGCCGCGGCCGGTGACGATGCAAACGTGGCGTCGGACGCGGAATCGGCCGCTGAATCAGCCGCCGCGTCGACCGCCACGAACGGAGAGACCGCGGTCGCCGCGGCGACCGACTCGGACGGGCAGTCGGGCCTCGCCGACTTCGGTCCCTCCGACGAGGAGTTGGCGCGGGCGGACGGCGACGACGACGACGGCGACGATGAAAACGACGGCGACGGCGACGAGGCGGACGACCCGGCCACCGTCGCCGCGGCGGGAACGGACGACGAGGAGACCGTCGAAATCGTCGTCGACCAGCGCGAACTCGACTCCAACATCGCCCGCACTCTCTCGAAGCGCGAGGACCTGACGACCCGGTTGGAGACGCTCGCGGTCGGCGACTACGTCCTCTCGGACCGCGTCGCGGTCGAGCGAAAGAGCGTCTCGGACTTCCTCGACACGCTCACGGGCGGCGACCGCTCGATATTCGAGCAGATAGCGGACCTCACGCGTCACTACGCCCGGCCGCTTCTCATCATCGAGGGTCGTGGTCTCTACGAGGAGCGGAACATCCACCCCGGCGCGATTCGCGGGGCGCTGTCGTCGGTCGCGGTCGATTTCAACGTGAGCGTGCTGTTCACGGAGGACGAAGACGACACCGCGGAGATGCTGGCGACCATCGCCACCCGCGAGCAGACGGACCGCGAGCGCACCGTGAGCGTCCACGGCGGCAAGAGCGCGAAGACGCTCGACGAGCAACAGGAGTACGTCGTCTCGGCCATCGCCGACATCGGCCCGGTCACGGCGCGGACGCTGCTCGAAGCGTTCGGGAGCGTCGAGGCGGTCATGACCGCCAACGAGGACGACCTCAAAGAGGTCCGCGGCGTCGGCCAAGTCACCGCCGAGCGAATCCGCGAGGTCGTCGGGGCGGAGTATCGCTGAGCGCGGATGAGTGCGCTTCTCCGAAACAGAGGGACCGAAGCGTGTTGATTTCAACCGCCGAGAGCGATAGCGGTGCGCCGGTCGGTTATCGGTCGAGCGCGGAGATGGCCTCGGCGGCCTCGCGCGCGGCGGTCAGATACTCGGTCGCCCGCCGCGGGTCGTCGGTCGACTCGGCGCGCTCGGCGGCCCACGTCAGCGTCCGCACGAGCGACTCGCGCGCGTCGGTGACGTCGCCGGCGACCTCGCGGCGTGCACGCTGCCCGGTCGCCCGCTGCTCGCCTGCGGTTCGCGCTGACGGGGTCGCAGCGCGCCCGTTCGCGCCGGTGGGGTCACGGCGCGCCTCGTCGGCGACGCGGGTTCCTTGGCCCTGCGCCGGCTGTCGCGTTCCGGCCTGCGGTCGCTCGGAGTCCGACGCCTCGGCGGTGACCGCCGCAGGGTCGGCCGCCGCATCGGCGCGCTCTACGGACTCGGTCGCTCCGCCGGACGAGGCCTCGACCCCGCCTTCGACCGGGTCGGCTTCGACGGCCGCCTCGGCGGCCTGCTCGGCGTCTTGGTCCGCATTCGCCGCGACCTGCCCCTCGGCCTGACAGGTCGGACAGAACACCTGTCCCTCGTAGCGGAACAGCGGGTCGCCGCAGTTGTCGCAGTGCTTGTTCGTCATCGTCGCGCCCTTGAGGAGCAACTCGCTCATGCGCTGGGTCGAACGGCGCTTCGTCTCGTCTCGCTCGTACTTCTCCCGAAGTCGCTGCCGCTCTGCTTCCTTATCGAAGTCGCTCATGTGCGTGTGGACGCGACGTGCGTCGAAAAACCCCACGGCGTCGCTCGGGTGGTTTCGTCACCGGCGGTCTCACCGGCTCTCGCGGCCGAGGACACCCCGCCGCTGTCGGTCGAAATTCGACGACTGACGAACAGATAATCGACAGACGGCGCTTCGGTGCCCGTTTCGAAACGTTTACTCGGAATCCACAGCCTGGTTAATGTGGTATGACGAAAGTTAGCGTGATTGGTGCGGCCGGGACGGTCGGCGCCGCGGCTGGGTACAACCTCGCGCTTCGCGATGTCTGTGACGAACTCGTGTTCGTCGACATCCCGAAGATGGAAGACAAGACGGTCGGACAGGCGGCGGACACGAACCACGGCATCGCGTACGACTCCAACACGGTCGTGACGCAGGGCGGCTACGAGGACACCGCCGGCTCCGACGTGGTCGTCATCACGGCGGGCATCCCGCGGCAGCCGGGACAGACCCGCATCGACCTCGCGGGCGACAACGCCCCCATCATGGACGACATCGGCTCCTCGCTCGCAGAGCACAACGACGACTTCGTCTCCATCACCACGTCGAACCCCGTCGACCTGCTCAACCGCCACCTCTACGAGACGGGCGACCGCGACCGCCACAAAGTCATCGGCTTCGGCGGCCGACTCGACTCCGCCCGCTTCCGCTACGTGCTGAGCCAGCGCTTCGACGTGCCGGTCAAGAACGTCGAAGCGACCATCCTCGGCGAGCACGGCGACGCGCAGGTGCCCGTCTTCTCGAAGGTCCGCGTCGACGGCAACGACCCCGCCTTCTCCGGCGACGAGAAAGACGAGATTCTCGGCGACCTCCAGGAGTCCGCCATGGACGTCATCGAGCGCAAGGGCGCGACCCAGTGGGGCCCGGCGACCGGCGTCGCCCACATGGTCGAGGCCGTCCTGCACGACACCGGCGAAGTGCTTCCCGGCTCGCTCGTCCTCGACGGCGAGTTCGGCTACGAGGACACCGCCTTCGGCGTCCCCGTCAAGCTCGGCTCGAACGGCATCGAGGAGGTCGTCGAGTGGGACCTCGACGACTACGAGGCCGACCTCATGGACGACGCGGCCGAGAAGCTCCGCGACCAGTACAACAAAATCGCGTAAGCCGCTCCGGCTCGCTCGCGCGACGAATCCAATCCGTCTTTTTCACCCGACGCGGCCGACCCCGCTCAGAGCCGTCGCTTCAGCTCCGCGGCCGTCTTCTCGCCGACGCCGGGCACATCCGTCAGGTCCTCGACCGACGCCTCGCGGACGCCCTCGACGCTGCCGAACCGCGTGAGCAGCGCCCGGCGGGTCTTCTCGCCGACGCCGGGCACGTCGTCGAGGACGGTCTTCACCTCGTCGCGGAGCGTCTGGTGGTACTGGACGGCGAAGCGGTGGGCCTCGTCGCGGACGCGCTGGAGGACGTGCAGGTGCGGCGCGTCGTCCGGCCAGTCGAACGTCCGGTCGGGCGTGACGACCAGTTCGCGGTCCTTGGCGATGCCGACGGCGGGCACGTCCCAGCCGGTCTCCTCGAGGGCGTCCAGCGCGGCGTTCAACTGTCCCTTCCCGCCGTCGATGAGGAGTAAGTCGGGGTCCGGGCGGTCGTCGCGGCCTTCCAGCGCGCGGGTCGCCCGCCAGCGGACGAGTTCTCGCATGTTCGCGTAGTCGTCGTTGCGCTCGGGGAGTCGCCGCCGGCGGTAGTCCGAGGTTTCGGCGCTCCCCTCGACGAAGCACACGTCGCTGCCGACGACGGCCTTGCCCTGCGCGTGGCTCACGTCGAAGCCCTCGATGCGGGAGACGCGTCGCACGTCGAGGTCGAGTTCGCGGGCGAGCGTGGCGAGCCCGTCGTCGCGGCCGGCGCGCCGGCGGGCGTTCTTCAGGGCGAGTTCGATCAGTTTCGCCTCGCGGCCCGCGCCGGGGACGCGGACGCCCACGCCCTCCGATTCGAGCCACGCGACCACGTCCTCGTCGTCGGGATGCTCCGAGAGGACGACCGCGTCGGGGAGTTCGCGTTCGGCGTAGAACTGCGCGAGGAACGCCGAGAGGACGGCGGCCGTGCGGTCTTCGCCCTCGGGGGCGTCGAGGTGGTGCCGCGTCCGGTCGACCAGTTGCCCGCGCTCGGCGTGGAGCCGGGCGACGGTCGCCGAGTCGCCGCGGAGCGAGACGCCGAGCACGTCGATGGCGCGCTCGTCGGACTGCGACGAGACGGCGTCCTCGCCCGCGCCGTGGAACGACTCGACGACTTCCAACCGGTCGCGGAGGTTGGCGGCGCGCTCGAACTCCGCGTCCTGTGAGGCCGCCTCCATCTCCCGGCGGAGCGGGTCGGCGAGGACGCCCGTCTCGCCCTCGAAGAAGCGGACCGCCGACTCCACGTCCTCGCGGTAGTCGCGCTCCGCGATTTCGCCGGTACAGGGGGCCGTACACAGCCCCATCTCGTAGTCGAGACACGGCCGCGAGCGGTTCGAGTACTTGTGGTCAGAACAGCCGCGGAGGCCGTAGGTCTCCCGAATCGCCTTCACGACCGTCTCGACGCGGCCCTTGTCGGTGTACGGTCCGAAGACGGTCGCGGAGTCCTCGGGTTCGCGGGTGACCTCGATGCGCGGGACCGCGTGGGCCGTCAGTTGGACGAGCGGGTAGGACTTGTCGTCCTTCAGGCGGACGTTGTAGCGCGGCTGGTGGCGCTTGATGAGGTTGGCTTCGAGGAGGAGCGCCTGCGTTTCAGTGTCGGTAACGGCGAAGTCGATGTGCTCCGCGCGGTCGACCATCCGGGAGATACGCTCCGACCGCGGGTCGGCGTACGACCGAACCCGCGCGCGGATGTCGACGGCCTTCCCGACGTACAGCACCGTGTCGCCGGCGACGAACTGGTACACGCCGGGGTCCGACGGAAGCGCGCTGGCTCGTTCGCTGACCGCGGCAGGGTCCATCTGGGGTGGCTTACCGCGCGAAGGGCTTGAGGCTGACGCGTCGAGCCAGCGGGGCGGCCGATTCGGCCGTCTCGCCGCCCCGAAAATTATCTGATTTGATAATCTGCTCGAAAGATACTCCTGTGATGCTCTGAAACGTGGCCTCTAATGTCACTTGGTATACTCTCACGCGTCCGCTCGTGGTTCGGTGAGGAGACTCCGTTACCGGACGGCGGAATCGTCGCCGGTTCCGCCACGGACGCGCCGGACTTGAACGTCGACGACGACGTACTGCTCGACGGCGTCGGCCTCCCGGCGTTCGTCCTCGACGAGCAGGGTCGCATCGCGGCGTGGAACGCCGGCGTCGAGTCGTTGACCGGCACGTCCGCGGACGCCGCGCTGGGCCGACGCGACCTCGGTGATGCCTTCTACGGCGACTCCGCGGCCAGCGTGCTCGCGGGGCAGGTCCTCGACAACCCACTCGACGCCGCGGCGCTCGACGGCGTGGAACTCGACGACCCCGACCGCCTGCTCTACGCCGTAGAAGAGACGTTTGCGGACGTGAACGGCGACGACTGCCACGCCCGGCACACGGCGATGCCGCTCTACGAGGGCGACGAGCTCGTCGGCGTTCTCCAGACCGTCCGCAACCGGACGACGGAAGTCGAGCGCCACCGCGAGGTCGCCGCGCTCGTCTCCGAGGTCGAATCGACGCTGACCCAGTTGAGCGGGGGCAACCTCGACGCGCGGGCGACGATAGACGAGAGCGGGGCCGTCGACGACCAGCTCTATCTCGTCGTCGACGCGGTCAACGAGACGGCGCGCAACCTCTCGACGCTGGCGTCGAACGTCGAAGACGAGACGGAGACGGCGACCGCGGCGGTCACGCGGGCCGCCTCGGCGGCCGACGCCATCGTCGATAACGTCGAAGAGCAGCGCGACCTCCTCGACGAGGGCGCGACCCAGATGCAGCAGTTCAGCGCGACGATGGAGGAGGTCGCCGCGACCGCCGACGAGGTCGACACGGCGGCCACGGAGGCGCGGCAGGCGACCGCCGAGGGCCGCGAGGCCAACAGCGAGGCGCGAGCGGCGACCGAGAGCGTCGTCACGATGGGCGACGAGCTCGTCGACCGCGTGACCGAACTCGGCGGCCGCATGGACGACATCGAGGCGGTCGTCGAGGTCATCTCCGAGGTGGCCGAACAGACGAACCTGCTCGCGCTCAACGCGAACATCGAGGCCGCCCGCGCCGGCGAGGACGGCGACGGGTTCGCCGTCGTCGCGGAGGAGGTCAAGTCGCTCGCCGACGAGACGCGCCAGCACACCGAAGACATCACCGCGCAGATAGAGGACATCCAGTCGCAGACCGGCGAGGCGGTCCACGCGGCGACGGAGTCGAACGACCGCATCGAGCACGCCGACGACCGCATCTCCGAGATGCTGGCGGCGTTCGAGGAAATCGCCACCTCCATCGACACCGCCGCGGACGGCGTCGCGGAGGTCTCCCGCGCGACCGACGAGCAGGCCGAGGCGGTCGAAGAACTGACCGCGACCATCGAGGACGTGCGCGACCGGACCGTCGAGACCGAGGGCGCGGTCGACAGCATCGTCAGCGCGACCGACGAGAGCACGCAGGCGCTGTCGTCGCTCGCCATGGAAGTCGAGGAACTGACGGGCAATCGCTCCTGAGCCGGGTTCCGAACGGCCGGCGTCGATGCCGGCACGCGTAAGGGAACCCCGTCCGAACCACGGGGCATGAGCGACGACGACACGACGCGGCTCTGGTTGGTCGAGCGGTCCTACGACGACCGGGACCTCATCATCCTCATCTACGCGACGCCGGACGGCGAGTACGAACTCCGGAAGGAGCTCGCCGCGGCCGTGATGCACCAGCGCCGGATGACCGTGACCGCCGCCATCGACGCGCCGACCGAGAACCTCGAACCAGTAAGTGACGACGACCTGCGCGAGCGGTACGCGACGGAGGCCACGAAGATGGCCGACTCCCACGAACCCGACGAAGAGGTCTGAGGCGGCACAGCCGACCGTCGACATCGACCGCCGATACCGGCCGTCGAACCCGACCGAATCGCACGACTGCGGCGATGTGACTCCTCCGTCTGACCCTCCGCTCGGCGCGGGAATGTTATCGCCCGTGATTTTTGCACCTAAAACCCTTTAACCCAGTACGACGCAGGCCCGCCCATGGCCGCCATCGAACTGAACGGGGTGACGAAACGGTTCGAAGACGACGAGGGACTGTTCGATTCTCTCCTCCCGTCGTCCGACGCCGACGCCGTCACCGCCGTCGACGACCTCACGTTCTCCGTCGCGGAGGGTGAGGTCTTCGGGTTCCTCGGTCCCAACGGTGCCGGAAAATCGACGACTATCAACATGCTTCTCGACTTCGTGCGCCCGACGAGCGGGTCCGTCCGCGTGCTCGGACACGACGCGCAAGCCGAGAGCGTGGCCGTCCGGCGTCGGACCGGCGTACTCCCCGAGGGGTACGACGTGTACGACCGGCTGACCGGGCGCGAACACGTCGAGTTCGCCATCGAGTCCAAGGAAGCCGACGACGACCCCGACGAACTGCTCTCCCGCGTCGGCCTCGACCCCGACGAGGCGGACCGCCGCGCCGGCGGCTACTCCAAGGGGATGTCCCAGCGCCTCGCGCTCGCGATGGCGCTCGCCGGGAGTCCCGACCTCCTCGTCCTCGACGAGCCATCCTCCGGTCTCGACCCCGCCGGCGCGCGCGAGATGCGCGACATCGTCCGCACCGAGGCCGACCGCGGCGCGACGGTGTTCTTCTCCAGCCACGTCCTCGGACAGGTCGAAGCGGTCTGTGACCGCGTCGGCATCATGCGCGACGGCGAACTCATCGCCGAGGACACCATCGAGGGGCTCCGGAGCCGAATCGAGACCGACTCGGTTCTCCGCATCGACGTCGACGGCGACGCCGCCCTCGACGCTGTCCGCGCCCTCGACGGCGTCTCGTCGGTCGAGACCGACGGCGACCGCCTCATCGTCGGCTGTACCGACGACGCCAAGTCGCGCGTCATCGAGGCCGTCGAGGCCGGCGGCGCGACCGTGGCCGACTTCGAGACTGACTCCGCGTCGCTGGAGGACATCTTCCTCGCGTACACCGAGGGCGACGACTCCGCAGGCGAACCGGAGGTGACAGCATGACGCTCGAATCGGTCGCGCGCAAGGACTTCCGCGACGCTCTCCGGTCGCGGTGGCTCCTCGGCCTGACGCTGTTTTTCGCCCTCCTCATCGGCGGGTCGACGGCGCTGTTCTACGGCGTCCTGCTCTCTGGCGCGGGCGCGAACTCCGAGACGCTGTTCGGCCTCACCACCGCGCCCGGCGGGCTGTTCAACTTCTCCTACGCGGGCATGCTCGGGTTCGTCCTCGCGCTCATCGCGCTCGTGACGGCCCACGGCTCGCTCATCGACGAGCGCGAGTCGGGCACCATCAAGCTCCTGCTGTCGCTGCCGAACTCTCGGCGCGACGTGGTGTTCGGAAAGCTCGTCGGCCGCACGCTCGTCGTCATCATCTCGATGCTCGTCGGCTTCGTCGTCGCCCTCTTCGCGATGCTGTTCACCGGCGGGCAGGTCATGTTCGTCTCCTACGCGGGACAGGTCGCCCTCTCGGGGCTCCTCGCCACGGCGTTCGTCTCCATCGGCGTCTGGCTCTCCGCGACCTCGGCGTCCCAGCGACAGGCGCTGTTCGGCACCGTCGGGCTGTACTTCATCTTCGCCGTCCTCTGGTCGACGGTCGCCACGGGCGTCCCGCGGCTCGTCAACTGGGTCATCGAGCAGCTCGGTCTCACCGCGCTGACCGCGCCGCAAATCGTCCAGATGCGCCTTTTCATCAAGTACCTGAACCCGCTTCGAGCCTACGAGACGCTGGTCGCGGAACTGTACGGCCCCGCGGTCGCCGCCCGCCTGTTCAAGGCCGGACTCGGCGAGCGACTCGCCATCGAGGCGACCTTCAGCGAGGCACTTCCGTTCTACTTCACCGGGCCGTTCATCCTCGCCATCCTCCTCGCGTGGATCGTCGTCCCGCCGCTGCTCGGCTACCGCGCGTTCCAGAAGGCGGACCTCTGAGGCGGAGACGCGGGCCGCAGAGGCGGTAACGACCGCTTTCGCGACTCTCCCACCGACTGTCGACTATTCTGGTGGGTACGCCACGCCGCGCTCTGCGAGCAGGTCCTTGAACTCGGCTTCCGTGAGCGTCGGTACGTCGTTCGCGTCGGCGTCGTCGCGCTTCGACTGGCCGGGGTTCTCGCCGACGACGAGGTAGTCGGTGTTGCCCGAGACGGAGCCGGTAACGCTGCCACCGTGAGATTCGACGAGGTCCTTCACGTCGCCCCGGCTCGCGGCGAGCGTCCCGGTCACGACGAACGTCAGGCCGTCGAGTTCGTCGCCGCCCGATTCGACGGGTTCGGGGTCGACGCCGCGGTCGAGGAGCGCGCGAATCACGGCGCGGTTGTCCGCGTTCTCGAAGAAGTCGCGGACGCGGCGCGCGACCGTCTCGCCCACGTCGGGGACCGTCGTCAGGCGCTCTTCGAACGCGTCGAACTCGCCTTCGTCGGCGTCGGATTCGATGGGAAACGCCTCGATTGACCCGAACTCGCGGGCGAGACCGCGGGCGGTCGCTTCTCCGACCTCGGGGATGCTCAGGCCGACGAGGAACGAGTCGAGAGCGGGGTTCGTCGAGTTCTCGACGGCGGTCACGAGGTTCTCGGCGCTCGTCTCGCCCCACCCTTCTAACTCGGCGAGGTCGTCGGCCGTCAGGCCGTACAGGTCGGCGACCGTCTCGACGAGGCCGGCGTCGACGAGCTGGGAGACGCGCTCCCCGCCGAGGCCGTCGATGTCCATCGCGCCCTTGACCGCGAAGTGGCCGATAGAGGCCTCCCGTTGGGCCGGACACGAAAGCCCGCCCGAGCAGAACGCCAGCGGGCCGTCGCGGTCCACCGCGCTCCCGCAGACCGGACACTGGTCGGGGAACTCGTAGCTCCCGCCGCCGTCCTCCGTGACTTCGACCACCTGCGGAATCACGTCGCCGGCGCGCTTGACTCGGACTCGGTCGCCGACCGCGACGCCGAGGTCGGCTATCTCGTCGGGGTTGTGGAGCGTCGCCCGCGAGACGGTGACGCCGCCCACGTCGACGGGGTCGAGGATGGCGACCGGCGTGAGTCGGCCCGTTCGTCCGACCTGCACGACGATGTCGCGGACGGTCGTCACCTCGTGGCGCGCGGGGAACTTGTAGGCGAACGCCCAGCGGACCGAGCGACTCTTTTCGCCCAAGCGCTCGCGGGCCTCCCGCGAGTCCACCTTGATGACCGTCCCATCGATTTCGTAGTCGAGGTCGTCGCGGGCCGCCTGCATCCGGTTTCGGTAGTCGATGGCTCCCTCCACGTCTTCGGCGCGCTCGACGCGGTCGGCGACGCGGAGGCCCCACTCGCGCAGGCGGTCGAGCGCCGCCCACTGGCTGTCGGGGCGCGCGCTCGCGTCGAGGATGTCGTAGAAGAAGACCGCGAGCGGCCTGTCGGCGACGACCGAGGGGTCGAGGTTGCGGAGCGTCCCGGCGGCCGCGTTCCGGGGGTTGGCGAAGGCGTCCTCGCCGGCCTCGACGCGCCGGGCGTTGAGGTCGCTGAAGTCGGACTTCGGCATGTAAATCTCGCCGCGGACGGCCAGTCGGTCGGGGTGGTCGCCGCGGAGCGACAGCGGCACGGTCGGAATCGTCTTCACCTGCGCGCTCACGTCGTCGCCGCGTCGGCCGTCACCGCGGGTGGCCGCGCGGGCGAACTCGCCGCCCTCGTAGACGACTTCGACCGAGAGGCCGTCGAACTTGGGCTCGCAGACGTAGTCGACCGCGCCGACCTCGCGGCGGACGCGCTCGTCGAACTCCCGGAGGTCGTCGGCCTCGGTGCTCTGGTCGATAGAGAGCATTGGCGCGACGTGTTCGACCGTCTCCAGCGCGTCGATCGGCTCGCCGCCGACGCGGTTCGTCGGGCTGTTGGTCGTGTCGAGGTCGAACGCGCCTTCGAGCGCGACGAGGCGGGAGAACAGCGCGTCGTAGGCCGCGTCGGAGACGAGTGGGTCGGCCTCGACGTAGTAGCGGTGGTCGTGCTCGCGGACGGCTTCGCGGAGGAGCGCGGCCTGTTCTTCGGCCGCTTCGCGCGAGAGCGACTCGGCGGGTTCGAACTCGGTCGGCGGGTCGCGGAGGTACGGGTTCGACTCGGCGTCGATGTCGGCGTCGCTCATTGGTTCGGGTGTCGGCGGGACGGCGGGTAAACGCTCCGGGGTGACGGCGAACGGCGACGTTCCGGCCGCGACGACTCCCGCCCGAACCGCGCCGCGTCACGCGAACAGGTAGGCGACGCCGAGCGCGGACATGAAGACGCCGACGAACCGCGTGAGCGTCACGTTCCACTCGGCGGGTTCGACCTCGTCGTTGGGGGTCTTGCTCCCGATGGCGTCGACCCGCTCGCCGAGTTTCGACACGCGGTAGGGGAACGCCGCCGCCGGGAGGCCGACTGCGAGAAAGACGGCGGCGACGAGGAGGAAGTCTCCGGCCATGAAACCGGTCTTCGGTCTCGGGGAATAAGCGTGTTGGCGACGACGGTAGGCGAAGCCGGGGATGAGACTGTGCGCCGACGATTCGGCTCTCGCCGACCGCTCACCTGCGGTTCACGACCATCTCGACCGACCCCTCGGGTCGGAGCGTAATCGAGGGGTCGAACGACAGGTCGTGGGTCGGGTCGACCGTCCACGACCGGGCAATCGTCGCCAGCGCGAGACGCGCTTCCAGCATGGCGAAGCGGTCGCCGATACACCGCCGCGGGCCGCCGCCGAACGGGAAGTAGGCGTACTTCGGGAGGTCGCGCTCGAACGCTTTCGTCCACCGGCTCGGCCGGAAGTCGAGGGGGTCGTCGTAGAACCGCGGGTCGCGGTGGAGCACCCACTGCTGGACCGAGACGGTCTGTCCGGGTTCGACGCGGTAGCCGCCGACTGCGTCGGGTTCGGCGGCCTCGCGGATGAGTTCCCACACCGGCGGATAGACCCGCATCCCCTCCTTGACGACCTGCTCGGTGTAGGTCAGATCGTCGAGGTCGCCGAAGCCGGGGCGCTCGCCGTCGAGGACGGCGTCGAGCTCCTCGCGGAGCGTCGACGCCTGCTCGGGGTTCGTCCCGAGGAGGTGGAGCGTGTAGGTGAGCGCCAGCGCGGTCGTCTCGTGGCCGGCGAGGAGGATGGTCACGAGTTCGTCGCGTATCTGCTCGTCCGACAGGGAATCGCCGTCGTCGTCGCGGAACGTCAACAGGAGCGAGACGACGTCGTTGGCCTCGGGGTCGGGGTCGTCGTCGCGGTGCTCGGTCACGATGCGGCCGACGACCTCGGTGAGGTCGTCCAGCGCCTGCTGATACCGACGGTTGCGCGGAGTGGGGACCCACCGCGGCACGTCCACCGGGCGCTTCATCGAGGTCGACGAGTAGTCCATGACGGTTTCGAGGGCGTCGCCGACGGCGGACTCCTCCTCGCGGATGTCCACGTCGAACAGCGTCTTCGCGGCGATTTCGACGGTGAGGCTCATCATGTCCTCGTGGATGTCGCGTGTCTCGCCGTCCTCCCACGACGACAGCATGCGCTCCGTGTAGTCGACCATCACCTCGCTGTAGCGCCGGAGCATCTGCGGGAGGAACGCCGGCTGCATCAGGTGGCGCTGCTGCCGCCAGAACTCGCCCTCGCTCGTGAGCAGGCCGTCGCCGAGGACCGTCCCGAGCGATTCCTGAAACAGCTCGCCTTTGATATACCGCTGGTTCTCCTGTACGAGGACGTGCTCGACGAGTTCGGGGTCGCTCAGCTGGTAAAACGAGATGCCGCCGATGTCGTACTCGGCGACCGGACCGTACTCGCGGGCGACCTCGGTGACGAACGCGAGCGGGTCGTCCGCGTACCGAAGGGTGTGGTGGACCACGGGCTTCGACGGGGGACTCGGCGGTCGTTCTCGACCGCCTTGCGTCGCTTCTGACATGGATGAAGCTACGGGCGGAACCGGGATGGCGCTACTGCCGATGCCGGCCGGCCCTTTATATCGTGGTCCACCAAGTCGGCGACGCGACGCCGGCGGCCGTCACCCGAGCCGGTTCATCACGCGCGATTCGACCTTCCGGAGGTGTTCCGAGACGGTGCTCTGCGAGCAGCCGAGTTCGGCGGCGAGTTCCTCGACCGACACCCGACGCGGGATGTCGTAGTAGCCGCGCTCGACGGCGGCGTCGAGGACTTCGCGCTGGCGGGTGGTGAGGTCCGCGCGGACGCCGCCGCGGACCGGTTCGTAGTCCGAGAGGCCGTCCACGCAGAACGCGTCGGTGAGCGAGTCGGGCAGCGACGCGACCGCGCCCGAGAGCTGCGCGTGGCTCCCGAGGACGTTGACGACGACGCCCTCGCGGGTGAGCCGAATCGGCGTGTCGAGAAGCAGGTCGTGTTCGTCCACGAGTTCGAGGAGGCGGCGCACGTCGTCGTCGGGGACGAGATGAACGTGGCAGACGACGCCGCCGTCGGCCGTCTCGCCCGCGTCGAAATCGACGATATCGGGGTGGTCGGCCAGCCGCGCCTCGATGTCCGGCGGCGCGTCTTCGAGGACGCAGAGTTCGACCACGGTTCCGTCGGGCCGGAGCCGCAGGTCGCGAAGCTCCCCGCGCGGGTGTCGGCCGTCGACCGCGAACACGTCGTACGGGCTCCCGAACGGGTTCTCGTCGGCGTCGAAGTGGGCCCGGAGACACTTCATGCGTTACATCCTCCCTCGCGCCGCCGAGGTATGCAAGTTACTCTCCGACGCGGACTGTCCCGTTTCCCCGCGCTCTCCTCCGGACCGGCCGCCGCTCCCCGACCGCAACCACGGGCAACGCTTGCCGTAACTGACGGTTATTCCTCTGTCGAAGATTATGCACCTCATACATGAATCGAGGCTTCCGCACGCTCGGCCTCCACGCCGGACAGGACCCGGACCCGGCGACAGGGGCCCGCGCCCCGCCGCTCTATCAGACCACGTCGTACGTCTTCGACGACGCGGACCACGCCGCGGACCTGTACGCCCTCGAAGCCGACGGCGACGTCTACTCCCGCATCTCCAACCCGACGACCCGCATCCTCGAACGCCGCCTCGCCGCCCTCGAATCGGGCGTCGACGCGGTCGCCACCGCCTCCGGGATGGGCGCGCTCGACGCGCTCACGACCGTCCTCGCGTCGGTCGGCGACAACGTCGTCCTCTCGGAGGACATGTACGGCGGCACGGCCTCGTACTTCTCGAAGACCGCCGTCAGGCGCGGCGTCGAATCTCGGACCGTCGAGACGCTCGACGTGGACGCCTACGAGGACGCCATCGACGAGGACACCGCCTTCGTCCACGTCGAGACGGTGGCGAACCCCTCGCTGAAGACGCCGGACTTCGAGGCCATCGCCGAGGTCGCCCACGAGAACCGCGTCCCGCTCGTCGTTGACAACACGTTCGCCACGCCCGCGCTCTGTCGCCCCATCGAACACGGCGCGGACATCGTCTGGGAGTCGACGACGAAGTGGCTCCACGGCTCCGGCACGACCGTCGGCGGCGTCGTCGTCGACGGCGGCACCTTCCCGTGGGACGCGGCCGACTACGACGAGCTCTCCGGCGAGAACCCCGCCTTCGGCGTCGATTTCGTCGAGCGGTTCGGCGAGCGCGCCTTCGCCGAGGCCGTCCGCCAGCGCGCCGTCCGGAGCACCGGTAGTTGCCAGTCGCCGTTCGACGCCTGGCAGACGCTTCAGGGCGTCGAGACGCTCGCGCTCCGGATGCGCGCCCACTGCGAGAACGCCCGGCAGGTCGCCGAGTTCCTCCGCGACCGCGACGGCGTCGCGTGGGTCACCTACCCCGGCTTCGAGGACCACGAGACCCACGACCTCGCCTCGGAGTACCTGCAGGGCGGCTACGCCGGCATGGTCACCTTCGGCCTCGACGGCGCGGACGACGAGGCGGCCTACGGAGCCGCCAAGACCGTCTGCGAGTCGGTCGACCTCGTGAGCTTCCTCGCCAACATCGGCGACGCGAAGACGCTTCTCATCCACCCCGCGTCGACCACGCACGCCCAGCTCTCGATGGACGAACAGCGCGCCGCGGGCGTCGCGCCCGACATGCTCCGACTGTCGGTCGGCATCGAGGACGCCGCCGACATCATCGCCGACCTCGACCAGGCAATCGAACACGCCCTGCGTCAGCAGGCCGACGGGGGGTCGGAGGAGCCATGAGCCGCACGCGAACCACGCCCGGTCGCCGGGTCGAATCCGACGTGGTCGACATCGGCGAACACGAGTTCGAGTCGGGCGAGATACTGCCCGACCTGCAGGTCGCCTACGAGGCCTACGGCGAGTTCGACGGGCAGAACGCGGTCCTCGTCTGTCACGGTCTCACCGGGAGCCAGCACGTCGCCGGCCACGGCACCGAGTCGGGCGTCTCCGGGCAGGCCCGCGCGTGGTGGGGCGACATCGTCGGACCGGGCAAGGCGCTCGACACCAACGACTACTACGTCATCTGCGTGAACGTCCCGGGGTCGTGTTACGGCACGAGCGGTCCGGCGAGCGAGGGTCCCGACGGCGAGCCGTGGGGCACGGACTTCCCGCCGGTCACCGTCCACGACTGGACCCGCGCCCAGCGCCGCCTGCTCGACCACCTCGGCGTCGGCCGCCTCCACGCCGTCGTCGGCGGCTCCGTCGGCGGCATGAACGCCCTCGACTGGGCCGTGCAGTTCCCCGACGACGTGGAGCGCCTCGCCGTCGTCGCCTCGGCGGCCCGCCTCGATTCGCAGTGCCTCGGCATCGACGCCGTCGCCCGCCGCGCCATCACCTCGGACCCGAACTGGAACGGCGGCGACTACTACGGCGAGGACCGCGCCTCGCCCGACGCGGGCCTCGGACTCGCCCGCCAACTCGGCCACCTGATGTACCTCTCGAAGGACTCGATGGAGCGCAAGTTCGGCCGGCGCTCCGCGGGCCGCGGCGACCGCGGCGACGCCTTCCCGTCGGACCCCGCGGCCGCGTTCTTCCCGTACCGCGAGGTCGAGTCCTACCTCGACTACCAGGCCGAGAAGTTCGCCGAGCGCTTCGACGCCAACTCGTACCTGTACCTCACGCGCGCCATGGACGACTTCGACCTCTCGGAGGGTTACGAGTCCGACGCGGCCGCCCTCGCCGCCTTCGAGGGCGAGTCGCTCCTCGTCTCCTTCACCGGCGACTGGCACTTCACGACCGAGCAGTCGGAGTCGCTGGCGGGCGCGTTCCGCCGCGTCGACGCGCCGGTCGCCCACCACGTCGTCGAGTCCGACCACGGCCACGACGCCTTCCTCGTCGAACCCGAGAAGGTCGGGCCGCCGCTCGGCGACTTCGTCGACGAGGGCGTCGCGGGCCGCGCCGTGACCGACACCGCGACCGACGGCGGCGAACCCGACGAGGAGAAGGACTTCGCACCGGTTCACTCCTCTTTGTTCTCGCGCTGACGGTCCGGCCGTCGTCCCGCCTGCTGCCCGGCAGTCTTCCTCTTTCGCGTCGGTCCCGCGTCGCAGAAGCCGGCGGGAATTGCGACCGACACCCCGCTTTACCCCCGTTCGATTCGACGTTCGGGTATGAGCGACGACAGTCCGGGCTTCCACACTCGGAGTCTCCACGCCGGACAGAGCCCCGATTCCGCGACGGGCGCGCGCGCCCCGCCGCTGTACCAGACCACCTCGTACGTCTTCGAGGACGCCGCCGACGCCGCCGCGCAGTTCGCCCTCGAAAAGCCGGGACACATCTACTCGCGGCTGATGAACCCGACCGTCGGGATGCTGCAGGAGCGCCTCGCGTCGCTCGAAGGCGGCGTGGGCGCGGTCGCGACCTCGTCCGGGATGGCCGCGTTCGACCTCGCGACCTTCCTGCTCGCCTCTGCCGGCGACAACATCGTCTCCGCGTCGTCGCTGTACGGCGGGACCTACACCTACCTCACCCACACCGTCGAGCGCCGCGGCGTCACGACCCGGTTCGTGGACACGCTCGACGTTGACGCCTACGAGGAAGCCATCGACGACGACACCGCGTTCGTCCACCTCGAGACCATCGGCAACCCGGCGCTCGTGACGCCGGACATCGAGGCCATCGCCGAGGTCGCCCACGACCACGGGACGCCGCTGTTCGTGGACAACACGTTCGCCACGCCGTACCTCTGTAACCCCATCGAGCACGGCGCGGACCTCGTCTGGCAGTCCACGACGAAGTGGATTCACGGGGCCGGAACGACCATCGGCGGCATCCTCATCGACGGCGGCACCTTCCCGTGGGACGAGTACGCCGACGACTACCCCGAAATCGCGAAGCCGAACCCGGCGTACCACGGCGTCAACTTCGACGAGACGTTCGGCCCCGCCGGCTTCACCTACGCCGGTATCGCCCGCGGCCTGCGCGACCTCGGCAACTCCCAGTCGCCGTTCGACGCGTGGCAGACGCTCGAAAAGCTCGAATCGCTCCCGCTTCGGATGCGCGCGCACTGCGAGAACGCGCAGGCTGTCGCGGAGTTCCTCGACGACCACGAGAAGGTGTCGTGGGTGAACTACCCCGGCCTCGAATCCCACGAGACCCACGAGGAGGCCTCGAAGTACCTCGACGGCGGCTACGGCGGCATGATTACCTTCGGCCTCACCGACGGCTACGAGGCGGCCAAGGGCACCGTCAACAACGTCGAACTCGCGTCGCTCCTTGCCAACGTCGGCGACGCGAAGACGCTCGTCATCCACCCGTCGTCCACCACCCACCAGCAGCTCACGGAAGACGAACAGGCCGCCGCGGGCGTCACGCCCGACATGGTCCGCCTGTCGGTCGGCATCGAGGACGTCGACGACATCATCGACGACCTCGACCAGGCGATTCGCGCCGCGTCGAACTGAACTGAGGGCGCTCCCCTCGGGCGAGTCGTTTCCGGCCGCCGCGTCGGCGGACTGGCCGACCACCGACCGCCGTTCCTTTTATTCCCGCGCCAGTAGGTACCTCCGTGGTAGAAGCACTCCTCTTCGTCGGTCTCCTGGTGGCAGTGTTCGTCGGGTTCAACATCGGCGGCTCGTCCACGGGGGTCGCCTTCGGTCCCGCGGTCGGGAGCGGTGTGCTCGGCAAACTCGCCGCAGCGGCCCTGATGACGGGGTTCGCGCTCCTCGGCGGGTGGACGCTCGGGAGGGAGGTCGTCGCCAAGATGGGCGGCGAAATCGTCCCGCAAAGCGAGTTCACCCTCGCGGCGAGCGTCGCCGTCCTCTTTTTCGTCGGCCTCGCGCTGTTGGTCTCTAACACCTTCGGCGTCCCCGCCTCCACGTCGATGACGGCGGTCGGGGCCATCGCGGGCCTCGGCCTCGCCAACGGGTCGCTCGACTCCGGCGTGATGCTCGAAATCATCTCGTGGTGGATCGTCGCGCCCGTCATCGCCTTCTGGATCTGCGCGGTCATCGGGCGGTACATCTACCCGTATCTCGACGCGTGGCTCAAACTCGACCAGAGCCCCGGTGCCCTCGTCAGGCTCGACCGCGACGGCGGCGTTCCGCGACCGCGACTCGGGCCGAACACGACGTACCGCGAGTTCGGAAGCACCGTCCTCGTCGTCGTCGTCGCCTGTTACATGGCGTTCTCCGCGGGCGCGTCGAACGTCGCCAACGCGGTCGCCCCGCTCGTCGGCAACGGCGCGCTCGAGATGAACACGGGCATCCTCGTCGCCGGCGGCGCCATCGGTCTCGGCGCGTTCACCATCGCCCGTCGGACGCTCGACACCGTCGGCAACGACCTCACGCAGTTGCCCATCCTCGCGGCGCTCATCGTCGAGACGGTGAGCGCGTCGCTCATCTCCTTCCTGTCGGCCATCGGTATCCCCGCCAGCCTCGCCGTGAGCGCGACGATGTGCATCGTCGGCCTCGGCTGGGGACGGGCGACCCGAACCGTCACTCTCGGCGAGGCCCTGAGCGGCGGCGAGGCCCCGCAGGTATCGGTCAACGCACTCACCGTCGAGCGCGAGGACGAGGTGCCGAAGATGGGCGAGGAAGCGCCCGACGAACTCTCCGCGCAGGACCTGTTCGACCCCGGCACGACCGGGCGAGTCATCTTCTTCTGGATGCTCACGCCCTCGCTTTCGGCCCTCGCGTCGTACGCGCTGTTCTCCGCTGGCGTTATCTGAAGCGTTCAATCGCCGCGTCCGTCAATCCGGAACTATCACGGTCAACAATGTAACAAACGGGCGGCCGCCGCCGCGGCGCGGGTCGAATTCGGCGCACGGAACAGCAAAGTCTAATGGGGTGGCCTTCGAATCCTCTGTCGATGCCCACGGTAACCTACCTCAACTACGAAGTTCTCGACGACAACGGCTGGGACCTCGACGACGACGACCTCTTCGAGCAGGCCGCGGACGCCGGTCTCGACGCCGAAGACTACGGTGAGATGGAAGTCAACCAGGGCGAGTACATCCTGGAAGCCGCCGAGGCCCAGGGCTACGACTGGCCCTTCAGCTGCCGCGCAGGTGCCTGTGCGAACTGTGCGTCCATCCTGAAGGAGGGCGAAATCGAGATGGACATGCAGCAGATTCTCTCCGACGAGGAGGTCAACGACAAGAACGTCCGTCTCACCTGCATCGGTTCGCCGGTCGAGGACGAGGTCAAGATCGTCTACAACGCGAAGCACCTCGACTACCTGCAGAACCGCGTCATCTAAGGCGCTATCCCGAACATTTCTTTCGACGCGTCGCACCCGTGACCGACGGGTACGCCGTTTCCGCCCCCGTCCGAGCCGAGAGGCCGACAGCGATTTGTCCCGCCGACCGGTCGCTCCACCCGTGTCGAGAGTCACGACCGTCGTCCGCGAACTCCGCCCCGACGATTCGCTCCCGAGCGAAGCGACCGAACTCGGTCGACTCGGGCTCTTTCTCGCCTGTCTCACGGTGGCGAGCGCGGCCAGCTACTGGGTCGCGCTCAGGCTCCGCGGCGTCCCGATAGTCGGCACGCTCGCGTCGCCGAACGTCGCCGGCCTCGCGGTTCCGACGCTGGTCTACGCGCGCCATCGCGGCGTCTCGCTCTCGTTCGGGCTTCCCGGGCGCTCCCGACTCGCCGACGCGGCGGCGACGGTTCTCGCTCCCGCGCTCGCCGTCGTCGCGACGAGCGTTCTCTTCGCGGCCGGGTTCGACGCCTCGCTCGCCGCGCTCCTCGGGTGGACGTACCACCCGGAAGCGTCGGTCGCGACGGCGGCGGTTCGGACCGCCGAAGACGCGGCACTCGCCGGCCTCGGGTTCGGGATTCTCGTCGCGGCGGTGTTCGACCTCGTCTCGTCGCGGGTCGGACTCTCGTCCGCGCGCGCCGTCGCTGCGACGGCCGCGCTCGCGACGTTCTTTCGTTCGGTGCTCCGCGACGCCGCCTTCACGCTCGTCGTCTTCCCGAAACCCTGGCGGGTCGGCGTCGTCTCACTTCTCCTCGTCGCCGCCGTCTGCGGCTGTGTCGCGGTCGGCGTGACGTATCGAAGCGCGGTCGAGCGGTCGATTCGACCCCTCTCGCGCCCGACGCTCGCTCCCGCGTTCGCCTTCGGACTGCTCGCCGTGGCCGCGCTCGGAACCGTCTTCGCCGACGTTCCCGGCAGCGTCGAACACGCCCTGTGGGCGCTCGCGTTCGGCGTGGCCGCCCTCGGCTTCGGCCGCTCGAAGTCGGCGTGGGTTCCCGCGGCCGCGATGGCACTGTTCTCGCTTTCGATTCGGCTCGTCGGCTTCGTCGAACTCGCGTTGTTCTGACCCGCCGCCGGGGTCGGTTTCAGGATTGATACCCGTCCCGAACACCTAACTCCCCTGCCCCCAGTCTGCGGGTATGTTCGGTATCGGAACGCTCCCCGACCTCCTGCGGTTGGTGGTGCTCCCCGTCCTCGCGTGGACCGCGGTACGCGACGTCCGCACGCGGCGCGTCCCCAACGTCGTCTGGTATCCGCTCGCGGCGCTGGGGCTCGTCCTGCTCGCGTGGGAACTCCTCGGCCACCTGCCGCCGGAGACGGTGCTCGACCGGCTGTACCTGATTCGCGTCGGCGTGAGCGTCTGTTTCGTCGTCCCGCTTTCGTACCTGTTCTGGCGGCTCGGCGGCTTCGGCGGCGCGGACGCGAAGGCGCTCATGGTGTTCGCCGTCCTGCTCCCGACGTTCCCCAGTTACGTCGTCGCCGGGACGGAGTTCCCGCTCGCCGCCACCCGCCTCGGCGTCTTCTCGATGACGATTCTCACGAACACGGTCATCGTCGGCCTCGCCTACCCGCTGTTCCTCGCCGCCAGGAACCTCGCCGACGGCGAATTCGAGTTCCCCATCTCGTTCGTCGGCCGCCGCGTCTCCGTGGGGTCGCTCTCGGCGGCCCACGGCCGCCTGTTCGAGTCGCCCGAGGGAATCACGCGGAACGGACTGGACCTCGACGCGCTCCGGATGTACCTCCGCTGGCGCGGCCTCACGCTCGCGGACCTGCGTTCGGACCCGGACGCCCTCCGCGACCCCGACAGCATCGGCGAGACGTTCGACCCGACGGACGGCGCGGTCCACCGCGCGGCAACCGACGGCGGCACGTCGCCCGACCTCGACGACGAGGATGCGGTAGACGGCGATACGGACGCCGGCGCTGGAGGCGACACCGCCGCAGCCGACCCGGACGCGTCGTTCGACGACCCGTGGGGCGCGGCCCGCTTCCTCGACAGCATCGAGGGCACCGCCTACGGCACCTCGCCCGAGAAACTCCGCGGCGGACTGGAACTCGTGACGACTCGCGAGTCGGTGTGGATTTCGCCGGGCATCCCGTTTCTCGTTCCCATGTTCGTCGGTCTCGTCGTTGCGTTCGTCTACGGCGACATCCTCTTCGGCGTCCTCGGCGCGCTCGGTATCGTCTGAGCACGCGGGGGAGAGTCGGGCGTCGTTTCCACGCGGCGACGCACAAGAGATAACCCCGGCCACCGCGTGACCCGAATCATGACCGTCGATGTCGACTTCGGCGAGGACGGCCTCGTCCCCGCCGTGGCGCAGGACGCCGACTCCGGAGAGGTGCTCATGCTGGCGTACGTCTCGCCCGAGGCGCTCGACCGAACCGTCGAGACGGGCCGGGCGCACTACTACTCGCGGAGCCGCGACGAACTCTGGGAGAAAGGGGCTTCGAGCGGCCACACACAGGAGATTCGGGAGGTCCGCGTCGACTGCGACGCCGACACCCTGCTGTACCTCGTCGACCAGAACGTCGGCGCGTGCCACACCGGCCACCGGTCGTGTTTCTACCGCACCGTCGAGGGCGAGAACGTCGGCGAGCGCGTCTTCGACCCCGACGCGGTCTACGGCGACGAGTGACCGATGCGAGCCGAGCGATGACGGGCGCGACCGCTCCGCCGACCGTCGCCACGACCGCGACCGACGGGTCGACCGACCGATGACCGCGGTCGCCGGCCGATGCTGAACGTCAATCCGGTTTCCGTGGTCGCCATCGTCGTGGGGCTGGGCTGTTTCGCCCTCGGCGGCCGGCTGCTCAAGAGCGCCGCGGCCGCCCGTCGGGTCGCCCGCTCCGACGACCCGGAGTTCGTCCTCGACCCGACCCGCGAGGACCCGCCGGACGACGAACTCGGCGGCGACGACCTCGAACGCGGCTTCATGCTGTTGGTGTTCGGCGCGCTGGCGCTCCTGTTCGCGGCGATTAGCCTGTGAGTGGCGCGCGAAAAGAGACTCCTTCTCCCCGGTGCTATCGCCGAGTTACAGCGTCGCAACCGCGGTTCGAAGCGCGTCGGCGGCGTCCTCGGCGAGTTCGGTCGCGCGTTCCTCGGAGCGACCCTCGGCGTAGACGCGGACTTTCGGCTCGGTTCCCGAGGGGCGGACGAGCACCCACGCGTCGCCGTAGTCGAGGCGGTAGCCGTCGGTCGTGTTCGGCGTCGCGTCGGCGGATTCCGCGTAGTCGGCGGCGGCGTTGAGCATCGCCGTCAACTCGGCTTCCTCGTCGTATTCGAGGTTGATGCGGACGTTGTAGTAGTCCTCGTAGGGCGCGACGAGTTCGCTCGGCGGGCGCTCGGCGACGAGTTCGAGGAACTTCGCCGCGATGTACGCGCCGTCGCGGACGAGGCGGTAGTTGGGGTAGAACACTCCCCCGTTACCCTCGCCCGCGATGGGGACGTTCCGACCCTCGCGCCAGAGTTCGCGGATGCGGGTGATGAGGTTCGTCGCGCCGATGGGCGTGAGTTCGAGGTCGGCTCCGACCTCCTCGCAGACGTCGACGAGGCGCTGGGAGACGTTCACCGCGGAGACGGTCGCGTCGCCCGGTTCGAGGGCGGCGGCCGCGAGGGCGGCCAGCGACGCCTCACCGGAGATGCACTCGCCGCGCTCGTTCACGAAGACGGCCCGGTCGGCGTCGCCGTCGTGGGCGATTCCCACGTCGGCGTCGGTCGCGCGGACGAGTCGTTCGAGGTCGCTGAGGTTCTCGGGGACCGGCTCGGACTGGCGGCCGGGGAAGTGGCCGTCTGGCTGGGCGTTGACCGTGCGGACCTCGCAGCCGAGTTCGCGGAGGAAGTCGGGCGTGACGAGCGACCCGGCGCCGTGGCCGGGATCGAGCGCGACCGTGAGGTTCGCGTCGGCGATTTTCTCGCGGTCGACGCTGGCGAGGAGGTCCTCGCGGTAGTCGTCGTTCGCCGTCTCGACGCGCCGGGTCTTCCCGACGGCGTCCCACTCGGCCACGTCGAACTCCTCGGCGAGGATGTGGTCTTCGATGCGCTCTAACTCCTCGACGGCGAGTTCGACGCCGTCGTCGCCGACGAGTTTGACGCCGTTGAACTCCGGGGGGTTGTGCGAGGCCGTGATGACGACGCCCGGAACGCCCTGGTTCTCGCAGTACCGGACCGCGGCGGGGGTGGGGACGACGCCGAGGTCGTCCACGTCGACGCCGACGCTCGCCAGCCCGGACTCGGCGGCGTTGACGAACATCTCACCCGTCGTTCGGGTGTCGCGTGCGATGGCGACCCGGTCTGCGTTCCAGACCGTGCCGGCGGCCTTGGCGACGCGGAGGACGAACTCCGGTGTGAGGCTCTCACCCACCACGCCGCGGGTGCCGCTGGAACCGAAGAGTTTCATTGAGTGTGTGTGCACCCCGGCGCGACAAAGCCGTTCCGAACTGGTGGCTCGCTCGGTCCGTTCGTCGCCCGATTCGCGTCGCCCACTTCGGGGTGTCGCACCCGGGTCGTCGTATTCGGTATCTCGGTCGCCGTATCCGGTGCGTTTACGCACGTCGCTCGCCCACGGTGGCGTATGTTCCCGGAGTTCGAAGTCGTCCCCGCGGTCGACATGCAAGACGGCGAGGTCGTCCAGCTCGTACAGGGCGAACGCGGCACCGAGAAGACCTACGGCGACCCGGTCGAGGCCGCCCGCCGCTGGGTCGACGCCGGCGCGGAGACGCTCCACCTCGTCGACCTCGACGGCGCGTTCGAGGGCGAGCGGAAGAACGCCCCGGCGGTCGACGCCGTCCTCGACGCGGTCGACGTGCCGCTCCAACTCGGCGGCGGCATCCGCACCGCCGACGACGCCCGCGACCTGCTGGACCGCGGCGTCGACCGCGTCATCCTCGGCACCGCGGCCGTCGAGAACCCCGACATCGTCGCCGAACTCGCCGACGACTACCCCGACGGCGTGATGGTCAGCCTCGACGCGAAAGACGGCGAGGTCGTCGTCTCCGGCTGGACCGAGGGAACCGGCCTGGACCCCGCCGAGGCGGCCGCCCGGTACGAGGAACTCGGCGCGGCGGCCATCCTCTTCACCGACGTGGACGTCGAGGGACAGCTCGAAGGCGTCCACCTCGAGACGACCTCGGCGGTCGTCGACGCGGTCGACATCCCCGTCGTCGCCTCCGGCGGCGTCGCCTCGCTCGACGACGTCCGCGCGCTCCGCGAGGCGGGCGCGGCGGCGACCGTCGTCGGCACCGCGCTCTACGAGGGGCGGTTCACGCTCGAAGAGGCGATGGAGGCGTAGTCGCCGACGAGACGCGCCGCACCGAGGCGCTATCCGTCCAGATACGCGATAACGGCCGCGGCGAGGCTCTCGACGGTCCCGTAGACGCCGACGGCGACGAACAGCGCGCCGATAATCGCGGTCTCGGGACGCGAGGTCGCGAGGAACGGCCCCGAGAGGACGAGCATACTGACAGTCACCACGTCGCGTTTCGGGCTGGCGGTCGCTCCGCGCCGCATCAGTCGCTCGCCTCCGGACGACTCGATTCCAGTCGCATCGGTCGGTTATCGCCCACTCAGGACGCCTCCGCCGAGTACCGCCGCGCCGACCGCGAGCGTCACCAGTGCGACGCCGAGCGCGACAGCCACCCCGGACCGGGCGGTGAGCAGGAGTCCCCCGACGCAGATGGTGTAGCCCACCACCAGCGCTCCCTTTCGCTGCATACCCCACGGTACACGTCCGAAACCATGAACGTCCGTCAGACGCGCGTCTGACGCTGCGGCGGGCTGCGGTCGCCTCCGCACGACGAGAATCCCTATATGCGCGGCCCGCTTCGAACGCGACATGAGCGACGCCGACCGACGCGCGGCCGTCTCCCGCGAGACGTCCGAGACGACCATCGACGTGACGCTGTCCATCGACGGCGACGGCGACGCGGTCGTCGACACCGGTATCGGGTTCTTCGACCACATGCTGGAGGCCTTCGCCAAACACGGCCTGTTCGACCTGACCGTCCAGTGCGACGGCGACCTCCACATCGACGACCACCACACCGTCGAGGACGTGGCCATCGTCCTCGGCGAGGCGTTCACCGAGGCGCTCGGCGACAAGCGCGGCATCGTCCGCTACGCCGACCGCAAGGTCCCGCTCGACGAGGCCGTCGCCTCCGTCGTCGTGGACGTGTCGGGCCGCCCCTTCTTCGAGTTCTCCGGGGAGTTCTCACAGCCCTACGTCGGCGAGTTCACCAGCCACATGGCCGAACACTTCGCGATGTCGCTGTCGATGAACGCCGGACTCACGCTCCACGCGGGCGTCGAGGGCGACAACGCCCACCACGAGGTCGAGGCGCTGTTCAAGGCGCTCGCGCGCTCGCTCGACGACGCGACCCGCGTGGACCCGCGGCGCTCCGACACGCCGAGTACCAAAGGAAAACTGTAGTCGCCAGTCCGCCCCGTTCTCCCCGACCTCCCGCACTCGACTCTCAGGGTCGCCGGAGCGTCCCCGAGTCGTCGACGAGCAGACCGCGTTCGACCGCGTAGTCGAAGATATCGGCGACCTCGTCGTCCTCGAGGTCGTACGCGCCGGACGCCAGCGCCTCGACTTCCGCCCGCTCGACGGGGAACTCGCGGTTCTGGAGGATGCGAATGACCTTTCGGAACTTCGGCGGCTCCTCGCTCCGGTCGGGCGACCCGCCGCTGGTTTCAGTCTCATCGTCGGCGTCCGACTCGGCCTCCCCGTCGGTCGCTTCGGCTTCGTCGGCGGTCTCGTCGGTCTCCCGGGCGGCACCGTCGGACTCCTCGGTTTCGGTCTCGGTTTCGGTGTCGCCGTCGTCGTCCGCGTCGTCTCCCGAGACCCCGTGGTCGTCGGCCTCGTCGGTCGAGTCGTGATCGGCCGGCTCCGGCGGCGTCGGCGCGGGGTCGACCGCGTTCACGTCGACCGAGGCGGCCTCGCCGCCCGACCCGCTCGCGGTCCGCTCCGGTGCCGCGGACGCGCCCGTCTCGGCCCGCGCGTCGTCGGGTACGTCGACGCCGGCGTCGACGCCGAGTCGGGAGAGAAGCGGCGCGATGACCTCGCTCAGCGTCTCCTCGCAGTGTTCGCAGAGGACGACGCGGCGCTGGTCGTCGGCCGGCGTCAACTCCGGCGGCAGTACCTCGAACACGCCGACGGCGTCGGTCCCACAGAAATCACAGGTGCGTAGCTCGCGCATGCACGACGGGTATCCGCGCCGACGGTTAAACCCACTCCCCGGCCGCGGCGTCGGTCGCCTGCCCGCGGCGTCGTCCACCCGACGCCCGCGCGACGCCTCCAGTCAGCCGCCGTCGGCGACGTACCACTTAATGCACCCGCCCGCAAATCCCCCGACCAACGAATGTTCGACGAGATTATGGAGAAGTTCGAGGGCAGCCCGAGCCAGCAGGCCGTCATCCGGCTCCTCTTGGAGCGGGGCTTTTCCGTCAACGACCAGGGACGGGTCGTTTCGGGCGGCATCGAGATACCGAACACCGGCATCGCCCGCGAGGCCGACGTGGACAGGCGAGTCGTCGACTCGACCACCGACGCCATCCTCGCCGACGAGGAGCTTCGGCGAATCTTCCAGAACATCTCGTCGATTCCGAGTCTGATGGACCTCGCGCCGGTGCTCAACCTCTCCGTGCTCACCGTCGAGGTGGCCGACGCCGACGAGCCCGGCATCGTCGCCACCGTCACCTCGAAGCTCGCCGACGCGGGCATCTCGATTCGCCAGACGATAAGCGAGGACCCCGAGTTCACCGACGACCCGAAGCTCTACATCATCACCGACGAGCCGATTCCCGGCGACCTGCTCAACGACCTGTCGAACCTCGAATTCGTCCGCCGCATCATCATCGCCTGAGCCGCCCCGTCGGCTCGCGAATGTTCTGTCAACGCAGCAATAAGATTCTTGTAACTTCACGTGGTAGCTGTTCGCATGGTGTCCATGCGCAGTTGCATGTGCTGTGGTGAGCCGATTTCCGAGACGCGCCACCTCTGCGGCGTCTGCATCCAAAACGGGTGTACGTCGTACGCGGACGCCTGCGGACAGTAGCAGTCGCGCGTCGTCTCCCGCCCGAACACCCGTCGCCCTCGGCCGGCCCTCGCCGACCCCATGCCGTCCGGGCCGGGCCGACGACGCCCCGGTGCGAACGCTTTTCCACGCCGCGACGCCAACTCGGTGGCATGACCGACGCCTATCGAACCGTCGCCGGCCGGGCCGACGCCCGCTTCGAGGTCAACGGCTCGGAGTTCATCGGCTACGTCTCCCCCGCGGAGACGGTCGAGGAGGCGGAGGCGTTCGTCGCCGAAATCGAGGAGCGCCACCCCGACGCCACCCACAACGTCCCCGCCTACCGGGTGCCCGCCGGGTCGGCCTCGTCGTCGGTTCCCGGCGGGGGGAACGTCATGCTCCGCGAGTACCAGAGCGACGACGGCGAGCCGAGCGGCTCGTCGGGAAAACCGGCGCTCAACGTTCTCGTCCAGCAGGACGTGCGCAACGTCGCCGCCGTCGTGACGCGCTACTACGGCGGCACCAACCTCGGCGTCGGCGGCCTCGCCCGCGCGTACTCCCGGGCCGTCAAGGAGGCGCTCGACGCGGCGGGCGTCGTCGAGGAGATTCCCCACGAGCGGTTCACCGCGACCGTCGAGTACGACGATTCGGGGAGCGTCCGCGGGCTCCTAGAGAGCGCGGGCGTCGAGTTCGAAGCCGCCTACGAGGCCGACGTGTCGTTCGAGGTCCGCGTTCCCGTCGAGGACGGGGCGGACCTCCGCGACCGCATCAGAAGCGCGACCAGCGGCCGCGCGGACATCGAGTAGCGCGGTCGCGGGCTTCTTTTCGGTTCAGTTGGTCGGTTCTACCTGTTCCGGCGGCGTCGGTGCGGCCCGCTCGCGCGTCTCGCGGCGGTTCTTCACGGCGAGCGCGCCGAACAGCACCCCACCGACCGCGCGCATGGCGAGGTCGACGGCGACCGTGTCCGGGACGGTCCCGACGAGTCCGAGGAAGCTCCCGAGGTCGAACGCGGCGTTCAACAGGAGCATCGGGGCCATGAGCAGGAACGCCGAGAGGGCGAACAGGGCCCGTTCGGTCTGCGATACGCGGCCGTAGAGGTAGCCGATGACGGTCGCGCCGAGTCCGATGACCCCGATGAAGACGCCCGCGACCGGGATGACCACCTCGGGAACGAAGTAGCCGACCTCGGCCACGTCGGCGAACGTGATGACCGCCGCGGACTCGCCCCGTCCGCGGAGGAGCAGGATGCCCGGGGTGAGGGCGAAGGCGAACGGTACGATGGCCTTGTTGAGCGACAGCGAGAACGCCTTCGTCCCGGTCCGGAACGGATTGGACCGGGCGATGCCCGAGGCGGCGTACGCCGCGACCGCCACCGGCGGTGTGATGTCCGCTATCACCCCGAAGTAGAGGATGAACAGGTGGGCCGCGAGCAGCGGGATGTCGGAGGACTGCGCGATAGCCGGCCCGAGCAGCGAGACGAGGATGATGTACGTCACCGTCGTCGGCATGCCCATGCCGAGGATGATGGAGGCGATGGCGGTGAAAAGCAACAGGAGGACGATAGAGCCGCCGGCGACCGCCTTGATGAGCGCGGTCAGGTTCGGGCCGAGGCCGGTCGCGCTGACGACGCCGGGGATGATGCCCGCGGCGGCGACGGCGACGACGACCTCGGTCGAGGTGCGCGCGCCGGAGTCCATCGACTTCCCGATGAACGTCACGTAGCGGAAGACGTTCAGGTCGGACAGCGACGGCCGCGAGACGGCGTTGGCGACGTTGTCGGCCGCCTCGTCGACCGCGTCGTCGAACTCCAACAGCGGCGAGTCGAGCGCCGGTCGGACGAGCATCACGACGAGGCTGACGAAGATGGCGATGACGCCGAGGTCGCCCGCGGCGGCGAAGAGCGCGGCGGTCGCGCCGAGCGGCTCGCCGCTTCCGCCCGTGACCGCGTCGATGACGCCGACGCCGGTGGTGACGTACGACCCGAGTTGCGCGACGAACGCCGCCGCGATAGCGCCCAAGAGGGGCACGCGGGTCCGCTCGCTGTACGCCGCGACGACGGACAGGAGCGCCATGATGGCGATGAGCGTGAACCACGCCGAGCGCGCGACCGTCAGGCGCTCGACCAGCAGGTAGTACATGAGCAACACGAGCGGGATGAGGTAGAACCACCCGCGGACGAGGTGCTTTCCGAGGTCGACGACCTCGGAGCGGTCGAGGCCACCGATGCCGGCCCGCGTCGCTTCGAGGTGGACCATCACCCACACGCCGAAGAAGAACACCACGGCGGGGATGGCCGCCGCGATGATGATGTCGGAGAAGGGGACGCCGATGAACTCGATCATGAGGAAGGCCGCCGCGCCCATCACCGGCGGGAGAATCTGCCCGCCGGAGGACGCGGAGGCCTCGACGGCCCCGGCGAACTCGGAGCGGTAGCCGGAGCGCTTCATCAGCGGGATGGTGAACGCGCCGGTCGTCACCGTGTTGGCGATGGAAGAGCCCGAAATGGTCCCCATGAAGCCGGACGCGAGGATGGACGCCTTCGCCGGGCCGCCCTTGCGGGTCCCGGTCGCGGCGTACGCGAGGTCGATGAACCACTGGCCGGCCCCCGACATCTCCAGGAACGCCCCGAACAGGATGAAGATGTAGATGAACTGCACGGAGACGGTGACCGGGATGCCGAAGACGCCGTTTTCGGTGTTGTACCAGAGGTTCTGGATGATGTTCGCCCACGACCCCTCGGGGATGGAGAGGACGCCGACCAGCGGCATCGACGGCGAGATGAGGTAGCCGAACCTCGCGTAGACGATGAACGAGGCGACGATGACCATCAGGTAGAACCCGAGCGAGCGGCGGGTCGCCTCCAGGACGAGGAGGACGCCGACCGCGCCGAGGAAGAACGGGTAGGACACGTCCGCGAAGGGGAGGACGCCGATGGCCGCGACGACCGCGTCGGCGAGGAAGCCGAGCGGGCCGAGCGTCTCGGACAGCGAGACGAACGGCGCGCCGAGGTACTCGGCGACCGTCCGGCCGGCTTCGAGGCCGAACACGCGGAGCCGCTGAATCTCGGACCACTCGAACACCATGTAGGCCGCCGTGGCGACGGCGAACACGATAAACAGCAGGTCGAGCGGCGTCACGCGCTCGCGCTCCGGGTCGATCGCGAGCCATCGGACGAACCGGCGGATTCCCGCGGCACCGCGGGTGACCGGGTGGTCCTCACCGAGGTTCGACGCGAGGGTCGGAACGACGCGACTGAGTGCCGCGGCGAACCGACCGTGGCCGGTCGTCGCCGGGAAGAGGACGAACGCCAGCACGAGCGCGAAGGCGACGTGAATCGAGTTCACCTGCAGGAGTTGGAGCGAACCGAGCGACACCTCGCCGACGAGCGGTATCGTCGCGGCGAACTCGAAGCCGCGGGCGGCCAGCCACGACTGGAAGACGGAAAAGGAGATGGCGACGAGCGACGTGAGAATCGCCGCCCACCCCGAGAGCGTCCGCTTCCGGTCGATGCCCTCCAGCATCTCCTGTGCCTCTTCTTCGGATAGTTCTTCGTCGGTACTCGCTGCCTCGCGGTCGTCGTCTGCGGGCGACTCGCCGCCGTCGGTTCGAATCGGCGGGTCGGCCGCCAGCGCGTCGGTCTCCGGGACGGACCGGGAGGCGTCTTCGTCGTCGGGGTCGTCGGGTCGACCCTCGTCGTGTGTTCGGTTCATCGTTGGTCAGTGGAGGGCGGCGTCGAGGACGGAGCGGTGCGTGACGTACAGGCGGACCGAGCGCGCGTCGGAGAGCGCCACGAGGTCGTAGGTCCGGTCACCGACGTGTAGCTTGTGGCCGGCGATGCGGCCGGGCTTGACGTACAGGTCCTCGTAGCTCCCCTCGGGGTCGAAGACGAACGAGCCGTTTTCGGTCGTCACGTTCGCCCGAGCGGGCAGCCCCGCGCCGTAGGACTTGAACTCCATCTTGGTCATGACGAGTTCGCCGTCCTGAACCGCGTAGGCGTCGAGGACGCGCGTCTTCTCGACGCTGTGGGTGTATTCGAGCGCGACGGTCGTGTTCTCTTCGACCGGCATCGTCTGTAGTCGCTCGCCGGTCTCGGCGTCTTCGACGACGAGCACCTGTCCGGCCGGAACGGCGGCGCTCCCGCCGACGGCGACCGCCAGCACCGCGACTACGACGAGGAGACGTGTGGGAGTCGAATCAAGCATCGAAAGATGGGTAGGAAACCGCTGTTCGAAAGCGAAGCGAAGCGCCCGGGCTCAGCCGAAGTAGGCCTGCGCGCCGGGGTGGAGCTCGATGGACATGCCGTCCTGCGCGCTCTCCTTGGAGATGAAGTCCGTCTTGATGGTGAGTTCGTCGACGTTCTCGAAGATGGCGCTGGTGACCGATTCGACGGTCGATTCGGGCTGTTCGGCGTTGGTCGCAATCATCGCCTGAACGGAGACGGTCGGAGCGGGGTTCTCCAGTCCGTAGGTGCCCGACGGAACCTCGTCGTCGGCGTAGAACGGCGCGGCGTCCTTGACGGCCGTGCGGTTCTCGCCCTCGATGGGGACGATGCGCACGTCCTCGGTCGCGGCGAGTTCCTCGATAGCGCCGACCGGCCAGCCGCCGACGACGAACGCGGCGTCGATGTCGCCGTTCTTCAGCTGGTCGGAGGCCTGCGAGAAGCCGGTGTTCTGCTCGCTGTAGTCCGAGATGCCGAGGGCTTCGAGAATCTGGGTCGCGTTGACCTGCGTCCCGGAGCCGAGGTCGCCGGTGTTGATGGTCGCACCGGAGAGGTCGGACGGCGTCTCGATGCCCGTGTCGGCGAGCGTGACGACGTGAATCGTCTCGGGGTAGAGCGTGGCGACGCCGCGGAGGTTCTCGACGGGGCTACCCTGGAACGCCTCGATGCCCTCGCCGTTGCGGGCGAAGTAGGCGACGTCGTTCTGAATCAGCGCGAAGTCCGCGTCGCCGCGGGCGAGGCTGCCGACGTTCTCGACGGACGCGCCGGTGGACTGCACCTGAATCGTGAAGTCGGTCTGTCCCTCGATGACGGACTTGAACTCGTTCGAGAGGGGGTAGTACGTGCCGCCCGTCCCGCCGGCGTGCCACGAGAGTCGGCTCTCGGTGCCGCCGTTACCGCCGGATTCGGTCGTCGTCTCCTCGGCGGTGGTGGTATCTTCGCCACCGGATTCGGTCGTCGTCGTCGTCTCTTCGCCGCCGCCACCGGAACAGCCGGCGAGGCCGGCCAGACCGACGGCACCTGTCGCAGCGATAAACTGTCGGCGGTCAAGCTTCCGAGTCATACATCACTATTCGTCACGATACGTATTTATGGCTGTTCATGTCAACGGCCAACATATCTCTATTTACACACTAATTGTAGTAAATTCTTATCAATGTTAGAATATTAATTCGCCAACGATACACATACCTGAACCCGCCCTTCTGGAGAGAAATACAATCCTCCGCGGTTCTGATTTCACTTCGACCCGCGTGCCCACCGCTGTCGGTTTCTCGTTTCTCTGTTCCGTCCGACTCCGGAGTTCGCGGCGGACTTCGACCCGAAACGAAGGGGTTCGGCGAGTTGGGTGCCGACCCCGATGCACCCCGTGCAAACGTCTCTCACAGTAGTCTACGGGGGTACGGTTCGGGACGTTCGACTCGAACTACAGTCGGCCGCCGGCGGGCGACTTTCGACCCGAAAAGAGGGGGTTCGGACGGCGTTCAGGGGAGTGCGCTCGCGCCCGCGGTCGTCAGTCGACGATTATCTCGGAGTCCGTCGAGTCGTCCGACGACTGCTTGGGCGACATCTGTTCTTCGTACCGGGTTATCCAGTCGGCGAAACAGGTCGGACAGAGTCGCTGGTCGTCCACGGTCGAGCCGTCGACCTGCAACTGGACCGCGCGGGCGAGGGCGTCTTCGACCGCCCGCCCGCAGCCGTCGCACGGGTCGCTCATCGTCGGGTTCCTCCGGTGGCGCGAGGTTCGTCCATGCGTCGGAGGTGCGCGGGCGGTAACTTAGTCGTTACCCGAATTCGGGTCGGCGGCCGGGACGTCCCGCCCGCGAGCCGCGGTGCGAGGAGACCGAGCTACGTCGTGCGGAACGCCCGGTCGCCGGCGTCGCCCAGCCCGGGGACGATGTAGCCGTCGTCGTCGAGGTAGTCGTCGATGGAGACCGTCAGCAGGTCGACCTCGGGGAACTCGCTGTCGACGCGGAGCAGACCGTCGGGCGCGGAGACGGCAGAGAGGACGAACAGCTTCTCGGGGTCGACGCCCGCGTTCTCGAGGATGTGGTCGAGGACCGAGCACATCGTCGAACCGGTCGCGAGCATCGGGTCGGCCACGATGACCGTGTCTTTCTCCGTGATTTCGGGGAGCTTCACGTAGTCGATGGTGATGGGGAAGCCGCCGTCGTCGTCCATCCCCGCCTCCTCGTCGCGGCCGGCGGAGATGACTCCCTGCTTCGCCCGCGGGAACGCCTTGAGCAGTCCCTCCACGAACGGCGTCGCGGCGCGGAGCACGTTGATGATGACGACGTTGTCGAGCCCTTTCACGTGCTCGCCGGTCGTCTCGGCCAGCGGGGTCTGGATGGTGACGTACTCGGTCTCCATCGCGCCGTCGATTATCTCGTAGCCACAGATGCGGCCGAGTTTGACGAGGCCTTTCCGGAAGGCGACCTGCGTCGTCTCCACGTCCCGGAGGCGCGAGAGCGTGTCCTTCGCCAGCGCGTGCGTGATGAGGTACGCGTCGTCTCGGTCTTCGATGGGCATCTTACTGAGAAGGCGGTTTCCCGAAGGACATAAATGCGGCTATCGGCCGCCAGCGGTGCCCTGCGGGTAGTTCACGCGTAGAATGGTTCGGCGGCGCATCCCGCGGTTTCAGTTCGTCACGAGGTACGTGACGGCCGTGAGCACGAGCGCCGCGGACGCGACGTTGACGACCGAGAAGGCCGCGAGGTCGAGGTACGACAGGCCGTAGACGACGACCGCCGCGAACGCCGTCGAGAGGACGAGGTTCATGACGAACAGCACCCGCGGGTCGCCCTCGCCCCACTCTATCTCGTCGGCTCCGCGCCCCTCGTCGTCGCTCCCGGCCCCTTCGGCTTCGCCGCTCATCGCCCGCCCTCCGAGGCCGCGCCCGTGGTCGGCACCGACTCGCGCTCCCGGGTCGGCTCCGCGAGCGCGACTTCCTCGCCGGGGTCGGTCGGGAAGTCGCCGGCGTCCGCGGACGCGCCGGGGTCGAGCAGGTGGGCGTCGAGCGCGGCCGCGAGCGCGTCTTCGTCCATCCCGCGGCCGATGAACACCAGTTCGGTCCGCCTGTCGCCGTGGTCGTCGTGCCAGTCGAGTTCGGGGTGATTGCGGCGGTAGGTGTCCTGTTCGAACTCGGGGCGCGAGGCGACCCACGGGCCGGCGGCGGCGACGTACGCCGACGGGCCGGCCTGACTGTAGGTGAAGTGTACGTCCTCGGCCCCGGCGACCCACAGCGAGCCTTTCGCCCGGACGACCGAGTCGGGGAGGTCACCGAGGACAGCGGCCGCACCCTCGGGGTCGAGCGGCGCCCGGCGGCGGTAGACGAACGAGGTGACGCCGTAGGTCGCTTCCGCGTGTGTGGTGTCGTCGTGGTCGTGGTCGCCGTAGCCGCCGTGGTCGTGGTCGCTGTGGTCGCTGTGGTCGTGGTCGCCGTGGCCGCCGTGGCCGTCTCGGTCGCTCTCGTCTCCTCCCGTATCATTTTCCAACGCCGCCCGCCAGCCGACGGGCGCGTCGGGGTCGTGGAGGTCAGAGAGGAGCAGGTCCGCGTCCACGTCGCCGCGGGTCGTCTCCACCACGGTCGCGCCGGGACGGAGCGCCTCGACCGCGTCGCGGACCGCGGCGAGTTCCGCGTCGGAGACGAGGTCGCGCTTGTTGAGGACGACGAGGTCGGCGCTCTCGACCTGCTCGACGAGGAGGTCCGAGAGGGGGCGCACCGAGCCGTCTCCCTCCTCGGCCACGGTCCGGTCGGGGTCGCCGTCGCCGAAGGTGTCCGCGAAGAGTCTGGCGTCGACGACCGTCGCGAGGCCGGCCACGTCGTAGCGGGCGGCCGCCCGCGAGGCGACGAACAGCCGGGCGACCGGGCCGGGCTCCGAGACGCCCGAGGCCTCGACGACGAGGTGGTCGAACGACCGCTCGCGCGCGAGGCGGACGACCGCGGTTTCGAGGTCGTCCTGTAGCTCGCAGCAGATACAGCCGTTCGAGAGTTCGGTCACGCCGTCGCCGACCGCGAGGTCGGACTCCTCGGCGACGAGTTCGGCGTCGACGTTCACGGAACCCATGTCGTTGACGAGCACGGCGATGTCCCGGTCGCCGGCGTGTGTCAACAGGTGGTTGAGAAGCGTCGTCTTGCCCGCCCCGAGGCTCCCGCCGAGCACCGTCACCGGAATCGTCTCCCCCGCGTTCATGGGCGGGCCTACCGGGGCCGCACATATGAAAGCGCAGGTAACCCATGCGGACGTTCGTGAACGATACCCTTTTGTCCGAAAGCGGGTGAGTGTGTAAACTGATGACGCTCGCCGCGCGCATCGAATCCTTTCGCGAACTCGTCGAAGAGTGGCTCCGCGGCCTCTACCACGGGATGATTTCGCACCCCGCCTACGAGAAGATAGAAAAGCAGGCCGAGGACGACGAGGACGCGTTCATGCTCGCGTGCTTCCCCGACGCGTTCGGCATCCCCTCGCCGATCTCGTACTACACCGCCGAGCTGCTTCCGTACCTCGAAGACGAGTTCGAGGCGTGGGAGCGGCGGATGTGGGACCGCGGGTCGCTCCTCGAACGCAAGGGTCACCAGTACCACTTCTAACATGCGCAAATTCGTCTTCTTCGGCGGCAAAGGCGGCGTGGGCAAGACGACGATGTCGAGCGCCTACGCGGTCAAGTGCGCCCGCGACGGCGTCCGGACGCTCCTCGTCTCGACCGACCCGGCCCACAGCACGAGCGACGTGTTCGACCAGTCGTTCACCGACGAGCCCGCGGCCGTCGCCGGTGAGCCCAACCTCGACGCGATGGAAATCGACCCCGAGACCGAGGTCCGCGAGCACCTCATGGAGACCAAGCGGGCGATGGGCGACCAGGTCAGCCCCGCGATGGTCAACGAAATCGACCGGCAGATAGAGATGGCCCACCAGACGCCCGGCGCGTACGAGTCGGCGCTGTTCGACCGCTTCATCGACGTGATGCGCTCCGCGGACGACTACGACCGGGTCGTCTTCGACACCTCGCCGACCGGCGGGACGCTCCGACTGCTCTCGCTGCCGGAGTACCTCGACGGCTGGATTCAGCGGCTCCTCCACAAGCGAAAGGAGTCGGTCAAACTGTTCGAGCGCGCGGCCATCGGCAACAACGAACCCCGGCGGATGATGGACGGCGACCCCATCATCGCCCGCCTCGAACAGCGCCGCGACGACTTCTCGTTCGCCAAGGAGACGCTTCGGGACGACGCCGCGTTCTTCCTCGTCGTGAACCCCGACGAACTCTCGCTCCGGGAGACCGAGCGCGCCATCGACCAACTCGACGACTACGGCCTCGACGTGCGCGGCCTCGCGGTCAACCGCCTCACGCCCGAACCCGACCCCGAGGAGTCCGGGCGGGGCGCGACGTTCTTGCGCGAGCGAGTCAAGACAGAGCGAGCGCGCCTCGACGACCTCCGCGAGAATTTTTCACCGCCGCTCGTCGCCGCGGTCGAGACGCGGGTCGCCGAGGTCAAAGGCGACTTCCTCGGCGAGGTCGCCGCCGAACTCGACGTCGACACCGCACCCGACGTTCAGTGAGCCGGTAAACCGACCGCGCGGTGAGAATTTTCGGCTACTCCGCCGATTGAACGTGTCGTTCGAACACGATACATTCCTATCTATCGTTAACGTTAAGGTGAGCATTTTCGTGTCACCGAATGGGGCAGCGTACCATGGTACAAGTCATTTGGTTGGTCGTCACGGTACTCGCGTTGTTTACCGTCGGGTATCTCGGTTACTCCCGATATCTCGCGCAGTTCGTCGAACTCGACGACAGTCGTGAGACGCCAGCGCACAAGTACGAAGACGGTCAAGAATACGTTCCGGCGAAAAAGCCGGTGTTACTGGGGCATCACTATTCGAGCATCGCAGGCGGCGCGCCGATTGTCGGTCCGATTACGGCGGGCGTGGTGTGGGGCTGGGTCCCCGCGCTCGCGTGGATCGCCATCGGCAACCCGCTTCTCGGGAGCGTTCACGACTTCGTGTCGCTGTCGAGCAGTCTGCGACACGACGGGAAGTCCATCGGCTACATCATCGGCGAGTACGTCGGCGAGCGCGGCAAGAACATGCTGTTGTGGTTCGCGTTTCTCACCATCGTCCTCGTCGTCGCGGTGTTCGCCCTCGTGGTGGCCATCGTGTTCAACGCCTATCCGGAGGCCGCCACGGCGAGTCTGGTGTACATCGTCCTCGCGGTGCTGTTCGGCATCTACCTCTACCAACTGAACCTCCCGTTCCTGCTGGGGACGTTCGCCTTCGTCGTGGCGATGTTCGTCGGCGTCTACGCGGGGATTCAGTACCCGATTGCGCTGTTCGAACCCGCGGCCCGCGCGCCCGCCGAGACGTTCGTCCTGTTCTCCGGCTCCGGCGCGTGGCTCCCCGGTGCGAGTTCGTTCAACGGGAACACCGCGGCGTGGGTGCCGCTCATCCTCGTCTACGGGGCGGTCGCCAGCGCCCTCCCGGTCTGGGTGCTCCTGCAACCGCGCGACTACCTCTCGTCGTTCCTGCTGTACGCGGGCGTCGGCGGCGCGCTCGTCGCCATCGTCGTGGGCACGTTCTTCACGAACCCGACTCAGCCGCTCGTGACGAACCTCGAACCGTACTACGGGTTCATCGGCCGCTCCGGCGCGCCGCTGTTCCCGCTCCTGTTCATCACTATCGCCTGCGGGACCATCAGCGGGTTCCACTCGCTCGTCTCGTCGGGCACGACCTCGAAGCAGCTGAACAAGGAGTCCGACGCGCGCGTCATCGGCTACGGCGGAATGCTCGGCGAGGGACTCCTCGCCACCGTCGCGCTGGCGACGGTCGCCATCATCGCGCCCGACGTGGGCGGCGGCATCGGCCTCGCGCTGCCGACGTTCGCCGCGGGCGGCGGCGTCATCCTGTCGAGCTTCGGCATCCCGACTTCCTTCGGCGGGCCGTTCATGGCCCTCGTGCTCGTGAGCTTCCTGCTCACGTCGACCGACACGGCCGTGCGTCTCGGTCGCTACATGATGGAGGAAATCGTCGGGACGCCCGAGACGCCGGTCGAGGAGTTCGCGACCAACCGCTACGGCAACGCGTTCGTGCAGTCGCTGCCGGCGTACATCCTCATCACGAGCGGCTCGTGGCTGACGCTCTGGCAGCTGTTCGGCGGCGCGAACCAGTTGCTCGCCGCGCTGGCGCTCCTGACCGCGACCGTCTGGCTGGCTAACTGGGACGACTCCAAGCAGCTCCTCAGCACGGGGCTACCGATGGCCCTCATGACGACGATCACGTCGCTGGGTCTGCTCTGGCTCGCGTTCCACGACAACCTCTACGCGAAGTTCCTGAACGCCGAGTGGATGGCCTCGGCGGGCACCTTCGCGATGGTGTCGGCGGCCGTCCAAATCGTCCTCGCGCTGGTGCTCGTCTACCTCGCGCTGTCGCTGGCGAAAATCGGCTACGACAACATCAAAGACGCCCGGAGTTCGGGCGGCGGTGGCGGCGGTCGTCCGCAGCCGAGCGACGACTGACGCGCCGGCCGCGCGACCACTCCGTTTTCTCTTATCGACGCAACTTCCCGAGGAGCCGACCTAACAGTCCGCCGGAGACGGCCGGCGAGCCGTCGCTCCAGAGCGTGAACGCGGCGACCGAGTCGGCGTTCCGGCTGGCGACGGCGTCCTCGTCGGTCGGCGCGACGACGGCGAGGTTCACCTCGTAGTGGCCGTAGTAGCCGAACTTCAGGAGCGTCCGGTCCGCGAAGTCGGAAACGAACGACCGGACCTCGTCCGACACCGCGTCGGCGACGACCACGAAGGTGAAGTCCGTCCCGTAGTGTTCCTCGTCGGGTTCTATCCACTCGTCGGCGAGCGCGTGGCCCAGTTCGACGAGCCGTTCGAGTTCGGCGACCGTCGCCGACTCGACCCGCCGCGCGAACATGTACTCCATCGCGTGGTGGTTGGCGTAGTTGATAGACTGATGGAGGAACTGCTTTTGGCTCTCCATGCGCATCGAGCCGAACAGGTCGAACCGCTCGCCGCGGACGGCGTGCTCCCGCTCCAAGTCGTAGTTGTACATGAGCCGTTCGGCGACCCGGTCGAGGTACTCGTCGTCCCACTCGGGGCGGTCGAGGGCCGGACCCGGAGCCGACGCGTTAGCCTCGGTCGACTCCCCCGACGTTCCGGCTCCCTCGGCGTCCTCGGACTCGGCGCGCTTCATTCCTCGTCGGGGTCGTAGACCACCGCGTCGCCCGACACGGCCGGCGAGCCGAGCGCGAGCAGTTCGACCGGCTCGTCGGCTTCTTCGGGGTTGTACGCCCGGTGGGGGCTCTCGGGGTCGGCGACGAACAGGCCGTCAGCGCCGACTTCGAACGTCTCGTCGGGCGTCTCGACGAACAGCGTGCCCGAGAGGACGTAGAACGCCTCTTCCTGTTCGGTGTGGTAGTGGTACGAAAGCGGCACCTGCTCGCCGGGGGCGGCCCGGAAGCGGTTGAGCGCGACGGTCTCCAAGCCGCCCTCGCCGCCGATGCGGCGGAGTTCGCACGGGCGGTCGTCGGCGGGTTCGACGGCGGTTGCGTCCACGACGCGATATCCCATGAGACGGAGCAACACGTTCGACCGTATAAGCCCGTCGCGACCCGTCCGAAAACCAAGATTTATTCGTGAAGGTTCCGAACCGCGGCGCATGGCAGACTCGTCCCGCGAGGCCTGCGGTCGGTGTTCGATGACCACCGTCGTGGACGCCACCGCGAGCGAGGACCGCGACCCGCTCGGCGACGACCGAATCGAACTCGACGAGTCGGCGCTCCGACTCGCGTCGCCGGCGGCGTGGCTCGGTCGGGTGTCGGCCCGCCTCGACGCGGCCGCCGAGCGGTTCGTCTACCGCGACCGCTAGGCGTTCTCATGGGTGTGCGAACCTGTCCCCTCGTAGAATTTATACCGTCTGGCACGTACACCCGTCAACGACAATGGAAGAGAGCATCTCCGGGTTCAAGCGCCGCGGCACCTGGGACGAGGTCGTCGAACACGGGGAGCGAATCACCCGAGCGCTCCGCGACGCCGACGTCGACGGCGCCGCCTTCGACGACTGGGACGAGTGGCGACCGAAGTCCCACGAGCGCCTCGGCGAGGACGTCAACGAGAAGACGGCCCAGCAGGCCAGCGTCGGCGAGGGCGAGGGCGAGAAGGCGGGCAAGACGCCCAACGACGACCTCAAGACGGCGGGCGAGAAGCTCTCTCGGTCCTACGAGCGCGTCGAGGAGGGCGACAACGAGGGGGCCGTCGAGTCGTGGCAGGACTCCATCAACTACGTCGCCCGCGCGGCGGACTCCGCCGGCCGGAAGGCGCTGCGGAAGGTCGAGGACACGGTCTACCGCAACGTGATGACCCAGTTGGCACCGTACTACTTCGACAACGAACTCGTGAGCGCGAACATCCAGCAGGTCGGTCGCGGCACCGGCGACGAGCGGTTCGTCTTCGAGGTGAACGTCAACGACGACGAACTGAAGTCGATGGTGTCGGAGACGCTGCGGGACTTCGAGGACGAAATCGACCGCTGGCACATCGACACGCCGAAAGAGACCGAGGTCGCGGAGGTCGTCGAGGGCGTGGAGGTGCCGGTGACGGACGACGAACAGCGGTCCAAGTCCACGACGAACTGACGCACGTCCCGCGCTGCTTCGACTCGTCGAGCGCGGTCGCCGTCGTCGGCGTCCGCCGTCATCGACAATACTGATACCGTTCGCCCGCGACCCTCCGGTATGCCCGAGCCGCTTCGAGTCGAGTCCGGCGAACTGACCGCAGACGAAATCCTCGACGCGCTCCGCGAGGGCCGCCGCGTCGTCGTCCAGGCGGAGATGCTCGGCGGTATCCACGAGGTGACGCTCCGACACGACGGGACGGTCTTTTACTGCGACACGCCGACGACGCTCCACAAACACGACGACGAAGACGGCATGCGGGACTGCGTGCTGAAGATGGGCTACGCGAAATCGGAGTAGCCGCGGCGTCCCGTCCGGGACGACCGCTCGCTCGCCTGTAGGTGAGGGTTTAATCCGGCGCACGGCGAACAGGTGTGCATGGCCGACGCACCGGACATGGGCGAACTGATGGAGACCGAGGACCCGAACTTCGGACAGGTCCTCGCGTGCGTCTTCGGCATCCAGAGCCACGAGAGCCGGACGTACCTCGCACTACTCGACAACCCCGGCAGCACCGTCGCCGAACTCGCGGAGGTGCTCGACCGCGACCGGAGCAACGTCAACCGCTCGCTGACGACGCTCCTCGACAAGGGACTCACCGAGCGCAAGCGCCGCCTGCTCGACCCCGGCGGCTACGTCTACCAGTACACGGCGACCCCGCTCCCCGAGGCCAAGGAGATGATGCACGCCGCGCTCGACGAGTGGGCCGAAGACGTGCACGCCCGCATCGACGCCTTCGGCGAGTCGTAACCCTCCCCGACCGACCGCGTTCCCGACGAGGTCGTCGCCCGGCAGGTGCCGCCCAAACCCGCCCGCTTTTGTCCCTCTGGTGCCACCGCCCGAGCAATGAGCCTCGAACTCACGGCACCCGCCCCCGAGGAGCCATCCGTCGCCGACGACGGCACCTGGCTCGAATGTATCGCGTGCGGCGCGCAGTTCGCGCCGTTCGAGGACGTTCGGTACACCTGCGACGACTGCGACGGCCTCCTCGAGGTCCGCTACGCGTCCCCGCCGACGTGGGACGACTTCGAGGGCCGCGGCGTCTGGCGCTACAACGCCGCGCTCCCCTTCGAGGAGGGCGTCTCGCTCCCCGAGGGCGCGACGCCCCTGCACGAAGTACCCCGCCTCGAAGCCGACGTCGGCGTCGAGACCCTCCGCGTCAAACACGAGGGGATGAACCCCACCGGCTCGTTCAAGGACCGCGGCATGACCGTCGGCGTCCGCGTGGCGAAGGAACTCGGCGTCGGCCGCCTCGCCTGCGCCTCGACCGGGAACACCTCGGCCGCGCTCGCCGCCTACGGCGCGCGCGGCGGGATGGAGACGCTCGTGCTCCTCCCCGCCGGCAAGGTCGCCGCCGGGAAAATCGCGCAGGCGTCGCTCCACGACGCGCGCATCCTCGAAGTTGACGGCAACTTCGATTCCTGTCTGGACATCGTACAGGACCTCGCCGCCCGCGGCGAGGCGTACCTCCTCAACTCCCTGAACCCCTTCCGCCTGGAGGGCCAGAAGACCATCGGCCTCGAAATCTTAGAGGAGTTCCACGAGGACTACGGCACCTACCCGGACCGCATCGTCCTCCCCGTCGGCAACGCGGGCAACACCTCCGCGCTCTACAAGGCGTTCCGGGAACTCGTCCAGTCGGGCGCGCTCGACGTCGACGACGTGCCGAAACTGACCGGCGTGCAGGCCGAGGGCGCGGCCCCGATGGTCGAGGCTATCGAGAACGGCTGGGACGAGACCCGCCGCTGGGACGAGGTCGAGACGCGCGCGACCGCTATCCGCATCGGCAACCCGGTCAACGCGCCGAAGGCGCTCCCCGGCATCCGCGAGACGGACGGCACGGCCGTCGCCGTCTCCGACGAGGAAATCACCGAGGCGCAGCGCGATCTCGCGGGTGAGGGCGTCGGCGTCGAACCCGCCTCCGCCGCCTCCGTCGCCGGCCTCCGCAAACTCCGCGCCGAGGGCGTCGTCTCCGAGGACGAACAGGTCGTCTGTCTCACGACGGGCCACCTGCTGAAGGACCCCGACGCGGCGTTCGAGGCGGGCGACGACCCCGAACCCGTCCCGAACGACACCGAAGCGGTCCTCGAACACCTCGCCGAGTAGGCGCGACCGGTCCGGTCCGACCGTCGCCGGCGGTCGCGAATATCGGCGGGCGGAGCCGTCTGACCGCGGACGATGACGCGCGTCGGGTGCGCGTCTGACGCATCCTTTTCATTCTGTGGTACGTCGTGGCACACGATGTCGCTCAGCAGTATGCCGACCGGAACCGTCAGTCGGGACGGGGCCGGGTCGAGAACGTACCCGCCGGACGAGCCCGAGCGAGGGTCGTCCACCGCCGCGGCCTCGTCCGCACCCGCGGCCTCGTCCGCACCCGCGTCTTCGGCCTCGTCCGCGTCTTCACCCGCACGCGCGTCGTCACCCGCGTCCACGTCCGCTCCACCCCGCGGTCACCGCCAGTCACCCGCGGGCGACGCTCGCGGTCGAGACGCCCTCCAACGCGAGAACGAGGCGCTCCGTCGCGCCAACGCCCGACTCAACGCCCGTCTCGACAGCGCCGACGCGGACCGACAGGAGATAATCGACCGCTACGAACGACTGTTAGCCGAGAGCCGGAGTCGCGGTCGGCAGCGGACGCACGGCCGCTCGGGTCGGCGGACCGACCGGTCCCGTCGCTCGGGCTCGGAATCGAACGCGGTCGCCGCGGTCCGGGCGGTCGCCGACCGCGTGGTCGACCGGGTCGCGTCGGCGCTCGGCCGACGGTAGTCCGGCTTTTCTTTCAGAAAGAGGTGCGGTTCGTCCGCTTCAGAGCGTGATGAGGTCCACGTCGATGATGCGGTCGTCGGCGAGGAGCTTCTCGCGGACGCTGTCCGGCACGTCGTCGTCGAGGTTGTAGACGGTCAGCGCCTCGCCGCCGGCCTTCGCGCGGCGGGCGTTGAACATCCCGGCGATGTTCACGTCGTTCTCGCCGAGGACGGTTCCGATGAAGCCGATGACGCCCGGCTTGTCGTAGTTGCGGGCGACGAGCATCTGGCCGTGCGGGATGGCGTCGAGACGGTAGCCGTTGATGCGGACGATGCGCGGGTCCTCGCCGGTGAACAGCGTCCCGGAGACGGTCATCTCCTCGTCGCCGTTGCGGACGGTGACGGTCACGAGGCTCTGGAAGTCGTCCGACTGGCGGGACTTCGACTCGACGACCTCGATACCGCGTTCCTTCGCGACCTGCGGGGCGTTGACGGCGTTGACCTGCCATTCGAGCGGCGCGAAGACGCCCTTCAGCGCGGACGCCGTGACGAGTTCGACGTCCTCGGCGGCGATGTCGCCGGTGTAGGTGACCTCGACTTCGTTGAGGCGGCCGTCGAGCAGTTGGGCGGCGATTTTGCCGGCGGTCTCGGCGAGGCCGATGTACGGCTGGATGCGCGGGAAGGCGCTCTCGTCGACCGAGGGCGCGTTGAGCGCGTTGATGACGGGCTCGTCGCGGAACGCGGCGACGATTTGGTCGGCCGTCGAGACGGCGACGTTCTCCTGTGCGGCCGAGGTGGACGCGCCGAGGTGCGGCGTGACGACCACGTCGTCGACGGAGAGAAGCGGGTTGTCGGGCGAGACCGGCTCGTCGGCGAACACGTCGACCGCGGCCCCGTCGATGACGCCGGCGTCGACGGCCTCGGCGAGGGCGGCCTCGTCGACGACGCCGCCGCGGGCGCAGTTGACGAGGTAGCCGCTGCCCATCGTTTCGAGTTCGTCGGTGGAGATGAGCCCCTCCGTCTCGGGGGTCAGCGGCGTGTGGACGGTGAGGAAGTCGGCGCGGGAGAGACAGGCGTCGAACTCGACGAGTTCGGCACCGAGCTGGTCGGCGCGCTCCTCGCCGATGTAGGGGTCGTAGGCGACGATGTCCATCCCGAGCGACGAGAACTTCTTTGCGACCTCTTGGCCGACGCGGCCGAGGCCGACGACGCCGAGGGTCTTGCCGTTGACCTCGTTGCCGAGGTAGTCGGACTTGGCCCACTCGCCGTCTTTCAGGCGGGCGTGGGCCTGCGGAATCGAGCGCGCGGCGGCGAAGCCCATCGCCACCGTGTGTTCGGCGGCGGCGCGGACGTTCCCCTCGGGCGCGTTGGCGACGATGACGCCGTGTTGGGTCGCGGCGTCGATGTCGATGTTGTCGACGCCGATGCCGGCGCGTCCGACGATGACGAGGTCGGGTGCCGCCTCGAACACCTCGGCGGTCACCTGCGTTCCGGAGCGGACGATGAGCCCGTTCGCGTCGGAGACGGCTTCGAGCAGCGCGTCACCTTCGACATCGTACGCGGTCTCTACCTCGTAACCGGCCTCGCGTAACCGGTCCAGACCCGCGTCGGCGATCGGGTCCGTGACGAGTACCTTCATGCGCGTAGGGTCAGACCCGTGCGGGTTAAGGGTTGTCACAACGGCCGATATCGTGACATTGAGACTGTCTCGCACGGTTCGGGTCGCCCGACGTTCTCGCCCACTAGTATTATCTTGGCGAGTCCGATAGATTCTGTAGATGGTCTTCCGTCCCGAGAACGCTTCGCCGGCGACGCAACCGCCCGAGGTGTCGCTTCCGGACACCGGGTCCGTGCTCATCGCCGGCCCGACGATGACGCGGAAGCGACGGCTCATGCTCTCGATGCTCGCGCCCGGCGAGCGCGACGACGTGGGGACGGTCGTCGTGACGACCAAGAAGCCCGCCCCGAGCATCGCACAGGAACTGTCGCACATCAGCGGCTCGCCCCCGGAGCAGTTCGAGGTCATCGACACGACGAGCGTCGCCGACCTCCTCGGCGACCGCGCCGACGCGGAGAACCTCCGGTACGTCTCCAGCCCCGGCGACCTGACCGGCATCGGCATCCACCTGACGGAGTCGCTCCGACAGCACTACGAGGCGAGTCGGGCGGCCCGCGTCGGCCTGCACGTCCTCTCGACGCTCGTGATGTACGTCGACCTCAAGCGGCTGTTCCAGTTCCTTCACGTCATCACGGGTCGCATCTCGGCGGCGGGCTTTTCGGGCGTCTTCACGCTCGACACCGGCTTCGTCGACGAGCGCGAACTCGCGCTCCTCAAGCAGCCGTTCGACGGGTTCGTCGAGACGCGCGACACCGACGGCGACCCGGAGTTCCGGGTCCGCGGCCTCGACGACGGCCCGCGGTCGTGGACGCCGCTTCGACTCTGACTCTGACTCTGACTCTGACTCTGACTCTGACTCTGACTCTGACTCTGACTCTGACTGTGGGGGCGCGCCGCGGTCGCCCCGCGAACGTTCTCACGACAGGTGCTTCGACGCGAGGTCGACCAGCGGCGAGTTCGCCCGGTCGAACGTCGCGATGGCCCCCGACCACTCGTCGTGCGGGTAGATGGCGACGACGACCTCGTCGAACCACCTGATGACGGCGTTCAAATCGCCGTAGCCGTCGAGTTCGGGTTCGTTGACGGGTTCGCCGAGCGCCTTCAGCACGAGCGTCTTCACGCGCTCGGTGCGCGCGTCCGGTTCGAGCGCCGCTTCGATGTCGTCCCGGAGGTAGAGCAACTCGAACGACTCGCCGTCGTACTGCCCGACCGCGCGCACGTCGGCCTCGTCGAGGTCGCGCAGGCCCCGGACGAACCGTCGGAGCGGGGTGTCGCCTTCCTCGCCGAAGTCGTCGGCGAGGTCGGCTTCGACGTCGCTGAGCCTCTCGTGTTCGGCGTCGTGGAGGTCGTCCATACGTGCTTGTCATGGAGACGACCGGTAAATAGCTGTGCGCGGCGCGACGCTGCTTTCCTCCGGCGGCCGACTCGGTCGCTGTCTCCCTCGCCCGATAACTGCCGACGCGGAAGCTTTGAAACCCCGCGGCGACGACGGGCAGATATGCGCATCATCGCCTTCGACTTCGACGGCACGCTCTCGGACTCCGAGATGACGGTTCTCCTCGGCAAGAAGAACGGCACGGCCGACGAGATGGCCGACATCACCGAGCGAGCCATGAACGACGAGATGAGCTACGCGGAGAGCCTCCGGTCGCGCGCCCGCCTCCTCGAAGGCCTCGAAGAGGAACTCGCCGAGGAGGCCTACGGCGAGGTCGAACTCCGCCCCGGCGCGGCCGACCTCATCCGGCGCCTCCGCGACTACGGCCACCACGTCGCCATCTTCACCGGCGGGTTCGAACGCGGCGTCGAGCGCGCGCTGGAAAAGGAGGGCGTCGAGGTCGACGACATCGTCTCGAACCGCCTGCCCGTGAAGGGCGGCCGACTCACCGGCGACGTCGAGGGGTCGCTCATCGAGGGCACGAAGGACACGGCGCTGGAGAACCACGCGGCCGAACACGACGTCCCGATGGACCGAACGGTCGCGGTCGGCGACGGCGCGAACGACCTCCCGATGCTCGAAGTCGCCGGCCTCTCGGTCGGATTCGTCCCCAAGGACGCGGTTCGCCCGGCCTGCGACGCCGTCGTCGCCTCCATGGACCGACTCGGAAAGCTCTTCGAGAGCCACGGGATTCTCGACGCCGACGAGTAGTCTGATTGTGGTCTGCTAACACTTATCATATTTCGGCCCGTAGCACCGCGCATGCCAATCAGCGACGTCAACACGCCCGAAATCTGGGTGGCGGGCTTCGTCTTCGTGGCCCTCGCGCTCGCCGCCCTGTTCGAGGGCGTCGTCCTCTTCGACGTCCGAACACTCGGCGTCGACGAGTCGATTCCCGCGGCCGTGGCAGTCGTGGGGACGATGCTGGCGCTGTGGTGGTTCGACGACGGGTGAAAAAAGACCGGTCCGGTTCTGCGGCGCTTACCGATTCAGCGTGTGAATCGCCTGCCTGAGCGCGTTCTCGGCGGCCTCCATGACCGCTTCCGCGAGCGTCGGGTGGGTGTGGATGGTCGACGCCACGTCTTCGAGCGTCGCGCCCATCTCGATGGCGAACGCCAGTTCGGCGATTAGCTCCGAGGCCTCGGGGCCGACGATTTGCGCCCCGAGGACGAAGCCGGACTCCTCGTCGGCGACGATGCGGACGAAGCCGTCGGCGTGGTTCGTCGTCAGCGCGCGGCCGGACGCCCGGAAGGGCATCTGGCCGACGACGGGCGAAAAGCCGGCCTCCTCGGCGTCGGCCTCGGTCATGCCGACCGTGCCGATTTCGGGGTCGGTGAACACCGCCGCGGGGACGGCCTGGCTGTCGAAGGCGACCGGCTCGCCGGCGATGTGTTCGGCGGCGACGATGCCCTCTTTCGAGGCGACGTGCGCGAGCATCGGCGTGTCCTCGACCACGTCGCCGACGGCGTAGATGTGCTCCACGTCGGTTCGGCGGCGGTCGTCGACCGAGAGGAAGCCGCGGTCGTCGGCTTCGAGACCGGCGCTCTCGATGTCCATCGTGTCGGTGACGGGCGAGCGCCCGACGGCGACGAGCACCTTGTCGGCGCGGTACTCGTTTTCCTCGCCGTCTTCGGTCTCGGTGGTCACCATGATGCCGTCGTCCTCCTCGCGCCAGCCGCTTGCTCCCTCGCCGAAGTGCATGTCGATGCCGAGGTCCTCGGCGCGCTTGCGGACGACGCGGGCCACGTCGGACTCGTAGCCCGGCAGGATGTCGTCGAGCATCTCCACGACGGTCACGTCTGCGCCGAGCTTGGCGAACGTCGTGGACAGCTCCATCCCGATGTAGCCGCCGCCGACGACGACCAGCCGCTCCGGGACGGTGTCGGCTTCGAGGGCGTCGCGCGACGACCACACCGGCTCGTCGCCGAAGTCGAAGCCGGGTATCTGGATGACGCGCGAGCCGGTGGCGATGATGCAGTGTTCGAACTCGATGGTCTCCGAGCCCTGTCCCTCGCCGCCGTGGGCGATGCGGACGGCGTTCTCGTCTTTGAACCGGGCGGTGCCCTCGACGAGGTTGACGCCGTTGGCCTTACAGAGCTTCTCGACGCCGCCGGTCAGTTGGTCCACGACGCCGCTCTTCCAGTCGCGCAGCTGCGACATGTCGACGACGGGGTCGGCGTGGATGCCCATCTCCTCGGCGTGGCCCGCCTCGTGGGCGAGGTTCGCGCCCGTGATGAGCGCCTTCGAGGGGATACAGCCGTAGTTGAGGCAGGTGCCCCCGTAGGCGTCCTTCTCGACGAGCGTCGTGTCGATTCCATTCTGTGCGGCGCGGATGGCGGCGACGTAGCCGCCCGGCCCCGCGCCGATGACGAGCAGGTCGGTTCCGGTCGCGATGTCTCCGACGACCATTATTCTAACACCAACAGCTTGGGGTCTTCGAGCAGTTCCTTCACGCGGTTCGTGAAGCGAGCGCCCTGCGCGCCGTCGACGATGCGGTGGTCGAACGACAGCGAGAGGGTGAGGACTTTTCGCGGCACGACCTCACCGTCGACGACCCGCGGCTTGTCTTTGATGGCTCCGAGCGCGAGAATCGCCACCTCGGGGTAGTTGACGATGGGCGTCGCGTACTCGCCGCCGATGCCGCCGATGTTGGTGATGGTGAAGGTGCCGCCGCGCATCTCGCCGGGCGAAATCTTGCGGTTTCGGGCCTTCTCGACCTTCTCGTTCATCTCGTCGGCGAGTTCGAGCATGCCCTTGCGGTCCGCGTCGTGGACGACGGGGACGAGCAGGCCGGCGTCGGTCGCGGCCGCGACGCCGATGTTGTACTCGTCGCGCAGGACGATTTCCTCGTTCTCCTCGTCGAGCTGCGAGTTGAGGTACGGGAAGTCCTTCAGCGCCGCGATGACGGCCTTCATCACGAACGGCATGTAGGTCAGCCGCGAGCCGCGCTCCTCGGCGACCGGCTTGAGCCGTTCGCGCAGTTCGACGAGCTCCGTCACGTCCACCTCGTCGTGGTGGGTGACGTGCGGCGCGGTGTACTTCGAGCGCTGCATCTGGTCGCCGATGGCCTTGCGGACGCCCTTGTAGGGGACGCGCTCGCCGGCACCGGGGCCGGTTTCGGCTTCGGCGCGTTCGGCCGCTTCCGACTCGCTCGTCGCCTCGGCGGTCGCGGTTCCGGCGTCGGCCTCGGCGGACACCGCTTCGGCGTCCGCGGCCTGCGCCTCGCGCTGGGCCTGCGCGTACTCTTGGACAGCCTCGGGCGAGACGAACGCCTCGCCGTCACGCATCTCGGTCGCGGGGACGGTGTTGATATCGACGCCTTCCTCCTTGGCCAGCGCGCGGGTCGCGGGCGCGGCGAGCGTCTGTTCTCGGTCGGCGCTCTCGGCCGACGCGGACGCGCCCGACGCCCCCTCGTCGCGCTTCGCGGTCGCGGACTTCCCGTTGCTCTGGACGGTCCGCGGGCCGCTGGGCTCGTCGTCGTCGCCGTCGTCTTCCGCGGCGGCGCGAACGTCGCCTTCGGTCACGCGGCCGCTCGGGCCGCTGCCGTCGACGGAGTCGAGACTGACGCCGAGTTCGCGGGCGAGTCGTCGGACGCTCGGCGGGGCGAACACGCGTCCGCCGGAACCGGCGTCGTCGGCGGCGTCGCCGGTGTCGTCCGACGCCTGCGCGTCGTCGCTCTCGGCCGTCTCCTCGGCGTCCGCGTCGGCTGTCTCGGCGGCCTCCTCGTCGTCGCCACCCACCCGGATGGTGATGATGACGTTGCCGACGGGGACGACCTCGCCCTCCTCGGCGAGGAGTTCCTCAACCGTCCCGTTGAACGGCGAGGGCACGTCGACGAGCGCCTTGTCCGTCTCGACCTCCGCGAGCACCTGGTCTTCTGTCACCTCGTCGCCCGGCGCGACGTGCCACGTTACGAGTTCGCCTTCCGCGACGCCTTCGCCGACGTCGGGGAGTTTGAATTCCTTGAGCGCCATCGTTCAGAAGTTCACCGCCTCACGAATACCTTCTTCGACGCGGGCGACCGAGGGGAGGTAGTAGTCCTCCAACGCGTACAGCGGGTACGGCACGTCGTAGCCCGCGACGCGCTTGACCGGCGCTTCCTGGTAGAGCAGCGCCTCCTCCTGAATCGTCGCCGTGATTTCGGCCCCGAGACCGCCGTTCTTCGGGGCCTCGTGGACGACCACCGCGCGGCCGGTCTTCTTGAACGACTCCACGATGGTCTCGCGGTCGAGCGGCGAGATGGTGCGGATGTCCACGACCTCGGCGTCGATGCCCTCCGCTTCGAGGTTCTCGACGGCTTCGAGCGTCGGGCGCGTCATCGCGCCGAAAGTGAACACGGACACGTCCGTGCCCTCGCGGCGGACGGCGGCCTCGCCGATGGGGACCGTGTACTCCTCTTCGGGGACCTCGCCGCGGAACGCCCGGTAGATGAGCTTCGGTTCCATGAAGATGACCGGGTCGGGGTCGCGGATGGCGGAGATGAGCAGTCCCTTCGTGTCGTACGGCGTCGAGGGGATGACGACCTTCAGGCCGGCCTCGTGCGCGTAGAACATCTCCTTGGACTCCGAGTGCGACTCGGGGGCGCGGATGCCGCCGCCGTAGGGCGCGCGGAGCACCATGGGGAGGGTGTATCGGCCGCGGGTGCGGTTGCGGAACCGCGACATGTGGCTCACGATTTGGTCGAAGCCGGGGTACATGAAACCGGAGAACTGAATCTCGGGGACCGGTTTCAGCCCCATCGCGGCCATGCCGACGGCCGTGCCGACGATGCCCGATTCGGCAAGCGGCGTGTCGATGACGCGGTCGTCGCCGAACTCGTCCCAGAGGCCCTCCGTGGCCCGGAAGACGCCGCCGTTCTTGCCGACGTCTTCGCCCATGACGAGCACCTCGTCGTCGAGGTTCATCTCGGTGTAGAGACCGTCCCGTACCGCCTGCACGATGGTGAGGTTCTGACTGCTCATTCTCTGAGGAATCCTTCGTCGCCGAACTTCTCGCGGAGCGCCTCGAACTCCTCGTACTGCGCTTGAATCTCCGGGGTTCGCTCGGCGTATGCGTGGTTGAACATCTCGCTCGGGTCCGGACGCGGGTCGGACTCGGCCGCCTCGATGGCGTCGGCGACCCGCTGTTTCACGTCCGCCTCGATGGCCTCGACGCCCTCGTCGTCGATGCGGCCCGTCTCGCGGAGGAACGACTCCAGCCGCGGGATGGGGTCTTTCGCCTTCCACTTCTCGACTTCCTCGTCGTCGCGGTAGACGGTCGGGTCGTCGGCGGTCGTGTGCGCGCCGAAGCGGTACTGGACCGCCTCGATGAGCGTCGGCCGGCCCTCGCCCTCGGCGGGGTTCTTCGCCTTGTCGAGCGCCGCCTTCGTCACCGAGTAGACCGCGAGCGGGTCCATCCCGTCGACCTGCACGCCGTCGATGCCGTAGGCGGTCGCCTTCTGCGCCAGCGTCTCGGAGGCGGTCTGTCGCTCCCGCGGCACCGAGATGGCCCACTGGTTGTTGTTACAGAAGAAGACGTTCGGGGTGTCGAAGACGCCCGCGAAGTTCAGCCCCTCGTGGAAGTCGCCCTCGGAGGTCGCGCCGTCGCCGAAGTAACAGATGACGGCCGTGTCGTCCTCGCCGCGGAGCTTCTTCGCCCACGCCGCGCCGGTCGCGTGGGGAATCTGCGAGGCGATGGGGACCGCGGGCGGAAAGATGTTCACGCCCTCGGGCATCTCGTTGCCCTTCTCGTGGCCCATCCAGTACAGAAGCGTCTGTTTCAGCGGGAGGCCCCGGAGCAGCGACGCGCCGTGTTCGCGATAGCTCGGGACCATCCAATCCTGTTCGTCGAGCGCGATTGCGCTGCCGATCTGTGCGCCTTCCTGTCCCGACAGCGGCGGATACGTCCCCATCCGCCCCTGCCGCTGGAGACTCACCGCCCGCGTGTCGAAGTGTCGGGCGAGACGCATGTACCGGTACATCTCGACGAGCGTCTCGTCGTCGATGTCGGGAACCTCGCCGACGACGGTCCCGTCCTCGTCGAGCACTCGTACCTGGTCCTGCGGGTCGCGCTGAAGCACGCTCACGGGAGAACCCTCCTGTTCATGGCAAAATCGACACCCGCCGGCGTTATATTGTTTTCGTATATAATTTACTTTGGCTCGGAATATTGCGGCTCGCGTCGTGCTATGTAAACTCACGCGAGGTAAAATTGGACATTTTCGCTTCTAAACGATTCTTCCTGACGTTCATTAGTGTGAACCCACACATCACCGAGAAATAATCGGAAATATCGACAGCATTGCAGGACCGTTTCGGGGCGGGAACGGGGTCGGACCCGGTCGGTCGAGTCGCGCGGAGCGGGGTGGGATGGCGGCGGAACTTACTGTCCGGCGGCCGCGCGCGCGGCCTGCCGCGCCTCCTCGACGCTCGACCCCTCGCGGAGGAGCGCGTCCACGAACAGTTCGCCGGCCTTGTACGACGACCGGACCATCGGGCCGGACGCGCAGTAGAGGAAGCCCAGTTCGTCTTCCGCGACGCGCCGCCACGTCTCGAAGGCGTCGGGGTGGACGTACTCGAACACGTCGAGGTGGCTCCGAGAGGGTTGGAGGTACTGACCGAAGGTGACGATGTCCACGTCGGCCTCGCGGAGGTCGGAGAGCGTCTGGTAGACCTCGTGGGCGTGCTCGCCGAGGCCGAGCATGACCGAGGTCTTCGTGTGGATGTCGGACTCGTCCGTCACCTGCTGGAGCACCGAAAGCGACTGCTCGTAGCCGGCGCGGCGGTCCCGAATCGGCCACTGGAGGCGCTCGACGGTCTCGATGTTGTGGGCGATGACGTCGGGCCCGGCGTCGATTATCTTCCGGACGTGCTCGGGTTCGCCCTGGAAGTCGGGAATCAGCACCTCGACGAGCACCTCGGGGTCGCGGCGCTTGATTTCGCGGATGGTCTCGGCGAAGTGGGCCGCGCCCTGGTCCGGCAGGTCGTCGCGGTCCACGGAGGTCAACACGACGTAGTCGAGGCCGATTTCGGCCACCGCGTCGGCGACGTTCGCCGGCTCCTCGGGGTCGAGCGGCTCCATCCCGCCGGTCGTCACGTCGCAGAAGTTACACCCGCGCGAGCACCGGTCGCCCATGAGCATGAACGTGGCCGTCCCGGGGCCGTCGCGGCCGCTCCAACACTCTCCGAGGTTCGGGCAGTTCGCCTCCTCGCAGACGGTGTTGAGGTTCCGGTCCCGGAGCGTCGATTTGATATCGGTGAAACGCCGGCCCGATGGCGGTCGCATCTTCAACCAGTCTGGCTTCCGCCGCGTGCGCATAGGCAGTTCTTGCGAGGCGACGGGCAAAAACGTGAGGATTGGTCCGCCGTCTGTCGGGTCGCCGATGGAATCTCCCGCCGAGTCAACCGAAACCGCGTCCCCGCGACGTTAGCCATCGCATACACGTCCCGTGCTACCACGCCTTGTTCAGAATCGTTCAAACGAACACTACTATCGCGAGAAACGAAACGTTCAGGCCGAATACATCACAACTTTCCATCAAACAGCATGTACGACCGTGCTAGATGTATCATCTAAATGAAAAACTTATATTCGAGTAAAGACTTCTATCGAGTATGAACTGGAAACACCGCCGCAACATGACGAAGGCCGAATCGAAGAAGCACGAGGCCACCGCGGGGACGAACTGGTCGTTCATCGCCGCGCTCGCCGGCGCCGCGTAAGCGCTCGGCACTTCGGTCCTCGACTCCGCCCCCCACTCTACCACACCACACCGCGTTCCGCCGGAACGCGCCACCAACCTCAGTCCCTCCGTTTTCCGCTCGTTCGACGCCCGCGAGCCGCCGCGCCGGATGGAGAAACGCCTTTCCCCACGGACGACTCGGCTTCGTGTATGACGCTCGTCTTCGTCTCGTCCCCGACGCCAGCGCGCACCCGGAGGTGCGCCCAGTGAAAGTCGCCGAGGCGGTCCCCGAGTTCGCAGACGCCTTCGGGTTCGAGGAGTTCAACCGGATGCAGCGCGAGGCGCTGCCCGCCATCCTCGACACCGACCACAACGTCGTCGCCTCCGCGCCCACCGCCAGCGGGAAGACGGCGCTCGCCGAACTCGCCATCTGTCGGACCCTCCGCGACGAGGGGACGGCGCTTTTCATCGCGCCGCTCCGCGCGCTCACCACCGAGAAGGAGACCGAGTGGGAGCGCTTCGAGGACCTCGGCTACTCGGTGTACGTCGTCACCGGCGAGCGCGACCTGAACCCGCGGCGGGCCGCCCGCGCCGACATCCTCGTGATGACGCCCGAGAAGACCGACTCCGCGACCCGGAAACACGACTCGGCGCGCTACTCCTTCATCGAGGACGTGGACTGCGTCGTCATCGACGAGGTCCACCTGCTGGACTCCGAGACTCGCGGCGGCGTCCTCGAAGTCACCGTCTCGCGGATGCGACGCATCTGCGACCCCCGCATCGTCGCGCTGTCCGCGACCATGCCCAACATCGACGACGTGGCGGCGTGGCTCGACGCGCCGGACGAGACGACCTTCGAGTTCGGCGACGACTACCGCCCCGTCGACCTCCACGCGGGCGTCAAAACCTACACCCACGGCGAGAACTCCTTCGCCGACAAGTACCGCCGCCTGTACCGGGCGTTCGACCTCGCGGAGCCCCACATCCGCGACGGCGGCCAGTCGCTCGTCTTCGTCTCCTCGCGGCAGGACGCCGTCCGCGCGGCCGCCAAGGCCCGCGACGAACTCGCCAAGCGCGACGTGCCGATCGGCGCGCGCGGCGACTACGACTTCCACAACGAGGCGAAGGAACTGAGCAACGACTCGCTCGCCAAGGGCGTCTTAGACGGCGTCGGCTTCCACCACGCCGGCCTCTCCCGCGACGACCGCGAGGCGGTCGAAGAATGGTTCAAGGAGGGGAAGATTCAGCTCCTGTTTTCGACCTCCACGCTCGCGTGGGGCGTGAACCTCCCCGCCCGCTGCGTCGTCATCCGCGACACGAAACACCACGACCCACTCGAAGGCGAGGTGGACATCTCGCCGCTCGACATCCTCCAGATGCTCGGCCGCGCGGGCCGCCCCGGCTACGACGACGTGGGCTACGGGTGGGTCGTCTGCGACCGCTCGGACCAGAACAAGTACCGCCGCCTGCTCCGCGAGGGCAAGGAAATCGAGTCGCGCCTCGCCGAGGACCTCGACTCGCACCTCAACGCCGAAATCGCCATGGGCACCATCCGCGACCTCGACGACGTGCTGTCGTGGCTGGAGACGACGTTCTACTACCGCCGGGCGCAGTCGAACCCGGCGGCCTACGACTTCGAGGACCTCCGCGAGCGCGTCCGCGACGTGCTCGACCGCCTCGTCTCCCGCGGCTTCGTCGAGATGGACGACGACCTCTCTATCGACGCGACACCGCTCGGGCGACTCACCTCGAAGTACTACCTCCGCCTCGGGACCGCCTCCCGTTTCGCCGACCTCGCCGAGCGCGACCGCATCACCGCCGACGACATCCTCGAAACCGTCGCGGGCGCGGCCGACTTCCGGCAGGTGTCGGCGCGTCAGTCCGAGGTCGACGCCGTCGACTCGGTGTTGACGGGCGTCTCGACCACGCTCGAAGACGGCCCGAAGAAGGTGCTCGCCATCCTCCACGCCAGCATGGCGAACTCGACGCCGAGCGAGCTCCGGAGCGACGCGTGGGTCATCAAGCAGAACGCGCTCCGACTCCTCTCCGCGCTCCGCGAGTTCCTCGACACCTTCGCGGACGCCCGCGCCGCCAACCTCGCAAAGCGCGTCGAGGCCCGCGTCGACAACGGCGTCAGCAGCGACGCCGCGGCGCTCACGGCCGTCGACGGCATCGGTCCCGGTCGCGCGCGAAAGCTCGCCACCGGCGGGCTCTCCACCCCGGCCGACGTGGTCGACGCCGGCGTGAAGGAACTCACCCGCGCGGGCCTCTCGCAGGGCGTCGCCGAGCGCGTCATCAAGAGCGCGAGAGACCTCCCCGCGCCCGACATCGACTGGGGTGACTTCCCCGAGTCGGTCGCTCGCGGCGAGAGCGACATGCACGACATCCGCGTGCGGAACGACGGCGGCGGCGGCTCGGTCGGGATCCGCGTCACCGTCAACGACGTGGAGATGTCGGCGAAGACGTGCTACCTCTCGGACGAGGTGACGGTCCCCGTCGGCGTCTTCGGCGCGACGGACGACGAACTGGAGTTCGTCGTGGAGGTCACGTTCCCCGACCTGCCGCTGCTCCCGATTCGGGAGTCGCGGACGGTCCGAGTCGAATAGAAGAAAACGCGGGGTCAGCCGCCCTTCGGTCGGTTTTGGTCGATTTTGCCTACTCCTCGCCGAGCAACGCCGCCCGCAACTCCGCCGGTCCGTTCACGATTTCGTCCGCCCGCGAGAGGTCGAGGTCGGCGTTCTGTTCGCCGCGGTAGGCGATGGTGTACGCGCCGGACCGCACGGCGGCCTCGATGCCGTTTATCGAGTCCTCGATGACGACGCACTCCTCGGGGGCGACGCCGAACTCGGCGGCGGCGTGCTCGTAGATGTGCGGTTCGGGCTTCCCCGGTCTGTCGATGTCGTCGGCCGAGAGCACGAGGTCGAGCGGGTCGAGGTCGAACCGCTCGCGGACGGTCGAAATCCAGGCCTGCGGGGCCGACGAGACGATGGCGACCTTCTTGCCCGCCGCGCGGAGGTCCGAAAACAGTTCCTCCGCGCCGTCCATCAGGACGACGTGCTCGCCGTAGACGCCCTCTGAGTTCTCGTGGTACGCCGCGACGAACTCGTCTTTCGTGACGGTCGTCCCGTACTCCGCGTCGAGGTAGTCGTATATCTCGCGGAAGTTCATCCCCGTTATCTCCTCGTGGTCGGGGTCGCCGGACTCGATGGCGTCGGCGAACACCCACTCGTCCTCGAAGGCGTGCCAGTACTGTTCGGAATCGACCAACACTCCGTCCATGTCGAACAGCACGACGTTCGCGTCCATGGTTCGCCCTCGGCCGCGACCGACCAAAGAGCTTCGTGCCGCGGCATGGCTGATGAACCCCCGTACGAAGGTTCAAATCGCAATTGGCGGCCATTCCGCCGCATGGATTCGATACGCGTCTTCGCCGGCGACTGCACCGTCAGCTTCGAGGGCTCCCGCGACCGCACCCAGCGCGGCCGGGTCGTCGTCGTGGCCAAACCCGACCGCACCGTCCTCGTCCACGACGCCGGGGGCTACCAACCCGTCGCGTGGCTGACCCGCGCCGACTCGCTGACCGTCGAGTCGGGGCCGGGGTCGTTCGGCCTCGTGGCCCGCGCCGGCGACCAGACCCTCACGGTCGAGTCGAACGACGTGACCGGCCGCGCCGAGTACCCCGCGAGCGACGCGGGCGTCCCGGTCGGTTCACACCCCGACACCGGCGACCCGCTCGTCAGGACTAACGGGTCCGCCGTCGCCCTCGACTCGGGGACCGAGTATCGCCTGCCGGCGGGCGCGACCGTCCTCGACGAGACGTGTGACGACTGCGGCCTGCCGCTGATGCGCGTCGAGCGCGGCGCGCCGTTCGAGGTGTGTATCGACCGCCGGTGCGACCCGCTTGACGACCATGTGAGAGACCGCTTCGACGGCGAGTGGTCCTGTCCGGACTGCGGGTCGCCGCTCCGCATCATCCGACGGGGCGGCCGGCTGCTCGCCGGCTGTGACGCCTACCCCGAGTGCGAAACGGCGTTTTCCCTCCCCGCGGGCGTCGTCGGCGACGACTGCGAGTGCGGCCTCCCGATATTCGAGACGAGTCGCGGCCGGCGGTGTCTCGACTCCACCTGCGAGGTCGCATGAGCCGACGCCCACGCGCAGGGCAGCAAGACGGGGGGCGACGACCGTGGCCCCGCCGCTGGCGACACGGCCGGCCGAGCGGTGCGCGTCCGGAACCGCGGCCGCGACGAGTCGACGCTGGCGGTCACCCCGACGCTCCCGCGGGCCGCGCCGCCGGCATCGCAGGCCCTTTGTCGTCGCCGCGCCCCGATTCGGGTATGCAAGGACGCCTCGAAGACGGCGTCGTCCACCTCCCGGGCGACGCTCGACAGCGGTTCCACGACTCGCGCGGCTACGGGAGACCCACCGGCGGCGACGACCTCGAGGTCGCGCCCGTCGAGGCCGCCCACCTGCTCTCGCGGGACGACATCGACGGCGTGGACGGGATGGGCCTGCGCGAACTCCTCGCGCGAACGGGGACCACCCTCGACTTCGTCGTCTACAAGGACCTCCGCGACCGCGGGTTCTACCTCTCGCCCGCCCGGGAGGGCTGGCCCGGCGTCGGCGACGCCGCGGGCGCGGACTTCCTCGTCTACCCCCGCGGGAAGGGCCCGTGGGACGGCGAGGTCGAACACCGGGTCCGCGTCGTCGGCGAGCGCGAGAGCATCCCCGTCTCGTCGCTCGGGGACGTGGTGCTCGCCATCGTCGACGAGGACGGCGACCTGACCTACTTCGACACCGAGGGCTACTCCCCCGAGGGCACGGCCGCGGAGGACCTCCCGGCCGACCTCGACGCGGAGCTCCTCTCGGACCGCGCGCTCGTCTGGGACGGCGTCGACCGCCTCTACCAGCGCGGCTTCTTCGGTCAGCGACTCTACGGGAGAAACGCCGACAGCGGCCCGCTCCAACTGTCGCTCCTCGAAGCCGCCTACCTCGCCCGCGCCGACGCGCTCGCCACCGACGAGGCCGACGTGGTCTCCCGCGGCCGCGACGTCGAGGGCGACCGATTCGACCGCCGGCTCGCGGTCTACGCCGCGCTCCGGGGGGCCAAGACGGTCCCCAAGAGCGGCTTCAAGTTCGGCTCGGACTTCCGCGTCTACACGGAGTTCGAGTCGGTGTCTGACCTCTCGCACTCCGAGTTCCTCGTGCGCGTGGTCGCGCCCGACCACACGTTCGTCCCGCGGGACCTCTCGCTCGACGTTCGCCTCGCCGGCGGTGTCCGCAAGCGAATGGTTTTTGCGCTGACCGACGACAACGGAGAGATAGACTGGCTTTCGGTCAGTCGGCTCACGCCATGACAGACGACGAACCCGCGGAGCGCATCCGCACCGATGGAGGCACAGCAGAGGGAGCAGATGACGTCGCCCTCGACCCGTGGGGCTCGTCGACCGTCTCCGACTACCGGAAGCTGTTCGAGGAGTTCGGCATCGAGGAGTTCGACGAGGTGCTCGACGAGGTTCCGAACCCGCACTACCTGATGCGCCGCGGGGTCATCTTCGGCCACCGCGACTACCGACCGGTCCTCGACGCCATGCGCGACGGCGACGACTTCGCCGTCCTCTCGGGCTTCATGCCGACGGGCGACCCCCACATCGGCCACAAGCTAGTCTTCGACGAGATAATCTGGCATCAAGAGCAGGGCGGCGACGCCTACGGCCTCATCGCCGACATGGAGGCGCACTCCGCCCGCGGCATCCCGTGGGACGAAATCAACGAGCACAGCCGCGACTACCTGCTGTCGCTCATCGCGCTCGGGTTCGACCCCGAGGCGGGCGAACTCTACCGACAGTCCGACAACGACCGGCTCCAGCGGCTCGCGTTCGAACTCGGCGGGAAGGCCAACTTCTCGGAGTTCCAGTCCATCTACGGCTTCGACGGCGAGACCAACGTCTCGCACATGCAGTCGGTCGTCACGCAGATGGCCGACATCCTCTACCCGCAGTTGGACGACCCCAAGCCGACGGTCATCCCGGTCGGCCCCGACCAGGACCCCCACGTCCGCTTCGCCCGCGACCTCGCCACCCGGATGCGATTCTTCAAGGTGACCGAGGCGTTCGCGAGCTTCGAACTCGACGACGCCGAGCGCCCGCTCGTCGCGGCCGCCCACGACGCCCGCGAGGCGTACGCCGAGGACGCCGACATGCCGCGGTGCGGCGAGGCGGCCGAGTGGCTCGCCGACGCCGACCTCGACGCGGCCGGCGTGCTCGTTTCCGAGTCGGTCCGCGAATCGGCGGTCGAGAAGCTCGAAAACGCCGGGATGGAACCGCTCCGCCCGCGGATTCGCTTCTTCGCCCGACAGGCGACCGACGAGGCGTTCGAGGCGCTCATCGAGGATATCGAGGGCGAAAAGCGCCGGTACGACCAGCACATCGACGCGTTCGACATGGGCGTCGACGAGGCCGAAGACCTCGCCCGCGAGGTCGAGGCCCACCACGGCGGCTACGGATTCATCCCGCCGTCCTCTATCTACCACCGTTTCATGACCGGTCTCACCGGCGGCAAGATGTCGTCGTCGATTCCGGCGAGCCACATCTCGCTTCTCGACGCGCCCGAGGAGGGCTACGACAAGGTGAAGTCGGCGACGACCGGCGGCCGCGACACCGCCGACGAACAGCGCGAACTCGGCGGCGAGGCCGACAAGTGTCCGGTGTACGAGCTGTACGCCTACCTGCTGACGGGCGACGACGACGACCTCGCCAAGGAGGTCTACGACGAGTGCGTCGGCGGCGAGCGCCTCTGCGGCGGCTGCAAGGAGCAGGCGGCGACGATGATGCGGGAGTTCCTCGAAGACCACCACGAAAAGCGCGAGGAGGCCGAGGAGGTCCTCGACTCGCTGGACATCGACTTAGAGACGGAGCGGCGGGGGGTTGCCGCGGAGCACTAGTGAGGCGGTAACGCCACCCATCGCCCACACGACCGCTCACAACCCCACTTCTTCTCCCACGCCGCGCGCGTTCGACTTCTCGTAGAGGTACTCGGCGGTCGCGGCGTCGAGCACCGCCGAGCCGACGCTCTCGACCACCAGAATCTCGTCGTCGTCGTCGCGACCGGCGTCGCCCTCGAACACCGCCGAGAGCGGAATCAGGTCGGACTCGTCGATGTCGGCCCCGCGCACGTCGCCGATGTCGGCGACTTCCTCGGGTACGTCGGCGAACACCCGCGCGGCCCGCTCGAACGTCTCGGCGTCGAGTTCCCGCATCTCGGGCGTGTAGGCCCCGACGGCGACGACGAGGCTTCCGGGTTCGAGCCGCGAGCCGTCGAAGACGGGCGTCTCGCTCGTCGTCGCGGTGACGACGACGTTCGCCCCGGAGACGGCCGCCTCGGGGGAGTCGACCGCTTCGGCGGGGAGGCCGTCCTCGCGGAGGTCGGCGGCGCACGCCTCGCGGGAGTCGCTCGGGGAGTAGACCCGGACTGACTCGACCGCGGAGCCGACGGCGACGGCGCGGCTCTGCCAGCGGGCCTGCGTGCCCGCGCCGAGGACGCCGAGTCGGACCGGTTCGGAGGCGAGGTACTCCGCGGCGAGCCCGCCGATACAGCCCGTGCGGGCGCTGGTAATCGTCGTCCCATCGAGGAGCGCGAGCGGGAGGCCGGTCGTCGCGTCGGTGAGGACGACCTGCGCGTTCACCGTCGAAAGGCCGTGCGAGACGTTCTCGGGATGGACCGACGCGAGCTTCGTCGCGTACACCTCGCGGCCGTGGATGTACGCCGGCATGGTGAGGGCGGTGCCGAGCGGGCCGTCCCGCCCTGCCGGTTCCACACCCGCGCCCGCGACACCCTCGCCGCCGGTCCCGTCCCGAACCCTGTCGATGTCGATGCCGACCGGGAAGTGCGGTCTCGGGGGCCGTTCGACCTCGCCGCGACCCTGCTTGACGAACGCCTCTTCGACGACGGGAAACAGCTCCGCGAGCGACAGTAACTCGCCGACGGCGTCGGCGGAGAGTATACGGACCATACCCGGACGACTCGTCGCGGTCGGGTGAAAACATTGCGCCTCGCTAGTGTGTGACAGACAAACTCATGTCGGTGGCGAATCAGACAGGACCATGCACGTCCTCATCGTCGGCGGCGGGGTCGTCGGACTCGCCTGCGCCCACGCGCTGGCCGACCGCGGAGCCGAGGTCACCGTCTGCGAGGCGGGGACGCTCGGCGGCGGCAGCACGGGTCGCGCGGCGGGCGGCATCCGAACGCAGTTCTCCACGCGCGTGAACGTCGAACTCTCGCTCGCCAGCGTCCCCGTCTGGGAGTCCTTCGCGGACGACTTCGGCGTCGACATCGACTACCGTCGGTCGGGCTACCTCTTTCTGGCCCGGACCGAGGAGACCGCCGCGGCGTTCCGGGAGAACGTCGCCATGCAGACCGACGCGGGCGCGCCGAGTCGCGTCCTCTCGCCCGAGGAGGCCGCCGAGTACCTCCCGGAGCTCCGGGCCGAGTCGTTCGTCGCGGCGACCTTCTCGGCCGCCGACGGCGTCGCCGACCCGCACTCCGCGGTTCAGGGCTACTCGGACGCGGTCCGCGCCGCCGGCGTCGACGTTCGGACGAAGACGCCCGTGACCGACCTCGCTCGCGTCGGCGGCTGGCGGGCCGAGACGCCGGACGGACCCATCGACGCCGACGCCGTGGTCGTCGCCGCGGGCGCGTGGTCCGGTCGGGTCGCGGCGCTCGCGGGCGTCGACCTCCCACTCGCACCGCGCCGCCGACAGATAGCCGTCGTGGAGCCCGAGGGCGACCTTCCGGCGGACGCCCCGCTCACCATCGACCTCGACACGGGTGCGTACTTCCGGCCGGAGCGGGAGGGGACCGCCATCGTCGGCGGCCACTTCTCGGCGTCGGACCCCGACGTGGACCCGGACCGGTTCGACGAGTCGATGGATATCGAGTGGGCCGTGGAGGCGACGGAGCGGGCCGACGACGCCGCGGCCTACTTCGGTCCGGAGACGCGGATTCGAAACGGCTGGGCCGGACTGTACGCCGTGACGCCGGACCACCACGCGGTTCTGGACGAGGTCGAACCCGGTCTCGTCGTCGCCGCGGGCTTTTCGGGCCACGGATTCCAGCACGCGCCCGCCACGGGCGAGGCCGTCGCCGACCTGTGTCTCGGCGAGGACGCCTGCGGGGTGGACGTGTCGGCGCTGTCGCTCGACCGGTTCGAGTCGGGCGAGACGCTCCGCGAGCGGAACGTGGCGTGAGAGAAATCGAACGCTCGGCTCAGGCGCTCATATCGACGACGGCGCGGAGTTCGCCGAGGACGCGAACGGGGTCGGCGACGTCGCGCGACGCGAGGACGCGAAAGCCGGTGTCGCCCTCGTCTTCGACGACGCGGTAGGTCCGTTCGCCGTCGTCGAACTCGTAGGGCGGCGAGGCCCGGACGAGGACGGCCTCGACGTCGTCTCTGTCGTCCGGTCGGTTCGGGGGTTTGACGATGAGCGACGCCTCGTGGCCGAGGCGAATCGCCGAGAGGGTCGTGTCCAGGTCTCGCATTCGTCTTCGCCGTCTCTCCGTCGGCCGGTACCAAGAACGTATCTGCGTTCGGACTGGCTCGGGACGGACGCGCAACGCTTTTACTCGGCACTCACAATCGGTCGCATATGGTATCCGAACCCAAACGCGGGACGCGAGCGAGCGAACCGACCACCGACGGGTTCGGATTTTTCTTCCTGACCGCCTGAGGTCGGCGGACTCCGTGCGGGCGTCATCGCGCCCGCCGGACGAAACCGACCCCGCCGGTCAGCCCCGCCAGCGCGGCGAGGCTTCGAAACTGCTAACCGACCACCAGACGGCTAACGCCACAACGAACCAGATGCGACTTCCGGAATCACAGGTCGCGGTGTTGAACGCCGCGAGCGCCACCGACGAACGAACGATTGCACAGCTCGCGGAGGCGACGGACCAGAAGCCCGAGACGGTGACGGGCGCGGTCTTCGACCTCCGCGACGAGGGACTCGTCTCGGTCACCGAGACCACGGCGGAGTCCGTCGAACTGACCGACGAGGGCGTCCAGTACGCCGAGGAGGACCTTCCCGAGGTCCGGCTCTACCGCGCCGCGCTCGACGTGGGCGACGGCGACGCGGTCCCGATGGGGCAGGTCATCGGCGCGTCCTCCCTCGGCGGCCCGCAGGTCGACATCGCGCTGTCGAACTTCGCGCGCAAGGGCTACGGGACCATCGATTCGGGCGAACTCGCGCCCGACGCGGACGCCGACCCCGACGCCGACGAGGAGGCCGCCGCGCTCGCGGCCCTCGCCGCGGGCGAGTCCGTCGACGCCGACGTGCTCGACCAGCTCGAATCGCGACAGCTCGTGGTCCGCCACGAGCGCACCATCCGCGCCGTCACCCTCACAGACGAGGGCGTCACGGCGCTGATGGAGGGCGTCGAGGCCGCGGAGACGGTCGACCGCCTCACGCCCGAACTGCTCACCTCCGGCGAGTGGGAAGACGTGGAGTTCACGGAGTACAACGTCGAGGCCGACGCGCCCGAGGCCCGCGGCGGTAAGAAGCACATCCTCCGGCAGACCGCCGACCGCGTGAAGGACGTGCTCACCGGCATGGGCTTCGCCGAGATGGAAGGCCCGCACGCCGACGCGGACTTCTGGATTAACGACTGTCTGTTCATGCCGCAGGACCACCCGGCGCGCACCCACTGGGACCGCTTCGCCCTCGACGTGCCGCCGATGGAGGACATCCCCGAGGACCTCATCGACCGCGTCCGCGACGCCCACCTCAACGGCGTCGGCGAGGACGGCGACGGCTACCACTCGCCGTGGTCCGAGGACTTCGCGCGGGCCATCGCGCTCCGCGGCCACACCACGTCGCTGTCGATGCGCTACCTCTCGGGCCACGAGGTCGGCGAGTTAGAGCCGCCGCAGCGGTACTTCTCGGTCGAGAAGGTGTACCGCAACGACACGCTCGACCCGACGCACCTGCTGGAGTTCTACCAGATAGAGGGCTGGGTGATGGCCGAGGACCTCTCGGTGCGCGACCTGATGGGCACCTTCGAGGAGTTCTACTCCCACTTCGGCATCACGGACATCCAGTTCAAGCCGCACTACAACCCCTACACGGAACCGTCGTTCGAGCTGTTCGGCCGACACCCCGAGACGGGCGAGCTCATCGAAATCGGTAACTCCGGCATGTTCCGCGAGGAAGTGCTTCGCCCGCTCGGCGTCGAGTGCGATGTGATGGCGTGGGGCCTCGCTCTGGAGCGTCTCCTGATGCTCATGTACGGCTTCGACGACATCCGCGACGTGCACGGAACGCTGTGCGACCTCGACCTGCTCCGCGAGACGGAGGTGCTCAAGTAATGCCCGTAGTCGACGTTCAACCCGACGAACTGCGCCGCCTGACCGGCCACGAAGACAAGTCCGACGAGGAGTTCAAAGACGACCTGTTCGCGCTCGGACTGGAGTTCGAGGGCGTCACCGACGACGGGGCGTTCCAACTGGAGTTCGGTCCCGACCGCCTCGACCGCCTGTCGGTCGAAGGCGTCGCCCGCTCGCTTCGCTACCAGTACGGCGACGCCCGCGGCGTCTCGGTGCCGAACACGAACGACCCCGACTGGACCTTCGTCGTCGACGACGACGTCCCCGAGGAGCGACCCTACGTCACGGGCGCGGTCGTCCGCGGGGTCGACCTGGACGACGCGGCGCTCGACTCGCTCATCCAGTTGCAGGAGAAACTCCACGCGACGATGGGCCGCAAGCGCGCCAAGGGAGCCATCGGCATCCACGACCTGACGATGCTGAAAGGCGACGTGCTCTCGGAGAACGCCTCCGGCAACTCCATCACGTACACGGGTATCGAACCCGACGGCGACACCTTCGTCGCGCTCGACTCGAACGACGAACTCACGCCCGCCGAGGTGCTCGAACAGCACGACACCGGGCGGAAGTACGCCGACCTCGTGAGCGAGTACGACCGCTATCCGGCCATCTACGACGAAATCGGTCTGTTCTCGTTCCCGCCGGTCATCAACGGCCGCCGGACCGAGGTCTCGACGGACTCCCGCGACCTGCTCGTCGAACTCACCGGCACCGACCAGTGGACCATCGACCGGATGTGCAACATCATCTGCTACGCGCTGGCCGCCCGCGGGGCGACCATCGAGGACGTCGAGGTCCAGTACGGGGGTGGAACCGTCGTCAAGCCCGACTTCGAAGTCGAGACGAAACACGTCTCCCACGACCGCATCGAGACGGTCCTCGGCGTCGAGTTGGAGATGGACGAGGTCATCGACCTGTTCGAGCGCTCCGGGCTGGACGCGGACGCCGAGTTAGGTGAGGAGACCGTCTACGAGGTCTCTATCCCGCCGTACCGCGTGGACGTGCTCCACCCGCTCGACCTCGTCGACGACGTGGGTCGCGCCTACGGCTTCAACGAACTCGAACCGCGCTACCCCGACGTGGGGACGGTCGGCCAGCGCCACGAGCGCTCCCGACTCGAAGACGCCGTCCGCACCTCGCTCGTCGGCCTCGGCTTCGAGGACCTGCTCAACTTCCACATGATTTCGGAGGAGGAGAACTACGAGCGCATGGACGTCGAGGTCGGCTCCGAGTATCTCGGCGGCGGCGAACCGGCCTCCATCACCGAGCCGTACAGCGAGGACTACACCATGCTCCGGACGTGGGTGCTGCCCTCGCTGACGATGGTGCTGGAGAACAACACCCACCGGGCGTACCCGCAGGACCTCGCGGAAATCGGCCACGTGGCCCACCGCGACGACGGCGAGAACACCCGCGTCGCCGAGGCCCGGCACGTCGCGGCCGTCCTCGCCCGCCACGATGCGACCTACGAGGACGCGAAGGCTCGCCTCGCGGCGCTCTGCCGCGATTACGACGCGGAACTGGAGACGCCCGCGACCGAGCATCCGTCGTTCATCGACGGCCGCACCGCCGCGGTCGTCATCGACGGCGAGGAAGTCGGCGTCGTCGGCGAACTCCACCCGAAAGTCATCGTCGACCACGACCTCGAACTGCCGGTCGCGGCGTTCGAGTTCGACCTGTCGGCGCTGGCGTAGGAGTTTCGGCGGTCGTTTTTGGTCCAGATTTTTGCGTGACGAGCGGAGCGAGTCGCGGAAAACGGTGGGAGCTTCGACCTGTTGGCGTTGGTACAGGTGGCCGGGAATATTTTTGAGGGTCTACGAACCGAAATCGGATAACTTGAGGTAATTTAACGACGCCAGTAATTCTTTTCGTGCATTTGGTCAGAACGCGATAGAAACCTTTAGGACGCGAGTCGTCGCCTTTCCTGTATGAACGATAATGATGTACGCCGCGAGACGCTGGCGGTGACCCACGGCGAGCGCGGGCAGACCCCGGCCCCTGGCGTCGAGGACGTCGTCGTTCCGGTCCATCTCTCGTCGACCTACGCGGTGCCGACCATCGACCCCGACGCGGACCTGGAGACGCTCGACCCCGACGCGGGCGAGTACCTCTACTCGCGGCTGTCGAACCCGACGCGGAACGCGCTGGAACACCGGCTCGCGGCGCTCGAAGGTGCCGACCACGCGCTGGCGTTCGTCTCCGGCACGGCGGCCATCGCCGCGACGATGACCGCGGTGGTCCGGCCGGGCGACCACATCGTCGCGTTCGAGGACCTCTACGGCGGGACGAAGACGATGCTCAACCGGCTGTTCGCCGACCGGCTGAACGTGGACGTGTCGTTCGTCGACGCCACCGACCCGGAGAACGTCGCGGCCGCGATGCGCGAGGAGACGGCGCTCGTCTGGATGGAGACGCCGACGAACCCGCTCATGCACCTCTGCGACATCGAGGCCATCGCGGCCATCGCCGACGAGGGCGACGCGGTGTTCGGGGTGGACAACACCTTCCTCAGCCCGCAGTTCCAGAATCCGCTTTCGCTCGGGGCCGACGTGGTCGTCCACAGCACCACGAAGTACCTCAACGGTCACTCCGACTCCATCGGCGGCGCGGTCGTCACCGACCGCGAGGACGTACTGGAGGAGATTACCTTCCTCCAGCGCGTCGGGATGGGGTCGATGCTCTCGCCGTTCGACTCCTACCTGACGCTCCGGGGAATCAAGACGCTCCCGCTGCGGATGCGCCAGCACGAGGCCAACGCGATGGAAATCGCCGAGTTCCTCGAATCCCACGAGGCCGTGACGCGAGTGCTGTACCCGGGGCTGGAGTCCCATCCGCAACACGACCTCGCGGCGCGCCAGCAGTCGGGCTTCGGCGGGGTGCTGTCGTTCGAACTCGACACCGACCTCGACGGGACCGCCGAATTCCTCGGCGAACTCCGGGAGTTCCCGCTGGCGGTGAGTCTCGGCGGCGTCGAGAGTCTCATCGAGCACCCGGCGACGATGACCCACTCGCCGCTCTCGCAGACCGAACGCGACGCGCTCGGCATCTCCGATTCGTTGCTTCGGATGTCCGTGGGCGTCGAGCACGTCGACGACCTTCGTTCGGACCTCGAATCGGCGCTTTCGGTCCTGTAGGTAGTCACCGCTCTCGCGCCCGAATTCCGTTCCCTCGGGCACTTAACCGAGGCGTTTAACAGTCCGCCCGGCTGTAGGTACGCCAACGCAATGCCGAGCGGAGAATACGATCCGGAAACCGTCGAGGCGAAGTGGCAAGAGAGGTGGGTCGACGAAGACCTGTACGCGTACCCGGAGCGTGCGGTAGACCCCGACACCGTCTTCTCTATCGACTCACCGCCGCCGACGGTGTCCGGGAGCCTCCACTGGGGCCACGTCTACGGCTTCACCCTCCAGGACTTCGTCGCCCGGTTCAACCGGATGCGTGGCGACGAGGTGTACTTCCCGTTCGGTTACGACGACAACGGCATCGCGTCGGAGCTCCTGACCGAGGATGAACTCGGAATCAAACACCAGGACTACGAGCGACGCGAGTTCCAGAAGCTCTGCCGCGAGGTCACGGCGGAGTACGAAGGGGAGTTCACGGAGAAGATGCAGAACCTCGGCATCTCCATCGACTGGGACCAGACGTACCAGACGATTTCGCCCGAGGTCCAGCGCGTCTCCCAGCTCTCTTTCGTCGACCTCTACGACAAGGGTCGGCAGTACCGCCAGCGCGCCCCCGCCATCTGGTGTCCCGAGTGCGAGACCGCAATCTCGCAGGTCGAGACCGAAGACGACGAGCAGGGCTCGCACTTCCACGACATCGAGTTCGGCGTGGCCGATTCCGAGGAGTCGTTCGTCATCTCCACGACGCGACCCGAACTGCTCCCCGCCTGCGTCGCCGTCTTCGTCCATCCCGACGACGACGACAACGAGCACCTCGTCGGGCAGGAAGCGGAGGTTCCGCTGTTCGGACAGCGGGTTCCCATCCTCGAAGACGAGCGCGTCGACCTGGAGACCGGCACGGGTCTCGTCATGTGCTGTACCTTCGGCGACCAGACCGACATCGAGTGGTATCAGGCCCACGACCTGCCGCTCCGCGTCGCCATCGACGAGTCCGGCACGATGACCGAGGAGGCCGACGAGTACGCCGGTCTCTCCGCCGACGAGGCGCGGGAGGCCATCGTCGCCGACCTCGACGACGCCGGGGCGCTCCTCGACAAGCGCGCCATCACGCACACGGTCAACGTCCACGAGCGGTGTGGCACGAGCGTCGAGTTCCTCGTCAAGGACCAGTGGTACATCAAACTGCTCGACAAGCGCGAGGAGTACCTCGAAGCCGGCGAGCAGATGGACTGGTACCCCGAGAAGATGTTCACGCGGTACAAGAACTGGATTGAGGGTCTCCAGTGGGACTGGGCCATCTCGCGGCAGCGCTCCTCGGGGATTCCGTTCCCCGTCTGGTACTGCGAGGACTGCGAGCACGTGGTCGTCGCCGACCGCGAGGACCTGCCGGTCGACCCGCTCTCGGACGACCCGCCGGTCGATGCCTGTCCCGAGTGCGGCCACGACGAGTTCGCCGCCGAGGACGACGTGTTCGACACGTGGGCGACCTCGTCGCTCACGCCCCTCATCAACGGCGGCTGGGACTGGAATCCAGAGACGGAGGCGATGGAACTCGAACGGCCCGAACTCTACCCGTTCGACATGCGCCCGCAGGGCCACGACATCATCTCCTTTTGGCTGTTCCACACGGTCGTCAAGTGCTACGAGCACACCGGCGAGGTCCCGTTCGACAGCGTCATGATAAACGGGATGGTCCTCGACGAGAACCGCGAGAAGATGTCGAAGTCCGTCGGTAACGTCGTCTCGCCCGACGAGGTCTTAGAGAAGTTCCCGGTCGACGCCGCCCGCTACTGGGCCGCCGGGAGCGCCGTCGGCGACGACCTGCCGTACCAGGAGAAGGGCCTCGTCGCGGGCGAGAAACTCATGCGGAAGCTCTGGAACGCCTCGAAGCTCGTCGAGAGCCTCACCGAGGACGCGCCCGCCGAGTTCGACCACGACGACCTGAAGGCCATCGACCGCTGGCTTCTGGCCTCGCTCGACCGCGAACTCGAGTTCGTCACGGAGAAACTGGAGAACCGCGAGTTCTCGAAGGCGCGCGACCGCCTGCGTAGTTTCTTCTGGCACACGTTCTGCGACGACTACCTCGAAATCGCCAAACAGCGCGTCCGCGAGGGCGACGACCCCTCGGCGGCGTACACGCTCCAGACCGCTCACAAGCGGTTCCTGACCTGCTTCGCGCCCATCCTCGCACACGTCACGGAGGAACTCTGGCGCGACATGTACGACGAAACGAGCGTCCACGACCAGTCGTGGCCCGAACCGCTCGGACTCGACGCCGACGTCGCGGCCGGCGAAACCGCGATGGCCGTCGTCGGCGCGCTCCGCAAGTACAAAAGCGACAACCAGCTCTCGATGAACGCCCCCGTCGACCTCGTGCAGGTGTACGGCGACATCCACGGCTTCGAGGAGGACGTGAGCGGCGTCATGCACATCGAGGCGCTCGAACTGCTCGACGAGGAGCCCGAAATCGAGTCGGTCGTGACCGGCGTCGACCTCGACTACTCGCTCGTCGGCCCCGAGTACGGCGCGCAGGTCCCGGACATCGAGGCCGCCCTCGAAAGCGACGACTACGAGGTCGAAGACGGCGTCATGCACGTCGCGGGTGTCGAACTCGACCCCGAGATGTTCACCATCGAGGAGTCCCGCGAGTACGTCGGCGAAGGCGACATGCTCGAAGCCGGCGACGCCATCGTCATCGTCCAGCACGCCGACTGAGACGGCCACTCGGTCGTTTCCGTCCGCGTTCTTTTCCCGGTATTCGGTCGCTTAGCGGGCGGCCCGTCAGTCGTCGCCGCTCGGCACCGTCGTCTCGACCTCTGTCTCCGGCCCAGTCTCAGTCTCATCTACGTCGCCGAAGGCGTCCAGCACCGCCGCCGCGTCTTCGACGTGGGGAATCGTCATCGGATGATTCGCGTTCGCGTCGTCGGTGCGAGCCTCCTCGGGGTCGGGGACGGTGAGTCCCACGTCGGGACTCGTGTCCACACCCGTCTCGAAGCGTATCGTCTCCGTGCCGAACAGGCGGTCGACGGCGTCGGTGGACACGCTGACGTCGGTGACCGCGTCGCGTTCGAGGCGTGCTTGCGGCTCGTCCAACAGCGCGTCGTGGGCGACGAGCACGTCCCCGTAGCACCGGAACTCGACGGGTCCGTAGGCGAGGTAGCGTGAGGTCCCTCGGATAGTCCCGAACGCGGCGGCGAGGGCGAGCGGCGCGAGCGCGAACGTCCACGCGCCGAAGAAGACGAGCGCGGCGGCGACGCCGTAGCACCACAGCACGCCGCTGGTGACCGTGTACCGGAGGCTTTGGGAGACCGCGTCGGTGAGGGCGACCGAACGGGCGGGCGTGGTTCGATAGGTCGGCGCTCCTGCAGGCACCTCCACCGGGATCGGTTCGATTTCGGTCTCCTCGCTCCCGTAGAGTCGGTAGAAGACGCCCCGCGTTTCGCTCCGTTCGAGTTGGAGCGCGCGGAGGTCGTAGAGGAACTTCAGGCCGACGAGGATCACGAGGAACACGTCGTTTTCGAGTTCGATCGCGAACGGTCCGAAGACGAACAACAGCAGTCCGACGGCGAACAGGAGTTTGAACGGGGGGAGCAACACCGACCGCGCGGAGTGGTCGCGGTAGCCGCCCGCCGCGAAGTAGCCGGTGACCGTTTCGACGCCCCGCCCGACGAACACGCTCACGCCGCCCAGAAGGATTTGTCCGGCGACCACGTCGGTGACGACCGGGTCGGTCAGGCCGAAGGCGACGAAGGCGACGGCGAGTTCGAGCGGGACGAGCAGGAACGCCGCGATGAGGAGCGTCGGAACGTTCCGCGGGTAGATCCGCGGGAGGGACCGGGGCAGCGAGACCCCCCCTCGCTTGGCTTGCAACGGGCCGAACAGTCGGTCCCCGTCGCCGATGGCGTTGTTGGGGCGCTTCGCTGCGAAGGGTATCTTCACGAGCGTCCAGCACAGCACGGCGGCGATTTCGGCGACGAACACGCCGAAGAGCACGGTCGGAGACCAGTCGAGGAACAGGACGCCGACGGGCGCGACGGCGTTCGAGGCGAGGACCGCCAGCACGCCGGAGTCACGAGGTGAGGGAGGGCGCACGACTTTTCAACCGGATGGGAAGAAAATCAGTCTTCGGTTCGCTATCAGCGCGCAGGTCCTCGGTCGTTGCGGCCGCGGTCGGCGAGATTTCGGGCCGCTACAGTCCCGACCCGACGGCGTCGGCCACGTCGTCGAAGCCGTCGCGGTCGAGCAGGTCGAGGAGGCCGCGGTTGATGTCGCGGGCGATAGACGGTCCCTCGTAGACCATGCCCGTGTAGAGTTGGACCATCTCGGCCCCGGCGCGAATCTTTCTGTAGGCGCTTTCGGCGTCCGAGACGCCGCCGACGCCGACGATGGGCACGTCGGTCCGCTCGGCGATGAAGCGAATCATGTTCGTGGCCTCGGCCTCGATCGGCTTCCCGGAGAGACCGCCGCGTTCTGCCCGGTTTGGGTTCCGCAGGGTGTCGGGCCGAGAGGTGGTCGTGTTGCTGGCGATGACGCCGTCGAGACCGAGTTCGTCGACGACTTCGAGCGCGTCCTCCACGGCGGGGTCCGGGAGGTCGGGCGAGAGTTTCACGAGAAGCGGGTCGGCGCCGGCGTCGACGAGCGTCCCGAGAATCGCTTCGAGCGAGTCGCGGTTCTGCAGGTCGCGGAAGCCCTCGCTGTTGGGACACGAGACGTTGACGACGAAGTAGTCCGCGCCGTCGGCGACGCGCTCGTAGGTGTAGCGGTAGTCGTCGGGGGCCTCCTCTGTGGGCGTTACCTCCGAGAGCGCGAGGTTGACGCCGACGGGGATGTCCGGGAGGGGTCCGGCGGCGAGGCGCTCTCCGACCGCGTCCGCGCCCTCGTTGTTGAGGCCCATGCGGTTGATGAGCGCCTCGTCTTCGGGGAGGCGGAACATCCGGGGGCGCGGGTTTCCGGGCTGGGGCTCCGCGGTGACGCCGCCGACTTCCACGTGGCCGAAGCCGAGCGCCGAAAGAACGGTGGGTATCTCGGCGTTCTTGTCGAACCCGGCCGCGACGCCGACCGGGTTCGGGAAGTCGAGGCCGAACGCGTTCGTCGCGAGTCGGGAGTCGTCGACTCGGTAGCGCCGCTCTAAGAGCGGTTCGACCGGAGTGCCGCGAGCGGTCGCGAGCAGTCCGTGGATGGTCCGGTGGGCGGTCTCCGGTGGAAACGAAAAGAGGAGTGGTTTGGCGAGGTGATAGGGGTTCATTGCTGTCTGTCGTGCCTTCCGCTGGTGACGGGTCGGTTCGAGACGATACGTATCACGCGCTCAGAAGTCGTGTTCGACCTGGTCTGGGTCCGCTTTTTGGATGATGATTTTACCGTCCCGAACGCGGACGAACACCTCGTCGCCGATCTCCATTCCGGCGACCGCGAGTTCGTCTTCGTGGAGGTTGACATGGACGTTGTGGTACTCGCCGTTCTCGTCTTTGGCGCCACTCGGACTGAGCTTCTTTTTCCGGACCATCTGGGGGTCTATCCGTTGGTTCGCCGCAGGGGATACATAAGTGTTGTCTCCGTCCTCCCGGAGAGTGGTGATTTTCGCCGGAACCCGACCGTCTCGCAGCGAAGTCCGTCGCATCGTCGGCGAGGTGAGTCGGCGCGTCGAACCGGTCGAGTATATAAGTAACACGGCGTCGTCGGTCGAAATTCGTCGATATATTTATCATGTGCCATGTGGTTCATTGGCATAGAGGTGGAAAATCATGGTACGCGAGGACGGTAAGCGGAACTTCGTGCTCCGAGAGGAGGACGGTACAGAGACGAGCGTGTTTTCGGGCAGCATGCCGAGGCAAGCGGCGCTCAAGGCGGCCCGACGACTCGACCCCGCCGGGTCCGAAGACGACGCGAAGTCGGACGCGGTCGAGATTCGACTCCGGGAGAAGGGGACTGACAAGGTCCACATCTTCGACGCGTGGGCGTGGAACAGCAGCGCCCCGGAGGACAAGCCCGGCTGGATGGAGGGGAAGATTACCAAAGGAAACGTTTCCAAGAAGGGAATCGAGCACCTCGACGAGTAGCGCGACCGACGTTCACATTCTTATCGTGCGCACGCACGTGTAGCACCCCGAGTCGTAGTGCAGTCGATACGCCTTTCAAACAGCGCCGCCAGCGTCTGCTTGCGCGACCGACACCCGGTCAGACCGAACGTACGACGCGGGGGATGACCGACCGGCCTCCAGTCGCGCGATATCTACGTCCTCGAGAGTTATCCGTGTCTCCGAGAGTCTATCATTATTTTATGAATAATCCCGCCATGAAACCGCATGACGAAGCGCCATCGGTTCGACGGCCTTTTATGTATCCCCGGCATTCGGATTAATGCGAAGAAGCGCACGGGGGCACTCCCCCCGAAGGCTTCCACCGAACGCCCCGACCCCAAGGTCGTCAGGCGCCCACCGGGATGACACACCTTCCCGGGGGTC